>NZ_JAAGBB010000005.1 GCF_018129085.1 Plastoroseomonas hellenica
ACACCCGCTCCACCGTGAGCCGCCCGACCGGCGCCGGCAGCTTCATGCCCTGCGGCCGGATCCGCGGCAGCGCCAGGAAGCCCTTCAGCCGCTTCCAGCTCTGGCGCGCCTGCACGAGTTGCTTCCAGCCGCCGATGAGCTGCTCCACCGGCGCGAGCGCGCGGCCCATGATGATCGAACCGGCGATCGAGGCGCCCGAGGTCAGCTCCTGCTGCAGCACCAGATAGGCGCCGGCGCCGAGGATGCCGACCTGCACGGCGAGGCGGAAGAACTTGGTCAGCGCCAGCAACACCGCGGCGCGGTCGGCGGCCTTGGCGGTGGCCGGTGCGAGCTCCGCCTGGCTTTCCTGCCAGCGGGTCATCACCGCCGGCAGCATGCCCATGCTGTCGATCACCTCGGCGTTGCGCATCATCGCCTCGGCCCGGCGCTGGCTGGTCATGGCGGCGGCGCCGGCGCGCTTCAGCAGCGCGGAGGTGACGAGCTCGGAGAGGAGGGTGAGGCTGAACAGGATCACTGCGCCGCCGAGCGCGATGCAGCCGAGCATCGGGTGCAGCAGGAAGATGACCGCGAGGAACACCGGCACCCAGGGCAGGTCGTAGAGCGCGAGCGCGCCGGGCGAGCCGAGATAGCCGCGCACCACCGCGAGGTCGCGCAGCGCCTCCATCCGATAGGGGCGGCCGTGGAGCTGCGCTTCCAGCGCGCGGGTGAAGCCTTCCGGCGCGACACGCCGCTCCACCCATTGCCCGAGGCGTTGCATGACGAGGCTGCGCACCGCCTCCAGCAGCGCCAGCAGCCCGATCGCCGCGATGGCGATCAGCGTCAGATAGAGCAGCGTGTCGAGGTTGCGCGTCGCCAGCACGCGGTCGAACACCTGCATCATGTAGATCGACACGGTGAGCTGCAGCAGGTTCACGACGCCGCTGAACACGCCGACCGACCAGAACTCCGCCCGGCACATCGCCAGCGCACGGCGCAACGGCGTCTCGGATAGGGCAGGCAGGGCGCCGGAGCGGAGTGCGGCGGACATGACAATTCCTTGGTGATGACAATGGTCAAGCCGAGCGGCCGGCATCGCCTGGGCCGGGCGTGGACGCGTCGGATATCGGGGAAGCCCGTCATCGCCGGGCGAACAGGGACCACCAACTCTCCCCGGCCTTGCGGCCGGGGAGAGCCTGGAGAGGTCAGCCGAAGGCGTAGTCCGATGTCGCCAGCTCGGTGACGTGGTCGATCGTGACATGGGTGACGCTGCCATCCGCCGCCCGGATGGACCAGTCGTCGCCGACATGGCTCAGCGTCGCCCCACGGCCGAAGCCGCTGAGCAGCAGCTTGTCGCCGCCGGCGACGCCCGCACCCTGGAAGTCTGTGATGGTGTCGTGGCCCTTGCCCTTGGCGATCACGAAGGTGTCGTTCCCGGCACCGCCGGTCAGCACGTCGTTGCCGCCGCGGCCGTTCAGCGTGTTGGCGGCGCCATTGCCGGTGATCTCGTTGGCGAGCGCGTTGCCGGACACGGTGTTCGCGCCGCTGCCAGTGACGACGAGGTCTTCGACATTGGTGGGCAGGATGTAGTTGTTGACCGATGTCTTCACCGTGTCGGCGCCCTGTCCGGTCAGCTCCACGACCTTGTCGCCCGCCTTGACGGTGTAGGTGTCGTCACCGCGGCCACCCTTCAGCGTGTCGCCCCCGCCGCCGACGATCGCATCATTCCCGGCGGTGCCGATGAGGGTCTCCGCCGCGCTGGAGCCGGTGATCGGCGCAGGGGTCGGCGTGGGCGTCGGAGTCGGAGTGGGCGTCGGGGTTGGTGTCGGCGTCGGCGTCGGCGTGGTCCCGGCACCGGAGAGCTGCACGATCAGCGGATGGTCGGTGATGCCGAGGCTCACGCTGGAGACGTCGTGCAGCGTCTGGATCGCCGTCGTGCCGAGCAGCGGGTCGAAGATCTCGACCGTCGCGAACGTCTTCCCGAAGCTGATCGTCTCCGTGGTCGGCGCGACGGTGATCGCCCGGTTGCCGTCCTCGTCCCAGATGTCCGGCTCGGCCCAGGTGATGACCTGGAAGGAGCCATTGCTCTTCTCGGTCAGGTAGGTGTGCCCGGTCGCGGGTGCGCCGGTGACGGTCAGGTCCAGGCTCCCGGTCGCGAAGCTCTCGGCGGTGCCGCCGGTATCCGCGAGGATCGTGGTCAGGTTGTGGATGGCGGTCGCCGCCGGCTTGGGGCTGTTGTCCAGGCGGAAGAGGCCGAAATGCTCCTCCTGGCTGTCGCCGGCATAGGCGTCGAGGAGCTGGTAGACATAGGTCTGCTGCGCGCCGACCAGCGCGCCATCCATGTAGGTGTTCAGGATCAGCTTGGCCTGCACGGCTTCGCTCACGCCTTCCCAGCCCTCGGACGGGTTGATCTGCGTGTGGTAGCCGGTCTCGGTGATCAGGAACTGCTTGCCGGGATCGACCGCGTTCTGGTCTTCCATATCCTGCTGGATGCGATCGAGCGGCTGGTCGCCGTCCTTGGCGTAAGGGTGGATGGTGCTGGTGTCGCTGGTGCTGGAATGGTTCGGCCAGTCGGTGAAGCCGGAGACGGTGATGTCACGCAGCAGTGGGTCCGCCTGGACCGCGTCGAACAGCGCCTTCATGTAGGCCTGCGCAGCGGCCGTGCCGGTCTGCCCGTTATAGGTCACGGGCCAGTTGTTGACTTCGTTCGGGCCTTCGATCGCGGTGACGGTGCCGGGATAGGCCTGCTCGATCGCGTGGATGCGCTGCACGGTGGTGGCGGGGTCGACGCCGCCCTCGACGACGAAGGTGAAGTGGATGCCCCGGGCGGCCGCATCGGCGAAATGCTCCTGGCCGTATTCGTCATATTCCGGGTTGGGCGCCTGATCGCGCACATGGTCGAGGCCGAGATACGTCAGCGCGTTTGTCGTGGCGCTGAGTTCGCGGTAGCCACCATCCGTGTAGGGGAGATGCGTGACGACACCGAAGGTATCGAGGAGGTCGGCCGTTCTGGCCGCGATGCGTTCTGTCATAAGCTTGAGCTAGACCGTATACGATTTCCTACGCAATCGGTGGTTTATCCGGCATTTCATAACGCCCGCGCAGATTGTGTCGTTTCGTAAGGATTCCTGGCGCGCCGGAAGAGGCGACGACCCTCCTTCGCGAAACCGGCTTCGCACCACGGATGTTCGTCGCGCGTTCTGGCGGCCGGGCGTGGCGCATTCCGGCCTGTGGCGGTGCTGGCTTTGCTGCGCTGCAATGGCGTTGCGAACAACCGGTTGTGATAAACCTGTCCAAACGTCCAGCCGCGCCGCGTCCCGAATCGGCCCCGCATCCCGCGCCCATTCGGTGCGTTCAGCCTTCCGGACAGCGGCATGGAGATGCGCGTGGTGAGCAAGCAGCCGAAAAAGCCCGGGATGAAGACCGACAGCACGACGCACACCCCCGAAGGCGCGCCCAAGGACGAGGCGCACCGCAAGGAGGGCGACGGCACGCTGAGCGGGTCCGTCCCCGCGGGCCTCACGGCGGAGCAACTGCGCGAGCAGGCGGAGAGCGACAAGACCGACAATAGCGGGACCGGCTGATCAGGTGAGCCGGCCGGCATCCACCTATCGGTCGAAGGCGCAGAGCGGCCAATTGGGCCGGCCGAGGCCGCAGTAATGCCCGCAGGCGCTGAGGGCCAGCAGCGCCGTCAGCAGCGCCAAGCAACGAACCAGCATCGCGAATCCCAAGGCCTCGGCGCGGAGGGTGATGCCGCGGAAAGGAGCAGAAACCCTCCATACGGGCAGTGCGCTGGCGCGCTTCGCGCGGGGCTCCGCCTGGCTGCCGTCAGGCGCGCGAGGTGGTGGCAGCCGTGCCGGATCGCGGCCGCGACGCCTAGGTGCCGCCGTCCCCGCTGTGCACGGGGCGCCTCGGCAGCCGGTCCAGCCAAGCCAGATTGCGGCGCAGGACATCGCGGCTTCGCTGCTGGTCCGGGCTGGCATCTTGCAGCCAGAGGCGCAGCACCCGGAGGAAGAGAAGGGTGAGGCCGACTTCCTCCGCCTGCCGCGGCAGGCCCCGGGCGTCGAGCCGCGCTGCTTCCAGCGCCCAGTGGATTAGGCGCGAGAGGCTGAAGATCATCGGCACCCAGTGATGCGGGTGCGATGGATGCAGCTTCGCTCCGATCATGCTGCCGACCACCTGGCGATGCGACGCCTGGGCGTCGAACCAGCGCATCAGCACCAGGTGCAGGCGCTCGCTCGGGGGCAGGGACAGGAAACCCGGCTCCGGCTCGCGCAGCATGGCGCGCAGCGCGCGGGCGAACCAGGCGTCGGCGATGGCGTCGGCGTCCCGGAAGCGGGCCAGCACGGCCTCCAGCGGCACCTCGAGCCGCTGTGCGACGCTGTGGAGCCGGAGGTCGTACCAGCCTCCGTCCGCTTCGGCCTCGGCAACCGCCGCGTCCAGGATGCGGTCGCGGAGGGGGTCCGACCCTAGGTCGGGTTCGACCATGGCATCCTCCAGGGGCGGCCGCTGAACACGGCAGCGAGCGTGCGGGAGGCGGCGTCCGCCGGCAATCGCCTCCGCGGCAGGTCAGGCCTCCTGACCTGCCGCCCCGGTACCGTCGGCAATGCGGTCGAGCTTCGCCGCCATGATGAAGTCGTTCTCGTGCAGGCCCTTGATCTTTTTGGTCCGCAGCGAGACCACCGCATAGCCCCAGCCGAAGCTGATGTCGGGGTGGTGCGCCTCCGTCTCCGCCAGCGCGGCGGCGCGCGAGACGAAGGCGAAGGCCTCCAAAAAGTCCTTGAACCGGAAGCGTCGCTCGATCCGGGTCGCGCCGTCCATCAGCGACCAGTCGGGCGCCTGGAGGTGATAGCCCTCGGCTTCCGCCGGTGTCAGCGGCGGGACGCCGCCGCGGCAGGGGGTGCAGGTTTTCTCGGCGAGGCTGCTGCCGGTCATCATCTCCCTCCTCCGATCTGCCTGGAGCGTGATGACTTGAGGCGGAATCGCCGAAAGTCTGAATCACGCGATCAAACACAGTGCTGGAGCATAATGCGTGAGCGCTTGCGCGCGCATTATGCTCCAGCAGCGGATGGACGTGCCACCCCGAGGCTGCGCTAGGCGGGATCGACAATGGGCACCCGGAGGCGTCTTCAGGCCCAGCCTCACGGCTTCCTGACGGATGGTCTCATCGCTCAGGCTTGGCTGGTCGCCGCCATGCTGGGGCGGGCCGCGATGCGGCCCCACCAGCGCTGCAGGCCCGGATGCGGGAGCAGCAGCGGCTCCGCCTCCGGCGCTGCCGTGAACAGCGCGAAGACCGGCGCGGCGTGCAGGTCCGCGAGCGTCAGCTCCGGCCCCGTCAGGAAGGGCCCCGGCCCCATGATCGCGTCCAGCGCGGCGAGGCAGGTCGCCGCCCACGGCAGCGCATCGCGGATCCTCGCTTCGTCCGAAGCGCGGCCGCGCTTGGGCGCGGAGACGCGCTCGACATAGATGTCCCAGACCAGCGTGCGATAGGCATAGACATCGAGGATGCCGATCACCTGGTTCATGCGGGCGCGCGGCTGCGGCGCCTGCGGCTGCAGCGCCGGCCCGGGAAACGCCTCGTCGACATAGCGGGTGATGGCGCCGGTTTCGTAGAGCGCGAAGCCGCGATGTTCGAAGGCCGGGATGCGGCCGAAGGGATGCCGCGCCAGATGCTCCGGCGGCGGGCCGCCGGGCGCGAAGATATCGACCGGCACCAGCCGATAGGCGACGCCCTTCTCGGTGAGCGCGAGGCGCGCCGCGCGTACATAGACGCTGTAGGCGGCGCCATAGAGGACCGGCTGTTCCGACATCAGCTCCCTCCCAGTTTGCGGCCCGGCGCAGTCTGGCATGCCCGGCCGCGTCATGGCCTGCCTTGACAATTTACATGTAAAATGTAGAAAGCCATCATGCCGCACCCGAAAGCCGTCATCTTCGACCTGCTCACCGCGCTGCTCGACAGTTGGACCGTCTGGGATGCCGCCGCCGGCGGGGCGGAAGCCGGCCGAAGCTGGCGCGCCCGCTACCTGGAGCTGACCTATGGCTGCGGCGCCTATCGCTCCTATGAGGCGCTGGTCGCCGAAGCCGCCCGCGATGCCGGCCTGACCGCCGCCGCGCCGGCCGCACTTCATGCCGGCTGGGACGGGCTGATGCCCTGGCCGGAGGTGTCAGCGGTGCTGGCCGGCCTGCGGGCGCGCGGCCTGCTGCTCGGCGTCGCGACCAATTGCTCGGTGGAACTCGGTCGGCGCGCGGCCGCGCGCTGCGGCGTGCCCTTCGATGCCGTGATCACCGCGGAGGAAGCGGGCTTCTACAAGCCGCGGCCCGAGCCCTACCGTGCGGTGCTCGCGGCCCTCGGCGTCGCGCCTGAGGACGCGCTCTTCGTCGCGGGCAGCAGCGCCGATGTGCCGGGTGCGGCCGGCGTCGGCATGCGCGTCGTCTGGCACAACCGCGTCGGCCTGCCGGCGCGCCCCGGCCCCAAGCCGCTGCGCGAGGCGCGCACCCTCGACGCCGCGCTGGAGGGGCTCGCATGAGCGACACGCCGCGCCTGCTGCTCGACCACGCACGGCTGCTGCGCAATGCCGAACGCCTGCGCGCGCGCTGCAGCGCGCTCGGCGTCGCCTTCCGCCCGCATCTCAAGACCGCGAAATGCGCGGAGGTCGCGCGCATCGCCCATGATGGCGCGATCGGCGCCGTCACCGTCTCGACCCTGCGGGAGGCGGAATTCCTCGCCGGTGCCGGTTTCTCCGACCTGCTGCTGGCGGCCGCCGCGACGCCCGCGCGTCTGCCGCGCCTGGCCGCGCTTGCCGCGCGCGGCGCGGCCGTGACGATCGTCGCCGATGATGCCGCGATGCTCCGGCTGCTCGGCGAGGCGGCGACGCATCCGCTGCCCCTGCTGCTCGAAGTCGATTGCGGGGAGCACCGCTCCGGCACCGATCCGGATGGCGCGGCGCTGCTCGCCGCGGCCGCCGAAGCCGCGCGGCATCCGCTGCTGCGCCTCCGCGGCGTCATGACCCATGCCGGGCATTCCTACGCGAGCGACGATCCCATGGCGCTCGCCGATCTCGCGGAGGCCGAGCGCGCCGCTGCCACGCATGCCGCCGCGCGGCTGCGCGCCGCCGGCCATGGCTGCCCGATCGTCTCGGTGGGCTCCACGCCGACCCTGCTGTTCGCGCGCCACCTCGACGGCGTGACGGAGGCGCGGGCAGGGGTATCGCTGTTCTGGGACCTGGCGCAGCTCTCTCGCGGGATGTGCCGGTGGGAGGATCTGGCGCTCGCCGTCGAGGCTGGTGTCATCGGGCATCAGAGGCATTGCCCGGGTGCCGCCGGCGCGCTGATCCTCGATGCCGGCGCGCTCGCGCTCAGCAAGGACAGCGGCGCCAATGCATACCTGCCGGAAGCGCGCTTCGGCATCCTCGCCGATGCCGCGACCGGGGCGCGGCTGCCGCTCGCCATCGCCACGCTGCATCAGGAACACGGCACGGTGCCGCTGCCGGACGCCGCCTGGTTCGATCGCCTGCCGCTCGGCGCGCGGGTGCGCATCCTGCCCAACCATGCCTGCCTGACGGCCGCTGGCGGTCATGGCGGCTATGACGTGCATGACGGCGACGGCGTCGCCCGCGCGCGCTGGGCGCGCTGCGACGGATGGTGAGAATGCCCGGAGCCATCAGCATGATCCTCTCCCGCCGTAACCTCATCGCCGCCGGGCTTACGCTGCCCGCGCTGGCGCGCGCGCAGCCCGCCTATCCGAACCGGCCGATCCGCCTGGTGGTGCCCTTCGCGCCGGGCGGGCCATCGGATGCGCTGGCGCGGACCTTCGCGGAGCGCCTCTCGGCGATCCTCGGCCAGCCGATGGTGGTGGAGAACCGCTCCGGCGCCGGCAGCACGGTCGGCAGCGATGTCGTCGCCAAGGCGCCGGCCGATGGCTACACCATCCTCTTCAACAATCTCAGCCAGGCGACCAACCCGTCGCTCTTCGCGCGGCTGCCCTTCGATCCGCTGGCGGATTTCGCCCCCGTGGCGCTGCTGGCGGAAAGCCCGATAGTGCTGCTCGGCGCACCCAACCTGCCGGTCGCCGATCTCCGTGGCTTCCTCGCGCTGATCCGCGACAATCCCGGCCGCTACGATTATGGCAGCGCCGGCAACGGCACCGCCGCGCATCTCGCGGTCGCCAAGCTGCTGGCCGCCGCAGGCCTTTCCATGAACCACATCCCCTATCGCGGCGTGGCGCCCGCGACCAATGACCTGATGGCCGGGATGATCGCGCTGGTCGCCGACACCGCGACGACCGGCCTCGGCCAGGCGCGGGGCGGCACGCTGAAGGCGCTCGCCGTCACCGCGAGCACGCGCCTGCCGCAGGCGCCGGAGATCCCGACCGTGGCCGAGAGCGGCTTTCCGGGCCTCGCCGACTACACCATGACCTCCTGGAACCTGCTGCTGGCACCGGCGCGCACACCGAATGCGGTGCTGGCGCGGCTGCGCGATGCGGTGCGGGAGGCGAAGGCGGATCCCGCCTTCCGCGCGCGGCTGGAGGCGCTCGGCAATACCGTGATGGCGGATGCCGAACCCGCGGCGATGTTTGCCTTCCTGGTGGAGGAGCAGGCGCGCTGGGGCCAGGTGCTGCGCGCCGCCGGCATCCGGCCGGATTGAGCGCGCTTGCCTGGGCCGCGCCCGGCCCCGAGATTGCCCCCATGATCGAAGGCGATTCCCTGCCGGTGCTGGGCGCGGTGCGCGTCGTCGATGAAGCCGTCGCCGCGCTGCGCCGCGCGATCCTCTCGGGCGATCTGCGGCCAGGCCAGAAGCTCTCCGTGCCGGCGCTCGCGCTTCGCCTCGGCGTCTCGCGGTCCCCGGTGCGGGAGGCGGTGCTGGCGCTGACCGCGGAGGGGCTGGCGGTGGAAAGCCCGCGCCGCGGCGTGGTGGTGGCGGAGCTCGGCCCGAAGGAGGCCGACCAGATCCATGAGGCGCGTGGCCCGCTGGAAGGCTTCGCTGCGCGGCTGGCGGCCGAGCGCGCGCCGGCCGGTCTCGCCGCGCAGCTCGACGCCATCCTCGCCGAACAGGCGACGGCGGTCGCGGTCGACGACGAGGACGGCTTCTTCCGCACCAACGCCGTCTTCCACGCCGCGATCGCGGCTTCCTGCGGCAACGCCGAGATCCACCGCCTGCTGGCCTCGCTGGAAGGGCGGATGGCGCTCGCGCTCCGCCATGTCGCGGCGCAGCCGGGCCATCGCGACAGCGCGCTGGCCGAGCACCGCGCCGTCGCGGCGGCGATCCGCACGCGGGATGGCGATGCGGCGGAGGCGGCGATGCGTGCGCATCTGGCGGCGACGCGGCGTCGCGTCGGCTAGGGGCGAACCAGCAGGCGCAGGCGCAGGCGTCAGGCGTCAGGCGCCGGCGCGGTGTTCCATGTGCGTGACCAGCCAGGGCGCCGCGGCGGCGAGGTCCGGCTCGACGCCGAGCCCCGGCGTTGCGGGCAGCGCCAGGACGCCGTCGCGCACCCGTGGGAAGGGCTGGGCGAGCGCTTCCCGCAGCGGGTTCTCCATGACGTCGTGCTCCAGCAGGCCGGGGCCGCCAACCGCGGCCAGCACCTGCGCCGCCGCCAGCAGGCCGATCCCGCTGCCGAGCCAGTGCGGGCAATAGGACCGACCCGCCGCGACGGACCGCCGCCCCACCGCGAAGGCGCCGGTGACGCCGCCCCATTTCAGCATGTCCGGCTGTACCACGCCGTGATGGCCCTGGCTGATGAGCGTGGCGAAACCCTCGTAGCCCATCACATTCTCGCCGCCTGCGAGCGGCACCGGCGAAAGCATCGCGAGCTCCGCCCATTCGGCGGCCGGACGGTCCGCGGGGATCGGCTCCTCGATCCAGCCGAGGCCATGCGCGCCGAGGCGCCGCACCGCGCGGCGTGCTTCCGGCACGTCCCAGCCCTGATTGGCATCCACCATCAGGCGCTCGCCCGGCCTGAGGTCGCGTGCGAGGCCGGAAACCACGGCTTCGTCAATCTCCGCCCCGAAGGCGACCTTCACCTTGAAGGCCCGGAAGCCCGCCTCGCGGCAGCGCGCCACCGCCGCTGTCGCGGTGTCGGGGTTGAGGCCGCTGGCATAGGCGGGCACCGCATCCCCAGCGGCATCGCCGGCCAGCATCGCGCGCAGCGGCTTGCCGGCGCGGCGCGCGGCCAGATCCCAAAGCGCCAGGTCCAGCCCGGCGATGCAGGCGGCGAAGGGGCCGGGCTCGCCCCCCTGGATGGCCCGGCGTGCGGTGCGCGCCGTCAGCCCGTGCCAGGCATCGGGCGCATCCGCATAGCGGCCGATGAGCGCCGCCGGGGCGACCACCGTCTCGAACAGCCGCTGCTTGTTGTCGGCGCTGTAGGGCGGGAAGTTGCACCAGACCTCGCCCCAGCCATGCGCACCCTCCGCATCCTCGACGCGCAGCAGCAGCGCGCTGCGGCGCGGGATGCTGCCGAAGGAGGTCTTCACCGGCTCCGCCACCTCGGCCCGGTACAGGAAGGTCTCGATGCGGGCGATGTGGAGCGTCATGGGCGTCATCCTTTTGGTTGGGGCCGATGCGGCGCCAGGCCGATTGTTTGGTCGCGTGATTCACGCCTCCGGCCGACTCAGCCTGCGGCGATCACGCTCCAGGATGCCCATGATGAACTCGATCGTCAGCGCCAGCAGGATCGCCCCGGTCCCGATCAGGAAGAGCAGCCGGTAATCCCCGCCGCTTTCGCTGAAGATGAAGGTCAGGCCATAGCCGCCCGCCGCCTGCAGCAGCGCGAAGCCGGTGGTGGCCTTGCTCCAGGCGGCCTTCTGCGCCGCGGCATCATGCGGCAGCAGCTCCTGCACGCGGCCCAGCACCAGGGGCACGATGCCGGGCACGAAGGCGCCGACGATGAGGCTCGAGAGGATGAGCGCCGGCGTGCCGAGGCCGAGCAATGGCAGCGCCACGCCGATCGCCTGCACCAGGAGCGCGAGCCGCAGCGCCGGCCCGAAGCCGGTGCGGTCGGCGAGATGCCCGCTCAGCACCGGCCCGACCACGGCGCCGAGGCCGAACAGGACCCAGTACTGCGCACCGGTCGCCAAGCCTTCGCCCAGACCGCGCGCCACGTAGTCGACCAGGAACAGCATATGCGGCACCAGCCCGGCTGCGTTCAGCGCATAGGCGGCATAGAGCGCCCAGAGCAATGGCCGCGCCTGCCGATGCGCCCGGCTCCGCGCTTGCGGCGCGGCGGGTGCGGCGCTGGACGCGGGCCAGCCCGTCCAGGCGATCGCGGTCAGCAGCAGGCAGAGCAGGCCGAGGCCGCACCAGGCCGCGACCAGCCCCTGGCGCAGCAGCAGCGGCACCAGCGTGCCGGAAGCGGCGATGCCGAGGCCGACGCCCGCGAAGATCGCGCCGCTGGCGATGCCGCGCCGGGGCGACGGGACATGCGGCAGCACCGTGGTCGCGGCCAGCACCATCAGTGCACCGCCGGCGATCCCGGACAGCAGCCGCCAGGTGAAGAACCAGGCGAGGGAGAGGGGCGTCGCGCAGGCGAAGAAGGCGATGGCGGCGAGCAGCATCAGCCCGCGCAGCAGCGCCGGCCCCGCGATCACCGCCGCCATCGGCCGCGCGAGCAGCGCGCCGGCGAGATAGCCCGCGAGGTTGGCGGCGCCGAGATAGGCGGCCGCCTCGGGCCCGAACCACTGCGCCTCGATGATCGCCGGCAGCAGCGGCGTATAGGCGAAGCGCGCGAGCCCGATGCCGACCAGGCTGGCGCAGCAGGCCGAGAGCGTCGCCCGCCAGGCGCTGATGCCCGGCATCGCCTGCCGCGCCGCGCCGATTGCACCGGACCCTTGCATGCTGCCTCCGCCTGCATCCTCGGATGCAGACCTAGGTGCGGCGGGTTATCGGCGGTAACGAATTATCTTGAGAGCTGCTATCTGAAGGGGAGATGCCCACTACTCGGCGGCCGCCATCCGCAGGGGCAGCGGCCGGGCGATCGCCAGCAGCGCGGTGAGAGCGCTGGTCGGCTGGCTCTCGCGGCGGCGGATGAACACCGTGTCGGCCCGCGCCTGCGCCGGCGGCAGCGCATGCGCCGCGACCCGCCCCTCAGAGACCGCGGGCTGCACGACCGCCCTGGGCAGCATCGTCACGCCGATGCCGGCCGCGACGCAGCCGAGGATCGCCTCCAGCGAGCCGAATTCGAGCGGCTGCGCGGTCTGGATGCCGCGCCGGGCCAGCAGCGCCTCCAGCCGCTGCCGATAGGAGCAGCCGCGGCGGAACACGATGATCTTGAGCGCGCGCTGCCGGTCGAGATCCTCGATGCCGCGGCAGCCAGCCGCGGTGACGAGCATCAGCTCCTCGCGGAACACCGTGTCCTCGACCAGATCCGGGTGCTGCACCGGGCCGGCGACGAAGGCGCCGTCCAGCCGGTAGTCCAGCACATCGGCGATGAGCGCGGCGCTGGTGCCGGTGGTCACCGCCAGGCCCACCTCGGGGCAAGCCCGCGCGTAGGCGGAAAGGAGGGGCGGCAGACGGAGCGCCGCCGTGGTCTCGAGCGCGCCGATGCGGAGATGCCCGCGCGGCGTACCGTCATCGCGCGCCGCCTCCTGCGCTTCGCGGAGGAGGGTGCCGAGCCTGATGGCATAGGGCAGCAGCCGCTGCCCCGCGGCGGTGAGCACGACGCCGCGGCTGTTGCGCTCGAACAGCCGCGTGCCGAGCTCCTCCTCCAGGGCGCGGATCCGCGCGGTGACGTTGGACTGCACGGTGTGCAGCTCGGCCGCGGCCCGGTTCATGCTGCCGTGCCGCGCCACGGCCTCCAGCACGCGAAGCTCCGCATAGTCCACGACCGCTCTCCGATTTGCCCGTGGGCGGCGGGTGGCAGGCCCGCCGCCGGCTTGAGCCTAGCCTTGCGGCGCCAGCTTGTCCTGCGTCCTGGTCTCGAAGTCGGCGGCGTCGTGGCGCTCATGGAGCTGGCTCGACGGCTCCCCGCTCACGCGGTTGACCATGCGGCCGCGCCGCACCGCCGGCCGTGCGAGGAGCTGGTCGGCCCAGCGCTGCACGTGCTTGTAGTCCTGCACGCTGAGGAAGGTGGCGGAATCGCCGTAGAGCCAGCCCTTCACCAAGCCGCCATACCAGGGGAAGATCGCCATGTCGGCGATGGTGTAGTCGCTGCCGGCGACGTACTCGCCTTCCGCCAGGCGGCGGTCGAGCACGTCGAGCTGGCGCTTCACCTCCATGCTGAAGCGGTCGATCGGGTATTCCATCTTGGTCGGTGCATAGGCGTAGAAATGGCCGAAGCCGCCGCCGAGATAGGGCGCGCTGCCCATCTGCCAGAATAGCCAGGAGAGGCATTCGGCGCGCGCCGCGGCTTCGGTCGGCAGGAAGGCGCCAAACTTCTCGGCGAGGTGCATCAGGATGGCGCCGGATTCGAAGACGCGGATCGGCGCCGGGCCGCTGCGATCGACCAGCGCCGGGATCTTCGAATTGGGGTTGGCGCCGACGAAGCCGCTGCCGAACTGATCCCCTTCGTTGATGCGGATCAGCCAGGCATCATATTCGGCGCCGCTATGACCGAGGGCCAGCAGCTCTTCCAGCATCACCGTCACCTTCACGCCGTTCGGCGTGCCGAGCGAATAGAGCTGCAGGGGATGGCGGCCGACCGGCAGGTCCTTGTCATGGGTCGGCCCCGCGATCGGGCGGTTGATGCTCGCGAAACGGCCGCCATTGGCCTTGTTCCAGGTCCAGACCTTGGGTGGGGTGTAGTCCGTCGTGTCGCTCACGTTCTCGAAGCTCCAGAAGGGGTGCGCCGCGGCGCAATGGCTGGAGCCTACATGGCATGGGCGGAGAGGGCGATGGAGGGGCGCGGGCGCGCTGCCAGATGGCGGTGCAACGCTCACTTTCAGATCATCGACGGCGGGGATTCAGATCATCGACGGCAGGGATCCCGGCACGACCTCGTCGCTTTTCTCGAGGTCGCGCGCTGCCATCGCCGCCCCGGCCTCCTCCTCGGTGGCGTAGCGCTCAGGGAAGAGGATTTCCTCGCCATCGGTTCCGATGCCGACGATGAAATACCCGCCACCTGGGCCGGTGTCCTGGACGATCTTGTATCCGCCGCGTTGGCTCGTCATTCGTCACCATGCCTGTCCGGAAACGGGACCTCTCGAAAGAGTGGTCTGGCCCCCGCCGTGCGGCGGGTGTGATTCCGGGCTGCCCTTCCAACAATCGACCTTTCGCCGCAGTAGTCGGAGCTTCGCGTTGCTGTCTTCATTCCCCGCACCGGCCGAAGTGGCCACACGTATCCGCGACCATCTCAGGAGTTTCGGGACCGAGCCCGGTGCCGAGGTGACTCTGGAGGAACTCGAAGAAGCGCTCCCGGAATACGGCCTGTCATCCATCAAGGACGGCGTCACCCGAGGCGTCATCGAGGGCTGGTGGCGTAACGGACCTCTGGGGCGGATCGTGCTGACGGAGGCTGGCGCGGCGGAGTAGGGCTTCCTCGCCTCGTGGCTTTTACGGAGTTCGGTTTTTCGTATGATCCTGGGATTGCTCGGTCTGCACCGTCTTGCTGTCGAGACCCCGCTGATCGGAATGCTGCGACTTGTCGCGGTTGGACAGGACCATGTTCTCCTGGATCTTATCCTCAGGCATCTCGCTGGTGCCGCCGCTTCCGGAATGCTTCCCCTGAGTGCCGGAGCCGACGTGCTTCTTGCTGGCATTCGCCATGGCGGTTCTCCTTTCGAATGCGGCGCTTTGCGATCCGGCATTCGACATCGCGCGATCGGGATCTGTCGGAGTGGTGCCGGTGCTCCGCGCGTCGATCTATAACGGCGGCCGGCAAAGCACGGTTTCCCGCGATGAACACCGCCGGACACGCCGCCGCCGCGTCGGTAAGTAGCGTCCTCGCGTCCCCGCAACCGCCGCGCCTTTCGGCAGTTGCACGAGGTGCCGCCCAAGCGTGACCTCGGGCGGCACCGACTGCGTGTCCCAGGATTCCATCAGGGCCGCGCTTCACTCGTGGCCGGGACGCAACGTCCCGAATGGAATCCGGAGGCCCATGACGACACCACCGTCGAGGCTGATCGAGCTCGATTCTCTCCGCGGCGTCGCCGCATTCATCGTGGTGCTGCACCACGCCTTCATCGCGCTGCCGCAGGTGCCGGGCTGGGTGAGCTGGATGCTGTTCTCCACGCCGCTCCGCCCCATCGGTATCGGCCGGCCCGCGGTGATCTTCTTCTTCGTTCTCAGCGGCTATGTGCTGACGCGCGCCTTGCGGGCGCAGGAGGCCTCACGTCCCGGCAGCGTGCTGAGCGCCCCGGGCTGGCTCGGCTATGCGGGCCAACGCGCCGTGCGGCTCGGCCTGCCGGTGCTCGCCTCGCTGCTGCTCTCGGCGCTGCTGCAAGGCCTCGTCTGGCGCGGGCCGATGCCGGAGGAAACACCCCACCTCACCGGCGAGGCGGGCTGGTACGAGATGTGGACCTGGCCGGCCTTGCTGCTGCAGGCACTGCTGATGCGCCATGGCGACGGCTTCCAGCTCAACCCGGTCCTCTGGACCCTGGTGCATGAATGGCGCATCAACCTGTTGCTGCCCATCGCCCTGCTGTTCATCAACCGCTGGGCCTTGCTCGTGGCGGTCGCGCTGCTCGGTGCCGGCATCGCGCAGCTCGCCGGCATGCCCGAAGGCGGCGTCAGCCTCGGGGACAGCCTGCCGCAGACCTTCATCGCCAGCGCCGGCTTCCTGCCCGCCTTCGCGGCCGGCGCCGCGCTGGCGCTCGGCCGACCGCCGCGGCTCGATGGCCCGCAGGCCATGGCAGCGGGCATCGCCATCCTGGTCATGGCCGCCTCCGCCCATGACTACGGCGTCATCGCAGGCTCGGTGCTGCTAATCCTGCTGGCGCAGCGGGAAGGGCGCTTCGCGGAAGGCCTGCGGCATCCGGCGCTGGTCTGGCTCGGCCGCATCTCCTTCAGCCTCTACCTGGTGCATATGCCGCTACTGCTGATGACGACGCATCTGCTGCGCGATGGCGGATCGCCGCTGCTGGCCGCCGCGATCGCCATCGCGCTCGCCTTCCCGGCGGCCGCCCTGATGCATCGCTTCGTGGAACAGCCGGCGCACCGCCTGGCGCGGCGCATCCGGCCGCCATCCACCAGGCTGTCGCCGGCGGCCATACCGTATCAGGCGCGATAAGCTTGGCGGGGGCTGGTCAAATCTGTCGCGCCCGATGGGAGTCTTTGCGCTCATTCGGGCCTGATCCCGGCGATCTCGGCGGCGCGGCGCGTCCGCGTCAGCTCGGCCCGAAGGAAGTCCGCGAAGCCCCGCGGGCTCGCGAGCTCCGGCGTCGCCGCCTCGCCGCCCATCTCGCCGATGCGGCGCGCGAATTCTGGGTTCGCCACCTCCGCCGCCAGCGCCTGCGCGAGCGGGCGCATGGCGTCCTCCGGCGCGCCGGCGGTGGCGAGCAGCCCGACATAGCTGGCGGCCACGAAATCGGCGACGCCCTGTTCGATCATGGTCGGGATGTCGGGCAGGGCGGGCAGCCGGTGCGCAGCCGCGATGCCGATGATGCGGCCCTTGCCATCGGCATGCACCGGCAGCGCCGTGGACAGCTCGATGAAGACCGCCGGCACATTGCCAGCGAGGAAATCGGGCAGCGCTGCGCCGCCGCCGCGATAGGGCACGTGCAGCAGCGCCGCGCCGGTGGCGGCGCCGAACAGCGCCAGCGCCATGTGGGTGGAACTCGCGACTCCCGCGGTGCCGATGCCGATCTCGTTCGGCCGCGCGCGGGCGGCGGCGACCAGCTCGGCGATGCCGGCGATGCGGAGCGAAGTCTGCACCATCAGCGCGAGCGGCACCTGCATCGCCATGCCGATGGGCGCGAAATCGCGCATGGGATCATAGGGCAGCCGCGCCTGCACGACCGGGTTGACCGTAAGCGGCCCGTTGGAGCCGGCGAGCAGGGAATAGCCGTCGGCCCGCGCGCGGGCCACCAGCTCGGCGCCGATGCTGCCGCCGGCGCCGGTGCGGTTCTCCACCACCACGGGTTGGCCGAGCCTCTCGACGAGCCGCGGCTGCATCAGCCGCGCGACGGTATCGACATTGCCGCCGGCGGCGTAGGGCACCACCACGCGGATCGGGCGTTCCGGCCAGGCGGCGAGCGCCGGGCTGGCCAGGCTGGCGCCGGCGAGCGCCAGGAGGTGGCGTCGGCTAGGCATCGTTCTCTCCCCTGCGGCAGCACCGCTTGGGGTGAGCATCGCATGCGGGCCGCCGCGGTCAATGCATGCGGATCACGCGGGCCGATGCGCGCGCAGGAAGCTGCGGATATGCCGCACCGCCAGCGGGATCCGATCCTTCGGATCCTTCCAGGGATACATGCTGACCTGCGCGTTCGGCGCCAGCATCGCGGCTTCCATGGCGACCGCGTAGGGATGTGCCGGGATCTCGTCCGGCAGGATCAGCACCGGCGTCCGGCAATCCCTGACGAAGTCCCGCGTCACGGTGAAGACGAAGTCCGGATCGCTGCGGTACATCTGGGTCAGGAAGGCATCGACCATCGCCATGGTGATCTCCGGCCGCCGCGCACAAAGCTGCGGGCCCCAGCCGGCCATGTTGTTCTCGTAGAACAGGTCCCGCATCTCCGGGCGTGATCCGCTCGGCTGCGCCAGCACCGCGGCCGGAATGCGCGCGGCGGCGCGCTGCAGCATGTTCCAGATGAAGGGCCCGCCGATGCAGAAGCCGAGCACCAGGAAGCGCTCGATCCCGAGGTGATCCATCAGCCCGAGATGGTCGTCCGTGTAGGAATCCCAGGGCCGCTCGATCTCCAGCGGGCCGGTGGACTGGCCGGCATTGGCGTTGCGCAGATCGAGCGTGATGCAGCGATACTCGTCCGCCAGGATCTCCAGCGGACTGAAGGGCGTGCTGAGATTCGCGATGGTCGAATTCAGCCCGCCGCCCGGCAGCACCAGCAGCGGAAAGCCCGATCCCGCCTCCTCGTAATGGATGCGGACCTCGCCCCTTTCATAGAACGGCATGACGGCTCCTCCCCTCTGGTATCGGCAGCATGGCGCCGGGCGCGCAGGCTGTCGATCACGGGCCCGCGGCCGTTACCGTCCGATCCGCTTCAACCCGCTCTGCTTGCGCCCAGCCGGCGCCGTTTGCGGCCGGTGCGCGCCGGCGATGCGCAGCATCTTCCGGAAGGTCGGGCATTCCATGTGGCTGGGGGCAGGGCAGACCGCGGCGTGGCGCAAGCCGTCGCGCATCGCCGCGAGCTTGCGGATGGTGCGGTCCAGCTCGTCCGCCTTGGCCGCGAGCTGCACGCGGTCGATCGCCGGGCGGCCATCTGCGCCGAACATCCCCGCGATTTCCTCGAGGGAAAAGCCGGCGCGCTGCCCCAGCGCGATCAGCGCCAGGCGCGGCAGCACGTCGGAATCAAAGAGCCGCCGCAGCCCACGCCGGCCGATCGAAGCGATCAGCCCCTTCTCCTCATAGAAACGCAGCGTCGAAGCGGGCAGCCCGGCGCGGCGGGCGACCTCGGCGATGTCCATGCCCAGCATGCTTGACCTCAAGTGAACTTCAAGTGGCAGGATGCCATCACCGCCATCCCGCAGCAAGCCAGAGGGGCCGCACCCCGAAGGGGATCCACCATGCCCGACCTGCCCGACATCCTGTGTCACGCACTGCCGATCGGCATCGGCGCCACCATCGTGATGGACCTCTGGGCGCTGCTGCGGCAGCGCGCCTTCGGCGGGCCCTCCCTCGACTACGCGTTGGTCGGGCGCTGGATCGGCCATATGGCGCGGGGTCGCTTCCGGCATGCACCGATCACCGCGGCGCAGCCGGTGCGGGGGGAACGGGCGCTCGGTTGGCTGGCGCATTACGCCATCGGCATCCTTTTCGCGGCCTTGCTGGTCGCGGTGCAAGGCATCGGTTGGGTGCGGGACCCGACGCTGCTGCCGGCGGTCGCGGCGGGGCTCGTCAGCCTGGCCGCACCCTTCCTGGTGATGCAGCCCGCCTTCGGCCTCGGCATCGCCGCTGCCCGCACGCCGCAGCCGGGTGTCGCGCGCCGGCGCAGCCTCGTCACCCATCTGGTCTTCGGCCTCGGGCTCTATCTTGCGGCGCGCGCGGCCGCGCTTCTTGCCTAAGCCGCGCGTCAGAGTCGCGCTTCCAGGATCAGGTTGAAGGGTGTCTCCGCCGCACGGCGGAAGCGGGTGAAGCCGGCCTTGCGGAACACCTCCGCCAGCCGCGCCTCGCCAGCCTGCGCGCCCAGCACCAGCCGTCCGCCATCGGAGATCGCATGCGCGCAGCAGATGGTGGTGGACGCCGCGTAATACATCCGCGCGACGGGGGAGATGTTGTCCTCGATGCGATCCTTCGCGAAGGGCTCCACCAGCATGACCGTACCGTCGCGCGCGATCGCCTTGGCCGCATGTGTCGCCGCGGCGACGGGGTCGCCCATGTCGTGCAGGCAGTCGAAGAAGCAGATCAGGTCGTAGCCTGCGCCGGCATAGCTCTCGGCCCTGGCGAGCTCGAAGCCGACATTGTCGAGCTTCGCCTCGGCGGCGAGGCGCTGCGCTTCCGCGACCGACTTGCCGTGCGTGTCGAAGCCCTGGAAGCGCGATGCCGGGAAGGCCTTCGCCATCAGCATCGTCGAATGCCCGTGGCCGCAACCGACATCGGCGACCAGCGCGCCCGCCTTCAGCTTCTCGACCACGCCAGCCAGCGCCGGCAGCCATTCCGCCACCAGGCTGCCGCGATAGGCGTTGCGATAGAAGGCTGCGACGCCGCAATGCAGCCGCCCATCATGGTCGCCCCAGGGGATGCCTTTGCCGGTGCGGAAGGCCTCCATCGCCTTGTCCTCGTCGAACCACATCGAAGCAGGGACGGCCCAGGCGTTCGGGATGAAGGCGGGGCTGTCCTCGTCGGCGAGGACGAAGGCCTGCTCCGGCGTCAATTCGTAGCTGTCGCTGACCGCGTGGTAGGCGACGTAGCCGCCCGCGACCTGCGCGTTCAGCCATTCGCGTACGTAGCGCTCGGCACAGCCGGCGCGGCCCGCCAACTCGCGCGCGCTGAGCGGCCCGGCGCCGGCCATCGCCTTGTAGAGGCCGAGGCGGTTGCCGAGGCTCACCATCACCCCGCCATAGCCGGCCGAAAGATCGCCGAGCGCGCGCCCGATCAGCGCATCGAGTTTCTGGGGGTCCATGGTGACGTGCCGGGTGGTTTCCATCTGCATCTCTCCTTCGCGTCCGGCGGGCGCCGGGGCTGCGCCGAAGATCGCAGCGGCCTGGTGCGGGGGGCAGAGCCGCACGGTCCAGAACCGGGCCATTCGCGCCATGCGGGCCGATGCCGGATGATGGCGCCGCCGCACCACCCCCGGTATCGTCGTGCACCCCACAGGCCAGGAGGCCGGGATGCTGAATCGCGCCACCGTCGCCGGATCGGAACCGCTCCATGTCAGCATCCTCGCGATCCCCGAGGCCGTGGTCTCGACACTGAGCGGCATTTTCGACGTGATGAACGCCTTCGCGATCCTGCCGCCGCCCGGCAACGCGCCGGGCCAGGCGCCGCCCTTCCGGGTGGAGATCGTGGGGCTGCAGCCCGGCCCGCTGCAGCTTGCGAGCGGCGTGCCCACAAGCGTGCATCGGGGTATCGCCTCGCTGGAGGCGACCGACATCGTCATCGTGCCCTCCGTCCTGCTCGGGCCGGATGGGTGGCAGAAGGGACGCCATCCCGAGCTGGTCGAATGGCTTCGCGCGATGCATGGCCGCGGCGCGCTGCTCTGCTCGGCCTGCTCGGGCGTCTTCCTGCTCGCGGAGACCGGGCTCTTCGACGGCATGGATGCGACGGTGCATTTCGGCTACGCGCGCGCCTTCGCGGCCGCCTACCCGGCGGTGCCGATCCATCCGGAGCGGGTGCTCGTTGTCGCCGGAAGGCGAGAGGAGCTGATCACCTCCGGTGCCTCGATGACCTGGCACGACCTGGTGCTCTACCTCATTGCCCGCCACGCCGGCGCGACCGCCGCGCAAGCCATGGCACGCTTCTTCGCGCTGCAATGGCACCAGGACGGGCTCGCGCCCTACATCGTCTTTGAGGGGCGCAGCGATCATGGCGACCGCGCGGTCCAGGCGGCGCAGGACTGGCTGGCCACGCATTTCTCGGTCGCCGATCCCCTGCAGGGCATGCTCCGGCAGACCGGACTCACGGAGCGAACCTTCAAACGCCGGTTCACCGGCGCGACCGGCCTCAGCCCGATCGCCTATGTGCAGCGCCTCCGGGTCGAGGACGCCAAGCGCCGGCTGGAGCGCACGGAAGCCTCGGTCGACGAGATCAGTTGGAAGGTCGGCTATGAGGAGCCCGCCTTCTTCCGCCGTCTGTTCAGGCGTCTGACCGGGTTGGCGCCGGGCGCCTATCGCCGGCGCTTCCGGATCCCCGACTACGCCCGCCCGCGCCAGGAGGCGCAGGAGGATCGTCCGGGCGGGAAGCCGGCGATGACGGCAGGCGTCATGGCGCCCGGGAAGATCCGCGCCGGGCGCACTTGAGCCGCGATCCTCAACCGATCACGCTCTCCAACCGCCGCGCCTCAGCCCGCCGCCACATGCACGCCCGGCACCCGCCCGGCATTCCACTTCCCATCGATCGCGCGCTCGATCTGCGCGGCGAGCTGCAGCAGCAGCCCGTCATTCGCCTGTCGAGCCTGCGCCTGGATGCCGAGCGGCAGCCCGTTCTCCTGCATCGCCAGCGGCAGGGAGATGCCGGGGATGCCGCAGAGATTGGCCAGCGGCGTATAGGCGAAGTTGCGCCAGAGATTGCCGAACCAGTCGAGCACCGAGGGGTTGTCGCTGATCGTCAGGTATTCGGTGGTGCCGATGCGCGGCGTCGGCAGCGCGGTGACCGGCGTCAGGATGATGTCCCAATCCTCGAAGAAATGCCCGAAGGCGCGGGAGGTGGCGTTGAACACCGCCTGCATCCGCGCCCGCTCGGTATAGGAGGTGTCGAGGCCCGCTTCCCAGATCCGGATGTTGATCGGCTCGACGAGGTCGGCGGGCGGCCGCTTCAGGCCGCGCGGCGCCAGCAGGTTGGCGATGGTCTGCGCGAAATTGCTGATGTAGCAGGTGGTCTGCGCGGCGAAGGCGGCGCGGAAATCCACCGCCGGCAGCGCCCATTCCACATGATGGCCGAGCCCTTCCAGGAAGCGGCCGACGCGCTCCAGCTCTCCCACGCGCTCCGCGGTCGCGCGGTAGTCGCCCCATTCATGCGACAGCGCGATGCGCAGCCGGCCGGGGTCGCGCTGGATGAGGTCGGTGCAGGGCTCGGGTGCCGTCCAATAGGGCATGAACTCGCCCGGCGCGCCGCCGCGGCAGGCATCCACGAAGGCGGCGGTGTCGCGCACGCTCCGCGTCAGGCAGCCCTGGATGGAAACGAGCCCCGTCAGGTCCGATGCGGCGGGCGCGATGGAGAAGACCCCGCGCGAGACCTTCAGCCCGATCACGCCATTCACGCCGGCGGGGATGCGGATCGACCCGCCGCCATCCGTCGCATGCGCGATCGGCAGCACGCCGGCGGCCACCATCGCGGCACTGCCGGCCGAGGAGCCGCAGGTGGTGTAATCGAGGTCCCATGGGTTGCGCGTCACATAGACGGCGGGGTTCTCGGCCGAGCTGCAGCAGCCGAATTCCGGCGTTGTGGTGCGGCCCATGATATTGAGCCCGGCGCGCCGGATGCGGCCCGTCAGATAGCTGTCCGCCGCCGCGCGGTTCCCGCGCATCAGCAGCGATCCCATTTCCTGCAGCCGGCCCTTCAGGGTGGGGCCGAGGTCCTTCATCAGATAGGGCACGCCGGCGAAGCGGCCGCCGGGGTCCATCCCGTCTCGCAGCGGGTCCGCGACCACATCCTCGAACACCTCGACGACGGCGCTCACCGCCGGGTTGGTCTTCGCGACGCCGGCGGCGGCCTGCGCCGCGAGCTCGGCCGGCGTCACCTCCCGCCTGCGCACCCGCTCGGCCATCGCCGTCGCGTCGTGCCTGGCCCATTCGTCCCAGCTCATCGCCAATGTCATGTCGCGCCCTGCTTCGGAAATCCCGGCGAAGCCTAGAGCGTGATGACCTGAGACGGAATCGTCGAAAAGTCTGAATCCCGCGTGAGCACTTGCGAACGCGACATTCTCTGGAGCGGATCTCATCCCAGCGGAATCGCACGGCGGACGATTCCGCGCGGGTGCGAGGCTTCACCATCGCGCGAGCCTCCCCCCAAAAGGTGACGTCACGGACCGCCGCAAGTTCTTCCCTGGATCGATACAGAATGGGGACCTAGCGTGGCGGACTACAAGGTGGCGATGATCGCCCGCAACATCGGCAGCCAGGTGAATGGGCAATCCTACAACAAGCAGATCGTCGTGACGGAGAGCGACTCCTTCTTCGACAAGCTGCTGGAGGCGGCGGGGGATAATGCCAGCCGGCCGAGGCGGCTGACGCAACTCGATATCTTCGCCCACTGCGTCGGCGTGGTCGAAGGTCTGGCCAACGTGGCGGCGGACATGGACGAGCTGTTCGCCAAGATCTTCGCGGACGGGAAGATATCGGGGACGGGCTGGAAGGCCTATGGCGCGCTGATCGGCAGCGAGTTCATCACGAGCAAGACAGTCAAGAAGTTCGGTGACCAGTCGGCGATCTTCGCGAGCAATGCAGAGATCAATTTCCGCGTCTGCATGATGGCCCGGGTGAGCGACGACTACACGGGCAAGCACGGCACCTATACCGGGAACGGCATCAAGCTGTGCCAGGCGATCGCGGTCATGAGCGGTGCCTATGTCCGCGCCTCCGCGAGCCCGCAGGGCTATGTCGAGGAACAGAATGGCGCGGTGCGCTTCGTGGACTGGAGCCCGCCCGTCTTCCAGTTCAGCCCCGACGGCGGCTATTGGCCCGAATAGGGCAGGCGCCCGGCCCGGCTGGATGGCGCACCAGGATTTCCTCGGTCGTCACGGCGCCACCATCACCGTCAGGGTGAGGAGCACGAGCGGGATCGCGGCCATCGCCAGCACGGTCTGGGCGGCGGCGATGCCCGCCATCAGCGGCGCGTCACCGCCGAGCTGCCGCGCCATGATGTAGGCGGAGGACGCCGTCGGCATCGCCTGGAACAGCAGCGCCGTCACCAGCGCCGGCCCACGCAACCCGAAGGCCAGCGCGGCCAGCAGCGTCGCCGCCGGCATCAGCAGGAACTTCGCGGCGGAGGCGCCCGCGACCGGCCCGACCCAGCGCCGCGCGGTGCCGAAGTCGAGCGCCGCGCCGACGCAGAGCAGGCCGAGCGGCAGCGACGCCGCGCCCAATGCCCGCAGCGCCGGCTCCGGCCCCGGCGGCAGGCCGAGGCCCGTCCCCTGCAGCAGCATGCCGCCAAGGCAGGCGAGCACCAGCGGGTTGGCCGCGATCTGACGCAGGATGCCGCGCGCGCTCAGCCGTGCGCTGCCGTAGCGCGCGAAGACCAGCACGCAGAGCACATTGACCGTCGGCACGATGGCGGCGTTGCAGATCGCCGCCAGCGCGACCCCCTGCGCGCCGAACAGCCCCGCCGCGATGGTGATGCCGACATAGTTGTTGAACCGCACGCTGCCCTGGAAGACCGAGGTGAAGCCGGCGCCGTCGATCGGCATGAACCGCCGCGCCGCCGTCAGCAGCGCCGAGACCGTGAGGGTCGAGAGGATCAGCACCGCCGCCAGCACCCCGACCGGCAGCGACTGCAGATGCGCGGTCGCGAGCCCGTGCAGGAACAGGGTGGGCAGCAGCAGGAAATAGCCGAGCCGCTCCGCCTGCGGCCAGAAGCCTCCCGCCAGAAACGCTCTGCGCCGCAGCCAATGCCCGAGCGCGATCAGCAGGATGACCGGCAGCAGGGCGAGAAGGACGGTGCCGGTCACCGGCGCCGCGCCAGCGCAGCGACGATGCGCCGGCAGCCCTCGCGCAGCACTTTCGTCTCCGTCGCGAAGGACAGGCGCAGATGCCCCGGCGCGCCGAAGCCCCAGCCCACGCGCCAGCCGGTCATCGCATAGGCCTTGGAGACGCCGTCGACCAGGAGGATGCGGTCGCGGAGCTCGCGCGCCGCCGCGGCAATGCTCGCGAAGGGGCCGGGCCGGTAGCGGATATGGGCGTAGATCTCGTCGGAGAGAATCAGCACGCCGGGATGCGCCCGCAGCACCGCGGCGAGGGCCGCCAGCTCCTGTTCCGCGTAGAGCGCGCCGGAGGGATTTCCCGGCGCGTTCAGCACCACCCAGCGGGAGCGGGGTGTCATGGCCGCCGCCAGGGCGGCGGGCGAGAGGCGGAACCCGTCCTCGGCCGGGCAGGGCGGGATCACCGGCACGCCGCCGCAGAGCCGCACCATCTCCGGGTAGCTCGCACAGTAGGGCGCGGGGATGACCACCTCGTCCCCCGGCCGGATCGTCGCCAGGAAGGCGTTGAAGATGACCTGCTTGGCGCCGCAGCCGATCGCGACCTCATCATCGCCGTAGCCGAGGCCGCGATCGCGCATCAGCGCCCGCCGCGCGGCGGCGCGGAGCGCCGGGATGCCGTTGGCGGGCGTGTAGCCGAGCGGCTGCCCCGCCGCCGCCCGCGCAGCCTCGGCGACATGGGCGGGCGGGGCGAAGTCGGGCTCGCCCAGCGTCAGGTCCACGATGTCGCGGCCCTTCGCACGCAGCGCCGCGGCGCGGCGGGCCATGGCGAGGATCGGGGAGGGCGCGATGGAGGAGGACATGGGAGGGAGGATCCGGCGACAGGAAGATGGCCGGGACGCTAGGGCGGGCAGTGCCTGAGGAATAATTCTTAATTGTCGACCTTCTCTTGAGTTTCTTTCATGATTCGCTGCACCGCCTCGCCGATCGCTTCCGCCACGCGCTGCGCCGGCCGGTCCCGCCGTTCCAGCAGCACGATGCGGCGGCGGAGCTGCGGCTCGCCGAAGGGCAGGCGCAGCAGCGGGGGCAGCTCCGCCAGGGCGTCCTCCGCGAGCGGGGCGATGGCGACGCCGAGGCCGCTCGCGACCATGCGGACGATCGCATCCTGGCTGTCGAGCGCCATGCCCTCCCGCGCCTCCAGCCCCAGCCGGCGCAGCTCGCGCGCGATCATCCGCCCGGCCCAGGCGCGCGCGTCGAACTGGATGAAGGGCAGGTCGCGCAGCAGCTCCGCCAGGCTGCGTCCTTCCTGCCCGGGCGGCGCCAGCGTCCAGAAGCGGTCCTCGTAGAGTGGGGCCCAGGCCAGGTCGGGAGGATGCGGGCGCACCGGCTCGGTCACGATGGCCGCGTCCAGCTCGCCGGCCGCGACATGCCGCGCGAGCTCCGCCGACATGCCGGACGCGACATGCACGCGCAGCCGCGGATGCGCGCGGCGGAGCGTTGCCAGCGCATCGGGCAGCGGCCCGGCCAGCGCGGTCTGGATCGCACCCAGGCGGAAGCGCCCGGTGAGCGCGCGCTCCGCGCTCAGCGCCGCCGGGATGCGGTCATGCAGCGCCACCAGCTCCTCCGCGCGGGCGAGCAGGACCTGGCCGGCCTCGGTCAGCACCGGCTGCCGGCGCGAGCGGTCGAAGAGCCGCACGCCGAACTCCTCCTCCAGCCCTTTCACATGCAGGCTGACCGCCGACTGGGTCAGCCCCACCGCCTCCCCAGCGCGCGCGAAGGTGCCATGCCGCGCGATGGCGATGAGGGTGCGGAAGGCGCGGAGCGACATGGCGCGATGGTAGGGCCCGGCGCCCGCGAGTCCACACGGCCGGGTAGCGCCTAGCTGAATTGTGCTGGTCAGCCAGTATTCCAGATGATACTCCCCGCTGGACAGGGTTCTGGCGGGGCAGCATGGGCGCGACGCACCGGGTCGGGTTGACGGACTACATGCGCGGCGAGATCGGCACCGCCCGGCTCGACCGGACCGGCCGCTTCACCGCCGGCGCCTTCGCGACGTTCCGCCTGACCTACACCGCCGGCCGCTTCGGCATCGACGACACCGGCGGCATCCAGGTGACCTTCCGCTTCGCCTCCGACATGGGGACGCCGCAATTCGCCGATCCCAAGGCCGCGCACTACGTCACCGCCAGCGCGTCGAACGGCGCCATCCTCGCGCTCAGCTTCGACGTGAAGGGCCACCTCCGCCCCTGGGACAAGGCGCTCCGGGTCAAGGTGGTGCGCGGCTTCCTGCGCGAAGGCGACACCATCACCCTGGTCTTCGGCGACACCAGCGGCGGCTCCCCCGGCATCCGGCTGCAGACCTTCGCCGAGGACGGCTTCCAGTTCCGCACCCTCTGCGATCCCTTCGCCACGCTCAACTGGTGCGAAGTGCCGGAGCAGCCGGTGATCGACATCGTCGCCGGCCCGCCCGCCACCTGGCACGCGGTGCTGCCGACCCTCATCGCGCCCGGCCAGGATCTGGCGCTCGGCCTCCGCGCCGACGACGCCTGGGGCAACCCGACGGCGCTGGTCGACGGCACGCTGCGTCTCGCGGCCACGGGTCCGCTCGCGGGTCTGCCGGCGGAGATCCGCTTCGCACCCGGCGCGCGCAGCCACCGCATCGCGGGCCTCCGCGCCACCGCGCCGGGGGAGATCGCGGTCACGCTCAGCGACGCCGGCGGCAATCTCCTCTGTGCCTCCAACCCGCTCCGCGTCACGGCGGAGGTACCGCTGCGCCATGTCTGGGCCGACCTGCACGGCCAGTCGGGCGAGACCATCGGCACCAACCCGCTGCGCGGCTTCGCCGCATTCGCGCGCGACTGCGCCTTCCTCGATGCCATGTGCCACCAGGGGAACGACTTCCAGATCACGCCGGAATTCTGGGCCGAGCTCAACGCCGTCTCCGCGGAATTCGACCAGCCCGGCCGCTTCGTCTTCATCCCCGGTTATGAATGGAGCGGCAACACCGCGCTCGGCGGCGACCGCAACGTGCTGTTCCTGCGCGAAGGCGAGGCGATCCACCGCAGCAGCCACGCGTTGGTGGGCGACCTCGCCGATGCGGACCAGGACGCCTTCACCGTGGATGCGCTGTTCGACAGGCTGCGCGGCCGCGATGCGTTGGTGATGGCCCATGTCGGTGGCCGCTACGCCGATATCGCCGGCCGCGGCCATGACCGGCTGCTGCAGCGCCAGGTCGAGGTGCATTCCGACTGGGGCACCTTCGAATGGCTGGCCGAGGATGCCTTTCGCGCCGGCTACCGCGTCGGCATCGTCGCCAATTCCGACGGCCATAAGGGCCGCCATGGCGCCAGCCACCCCGGCGCCTCGCTGTTCGGCGCCTATGGCGGGCTCACCTGCCTGATGGCGCCGGCGCTGACGCGCGACGCGGTGTTCCAGGCGCTCCGCCGCCGCAGGCATTACTGCACCACCGGCACGCGCCTCTTCCTCGACGCACGCGTCGACCTGGCGGAGGCGGCCGCGCTCCATGAGGATGATCCGGCGGCCGGCGGCAGGCCGGTCGGCCGCGTGCGCCAGGCGCTGATGGGCGACATCCTCGCCGGCGCGCCGCAGGAGGTGGAGTTCGCGCTGGAGGTCAGCGCCGGCACGCCGATCGAGCGCATCGAGATCCGCGACGGCCTGCGCGTGCTGGAGACCTGGCGCCCCTATGCGGCGCAGGACCTCGGCCGCCGCATCCGCTTCCTCTGGGAAGGTGCCGAATATCGCGGCCGCGGCCGCCAGTGCTTCTGGGATGGCGGCGCGGAGCTCGTCGGCAACCGCTTCGCCGCGATGCGCCCGATCAACCGTTGGAACCTCGACAAGCGCTGCGATCTGGTGGGCGATGCCGCCATCGCCTGGACCGCCGTCACCACCGGTGGCTTCGGCGGCTTCGAGGCGATGCTGGAAGATGCCGCCGCCGGCACGCTGCGCTTCACGACACCGCATGTCGGCGGCGAGGTGGCACTCGCCGAGCTCGGCCTCGACGACAGGATCTTCGATGCCGGCGGCCTCGGCCGCCGCATCCGGCTCTACCGCCTGCCCGATGCCAATCCGCATCGCCAGGCCAAGCTGACCCGCCGCATCCGGCGGGACGGCAAAGGGGATACCGCCCTCTGGGCCAAGGTGATCCTCGAGGATGGCCATGTTGCATGGAGCTCTCCCATCTACCTGATCCCTGGAGATCCCGATGCAGCCCCCGCTCTTCCGCCGTGAGCTTCTCGCCGGCTTCGGCGCGGCCGCGCTGACCGGTACGGCCACGCCGGCATCCGCGCAACCTGCCGCCTGGCCCGACCGGATGGTGACGCTCTTCGTGCCGCTCGCCGCCGGATCGACCGCCGATATCATGGCCCGCATCGTGGCGCCGGAGATCGCGGCGCGGATCGGCCAGACGCTGGTCATCGACAACCGCCCGGCCGCCGGCGGCACCGTGGTGCTGGCCCAGGTGGCGCGCAGCACCGACCTCGCCTCCGCGGTGCTCATCACCATGAGCACCCAGGCGATCAGCCCCTTCCTGTATGGGAACCCCGGCTATGATCCGGTGGCGGACTTCACGCCGGTCGCGCCGGCGGTCAATGTCGCCAATGCGCTGATCGTCAACCCGCAGGGGCCGCACACCAGCCTCGCCGCGCTGATCGACGCGGCGCGGCGGAACCCGGGGTGGATCACCTATTCCTCCGGCGGCAGCGGCACCACGCACCACCTCTCCGGCGCGCTGCTGGCGGCGGCGGAGCGGCTGGAGCTGGTGCATGTCCCCTATCGCGGCGCGCCCCAGGGCGTGAATGCGGTGGCGGCCGGCGAGGTCGATTTCGGCTACTTCAACCTGCCTTCAGTGATCGAGATGATCCAGGCCGGCCGGCTGCGCGGTCTCGCCGTGACCTCGCCGGAGCGCTCGCCCTTCCTGCCGGAATTGCCGACCCAGGACGAACTCGGGCTGCAGGGCTGCCAGATGGTGTTCTGGATGGGCTTCGGCCTGCCGGCACGCATCCCGGCGGCCGGCGTCGAGCGCTTCGCCGCCGCGGTGAACGCGGCGCTGGCGCTGCCCGAGGTGCAGGAGCGGCTGCGGCGCGCGGGGTTCGAGTTGGCGCCGAGCATCACGCGGCCGCAATTCGCAGCCATGATCGCCTCCGACATCGCCCGCCTCGGCCCGGTCGCGCGCGCCGTCGCGCGGGTGGATTGAAGGCGCCGCGTCAGCTCACGAGCCGGCCGAAGCGGAACGGCCCGAGATCGATGTCGCTGCGGCCGTCGGTGACGAGCTGGGCCACCGCTTCCCCAATGCCGGCCGAATGCTTGAAGCCGTGACCGGAGCAGGGCGAGACCAGCACGACCCGGTCGTTCTCCGGGTCACGGTCGATGACGAAGCCCGAATCCGGCGTCACCGTGTAGAGGCAGGCTGCGGCGCGCGCCGGGCCCGGCCGCGCGCCGCTGAGGCGCCCGGCGATATGGGCTTCGTACATCGCGGCGCTCTCCTGCGGGGAGACGCTGCGGTCGGCCGTGTCGGGGTCGCAGGCCTCGGCATATTGCTCGGTCGCGACCTTGACCGCGCCGGCGCCGGGGAGCGCCGGGAAGCCGTAGAAATAATCGTCCGGCTGCGCGCCATGCATCCAGATGTAGGCGGGGCAACTCCCCGGACGGAACAGCGCCTCGTCCTCGACGGGAAACCAGTGCAGCACCTGCCGGCGGGGCACCAGGACGCCGTCGAAGGGCGGTCCGAGCAGCTTGCCCGCCCAGGCGCCGGCGGCGACGACGACCTGGTCGGCCAGCACCGGGCCGGCATCGGTCTCCACCAGCATTGCCCGGCCCATGCGGCGCACGGCCTGCACCGTGCACCCGGTGCGGATGGTGGCGCCGAGCGCGGCGGCGCGGCGGAGCTGGGCGGCGATGCAGCGCTCCGGGTGCACGAAGCCGCCGCCCGGCTCGAGATAGGCTTCCTCGTCGCCGGCCACGCGGAAGGCCGGGAAGCGGGCGGCGACCTGCGCGCCGTCCAGCAGTTCATGTGCGATGCCATGCCGCTGCGCGACGCCGATCGTGCGGCCCAGGAAATCCGTCTTGCCGTGATGCCCGGTGCGGACGCCGCGCGGCGCCATCATCAGCAGCCCGCAGGCATCGAGCAGCGTCTCGCCGGTCTCCGCCTCCAGCGCGCGCCAGATCGCGTGGGAGCGCAGCACGAAGGGCACGTAGCTGTCGCCTTCGCCGACCGCGCAGCGGGTGATGCGGGTCTCGCCATGGCTCGACCCCTGATCGTGCGGCGGCGCGAAGCGATCGATGCCGAGCACCGAGGCACCGCGAAGGGCGAGCTGGTAGAGCGTCGCCGCCCCCATGGCGCCCAGCCCGATGACGGCCACATCCGTCCGGGCAGGTTCCGTTCCCATCGGCATCATCCTTTGGCCAAGAGCATGGCGTCATTTGGAGCACGTCTTCGCGGTCCCGGACCAGACGCCGCGCGACAGGCTGATTTGGCGGGTGCTGCGGCCCACGGTAAAGCACGCGCCATGCGCATCCTCCTGACCGGTTCCTCCGGCTGGCTCGGCCGCTTCCTGGCACCCCGGCTCCGCCGCGACGGGCATGCCGTCATCGGCCTCGACATCGCGCCTGGGGCGGATACGCAGGTGATCGGCTCGGTCGCCGATCGCGCGCTGGTCGACCGTGTCTTCGCCGAGCACGGGGTGGAGGCGGTGATCCATGCCGGCGCGCTGCACAAGCCGGACATCGCGCGCTTCGCCGCGCAGGCGTTCATCGACGTCAACGTGACCGGCACGCTGAACCTGCTGCAGGCCGCGTCCCGTGCCGGGCATGACCGCTTCGTCTTCACCTCGACCACCTCGCTGATGATCTCGGAGGCGATCCGGGCGGAGGCCGGCAGCGCCGCGATCTGGCTCGACGAGGGCACGGGACCGCTGGCGCCGCGCAACATCTACGGCGTCACCAAGCTCGCGGCCGAAGGGCTCTGCCGGCTGCACCACCTGGAGCACGGGTTGAACTGCGTCGTGCTGCGCACCGCCCGCTTCTTCCCGGAGGAGGACGACACGCTCCGCGATTGGAGCGGCCCCAATCTCAAGGCGAACGAGTTCCTGCATCGCCGCCTGACCGTGGAGGATGCGGCGGAGGCCCATGTGGCGGCGCTCGACCGCGCTCCCGTGCTCGGCTTCGGGGAATTCGTCATCTCGGCGCCGACACCCTTCGCGCGCACCGATGCCGAGGCACTGAAGCGCGACGCGGCCGCGGTGATCCGGCGCCTGTTCCCGGATGCGGCGGCGCTCTATGCCGACCGCGGCTGGCGCCTGCCGGCCAGCATCGGCCGCGTCTACGACGCGCGCCGCAGCGAGACCCTGCTCGGCTTCCGCTGCCGCACGGATTTCGCCGCGGTGCTGGATGCGCTGCGCACCGACACTCCGCTGCCCTTCGCGCATGATCCGGGCTACGTGGCGCCGAAGGACCTGGTTCAGAGCAAATCCCGATCCGGTGGACCAAGCTAATCGGGTGAAATGCGCCGGCGGCCGCACGAACCGCTCAGCGCGGGATCAGACCGGCGGCGATCCGGTCCGTCGCGCGGTCGCTCGCGGCGCGGCCCTCGGCGACTCTTGCGCGGTCCCCGGCGCTCCGGTTCTGGCTCATCTTGCGTTTGCCTCGATGCGCGCGATCGGCAGCCGCAGCCCGACAATGCCGCGGAGCTGGTCCGCACAGAATGTCCAGTTCGGAGCGAAACGTCTGGTCCAGCCAGGGCGAGCCTTCCGGCGCCCCGGTCCCTGGGCTTGCGCCGGGCGCGTGCTATGGGTGACCCCACCCACAACCCGTGGCGGCGCTGGCCGCCCGAGAGGAGGCAATGCCTGGTTCCGATGGCAGTGGTATCGTCGATCTGATCGGCGTACTGACCGTGCTCGTGCTCGTCGCCGCGAATGGCTTCTTCGTCGCGGCCGAATTCTCCCTTGTCGCCATCCGCCGCAGCCGGGTCACCGAACTCGTCGCTGACGGGCGGACGAATGCTGTCGCGCTGCAACGCGCCGTCGACAACCTCGACGCCAATCTCGCGGCGACCCAGCTCGGCATCACCATCTCCTCGCTCGCCCTCGGATGGGTGGGCGAGCCCGCGCTCGCCCACTTGATCCAGCCGCTGCTGAGCGCCCTGCCGGGATCGCTCGCGACCGCCGGGGCGCACGCGATCGCGGTCGCGATTTCCTTCATCATCATCACCGCGCTGCACATCGTGCTCGGCGAGCTGGCGCCGAAGAGCCTGGCACTGCAGCGGAGCGAGGGCACGGCGCTGCGGATCGTGCGGCCGCTCGGGGTCTTCCTGTTCCTGCTCCGGCCGGCGATCCTGGCGCTCAACGGCCTCGGCAACCTCGTGCTGCGGCTCTGCGGCCTGCGCCCGGGAACCGGGGAGGGATCGCTGCATTCGCCGGAGGAGCTGAAGCTGCTGGTGGCGCAGAGCCAGGAGGCCGGGCTGCTGCAACAGGTGCAGCAGGAGGTCGTCGAGCGCGTCTTCAGCATCGGCGTCCGCCCGATCGCCGACATCATGACGCCGCGCCGCGATGTCGACTGGATCGATGCCGACGATCCGCCGGACGTCATCCTGCGCACCATCCGCGAAAGCCGGCACGACCAGCTCCTGGTCGGCCGTGGCGATATCGACGAGCCGCTCGGCATGATCCTGAAGCAGGATCTTCTCGACCAGGTCCTGGACGGCAAGCCGCTCGATCCCATGGCCGCGCTGCGCGAGCCGGTGACGGTGCATGAGGCGACGCCGATCTTCCGCGTGCTCGATCAGTTCAAGAAGTCCCCGGTCCGGCTCGCGATCGTGATCGACGAATATGGCAGCCTCGACGGTATCGTCACCCAGACCGACCTGCTCGAAGCCATCGCCGGCGACCTGCCGGATGCGGAAGGGGAGGAGCCGGACATCGTCGAGCGCGAGGACGGATCCCTGCTGATCGATGGCGGGATGTCCGCGCATGACGCCTTCAACCGGCTGGGGTTCCGGACGCGGCCGGCGGAGGGCGATTTCCACACCATCGCCGGCTTCGCGCTGTTCCAGCTCGGGCATCTGCCCGTGGCCGGCGAGCATTTCGACTTCGAAGGCTGGCGCTTCGAGATCATCGACATGGACGGAAGGCGGATCGACAAGCTGCTGGCGCGGCGGCAGCCCGCGGCGCTGCCAGACTCGGACTGACTTTAGGAGCCTGTCTGAGAACGGCAGCGGGTCGGTCTGCCGGGTCTTTTCCGCCCCTGGCGCACCGGCCTCCTCGCCGATGCAACCAGCATCGGCTGCGTCACCCGGCACACCAGGGACGAAAAATCCGCGGGCAGCCCTCCACGCACCTTTCTCAGACAGGCTCCTAACCGCGCCGCAGCTCCTCCGGCGGCCGGACGGCGCCGAATTGCCGGAGCAGCGCGAGGTCATAAGCGATCTTGAGCAGGCCCGCGCAGATCAGCGGCCATCCAAAGGCGCTCGCGGCCAGCATCCAGCCCGCGAGCGCCGGCGAGAGCGAGGCCGCCAGGCTGCGCGGCACCGCGGTGACGCTGGCCGCCGCCGGCCGCTCCGCGGGCTCGACCACCGCCATCACGTAGGAGGAGCGGGTCGGGACGTCCATCTGCGACAGCAGGCTGCGGAGCACGAGCAGCGCCACTGCGAGGGGGAGCGTCGGCGCGAAGGCGGCGAGGATCAGGAAGACGCTGGAGGGCAGGTGGGTGAACACCATGGTGTTGACCAGCCCGAAACGGGCCGCCAGCCGCACCGCGGCGAAGTAGGACAGCGCGGAACATACCCCGGTCGCGAAGAAGATCGCGCCGGTGGTCGCGACGGAGAGGCCGAAGCGCTCGAACAGCCAGAGTGCGAGCAGCGTGTTGACGATGAAGCCGCCGCCGAAGGCATCGACGGAGAACAGCGCGGCGAGGCCATAGACCCGCCGACGCGAGGGCCCGAGTGCTGCGGACGGCGGTGCTTCGCCTGTCCGCAGCTCCGGCAGGCCGGCATAGAGGATCAGGGTCGCCAGCCCGATGCCGCCATAGAGCAGGAACAGCGCGCTTCCGACATCGATGCCGGGGAGCTGCGCCTGCAGCCACTCGAAGGCACCGATCGCCAATGCGCCGAGCGCCGCGCCGGCGGAACCGATGAAGCTGTAGCGGGCGAAGGCCGCAGTGCGCGCCGAATCCGCGACGGAATGCGCGATGACGCTATGTTCCATGGGCAGGAACACGCTCACGTCGCCGCCCGAGGGATTGATGGTGCCCACGAAGGCGACGATCAGCAGCGGCCAGAAATCCTGGATGGTGCCGAAGCCGAGTCCGGTCGCCGCCATGAGCAGCGCGGCGGCGAGCAGCCCCGTGCGCAGACGCAGGCGCAGGCGATGCGCGAGGATGCCGAAGGCGAGCGTCAGCAGCGCCGAGCCCAGCAGGGTGCTGGTGACGATCAGGCCGATATCCGCCGGTCCATGGCCGAGCCGGCCGAGATGCACCGGCAGCAGGATCGCGACATAGCCGTCGCCGAAGGCCCTGAGGCCGCGCGCGGTGAGGACGCGGCCGGGCATCCCGCCCGACGCATCCGGCACCGCCGAGGGGGAAGCATCCGCGGAGCCTGCCAATCCGGACCTCCTCATCGCCTTTCCTTGCCCCTCCTGGGCCGCGGTGGCCGCGCCGTCAGCCAAAGCTGAGCTTCGCCACCAGCCCGACCAGGGCGGTGACGCCGAGCGTCCGCAGCAGTCCGAGCCGGAGGCGGAACAGGCAGAAGGCCGCCAGCGCCGCCAGCCCGAGCGCCAGCGGGTCCAGGCTGGCGGGCGCCGGCATGTCCAGCGCGACGGGGCCGATCGCCATCCGGTCGATCTCGGCGAAGAGCACCCGCAGGCCGAACCAGAGCGCCAGGTTGGCGATGACGCCGACCACCGCGGCGGTCACCGCGGCCAATGCGCCGGTGAGCGCCCGGTTGGCGTGCAGCCGCTCGACATAGGGGGCGCCGAGGAAGATGAAGGCGAAGCAGGGTGCGAAGGTGACCCAGACCGTCAGCACCGAAGCCGCGATGCCCCAGGCGATCCCGCCCTGGCCATGGCCCGCCAGGAAGCCCACGAATTGCAGCACCAGGATCAGCGGGCCCGGCGTGGTCTCGGCAAGGCCGAGCCCGACCAGCATCTGGTCGGGCGTGAGCCAGCCATAACCCGCGACCGCCTCCTGCGCGACATAGGCGAGCACGGCATAGGCGCCGCCCACGGTCACCACCGCCATCTTCGAGAAGAACCAGGCGATGTCGGCGAAGACCCCGGCGCCTGCCAGCATCAGCGCCGCGACCGGCAGCAGCCAGAGCGCGACCGCGACCCAGCCGGCCCGCCAGGCGCTCGCGGCCAGCCGAGTCGGCCGGCCCGGATCCGCCGCCAGGACCGCGTCCAGCAGCGCCGGCGGGCCATCCTTGGCCGCGCCGTGGCCACTGCCGCGGAAGGCGCCCGGCAGGCTGTAGCCGAGCAGCGCCGCCGCCAGCACCACCACCGGGAAGGGTACGCCAAGCAGGTAGAGTGCCGCGAAGGCGGTCGCAGCCAGCGCCCAGGCCGCGCGCGTCTTCAACGCCCGCCGCGCGACGCGCAGCAGCGCTTCGACCACCAGCACCAGCACGGCGCATTTCAGGCCGAAGAACAGGGCCGCGACCACCGGCACCGTGCCGAGCGTCGCGTAGAGCACCGAGAGCCCCAGCATGACAGCCATGCCGGGCAGCACGAAGAGCACGCCCGCCGCGATCCCGCCGCGCACCCCGTGCATCAGCCAGCCGAGATAGGTGGCGAGTTGCTGCGCCTCCGGTCCCGGCAGCAGCGTGCAGAAGTTGAGCGCGTGCAGGAAGCGCGCGTCGGAGACCCAGCGGCGGTCGTCCACCACCTCCCGGTGCAGCAGCGCGATCTGCCCGGCCGGCCCGCCGAAGGAGAGCAGGCCGATCTTCAGCCAGACCCTGAGCGCCGCCGCGAAGCTTGGTAGGCGCGGGGCCGCGTCCGGGGCGGCGGCCCCGGGCGAGGCAGCGGGTTCGGCCACCTGTGTCGTGGCCTGGCTCATGCCCGTGCTCCTGTCATCCCCTGCGGCGCCGGCCAGTTATGGGTCTCGGCCACCGCGTCGCGGGCCCAGCGGTAGAAGGCGTCATAGAGCCCCATCGCAGCGTCGAGCTGGGCGAGGTCATCGCGATAGAGGCGCGAGAAGCCGAGCGAGGCGGCCAGCAGCCCCGCGGCTTCCGGCGCGAGGTCGAGCCGGGCGGTATCGGCGCCGCGGATGATGGCGGCAAGGCGCGTGAGCGCGTCGGACTGCAGGCCGAATTCCTCGATCATGACGTCGAAGGTGCAGGCTTCGCCGCGGTGGCTCCAGAAGACGCCCTCGATGTCGAAGGGCGTCGCCCCGAAGCGGTCGGCGACCGCCGGCACCTCCCCGGGGGCCACGAACAGGAAGACCGCGCTGGGATCGACGAAGCGGCGGATCAGCCAGGGGCAGGCGATGCGGTCGATCTTGGGGCGTGCGCGCGTCACCCAGAGCGTGCGGCCGGCTGCGTCGCGCGGCGGCAGGTGGTCCGGCCGCAGGAGTGGCGCGTCGAGCGCGGCCCAGGCCTCGAAGCCGCCCTCCAGCGTCTCGGCCCGGATGCCGGCATGGCGCAGCCAGGCGGCGACGCCCTCGCTCAGTTTCTGGCCGCGCTGGCAGACGACGGCGACGGGCCGGCCGGCCTGCTCCGCGGCCCAGCCGGCGACCGAGCGAAAGTCGCGACGGATCGCGCCGGGCAGCAGCCGCGGATCGCGTGCGACGTCGTCGTCGATGCGGACATCGATGATGACGGGCGCATCGGGCGTGCCGATCAGGCGGGACAATTGGGCTGAGGTGATGGTGTCGGGACCCGGCATCGGGGCGTCCTCCCTTCGGCGCGGAGCGCCGGAGCGTTGGACGCGATGCTTGGGCCGAAGCCTCATGGGGCGATCGCGGATGGCCCCTCGACAGAGATGTTAAGCCCGTCCATCGGCACGATCAAGCGGGAGCATCGCGATCGCGGCGGATGGCGGGGCCGGTTTTTCGGCGGCGGGTGAAACACCCGCCCGCGGGGCCCGTTAGGCTGCCATCGCGTCGGAACCGACAGGATGACAGCCCATGCACGGCGACGACCTCCCACCAGCCATGCAAGCCGGAAGCGTGCCGCGCGGCGGTGAGCAGCGGCACCGGCTCACGCTGCTGACGCTCTGCATCGCGGTGCTCATCGCGCAGCTCGACACCTCCGTGGTCAACCTGGCGGTGCGTCCGATCGGCGAGCATTTCCGTGCCGGCGTCGGCGCGCTGCAATGGGTGGTCGACAGCTACAACCTGCTCTACGCCGTGCTGCTGCTGACCGGCGGACTGCTCGCCGACCTTTTGGGACGGCGGCGCATCTTCATGGCGGGCGCGGCGCTGTTCACCGCGGCATCGCTGCTCTGCGCGGCCGCGCCCACGGTCGCGGCGCTGATCGGCGGCCGCGCGGCAGCCGGCATCGGCGCCGCGCTGCTGCTGCCGGCCTCGCTCGCCATCATCCGCGTCGCCTGGCCCGATGCTCGCGACCGCGCCCGGGCGCTCGGCATCTGGACGGCATGCAACGGCCTCGCGCTCGCGATCGGGCCCGCGACCGGCGGGCTGCTGCTGGACCGCTTCGGCTGGCGCAGCATCTTCCTCGTCGTGGTGCCCTTCGGGATCGCGACGCTGGCGCTCGCACTTCTCGCAATCCCGGAATCCGCTGATCCGCAGGACCGGCATTTCGACGCGCCCGCGCAGGTCCTCGGCGCCGTGGCGCTCGGTGGCCTCGCGCTCGCGGCGATCGAGGCGCACCGGGACATCGGCACGGCGCTCGGCGCCTTCATTCTCGCGCTCCTCGCGCTCGCCGTCTTCATCCGGGTGGAGGCGCGTCGCGGCGCCGGCGCGCTGGTGCCGCTCGATCTCTTCCGCCCGCCCGGCTTCCGCGGCGCGGTGATCGCAACCGCCGGCATGACCTTCGGCATGTATGGCGTGCTGTTCCTGCTGCCGCTGACCTGGCAGGAGGGCGGCCAGCTCGGGCCGGTCGGTGCCGGGATCGCGCTGCTGCCGATGGCGCTGCTCTTCGTCCTGGTCTCGCCCGCTTCGGGAGTGCTGAGCACCCGGTTCGGAACGCGTTTCATGACGGCGGGCGGCGTCGCCATCATCGGCTGCGGGCTGCTGCTGATCGGCGTCGCGGCGGGCGCCACCTCCCTCGCCGCGGCCGAGATCGGGCTGGCGCTGACCGGGCTCGGCATGGGCCTCGCCACCGGCCCGCTGATGGGGGTCGCGGTCGGCGCCGTTGCCGTCGCCCGCGCGGGCACCGCCGCCGCGCTCATCAATGTCGCGCGCATGGTGGGGGCCACGATCGGCGTCGCCGTTCTGGGCAGCCTCTTCGCACTCGCGGATGGCGGGGCCACGGGCCTGCGTCTCGCGATGCTCCTCGGCGCCGCCGTGCAGCTCGCCGCCGCGGCCGTCGCCTGGATCACCACGCGGCGGCAGGCGATGGCGCTCTAATCGAGGCTCAGCATCAGCAGCAGCGCCAGCAGCAGCAAGCCCCCGGCGCCACCCGCCAGCCACGCGATCCGCCGGCGCGCCTGTTGCGCAGGTGTCAGCCCGAGGCGCTCCCGCTCCGCACGGTGCGCGTTGGTGAGCGCCGCCTGGGCCTCGACGATCCCGTCGACCTGCGCCCGCTCCACCCGTTCGCGGCAGAGCGGCAGCCCCAGGGTCCGTCGGATCGCGTCCTGGTTCTGCTCCAGCGCGTCCAGCTCTTGCCGCCGGCGGTCCCGGGCCGCGCCGGACGGCATCTTCCGCTGCTCCTCGCGCGCAAGCAGCAGCTCGTCCGCCAGCCGATCGAGGCGGATGCGGTATTCGGTGTCGGAACTCATCATCGGGAAACGCTCCGCGGCGTGGCCCCCTGGCCGCAGTGCGCAGCCTAGCCCTCGGTTCCTTTCCAGGACCACAACCCTGCGGTTGAAGACTTTGCCTCGCCACGCCGCGACGCCCAGCCGACCATCGGCAGGATGGCAGCGCCGGGCCAGGGCGGCTCAGGGCGCGGCGGCGGCACGCTGCGGCCGTCAGGGCGCCCGCGCCAGCTTCCCGTAGCGCTTGACCAGCCGGTCCCGCTTCAGGCGCGAAAGGCGCTGGATCCAGAAGACGCCGTCGAGCTGGTCGATCTCATGCTGGTGGCAGACGGCCAGCAGGCCCTCCGCTTCCTCCATCTGCTCCGCGCCATCAAGGTCGCGGTACCGCAGATGCACGCAAGCGGGGCGCTCGACCTCCTCGGTCACGCCCGGCATGGCGATGCTGCCCTCCGGATGCCGGGCCATCTCGGCCGAGGCCCAGACGATCTCCGGATTGACATAGGTCCGGACGCCATCGAGGGCGGAGAGCTCCAGCACCACCAGCCGCTGCGCGACGCCGATATGCGGCGCCGTAATCCCGATGCCCGGCGCCGCGCGCAGCGTGTCCAGCAGATCGGCGGCCAGCGACCGGAGCGCCGCGTCGAAATCGCGCACCGGGGCTGCGGGGATGCGCAGGCGCGGGTCAGGGAAACGCAGGATCGGGCGGATCGTCACGGCAGCTCCGGCAGCAGGGCCGGCGCGGGCATGCCTGCCGGGCGGCGATGATGGCCGATGCCGCGACCGCCGCGAAGGTAGTCAGAGCCGGGTCGCTGGCTTCCCCCGCCGGCCATCGGCGCGGAGCTCGGCGCGGCCGGGCCAGTCGGACAGCAGCGCCCAGCCGTCGTCCAGCCAGGCCAGCGGGGGCGCGCAGCCGTCCTCGCAGGGATCATGGCCGCGCGCCCCTGGAACGACCGGCGGCATGACCAGGGCGGAGACGGCCGGCGGCGCCCGGCGCAGCAGCGCCGGCATCCCGCCAACCAGGACCAGCGCGAGGATCGCGGCGCCGGAGATGGCGAGGAAGCGGGACATGCGCGTGACCTCCCGGATGGATTGCCTGCCGCCGGGCCCGGGCGGACGGGCGTCAGTATCCGCGTCTTTCATGACAACGACCTGACGTCGCTCCCGGGCGGACGAAAGATCCGCTGGAGCATGGTGCGCTCGCATACGCTCACGCATCATGCTCTGCTACTGCGTTTGATCGCGTGATTCAGACCTTTCGGCAATTCCGCCTCAAGGCATCACGCTTTAGAGAAGCCCCTTGGCCGGCTCGGCGAGCGAGACCGGCGGGCAGCCGCAGATCGGGCAGCGGGCGCCTTCCTCCATCATCTTCTGCTGCTCCGCGGTGACCGCGTGCTGTGCATGAGCCTGCCGGAGCGCGGCGACATCCGCATTGGACAGCGCCGCATCGGACGGGCAGCGCGCGGCGAGCGCCGCTGCATCATCGACGCCGGGTGCCTCGTAGCGAAAGGCCATGGCCGCGGCGGGAAGGACCGCCGGCAGCACACCGGCACAGATCAGCCTGCGTCGCGTCGCGTTCATAACATGGACCTCTGCGTCTTCGAAGGACTGGGCGTGAGCACGACCCTTGATAGACCGGACAGGCGCCCGGGGTGAACGCTTTCCGCGCGGGCCGGCCATCCGGTCGCGGTGCCCTGGCTCAGGACGCGAAGCGTCTGGCGCCCGCGACGCACAGCACGACGGCGGCCGTGACGGCCAGCATGGCCGGGCTGACCTGCTCGTGCAGCAGCAGGGCGGCGAGCGTCAGGCCGAAGAAGGGCTGGAGCAGTTGGAGCTGGCCGACCGCGGCAATGCCGCCCTGCGCCAGCCCGCGATACCAGAAGATGAAGCCGATCAGCATGCTGAACAGCGAGACATAGGCGAGTCCGATCCAGGCGGGCCCGCCTATGCCGGCGAAGCCGGGCGGCAGGGTGAGCAGCGCCAGCCCCGCCGCCACCGGCAGTGACAGCACCAGCGCCCAGGAGATGACTTGCCAGCCGCCGAGCCGGCGCGACAGCCTGCCGCCCTCGGCATAGCCAAGGCCGCAGACGAGGATCGCGGCCAGCATCAGGAGGTCGCCGGCCGCGGCGCCCCCCGGCCCCCGCGCCAGGGCGAAGCCCGCGACCAGGGCGCTGCCCAGGCAGGAGAACAGCCAAAAACCCGGCCGCGGACGCTCGCCCCCGCGCAGCACGCCGAAGCCCGCGGTCGCCAGCGGCAGCAGCCCGACGAAGACGATGGAATGCGCCGAGGTGATGTGCGCGAGCGCCAGCGCGGTCAGCAAGGGGAAGCCGAGGACGACGCCGAGCGCCACGATGGCAAGCGGCAGGAGGTCGCCGCGCTCCGGCCGCTTCCCGCCGAAGGCCGCGAGCAGGCCGAGCGCCAGCAGGCCGGCCAGGGCGGCGCGCGCCGCGGTCAGGAACACCGGATCGAAATCCATCACCGCGGCCCGCGTCGCCGGCAGCGATCCGCTGAAGATCAGCACGCCGAGCAGCCCGTTGATCCATCCACCCGTCGTCCTGTCCATCCCGGCCTCGCTTTCCGCCCCGTCCGGTATCGGCTGCAGGCCGTGGCCATGCCAGGGATGGTGCCATACAATCCGGTCGAACTGTCATGGTCGAGGAGGCGGTACGGATGGATGCAGGAACGGCGGTCGCCGGCGTGACGCTGACCGCCACCGTCATGGCGGCGATCCGGCAGCGGATCGCCACGCGCAGCCTGACGCCCGGTGCGCGGCTGCCCTCCATCCGCGCCTTCGCCGTGGCGATGCGGGTCTCCAAATCGACCGTCGTCGAAGCCTATGAGCGGCTGGCGGCGGAAGGCGCCATCCGCGCGCGCGCCGGCTCGGGCTTCTACGTCGCGGCCCCGCTCGCACCGCTGTCGCTGGCGGAGATCGGACCGCGGCTCGACCGGGCGGTCGATCCCCTCTGGATCTCACGCCAGTCGCTGGAAGCGGGGGAGGAGGTGCTGAAGCCCGGCTGCGGCTGGCTGCCGGCATCCTGGATGCCGCAGGCGGCGATCCGCCGGGCGCTCAGGACCCTCTCCCGGGCCGGGGACGCGGCGCTCGCCGATTACGGCTCACCCCTCGGCCTCGCGCCGCTGCGGGCACTTCTCGCCCGGCGCATGAGCGCGCATGGCATCGAGGTGCCGCCCGCGCAGATCATGCTGACGGAATCAGGGACGCAGGCGATCGACCTCGTCTGCCGCTTCCTGATCGAGCCTGGCGACGCCGTCCTGGTCGACGACCCCTGCTACTTCAACTTCCATGCCCTGCTGCGCGCGCACCGGGCGAAGGTGGTCGGCGTTCCCTATACGGCGACCGGGCCGGATACCGCGCTTTTCGCCCAGGCGCTCGCCGAGCATCGGCCGCGCCTCTACATCACCAATGCCGCGCTCCACAACCCGACCGGCGCCACGCTTTCGCCGGTCACCGCGCATCGCGTGCTGAAGCTCGCCGAGGAGGCGGGCCTCACCATCGTCGAGGACGACATCTTCGCGGATTTCGAGGTGGCGCCTGCGCCCAGGCTCGCCGCCTTCGACGGGCTGCGGCGCGTCGTCCATATCGGTAGCTTCTCGAAAACGCTCTCGGCCTCGGTGCGCTGCGGCTTCATCGCGGCAAGGCCCGATTGGATCGAAGGCCTCGCCGATCTTCGGATCGCCACCAGTTTCGGCGGCGGGCGGCTTTCGGCCGAGCTGGTGCTGGCGCTGCTGCAGGATGGCAGCTACCGCAAGCACATGGAGGCGCTGCGCCAGCGCCTGGCCCGTGCCATGGCGGAGACCGCGGCGCGGCTGAAGCCGATCGGGATCCTGCCTGCGATCGAGCCATCGGCCGGCATCTTCCTGTGGTGCCGGCTGCCGGAAGGGATCGACGCTGCTGAGATCGCCCGCCATGCGCTCGCCGAGAACATCGTGCTCGCGCCCGGCAATGCCTTCAGCCTGTCGCAGACGGCCAAGAGCTTCCTGCGCTTCAACGTCGCGCAATCGGCTGATCCGCGGATCTACGCGGTGCTGCAGGCAGCGCTGCGCAAGGCCGACGCCTGCAGCACCACACGCCGCTAAACCATGCTCGGTTCAAGTGGAACCGATCACGGTCCAGCCACTTTGCTGGATCGCGTGATTCACACTTTTCGGTTAGTGCACCCTCAAGCGATCGCGCCCTAACGCTATGTTTGCTTGCGTGATTCAGACTTTTCGGCGATTCCGCCTCAAGTCATCACGCTCCAGCCAGGCCACGGTCTGCCGCGCGAAACTAGTCCGACACACAAGCCGGGACGCATGCCAATGAATGGGATGCCATCGCGCGACCAGGCGTGGGCGCGCGCGCTTGCGATCGCCGCGGTGCTCCTCCTCAGCATCTGGTCCGGCCGCCAGCTTTTTCTGGACGGTGCCAATTTCGTCGTCCAGCCGCTGCTCGACCCGTTCTGGTTCCCGCAGCCGACGCCGCGCCGCTTCTTTGCCGTGATGTGGTCGACCGGCGCGCTGCGGCTGCTGGGACTGATCGACCCCGACGCCGTGGTGCCGGGCACGATGCTGTTCGGCGCTGCCGTCTATGCGCTGATCCTAGTGCCGGTGGTGGCCATCTGCCGCTCGGGCCTGGATGACGCGCTGCGCCATGCCCTGCTGGCGGTCTTCCTGTCGGGCACCCTGCTGCTGGCGAATTTCCCGGTGACCGAGCTGCTCTTCGCCCTCGCCCTGACGACGCTGTTCACGCTCTACACTCTGCATCCCGCCGATGATCCGAAGGGATGGAAGCGGCTGGCGGCCGCCTTCTTCCTGGTGGCGAGCTACGAGACCATCGTCCTGTCCAACATCGTCCTGGCGCTGGCCGCGCGCCGGAGCGGCGCACAGGATGGCAGCGCGGGCTGGGTCAGGCGAACGACGCTCGGTCTGCTCTGCTTCGGGCCGCTGTTCCAGATCGGCTTCTACCTGGTCAACCCGGAGCCGAGCGGCGGCGATGTCCTGAATGCCCATGTCATCGTACTGGCCGCCCTGTTGGGCGGCCAGTTGCTGCTGAGCCTGGTCGCGATCCGGCTGTTCCAGCACCGGCCGGTGATCGTCATCGCCCTCGCGGCCGCGGCCTTCGTGCTGCCTGTCGCGTTGCTGCTGGTGGGGCAGGGCCTCTATCTGCGGACCAGGCTGTTCCAGTACGCCTATCCGTCGCGCGTCTACACGGTCGGCCTGTCGATCCTCATCGCCATGGCGCCGCTGCTGCTGGACCAGCGGCGCTGGTCCTGGCCGCGGCGTGGGCTTGACTGGCTTGGTGGATCCCTGCGGGGCCTGTCCCTGACCATGGTCGCCCTCTTCGCGGGCACCAGCATCCTGTCGAGCGTCGACGCCTATCGGTATCGGTCTGGCCTGGAGAAGACGCTGTCGCAGCTGTCTGGGATCGTGCTGGATGTCTCGGTGTGCGACCTCTGCATGGAGCCGCGGCGCTTCGGGCTGCCGGACCTCGGCTATCCCTGGATCTGGACGCTCTACAGCATGGCCCACACGATGCGGCGGCAGGACCAGCCGGCGGTGGTCCTCATCGTCCCGGAAGCGCTGACCGATGAGGACATTAGCCGGGCGGAGGTGGAGCGGTTCTATGCGCGCGAGGCGGCGCAGCGGCGGCCACCCGGCTGAGCTGAATCGGCATTTGGCATCGTTGAACACCGCCCAATTCGTGGAGGTCACGTCACTGGCGAGGTGGAGCCCGTCGCGCGTATGCTGTGCGCGGGGGCCAATTCGGTCTCTGCGACCCATTGGACTCACATCCTGCCGTGACCGCCCAGCGCATTGGGCTGGCGTTGAGGAGGCAGCGCTTCCGAATGATCGCAGACATCGAAGGGCCTCAATCGCCCAATCGCCAGGGCGCCGATCCACTCACGATCCCAGAGGTCATGGCCTATTACGGCGTGCCCGGCCTCGGCATCGCCGTGATCCAGGACTTTGCGGTCCACTGGGCGAAGTCCTGGGGTGTGGCGGATGTCGAAACCGGTGCGCCCGCCACCAACGAAACGCGGTACCAGGCTGCGTCCATCAGCAAAGCGGTCGCGGCCATGGCGTCGCTCAAGGCCGTTGAGACCGGCAGGTTCGGCCTGGACCAGGACATCAACACCATCCTGACATCCTGGACGTTGCCGGATGCGCCATTCAACGACGGTCCGCCCGTGACGCCGCGAACACTCATGAGCCATACATCCGGTACCGGGGACGGCTTCGGCTTCCCCGGCTACGAGCCTGGAGCACCCCTGCCCACGGTGCGGCAGATGCTCGACGGCCAGCCACCGTCCAATGTCGGCCCGGTGCGGTTGGTTCGCCCACCCCTCACCGTCTCCCACTATTCCGGTGGAGGCGTCATGATCGAGCAACTCGCGCTCGTCGATGCGGTCGGGCTTCCATTCACGGACATCATGCGCAACTGGGTGCTCGGCCCGATCGGCATGACCGACAGCAGCTTCGAACAGCCCTTGCCGGCGGATCGCGAGACGCTGACTGCGCGGGGCCACAATGCGTTCGGAAGGGGCATGGGCGCACGGTGGCACGTCTATCCCGAACAGGCCGCGGCCGGGCTCTGGACCACGCCGACCGACCTCGCGAAGTTCATGATCGATGTTCAACGGACATTGGCCGGACAATCCAGCGCGGTGCTCACCCGGGCCACGATGCAGGAGATGGTGACGCCAGTGGGCGTCGGTTCTTACGCCATCGGCTTCTCGATCACGCGAAAAGGCGAGGGCTGGTACTTTGAACACGGCGGTAGCAACTGGGGATTTCGATGCCTGGCGACCGCACATCGAGCCAAGGGCTATGGCGTGGTCGTCATGACCAACGGCGACAATGGACAGCCGCTGGCGCAGGAAATCGTCGATCGGGTGGCGCGCGCCTATGGTTGGGACATGCTCGACAAGCCGTGTTTGCGTTAGATCGGCAGAGCCAGACTGAGCGGCGTTCGATCACCCGGAACCTCCGGTCCTACTCCGCGTGGATGCCGCGGGCGCGGACGAGCTCACCCCAGCGCGTGAACTCCTCGGGGAAGAGCGCCACGAAGGCAGCACGGTCGCGGGTCGCGGGTTGCACGCCGAAGCCTGCGATGCGGGCGCGCACCGCCGGATCCGCCATCGCCTCCTGCAGCAGCGCGGCGACGCGCGCGACGCCTTCGGGCGGCGTCATCAGCGGCGCGAACAACGCCTGCCAGCCATCGACCTCGAGCCCGGGCAGACCGGCCTCGGCGAAGCTCGGCACCTCCGGCAGTTCGGGCAGGCGCTCGGGGCCGGCGACGGCGAGTGCGCGCAGCCGGCCGGCGCGGATATGCGGCAGCACGGAGGAGAGCGTCAGGAACCCCATGCCGACGGTGCCGTTCAGCAGGTCCGGCATCAGCACGCCCTCGCCGCGATAGGTCACGCTCTCGATCTGCGCGCCGGTGCGCGCGTTGAACAGCTCGGCGGCAAGGTGGGAGAGGGTGCCGTTGCCGGAATTGGCGGCGGTCGGCGGCCGCGCCCCTTTCGCCGCGGCGATCAGCCCGGCGATGTCGCGGATCGGGGAGGCGGCAGGCACCACCGCGAGGAAGGGCGTGGAGCCGACGAGGCCTAGCGGGATGAAGTCGCGCACCACGTCATAGCCGACCGGCTGCGCCTGCAGATGCGGCACGATCGTCATGCTGATCGAACCGAAGAGCAGCGTATGGCCGTCATTGGCGGTGGCGGCGGCGGCAGTGCCGATGATGCCGCCGGCGCCGGGACGGTTCTCCACCACCACCGGCTGGCCGAGCCGCGGCGAGAAAACCTCCGCCAGCATGCGCGCCAGCCCGTCGGCGGGGCCGCCGGCCGCGAAGGGCACGAGGATGCGGAGCGGCCGCGCCGGCCAATCGGCGGCATCAGCCGGCAGCGTGGTGAGGATGGGCAGCGCGAGTGCCGCGCGGCGGGTGAGGGTCATGGCGGGCCTCGGTCGTCTTCGTGGTTCAGGGCAGGATGGCGCCGTCGTCGCGGAGCCGCGCCTGCAGGCGGGCCGTGTCGGTCGCGGCGAGAGCGGCATTGGCCTGCAGCGCGAGCGCGGCGGCGGTGCCGGCGGCCTGGCCGATCGCCATCACCGTCGGCATGACCCGCGTCGCCGCATGCGCGCGGTGCGTGGCGGAGATCCCGCGCCCGGCGACAAGGACGTTGTCGAGCCCCTCCGGCACCAGGCTCGCGAAGGGGATGGCATAGGCGTGGTCGGCGCCGAATTCCACGAAGTCCAGGCCGGCACCCTGCGCGGGATGGATGTCGATCGGATAGGCGCCCCAGGCGATGCGGTCCGCGAAGGCAGTGCCGGCGCGGAGCTCGTCCTCGGTCAGCAGATGGCGGCCGGCGATGCGGCGGCTCTCGCGCACGCCGATCGCGGGGGCGAGGGCGACGAGGCGGCCTTCGTCGCAGCCCGGCACCCGGTCGCGCAGGAAGGATGCGGCGGCGAGCGCCTGGCGGCGGCCCTCGATCTCGGCATCGGAGAGCGCGATCGGGTCGGTGGCGTCGAAGGCGACGCGGGAGATGTTGAACCAGGCATCGCGCGTGCCCGCGATCCGGCTGGCATGGAGTGCCGCGCGGGCGAGGCGGCCTTCCGCCACGCCCTGTTGCGCCAGCGCCGCCAACTCGGCCCCGGCGATCGCGCCGAAGGCCGCGAGGTCGATCGGGCCGAAGCGGAACATGGCGGTCGCGGGCTGCGCCGTCTCTCCCGCGCCGAGCGGCAAAAAACGGGCGCCTGCGGCGGCCAGCAGATCGAGATCGCCGGAAGCGTCGATCACGCAGCGCGGCCGCAATGCCCAGGGCCCTGCCTTGGTCAGCAGATGCACGGCCGCGATCCTGCCACCCTCGCGCTCGGCGCCGAGCAGGTTGGCGTGAAAGAGCGGCCGCGCCCCGGCTTCGGTCACCAGCGCATCCAGGACGGGCTTCAGCAATTCGGGGTCGTACTGCACCCGGTCCATGCGGTGGCCGGTCGACATGGTGAAGTGGCTGTGGCCATCACTGCCGCCGATGGCGGCGAGGCGCGCCACGATCTCCTCCGCGATGCCGCCGACGACGCGGCGCCCGGCGGCGGTCTCCCAGCCGACGAACTGGCCGACCGCGGCGGCGGTGGCGGCGCCGCCGAGGAAGCCGAAGCGCTCCACGATCACCGTCGCCGCGCCGGCGCGGGCCGCGGCAATGGCGGCGACGGTGCCGGCCATGCCGCCGCCGATCACCAGCACATCGGGCGCAAGGGTCGTCATGGCGTTCCTCCGGGTGTCGTCATTCAGGCCGGCCTTGGGAATGCCGCCGGGGTCGGGGATATGCCACCTGATCGGGATCTGCTCCAGCGCCCGGCATTCTTGACCGCCGAGCCGGCATTTGATTGGCTGCGGCCCGGCTCGGTCGGAGCCTCCGTGTCCGCGGGAAGGGCTGCGCCCACGTCCAGCGAAGCGTGGCCCGACGAATCATCCACCCTTTCCTGTCTGACCGGCGGACGCAGGCACGAGGAAGGGGCTTCCATGACCGACCGCCCGGCATCGCCGTTCCGGATCAACCTCGAACAGCAGCGCAAGCGCGCCAAGGATCTGCTGAAGGGCCTGCGCGCCGGCGACGCCGATGCGCAGCAGCGCTTCCGCGTGCAGCATCCGAAGGCCGTGGCGCAGGGTGCCATGCCCGACGACCTCGCGCGGCTGAGCGAGGCGCAGCTCGTCATCGCGCGCGAGCTCGGCCTGCCGAGCTGGCCGAAGCTGAAGGCGCATGTCGAAGCGATGGACAATGCCTGGGACCGCATCATCAGCGGCGATGCCGCTGTCGATCGCGGCATGGCGACGCTGCACATCCGCTGCGGCTCCGACATCGCGCCCAGCCTGCGGCAGGCGGGCTTCGCTGGGGATTTTCTGGAGTATTCCGATCCGCTCTGCCAGGGGCCGGTGCTGGATGCACCGGACTGGCTCGAGCGCCGCGCGGATTTCCTGGCCGAAAGCTATGGCGAGGGCGTGGGACGCAACCGCGCGCAGATCGCGAGCGACCTCGCCGCGGCGGAGGCGGGGCTGCGGTCGGCGGCGGAGCGCTACGAACGCATCATCCTCTGGTTCGAGCATGACAGCTACGACCAGCTCATCCTGGCGCGCTGCCTGGCGCAGTTCGCGGAAGCGGCGCCGGCGCGGCTCGATCTCGTCTCGGCGGCAGGTTATCCCGGCGCGATGCGCTTCATCGGCCTCGGGCAATTGCCGCCGGAGGCGCTGCGCCTGCTGTGGGATGCGCGCGCACCGGTCTCCGAAGACGCGTTGCAGGCCGGGCGCGCCGTCTGGGACGCGCTGCGTGCGCCGGACCCACGGCCGCTCGCTGGCCTGGCCGCGGCGGGGATTCCGGCGCTGCCCCAACTCGGGGCCGCATTGCGCCGGCATTGCCAGGAGCTGCCCTGGACGGGCACCGGGCTGAGCCTGACCGAGCGCCTGATCCTGGAACTGCTGGCCGAGCGGCCGCGGACCGTGGGCGAGGCCTATGCCGCGCTGATGATGGAGCGGGAGCCGCTGCCCTGGCTGACCGACCTGATGATCCGCAGCATCGTCGAGGCCATGAAGGCGGCGCGCGCGCCGGTCTTCACCGGCGCCTTCGCGGGTGAGGACCGGCATTGGCCGCAGGAGCGGCTGACCATGACGCCCCTCGGGCGGGCCGTCCTGGCGGGGGAGGTGGACTGGCTGTCGCTGCACCCGCCGGCGCGCTGGCTCGGCGGCGTCCAGATCGCGGGCGCGCCCTGCTGGCGCTGGGACGCCGCGACAGCGAGCGTCGTGGAGTGCTAGGCGCTGTTTGCGTCTGATTCCATCACCTGATTCCGGTGGTCTCCGGCTTCATGGGGCTTAGGCGCAACCCACCGGATAGTCTGGACGACCAGCCCATCACTGCGGCTGCGCGCTGAGTAGCTGATGTAAGCTGGGCTGGCTGCCGGATCGCCGGTCATTGGCCGACGCCGCTTCCACAGCGCGCGATGAAGCTGGAGATGCTCATGCCACGTGCCGATTGCGGAACGCCATAATGCCACGACCGCCAACGCCTCTTGGCCTCCAGGCATTCCGCCAAACCATCCTGAGTGGCAGCGCAACCGAAGCTGCTGCCGCACTCGGCCGCACGCAGCCGGCGATCAGCAGGCTGTTGAAAGACCTCGAGACGGATGTCGGCTTCGCGCTCTTCGATCGCGTCAAGGGCCGCCTGGTTCCAACTTTGGAAGGACGCCTGTTCTTCGACGAGTTGCAACGCAGCTTCATGGGCTTCGAGCGCATTGCCACGGTTGCCGCCGAGATTCGCCAAGGCCGCCGAGGCACCCTCAGGGTGGCGGCCATGCCATCCGTCGCAGCGTCCTTTCTGCCCCGGGCACTCGCGAACTTCGCGCAGACCTCCCCGGAAACAGCGCTCGAGCTCCTGATCTATTCCTCTCCCCAGATCGCCCGAATGGTTCAGGCGCAGGAATGCGATCTCGGGATCATCGAAGGCCTGTTTGTTCCTCCGGCACTCTCGGTACTGCGCCGCCATGCGCTCCGCGGGGCGGTCCTGGCGCCACGCGGCTCTCCTCTGGCCCGCAAGCGCGAGGTCACGCCGCGCGACCTGCACGGGCAGCCTTTCGTTGCACTCTCGCCGGCACGCTCCTCATTGGGCGGGCAACTCGCCGCGCTCATGCTGCGTGAGGGCATCGAGCCACGCATCACGGTGCAGACCCATCTTACCGCGGCCGTGTCCGCCTTCGTCCTGCAGGGGATGGGCGTCGGGGTCGCTGATGAGCAGACAGCCCTCATGCACGTCGAGCACGGTGGGGTAGCGCGTCCGCTCAACGCGCCGATTGCGATGCAGATCCATTTGGTCCGGGCGATCGGCCTTCCACCTGCCGGGGCCCTGCGCAGCCTGATTGCCCAATGCGACGAAGCCGTGACGGCCCATAAGCTCTCCTGATGACCTGATGACAACTTCGACTTGGCCCCGCCCGTGACGGAACGGTGAACTTGGCGCTGAGAGACCGGCCTCGCGAGATGCCGGGTGGCATCCGAGCGCACGAGGGTTGGACATGGACATCACGAGGCGAGCCGCCATCGGCGCTGCACTCACCGCATCGGTCGCGTCTCGCGCCCGTGCGCAGAGCGAATGGCCGAACAGGTCGGTCCGCCTCATCGTGCCATTCCCGCCCGGTGGTGGTACAGACCTGCTGGCGCGCGTCCTCGCGCAGCACCTGCAAAGCCGTCTCGGCCAGCCCTTCGTGGTGGAGAACCGGAGCGGCGGCGGCGGCCTCCTCGCGACGGAGCTGGTGACCCGTGCCGCACCCGATGGCTACACCCTGGCCGTCAACTCCAGCGGCCCGCTCACGATCCTGCCGCAGCTGACAAGCGTGCCTTACGACCCCATGGCCGACTTCGTGCACATCGCCCTGCCGGCCATCACCCCCTTGCTGCTCGTGGTGGCGCCGAACTCGCGGTTTCGGAGCTTCAGCGATCTTCTGCATCGCGCGCGCCGGCAACCCGGCGGCTTGAACGCATGTACCGGTGGCCAGGGCTCGCCCTCGCACCTCATCGTGGAGATGCTCACCCGAGCCTTCCAGCTCGATATGGTGCAGATCCCCTATCGTGGCAGCGGGCCAGCCTTGACCGAGGCCATAGCCGGCAACTGCGACCTCCTCTTCGACAGCGGAACCTCCTCGCTCCCGTTCATCCGTCAAGGGACGCTGAGGGCCCTCGCGGTCAGCGGGTCAGCGCGGCTTGCCGCTCTGCCTGACGTTCCAACGATCGCCGAGCAGGGTGCGCCGGGCTTCGAGGCCAGTGCCTGGTCGGCCCTCTTCGCACCGGCCGGGACACCGCCCCCGATCGTCGCCCGCCTGAACCAGGAAGTTCGTGCCCTGATGGCGACACCCGCGCAACAGGAGCGGCTGGCGAATTCCGGGAGCATACCCATGGATCTTTCGCCGGAGGCGTTCACCGCCTTTCTGCAGCGGGAGCGGGCAAGCTGGGGCGAGATCATCCGCAGCGCGAACATCCGCCTTTGAGCGATCGATCGGAGCGGCCCATGGAGATCTTCGATATTGCCATCCTGGGCGGGGGCATGCTGGGAAGCGCCATCGGATGGGGCTGCGCCTCGCGTGGCGCGCACGTCGCGGTGCTGGATGGAGGCGATGTCGCCCTGCGCGCGGCGCGCGGGAATTTCGGCCTGATCTGGAGCCAGAGCAAGGGTGACGGCGCGCCGTCCTACGCCGGCTGGACACGGGACGCGCTTGCCGCCTGGCCGGCACTCGCGGAGACGCTCTCCGGGTTTGCCGGACGCGACATCGGATATCGCGCACAGGGGGGGCTCGTCTTCTGTCTTGGCGAGGAGGAGCTGGAAGCCCGCCGTGCCTTCGTGAACCGGATGCACAACCAGGGCGCCAGCGATCTCCGCCTGCTGAGCCGCGCCGCGTTGCTGGACCTCATGCCAAGCTGCAAGCTGGGCCCTGACGTCCTCGGCGCGAGCTTCCAGCCGCAGGACGGTCATATCAATCCCTTGATGGTGTTGCGCGGATTCCACGCCGGGCTGGCGGCCGCGGGCGCGGCCCATCTGCCGGGCGCGGATGTGGTGCAGATCGAGCGGGATGCTCATTTCAAGATCCACCGCGCCGATGGCACCGCGGTCCAGGCGACGAAGCTCGTGGTTGCGGCGGGCCTGGGCACCCAGAGGTTGGCGACGATGATCGGACTTGATGTCCCGGTGCGGCCGGTCCGCGGACAGAACATCGTGACCGAGCGGCTGCCGCCCATGCTGCCGCTGCCGGCGAGTGCCCTGCGCCAGACGATCGACGGCACCGTGCAGATCGGCATCACGAACGAGGATGACGGCGACCCGGAGCCGCGCACGCGGGTGATGAACCTGTCGACCATGGCCGCGCGGGCGGTCCGCATACTGCCATCGCTCGCGCAGGCGCACAGCCTGCGAAGCTGGGGCGCGCTGCGTCCCATGACCCCCGACAAGCTCCCTGCCTATGCGCAGAGCGACACGCATCCCGGCGCCTTCGTCGCCGTCTGCCACTCGGCGGTGACGCTGGCCGCGCAGCATGCCGGGCCGCTGGCCGAAGGCATCCTCGCCGGACGCCTGCCGGATGCGGTTGCGGCGTTTCACCCGAGGCGCTTCCATGTTTGAACGCGTCGAGCCGCCGGACTGCACGATCACCTGGCAGGATCGGGAGATCCCCGCACGCGCGGGCGAAAGCTTGGCCGCGGCCCTGCTCGCCGCGGGCATCAACCGCGTCCGGGTGACGGGGATGAGCGGCGCGCCCCGTGGCCCCTTCTGCATGATGGGCGTCTGCTTCGATTGCCTTGTGACGGTGGAGGGAGAGGGGGCGAGACAGGCCTGCATGGTCCCGGTGGTCGCGGGCATGAGGGCTTCCCCATGACGAAGGTCGATATCCTGATCGTGGGCGCCGGGCCGGCCGGCATGTCGGCGGCGATCGAGGCGCGGCGGCACGGCGCTTCGGTGCTGCTCCTGGACGAGAATGCCGCCCCCGGTGGCCAGGTGCACCGCGCCGCAAAGCCCGACGCCGTGGGCCCGGGTGCGGCGCAATCACGCGAAGGTGCCGCGCTGATGGCAGCACTCCGCGCCAGCGGTGCGGGGCTCCACAGCGGCGCAGTGCTCTGGGCGATCGAGCCCGGACCGCGCGCCTTCGTCCTGCAGGACCACGCCGTGCATGAGGTCGATGCGGGCCGCGTCATCCTGGCCAGTGGCGCCACGGAACGCGCGCTGCCGATCCCCGGCTGGACCCTCCCCGGGGTCATGGGCGTGGGCGCCGCGCAGATCCTGCTGAAGTCGGCCGGCTTGCGTCCACGCGGTCGCGTCTGGATCGCCGGTCAGGGGCCGTTGATCTGGCTCTATGCCGCTCAGGCCCTCGCCAGAGGCGGCGAGATCGCGGGCATCGTCGACATGAGCCGGATCACGCCGCACGCCCTTCTGCGCCTGCCGCGGGCATTGACCGCCCCCGGCTACCTGCTGCGGGGCCTCGCCTGGATGCGGGCCGTCCGGCAGCGCGTGCCGGTGTTTCGCACACGGGATGTGGTGGTCGAGGGGGATGGTCGCCTGGAGCGCATCCACGTCGGCGGGCAGATCCACACGGCGGACACCTTGCTGCTGCACGATGGGGTCGTTCCCAACACCCAGGTCACTCGCGCGATTCAGGGCTGCGAACATCGCTGGAACGCCGCACAGCGTGCCTGGGAACCGGTGCTGGATGATTGGGGCAACACGTTGATCCCGGGCATTCTGGTGGCCGGGGATGGCGGCGGTATCGGTGGCGCTGCCGCCGCTTCTCTCTCAGGCCGCATCGCAGCGTTGGAGGCCGTCCGCGCCCTTGGCCACCTCGGCGGGGCGCAACGCGATGCGCTGGCGGCCCCCTTGATGCGCCGGCGGCGGGCGGAGCTGGCGCCGCGTGGCTTCCTGGATGCGCTGTTCGTCCCTTTGCCGATGCCGGTGGACGAGGTGACACTCTGTCGATGCGAGGAAGTGACGGCCGGCAGCGTGCGCGCGGCGGCGGGGCTGGGATGCCTCGGCACCAACCAGCTCAAAGCCTTCACCCGCGCGGGCATGGGGCTCTGCCAGGGGCGCATCTGCGGTCCGTTGCTGCACGCGACCTTGGCTGAGGCGCGCGGGGTTCCCGGCGGAGACGTCGATCCGCTGCGGACGCGATTCCCGACCAAGCCGCTCTCTCTGGGTGAGCTCGCCACGCTCGCCCCATCGGCAAGCGCGGCGAGCGCCTCTGGAAAAGGGTGAGGTGGGTGCGCCCGGTGACGCCGGTGCGCATCCCGCGGACGCCAATGGCGGAACGGGGATCCTGACAGGGGTTCCCGTGTCGGTATCAATCCAGTCGGCGTGGCGGGCCATATTTTCGAAGATACTTGATTGATCGAAAATTCGGCCGTAGCTTTCCGGGATCGGAGAGGAGGCCGCCTTGCCGCCGCGCGCCACGCAGAAGCAGTCAGAACCGGATGCCGTGCTGGTCAGCCAGGACGTGCTGTCGCGCCTGAAGGGCGACATCCTGGACGGCCGCTTCGCCCCGGGCGCCCGGCTGCGTTTCGCCGAATTGCAGAAGACCTACGAGGCCGGCATCGGCACCCTGCGGGAAGCGCTGTCGCATCTGCTGCCCGAGGGGCTGGTCGAGCTCGACGCCAATCGCGGCTTCCGCGTCGCCGCCATCTCCGCCGAGGATCTCCGCGACGTCTCCGCGCTGCATATCGAGTTCGAGCAGCGCGCCATCGTCGAATCCGTCCGCCACGGCGACGATGCCTGGGAGGCGGGGCTGGTGCTCGCCTTCCACCGCCTCGCCAAGATCGAGCGCCTGCCGCGGGAGGAACGGCGGCAGCGCAGCAGCGAATGGCTGGCGGCGCACCGCGAATTCCACCGCGCCCTGGTCGCCGCCTGCCCCTCGCGCTGGCTGCTGCGGCTGCGCGCGCAGATGTACGACCACATGGAGCGCTACCGCCTGGTCTCCCAGCGGCACCGCCCGCTCGGCCCCGCCAAGCGGGCCGAGCACGAGGCGATCCGCGACGCCGCACTGGCCCGCAAGCCAGAGCAGGCGGGCGAATTGCTGGCCGCGCATCTGCGCGAGACGACGGAGACGGTGCTGCGCCACGCACCGCAATTCATGCCGCCGCCCTGAGGGTCATTCCGGGACGAGTAGCGGAGGAGGAAACCAAGAATGCAGGACCCGATCATCAGGGTGCGCGATATCGCCTGGGTACGCCTCGGCGCCCCTGACCTCGACCAGGCCGAAGGCTTCCTGACCGATTTCGGCCTGGTGCGGCAGGCGCGCACCGAAGCCGCGCTTTTCATGCGTGGGACCGGCGACGCGCATCACGTGCACATCACCGAACGCGGGCCCGACCGCGTGCTCGGCATCGGCTTCACCGCCGACAGCGAGGCCGACCTGCACCGCCTGGCGCGGGAGGCCGCCGGCGCCTCCGGCGTCGAGGCGCTGAACGAGCCGGGCGGCGGCAAGTGCGTGCGCCTCAAGGAGCATAACGGCTTCACCATTGAGGTCGTGCATGGCGTCGCCACGGTGGAAAAGCTGCCGGAGCGGCACAGCGTGCTGAACACCGGGCGGGCGCGAGACCGCCTCGGCAAGTTCCAGCGCATCGATCCGCGCCCCTGCCAGGTGAAGCGACCCGGGCATGCGGTGCTCAGCACGCCGGACATCGAAGGCTCGGTCGCCTGGGCGCACCGGCATCTCGGCTTCATCGTCTCCGAGCATGTCCATGCCGAGGACGATCCGGAGACGCTGCTCGCGAGCTTCAACCGCGCCGACCGCGGCGCGGATTTCGTCGACCACCATGTCATGATGTTCGGCCGGCACTCGCGGGCCGGGCTGAACCACATCTCCTACGAGGTGCAGGACATGGACGACCTGCATGCCGGCCATGACTGGCTGCGGCAGCGCGGCCATTATCATCTCTGGGGCATCGGGCGGCACCTGCTCGGCAGCCAGGTCTTCGACTACTGGAAGGATCCCTGGGGCCGCGTGCACGAGCATTGGACCGACACTGACGTGCTGAACGCCGCCATGCCGACGCGGAGCGTGCCGAAAAGCCAGGGGCTGCGCAGCCAATGGGGCCCGCAGGCGCCGCAGGAATTCCGCGATGCGGCGAGCGTCTGACGCCCGGACGGCGATCGCCCGCCGCACCCTGCTCGGCCTGCTGGCGGCGCCGCTCGCGTCCCGCGCCGGCGCCGCGGCCTGGCCCGACCGCCCGGTCCGGCTGCTGCACGGCTTCGCACCTGGCGGCACCGCCGACATCATCGCGCGCCTGCTGGCGGGGCCGGTGGGCGATGCGCTGGGCCAACCGGTGGTGGTGGAGCCGCGGCCCGGCGCCGGCGGCAACATCGCCTCGGCCGCGCTGGCGCGGGCGCCGGCGGATGGCAATACGCTCGGCCTGCTGACCGGCGGCCATGCAGTCAGCGCCGCTTTCGCACAGGGTCTGACCTTCGATCCGGTGGTGGATTTCGACTTCGTCGCGATGGTCGCCCGCTACGCCTTCGTCATCGTGGTGCGGCAGGACAGCCCGCTGCGCGACCTCGCAGGGCTGCTGGCGCTGGCGCGGGAGCGGCCGGGGCGCGTCACCTTCGGCTCCGCCGGCGTCGGCTCCACTCACCACTTGGTCGGCGAGATGCTGAACGCCGCGGCCGGCGTGCAGATGCTGCACGTGCCCTATCGCGGCGACGCCGCCGGCACCACCGCGCTGCTGGGTGGCGAGGTGACGGCGATGGTGACGACCAGCGCCGGCGTGCTGCCCCATGTGCGGGCCGGCACGCTGCGCTGCCTGGCGGTGAGCTCTGTCCGACGCTCTGCCCTGCTGCCGGATGTGCCGACGGTGGCGGAGGCGGCGCTGCCGGGCTTCGAGGCACCGACCTGGGTCGGCATCGCGGCGCCACGCGGCCTGCCGCCGGAGGTTATCGCGCGTCTACATGCCGTGGTCGCGCAGGTGACCGCGGCACCCCCGATGCGCCAGCGCCTGGTCGAGCTGCTGGATGGGGAGGCGGATGGCGCCAGCCCGGAGGCGATGCGCGCCTTCGTCGCCAGCGAGATCGCCCGCTGGCGCGACCTGATCCAGCGCCAGGGGATCAGGCCGGAATGACGATCATGCCTCCGGCATGGGAAGTAGGTGATCGCAGAGGCGTGGATCGGAGGTCAGTAGCGACGGCCGCGACCGGGCGAATCACCGGAGTCGGCATCGGTGCGTCCGGTGGTCGGCCGCCCCCGGCCGGGCGAATCACGTGGGTCGCTGTCCGTGTTGCCGGTCCTGGGGCGTCCGCGCCCGGCGCCGTCGCGTGGATCGTTGTCGGAATAGCCGGTCGTAGGGCGCCCGCGCCCGGCGCCGTCGCGCGGATCGCTGTCGGAGTTGCCGGTACGGGGGCGGCCATGCCCGGCGCCATCGCGCGGGTCGCTGTCGGAGTAGCCGGTATAGGGGCGGCGCTGCTGCACCGGCGTGATGGCGGCCGGCGTGGCCGGGGCGGGGCCGATCCCGCCCACTGCCGCCGTGGCAGGAAGGGGTGCCAGGCCGAAGCCCAGGACCAACAGGCGGCGGCCCAGGCGATTGGTGCTCATGCTGGTCTCTTCCCTGCTTTGGCGATCTTGCTCAGCAGCGCCTGCAGGCAGCATAACCGGGACGATCCGAAAGCGCATCGTTAATATCGGGGCTGCGCCGGATCACCCCTCCAGCGGCGCGGGGAGACTGACGCCGAGCCGCGTCGCCGCTGCCGTGAGCTGCTTCCAGACACCCGCGGGCAGCGGGATGCCGCTGCGGCGGCGCCGCGCCAGCTCGGCATCGCCGCGTTCGCCCGGCAGCAGCAACGCGTCAGTGCCCGCGGCCTTCGGCTGCGCCGCGACCGCTTCGGCCAGCGCGTCCACGCTCTGGACGAAGCCCGCCGGATCGCCGAAGGCGGCGAGGTCGAGCGCGATCGCAACGCCGTTCATGGCGGTGCCGCCCTTCGCCGTGCCTGGGGCGCCGGCCAGGGCCGGCGCAATCACCGGATTGCCTGCGGCGAGGCTCGCCAGGCATTCGATCATCAGCGACAGCCCGGCGCCCTTCGGCCCAGCCATCGGCAGCAGGGTTGCGACGGCGGTGGCATCCGTCGTCGGCGCGCCTTCGGCATCGATGCCCCAGTCCGGCGGGATCGGCGCGCCGGTCTGCCTGGCGCTCATGATCTTGCCGAGTGCCACCTTGGCGGTCGCCATGTCGAGCAGCAGCGGCGGATGCCGGCCTGCCGGGATCGCGATGGCGATCGGATTGGTGGAGACGACCGCCCGACGGCTGCCGGGCCAGGCCATCAGCGGGATGGAAGCGGTCATCACCAGCCCCGCCATGCCGGCGGCGGCGGCGCGCAGCGCGAAGTGCCCGACCGCACCGGCATGGGTGATGTCGCGTGCGACGCACCAGCCGACATGCACGCGCCGCGCCGCGGCGATCGCTTCCTCCATCGCGCGCGCCATCGCGACGGGTCCCGGCGCGCGGTCGGCGTCGAGCAGCGCGATGGCGCCCGCGGCCTTCAACAGCCGCATCGCGGGGCGCGGGTGGATGCCGCCTTGCGCGATCAGCTCGAGGTAGCGCGGGATGCGCAGCACGCCATGGCTGTCGACGCCACGCAGGTTCGCCCAGACCAGGGTCTCGGCCCAGAGCGCCGCGTCATCCGCGCCAACGCCGACGGCCACGAAGATGTCGCGCGCCAGCGCCTGCAGCGCCGGCGCAGCGAGGCGGACCACGTCCGGGGGGGCCATCAGCGCGCCACGGGGAAATGGACGTCGAGCCAGCCCTTCAGCAGCCCCGCGGTGCGGGTATTGCCTGATGCCAGCGGGAAATGATCGGTGCCGGTGACCAGCACCAGGTCCTTCGGCTGTCCCGCCTTCTCCCACATCCGGATCGACTGCTCGGTCGGCGTCACGGTGTCGTCGGCACCGTGCAGGAACAGCACCGGGCGCGGGCTGATCCAGTGCACCATCTCCTCCGCCTTGAAGTCGAACATGCTCTGCGCCGTATCGGCCGAGACCTCCATCAGCGCATTGGGCGAGAGGTTGCGGCGCAGGTGCTCGGCCATCGGCACCACGTCGAAGCGCGGCACGGTCAGCGCCTCGCCGGTCTTCTCCTTATGGGCGCGGTTGGCGGCCAGCATGGCCGTGAACTTCGCCCAGGCCTCCGGCGTCGCGTGCTGGCCCTGGAACTTGCGCGCGCCATGCCCCCAGCCGCAGGAGGAGACGACGGCGGCGAAGCGCTGGTCCACCGCGCCGGCATAGGTCGCGACCGCGGCGCCGAAGCTGTGGCCGATGACGGCGATGCGCCGGGGGTCGACCTCCGGCCGCGTGGAAAGCCAGTTCAGGGCATTCTTCGCATCCGCCACCTGGTCGTGGCACAGCACGTAACCGCGCTTGCCGCCGCTCTTGCCGCAGCCGCGGAAGTCGATGCGCAGCACCGCATAGCCGAAGCTCTCCAGCAGGCGGGCCATGATCTCCGCATGGCTCTTGTCCTTGGAGCCGATGAAGCCGTGCAGCACGATGAAGGCCGGCAGGCGCTCCTCCGGCCCGCGACCATCCGGGATGTGCAGGTCGCCCGCGATCTCGATCCCGTCGGAGACGAAGGTGACTGGCGTGTCCATCGGGCGGACCTCCTCCCTGGTTTGGTGGCCGGCGGAACGGGGCGCGCCGGCGATGATGGAGTAGGGCATTGATATTCGAATATCGCAAGTATGTTCGAATTGAAGGCGGCTCGGCGCGGCAGTTCTCGCCCTGAGCTTCCGGTACGGCCCCGGTCCTCCACCCGGCGGACATGGCCATTCGGCCGGCCGATCCCACTTGCGGGGGGAGTATTCCAGAAAAGTGCCTCGCCTGACCGGGCGGCGGCGCCTCCAGACAAGAGGTTGTCGATGGATCCCTGCTTCCTGCCCGCGACCCGCCTCGCCGCCATGATCGCGGCGCGCGCGATCTCGCCCGTCGAGGTGATGGAGGCGGTCCTCGCCCGCGCCGAGCGCCTCGATCCGCTGCTGAACCCCTTCGCATTGCGCCTCTTCGACGCGGCGCGCGCCGCGGCCCGTGCGGCGGAAGCGGCGGTGATGGCCGGCGCGCCGCTCGGCCCGCTGCATGGCGTGCCGATCACCATCAAGGACAGCGTCGCGATGCGCGGCCTGCCGACCGGCAACGGCTCCATCGCGGTGGAGGCGCCGGTCGCGGCCGCGGACGCCGCGATCGTCGCACGCGTCCTGGCGGCGGGCGCCATTGCGATCGGCAAGACAACCTTGCCGGAATTCTCCCACAAGGTGCTGACCGACAGCCTGGCGACGGGCGTGACGCGCAACCCCTGGAAGCTCGACCGTACGCCGGGCGGGTCGAGCGGCGGCGCCAGCGCGGCGCTCGCCGCGGGCATCGCACCGATCGCGATCGGCACCGATGGCGGCGGTTCCATTCGCTGCCCGGCCGCCTGTACCGGCGTTGTCGGGCTGAAGGCGACGCTCGGGCGCATCCCGAACGAAGCGATGCCGGACGGCTTCGCGAACTACGCCTTCGCGGGCCCGATGACGCGGCGGGTCGAGGATACGGTGCTGCTGCTCTCGGTCATGCAGGGGCCCGATCCGGCCGATCCCTGGTCGCTGGCACCGCGCCCGGCCATGGGGCCGGCCGCGACCGTCCGGGGGCTCCGCATCGGCTGGATCGAGCAATTCGGGCGCTACCGCACCGATCCCGCGCTGCTCGGCCCGCTGCGCGCGGCAATGCAGGCGCTGGCTTCGGCGGGCGCCCTGGTGGAGCCGCTGAGCGATCCTTGCTTCGAGGATGTCCATGACACCTACCGGGTGATCGCGACCACGGCCCATGCTGCGCGCCTCGGCGCGATCGCCGATACCGCGGGTGAGCGGATGACGGAATCGCTGCGCGCCAGCATCGCGATCGGTCGCGGCTGGTCGGCCGTCGAAGCGCAGCGGGCGCATGACCGGCGCTCTCTGCTGTTCCGTGCCGTGCAGCGCCTCTTCACGCGTTTCGACCTGATCGCGACGCCGACCCTGTTGGCGCCGCCGCCCGGCCTCGATGCCGGCGGCTCCATCGCCACGGCCTGGTATGCGGAATGGGCGGCGCCGCTCTATCCCTTCAACCTCACCGGCCATCCCGCGGCCTCGGTGCCGGCGGGCTTTACGGAGGATGGGCTGCCCGTCGGGCTGCAGCTCGTCGGGCCCTGGTATGGGGAGGAGCGGATCCTCGCCGCCGCCGCCGCGCTGGAGGAGGTGATCGGCTGCCCGGTGCCGCCGGAGACCTGATCCGCCTCAGGCGGGCTGGTCAGATGCGGCGCCGCGCCCGGTGCGGGCGGCGCGCCCGGCTGGCCGGCGCGGGGCGGCGGCCGCTTCGGACCACGCCTCGGGCTTCGCCTGCTGCCGCGCGACGGCGGTCAGCTTGTCGATCGCGGCGTCGAGCATCGCGCGTTCCTCCGCGCTCAGCGCGGCGAGGAAGACGTCGTTCCGCGCCCGCGCCGCGCGCATCAGCCCTTCGAAGACGCGTCGCCCGGCGGCCGAAAGGCGCAGGCTCACCTCGCGCGCGTCGTCGGTGCCCACCGTCCGCGTGACCAGGCGGCGCTCGACCAGGCCGCTCACGGTCCGGCTCGCCAGGCTCTTGTCGAGGCCGCTGTGCCGCGCGAGGTCCTTCAGCGTCAGCGGCGCATAGTCGCCGAGCAGGGCCAGGGTGCGCCATTCCATCAGGCTGACGTCGAACTCCGCACGGTAGCGCCGCGCGGCACCCTGGCTCAGCGCATTGGCCAGCCGGTGGATGCGGTAGGACAGCAGCTCCCTGATGGTGATGTCGTCGGACCGCGATTCGGGGCTGGGGGAAGGGGCGTTTCTGGGCAAGCAGCGTGACTCCGGATCAGGCGGGTCATCGGGACCCGATCGGAATCTAGCACAGAGCCCGGCCGCCCTGCGCCAGCCATGGTTGACCCTGTCTTCCGTTATAGTTTACTCAGTCAACCAATTCGCCGGCGGCGAAAGTCAGGACAGGGGAGGCGGGCGGAACGATGCGGCTCACCGAAGCGGAGGCGAAGGCGCTGCTGCGGCGGCATGGCGTCGCGGTGCCGAACTCCGTCCTGCTGGCCGGTGACGCCGTCCCTGAGGAGGCGGCCAGTTGGCGCGGCCTGGTGCTGAAGGCGCAGCTCGCCGAAGGCGGCCGCGGCAAGCGCGGGCTGGTGCGCCTGGTGACGCCGGAGACACTGATGCCCGCGCGCGCCGAGATGCGCGCGATCCTCGGTCCCGACGCCGCCGACACCGGCTTCCTGCTGGAGGAGGCGGTCCCGGTCGCCCGCGAGATGTTCCTGGCGCTCCGCGTCGACGGCACCGGGCAATGCCTCGAGATGCTGTTCTCCGAACATGGCGGCATCGCCGTGGAGGAGGGGAAGCCTGTGCTGCGGCTGGCGCTCGATGCCGAAGCGCCCGGCCTCGCGGAGCGGATCCATGCGGGGATCGGCCGGCGCCTGGCGCCCGCGCTTGCGGCGCGCGTGGCACGGCAGGCGGCGCGCCTCACGGCGGTCATGCGTGACGAGGATCTCGAGTTGCTGGAGATCAACCCGCTGGCGCTGCTGGAAGATGGCCGGCTGCTGGCGCTCGATGCCAAGCTGCTGCGCGACGATGCGGCGGCGCCCCGCCATGACGCGGAGGCCACGCGCGCCAGCGCGGCGATCGAGGAGCGTAGCCTGACCCCGCTGGAGCGCCGGGCCCGCGTGCAGGGCTTCACGCTGGTGGAGATGCCGGGCGATGTCGCGCTGGTCAGCGCCGGTGCGGGTCTCGGCATGTTCCTGGTCGACCTGCTGGCCGATCACGGGCTTGCCGCGGCAAGCTTCATGGACAACCGCCGTGGGGGCCCGGCCGAGACCACGGAGGCGCGGCTGGACGCCGCCTTCGCGCTGGCGCGCCGGCCCGAGGTGCGGGCGATCCTGTTCTACACCACGCTCGCCTCCCGCCCCGTCGCTGATCGGATCGAGACGCTGCTCGGCTTCCTCGCGCGGAACCCGGCGCCAAAGCCGCTCTATGTCGGCTTCGCCGCGGCGCCCTCGGCCAGCCGCGGCTTCGATGCCGAAGCCGCGGCTTCCCGGCTGCAGGCTGCAGGCGTCGCGCTGCTCCATGACGATCCGCTGACGCTGGTGCGCGCGATCGCCGCCAATACCGGCGCGCCCCCTGCGAAGGCTGCCTGACCCGTGCTGCCCTTCCTCTCCGCGCCGCCCCGCCGCGTCATCGTGTTCAATCCCGCCGGCCGCTACGCCGCGCGCCAGGTGGCGGAAATGCGGGCCGCCGGCACACCGATTATAGCCGGCATTGCGCTCGGCCGTAACGGTGAGCTGCTGGATGGCGTGCCATTGCTGGACAGCCTGGCGCAGCTCGAAGAACCGGCGGACGCGGCGATCCTCTACACGCCGCCCGAAGGCACCGCCGATGCCGTGCGCCAATGCGCCGCCGCCGGCATCCCGACCATCGTCGCCGCTGCGGAATACGTGCCGGTGCATGACGCGCTGCGTGCGGCGCATGCGGCGCGTGCAGCGGGAAGCTGGCTGCTCGGCCCCAATACGCTCGGCCTCTGCGTGCCGGCGGCAGGCGGCGGCGGGCTGCTGCTCGGCTCGGTCTCCCCGGCCTTCTGCGCGCCCGGCGCGGTCGCGCTGCTCGGGCGGAGCGGCACCTTGACCCTCGCAACGGCACGGCTGCTGACGCGCGCCGGGATCGGCCAGCGGGCCGCCATCCACCTCGGCGGCGACACGGTGATCGGCCGTAACCCGCATGAATGGCTGGAGGCCTTCGCCGGTGATGCCGCGACCCGCGCGGTGCTCTATTGCGGGGAGATCGGCGGCGACAAGGAATATGCGCTTGCCGAGGCCATCGCCGGCTTTCCAAAGCCGGTCGTGGCGGTGATCGTCGGCCGCCATGCGCCGGCGGACCGCCAGATGGGCCATGCCGGGGCGCTGATCGGCGCGGAACGGGAGAGTGCCGCACGCAAGCTCGCCGCACTGGCCGAAGCCGGCGCGCATGTCGCGCCGACGCCCTATGCGGCGATCGGGATTTTGAAGGAGCTGACCACGCCATGAGTGATGGGCCCGCGGTGGTCCTCTGCGAATGCTTCGCCCGCGACGGGCTGCAGCACGAGGATGCCATCCTGCCGGCGGAGGCCAAAGCGGCGATGCTGGAGCGCATCGCCGATTGCGGCTTCCGGCGGATCGAGATCACCTCCTTCGCGCATCCGAAATACATCCCGCAATTCGCCGATGCGGACGCCGTGCTGGCCGCCGTGCGGCCGCGCCCGGGCGTGCTGTTCAAGGCGACCTGTCCCAATCCGGCCGCGGTGAAGCGCGCGCAGGCGGCGCGGGCGCGCGGACGCGGACCGGAGGAGATCAGCATGCTGGTCTCGGCGACCGAAGCCCATACCCAGCGCAACCTCCGCCGCACCCGCGCGGAGCAATGGGCGAATGTGGCTGACATGGTGGCGGCGGCGGGCGGCGATTTCACCCTGGTCGGCACCATCTCCATGGCCTTCGACTGCCCCTTCGAAGGCGCGGTCCCGCCGGAGCGCGTGCTGGAGGATGCGCGGCGCTTTGCCTCCCTCGGCGCCACCCGCATCGCACTCGGTGACACCATCGGCAGCGCGACGCCGCCGCGGGTGCGTGCCCTGGTGGCGCTGCTGCGCGAGGCGCTGCCGGAGGCCACCTTCATCGCGCATTTCCACGACAGCCGCGGCGCAGGCATCGCGAATTGCGTCGCGGCGCTGGAGGCGGGGATCACGCATTTCGACACCGCGCTCGGCGGCACCGGCGGCCATCCCGCGAAGATCGCCTATGGCGAGGGCCATACCGGCAATGTCTGCACGGAGGACCTGGCGATGCTGTTCGCGGCGATGGGCGTCGAGACCGGCCTCGACCTCGGCCGGCTGCGTGACGCCGGCCGCGCGGCGGAGGTATTGCTCGGCCGCCAGCTCTACGCACGCACCGCACGAATCGGGGAGGGCCAGCATGTCTGACGATGCCGGATCGGAGACGCCGCTGCTGGTGACGCGGCAAGGCGGCGTGGTGCGTGCGGTGCTCAACCGTCCCGCCCGGCGCAACGCCATGAGCCGCGCGCTGGTGGAGCGGCTGGACGCGCTGCTGGCGGAGCTGCCGCATGACCGCGAGGCGCGGGTGCTGGTGATCACCGGCGCCGGCGGGCATTTCTGCGCGGGCCTCGATCTCGATGAGGCCGGCGGCAGCGGCGCGACGCCGGAGGCGCGGCTCGCCGCGTCGCTGGAGCGCAACCGGCGCACCGGCGCGCGCCTCGCGGCCATCGCCGCGCTGCCGCAGGTGGTGGTGGCGCGGGTGGAAGGCTCGGCCTTCGCCGGTGGGCTCGGGCTGCTCGCCGCCGCTGATATCGTGCTGGCGAGCGCGGAGGCGCGCTTCGGCGCGCCGGAGGTGCGGCGCGGCCTCGTCGCCGCGCAGATCCTGCCCTGGCTGGTGCGCCGCATGGGCCGCAGCGAGGCTGCGCGGCTGGTGCTGCAGGGTGCGACCATCGATGCCGCCACGGCACAGGGCATCGGCCTGGTGCACGAGGTGGCGCCGGACGCCGCGGCGTTGGATGCGCGGCTGGATGCGGTGCTGCGCGACATCCGTGCCGGCGCGCCCGGGGCGCTGGCCGAGACCAAGGCGCTGCTCGCAGCCCTCGGGGAGGTGGCGCCGCCGGGCTATGCGGATGCCGGCGCCCAAGCCTTCAGCCGCTGCTCCACTGGCCCCGAGGCCGTGGAGGGCATCGCCGCCTTCAAGGCGAAGCGCCCGCCGTCCTGGGCGGCCTGACGGCCAGTCTGAAAGTCAGGCCGCAGGCCTGGCGGATGGCGGTCTGCACCGGCGATGGCGGCAGCGCCGGGTCGAAACCCCCCTTCGGCAGCAGCGGTGGTTGCGCCATGAAGCGCGGCCGCTTCCCCCGATGCGGCTGCGCGGCATGGACCAGGAACGGATGGCATAGATAGACGGTGCCAGCCGCGCCGGTCGCCAGCGCGACCGCGCAATCCGCCGTCGATGCATAGCCCTGGGCGGAAAGCTGCCGCAGCGTCGCGCCCGCCTCCCCATAGGGCAGCAATTCCCGCGCGATGGCGGCATGCGAGCCCCTGCGTATTCGCGTGGGCGCATCGTCGGGTCCGACATCCGAAAGCAGGAACAGCATCAGCAAGGCGCGTCCGCGGCTCGTCACATTGGCCCGCCACTCCATGAAATCCGGGTTGTCGTCACCGAAGCTCACATCCACGTGCCAGCCATCGTCACCCGGGGCGTCCGCTGACGGAAAGCGGATCGGAAAGGTTCCGAGGCCTCTCGGCGCAAGCCATCGTCCCTGGCCGACGAGTTGGTCATAGGAATCGTGCAGGAGCTGTGTGTTGGCTGCCGCGACGAAAGGGGGAGAGGCCTTGGACCCCACCCGGATGACGGGTCGTGTCCAGCACGCCGGTTCGTCCGGCGACAGGCCGATATCCGCCCAGAGCTCATCCCTGCATTGGCGCGCGAGATCGGCGCTGAAGGCGTTGTCGATTCGGACGAAGCCGTCGGCGATGAAGTCCTGGACCTGACGGGACGTCAGGCCGGCCTGTTCGGCTTTGGGCATGGCACAGTCTCCATTCAGCCTCCGCGTCGGCGGCGCTGCGTTGATCTGATCGGCGCGGACGCGCCGGACCGCCTGGTGCGGTTCAGATCAGCGGGAAGACTGTGGAGATGAACATCATGCGGGGAACCATAGGCGGGGGCGGCGGACGGGATCAAGATGCGCCGCTATTCCGGATTGATCCCCGCCGCCGGCAGGACCTGCTTCCAAAGCGGGACCTCGGTCGCAAGCCGGGCCGCGAGCGGGGCCGGGCCGTCGAGCAGCAGGCGCGCACCCACCTCCGTCATGCGCTCGGCGAGGGGCGTGCCGGTGCGGAGCGGTGCGATCTCCTGCGCCAGCCGGTCCACCACGGCCTGCGGCGTGCCGCGCGGGGCGAGCAGCGCGTACCAGATCAGCATCTCATAGCCCGGCACAGCCTCCGCCAGCGCCGGCGTCTCCGGCAGGACGGGGCTGCGTGCGGGAGAGGTGACGGCGATGGCGCGCATCCGGCCTTCGCGCACATGCGGCATCGCTTCGATCAGACCGGTGACGAGCAGATCGGTGTCACCGGCGAGCAGCGCGCTCCCCGCCTGGCTGGCGCCGCGATAGGGTACATGGGTGAGATCGATCCCCGCGCGCTGCTTCAGCAGCTCGCCCGCGAGATGGGTGGTGGAGCCGGTGCCGGAGGAGGCGAAGGTGATACGCCGCGATCCGTCGCGCGCCGCGCGCAGCATCGCCGCGAGATCCGCGATCGGCCAATCCGCGCGCGCCAGAAGGGCCATCGGCACTTCCGAGATCAGGCTCACCGGGATCAGGTCCTGCAGCGGGTCGTAGCCGGGGTTGCGCTGCATGGCGGGCAGGATCGCGACCGAGGAGGTGGTGAAGACGAAGCTGTGGCCATCGCGTGCCTGCAGCACCGCCTGGATGCCGACGGCGCCGCCGGCGCCGGGGCGCGTCTCCACGATCACCGGCCGGCCGAGGCGCCGCGTCAGGTGCTCGGCGATGAAGCGCGCCGGCACCTCGGTCGGGCCGCCGGGTGCGAAGGGCACGACGAAGCGCACGGTGCGGGTCGGCCAGCCTGCTTCCTGCGCACCGGCGGGCGCCGCGGCGGCGATCGCGATGCACGGGCCGACCGCCTGCAACAGGCCGCGCCGCGTCGTCGGAACTGCGCTCATGATCCGCACTCCTCCCGGGGCGTGGCCTCTGTCGTGCCACCCCCTATTGGTTGACTTTATCAACTGAATGAGGCATTGCCCATCCCGTCGGGAAAATCAAGACGAATGGCCGCTCCGGCGCCGCTATCCGCAAAGGGGAACGTCATGCGCAAACGCGATCTGCTGCAGATGGTGACAGGTGCCGCGGCCGTGCTGGCCGGCGCCGCACCGCGGTTCGCGGTGGCGCAGAGCGGCGGGACCTGGGCGCCGGACCGGCCGTTGCGCCTGATCGTGCCCTTCGCGGCGGGTGGGCCCGCCGACATCTTCGGCCGCCTCTTCGCCGCGGCGCTGGCGCGCGAGCTGGCACAGCCCGTCGTCGTGGAGAACCGCACCGGCGCCGGCGGCGTGATCGGGCATGACGCCGTCGCCAAGGCGGCCCCCGATGGCTATACGCTCGGCATCACCGGCCCCGGAGCGCTCTCCATCGCGCCCGCGCTGCCGCAACAGCGCATGCCCTTCGATGTCTGGCGCGACCTGGCGCATCTCTGCCTCGTCGTGCGCGTGCCGGAGGTGGTGGTGGTGAATGCGCGGAGCGGGCCGCGTGACCTGGCGGCACTGATCGCGATGGCCCGCGCGCGGCGTGGCGAGGTGACCTATGGCTCCGCCGGCATCGGCTCCATCACGCATCTGGCGAGCGCGCTGCTGGCGACGGAGACGAGGATGGAGGTGACGCATATCCCCTATCGTGGCGCGGCGCCGGCGGCGACCGACCTGCTCGCCGGCCGCTTCACCTTCATGACCGCCGATGTGCCGGTGCTGAAGCCGCATATCGACAGCGGCGACATGCGCCCGCTGGCGGTGACCACGGCGCACCGTATCGCATCCCTGCCGGAGGTTGCGACCACCGCCGAGCTCGGCTTCCCGCGCGTGAACTCCGACAATTGGTACGGCCTGGCGGCGCCGTCCGCCATCGCGGCCCCCGTGCGGCAGCGCCTGGAAGCGGCGGCAGTAGCGGCGCTCCGCGATCCCACCCTGGCGCGCGGTTTCGCCCAGCAGGGCGGCGAGGCGGCGCCGCTGACCGGGGAGGACTACATGAGCTTCCTCCGCGCCGAAGCCGGCAAGTGGGAGCCGCTGGTGCGCCAGTCCGGCGCGGAATCGCTGTGAGCGATCGCATGGGCTTCGCGTCGCGGCTTCCGGCGCTGCTCGGCATCCGCTACCCGATCGTGCAGGGCGGCATGAGCTGGGCGTCATCCTGCGCGGCGCTTGCCCTCGCCGTATCGCGCGCCGGCGCGCTCGGCGTGATCGCCGCCGGACCGATGCGGCCGGATGACCTCATCGCCGCGATCCGCGCCGTCAGCGCCGGCACCGACCGGCCCTTCGCCCTCAATATCCCGCTCTACAACAAGCGCGCCGCCGAGTTCCTCGATATCGCGGAGGCCGAGCGGGTGCCGGTGATCATCGCCTCCCAGGGCGGCCCGAAGGCGCATCTGCCGCGGTTCCGCGCCTATGGCGCGAAGTGGCTGCATGTCGTCGCCTCGCCGGCGCATGCGGCGAAGGCGGAGGCTGCCGGCGTCGACGGGTTGATCGTGGTGGGCGGCGATGCCGGCGGCCATCCCGCGCCGGACGAGGTTTCGGCCATGGTGATGGTGCGCGCGGTGGTACGCGCCGTTGATATCCCGGTGATCGGCGCGGGCGGCGTCGCCGATGGCGCGGGGATCGCGGCGATGTTCGCGCTCGGCGCCGAGGGCGCGCAGCTTGGCACGCGCTTCCTGATGACGGAGGAGGCCAGCGTGCATCCCGCCTATAAGGAGAGCGTGCTGCGGGCGGGAATTGCGGATACCACCCTGGTCGGGCGCGGCGGCCTGCCGGTGCGCCAGCTCCGCAACCGCTTCACCGCCGAGGTCGATGCGGCGGAGCGCGCCGGGCAGGACAGGGAGGCGCTGGCGGCGCTCATCATGAGCCGCAGCTTGAAGGACGCGGCGCTCGATGGCGATGTCGACTGGGGCAAGGTGGAGGCGGGCCAGACCGCCGGGCTGATCGACGACATCCTGCCGGCGGAGACGCTGGTGCACCGCCTGGTCGCGGAAGCCGAGGCGGTGCGGCTGCGGCTCGCGGGGGGCGTCGCATGAGCGAGGGGCTGATCCTGCAGGAGGATCGCGGTCGCACCCGCATTCTGCGCCTGAACCGGCCGGAGAAGCGCAACGCGCTCAATCGGCCGCTGATCGAGGCGCTGCTGCAGGCGCTGGAGCAGGCCGGCGGCGATGACGGCATCGCCGCCATCCTGCTCGCCGCCAATGGCGCCGTTTTCTGCGCCGGCGCCGACCTCGGCGAGATGCGGGCGCTGCGCGAGGATCCGGTGGCCGCGGAGGCACGGCGTGCGCTCAGCAAGGCCCTCTTCGCCGTCCCCGGCTGGATCGGCAAGCCGGTGGTCGCGGCGCTGCAGGGCGCGGCACTCGGCGCCGGGGCGGCGCTGGCGCTCGGCTGCGACATGGCGGTGCTGGCGGATGAGGCGGTGCTCGGCTTTCCGGAGGCGCGGCACGGCATGCTGCCCGCGCTGATGGCACCGGTGCTGCTGCGCCATGTGCCGCCGCGGCGGGCCTTCGAGCTGCTGGCGACCGGCCGCGACATCCCGCCCGCCGAGGCGCTGGCGCTCGGGCTGGTGCAGCGCGTGGTGCCGGCGGCCGCGGTGCTCGACGAAGCGGTGACGCTCGCGGAGGCGGCGGCGCTGCTGCCGCCGCCCGATCTCCTGCGGCTGAAGGAATTGCTGATGGACGGAAAGGCCGCGCCGGCATGAGACCTCTGGAAGGCCTGGTCATCCTCGACCTCTCGCGCGTCCTCGCCTGTCCCTTCGCGACCATGATCCTGGCCGAGATGGGCGCCGAGGTCATCAAGGTGGAGCAGCCCGGCAGCGGCGACGAGACCCGCAGCTTCGAGCCTTTCGCGCAGGGGCCGGAGGGCGAGGTCAGCGGCTACTACATGGCCTGCAACCGCTCCAAGCGCTCCATCACCGTCAACCTGCGGAGTGAGAAGGGGCGGGATGTGATCCGCGGCCTCGCGGCCCAGGCCGATGTGCTGGTGGAGAATTTCCCGGTCGGCACGCTCAAGCGCCGCGGGCTTGGGCACCAGGATCTCGCGGCGCTGAACCCGCGCCTGGTCTATGTCTCCTGCACCGGCTTCGGGCAGACCGGCCCCTACGCGCGACGCAAGGGCTACGACACCGTCTTCCAGGCGATGAGCGGGCTGATGAGCCTGACTGGGGAGCGCGGCGGCGGGCCGGTGAAGCCCGGCCTGCCGGTCGCCGATCTCTCCTCCGGCCTCTGGGTCGCCATCGCCATCCTCTCGGCTTTGCAGGGGCGGGCGCGGACGGGGAAGGGCGGGCATGTCGACGTCTCGATGTTCGATGCCCAGGTCGCGCAGCTCACCATCGCCGCCGCCCGCTACTTCGCGCTGGGCGAGGTGCCGCCGCGCCTCGGCACCGAGCACCCGGGCAGGGTGCCGTCCGCCAGCTTCCGCTGCCGCGACGATCGCTGGGTGCACATCACCGTCTCCGACCAGCATTGGGCGCCGCTCTGCCGCGCGCTCGACCTGCCGGCGCTCGGCGCCGATCCGGCGCTCGCGACCAATGCCGGCCGCCTCGCGCAGCGGGAGGAGGTGATGCGGGCGATCGCGGAGGCCATGGCGCAGCGGACGCGAGCGGAAGCCTTCGCGGCGCTCGACGGCGCCGATGTGCCCGCGGGCCCGCTGCTGTCGGTCGACGAGGTGATGGAGGACGAGCATGTGCGGGCGCGCGGCATGGTGGAGCGCTTCGCCCATCCCGTGCTCGGCGAGTTTCCGGGGCTGCGGGTGCCGCTCCGCTTCGAGGGCTGGGAGGATCCCCTTCTTGCCCGCCCGCCGCTGCTCGGCGAGCACACCGAGCAGGTGCTGCGGGAGCGCCTCGGGATGGATGCGGCTGGGATCGCCGAATTGCGGGAGGCTGGCGCGCTATGACCGATTCTGTGCTGTGGGCGCTGAGCGCGGAGGGCGTCGCCACCCTGACCTTGAACCGGCCGGAGGCGCGCAATGCCCTGAACACCGGCCTGGCCGAGGCGCTGCTCGCCGCGGCGCGGCGCGCGGCGGCCGAGGCGGCGAAGCTCGTGGTCATCCGCGCGAACGGTCCGGTCTTCTGCGCCGGCGCCGACCTCAAGGAGCGCAAGGGCATGACCGAGGACCAGGTCCGTGCCCGCCGACTGAAGGGCTTCGCCGCCTATGACGCGATCGAGCGGCTGCCGATGCCGAGCATCGCGGTGGTGGAAGGCCCGGCGATCGGATCGGGTGTCGAGATCGCGGCGGCCTGCGACTTCGTGGTCGCGACGCCGCAGGCGAGCTTTCGCACGCCGGAAGCGCTTTGGGGCACCGTCGGCGCCACCCAGCGCCTGTCCCGCGTGCTGGGCAAGCGGCTGGCCAAGGACATGATGTTCACCGGCCGCACCCTGACCGCCGAGGAGGCGCGCGAAGGCGGGCTGGTGGCGCGCCTGGTGGCGGCCGAGGCGCTGGAGGCGGCACTCGCGGAGATCGCGGCGACCATCGCGGCCGCACCCCCGGCCGCCATGCGCCTGGCCAAGCGCTGCGTCGATGAGGGGCTGGAGCGGGACCCGCGGGGCGCGCTGGCGACCGAGCTGATGGCGATCGAGGAGAGCTTGGCGGAGGGCGAGTGGCGCAAGACCATGGCGGGCTTCGGGACGCGGGACGCATGAGCGACTTCGCGTTGGATGGGCTCTGCCCGCTGACCACCGCCGATGCCCTGCGGCGCGCGGCGGCGGTCGCGCCGGAGGTGGAGGCAGTGGTCGCACCCGCCGGCCGCATCACCTTCGCGGCGCTGGAGCGGGAGGTGGCGGCGATCCGCGCCGCGCTGATCGCCGCCGGGGTGCGGCATGGCGAGCATGTCGGGCTCTGTCTCGGCAACGGGCCGCGCTGGGTCGCGATCTTTCTGGCGCTGGGCTCCATCGGCGCCGTCACCGTGCCGGTCAACACCCGCTTCCGCGGCGAGGAGATGGGTTACGCGCTCCGCCAGTCGCGGGTCCGGCGCCTCTTCATGGCGGACCGGTTCCTGCGGGTCGACTTCGTGGCGATGCTGCGCGGCATCTGCCCAGGGCTCGATCTTGGGCTGCCGCATGCGGCGCTGCCCGACCTGATCGACGTGGTGGTGATCGGGGACGACGTGCCGGCCGGCGCGCGCTCCTGGGATGTCTTCCTGCAGGGCGGTGCCGGCGTCGCGGCGCCCGAGCGCTGCGCACCTGGCGACACGCTGCTGATGCAGTACACCTCCGGCACCACCTCCTTTCCCAAGGGCGTGATGCTGACGCATCGCTCCATGTGCGCGAACGCCTTCTTCTCGGGCGGCCGAATGGGCCTGCGCATCGCCGACCGCTTCCACAGCGCCCGGCCCTTCTTCCATGTCGCGGGCTCCACCCTCTCGGTGCTGTCCTGCCTGCAGCATGTGACGACCTTGGTGACCATGGAGCGGTTCGAGCCGGCGGAGACGCTGCGGCTGCTGGAGGCGGAGCGCTGCACGCATTTCTCCGGCAACGACACCATGGCGCTGATGCTGCTGAACCATCCGGACCGGCCGCGGCGCCGCCTCGTGCTGCGTGGCGCCTGGGCGGCGGCGTCGCCCAGCATTGTCCGGCGCATCATCGACGAGATGGGCGCTGGGGAATGCGTGGTGGGCTACGGCCTGTCCGAAGCCTCCCCCAATGTCGCGCAATCCTGCTGGTGGGAGCCGGAGGAGGTCAGGGTCAGCGGCCATATGCGGCCGGAGCCCGGCGTGGAGCTCCGCATCCGCGACCTGGAGACCGGGCGGGACCTGCCCGCCGGCGCCACCGGGGAGATCCTGGTGCGCGGCTGGAACGTGATGCAGGGCTATTTCGACAAGCCCGCCGAGACCGCCGAGGCGCTGGATGCCGAAGGCTGGCTCGCGACCGGCGATCTCGGCCGTCTCGATGCGGAAGGGCGGCTCGCATTCGCCGGGCGTGCCAAGGATCTGGTCCGGGTTGGCGGCGAGAATGTCTCCCCCGCGGAGGTCGAGGACATCCTGCACCGCCATCCCGCCATCCGGCAGGCCGTGGTGGTCGGCGTGCCCGATCCGCGGCTGATGGAGGTGCCCTGCGCCTTCGTCATCCTGAACGAGGGCCACGCCTGCGAGCCCGAGGCGCTGATCGCCTGGAGCCGCGAGCACATGGCCGGCTTCAAGGTGCCGCGCTACGTGCAGGTGGTGGATGGGTTCGAGGCGATCGGCATGACCGCGAGCTCGAAAATCCAGAAGCGGCTGCTGGCGAAGCACGCGATCGAAGTGCTCGGCCTCGGGGCATGATGCGAAGGGGCCGGCTGGTTGGCCGGCCTCCCGCGCCGTTCATGGCCGCGCCGGGGATTCGGCGCAGCGGGCCTGCCTTGCCGGCGCGAAGACCACGAAGCTGAGCGCGGCCAGGATCCAGACGCCGATCCCGCCATAGAGCATCACCCAGCCGAAGCCGTTCACCAGCGCCGCGTGCACGACGGACCCTGTAAGCGCGGGCTGCGCGCCTTCGACGGCGGCGGTCAGATTGCCGGCGGCGATCCTTTCCGCCAGTCCGCGCAGCAGCGATGCGTCGCTCCCCGGCAGCGCCGCCCGGAGCGAGGTCAGCACGCCTTCCACCAGGATGACGCCCATGACGGCGATGTTGATCGCGAGCGTGATCAGACGGGCACTGACATCGAGGCCGGAAGCCATGCCGGCGCGGTTCGCCGGCACCGATCCGGTGGTCATGTTGGTCGCCGGCGTGGTGGTGAGGCCGAGGCCGATGCCGGCGATCAATGCGCCGGGCAGCACGGTCAGCCAACTCGCTCCCGCCATGCCGCTGCCAAGCTGCATCAAGATGAAGCCGAGGCCGATCATGAACAGCCCGCCCGGGATGACGACGCGGGCGCCATGGCGCTGCAGCAGGTGCTGCGCGATCGGCGGCATCGCCAGGAAGGGGATGGTATAGGCGAGCAGCGCCAGCCCGGTCGCGGTGCTGTCATAGCCGAGGCCCACCGAGACATAGATCGGCAGGTAGATCATGAACGGCCAATAGCTGAAGTTCATGCCAATGCAGCCGATGATCGCGCCGGAGAAGTTGCGGATCTTGAACACCGAGAAGTCGAACATCGGATGCGCGGCAAAGCGCTCGATCAGGATGAAGGCGATGAAGCTCAGCAAGGTCACGCCGACGACGCCGGCGGCGACCGGGCCGGTGAAGCCGGGATCGGCACTCTGCGTGATCGCGTAGGTCAGGCCGAAGACCGCGACCGTCAGGGTGGCGATGCCCGCGAGGTCGAGCGACTGCGCCTGCGGGTCGCGCGATTCCCCGACAGCCGCCAAGCTCAACCCCACGGTCAGTGCGGCGATCGGGACATGGATCAGGAAGACCCAGGGCCAATCGGCGAGGGCGACGATCATGCCGCCGATGATCGGGCCGAAGCCGAGGCCGATGCCGGCGACGACGCCCCAGATCGCGAAGGCGCGGCCGCGCGCCTTCCCTTCCGGAAACTCATGCGAGAGCAGGGCGATCGAGCAGATGAAGATCGCGCCGCCGGCCATGCCCTGCAGGAAGCGCGCGACGATCAGCGCTGATGTGGTCGGCGCCAGCCCGCAGGCGAGGGAGGCGAGGCCGAAGGCGATGAGGGAGGCGACGAAGATGCGCTTGCGGCCGAAGCGGTCCGCGAGCGTGCCGGTCGCCATCAGCACCGTCGTGCAGGCGATGGTGTAGGCGTTCATGACCCATTGCAGGTCCTGGAAACTGGCGTGCAGGACCTGCTCGAAGGTCGGCAGGATCACCGGCACGCTCGAGATCTCGAGGCCGAACATCAGTGCGGCCAGGCAGATGGCGATCAGCGAGAGCGTGTTCCGACGTGTCTCAGTCATGGGGTCGCCTCCAACCGGTGGCGATACCCGCCGGCCCGGCTTCAGGTTGGGTTGGGGGCTGCATAGCTGGGGCTTGAGAATATAGATATGATATGCATTTCTATTTCAGAGATAACAGAAGGGCATGCTCCCATGGCCAGCCTGGACGTGGATGCCGTGCAGGTCTTCGTCACCATCGCCGAGCAGCAGAGCTTCACCCGCGCGGCGGAAGCGCTCGGCACCACCCAGGCCGCGATCAGCGTGAAGCTGAAGCGGCTGGAGGACCGGCTGGGCGAGAAGCTGATCGAACGGACGCCGCGGCGCGTCCGCCTCTCGGCGCGCGGCGCCGCCTTCCTCTGCCCTGCACGGGACTTCATCGCGGCGCATGACCGCGCTGTCGCCGGGCTCGCGGTGGAGCCACGGCGGCTCGCGATCGGCTTCCTCGACTATGCGGCGGGGACCGAGCTGCCGGCCCTGCTGGCGCGGCTGCACGCGCATGATCCGTCGCTGGTGATCGAGGCGCGGATCGATTCCTCCCGCCATCTCCTGGACGCCTATGACCGCGGCGACCTCGATGCGGTGATCGTCCGGCGCGAGGACGACCGGCGCGATGGCGAGGTGCTGGGGGTGGCGCGCTATGGCTGGTTCGCCATGCCGGATTTCACCTGGCGCCCGGACGAGCCGCTGCGCTTCGCCGCCTGCGCCGCGACTTGCAGCGAGCGGATCATGGCGACGCGCGCGCTGGATGCCGCCGGCATCGCCTGGACTGAGGCCTTTCTCGGCGGCGGCACGGCGGCCGTCGTCGCCGCGGTTTCGGCTGGCCTCGCGGTCGCGCCGCTGGCGCATCGCGTCGTGCCCTTCGGCGCGATCGAGGTGAGCGCGCGGCTGAAGCTGCCGCCGCTGCCGGCGGCCGAGATCCTGCTGCACACGCGGGTCACCGATCCGCATTCCCGCGCCGCGCTTCGCACCCTGGTCAGCGCCTTCCGGGAACACCGGGTGCGCGCGGGGTGAACGGTAGATGCTACCCCAGCGCGGCCGCCGCGTCGTAGAAGGCATCCCCGGCGCGGAAGGCCGCGATGTCGCTGATCATGCGGGCGATGATCGCGGTGCGCGTCTCCGCGGTGATCGAAGCGTAATGCGGCGCCAGCACCACGTCGTCACGCGCCAGGAAGCGGGGATCGATGCGAGGCTCACCCTCGAAGACGTCGAGCCCGGCGCCGGCGATGCGCCGCTCTTCCAGCGCCGCGAAGAGCGCCGCCTCATCGACCACGGAGCCGCGCGCGACATTCACCAGGATGCCGCGCGGGCCGAGGGCATTGAGCACTGCGGCGTCGACCAGGTGCCGCGTCGCTGGCCCACCCGGGCTCGCGAGGATCAGCACGTCGGACAGCGCGGCAAGCTCCAGGATATCAGGGACGTGGCGCCAGGGCAGTTCCGGTTTCGGCCGAGGCCCGGTCCAGGCGACCGCCATGCCGAGGCCGCTCGCCTGGCGGGCGATCTGCTGGCCGATGCGGCCGAGCCCGACGATGCCCACCGTCTTGCCGCGCAGACCGATCGCGGGCGCCATGCGCTCCCCTGCCGCCCAACGCCCGGCGCGCACGAAGCGGTCGGCGGCGGCGACGCGGCGCGCCGCGGCGAACATCAGGGCGATGGCGAAATCCGCGACATCATCGGTCAGCTCGTCGGGGGTATGCGCGACCGCGATGCCGCGGTGCCGGGCGGTGGTGAGGTCGATGCGGTCGAGCCCGGCCCCCATCGAGGCGATGAGCCGCAGCTCGGGCAGCCTGTCCATCAGCGCCGCGTCGGCGCCGTCCTTGGCCATGGTGACCGCGATGCGAAAGCCGGGATGGGGGCCATCGGCGGCGTCCTGCGCGACCAGGGTGTACTCCGCGGCCAATGCGTCGTGCAGGTCCTGCGGGACGGGGACGGCGAGGAGGATCGCTTCCTTGGGCATGCGTGCTTTCCTGAGGTTCAGCGCGGCGCAGCGTCGCGCGCCGCAGCGAGCTGTTCCATGATGTCGGGCAGCCTGGCCTCGGCTTCCTGGCTCAGGCTGTCATAGAGGCTGTTGCCATGAGCATCGATGCCGACGGTGACCGGCCCCAGCGCTTCGACGCGGAGCGTCACCAGGCGGTAATGCGACACCAGGTCGTTCCAGTGCACCGCCACCACCTCCCGGATCGCGTCCGACAGCAGCGGGCAGCCGCCGCCGACGAAGGAAAGATAGACGCAGCCGACCTCCCGCATCGCCTCGGCCGAGGCGCGATCGAGCCCGCCCTTGCCGCCGACCGCGCGCAGGCCGAAATGGCGGATCAGCCGCGGCATCAACGGATTGAAGCGCGTGCTGGTGGTGGGGTTCATGTACAGCACCTCGAAGCCGCCATCCGGCGTCTCGCGGCTGTAGCTGCCGAGGTGGAACAGGCTGCCGCCGGCGAGATCGCGGGGCAGCGCGCGCTTCCCGTCCATGCATTCGACCAGGCGGTGATGCGTCGGCAGCCCGGCGGTGATGACGATCTCGCCTTCCAGCAGCACCATGTCGCCTGCACGCAGCGCCCGCACGTCAGCGGGATCGAGCGGCAGGCGCAGTGTCGGGAACCCGTCGCTCATGCGGCTCCTCCTATTCGATGCGCTCGATGCGCCCATCCTCATAGAGGCGGGCGCGGGTGCGGCGGTTGATCCAGCAGTTGAAGGCCACGGCCACCGGGGTGAAGCCATGGCCGGCGGAATACTCGACATGAACGCCGAGGGCCGTGGTGTCGCCACCGGTGCCCATCGGCCCGAAGCCGGTCGCATTCACCGCCTTCAGCAGCCGTTCCTCCATCGCCGCCAGGATCGGCTCCGGGTTGACGGTGCCGTAGGGACGCAGCGTCGCGCGGGCGGCGAGCTTGGCGCAATGATCGAAGCTGCCGCCGATGCCGACGCCGATCATCACCGGCGGGCAATGCTGCGACCCCGCCTTCAGCACACACTCCATGACGTAGCGCTCGATCTGCTCCAGCGTCGGGAAGGTGAAGATCTCGAGCGCCGCCCAGCGGCCGGAACCCAGCGCCTTGGGCTGGCAGGTGATCTCGACATGCTCGGCGCCATCGATCACGTCCCAGGTGATCAGCGGCATGTCCTTGCCGCGATAGCCGCGCTCGTTGGTGAGCGGGTTGGTCACGTGCTTCAGCAGCGGTGGGTTGGTGGTGGCAACCAGTTCCTCGAAGCCGTCGGCGACCGCGCGCTTGATGTCGCCCTCCAGCCTGACCCCCGTGCCGATGGCGATGACATAGGTGGGCACGCCGGAATCGGAGCAGACCAACCGGTCCCGCGTCTCCGCCGCGATGGCGCTCTGCAGCAGGATATGGAGGGTGCGCTTCGCGCCCTCATGGGTTTCGGTCTCGCGCGCGCGGCGCAGCGCATCCAGCGTGTCGTCCGGCACCTTGCGCAGCGACCATTCGTAGAGCTTGGCCGTCGCCTCCTTCATCATCGCATAGGTGATGGGCATGGCGTCAGCGTCCCTTGAACACCGGCTTGCGCTTCTCCGCGAAGGCGCGCTGGGCTTCCTTCGTATCCTCGGTCGTCGACAGCGCGACGGTCTGCGACTGCTCGTAGCGGTAGCCGTCATGCAGCGGCAGCTCCTCCGTCAGCGTGAAGGACCGCTTGGCCGCGCGCGTCGCCAGCGGCACCTTGGCCGCGATCTCCCGCGCGATGCCGCGGGCGGTGTCCATTAGCGCCGCATCCGGGACGCAGGCCGAGACCACGTTCATGCGCAGGAGCTCGGGCCCGGTGATGCGGCGCGCGGTGTGGATCATCAGCCGCGCATCGGACTGGCCGAAATGCCTGATCACATGGCGCACGCCGCCGGCGAGCCCGACATCGACCTCGGTCATCGACAGGAAGGCGCTCTCGCTTGCCACCAGGATGTCGCAGCAGAGTGCCAGCACGCAGCCGGCACCGATCGCCGGGCCGTTGATCGCGGCGATGACTGGCGTGCCGCATTCCATGACGCAGTCGAAGCTGGCACGGACCAGGCGGTTGTGCCGTGGATAGGCGCCGGGTTCATTCGCCAGCCCCGGCCTTTCCTTCAGGTCGGCTCCGGCGGAGAAGGCACGGCCTTCGCCGGTCAGGATGATGGCGCGCACATCGGGCAGGTCGTGCAGCGTGTCGAAGATGCGGATGATCTCCTCGCGGAAGCGCCGGTTCTGCGCGTTCACCGGCGGCCGGCGCATCGTCACGACAGCCACGTGCTCGGCGATCTCGACCGCGAAGCCTTCCAGATCCGTCAACCCGTCCATGATGCGTTCTTCCTCATTCTGCCCTGATGCCCGCCGCTGTTATCACTGCCTTCCAGCGCTCCGATTCCGCGCGGATGGTCGCGGCCAGCGCCTCCGGGGTGCCGCCCGCCGGCTCCTCGCCAAGCTCCGTCATCCGACGGCGGAATTCCGGTTCGGCCAGGATCGTGTTCACCACGGCATTCAGCCGTGCGATGGCGGCGGGCGGCGTGGCCGCCGGTGCCGCCAGATAGTTGAAGGGCGCCGCGTCGAAGCCGGGCAGGGTCTCGGCGATCGCCGGCAGCTCCGGCACCAGGGCCGAGCGCTGCGGCGTGCTGACCGCGAGCGCGCGCACGCCGCCACTCCGCGCATGCGGCAGCAGGACCGACAGCGTGTCGATGGCGATCTGCACATTGCCGGCCAGCAGCTCGGTGATCCCAGGGCCGGTGCCGCGGAACGGCACGTGCAGCATCTCGATCCCCGCCATGTGCTTCAGCATCTCGCCGGCGAGATGGCTGGAGGAGCCGATGCCGGCGCTCGAGAATGCGAGGCGGCCGGGCTCCGCCTTGGCCAGCGCGATCAGCGCCGGCACCGAGCGCGCGGGCACGGAGGGATGCAGGCAGAGCAGGTTCGGCGCCCGCTTGACGCCGACGACCGGCGCGAAGTCGCGCTCGGGGTCGTAGGGCAGGCTCCGCATCAGATGCGGGTTGATGATCTGCGGCCCCGGCGTGCCGTAGAGCAAGGTCAGCCCGTCCGGCGCGGCGCGCGCGACGAGCTGCGCGCCGAGCGTGGCGCCGCCACCGGGCCGGTTCTCGACCACCACGGGCTGGCCGAGGGCGGCCGCCATGGGTTCGGCCAGCATGCGCGCCGTCTGGTCGGCCGACCCGCCCGCGGCGAAGGGCACGATCAGGCGGAGCGGCCGCGTTGGTGCCCAGGACGCGGTCCCTTGGGCGATGGCGCCGCGCGGGCCGATGGCGAGGCCGGCCAAGCCGGCGAATAGGAGGCGGCGATCCATGACGCTATTCCAGCCGGATGCCCGCGGCGCGGACGACCTCGCCCCATTTGGCAGCCTCCGCGCGGAGGAGGCCGGCGAAGGCCTCCGGCGTGCCGCCGACGAGGTTGCCGCCCTGGTCGAGCAGCGCACGACGCGTGTCGCCATCCTCGAGCGCCGCGAGCAGGGCGCGATGCAGGACCGCGATGCGGTCGGGCGGCGTGCCGGCCGGTGCGAGCAGCCCGTACCAGGTGTCGGATTCGACGCCGGGGACGCCGGCCTCCGCCACGGTCGGCACCTCCGGCAGCGCCGCCGAGCGCCCCGGCGCAGTGACGCCGAGCGCGGTGACGCTGTTGCTGCGGATATGCGGCAGCAGCACCGGGATATCGCCCATCATCATGTCGATCTGGCCGGCGAGCAGGTCGGTCACGGCGGGCGCCGCGCCGCGATAGGGCACATGCGTCAGCTCGATCCCCGCCCGCAGCCGCAAGAGCTCGGCCGCCATCTGCAGCGTGCTGCCATTGCCGGCCGAGCCATAGGTGATCTGCCGCGGCCGGCGCCGGGCCTCGGCCAGGAAGTCCTGCAGCGTCGCGACGGGCAGCGCCTTACCCACCACCATCACCTGCGGCACCGCCAGCACCTGCCCGATGGGGAGCAGGTCGCGCAGCGGGTCATAGGGCATGCGCGGCATCAGATGCGGCAGGATGACGAGCGCGCCGGTGGAGGCGAGCACGATGCTGTGCCCATCCGGCCGGCTGCGCGCGGCGGCCTCCACGCCCACCACGCCGCCGGCGCCGGAGCGGCTCTCGACCACGACCGGCTGGCCGAGGCGCTGGCCCATCACCCGCCCGATCAGGCGGGCGATGGCGTCGGCCGGCCCGCCGGCGGCGAAAGGCACGATCAGCCGCACCGGCTGGGTCGGGAAATCCTGCGCATGGGCGCCGCGGATGCCGGCGCAGCAGGCCAGCAGCGCCGCGGTTGCCTGGCGTCTGGTTGGCATGGCTCCCTCCCTCCTGCTCTTCTTCAGGCTGCGCCGGTGCCGACGGGGCTGCGCGACCTTGCCGGCGGCAGCGGCGTCAGGCCGCCGGCGGCGGCCGGCAATTCGGACAACGGCGGCGTGACGCCTTCGGGCAGCGGGATCTCATGCGCGTTGAGCGCCATCGAGACCATCGTGTAGTAGCCGATGAGGGCGGTGAGCTCGACGACGCCCGTGACACCCCAGCGCGCCTCCGCGGCGCGGTAGGTGGCGAGTGGCACTTGGCCGGATTGCTGGAGCTGGCGCGCGAACTCATAGACCAGCGCATCCTCGGCGCTGTCGAATTCGGGCGGCTCGCCCACCCGGATCGCGGCGATCGCGGCCTCCGGCAGGCCGGCTTCGGCGGCGGCGCGCGCATGCACCCACCATTCGACCTGGCTGGTCCAGCGCCGCCCGGTCACGATGATCGCGAGCTCATTGAGCCGCCGGGGCAGGGAGGTGCCGTAGCGCAGGATCTCGCCCAGCGCCGACCAGCGCGCGGCCAGCGCCGGATTGTGGATGATGGCGCGGAGCGGGCCGACGATGGTGCCGCGCGGGCCGGCGACGACCGCGTCGTGCACGGTGCGCTGCGCGGGCGTCATCTCATCCGGCGTCGGCAGGGGAATGCGGGGCATGTCGAACCTCTCTCAGATCACCTGGGCCGCGGAGAGCGCGGCGATCTCGGCCTCGCCGAAGCCGATCTCGCGCAGGATCTCGTCGGTGTGCTGGCCGAGCAGCGGGGGTGCGCGTTCGAAGGCGAGCGGCGCCTCGGCGAAGTTCATCGGGCTGACCACCTGCGGCACGCTGCCGGCGGCCGGGTGCGGCAGGCGCCGCAGCATTTGGCGATGGATCATCTGCGGATCCTCGAAGACCTGCGCGATGGTGTTGATGGGTGCGCAGGGCACGCCCGCCACCTCCAGCGCCGCGGTGAGGTCGGTTTTGGCGAAGTCTTGGAAGCGCTCGGCCAGCAGCGCCGACAGCGCCGCGCCGTTCTGCACGCGCGCGGCGTTGCGGGCGAAGCGTTCATCGGTCGCCCATTCCGGCCGGCCGATCGCCGCGCAAAGCTTGGCGAACTGGCCGTCATTGCCGACCGCGAGCACGATCTGCCCATCCGCGCAGGGGAACACGTCCTGCGGCTGGATATTGGGATGGCGGTTGCCGCCCTGCTGCGGCGTGCGGCCGCCGACCAGCCAGTTCATCGCCTGGTTCGCCAGGAAGGCGGCCTGCACATCGAACATCGCGAGGTCGATGGTCTCGCCCTGGCCGGTCTCCGCCCGGCGCGCCAGCGCGGCCAGGATGGCGACCGCGGCGTACATGCCGGTCATCAGGTCGACGATCGGCACGCCGACCTTCTGCGGGCCGCCGCCTGGCGCGTCCTGGCGTTCGCCGGTGACGCTCATCAGCCCGCCCATGGCCTGGATCGCGAAGTCATAGGCGGCCTGGTCGCGGCGCGGCCCGTCCTGGCCGAAGCCGGTGACCGCGCAATGGATCAGGCGGGGATTCGCCGCGCGCAGCGACGCCGCATCCAGCCCGTAGCGCGCCAGGGCGCCCGGCTTGAAGTTCTCGATCGCCACATCGGCCTGCATCGCCAGGCGCCGGATGATCGCCTGGCCTTCCGGCTTCGCGAGATCCACGGTGAGCGAGCGCTTGCCGCGATTGACCGCAAGGAAATAGCCGGCGTCGCGCGTCGGGTTGCCGTCGGCGTCGGCCAGGAAGGGCGGCCCCCAGCCGCGGGTGTCGTCGCCCGCACCCGGCCGCTCCACCTTGATCACGTCGGCGCCGAGATCGGCCAGGATCTGCGTCGCCCAGGGCGCGGCCATGATCCGGCTGAGATCGAGCACCCGGACATGGGATAGTGGGCCGGTGCGGGCAGCCGCCTCAGGCATCGACGGCCTCCGTCGCCCGCGCCGAAGGACGCGCGCGGAAGCTCTCGTGCCAGCCGGCGAGGAGGGGGTGGCCATCGCGCCAGCCGAGATCCGCAAAGCGGAAGTCGAGGTAGGAGAGGCAGCAACCGATGGCGATGTGGCCGATGCCGTAGCGCGTCGCGTCGAGATCCGCGGCATCGGCTTCGAGCCGGTCGAGCGTGGTGCGGGTCTTGACCGCGAAGCTGTCGTGCAGCTCCGGCGACTGCCTCTGCTCCGGCTTGTCACGCTCGTTGCGCCAGAGGATGAGGATGTCGAGCAGCCCATTGCCGAGGGCGTGCCGGGCGAGCGCCTGCCAGCGCTCCGGCCCGGATGGCGGGAACAGGATGCCGCCGCCGGCGAGGCTGTCGAGATATTCGCAGATCACGACAGAATCGATCAGCACCGACCCATCGGCCAGCACCAAGGTCGGGATCTTGCTGAGGGGGTTGTCGGGCAGCAGGTCGAGGTTCGGCTGCGTCATGCGGACCACGGTGCGCAGGCAGTCGATGCGGTCGGCGAGGCCGAGCTCATGCGCTGCCACCATCACCTTGCGCACGAAGGGCGAGCGCGGCGACCAGTGCAGCTTCATGCGTGCGGCGGGCAGGGGATTTTGTTCTGACAGGACGGCTTCCTCCACGGTGACGGCCGGCAAACATTAGCCATATCAGCTAGGATTATGACCTTTTAGGATCGCCCCCTTGCGGCTGTCCAGAGGCTTTCGCGTGCGGACCGGTCGCCTGACTGGTTCGGGACCAAGCGGCCACCATCCTCCGTCGCCAAGGCTTCGGAGGATCAAAGCCACGCGGCCGCAGGCCGCCACCCATCCCTGCGGGGTGAGCGAAGCGATACCCCGGGGCCGCGAATGCGGCCCCGCGCGCGACCGACAGTCGCCGCCGGTGCGCCCTGACAGCGCGCAAGCCAAGCGGCCGGAGGCCGCGCCCGGCGCCTGAGGGCTTATTTAAGCTTCACATCCAGCCGCACGACGTCGCCGCGATAGATGCCATCCGCGACCAGGATCCTGACGCCGCGCGCATCGACGGCGGCCCGGTGCACATAGGCGACGGGCGCGTTCAGCGGCAGGTTCAGCGCGGCCGCCGCTTCCACATCCGCGGCGCCGATGGTCAGCGTCTGCCGGGCATCGCCGATCCGGATGCCGGGGATGCTGGCCACCAGCTTCAGCGCGGTCTTGCTGCGCAGGTCGGCATCGGTGACCTTGGGCCGCAGCCGCTCATCCAGATAGACATCCGCCAGCAGGAAGGGCTGCCCGCCGCGCCAGTGGCGGCGGCGCAGGTGGCGATAGCGCGGTGCCGGCCGGCCGATGCCCTCCGGCACGGGCGCGCCTTCGGGCAGCGGCGCGTCGGACAGGATCTCGATCTCGGCCCCTTCGCGGGAGCGCAGCAGGCCGGACCAGTCGGTCTCGACCTCGCACCAGAGCCGTTCCTTGGTGGCCTCGCGGACGAAGGTGCCCTTGGCGCGGAAGCGCTCGATCAGCCCTTCCTTCTCGATCTGATCGAGCGCCTGGCGGATGGTGGCACGCGCCACGCCGCATTCGGCGGAGAGATCGTCGACCGTCGGGATCTGCTGGCCGGTCCGCCAGGCGCCCTGCTCGATCCTGTTGCGGAACAGCGTCGCGAGCTGGATGTAGCGCGGCACGGCGCTGCGGTTCAGATCCAGCGCCGGCGCGCCGGCAGCCGCGGCCCTCGTGGTGGCATCCATCCATCAATCCCTTCCGGCGGCGCGGACGGCGCCACGCGACCTCTGTCGAAGCTAGGGGCAAATAAGACGAAAGGCCAGCTCATGCGCCTTTTACCGGCGGCCTGACCACGCAATCATAGGGCAATCAACTGGGCTATTGACAGCAGAGATGCCGGCGCGCACTCGTCGTGGGGCAAGCGCGCCGGCCAACCGGCGCGTCCGGGGGAATGTCCAATGACCAAGCGCCGCGCTCCGAAGCCGATCCGCGATGCCGTCCTCGGTGCCTGCGTGGCACTCGCCGCCGCGGCGTCGCCCAGCCTAGCCGAGGGCGTCGAGCGCGGGGTCGTGGAGCGCGGGCCGGTGCGGATCGAGGTCCTGGCGCAGGGCAGCGGCCCGGCGGTGGTCCTGCTGCCCTCGCTCGCCCGAGGTGCCGAGGATTTCGATCAGCTCGCGGCGCTGATCGCGGCGGCCGGCTTCCGCGTCATCCGGCCGGAGCCGCGCGGCATCGGCGGCTCGGCGGGACCGGTGGAGGGCCTCACCCTCTATGACCTCGCGGCGGATGCCGCGCTGGCGATCGAGGCCGATGCCGGCGGCCGTGTGGCGCCCGTCATCGTCGCGGGCCATGCCTTCGGCAACTGGGTCGCGCGGGCGCTGTCGGCGATCCGGCCGGAGCTGGTGCGCGGCGTCGTGCTGCTGGCGGCGTCCATCGGCACCGAGATCGATCCCGGCATCCGCGCCTCGATCAACGGCAGCTTCGATCCGGCGCTGCCGGAGGCGGAGCGCCTGCGCCACCTGCAGCGCGGCTATTTCGCGCCCGGCAACGACGCCCGGGTCTGGCTCACGGGCTGGCATCCGGCGGTCGCGCGGATGCAGCGCGCCGCGACGGCCGCGACCCCGGACCGGAGCTGGCAGCGCGTCGCTGACCGCGTGCCGGTGCTCTATGTCGCGGCCGTGGAGGATACCATCGCGCCGCTGCCGACGCTGGCACGGCTCCAGCAGGAGCTCGGGCCGCGCGTCACGTTGGCGGAGGTCGCGCGCGCCGGCCATGCCCTGTTGCCCGAGCAGCCGGAGGCGACCGCGGCGGCGCTGATCCGCTTCGCCCGCGAGCTGCCTCAGTAAGCTCTGTTACCTGCGCGTCGCCATCGCCGCGGTGACCCCGAGGCCGATGAAGGATGTGCCAGCGAACCAGCGCTGGAAGCGCAGGAAGCGTCGGCTGCGGCGGAGGAAGTCGCCGGCGGCCCCGGCCACCAGCGCGAACATCGCATCGCTCATGATGCCGAGGCCCATGAAGGTGAGGCCGAGGATCAGGATCTGCCAGTGCAGCGCGCCGCGCGCGGGATCGACAAATTGCGGCAAGAAGGCGAGGAAGAAGATCGCCGTCTTCGGGTTGAAGAGGTTGACCAGGAAGCCGTCGCGGAAGACGCGGCGCAGCGAGTCGGCGCGCACCACCGGCGCATCGGGATCAGGGTCCCGTGCCATGATGGTGCGGATGCCGATCCAGATGAGATAGGCAGCGCCGAGATACTTCACGATCGCGAAGGCGAGGGCCGAGGAGACGAGCAGGGCCGAAAGCCCGACCGCTGCCGCGACGATGTGGACGATGGTGCCGAGATGGATGCCGAGCACCGAGACCAGCCCCGCCGCCCGTCCCCGTTCCACCGAGCGCGCGACGATGTAGAGCACCGCCGGGCCCGGCGTCAGCAGCAGCACCAGCGACGCCACGACGAACAACCCCCACAAGGTCGGATCGGGCACGGATCTTCTCCTTTTGTGTCTCTTTTCACGACCAAGCCACGCCGCGTCGGCGGCGGCAAGTGGCTTCGATCGGTCGCAAGTCATCACGCTCTACCCGGCCCGCCGGGCCCGGAGCCGCTGCACCAGCAGGTCGCCCGTCGCGCGGACATGCTGCTTCAGCAAGGCGCAGGCCTGCGCCGCGTCCCGAAGCCGGCACGCGTCCAGGATTGCGCGGTGTTCCTGCTGCGATTGCTCCAGATGCTCCGTCTCGTCCCAGGTGAAGCGCAGGTAGCGCTCGAAATTGATCCGCAGCGTGGCGATCATCGCGAGTGTCCTCTCCCGGCGGGCCGGGGCATAGAGCGCCTCGTGGAAGCGGGCGTTCAGGGCGATGATCCGGTCCGTCGATCGTGCCGTGTCGAGTTCGCCCAGGCTCCGCTCGGCCATGGCGAGGTCCGCCTTCGTCATCAGGGGGATCGCCCATTCCAGGGCCTGCGCCTCGATCAGGCTCCGGAGCTGGGTTGTCTCCCAGGCCTCCTCGGGGTTCATGTGCGCGACGCTGACGCCGCGCCGGGCCTCCGCCGTCAGGACCCCTTCGGCCACGAGCTGCCTGAACGCCTCGCGGGCGATCATCTGGCTGACGCCGAAGCGGATGGCGACAGCGTCCTGCCGCAGCCGCTCACCCTCCGGCAAGGCGCCGCGCAGGATCTGCCGGCGGAGTGCGTCCGCCACCACGGCGGATGCCGGGCGCGGCGCCTCCGCGGCATCCGGAAGCCTTGCGCTGGAAGGGTGCGGCACGCGGAAGATCTCCATCATGGGGGCGTCTTGCGATCTTAACGATAAACGATTATCGCTAATCTTCAAGGAGCCTGAACGGAGCCCCCGATGCCCTTCCGCCTCTCCGATTTCGACGCCGTGACCTTCGACGTCTTCGGAACGCTCATCGACTGGGAGCCCGCCATCGTCGCCTTCCTGCGCCGCTGGGCCGATGGCCACGACAGGTCCGCCCCATCGGATGCGGAACTGCTGATGGCGTTCGACCGCGCCCGGGCGGTGTTCCAGGCGGAGCGTCCGGCGTATCTCTATCCGGACATCCTGCGCCGCTGCTTCGACCACATCGCGGCGGAATTCGGCATCCCCGCCGACGCGGCGACGCGGGACGCCTTCGCCGCTTCCCCGCATGCCTGGCCGGCCTACGCCGACAGTCATGTCGGGCTGGCGACGCTGCAGCGGCACGCGAAGATCGGCGCGCTCAGCAATATCGACGACGCTTCGCTCCAAAGCGCCTGCCGCCATCTCGATATCCGGTTCGACATCCTGGTCACCGCTGAGAGGGTCGGCGCCTACAAGCCGGACTGGCCGCATTTCCACACGGCAATCGCGGATCTCGAGGCGCTGGGCATCCCGCGCGGGCGGATCCTCCATGTCGGCCAGAGCCTGCGGGCGGACATCACGCCCGCCAATCGCCTCGGCCTCACATGCGCCTGGATCAATCGCCCCAGCCGCGCCCTTGGGCTGTCGGGCGAAGGCGCGGCGCAGGCTCGTCCGGATCTCACGGTGTCCAGCCTCGCGGCGCTGGTCGCGATGCTCACCGGCGAACAGGCCATTGCCTGATCCCGGCCCGGATGTGCTCCATGGCCGGCGCGGCCTGGGCATGGAAGGGTACGGCGCATGCGCATCATCGCGATCGCGGCCTGCGAGTTCTCCCGGACCCTGTCGGGCGCGGCCTGGAATCCTGTCTCCCGGTGGCGGGAACGTCGCGCGCCCATCCTGCGGCTGACCGCCTCCGATGGGATCACCGGCATCGGGGAGGGATGGTCGCGGCAGCAGGACATCGCGGCGTTCTTCGAACGGCTTCGCCTGGTGGCGCCGCTGCTTCTTGGCGCTGACCCGCTTGATCCGATGGGGCTGAGCGGCGGCCTGCCCGCCGCGGCCGGCTGGGCCGGCGCCGCGGTCGCCAGCGCGATCGATATGGCGCTCTGGGACATGCGGGCGAAGCGCGAGGGCCGGTCGCTGCATGCGGCGCTCGGCGGGACGCGGCGCGTGGTGCCGGTCTATGCGAGCGGCGGCCTCTACGTCGACGGCAAGGGGCCCGAGGCGCTGGCTACCGAGATGGCCGGCTATGTCGCGCAGGGCTTCACCGGCGTGAAGATGAAGATCGGCGCCTTGTCCTTCGCGGAGGATCACGCACGGGTCCGCATCGTGCGGCAGGCCATCGGGCCGCGGACGGAGCTGTTCGTCGATGCGGTCAATCAGCTCGATCGCGACGGCGCGCTGCTCTGGTCGCGCCGCCTCGCCGATCTCGGCGTCGCCGGCTTGCAGGCGCCGTTGCCCTTCGACGATATCGAGGGCATGGCGATGCTGCAGCGCCAGGGATCCGTGCCGGTCATCGCCTCGGAGGCCGAGTTCCGCCCCGAGGTCTTCCAGTGCCTGCTGCGCGAGAAGGCGGTCGGCATGCTGCAATTCTGCGTCGGGCTCTGCGGCGGGCCGAGCCGCGCGCTGGCGTTGATCGCCGAAGCCGCGGCGCATGGCGTGACCGCGACCCCGCAATGCCACGCGACCGCGGTCCTGCAGGCGGCGAGCCTGCATCTCGGCGGCGCGCATCCGAATGCTGGCAGGGTCGAGTTCCACATGTTCCACGACCATCTCCATGACCTGCTGCCGCCGGGCATGCGGGCGCCGCGTGCCGGCTGCCTCTCCGTCGATGGCGTGACGGGACTCGGCATCGCGCCCGAGGCCCTCGACGCGCCGCGCGCCCCGGATACGGGAGAGATCCGGACGCTGTGGTCGATGGCTGCTTGACGGCGCCGTCGCACGATTCCTAGCCTTGTTGCCGCTCGAGCCAAGGACAGCACCGTGACGGATGACGACGGCCGGCAGCGGCCGAAGATGAACCTCATGGCGAGCCTGATCGGGCTCGGCAACCATCTCGGCGGCTGGCGCCATCCGGAGGCCTGGTGGCCGAACACCATGAATTTCGACCATGCGGTCGAGATCGCGAAACTCGCGGAATCCGGCAAGCTCGACCTGCTCTTCCTCGCCGACGGCAATGCTGTCAGGCAGATGGACAAGCCGACGCTCTTCGCCGCGAACAGCCCGACCGACCGGCCCGCGGTGTTCGAGCCGCTGACCCTGCTCGCCGCACTGTCCCAGCACACCCGGCACATTGGCTTGTTCGCGACCGCCACCACCACCTATGACGAGCCCTATCTGCTGGCCCGCCGCTTCGCCTCGCTCGATCATCTCAGCAAGGGGCGCGCCTGCTGGAACGTCGTCACCGGATCTTACGCCGGAGATGCCGTGAATTTCGGCCGCGCCGAGCATGTCGCGCGCCATGAGCGCTATGCGCGGGCTCGGGAATTCGTCGAGGTCTGCCTCGGCCTCTGGGACAGTTGGGCCGAGGATGCCTTCATCGAGGACAAGGCGACGGGCCAGTATCTCGATCCGACCAAGGTACAGCGCCTGGACCATGAGGGGCGGTTCTTTTCGGTCCAGGGGCCGCTGAATGTCGCGCGGCCGCCGCAGGGCCATCCGCTGCTTTTCATGGCCGGGCAATCCGAGCCGGGGCGGGAACTCGCCGCGGAGTTCGCCGAAGGCGTCTTCTCGGTCAGCCTGACCAGGGAGGAAGGCCAGGCCTTCTACGCCGATATGAAGGGACGGATGGCGAAATTCGGCCGCGACCCGGCATCGCTCCGCATCCTGCCGGGCTGCACCGTCTATGTCGGGCGGAGCGAGGCCGAGGCCGACGAACTCTATGGCGAGCTGCAGTCGCTGATCCGGCCGGAGCTCGGCGTCGCCTATCTCTCGAAATTCGTCGAGATGGATCTGAGCCCGTATCCGATCGACGGCCCGCTGCCCGATCTCTCCGGCGAGATCCTCGCCATGCAGAGCTACCGCCACGCGATCGCGGAGATGGCGACGCGCGAGAACCTCACCATCCGCCAGACCTATCAGCGCATCGTGCCCTCGATGGGGCATGTGGTGTTCAAGGGCGATGCGCTGCAGGTCGCCGACCAGATGGAGGATTGGTACCGGAGCGACGCCTGCGATGGCTTCAATGTCGGGCTGCCGATGATGCCGCGCTGCCTCCGGGACTTCGTCACGCTGGTGGTGCCGGAGCTGCAGCGGCGCGGGCTGTTCCGCACGGAGTATGCGGGCGGCACGCTGCGCGAGACGATGGGATTGCCGCGCCCGGTACGCCGGCTTCGCGCGCCGGCGCGTTGAACGCCGGGCACGGTTCGTGGCGCTGGCGCCACGAACTGTCGCTCGACGGCATTGCCACTGATCGCTAGCGTCGGGCGCGCTGCCAGGCCGGCGGGTCTCCACCCGCCACCGCGCATTCTTGGGGAGCGTCCGATGTCTCTCGCCCGCCATCTCCTGGCGTTCGCGTGGCTGCTCGCCGCTGCTTCTGCGCAAGCCGCCGATCCGCCGGTCACGCCGCTCCTTGGCGAGGTGATGGCGGTGCCACGGGCCGTGCGCGGCTCCGATCTGCGCCAGCACCTGGTCTATGAGCTCCGCTTCGCCAATGTCACGAACCGCTCGGTCACCCTGACCCGGATCGCGGTGCTCGACCGCGCCAGCGGCGCCGCGGTGCTGGAGATGGGACCGGATGCGATCGCCGCCCGCCTGTCGCCGGGCGGCGGGCGGGACGCCACCTCCGCCACGCTCGGCCCGCATCAGTTCGGCGTCGCTTTCCTGCATGTCGCCCTGGCGGAAGGGCAGCCGGTTCCGGCCGGCCTGCTGCACCAGGTCGATGCCAGCTTCGAAGGCCTCGGCAATATCCTGGGCATGCGGATCGCCACGACGGGCGTCGTCGCGACGCCGCCCCCGGTGCTCGGCCCGCCGCTGCGCGGCGCCGGCTATGTGGCGGGCGATGGTTGCTGCGATTCCGTCCGCCATGTGCGGGCGCTGCTGCCGCTCGGCGGCCGGCAGCACCTGGCGCAGCGCTTCGCCATCGACTGGGAGCGGATCGACGACCAGAACCGCCTGGTGGTCGGCGACCTCCGAGATGTCCGCAGCTACCACATTTTCGGTGATCCGGTCCTGGCGGTGGCCGATGGCGTGGTGGTGGAAGCACGGGACGGGCTGCCGGAGCAGGTGCCGGGCGCGCTGCCGGCGGGGCTGCCGATCGAGCAGGCGGACGGCAACTATGTGACGCTCGACATCGGCGGTGGCACCTTCGTGCTCTATGCCCATCTGCGATTGAACAGCCTGCGGGTCCGGACCGGCGATCGCGTCCAGCGTGGCGACCAGATCGGCGAGGTCGGCAATTCCGGCAACAGCCAGGCGCCGCATTTGCACCTGCAGGTGACCGACAGCCCGGCGAGCCTGGCCACCGACGGCATCCCCTATGTGTTCGACGCCTTCTTCGTCACCGCGGTGAATGAGGCGGGGACCGCCGATTTCGACCGTGCCGAGGCGACGGGGTCGCCGATGACCCTGACGCCGCGCAACCCGCCGCTGCGCCTGCGGGATGCGCTGCCGCTCGATCTCAGCATCGTCGAATTCCCTGGCGCGCCGCCCTAGGCGGAGACCTGGTCAAGAGACGACGAGCGAGCGGGAGTCGTTCAGAACGACGCCGTCAAAGCCTGACGCGCCCGAACGGTGGAGGCAGTGTCGCCAGTTGCTGGAGAGGTCGGCGCCATGCGGCACCTGGCGAGAAGCTGAACAATGGAACGCCGGCTGCCCTGTCGTTGGACGGGCAGCCGGCGAATAGCCTTGCTCAGTGGCCGATCACGCCATGTCGACCGTAGTAGTTGTCGACGTCAGCCGACCAGCCGGTGCTGCGATTGTACCAGTCGGCCGACGGATCGTAGCTCGGCGCGCCCTGGAACTGCTCCTTGGTCATGCCCGTGACGTAGCCGCCCTGGTTGGTATCGTATTTCAGCGCGCTCCAGGGCACCGGGTAGTAGTTGGTACCGATGCCGAGGAAGCCGCCGAAGGACAGCACCGCATAGGCGACCTTGCCGTCGGTCTTGCCGATCATCACGCTGTGGATGGAGCCGAGGTCGTTGCCCTGGGTATCGTAGACCGAGGTGCCTTCGACCTTGTCCGAGGAGATCAGGTTGGTGGTCTCGTCCCGCGCGACATCGCCGCTGCGGTCCGACATTCCGCTGCTCATGCTCATGGCAAGTCCTCCTGTTTTGGATGCAGGGAAAATGGATTTCATGCGGGTTTGGTTTCGACACGAATTCGGTAGTTGAGCGTTTGGCACACCGGCCCCTGCACGCCTCGACCGCACGCCGGCGTCAGAGCCGGCGGAGACCGCGGAGGGCGCTCGCTGAGCCGTAGCGAGCGCGGGCGATTGGAAGGCGCTTCCGTCCTCGCCGGCCTGGCCCGGTCGCCAGTGCCTTCGAGTTGATCCTTGTTCATCAACGCCTATGACGCGCGCTAGAATACCTGTAGCCGCCCGCCTTCACTGGCTGGCGGCACCGCCAGTAAGGGGCTGACGATGCAGAAAGCCAGTACTTCGGCAGTCAGCGTGCTCGATCGGCGCCCTCGCGCCGCGCGGCCGCTGGCCGTGGTGCTCGCCGCCGGGATGTTCTTCGCGGCGCTGGCGCCGTCTGCCCGGGTAACGGCCGAGACGGTGGCGCCGCTGACGCTCGCCGCCATGGCGGAGGCCGATGCGCGGCGCAGCCGTGCCCTGATGCGGATCGACACCGCCATCCGGACGCTTAGCGGCGCCGAGCGCGAAGCGCTGGAATTGCGCTTCGCGGCTCAGATCGACGCGGCGTTGCTGCCCATGCGAAGCGCGGTCGACGCCGCAAAGCGCGAGATCGATGCCAGCGTCGGCTTCCTCGATGCATTCTCCGCCGAGCAGCGGGACCTGAAGTTCCGTGAGGCCCTGGCTCGTGCGGGCCTCGCCGCGGCAGCGGAGACGCTGGCGCGCTCCCTGCAGGGGCGGATCGGACAGGAGATCGGCGCGCTCTACGAGCAGAATCTCGCCAGGCTGAACCAGATCCTGCGGGAGGAGTTTGCCGACCCGCTCGGTCCGCGGGCCGGCGCCCTGGTGCTGGCGGATCTGGCAGAGCGACTGGCGCGAGCCCCGCGCAGCGAGGTTGCCGGACTGCCTGCGGCGGATCCCGGAATGGGCGGGGAGGTGTCTGCGGTACCGCTCTTCGCCGGCGGCGCCGCCCTGGCTCTGCGCCGCGTGATGGTGGGACGGATTGGTGGCCAGATGCTGCAACGGCTCGGCGGCGGTCTGGCTGGCCCGGCGCTCGGCCGCGCTGCTGCGATCTTTGCTCTGTCGCCCGGCAAGGCGACAGGCGTCGGGATCGCGCTCGATGCAGGGATTGCCGCCCTCTCAATCGGTGCCTTCGTCCTGGAAGGCGGGCGGGCGACACGTACCGCCCTGCAGGACGAATTGGAGAGCTGGTTCATCCACCAGGTTGTCGCCCCGCTCCGCGATCCGGCAACACTGCGGGTGATCGCCGACGCCGCGATCGCCGGTGTCGAGGCGCAGCTCCGTCGTGATCGCGACGCGGCCGCCATGCTGGTCGCGCGCCGCTACGCTGGTGTCTTTGAACAGATGCGCTCACCCGGCTTCGCCGACTTCGCCGCCCGCAGTGGCGACGCCGCCCTGCGGCAGACCCTCTTTGCCGTGCCTGCGGTGTTCGGTGCGGACTTCGTCGATGTCGACTATGACGTGAAGGTCGAGCTCGCACTTCGCATCCTGCCGACTGATTCGGCGCGCCAGCTCGTGCAACGACACGGCCGGCGCTTCCTCGACCTGTTCCGCGCACATCCCGAAGATGCCGCCGACGTCGCAAATCGCACTGACGCTCCGCGCGCCTTTGCGCACATCCTGGCGGCTGGTAGCCCGCAGGACGAGCTCTTGCTCCTGCGTCGCGCTCTCGACCGCCTCGGCGCAATGGACGGCGCGCAGACCGCTGCACTCGTGCTTGCGCGGCGCTTGGCGCCGGCGGCGCCAGTCGAACTGGTCCATGCCGATGCGCTGGTCCGCCTCGCCGCAATCGCGGGGCCGCTGGAAGCAGCCGCGGCAACCCGGCCGGCGGAGACGAGCCGGCTCGTCGTGCAGGTGCTTGACGGCAGCCTGTCGCAAGCTGTGCTGACCCGCGTGCTGGGCCGCGCCGAGACGCCGGCGCTGCTCGAACTCCTCGATGCCGCCGGGCCGCAACGGTTCGAGGCGCTACTCGGGGTTGCTTCGCGCGAGGAAATCCTGCGCTACCTGCAGAGCGTGCCCGACGCCCAGCGGATCCTTTTGGCCGATGGGCCGGGCAGCCTCCGCTTCCATCAACTGCCAGCGGGAGGCGGCGTGCGCGCGGTTCTGGCGCGTGAGCGTGTGCGACAGCAGGTGGGCGGCAGCCTCGACGCGTCGGCGGAGGAGGCGCTCCGTTGGCTGCTTGCGCGCACGGATTTGGCTGCGGCGGAGATCGACTTCGGCTTGTTGCGGAACCTCCAGGCGCTCCATATCCCCGGCCCATTGTGGATCGACGGTCTCGCGGTGCCCGTGGCGGGGGTCATCGCGCGCACCGGTCTCCGCTTTCCCCTGCTGCTGCTGATTCTGCTGGCTGCCGCGCCTGCCATTGCCTGGTGGCTGCGGCTCTTCCCGCGCCGCGGCCTCCGCATCGGAGCCGTGACGCGCTCCGCAATCGCGGAAGCTGCGCGCAGGAAGTCCTTGCCGCGCGCATTCTGACGCAGCCCAGCGGCGCGAATCCAGGCACCGCTACGGCGTCGGAACTCCACGCGCGTTCTACCGCCCGATGGCGTAGGCCTGCATCAGCCGGGGCGTCGCCGCCGCGACGACGAAGCCGTCGCGGATGCCGGCGGCGCAGACGCGGCCGAGCGACCACGGCCCTTCCACCGTCACGCGATGCCCGCGCCGGCGCAGCCCTTCGATCGGCGCCTCGCCGAAGCGCTCCTCCACCAGCAACCGGCCGGGTTCGAAGCTGCGGGGATAGAAGGATTGCGGGAAGTGCTTGCTGGTGAAAAGCGGCGCGTCGATCGCCGCCTGCAGGCCCATGCCGTGATGCAGGTGGCGCAGCAGCACCGCGAGCGTCCACTGGTCCTGCTGGTCGCCGCCCGGCGTGCCCATCGCGAGCCAGCCTTCGCCGTCGCGGGTGATCAACGTCGGCGTCAGCGTGGTGCGCGGCCGCGTGCCCGGGCGGACCGAGCTTGGGTGCCCGGACTCCAGCCATCCCATTTGCCCGCGCGTCGAGATCGAGAAGCCGAGCTCCGGCACCGCCGGCGAGGATTGCAGCCAGCCGCCGGAGGGCGTCGCCGAGATCATGTTGCCCCAGCGGTCCACGACATCGAGGTGGACGGTGTCGCCCCATTCGACCGGCAGCGGCGCGAAGGTCGGCTCGCCATGGCCGAGCCCGACCGGCGTCTCGGCGTCGGCCATCGCCAGCACGCGCCGCATGCGCTCGGCGGCGCCCGGCAGGTCGCCCGGCACCAGCGCCTCCGAGGCCGTGGCGCCGATCAGACGGCGGCGCTGATCCGCATAATCGTCCGACAGCAGCACGCCGAGCGGCACTTCCGCCGCGTCGGGGTCGCCGTAGAACACCTCCCGGTCGGCATAGGAGAGCTTCATGCACTCGACCAGCAGGTGCACGAATTCCTCGCCGGCCGGATCCATGGCAGCGAGGTCGAAGCCATCGAGCAGCGCCAGCGTCTGCAGCAGCGCCGGGCCCTGGCCCCAGGGGCCGGTCTTGTGCACGCGCACGCCGTGATGCACGCGGGAGACGGTCGGCTCCACCCGCGCGGCGTAGCGCGCGAAATCATCCGCCGTCAGCAGCCCGCCATGGCGGCGGCCGGTGGAATCCATCAGCTCCGTGCTGCGATAGAAGCGATCGACCGCTTCGGCCACGAAGCCGCGGTAGAAAGCATCGCGCGCCGCTTCGATCTGCGCCACGCGGTCGCCACCCGCGGCCGCCGCTTCCGCGAGGATGCGGCGATAGGTCGCGGCGATCGCCGGCGTGCGCAGCCGGCTGTTCGGGCGCGGGACATTGCCGCCGGGCAGCCAGACCTCGGCCGAGCTCGGCCATTCCGCCGGGAAGAAGTCGCTCGCGGCGAAGATGGAGGCGGAGACGCGGGGCAGCACCGGGAAGCCGTCCGCGGCATAGGTGATCGCCTGTTCCAGCACCGCGCGCGGCGTCCAGGTGCCGTGGTCGCGCAGCAGCAGCATCCAGGCGTCGAAGGCGCCCGGCACCACGGAGGGCAGCAGCCCCGTGCCCGGCACCTGGCGGAGCCCGAGGGCGGCGAAGCGCTCCGGCGTCGCGGCCATGGGGTAGGGACCCTGGCCGCAGATCACTTGTGGCTCGGCCGCGTCGCGGCGCTTCAGGATGATCGGCACCTCGCCGCCCGGGCCGTTCAGATGCGGCTCCACGATCTGCAGCACGAAGCCGGCGGTGACGGCGGCATCGAAGGCGTTGCCGCCGCGCTCCAGCACCGACATGCCGGCGGCACTCGCCAGCCAATGGGTGGTGGCGACGGCGCCGAAGGTGCCGCGGATCTCCGGACGGGTGGTGAACATCGGGGGGCTCCACTCGGCAGGGCTGGAACCAATCACATATTGGTTCCAAATGGTTCGCATAATCTTAGCATCAACGCCGTGTCTTCCGATCATTCTTTCCGTGATCTGTGAACCAATGCTATCTGGGTCCCATGGATGCTGGAGTGTCCGTGCTGGACAGGCTGGAGGGGCACCTGCGCGCGCAGGGGCTCGGGGATGGCGATCGCCTGCCGCCCGAACGCAGCCTCGCACCCGCCCTCGGCGTCAGCCGCCGCGCCCTGCGGGAGGCGCTGGCCCGGCTGGAGCTGCAGGGGCGCGTCTGGCGCGGCGTCGGCCAGGGCACCTGGCTCGGCACCCGGCCCGGGGCGCCGTCCGCCGCCGCGTCGCGTGCCGTCGCCGCATCCCACCCGCTTGCGATCATGGAAGCGCGGCTGGCGCTGGAGCCGGCGCTGGCGGCGCTCGCGGCGCTGAAGGCGACCGCGGAGGAGATCGCGGCCATCGCCCGCTGCGCCGCGCGCGGCGCCGAGACCCATGACGAGGTGAGCTGGGGTCATTGGGACGCGGGCTTCCACCGCGCCGTCGCGCAGGCCAGCGGCAATGCCCTGCTGCGCGAGGCCTTCGCCGTCATCGAGGCTTGCCGCGCCCGCACCGAGTGGGGAAGGCTGCGCGAGGTGGTCGCGACCGCGGCGCTGCGCCGCGACGCCGCCCAGCAGCATGCCGCGGTCGCCGACGCCATCGCCCGCCGCGATACGGATGCCGCGCGCCAGGCGATGTGGATACACCTCCGGACCATCAACCGCGCCATCGAGAGCGCCGGAGCCGGGTCGGGACAGGAAACGCCCCCAGCAACAAAGCCAGCGACGCCGGCACGCGGCCGGAACCCCAGGGCGGCGACAGCATCGCCGCAGACGAGGCGAGTACCATGATCCCCAACCGCACCCTGTCCCGCCGCGCGGCGCTGGCCGGCCTGCTCGGCGCCGCCGCGGCGCCGGCGGCTTTCGCGCAGGACCAGTACCCGACTCGGCCGGTGACCATCATCGTGCCCTGGGCGCCGGGCGGCTCCACCGACATCCTGGCGCGCATGCTGGCCGACCCGCTGCGCTCTGCGTTCGGCCAGCCCTTCGTGGTCGAGAACCGCTCCGGCGCCTCGGGCAACATCGGCTCCTCCGCGGTCGCCCGCGCGGCGGCCGACGGTCATACGCTGCTGTTCGGATCGATGAGCACGCATGCGATGAACGGTGCCCTGTTCCGCAACATGCCCTTCGATGGCGTTGCGGATTTCTCGCCGATCGCGCTGCTGGCCTATGTGCTGAACACCATGGTCGTGCATCCCTCGGTGCCGGCGACCACGGTCCCGGAATTCATCGCCTACGCGAAAGCCAATCCCGGCCGCATCGCCTATGCCTCCGCCGGCATCGGGTCGACCAACCACCTCTGCGCCGCGATGTTCGCGCGCATGACCGGGATCGACATCGTGCACGTGCCCTATCGCGGCGGCGCGCCGGCGGTGCTCGACACTGTCGCGGGGCAAACGCAGCTCTTCTTCTCCGCCGGCACCCAGACGCTGGAGCATGTGAATGCCGGCCGGCTGCGGCTGCTCGGCGTCACCGAGGGCCGGCGCTCACGCCTGTTGCCCAACGTGCCGACGGTCGCCGAGGCCGTGCCGGGCTATGAGATGGCGGTCTGGTATGGCGCGCTCGGCCCGAAGGGCATGCCGCCGGCGCTGGTCGCGCGGCTGAACGCGGCGATCAACCGTGCCCTGGCGCTGCCCGAGATCCGCGACCGCATGGCCGCGATCGGCATCGAGGTGGCGGACGGGACGGCCGATGCCTTCGCCGCCACGCTGCGCGCCGATGCGGCAAAATGGGGGGGCGTGATCCGCGAGCTCGGCATCGACATGTCCGATGCTTGATGCCGCCAGCATCCCGCCGGCGCTGCTCGATGCCGTCGATGCCGCGGCACGGGACAAGGTGGTCGCCTATCCCCGGCTCCGCGCCGCGGAGGCAGCGACGCGCGCGCTGACCGGCCATGGCCTCTGCACTGCCATGGCCTTCGATCGCGATGCGATGACGGTGCGGCGCGTCTTCAGCTCGCGCCCGGACATCTATCCGGTGGGCGGCGCCAAGCCCAAGCGCGACACCGATTGGGGCCGGCAGGTGCTGATCGAGGGCCGCGTCTTCCTGGGCGAGGGGGAAGAGGCGATCCGCGCACATTTCGACGATCACGCGGTGATCGCGGATCTCGGCCTGGCCAGCGTCGTCAATGTCCCGGTGTTCCTGGATGGCCGCTGCGCCGGCACGGTGAACCTGCTGTGGTCCGCAGCGCGGCTGGAGCCGGGCTGGATCGCGGCGGCGCGGCTGCTCGGCCTGCTGGCGACGCCGGATTGGTGTTTTGCGTCGGCCGGCCGGATCGCGGCCTAGGAGCCTGTCTGAGAAAGGCGGCGGGCCGGCCTGCCGGGTCTTGTCCGCCTCGGGCGCGCCAGTCTCCTGGCGGCGTCAGGGATGTTCCGCTCCATTCATCCGGCTTCATGCGTGCGGAGCGCTCGGATAGGGTCGGCCACGCCTGTTCATGACGGGATGCGGCGTCCGTCGGACGGGTGATGCCCAGCCCGCGCCGATGACATGAAGTGGAAAGCGTATGGAGGATGGCCGCAAGACGCCGAAGCTCCGCGAGACCTTCGTCGATGCGACGGTGTCCCTTCGGGACGTCGGGATCGGCCAGTGTTGCGAGATCCTCGCGGGATCCAGGGTCGAATACACGGAGATCGGCGACTACAGCTACCTGGGGCAGGACTGCATCGTCGCGGATGCGACGATCGGCAGGTTCTGCGCGATCGCGGCGCAGGTGCGGATCGGCGCGCCCAACCACCCGATCGCGCGCCCGTCGCTGCACCGCTTCACCTATTGCCCGGAATACTACGATGCGACGGCCGAGCGGGATCACGCCTTCTTCCGCGACAGGCGCGCGGACCGGGTGCATATCGGCCACGATGTCTGGATCGGTCATGGCGTGACCGTGCTGCCCGGTGTCCGGGTCGGCAATGGCGCGGTGCTGGCCGCCAGCGCGGTGGTGACGAAGGATGTCCCTGCCTACGCGATCGTCGGCGGCGTGCCGGCGCGCCTGATCCGCGAACGCTTTGCGGCCCGCATCGCCGCACGGCTCGAGCGCATCGCCTGGTGGGACTGGCCCTTCGCGCGGATCATGGAACGCCTGCCGGAGTTCCAGTCCGAGGATATCGAGGCCTTCTGCGAGCGATGGGATCGCCCGGCCGGCGAGAGGGCATGACGGGGCCTGCGCGGGTTGTGCCCTGGGGCACAGCGTCGCGGCCCGCAGAAGATCAGGCTCTCGCGCGCTCGATGTCCGGGCGGCGCAGGAGAGGGTGCCATGGCGAACGGAGAGAAATGGGACAGGGGCGCGGATTTCCAGGCCGCGCGCTATCCCGGCCTGGCCTACCGCGACTGCTATTCCAGGATCCATGGTTTCCTGCGGGAGGAGCAGAACATCCGGAAGGCGCTCGAGGCGCTGCAGACCGCCACCAACGGCATGGATGGGAAGCGGTTTCAGGCCTACCTGGCGGCGGAGGAGCAACGCTTCGGCTTCTCCAGGACCCTCGGGGTCATTCCTGCAGGCCCGCTGCTCAGCCCGAACGCCTTCTGGGGCTATCTCATGCGCGGCGAGCCGCTGGTGGACCACAGCGCGAGCGATGCGGGGGGCCACGGCGTCCTGACCCATCGCGTGCAATGGGTGCTGCTCGGCCAATGGAACGAACGCACCGCCTCCCTCCGCACCCCGACACCGATGCTGTACAGGAACCTCGCCGACCCCAACGCGCGCGCGCTGCGGGGCCCGGGGAAATCCGGGCCGATCTTCGACTCCGTGTGGGACGAGCTGTTCGACTCCGAGGAGTGGAATGCGACGAGCCCCGAGCAGTCATTCGGCTACGCGAAGCTCCACTACCCCGGCCTGCGCAGCCGCTGGGAGTGGTCGCCCTGATCCCGGGACTCATGCGTCGACGAGCTTGCTCATGTACACGGTGACCCCGCCCATGAACGCCTCCTCCCGGTCGATCCCGTAGCCCAGCGCCTGGTAGAAACGCAGGTTCTCCGCGAAGCTCTTGTTGGTGTAGAGCCTGATTTCGCTGTGCCCGAGCGATGCGGCGACCCGCTCCGCATGCGCCAGCAGCCGGCGGCCGAGGCCCTTGCCCTGACAGTCCGGAGAGACCGCCACATTCTCGATCAGGAGATGGTCGGGCTTCGGGATCATCTCGATGAGGGCGACCAGCCGGCCATCCAGGCGCAGCAGGTCGATGCGATGCGCCTTCACGGCGGCCGCATAGTCGGCCCGCATCGGCAGGGGCTCGCGCCCGATGACCGGCACCCATTTGGCATAGGCGTCCCGTATCAGGGCGAGGATGGCGTCGGCATCCTCCGCGGTCGCAGGCAGCAGTGTCAGGTCTTCGCGCATCGTCCGATCTCCTGGAAGGCACGGGCGACGGCGCGAACACGAAAAACCCCGCCGACCGCGCGGTGGGCAGGGTTGCCAAGGCTCGAGAAGGATGGAGGGAGCTAGTCCCCCACGAAGCTTCGTCCTCTCGCCGGCAGCGCGCCATGCCACACCATCGTGCAGCGGCGACGTCGCATGGTGATGGCCGGGAAGCGCGTGCTCATGCGCGCATTGCGACGATGATCGCCGCCGCCGTCAATCGATAATCGCCAGGTGGCAGCACCTGGGCCTGCGTCGCGCCGCGACAGGCATGGAACTTGCTCGAAAACTTACTCGACGGTGCTCCGCGAACCTGCTGCACTTCCACCGCAGTGCCGAGAGTCCATGCGATGATCAGGGATCCCGGGCCGGCCTGGGCCCCGCTCTTCTCCCGCTTCGACCGCGCCCAGGGGCAGTTGAAGGCGCAGATCCGCCACGCCCTGGTGCAGGCGCTGGATGCCGGGGTGCTGCAGCCCGGCACCAAGCTGCCCTCCGGCCGGCAATTGGCGGCGCTTCTCGATGTCGCACGGATCACGATCGTCGAGGTCTATCAGCAGCTCGTCGACCAGGGCTACCTGGTCGCCAGGGAGCGCAGCGGCATCTTCGTGGCGCCGCCGGCGGCAAGCCTGCCGGCGCCGATCCCCGCGGCCGATGGCGGCGATGAAGGCTGGGAGCAGCGTTTCGCGATCCGGCCGGGCCGGGCCGTCAACCTCTACAAGCCGCATGACTGGCAGCGCTACCGCTACCCCTTCCTGTTCGGCGAGCTGGATCCGGCGCTGTTCCCGGCCGCCGAATGGCGGGACGCGGTGAAGGTGGCCTCCAGCAAGGGCGCGATCCAGAGCTGGTCGGTCGACATGATCGATGCGGATGACCGGCTCCTGATCGAGCAGCTCTGCCAGAACGTCCTGCCGCGGCGGGCGATCTGGGCGGCGCCGGAGGAGGTGATGGTCACCCTCGGCGCGCAGCAGGCGCTCTATTTCCTGCTGCGCCTCTTCGCCGGCCCCGGGACCGTCGTCGGCGTCGAGGATCCCGGCTACCCCGACAGCCGGCGAATGGCGCAACTGCAGACGCGGCATCTGCGCCACATCGCCGTCGATGCCGAAGGCGCGGTGCCGGATGCTGCCTTCGCCGCCTGCGACCTCGTGCTGCTGACGCCCGGGCATCACAGCCCGACATCGGTGGTGATGTCGCCGGAGCGCCGGCGCGAAGTGATGCACCTGGCGCGGGCGCGCGGCATCATCCTGGTCGAGGACGACTACGACGCCGACCTCTTCGCCGAGGGCGCGCCGATGCCGCCGCTGCGCGCCACGGATCCGGAGCGGCGCGTCATCCATGTCGGCAGCTTCTCGAAGACGCTGTCGCCCGGGCTCAGGCTCGGCTTCGTCGTGGCGCCGCGGCCGGTGATCAGCGAGCTGCGCGCCTTGCGCCGCCTGAGCATGCGCCACCCGCCCAGCAACAACCAGCGCGCCATGGCGAGCTTCATCGCGCTCGGGCACTACCGCAGCCATCTGCGCCGGGTGGACGCCGCCCTGGCGCAGCGGGCGCAGCTCATGGACCGGCTGTTGCCGCAGCATCTGGCCGGCTGCCGCTGGCAGCGCGGGGCCGGCGCCAGCAGTGTCTGGGTGACCGGCCCCGACACGCTGGATGCCCGCCGCCTCGCCGAAGCCGCCCGGCATCACGGCGTGCTGATGGAGCCGGGCGAGGCCTTCTTCGCGGAGCCGGGACAGGGGCGGAACAGCTTCCGCCTCGGCTTCTCCTCCCTCGCCACCGAGCGGATCGAGGATGGCCTGGCCAGGCTGGCGGCGGCCGGTCCATTCGCCCCCGAGCTTTCACCGACATGCGCAATGCGCCAGCAGGAAACACCGCAGCCGCTGCAAACTGCGGCAGAATGAGCTGGAGAGCGCTCTGGAAGGCTGGAAACCAGGCAACTGGCCCTGTCTCCCGAAGATGTGGCCCGGTTAACGATGGGGACCAGCCATGATCCGATCTGGCCGCCGTCCTCCGCTCAGGGCCGGGAGAGACGGAAGACGCCTCATCGGTGCCGGAAGGGCCTTGCCTGATGCTGTCAGTCTATTCCGATGACAACCGGCTGCATGACCCGGAGCAGTACATCGCTCGCGGCGTGCTGATCCCGGCCCGCGAATCCCCGGAGCGCGCGACTGAGCTGCTGGCGGCGCTGCGGGATGGCGGGCACCAGGTGGTGGCACCCCGGGATTTCGGCCGCGCCACGCTGCTCGGCGTGCATGCGCCCGGCTATGTCGATTTCCTCGCCACCGCCTATCAGCGCTGGCAGGCGCTCCCCGATCCCAAGGGCCCGATGGCGCTCGCGCAGACCTATGCGATGCGACAGATGAAAACCTGCCCGACGAGCTTCGAAGGCCAGCTCGGCTTCTACCTCTCCGGCAATTCCGTGCCGATCGGGCGGGAGAGCTGGCGGTCCATCCTGGCCTCCGCGAACTGCGCGCTGGAAGCGGCGGAGGCGGTCCGGGAAGGGGCCGCCGAAAGCTATGCGCTCTGCCGCCCGCCCGGCCACCATGCCTATGCCGATCTCGCCGGCGGCTATTGCTACCTGAACAATACGGCGCTCGCCGCGCAGCACCTGCGCGGCCGCTTCGCGCGCGTCGCCGTGCTGGACGTCGATGTCCACCACGGCAACGGCACGCAGGGGATCTTCTGGCAGCGCGGCGACGTCTTCGTGGTCAACCTGCATGCCGACCCCAACCATGCCTATCCCTGGCAGATCGGCTATGCCGGGGAGGTGGGGGAGGGTGATGGCGCCGGCGCCACCCTGAACCTGCCGCTGCCGATCGGCACCGGTGATGCCGCCTATCTCGAGGCGCTCGACCATGCGCTGCAGGCGCTTCGCCGCTTCGACCCGGATGCGCTCGTGGTCTCCCTCGGCCTCGATGCCTTCGAGGATGATTCCTCGCGGCTCATGCGCATCACGACGCCGGGCTTCGCCGCGATCGGCGCCCGCATCGGCGCGGTGCGGCTGCCCACCACCATCATCCAGGAAGGCGGCTATGCCGTGGATGCGCTGCGCCGCAACCTCGGCAGTTTCCTCACCGGCTTCCTGTCCACCCGCACGCATTGACCGGAGAACGATCCATGGCTTCGAACCCGAATTCCCTGGCGGCCCGCGACATCGCCTCGCTGATCCACCCCTACACGAACCTGGAGAAGCACAAGGAGACCGGGCCGACCATCATGGCGCGCGGCGATGGTGTCTATGTCTATGACGACAGCGGCAAGCGCTACCTCGAGGGGATGGCGGGGCTCTGGAGCACCTCGCTCGGCTTCAGCGAGAAGCGCCTGGTCGAGGCGGCCACGCGCCAGATGGAGGCGCTGCCGACCTATCACATCTTCGGCGGCCGCTCGACCGAGCCGAGCATCGAGCTCGCGGAGGCACTGCTGAAGATCGTGCCGAAGGGTCTCGGCAAGGTGCTGTTCGCGAATTCCGGGTCGGAGGCGAACGACCAGGCAGCGAAGATCGTCTGGTTCTACCATAACGCCATCGGCAAGCCGCTGAAGAAGCGCATCATCGGTCGCGTGCGCGGCTATCACGGCATCACCGTCTTCGCCGGCAGCATGACCGGCCAGGTCGCCAACCATATCGAATGGGACCTGCCGATCGGCGGCGTCCTGCGCACCGACTGCCCGAGCCACTATCTGTTCGGCGAGCCCGGCGAGACCGAGGCGCAGTTCGTCGACCGCCTGGTCGGCAATCTCGAGGCGCTGATCGAGCGCGAGGGGCCGGAGACCATCGGTGCCTTCATCGCCGAGCCGGTCAATGGCGCCGGCGGCGTCATCGTGCCGCCGAAGGACTACTTCCCCCGCATCCAGGAAGTGCTGCGGCGTCACGACATCCTGATGATCGCCGATGAGGTCATCTGCGGCTTCGGCCGCACCGGCCAGATGTTCGGATGCGACACCTTCGGCATCGAGCCCGACATCATGACGGTGGCCAAGGCGCTCTCCTCCGCCTATCTGCCGATCTCCGCGACCGTGATCAGCGAGGCGATCGCCGAGAAGATCACCGCCCATGCCGGCAAGATCGGCAATTTCGCGCATGGCTTCACCTATGCCGGCCATCCCGTGGCCGCGGCGGTCGCGCTGGAGACGCTGCGCATCTACGAGGAGCGCGACATCATCGCGCATGTGCAGGAAGTGGCGCCGCATCTGCAGGCGCGGCTGCGCGCACTCGCCGCGCATCCGCTGGTGGGGGAGGCCCGCGGCGTCGGGCTGATCGGCGCCCTGCAGCTCGTCACCGACAAGGCGAGCCGCACCGTCCTGCCGGCGGCCGCCGGCATCGGCCCGCTGATCCAGGCGCGCGCGATGGAGCGTGGCGTCATCATCCGCGCCAGCCCCGACGCCGTCTTCGTCTGCCCGCCGCTGATCATCACCAAGGCGGAGATCGACGAGCTGATGGATGCGCTCTCCGCCGCGCTCGACGACGGTCTGGCCGAGGCGGAGAAGCAGGGCCTGCTCAGCAAGGCCGGGCGGCAGGCGGCGGAGTGAGCATGGCTCTCGACCGGCGCCGCTTGCTCGGCGCCGGCGCGGCGCTCGGTGCCGCACTCGCCGCGCCGCGCCTGGCCGAGGCGCAGAACCGGCGCGTGCTGCGCTTCATCCCGCAGGCCGATCTCGGCGTGCTGGATCCGATCTGGACCGCCGGCTACGTCACCCGCAACCACGGCCTCCTGGTCTTCGACACGCTCTATGGCACGGACAGCCAGATGCGGGCGCAGCCGCAGATGGTCGAAGGCCATCGGGTGGAGGATGCCGGCCACACCTGGATCCTGACGCTGCGCGAAGGGCTGCTGTTCCATGACGGGCAGCCGGTGCTGGCCCGCGACTGCGTGGCGAGCATCCAGCGCTGGGGCCGGCGCGACAGCTTCGGCCAGTCGCTGCTGGCGGCGACCGACGAACTCCGCGCGGATGACGACCGCACCATCCGCTTCCGCCTGAAGAAGCCCTTCCCCCTGCTGGCGCATGCGCTCGGCAAGGCGGGGTCCAATATCTGCGCCATCATGCCGCAGCGCCTGGCGGAGACCGATCCCTTCCGGCAGGTGACGGAGATGGTCGGCAGCGGCCCCTTCCGCTTTCTGGCCGAGGAGCGGGTTGCCGGCGCACGCACCGTCTATGCCCGCTTCGACCGGTATCAGCCGCGGCAGGACGGCATTGCGGACTTCACCGCGGGGCCCAAGCGCGCGCATTTCGATCGCATCGAATGGCATGTGCTGCCGGACACCGCGACCGCCGCGGCGGCCATGCAGTCGGGCGAGATGGATTGGTGGGAGAACCCGTCCTTCGACCTGCTGCCCTTGCTGCGGCGGCAGCGCGCGCTGGAGGTCTCGCTCCAGGACCGGTCCGGCTACATCGGCAACATGCGCTTCAACCAGTTGCAGCCGCCCTTCAACAACCCGGCGCTGCGGCGGGCCATCCTGCGCGCGGTCCGGCAGGAGGATTTCATGCAGGCGATCGCCGGCGACAACCAGGATTCCTGGACCGCCGGCGTCGGCTTCTTCTGCCCCGGCACGCCGATGGCGACCGATGCCGGCCTCTCCACCATGGCGGGGCCGCGCGACATGGCGGCCGCCCGCCGGGAGGTGGCCGCATCCGGCTATGCCGGGGAACGCGTCGTGCTGCCGGTCCCGAATGATTTCCCGATCCTGAAGGCGATGGGGGAGGTCGGCGCCGACCTGCTGAAGCAGGTGGGCCTCAACGTCGATGTGCAGGCGACCGACTGGGGGTCGCTGCTGCAGCGGCTCGCGAAGACGGAGCCGGTCGAGGAGGGTGGCTGGAGCGTCTTCCACACCTATTGGTCCGGGCTCGATCAGCTCAATCCCGCGGTGCACGCCTATCTGCGCGCCAATGGGCGGGCCGGCGGGCGCGGCTGGCCGACATCGCCGCAGCTCGAGAGCCTGCGCGCCGCCTGGCTCGATGCCGGCGACGAGGCCGAGCAGAAGCGGATCGCCGTCGCCATGCAGGAACAGGCCTTGCAGGACGTGCCCTATGTCCCGCTCGGGCAGATGCTGGTGCCGGTCGTCAGGCGCCGGGAATTGCGGGACATGCTGAACGGCTTCTCGCTGTTCTGGAACATCCGGCGCGCGTGACCGCAGGCTGTGCCCTGCGGCACAGCCCCTGCCATTCCAGGGATCCAGACTGCAGCGGCGGTGTTGCAGGAGGGTTCGCGCCATGCCGAATGGATCGCGCTGGGACAGGGGCGGCAATCTGTCGCTCGACCGCTATCGAGGCCTGGACTTCCGCAGGTCCTATCACAGGATTCACGACTTCCTGCGGGAGGAGCCATTGGTGCGGGCCGGTCTCGAGCGGCTTCACCAAGCCACCGCCGGCATGGACCGGTTGCGGTTCCAGGGCTACCTGGCGAAGGAGGAGCAGCGCTTCGGCTTCGCCAAGAAGCCCGGCGTCATTCCGCAGGACCAGTCGCTCCTGAAGGCCAGCAGGTTCTGGACACACCTGTTCAACGGCGAGCCTTTGATCGATCTCGGCGCCGGCGACAAAGGTGGCCACGGCGTCCTGACCCATCGCGTGCAATGGGTGCTGGTCGGCCAATGGAACGAGCGGAACGATGCTTCGCGCCAGCTCGAGGCGCCGATCCCCGTGCTCTACCGGAATCTCGCCGCCGGCGGTGCGCGCGTGCTGTCTGCCGACGGCCAGGACAAGCTGGCAGCCGGAGACAAGATCGACACCGGCAAGGGCAGTTTCTTCGACTCCGTCTGGGACGATGTGTTCGACTCCCAGGCGGAGAACGCGACCAGTCCGGAGCAGGTGTTCGGGTACACCGAGCGGCACTATTCCGGCCTGCACGATCGCATGCTCTGGCAGGACGCCAGCGCCGCATCGCCCAGCGCCGCATCGCCTCCGTCGGACAGCTCCGACTGAGCCGCTGCCTGCGCCAGCGCGGCCTGCGTGGGTGTCAGCAGCCCGTTCGTCGCGCTGCCCTGTTCGGATTGCTGACCGGACTCAGCGGCGCTCGCCCTGCGCCAGTGCGTGGATGTCCGGGGATTCGAGGATGGGTTTCGGCGCGCCATGCCGCGCCGCATTCAGCATGGCTTGGCCGAGGCTCTCGGTGGGCAGGATCCAGCGGGGCAGGGCGAGGCGCAGCAGCGCCAGCAGCGGGCCCAGCACCGCGTAGCCCAACCGGTAGGCGCGCGTCTTCGAGCGGATGCCGTGCAGCGGCTGGATGGCGCCGGGCCGGAACAGGAAGACCGCCTTGAACGGCAGCCGCGTCAGCGCGTTCTCGACCTGGCCTTTGACGCGCGCCCACATCGTCCGGCCCTGCTCGCTGCTGTCCGTGCCGGCGCCGGAGACATAGACGAAGGTCATCCGTGGATTGAGGCGGGCCAGCCTCTCTGCGACGGAGAGCGTGAGGTCATGGGTCAGGCGGCGATACGCCGCTTCCGTCATGCCGGCCGACGAGACGCCGAGGCAGAAGAAGCAGGCATCGAGGTCGCGCAGCTCGGCTTCGATGGTGCCGAGGTCGAAGAGGTCGCCCTGCACGATGTCCCGCAGCTTGGCGTGGTGCCGTCCGGCAGGCGTCCGGCCGAGGGTCACCACGCGCGCCACGTCTTCGGCCAGCAGGCATTCCCGTAGGACACCCTGGCCCACCATGCCCGTGGCACCGAAGATCACGACATCCATGCGACCGCCTTGCTGACAGAGACCAGGGTCCCGTCTATCCGATCCGGCGGCGAAAGCCGATGGCCGGCGGCGCGATCGGGCTGCGGTGGCGCTATCCGCGCTTCTGCGCCCGCAGCGCCATCCGGAAGCAGGCCTGGCCGAGGATGCCGGCGCCGACCAGGATGGCGGCGGCCATCAGCGCCGGGTCGCCGCCGACGCCGACGAGCGCGGTACAGAGCGCGCCGACCGCCATTTGGGTGCAGCCATAGAGGCCGGAGGCCGAGCCGATGACCCGCGGATCGACACCCATCGCCTGGGTCAGCGATGCCGGCGCCGCGATGCCGACACCGACCGTATAGGCGAACATCGCGCCGACGGTCAGCGCGACCGTGAGCTGTCCGGCGAGCACCGCAGCCAGCAGCAGGCAGGCCGCCAGCACGCTCACCAGGTTGGCGCGCAGCAGCAGCTTGGCCAGCGCCACCTTCCCGATCAGCCGGCTGGCCAGCGCGCTGCCCAGCCAGACGCCGGAGACCAGGAGTGCCAGGTAGATCCCCGCCTCATGCGCGGGACGGCCGAGCGTATGGACGAAGATGAAGGGCGCCGAGGCGACGAAGGCGTACATCGCGGTGGTCGCGCAGCCGCCGCCGATCGCGTAGCCGATGAAGGCGCGCGAGCGCAGCAGCCCGGCGCAATGGCGCAGGAAGGCGCCGCCGGCGCCGGCACCGGGCGGCCGCGTCTCCGGCAGCAGCCGCCAGGCGAGGAGGAGGTTGACGAGGCCGAGCAGCGACAGCGCGTCGAAGATGGACCGCCAGCCGAAACCCGCCGCCAGCGCCGCACCGACGATCGGCGCGACGGCGGGTCCCACCGTCATCATCAGGTTCATCAGCGCCAGCCGCCGCGCCGTATCCTCCGGCGATGCGGTGTCGCGGACGATGGTGCGGCCGAGCACCAGACCCGCGCAGCCGCCGAGCGCCTGGAACAGCCTTGCCGCGACCAGCGCCTCCACATTCGGCGCCAGCGCGGCGGCGATCCCGGCGACGGTGTAGAGAGCGAGCCCCGCCATCAGCAGCGGCCGCCGCCCGAAGCGGTCCGACACCGGCCCGTAGACGAGCTGCCCGCCGGCGAGGCCGAGGATATAGAGGCTGACCGCCATCTGCACGGTGCCGGCGCTTGCCGAGAGATCCTCGGCGGCGATGGTCAGCGCCGGGACGAAGACATGCATCGCGAAGGTGCCGCTGAAGGCGAAGAGCGCCGGCAGCCAGAGCGGCGGCGGCCGCACCGCCGGCGCGCCCTGCCGCGCCGCGCGGCTCACGGTGCCGCCACCCGCGGCCGCACTTCGACCGTCGCGGTCAGGCCCGCGACCAGCCGCGTGCCGTCCGGGATTTCGTTCAGGGCGATGCGCACGGGGACGCGCTGCGCCAGCCGGACCCAGGTGAAGGTCGGGTTGATATTCGCGAGCAGGCCGGTGCCGCTGCTGCGCTCGCGGTCCTCGATCGCCGCGGCGATGCTCTGCACATGGCCGGTCAGGGTGCCGGACTGGCCCATCAGGCTGATCGCGACGGGATCACCGGGATGGATGCGCGGCAGCTTGGTCTCTTCGAAATAGCCTTCGACGCGGAGTGAATCCGTATCCACCAGCGCCAGCACCGCCTTGCCTGACGGCACGTAGTCGCCGGGTCGGAGGGCGAGGTTGGTGACCGTGCCGTTGACCGAGGCGCGCACCTCCGACCGTTCGAGGTTCAGCGCCGCGAGCCGTTGGTCGGCGATGCCCTGCTCCAGCGCCGCCTCCGCCTGCTCCACGGCGAGGCGCGCCTGCTCGGCGCGCTGGCGGGAGACCACGTCCTGGATCTGCTCGTAGCGCCGGAGGTCGCGCCGTGCCTGCTCCAGCGCGGCGCGGCGGCCATCCACCGCCGCCTCCGCCTGGCGCAGCGCGATCGCGAAGCGTTCGCCATCGATGCGGAACAGCAGGTCGCCGCGGTGCACGGTGGCGTTGTCCTGGACCAGGATCTCGCTGACCAGGCCGGAGACGTCGGGCGCGATGCCGACGACATCGGCGCGCACCCGCGCGTCGCGCGTCCAAGGCTCTTCCTGGTAATGGCGCCAGAGGTCGCGCCCGGTCAGCACCGCACCGGCCAGCACCGAGAGCGTCAGCGCGACCCGCGCCGCGGTCTTGAGATGGCGGCGCATCACGCGAAACTCCGCGCGGCGGCGCAGGTCAGGCCGAGCACGATGACGTAGAGGCCGAGGTTGAACAGCGCGCGGTGCCAGACGAAGGCATAGAGCCCGGCGCGCGCCAGCAGCGCCGTCAGCCCCTGGTTGATCAGGTGGGCGAGCAGCATGAGGCCAAGAAAGGCCGGCACGTAGACGCCGTAGATGTCGAGGTCAGCGTTCATGGTGGTCCTATTCGGCGGCGAGCGGCGCCGCCCTGTGCAATGGCGCTGGGAAGGCGGGAGTGATCCGCGGTCCTGGCGCATGGGGAAACAGGCCGCGCCGCAGCCCGACCAGGGCATGCGCGGCGTCGCGTGCGGGCGTGCCGGGCTGGCCGGCGACCGCGCCCAGGGCGCGGTCGATCGCGGCGCGGAGCGTCTCCGGCGCGGCGATGGCCATGCCCGCCCTGCGGCTCTGGAAATGGGTGGCGACGGCGGCGAGCACGGCATCGACGCGGCGCCGCGCGCTGTCGCTCAGCGCAGCGCGGTCGCGGCGCAGATCCAGCAGGTTGTAGCCGATGCGCAGCTCCGCCAGCGCATCGCCGGCGACGACCGCGGTGTCGCCACTGGCGGCGAGCCGCGGCGCGAGCTGGCCGAGGCGGTCGAGCGCCCGGTTCGCGAGCGCGCCATGGTCGCGGCGGGTGGTGCCGCCCGCGATCGCCGCGAGCTCCGCCCAGCCGGCATGGATCAGCCGCCGCGCGGCGATGCCGGCGCCGAAGGGCTTGGTCACCAATGTCCAGAGCATGGCGAAGAGCTGGCCGCCGACGACCGCCAGGCCCTCATTCGCGAAGCTCGCGAAATCGGTGCTGAAGCGGTCCTGCAGCGACATCATCGCCGCACCGTTCACCGCCAGCATCATGGTGGGCAGGAAGATCTGCGGGCGGGGGATCAGCGCGCCGACCGGCAGGAAGAAGACCGAGAGCACCGCGACCAGCACCGCGAAATCCTCGATCCCCGGCAGCACGGCGAGCAGGTAGGTGCCGGCGGCCAGCAATGCGACGCTGGTCCAGACCGCCATCGCCCGCATCTGCGGCGCCGGCCGGTCGAGGGCGCCGAAGAAGCAGCAGGCGACCGTGGTCATGGCCATGAAGTTGGCGCCGCCGACCCAGCCGCTATGGATCCAGATCAGCCCCGCCGCCAGCGTCGCCGCGGCGGCGGAGGCCGCGGAGAAGAGCATCAGCAGGTGGTCGTGATGCCGGCCTCCGCCGAGCACCGGACGGAAGCGGGAGGTGGGGCGCCAACCGGGCTCGGGCCTGCCGGCCGCGATCTGCTGCTGCCGCATCAGGCAGTCGCGCCACAGCGCCACCACCTCGCCGAGCCGGGCGAGGAAGCTCGACAGCACCAGGCCGTGCCAGTCGGCCGGTGCATCCGGCGCCGGCTCCAGCGCGGCGATCCCAGCGGCGAAGCGGTCGGCGGCCTCGGGATCGCCGCCGGCCGCGATCCAGTCGGCGATGGCCGTGGTCAGGGCGCCGAGATCGCCCGGCAGCGCGCCGGCTTCGAGCGTCAGCGCGTGCAGCCGGTCGGCGAGGGAGGAAAGCAGCGGCGGCAGCAGCAGGAAGCTGCCGCGCAGCGCCTTCGCCTGGCCCGCCATGTCGCGGGCGTCGGCGTCATAGGAGAACTGGGCGATCATGGCATCGAGGGCGGCGATATCGGCGGCGAGGCGCTGCCGCGCGGCTGGCGTCGCGGGCGCGGCGCCGCCGCCGCGCAGGATCTCCGCCGCCCAGGCGCCGGCATCGCCGAGCCAGGCCTTGGCGCGCGACGCCAGCGCCGGGCCGATGCTGACCGGGAAGACGGTTGCCGCGACGATGCTGGCGCAGAGGATGCCGAGGATGATCTCCTCGCTGCGCGCGACCGCGATGTCGAAGATGGTCTCGGGCGCGGTCACGGCGGGCAGCGCGATCAGCGGCAGCGTATACGCGGCCAGCATGAAGACGTAGCTGCGCGGCGTGCGGTCGAGCATCGCGCCATACATCAGGCCACCGGCCCAGAGTGCGACGGCAAGGCAGAGCAGCTCCGGCGCATCGGCCAGCAGCGGCACCATGGCGACCGCCGCGGTGGCGCCGAGCAGCGTGCCGAGGGCGCGATAGAGCGCCTTCGACGCGGTGGCGCCGGAGAGCGGGTTCATCACCACATAGACGGTGGTCATCGCCCAGTAGGGGCGCGGCAGGTCGAAGGCGAAGGCGAGATACAGCGCCAGCATCGCCGCCGCGAAGGCCTTGGCCGAGAACAGCCAGTCCCGGGCGGAGGGAAGGGTCACGCGGCCGGCTCCGTCTCCGGATCGGCGGCCGTGGCGCGGGCCGCGGCATCCTCGATCGCGCGGAAGACGCGGAAGGCGCCCTTGATCTCGGCCTCGCTCACCTCCCGAAAGACGCGGCCGCGCAGCGCCGTCAGCACCGCCTCGATGCGTTCGGTGAGCGCCGCGCCTGCCGCGGTCAGCCAGATGGTCTTGGCGCGCCGGTCCTCGGGGTCGTCCCGCCGCTCGATGAGGCCGGCGGCGGAGAGCTGGTCGAGCTGGCGCACGAGGGAGGTGCCCTCGATGCCGATATGGGCGGCCAGCGTCACCTGGTTCACGCCGCCACCGAGCCGGCCGAGCCAGACGAGGGGCGCGGCGCGGGCCTCGGAGATGCCGTCAGCGGCCAGCGCCTCCGCCACCAGCCGGCGCCATTGCCGCCCGGCCAGCAACAGGGTGGAGGTCAGCAGCACCCGGTCATGCGCGGGATCATTCATGGCACATTATGTGGTCAGCAATAATGAGCACGCAATCTATCTGGCCATGCGACGGGGCATGGCTGGCCTGCGGGGCATGCGGCCGAGGCCGCTGCCGGCCGAGATGCTTCATCGCTTGGGAAGGAGGCGGCGGCCGGCGGTTAGAGCAGAGCCTGTCCGGGGGACGTCACAAGGCGACGTCGCGGTTGACGTTCTTGTAGAGCAGATAGGCCGATTGGCCGGCACCCGTCGGATAGAATTGCTGCGGGCAGAACGCGCCCATCCAGATGAAGTCCTCCGCCCAGATCTCGTGCCAGGTCTCGGACAGGAAATAGAGGCCCTGGCCTTCCAGCATGAACAACCCGTGCTCCATAATGTGCGTCTCCACCGCCGGGAAATAGACGCCCGGCTCGAAGAACATCATGTTCATCTCGAAGTCGAAGCGCATGTCGCCGAAGGGCAGCAGGTGCTTGAAGCCGCGGCCCTCGAGCCCGGTGTGGTTGGTCATCGGCATCGACTGGTGCTGGCCGGTGATCGGATCCGGCGGCGGCAGGGCCTCTGCCACCTCGTAGCGCTTCTTCAGGGCGAGGACCCGGGCCGCGGCGGGCGTCCGGTTCCGCAGCGTGAAGCGCGTGTCCGGCGGCACATAGGCGAAGCCGCCTGCCGCGAGCGGCACCGGATCGCCGGAACCGATGCCGATCTCGACGGTGCCCTCGATGGCGTAGAAGAAATGCTGCGGCGCCACGCAGATCGCCTGCGCGCTGCCACCGCCGGGCTCGATCTCCAGCATGAACTGCGCGAAGCCGGCGCCGAGCGCGGGCGCGGCCAGGAAGCGGGCGACGGTGCCCTGCCAGGCGGGCAGGCGGCTTTTCAGCACGCCCTCGGGCGGGATGAAGGCGAAGTTCGGCCGCACGATGCCGCGGTTATGGCCGATGGCGCCCGGCGGCAGCCGGGCGGGCGGTGCAGAGGGCGGGTGGGGAGGCATCGGGCGATCCTTCAGGCCGGCAGCGCGGCGGTGATGATGATCTCGATCAGGTCGCCCTCCGGCATCACCGATTGCACGAAGGACCGCACGGGCCCGAAGCCGTCCGGCATCCAGCTCGCCCAGGCTTCGTCGAAGGCCGGCTTGTTGTCATGGTCGGTGACGACGATCTCGGCCTTGACGATGCGGGTGCGGTCGAGGCCGGCATCCTTCAGATAGCCGTCGATGACGCCGAGCGCGCCCAGCGTCTGGGCGCGGATGTCCTGGGTGCGATCGGGCGAGACCGCCACCGCCCAGAGAAACCCGCCGCCGCCGGGCAGGCGATAGGTCGCCACTGCGGATTTGCTCGGAAGCTTCGCGTTGGGGACGCGGGTGATGTCGGTCGTGCTCATGGTCGCCCTTCGTGTCGGGATCGGATGGTGATCACGTGCGCGGGGCATTGCCAATGGCGCAGGGCCTGGCGATCCCGGGCCGACCATTGCCGGCGATTTCGTGCCAATATGCACCGGTTTCTGTCGATGTGGGCCGCCCAGATGCCGGATTCCGTCGCCCTGGACCGCTTCGATCACGCGTTGCTCGACCTCGTGCAGGTCGACAACCAGATGCCCGCCCGGTTGCTGGCCGACCGGGTCGGGCTGTCGGAGAGCGCGGTGCTGCGCCGCCTGCGGCGGCTCCGGCAATCCGGCGTGATCGCCGCCGATGTGGCGGTCGTCGACCCTGTCGTGCTGGGGCTGCCGCTGACCATCCACGTCCTGGTCTCGCTGGAGCGGGAGGGGGCGATGGAGCTCGATGCCTTCGCGCGGCGGCTGCGCGGCAGGCCGGAGGTGCGCCGCGCCTGGTCGGTGACCGGGGAGGCGGATTTCGTCCTGCTGCTGCAGGTCGCCGACATGGGCGCCTATGACGGCTTCGCGCGCGCGGTGTTCCACGACGACCCGAATGTGCGGGCCTTCCGCACCATCACCGCGATGCGGCAGGTCGTGGGCGCGGGCGACGGGGCGGCGCCGATGCGCCGCCCCGTCCGGCCCGTCACTTCCCGCTGAAGCCCGGGGCGTAGCCGTTGTTGGGCGCGGCGCCATAGCCGGGCGCATAGCCCGAACCGTCGTTCGGCGTGTAGCTGGAGCCCGGCGCATAACCGTACTGCGCCTCGGCCTCGCGCCGCGCGCGCCAGCGGGCGCGCCGCTCCTGCCGCTCCTCCTCGATCCGCTGCGCCTCGCGGCGCGCGGCCTCCTCGATGCGGGCCTGGTCGCGGGCCTGGCGCATCTCGCGCCACTGGCGGCGGCGCTCCCATTCAGTCATGTCGTCCGCGCCCGGCACGACCTGGTACTGCACGGTCAGCGCCTGCCCCGCGGGGGCGGCGGGCCGCAGGCCGGATCCGGCATGGGCGGCGGAAGCCCCGATGAGCAGGGCGAGGGCGGCGGTGGCGGTCGGGATCGTGATGCGGCGCATGATGGCGTCTCCCTTACATCGGGGAGCTTCGCCGCCTGATATGGCCGGGTGCGGGCGGGATGATGTCGCGGGCGCGGCCCGTTCGCCGCAATTCGCCCGAATTGGGCGCGGCGGCGGATGATCAGGCTGCGTCGGGGAGGGCTTCGCCGACGCGCAGCAGCAGCGCCGCCAGGCCCGGTTCCTTGACCAGCCGCACCGCTTCCGCGAAGCGGAACCAGCGCCGCTCCCGCTCGCGGTGCTCCGGCCATTTGTCGAGCTCGCGCTCGACGCGGAGCGTGAACACCTCGACCTGGCAATTGATGCGGCCGCCACGCAGGCGCTTGCCATAGGCGAAGCGTCCTGCCGGCACCGGGTCGATCCTGCCGATCAGCCCGGCTTCCTCGAAGGCTTCCTTGGCCGCGACCTCGGCGTCGGCGACGCCCGCTTCGGCCCAGCCCTTGGGCAGCACCCAGCGGCATTTGCCCCGGGTGGTCACCAGCAGCACCTTCGTCCTGCCCCCGCGATCGCCGATGGGCAGGGCGGCGACCTGATGGTCGAGACGCCGGCCGCTGGCGAAGCTGGGAACATCGCCGCCGGCGATGCCCGCCTTCCACCTCATCGGGTTTTCCGCATCCTGCGAACCCCGCCGACCACGGCCATGGCTCCATCCCCCAGGGCGCTGCGCGGCCGCGACTCGGGCGCGCTTCCGACAGGATCGCAGGCACGGTGGCGCGCGTCGACGCGATCGGTGCCGCGCCTCGGGCGGACGCGGATCCGGCGCGCCGCGACTCCGAGTGATGCGGACGAGTTTTAGAATCTTGGTAACGCCTGCGTGGGCAAGTTGTCCCGGTGACAGGACGTCACCGAGACGGAGCAAGAAATGCTGGGCTTTCCCGACCTTTCCCAGGTCTTCGACGCCGGGCCGTGGATCCTGATGGGGCTCAGCCTGATCGCCCTTTGCACCAGCGCCGCGCGGCAATGACGGCGATGCGGGCGGCGTCGGGCCGCTCCGCGAAATCTTAAGCAATCCTGCGGCAGCTTCGGTCGCGCAGCGGCGCACGGTCTTCCCTTCGGCGTGGCGCGACGCGTGGAATGGGCGGGCGTGGATGCCTGCCCGGCGATGAAGAGGAACTGTCCATGGCCACGTGCCTCGACTACGCGAAGATCGCCTATGCCGCCTATTTCACCGGCAAGAGCCAGTACTACGAGGAGCCGTCCGGCCACATGGTGGACGACTGGACCTGCCAGCACTGGCAGACCGGGGGCTTCTTCGATACCGGCTTCCAGGGCGGCATCTGGCAGAGCCGCGACAGCGTGGTGGTCGGCTGCTGCGGGACGAACCCGAAGCAGAAGGGCAAGTTCCTGTCGGACATCTCCGCCGACATCCGCATCACCTTCAAGATCCTGCCCAACCAGGCGAAGCCGGCGCGCGACCTGGTGCGCATGGCGAAGTCGATCGCGAAGGGCCGGCCGGTGACGGTGACGGGCCATTCGCTCGGCGGCGGCCTCGCGCAGATCGCGGGCCTCTGGGAAGCGGTGCCCTTCGTGACCTTCAACGCGCCGGCCATGCGCCAGGCGCTGCAGGCCGCACGGTTCAACATCTTCAAGCCGCAGATGGCCATGCGCACCGCCAAGGCGATGGCGGTGCGCGACGCATCCGGCCTCAACTTCCGCATCCAGGGCGACTTCGTCAGCACCAGCCTCGCCGGCCAGCATCTCGGCACCGTCGTGACGCTCGAGAACACGACGGGCATGGGTGCGCATGGCAAGGGCAATATCTGGCAGTCGGTGCTGGAGACCGACTGGGCCTTCCTCAATCCCTTCGAGGTGCATCCCTACGCGGCATAGCCGGAGCAGCCGGCTGATCAGCCGGCTGCTGGTGGCCGCCGCCCCTTGGCCTCGGCGAAGCGGCGGTCGAAGTCGCGCGCGAGGTCGGCCAGCGTGACGGCGCCGAAGCGCGCCAGCAGCAGCGCCTCCGCCTCCGCGAGCGCGCCATCGACCGCGGCATTGACTGCCTGCTCCACCAGGCAGCCGGGATGGTCGATCGCGGGCCCCAGCACGAAGACCGGCGGCCGGCCGACCGCGCGATAGACATCGAGCAGCGTGATCTCCCGGAGGTCGCGGGCCAGGGTCCAGCCGCCGCCATGGCCTTTCTCGGACCGCACGAAGCCCTGGTCGCGCAGCCCCGCCATGGTCCGGCGCACCACGACGGGATTGGTGGCGAGCATGCGCGCGATCACCTCCGAGGTCGCGGGGCCGTCATGGCGGTCCATGTGGATCAGCACATGCAGCATGCGCGAAAGCCGGGCGTCGCGTCGCATCGGATGGGCCTCCCCTCTAGGTCCCGCATTCGCATACGGCAGGACAGCTTTCGTAACCAGGGAAGTTGCGAGGGATTGACTGGCTGGCATCACGTAACTTATGAAGATGCGAGAAACCTGAGGGATGCCAGCCATGCGCCACGACGCGATCATCATCGGCGGCAGCTTCGCCGGTCTCGCCGCCGCCCTGCAGCTCGCCCGCGCCCGCCGGCGGGTGCTGGTCATCGATGCCGGCCAGCCGCGGAACCGCTTCGCCGCCGCCGCCCACGGCATCTTCGGCCATGACGGCAAGCCGCCCCGCGCCCTGCGGGAGGAGGCCATGGCGCAGCTCCTTGCCTATCCGACCGCGACGGTGATCGCGGGCGAGGCGGTCGCCGCCCGCCCGGCCGGGGACGGCTTCGTCGTGGCGCTGGCGGATGGGGGGCAGGAGGAGGGGGCGCGCCTGATCCTCGCGACCGGCGTCGCGGAGGAATTCCCACCGATCCCCGGCATGCGCGAACGCTGGGGTGCGACGGTGCTGCACTGCCCCTATTGCCACGGCTACGAGGTGCGCGACCGCGCGCTCGGCGTCATCGCCGCACATCCGCTCTCGGCGCACCAGGCCATGCTGATCCCGGATTGGGGGCCGACCACCTATTTCACCCAAGCGGAATTCGAACCCGATGCGGAGCAGGCGGCGCAGCTCGAAGCGCGCGGCGTCCGGATCGAGCGGACGCCGGTGGTCGAATTGCTCGGTCGTGCCCCGGCCTTGGAGGGTGCGCGGCTCGCCGATGGCCGCGTGGTCCCGCTCGAAGCCCTCTTCACCGCGACGCGGACGCGGATCGCGAGCCCGATCGCCGCACAGCTCGGCTGCGGCTTCGAGGAGGGGCCGCTCGGCCCGCATCTCCGCGTCGATGAAAAGAAATGCACCACGGTCGCCGGCGTCTATGCGGCGGGCGACGCTGCAAGCCCGATGCACAACGCGACCTTCGCCATGGCGGCCGGCGTGATGGCGGGCGTCGGCGCACACCACTCGCTGGTGGCCGGGCAGCGCGCCGCCGCCTGATCGCGCTCACCATGTCACGCCCGGCCAGAACCACCAGAGGAGCGCGCCGGCGGCGAGTAGCCAGAGGCCGATGATCCCGGCGGCACCCGCACGGCTGATCGGCCGTGCCGTGGCGCGTGCCGCGGCTTCGCGATGCTCCGCGAAGAGTCCGGGCGGCATCAGCCGGATCACCAGCAGGATCGCGAGCGGCAGCAGGATCGCGTCGTCGAGATAGCCGAGCACCGGGATGAAATCCGGAATCAGGTCGATCGGCGACAGCGCATAGGCGGCGATCAGCAGCGCGAGGCCTTTCGCGTACCAGGGCGTGCGCGGATCGCGCGCGGCGAGATGGAGTGCATGCACGTCGCGCTTGATCGCCCGCGCCCACCGCCGCAACCGCCCCAGCATCGCCGCATCCCCGACCGGATCCCGTCTGCGTGAACTGAGCTCACGCTGCGTCAGAATTACTCCTTTGCGCCGCAGCGACAAGCCAACCAGAACTTGCCGAGGGATAGAGCATTCGGCGGCGAGGATCGTGACTTCTGGTCACTCCCGGCCGGTCGGCGGCATCGGTCCCTGGAACGCATATGGTCGCAAGGGGCAGGCGCATGCGGAGACTTTCGGTCGCGGTCATCGGCGCCGGCATGGGCGGGCTCGCTGCCGCCGCGGCGCTGCGGCAGGTCGGCATCGATGCGACCGTCTACGAACAGGCGCAGCAATTCGCGCGCCTTGGCGCCGGCATCCAGATCGGCTGCAACGCCATGAAGGTGCTGCGCGGCCTCGGGCTCGAGCGCATGCTCCGCGCCTCCTCCTTCTATCCGCGGTCCTGGAACAACCGGGAATGGGATACGGGCGAGGTGCGCTTCGACATGATCTTCGGCGAGGCGGCCGAGCGGAAATACGGCGCGCCCTACCTGCTCGCGCATCGCGGCGACCTGCACGCGGCGCTCGTAAGCGCCGTGCCCACCGATCTGATCCGGCTCGATCACCGCGTGACCGGGATCGACCAGACGCCGGACGGCGTGGCGCTTGCCTTCGCCAATGGCGCGCGCGTCACTGCCGATGCGGTCATCGCCGCCGACGGCGTGCACTCCACCACCAGGGCCATGCTGTTCGGCGCCGACCGGCCGAACTTCACCGGGCGGATCGCCTATCGCACCACCTTCCCGGCGGCGCTGCTCGACGGCTACGCGCTCGATGAATGCACGAAGTGGTGGGGGCCGGACCGGCACATCGTGATCTATTACGTCAAGCCGGACCGCAGCGAGGTCTACTTCGTCACCAGCCAGCCCGAGCCCGGCTTCACCGTGGAATCCTGGTCCGCCCGCGGCGATGTCGGCGAATTGCGCCAGGCCTTCGCCGGCTTCCATGACCAGGTCCGGCGCGTGCTCGCCGCCTGTCCCGCGGTCCATAAATGGGCGCTGGTCGACCGCGATCCGCTGCCGCGCTGGTCGGAAGGGAAGGTGGCGCTGCTCGGCGATGCCTGCCATCCGATGACGCCCTACATGGCGCAGGGCGCGGCCATGGCGATCGAGGATGCCGCGATCCTGGCGCGCTGCCTCGCGGGCGCCGACCGCGACGGTGTGCCGGATGCCTTCCGCCGTTTCGAGGCGACGCGCAAGGACCGCACCGCGCGCGTGCAGGCGACCTCGCGCACCAATACCTGGCTGCGGGACCGGACCGATCCCGACTGGCTCTATGGCTATGACGCCTGGGAAGCGCCGCTCGCCGCGTGACGCGCGGGAAGAAGAAGGGGGGAGGCATGAACAGGATCGTCATCGCGCGCCGGCAGGTCCTCGGCGCGATCACGGGGCTGGCCGCCGCGCCGGCCCTCGCACAGCATCCGCAGGCCGGGCCCGCCGGCCGCGTGGTGCGCGTCGTCGTGGGCTTCCCGGCGGGGCAGGCGACCGACATCATCGCCCGCCTCTGGGTGGAGCGCCTCGGCGCCGAGGCGCGCGAGACCTACATCGTCGACAACCGGCCGGGGCAGGGCGGCAGCATCGCCCTCGCGCAGGTGGCGCGCGCGCCGGCCGATGGCGGCTTGATGATGCTCGCGCATATGTCGGCGCTGGCGACCAACCCGCATCTCTACCGCAATGTCGGCTACGACACGCTGAAGGATTTCGACGCCGCCGGGCTGATCGCGGATGTGCCCTTCGTGCTGGCCGTGAACCCGTCGCTGCCGGTGCGCACGCTGGAGGAGCTGGTGCGCCATGCCCGGGCCAACCCGAACGCCTTGACCAACGCATCCTCCGGCAACGGCACCGTCTCCCACCTGGCGATGGAGGAGATCAAGCGCGTCGCCGACATGCGCATCACCCATGTGCCCTATCGCGGCAGCTCGCTCGGCCTGACCGACGTCATTGCCGGCAATGTCTCGATGGCGCTGGAGACCGCGGCCGCGGTCCTGCTGCATCTGCAGGCGGGACGGCTGCGCGCGCTCGCCGCCGGCAGCGCGGCGCGGCTCGCGGGCCTGCCGGAGCTGCCGACCCTCGGTGAGCAGGGCTTCCCGGGGCTGACCGCGGTCACCTGGCTGATGGCGATCTACCCGGCCGGCGTGGCGGCTTCGGTGCTGGAGGCGACGCATGCCGCGATCACGCGCACCATGCGCGTGCCGGAGGTGGAGCAGCGTCTGGTCGCGATCGGCACCGTGCCGCGCTACAGCGCGAGCCCGGCGGAAGCCCAGGCCTATATGCGCGAGGAATTCACCCGCTGGGGCGCGATCGTGCGGCGCAGCGGCGTGGTGCTCGAATGATGGAACGGGCCGGTTCTCCGACCGGCCCGAGGCCGCGAATGCGGCCCGCGCGGAGTCGCGCGCAAGCCAAGCCGGCGGATGCCGGCGCCGGCGCCTGAGGGTGATAAAACTTCACATTGCAGCAGTCGCGACGGATGCCATGGACTGCTCCGTGTCGCGGCCCTCCCGCATCAGCCAGCCGATGAAGGCGTCGACCAGCGGCGTGCGCGCGGCGGCATTGGCGAAGTAGCGCCGCTGCCGGGCGGCGAGCGTGCCGAAGGGCGCGCAGAGTCTGCCGGCGGCGATGTCGTCGGTGGTCAGGAAGGCCGGCACCAGCACGACGCCGAGGCCCTCGGCCGCCGCCTGCAGCGCGAAATACATCTGCTCGAACTGCAGCGTGCCGGCGGGGCGGAGATCCGGCACGCCGGCGGCTTCCAGCCATTCCGGCCAGGAATAGGGCTGCGTCGCATAGGCGATCAGGGTGCAGGCGGCGAGATCGCGCGGCGATCGCAGCCGGTCGCCTTCGGCCAGGTCGGCGTGGCAGACGGGGCGGATGATCTCGGTCATGAAGGCCTCCGACACCGCCGCCGCGAGCGGCGCATCGGCGCCGCGGATCGCGATGTCGTAGCCGCCGTCGAAGACGACGGGCGCGAGCGAGGTCGTCATCCGGACCTCGATCCCCGGATGCGCCCGCTGAAAACCGGAGAGGCGCGGGATCAGCCAGCGCATGGTGAAGGTCGGCGGCGCATTGACGTGCAGCGCGGTCGGCGCCGCCTGGTCGCGCGCATGCAGGGAGGCGAGCGCGATGCGGTCGAGCGCCGCCGTCGCTTCCGCGAGATAGCCGCGCCCGACCTCGGTCAGGATGAGCTGCGCCGGCCGGCGCAGGAACAGCGCGGTGCCGAGCCAGGCCTCGAGCTGCGCGACCTGGCGGCTGATCGCGCCATGCGTCACGCCGAGCTCCGCCGCGGCCTTGGTCAGGCTCTCATGCCGGCCCGCGGCCTCGAAGGCGCGGATGGCGTTCAGCGGCGGAAGACGGCGGCTCATGCGATCGGCCCTCGGGCGATGCGGGGAGCGCCCCGAGCCGAAGCGGACCTGCGCATCATTCCAGGCTCTTGCGAAGATACACGCGGGCATGGCCTGGCAGGTTGAACGCGACGCGGCCGAACTCCTCATAGCCATGTCGCCGGTAGAAACCAGGAGCCTGGAAGCTGCTGGTCTCTACCACAGCCCGTTTGCAGCCGCGCCTCCTGGCCTCCCGCTCGACGGCCGAGAGGAGCCGCTCTCCCTGTGATCGGCCTCGGATCTCCTCCGGCAGATAGAACATGTCGAGAAACAGCAGGCCGAGTTCGGTTCGACCCCAGAGGCCGCCCAGCACCTTGCCTGTTTCGGGATCAGACAAGCTGGCCCCGATCGGCGTTCGGTCGGCTATTCCGGTCTTCTCGATATTGTAGCGATAGAGGGCAGACCCTGCTTCCGCCTTCGCCGCCTGATCCGGCGTGTCGAGCAGCGTCAGAATGAATTCCTTGCTCCTCTTGCCCGCCTGCATCCGCTTTCTCCTGTCGACCTACTCCCCGAATATCATCGCGAACGTCACTGCGGCGCGGGGGTTGAGCCGTCCGGCCGCCGCGATGTCGGCCGCGGCGCCCGCCGCATCGCCCGCCCGGTCGCGGACCCGCGCGCGTGCCAGCAGCGCCAACTCGTCCTCCGCGTCGCGCCTGAGCGCCTCCTCGGCGTCGGCGAGCGCCGGCGCGGCATCGCCGCGGCCGAGGCGCATCATCGCCCGCGCCGCATGCGGCCAGGCATTCGCCGCCGGCGCGAGCTCGGCCGCGCGATCGCAATCCGCCATGCCGGCCTCATCGCCCGCGCGCAGGCGTAGGACGCAGCGGAGGCCAAGGCCCCGCGGCTGCGCCGGGTTGCGCGCCAGCGCCTGGTCCAGGTCGCTCGAGGCTTGTCCGGAATCGCCGCGCAGCAGATGCGCGACGGCGCGGTCGACCAGCAGCAGCGCATCCGCCGGCCGCAGCCAGATTGCCGTGTCGAGATCCGCGAGCGCCGGATCGAAGCGACCCTGACGGAGATGGACGGCGCCGCGATGGCGCAAGGCCCAGACGCTATCGGGCGCCAGGCGCAGCGCCTCGTCGAGATCCGCGAGCGCCTGATCGTCATCGCGCCGCTGGTGGTGCAGCGCACCCCGGCTCGTGAGCGCGAAGGCGTTCCCCGGCTCCTGCGTGAGCGAGGCGTCGAGGTCGGCCAATGCCAGGTCGAACCGGCCCGCGCGGCGATGCACCTCGCCACGGCTCCGGAGCGCGAAGGGATCGTCCGGCCGCAGGCTGAGGGAGGCGTCGAGGTCGGCGAGCGCGGCGCGGAAGCGGCCCTGCCGCATATGCACCTCTCCGCGCGTCGCCAGCGCAAGGGCATCGCCGGGGTCGAGCAGGAGCGCCGCATCGAGATCGACGCGCGCCGCATCGAGGTGGCCCTGCACGCGGTGCACGTCGCCGCGGCCGATGAGGGCGATGACATTCTCAGGCTCCAGCCGGAGCGCGGCATCGAAATCGGTGAGGCTGGCCTCGAACCGACCAGCCACGCGATGCGCCTCGCCGCGATGCGCGAGAGCGGTGGCATTCTGCGGCTCCAGCCGCAGCGCGGCGGTGTAGTCGGCGATCGCCTGATCGAGCCAGCCCCGCAGGACATAGGCGTCGCCGCGTCCGAGCAGCGGCTCGACATTGCCCGGGTCGATCACGATGGCGGCGCTGAAGTCGCCGACCGCGGCGGCGTCGTCGCCTCGGGCCACATGGGCATTGGCCCGGTTGGTGAAGGCGATGGCCCGGTTCACCCGCCGCTCGCGGTCACCGCGCGCGAGGATGGCGGTGCAGCCGCGGATGCTGCGTTCGGGATCCGCCTGCTGCGCGCAATCCGCCCAGTCGGGATCGAGCGGCTGCGCGGTCGCGGGCGCGCCGGCCAGCAGCAGCAGGCCGAGCGCCGCGGCCGTGGCGCGGGCAGGCCGGCGCGTGGCGTCAGCGACCATGCCGTGCGAATTCCTTGTGCTCCCCGGCCACCTGTTCCGCCACCGCCTCGGCCGCCTCGCGCAGCCAGGCGGCGTCGCGGTTGCGCAGATCCTCCTCCAGCCCGGGCAGCCGGCGCCGGTCATCGGCGTGGCAGGCCGCGATCTCCCGCCCCATCAGCGCCAGCATCTCCCGCGACAGCAGCAGCTTCAGATCCACCTCGTCCTTCACCTCGATCTTGCGGCTGTTCGGCGACAGGCGGCGCACCAGGATGTCGTCGAGGACACGGTATTGCGGATCGGTCGCGCGGTGGCGGCCGGCGGCGATCTCGCCGGTGCGGATCGCGGTGCCGCGCCGCGCATGGCACCGCGACCAGGCCGAGAGCAGCAGCGCCTTCGCCTCCCGCACCGCCGGCCCGCCGAGCCAGGTGCCATGGGCCACGAAGCGCGGCCGCCCGAGGCTGCCGGTGCCGGCCTGGCGCGGCGCGATGGTCAGCACCATGTCGGGATCGGGCATCGCGGCGCGCAGCGCGTTGCGGTAGCGCCGCCGCGCCCGCTGCGGCTCCAGCGCCTCGAGATCGCTCCAGAACTTCGCCCGCTTCGCCTCGGGCAGCACCACCGCCTCGCGCAGCCAGGCATGGTCGCGCTCCAGCACCACGGGGGCGGGATGGGCGAGGCCTTCCGCATAGCCGTCGCGGAGCGCTGCGCAGATCGCATCGGCGGTGGGGGCGCCGTCGCCGCGGGCCAGCAGGGCACTGACCGCGAGGCGGAGGATGTCGAGCGGCCAGGGCATGATCGCGGCGTCGTCGAAGTCGTTGGCGCCCCAGATCAGCCGCCCCTCGATATCGCGCCAGGTGCCGAAATTCTCCAGATGCGTGTCGCCGATCGAGAGCACCCGCGGCGCCTCGGCGATCTCCGGGCGGATCTCCAGGATGGTCTCCGCCCAGCGCCAATAGGTCGCGCGCAGGAAGGGGAAGGCGCCCTTGCGCATCTTGCGGTGCTTCTCCTCGAGGTCGGCCTCCACGAGGTCTTCCCCGAGCTGCGTCCGCATCCAGTTCTCATAGGCGCGGGCCGAGGCCCGGATCGATGTCATGACATGTTCCCATGAGCCGCGTCGCGGCAGGTCGGGCGGAAGCGTAACGCTTTGGCAACGCTACCTGTTCGCGCGCCGCCGGGGAATCCCGATCCATGTAACGGAACAGTGCGGGGATGCTTCATGCTCCTGACCGTGAAGATCGTGGGCGTCGCCGAGGAAGGTCAATCCTCGGACATGCACAAACGGACCGGCCAGACTGCGAAGGAGCGGGTCCCCGGCGGATCACCCCGCCAGGAAGCCGCCATCGGTGCAGAGGATGTGGCCCACGACGTAGCCCGCCTCCTCCGACAGCAGCCAGCAGACCGCGGCCGCGACCTCCTCCGGGTGGCCCATGCGGCGGAGCGGCAGCCCGGCCGCGACCTGGCGCATGTCGGCGATGCCGGAGGCCAGCATCATCTCCGTCACCACCCGCCCCGGCGCCACCGCGTTGATGCGCACGCCCTGCGGCGCATATTCCATCGCGGCCGAGCGGGTCAGCGCGATGGCCGCCGCCTTGGACGCGGCATAGAGCGCCAGGCCCGGATTGGGGTTGCGCAACCCGCTGACGCTGGTGTTGTTCACGACCGCGCCGCCGCCGCCCGCCAGCAGCGCGGGGATCTGATGGCGCAGGCAATGGGCGAGGGCCCGCACATTGGTGTCGAACACCTGTGCATAGACCGCGTCCGTCTGCTCGGCGATCGGGGCGCGGCGCTCCTGGAAGCCCGCATTGTTGAAGACCGCGTCCAGCCGCCCGAAGCGCTGCAGCGTGGCCGCGACCAGCCGCCCGACCTCCGCATCCCGCGTCACGTCGGTCGCGACGAACAGGGCTTCGGCCCCCGCCGCGCGCAGCGCCGCCGCCGCGGCCTCCCCCGCTGCCTGGCGCCGGCCGGCGATGACGACGGCGGCGGCCCCTTCCTGCGCCATCCGGATCGCGGCTGCGCGCCCGATGCCGCTGGCACCGCCGGTCACCAGGCAGATCTTCCCCGCCAGCCTGCCGTTCGGCCGCGATACCGGCACCGGACCGGCGAGGTCCGTGAGCGCGACCTCAACCATCCGCCCGACTCGCCGCGAGCGCGCCGGCATAGGCAGCGAGGCTGTCGGCGAGGCCGCCGCGCGCCTGCGGGCGCATCCGCGCCAACGCCGCCGCGACCTGGTCCCGCGCGAAGGCGTCGATGCGGGCGAGGGTCGCCCGGCCCCGCGGCGTCAAGGACAGCAGCTTGGCGCGCCCGTCCTGCTCGCTGACACCCTCCCGCAGCTCGCCGGCCTCCACGAGCTTGCGCAGCATCCGGCTGACGCTGGATTTCTCGAGGAGCAGGACCTCGCAGAGTTCGGTCGCCGTCATCGCGCCGCGGCCTCCTATCTCGACCAGGGCATGCACGGCCGAAGGCGGCAGATCGGTGCCCGCCAGGGTCGGCCGCAGGAAGCCGAGCTCCCGCACCAGCCGGCGGGAGGCATCGCGGATGCGGCCGATCTCGGCGTCGCCCCTGCGTGGCGTCATGAGCGGGTGCGGCCATATGGTTGTATGATGCAACCATATCCCGCGCTTCCAGGCCGCGCAAGCGCCGGGGTGAAGCCCGTCGGCGCGCCCCATACCAACGGACCGGTCGCTTGACCGGTCCGAGGCCGCGAATGCGGCCCGCCGGTAGTCCGGCGTCACGCCGGAGGCGCTGGTATCAGTTGCGCGCGAGATAGGCGCGCGCGGTCGCGATCTCCGCGCGCTCCGAGTCGGCCTGCGCGGCGATCTCCAGCAGCAGGCGGTAGGCGTCGCGCGCCGCCGCGGCATCGCCGGCCAGCTCGGCCGCCCGCGCGGTGCCGTGGACGGCACGGAAGCGGCGCGGTTCCGTCTGCTGCACGGCCAGGTATTCGCGCTGCGCCGCCGCGTGCTGCCCGGCTTCCAGCAGCGCCTCCGCCAGCAGCTCGCGCACCGGGGCCAGCGGGCCCGGCGTGATGACATGCTTCTCCGTGCGTCCTTCCCGCTCCGCGGCGGCGCGCAGCGCGGCGAGGCCCTCCTCCCGCTGGCCGCCGGCGAAGGTGGCCCAGGCCGCGGCTGCCTGGCGCTGGATGTCGACCTGCTCCGCCCAATAGGCGTCGCGCCCCTGCAGCGCCGCGGCGATGCGCGTCAGCGCCTCGATATCCGCCGCACTCTCCTGCGGCCGGCCGGCGCGGGCGAGGCCGAGGGCGCGCGCGAAATAGGTCAGCGCATCGGCATAGGGGAAGCTGGTCTCCCCCGGGGACAGCGCCGCCGCTTCCGTCCAGGCCCCGCGCTCCAGCACGTAGCGCGCGGGCATGGCGGCCATCGCGAAGGCATGCGCGTTGCGCGGCGGGGCTTCGGCGCGGGCGCGGCCGGCATCGTCGATGGTGCGCCGTGCCGCCCGGTCCTGCCCCATCTGGAGGTAGGCATAGACCATGTAGTCGAGCGCATGCAGTTCGCCATCCGGGTCGCCGGCCGTGATCGCGCGGTCGGCCGAGCGGCGGTTGGTCTCGACCGATGATTCCCACCGCCCGACGCGGGTGAAGATGTGGGACGGCATGTGCAGCGCATGCGGCGCATCGGCGGCCAGGCCGGCATAGCGCTCGGCGGCGCGGATGCCGCGCGCGGCGAGCGGCGGATAGTCGTAGAGGTGGATCAGGTAGTGGACGATGCCGGGATGCTCCGGCTGGCGCTGCCATTCGCGTTCCAGGATCTCCGCGCCGCGAAGCTGGTCCGCATAGGTCTTGTCGCCGGGCGAGGCGGCGACGCCGAGGATCAGCGCGTACTGGATCGCCGCCTCGGTATCGTCGGGGTAGCGCTGGTGCAGCTGCGCCATGGCGTCGCGATAGGCGGCGAGGCGCGTGCGGTGCTGCGCCAGGTCGTCGCCGGCGAAGACCAGCGCCAGCGCCTCGACATAGGCCGCCTCCCGCGCGTTGCGCGGGCCGAGGCGCTGCGCCTCCTCCAGCAGAGCGCGCCCGGCACGGAGATTGGCCGGTGCCGGCGGGCTGTAGGGGTTGGTGAGCAGGCTCAGCGCCTCGCCCCAATGGGTCATGGTGCAGCCGGGATCGGCGCGGCGCGCCTCACGGAAGGCCTCGCCCGAGGCCTGGTACCAGAAGGAATGCTGCAGCAGCATGCCGCGGTCGAAGGTGGCCTGCGCCTGTGCGTCGCAGGCGACCGGGAAGCTGACGCGGCCGAGGACGGCAGCGGGCGCGTGGTCCGCATGCCCCGCATGGCCGGCGCCCTGGCTGCGGGCGGCATGGGGCGTGAGCGTGAGGAGCAGGGCGCAGGCAAGACTCGCGGTGGCGCGATGGTCGACCATGGGCTTCCTCCCTGAGTCGGTCCTTGCCGGCGAAGCGTGCGCTCGGTTTCCTGCAGGGCAAGGCCGATGCGCCAGGATACCCAAGGCCGGGGTCGGGAACCCATGCGCGCTCGGGGCATGCCATGGCCGGCGGGAATGGCTGCGGCGCCGCTTGCCGGGCGCGCGGGCCTCGGATACCCCCGGTGCACCCCAGGGATGGCGGAGCGTGCGATATGCTGACGGTGCAGGAGGAAAGCCCCCGGCAGGAGGCGGTGGCGGCGCTGCTGCGGCAATCCGATGCGCTGGCGGCGGCGCTCTATCCCGGCGAGTACCGCCGGCCGCTGAACCCGGAGACCCTGGCCGCGCCCGGCATCCGCGTCTTCGTCGCCCGCACCGCCGAAGGTGCGGCCGCCGGATGCTGCGCCTTGTTCGAGGATGGGAAGGGAGGTGCTGAGCTGAAGCGCATGATCGTCGATGCCGCCTGCCGGCAGCGCGGCGTCGGCGGCGCCCTGCTGCGCGCCGTGGAAGCGGCGGCCGTTGCGCATGGCATCCACGTGATCCGCATGGAGGTCGGCATCCGCAACACCGACGGCCAGGCGCTCTATCGCCGCGCCGGCTATGCCGAGCGCGGGCCCTTCGGGCGCTATGCGCCGTCCCCGATCAGCCTGTTCTTCGAGAAGCGGCTGGCCGCGGAAGGCGATCCGCCCCAAGCCACCTGACCGCGATCCGCTCTCATCAGGGCAGCTTATGCGCGACTGCATAGGCCCGTGCCACCTCGACCGCCATTTTGGCGAGCGTCGGCATCAGCGTGGCGGCGGGTGCCGCGCGGCAGGTCGCGGTGAGCCGGATCGGCGGCATCTCCAGCCCCGCATCGATGAGCTGCAGCCCCCCGTTGGCGAGCGCCGGCCGCATCACCGCCTCGGGGATCACGCAGATGCCGATGCCGTCGACCGCCATGCGGATGATGGTGGCGATCGAAGCGCTGACATGGATCCGCGGCGTCCGCTGCGTCCGTTCCCGCAGCACCTGCTGCAACTGGTGATAATTGGGCGTGTTCCGCGGATAGGTGATGAAGGCCTGACGCGCCAACACCTCCGCGGGCACGGGACCCTGCCCGAGGCCGAGCCGGGGGCTGCAGGCGAAAGCGTGCTGGAACGGATGCAGTTCGAGGTCGATGAAGTCGGGCTCGGCGATCGGCCCGGCGAAAAGGCCGAGGTCGAGTTCCTGACGCAGCAGGCCGCCCTTCATGCGGGTCGTCAGGTCCACCTCGATGTCGAAGGTCACCGAGGGATGCGCGCGGCTGACACGTTCGATGAAGTCGGGCAGCCAGGTCTGGGCGATGGTCTCGGAGACGCCGAGCCGCACCAGGCCGCTGAAGCTGGCGGGAGCCGCGACGGCGTTCAGCATCTCCGTCCGCATCTGCAGCAGCCGGTCGGCATGCTCCAGCAGCACCTTGCCCTTGGCGGTCAGGATCGCCGCGCGGCGGGTGCGCTCCAGCAGCTTGCCGCCCAATTCGAGCTCGAGCGCCGCGATCCGCTGGGAGACGGCGGGCTGGGTGGTGTAGAGCCGTTCGGCCGCGCGCTGGAAGCTGCGCAGCGTCGCCACCCAGTAGAAGACCTCCAGGCTGCGGAACTCGACCAAGCGACTCGCCCTCTGCTGCCGCGCGCTTCGGAAGCGCGGCAGGATGCCCGGCTGGAAACCGTCACCGCAATGCCACGGGCGCCGGGCTTCAAAACCGCGCCGGTGCGTAGGGCGTGGGGTCCAGGAAGGGCGCCGCGCCGGTGATCATGTCGGCGAGCAGCCGGCCGGTGGTGGGGCCGAGCGTCAGCCCCTGATGCGCATGGCCGAAGGCGGCCCAGAGACCCTGCTGCGCCGGGATCGGGCCGATGATCGGCAGCATGTCCGGCGTGCAGGGGCGGGTGCCCATCCAGGGCTTGTCCTCCACCCGCTCGGCCAGCGGCAGCAGCCCGCGCGCGACGGGTTCGGCGCGCTCGAGCTGGATCGGGCTCGGGTCCGCGTCCTCGCGCGCGAATTCGGCGCCGGTGGTCAGCCTGATGCCGGCCCGCATCGGCGCCAGCAGGAAGCCGCTGTCGACATCGATGAAGGGGGTGTGCAGCACCGCATTGCCCTGCAGCGTATAGTGCATGTGGTAGCCGCGCTTGCCGAAGGTCGGCGGCGCATAGCCCAACGACCTGGTGATGCGGGCGGAGGCGGCGCCGAGCGCGATGACGGCGCTTTCCGCCTCCACCGGGCCGTCGGCGGTCTGCACCCGCCAGCCCGATCCGGCCCGCGCGAGCGTCGCGGCATCGCCGGTCGCGAGGGTGCCGCCCTCGCCCGTGAACATCCCGGCATAGGCGAGGGTGAGCGCATGCGGATCGCTGACCGAGAGCGGATCGGTCCAGTGGATGGCGCCGGCGCGCGTCACCAGCAGATGCGGCTCCGCGGCCGCCAGCGCGCGGCCGTCCAGCAGGCGGTGGTTGATGCCGTAGTCCCGCTGCGCGGCTTCGGCCTGTGCCGCCGCCGCTTCCAGCGCCTTGGCCGTGCCGTAGAGGCGCATCCAGCCGATCGGCCGCAGCAGCGCCATCGCGTCGGCGTTGCGCGCCAGCGCCAGGTGCTCGTCGACGCAGGTGGCGATCAGGCGCGAATAAGCGAGCACGGCGCGCAGGTAGCGCTCCGGCTCCGAATTCCACCAGTAGCGCAGCAGCGGTGAGACGAAGCCGGGCAGTGCCAGCGGGTGGTAATGGACGTCGATCGCCTGGTTGCGCGCGATCCGCATGAGCTCCCCGAGCGCGCGCGGGAAGGGGTGGGGATAGACCGCCTCGCGCTGGATCAGCCCGCCATTGCCGAAGGAAGCGCCTTCGCCCGGGCCCTGGCGGTCGACCAGCACCACATCGCAGCCGCGCCGACGCAGATGCAGGGCCACCGAGACGCCGACCATCCCGGCACCCAGCACCATCACGGAACGCGGCATCCAGTCCTTCCTTGTTCGGCCGCCGCGATCCTTCTACGCGGCGATGCCGGTGTCGATGGTGATATTGCCATGCGGATCGAGGCGCGCGGTCATGCCCGGCGGCACCACGCAGGTGCAGTCATATTCCTCGATCACCACCGGCCCCTGCCTGTCGCGCCCGACGAGGTGGCCGCGGCCCAGGATTGGCGTCGGCAGCCAGCCATGCTCCGGGCCGAAATAGGCCTGGCGCTCCCCGGGTGCGGCGGTCGCGGCCGCCATGCCGCCGCCGGTGTCGCGCAAGGTATCGAGCTCGCCGGTCGCCGCGAGGTTGAGGCTGACGAGCTCCACCGGCTCGCCCGGGCCGGCGCGATGGCCATAGGTGCGCTCATGCTCGTCGCCGAAGGCCTGGTCGAGCCGCGCCGAGGTCGCCTCGGTCACCGGGCCTTCCGGCATCGGCACCGAGAGCTCATAGGCCTGGCCCTTGTAGTGCAGCTTGGCAAAGCGGCGGAGATGGATCTGGTCGGGGCGGAAGCCGTCCGCCGCCAGCTTCTCCCGCGCCTGGTCCTCCAGCGCCTGCCAGGCGGCGACGAGGCCCGGCAGGTCGAGCGCCGTGGTGCGCTGCCGGTAGGTTCGGGAGAGGTGGTACTCCACATCCGAATAGAGCAGCCCGACCGCGGAGAAGACCCCGGCCGAGGGCGGCACGATGACGCGGCGGATGCCGAGCGCCCGCGCCATGCCGGCCGCGAAGAGCGGGCCGTTGCCGCCGAAGGCGACGAGCGCGAATTCCCGCGGGTCGCGCCCGCGCTCGGAGGACACCGCCTTGATCGCGCGGATCATGTTGGCGGCCGCGACGAGATGCGCGCCATGGGCCGCGCGCTCCACCGGGAGGCCGAGCGGCGCCGCGATCTTCTCCGCCAGCACGGCACGCGACTTCTCGGCGTGCAGCTTGACGGCGCCGCCGGCGAGCTCCGTCGGATTGATGTAGCCGAGCACGACATTGGCGTCGGTCACGGTGGGCTCGGTGCCGCCGAGGTCGTAGCAGACCGGGCCCGGAAAGGCGCCGGCGCTCAGCGGCCCCACCTGCGGCGCGCCGCCGGCATCGATCGCGATGATGGAGCCGCCGCCGGCGCCGACCTCCGCGAGGTCGATCGCCGGCACCTTCAGCACATAGCCGGCGCCCGACATCAGCCGGGACCCGATCATGATGCCACCGCCGACGGAGTATTCCTCGGCCCGCGTCACCTCGCCATTCTCGACCAGCGCCGCCTTGGCGGTGGTGCCGCCCATGTCGAAGGAGATCACCTTGTCGAAGCCGGCGCGGCGGGCGAGTGCGCGGGCGCCGATCACGCCGGCGGCGGGGCCGGATTCGATGATGTGCACCGGCATCTCGGCCGCCACCTCGGCCGGCGTCAGCCCGCCATTCGACTGCATGAGCAACAGGGGCGCGGTGATGCCGACGCCCTTCAGATCCGCGGTCAGCGACTTCAGGTACCGTCCGACCACCGGCTTGACGTAGGAGTTGATGACGGTGGTCGAGGTGCGCTCGTATTCCTTGATCTCGGGCAGCACCTCCGAGCTGATCGAGAGCACCATCTCCGGCGCGCGCCTGCGGATGATGTCGCGGATCATCCGCTCATGCGCGTCGTTGACATAGGCATGCAGCAGGCAGACCGAGATCGCCTCCACCTTCTCCGCCAGCAGCCGGTCCAGTGCCGCCTCGACCTCGGCGGGATCGAGCGGCCGCACGATCTTGCCCTTGGCGTCGACCCGCTCATCGACCTCCAGGCGCAGGCTGCGCTCGACCAGCGCCGGCGGCTTCTCCCAGAGCAGGTCATAGAGCCTGGGCATGCGCAGCAGCCGCAGCTCCAGCACGTCGCGGAAGCCCTTGGTGGTGATCAGCCCGGTGCGCGCGCCCTTCAGCTCCAGGATCGCGTTGGAGGCGACGGTGGTGCCGTGCAGCAACTCCGCCACATCGGCGCCGCCGAGCGCGTTCTCGCCGAAGGCCGCCGCCAGCCCTTCGCCGATGGCGCGGGCATAGTTGTCGACGGTCGAGGCGACCTTCTTGGTGATGATGCCGCCCCGGGCATCCATGATGCTGATGTCGGTGAAGGTGCCGCCGATATCGACGCCGATGCGGACCTTGGTCTTCTGCGTGCTCATGCCTGTCTCTCCGGCCACTCGACGGCCTGCTTTGGCGTCTCGCGCAGCGCATAGGGCGTCTCCTGCCAGCCGCGGGCGGTGCGGATGCGGCCGCGCAGCGCCTCGGTGGCGGGCAGGTCGACCGAACGTCCATCCGCGGTCAGGACCACGCCGTAGAGCTCGCGCGCGGAGGCCGCGCTGACGAAGTCGTTCCAGACATCCTTCAGCACGCGCGCCGGTTCGCGCTCCAGCGGGTCGCCCCAGCCGCCGCCGGCCGCGGTCTCGTGCACGAAGAGATCGCCGCGGCGGAGCTGGCCGTAGAACTTGGCCGGATAGACTTCCGGCGCACCGCCGGCACGCGTCAGGACGTTCATGGAGGCGCCGCCGGGATAGCCGCCGTAGAGGCCATAGGGCCGGATGTCGCGCCGGTCCGAGCGGATGGAGATCACCGCCTCCTCGCCGAGGAAGCGGTAGGCGCGGCGATAGGGCGCGCCGCCGCGGAACTGGCCGGCGCCGCCGCGGTCGCCCAGCAGCTCGTAGCATTCGACGAAGAGCGGCTGCTCCGCCTCGATCACCTCGCTCGACTGCCCCGCCATGTTGGCGAACATGTGCGAATTGCCGTCGAGCCCGTCGGCGAAGGCGCGCCCGCCCCAGGCGCAGCAGGTGAAGTCGCAGAAGATGTAGGGCTTCCGCTCCGCGTCGTAGCCGCCGATCGAGATGTTGGTGTTGCCGCCGTCGCCCGCCGCGGTGACCTTGCCGGGGACCATCTGCGCCAGCGCGCCGAAGACGGTGTCGACCATGCGGAAGCCGGTGAGGCCGCGCGCGGCGACCGAGGCCGGGTGCACGCAGTTCACGATGGTGCCGGCGGGCGCCACCACCTCGATCGCGCGGAAGGCGCCTTCGTTGTTGGGGATCCGGTCCTCCATCACCGAGAGCACGCCGCAATAGGAAGCGGATTTGGTGAAGGAGAGCGTCGCGTTCAGCGCGCCCCGCACCTGGGGGGAGGAGCCGGTCCAGTCGAACAGGATGCGGTCCCCGGTCTTGTGCACGGCGACCTTGAGCCGGATCGGCTTGCCGACATCGATGCCGTCATCGTCGAGGAAATCCTCGAAGGTGAAGGTGCCGTCCGGCAGCTTCGCGATCTCGGCGCGCGCCATGCGCTCGGAATGGTCGAGCATCGCATCCGTGAGCCGCTGCACCTTGGCGATGCCGTAGGAGCGGCAGAGATCGGTGAAGGCCACCTCCGCGACATGGCAGGCAGCGAGCTGCGCGCGGATGTCGCCGGCCACCATGTCGGGCACCCGGACATTCGTCAGAAGCAGCTCGAAGAAGGTCTCGTTGCGGTGCCCGGCATCGTAGATGCGCATCGGGGGGATGCGCACGCCTTCCTGGTAGATCTCGATCGAATCCGGCGCGTTCGACCCCGCGACGCGGCCGCCGACATCGGTGTGGTGGGAGATGGTGCCGGCGAAGGCGACCAGCTCGCCGTCGACGAAGATCGGCTTGAAGATGAAGATGTCCGGCAGGTGCATGCCGCCATGGAAGGGATCGTTCAGGGCATAGACGTCGCCCGGCCGGATCGCGCCCTCGAAGCGGGCGAGCACGGCGGCGAGCGCGGTCGGCATGGAGCCGAGATGCGCCGGCAGCGAGAAGCCCTGGGCGATCATCCGGCCGCGCCCGTCGAAGAAGGCGGTCGAGTAGTCGAGGTTGTCGCGGAGCACGGTGGAATAGGTCGTGCGGTGCACGGTCAGCGCCATCTCGTCGGCGACGGAAAGCAGCGAGTTGCGGAACAGCTCGAACTCGAAGGGATCGAAGGAGGCTGTCGTCATCGGCGGGGCTCCAAGGGGATGGGCGCGTGGCCGATGGCAGGGTCGGCGGAGACGGGCGGCTCTGTCCAATCCTCAGGGGCGAAGCTGACGCATAAGCGTTGCTTATGGTGGGGTGACCGGTTCCGAGGCAGCAAGGCGGGTCCTCGGGCAGTCGAGTGCCCGGGACAGGCGGAACGGCCCGCTACTTTGTATCGAGTTCGATGCGACGCTTCAGCAGCCAGCTATTCGCCTCGACCGTGGCGCGGCGGGCCACGCGGTCATCGCGCGCCTGCCGCGCCTTCGCGTCCAGCGTCTCCGCGGCGGCCGCGAGCCTGGCCTGCAGGGCCTGGGCGGAGGCGCCGAGCCGGATGCGCAGCTTCTCCCCGGCCGCATCGCCCGCGCCGCGCAGCTTGCGCTCCGCCACCAGCTTCATGCTGGCGACGCAGACGGAGACCAGGGTCACCACCTCCGTCTGGTGTGGCGCGCCCGCCTCCGGCTGCTGTTCGACCAGGCGCAGCACGTCATGCGCGAAGCCCGCGATGTCGCTTACCAACGGATAGCCGAGGGCGCCGCTCTGCTTCCTCACGACGTGCAGGTGCTGCAGCAGGGTCTCGATCTGCGCCTTGAGCAGCGGACCGCCGCCCAGAAGCGTGGTGGCGGCCGCCTCCAGCAGCGCGATCTCCTGCGGCAGCCGGGCCTCGTAGCTTTCCGCGAGGCTGGCCAGCGCGTCGTCGCCCAGCCGCGGCGGCGCCATGCCGAGCGCGCTCGCGACATGGCCGGTCAAGGCCTTCGGCAGCACCGGCTTCAGCAGCCAGGCCGCGGCCTTGAGCTGCTGCGCCTCCCAGGCATCACGCTGGTCGCGGCTGGCGGTGAGGATGATGACGGGGATGGCGGCACCGTCGGGCCGGGCGCGCAGCCGGCGCAGGAAGGTCATGCCGTCCATCGGCGCCGCCTGGCAGTCGCAGAGCACCAGGTCGATCCGCCGCTGCGACAGGAGGTCGAGCGCGTCCTGGCCATTCCCGGTCTGCAGGATCTCCTTGCAGCCGGCCTCGCGCAGGATGGTGCGCACGGCGGCGCGCATGGCCGGGTCGCCATCCAGCATCAGGATGGTGACCCGCGAGAAGCCGGTGGTGTGGTCCGACGACATGCGTTCCCTCGGCGGCGTCGTTCTCCCGGCGCCGGTGAACGCCCATCCTCCGTGTGTTGTCTTAAGGCCGGTTTAGCGCCCGCGCGAGCTCGCTTAATGGCAACTTAGCGGGACCGGGGCGGGTGCATCGAAGATCCTGCATGCCGGATGCGGGAGGCTTCCCGCCAACACCCGGAGCCCGGCCCGTCCGGATTCCATCCGGGCCGAATCTACTCTAGACTATTGGGACCGATGAACCACATTCGCGAACCATGGCTGCCTCTGGTGCCGCTCGGGGTGGGATACTACACCGCACCCGAGGCCGGCAGGCTGCTGCACATCCCGGCCCGGAACATCAATCGCTGGCTTGGCGGCTACCGCTTCTCGAGCAAGGGCCATGATGTGGACATGCTTCCGCTGTGGCAACCGCAGCTGCCGCGGGCGGAGAAGCACCTCGAACTCGGTTTCCGCGACCTGATCGAATTGCGTTTCGTGAAGGCGTTTCTGGATGCCGGCCTCAGCCTGCTGACGATTCGTCGCTGCCTCGAACGTGCACGCGAGTATCTGCGCAGCGATCATCCCTTCTCGACGCAGCAATTCCGCACGGACGGCCGCACCATCTTCCTGGAGAGCATGTCCGAGACCGCACCAAGCGAGCTCCTCGACCTCAAGAAGCGGCAATACGTCATCAAGCCAGCCATCGAGCGCACCTTCAGGGACCTCGATATCGAAGCGGACAGCGTGGCCAGATGGCGTCCGTTCCGCGGCAAGGCTTCGATCGTGATCGACCCGAACCGCTCCTTCGGGCAGCCGGTCGCCACGAAATACGGAGTTCCGACCGTTGTTCTCGCGGATGCCCTGGAGGCCGAAGGCAGCCCGGATCGGGTAGCCAGGCTATACGACCTGCCGGTGAGCGTCGTTCAGGACGCGATCGCCTTCGAACGCTCCCTTGCCACGGCGTGAAGGTCTTTTTCGATCATAACCTCTCACCGGCGCTCGCCCGCGCTCTCCACGAGCTTTTCAAGCCGCAGCACGAGGTGGTCGCACTGCGGGACAAGTTTCCCGCGACGATCAGTGACCTGGATTGGATCACGGCTTTGAGCCGGGATGGCCAGTGGGTCGTTATCTCGGGAGATCGGCGCATTACCCGCAATCGTGCCGAATATCAGGCGTTCGGGAACTCCCGACTGATCGGAATGTTCCTGTCGAAGGGTCTGCAGAAAGCACCGGTCGTCAAGCAAGCTGAACGTCTTCTGGCGCTCTGGAGCACTATCGAGACCGTGGCGGGCACGGTCACCGGCGGAGCGATGTTTGAGCTGCCGATGGCATCCAATCGGCTGTCGCAGATCAAGTAGGCACGGGATCGGCTGAAGATGCTCGCCGGGTGACGGGGCGCGATCTAACCCTGCAACCCCGCGAGGATGTCGTCCACCTCCTCGATCACCTCGGCGCTCACCACCGGCGCCGGCAAGGTGGCGGCCGGCGCGGCGGTGCCGCGGGCGAAGGCATGGACGCCCAGCAGGCGCTCGATCGTCCGGTGCAGCTCCCGCCGGTTGATCGGCTTGCTGACATAGCCGTTCATCCCCGCCGCCATGTAGCGCTCCCGGTCGCCGGACATGGCATTGGCGGTCAGCGCGATGATCGGGACCTGCGCCGCCGGGCCCTCCATCCCGCGGATGCGCATGGTCGCGGTCGGGCCGTCCATGCCCGGCATCATCACATCCATCAGGATCAGGTCGAAGGCCTGCCGCCGCACTGCCAGCACCGCATCCACGCCGTTGAAGGCGAAGCTCACCCGGTGCCCGTCCGGCTGCAGGAAATTGGCGATCACCACGCGGTTGATCTCGTCATCCTCCGCCACCAGGATCGACAGCTCCCGCTTCGGCCCGGCCGGGATCTCCGCGGCATCCTCCTCGCCCGCTGCCGGCAGATCGACGACCGGCAGGGACAGCCGGATGGTGAACTCGCTGCCCTCGTCGACCTGGCTCCAGACCGCGATGTCGCCGCCCATCATCCGGGTCAGCTCGCGCGAGATGGAGAGGCCGAGCCCGCTGCCGCCGAACCGCCGGGTGGAGGAGGCATCGGCCTGGGTGAAGCGGGTGAAGAGATGGGCGAGCGCCTCCGGGGCGATGCCGATGCCCTGGTCCCGGACCGCGATGCGCAGGCGCGCCTGGCCCGCCGCCTCCGGGTCCGGCTCGCTGTCCAGCGTGATGGTGATCTCGCCGTTCTCGCTGAACTTCACCGCGTTGGACAGCAGGTTCACCAGCACCTGGCGCAGCCGCGTCGGGTCGACCAGCACCGGCGGCGGCTCGGCGCGGAGGATCACCTGCAGGTCGATGCCCTTGGCCGCGGCGCTGCCGCGCAGCAGTTGCGCGACGTCGCCCACCAGCTCCTGCACCCGGCAGGGCAGCGGCTCCAGCACGATCTTGCCGGCTTCGAGCTTGGAATAGTCCAGGATGTCGTTCAGCACCGTCAGCAGCGCATTGGCCGAACGGGTGATGATCTCGCACATCTCGCGCTGCTTGTCGGTCAGGCCGGAATGGCGCAGCACCTGCACCATGCCCACCACGCCGTTCATCGGCGTGCGGATCTCGTGGCTCATATTGGCCAGGAAGTCGGATTTGGCGCGGCTCGCGGCCTCGGCCGCGGCGCGCGCCTCCGCCTGCGCCGCGGCCATGGCGTGCTGCGCCGTCACGTCCGCGCAGGTCAGCAGCGTGCCGCCATCCGGCAGCGGCAGGATCTGGGTCTCGATCGCGGTGCCATCGGCGCGGAGCCTCTCCTGTGGCGCCGGCGCCGCCGCTTCGGGGCCGGTGCCCAGCCGCGCCAGCACCTCGGCCATGGGCGCGCCCGGCCGATCGAGAGGATGCGGCAGGCGAAGCAGTTCTCGTGCCCGCCGGTTCAGGACCTGCACGCGGCCGTCGGGGCCGGCCATCACCACGCCGAGCGTCATGCGATCCAGCGTGATCCGCAGCGCCTGGCGCGATCGCGTCAGATACTCGGACTGGCGGAGCAGCATCATGCCGGTCAGCACCAGCATCAGGGTCGCCGCCGTGCCGGCGGCGACCGAGCGCCACAGCTCCGCGCGGAAGGCGGCGAAGGCCTGGTCCAGGTCCAGGCCGACGATGACGGCCAGCGGATAGCTCGGCACCACCCGGAAGCTGTACAGCCGCGCCACGCCGTCGAAGACACCGTCGACCCGCAGGTTGCCTTCGGTCCGGGAGGCGATGAGCTGCAGCGCCCGATCCGGCAGCCTGGCGCCGAGCAGGCCTTCCTCGGCGGGCGCGCGGGCGCGGATGATGCCATCGGTGCCGGCCAGCGTCACGCTGCTCCGGCCGGTGCGGAGCGAATCGTAGAAGCGCGCGAGATAGGCGGGGTCGAGCGCCAGCAGCACCACGCCGTCGAACCGCCCGGCGGCGTCGCGGAGCGGCCTGGTGACCTGCACCGTCCAGCGCCGGCTGACCCGGCCGAGCACCGGCTCGCTGATGAACAGCCGGTCCTCGCCGGTGTTGAGGTGCGCCTGGAAATAGGAGCGGTCGGACAGGTCGATCGCCGGCGCCTGGCGCTGCAGGCTGGAGGCGCGCAGCCGGCCGTCGGCGCCGACGATCACGATCTGCACCGCGAGCCCGTCCGCCGGCCGATAGGCGGCCGCCCAGTCGAACAGGTCGAAGCGCGTGGGGTCGCGGGCGTAGCTGACCTGGATGAAGCGCAGCACCTGGTCCGTCGCTTCCACCGTCCGGACGATGTTCTGTTCCAGGCTGCGCGCCAGGTTCGCCGCATCGCGCTCCGCCGCGGCGTCGGTATGGCGGTGCATCACCGAGAGATGCAGCCAGATCCCGGCCCAGAGCAGGGCGATGGTGCCGGCCAGCAGGCCGAGGCCGAAGCGGTGGTTGGCCAGGATGCGCAGCGGCACGGCGAGCTTCGGCATCATGGCGCCCCTGTCTACTTGGTGTCGAGCTCGATGCGGCGCTTCAGCATCCAGCCATTCGCCTCGGCTTCGGCCAGGCGCGTCGCGCGGTCGTCGCGCGCCCGCCGCGCTTCCGCGTCCAGCGTGTCCGCCACGGCCGCGAGCTTGGCCTGCAGGGCGCCGGCGAAGGCACCGAGCTGACCGCGCAGCTTCTCCCCGGCGACGCCACCCTCGCCGCGCAGCTTGCGCTCCGCGACAAGCTTCATGCTGGCGACGCAGACGGAGACCAGCTTCACCACCTCTTCCTGATGCGGCGCGCCCGCTTCCGGGCGGTGCAGCACCAGGCGCAACACGTCATGCGCATGGGCGGCGATGTCGCTCAGCAGCGGATAGCCCAGCGTGCCGCCCTGGCCCTTCACGATGTGCAGGCGGTGCAGCAGGCCCTGGAGCTGGGCTTCGAGCAGCGTGCCCCCGGCCAGGAGCTTGGTCGCGGTCGCCTCGAGCAGCGCAATCTCCTGCGGCAGCCGGGCTTCGTAGCTTTCCGCAAGGCTCGCCAGCGCGTCGTCGCGCAGCCGCGGCGGCGCCATGCCGAGGGCGCTGGCGACATGGCCGGCCAGGGCCTGCGGCAGCACCGGCTTCACCAGCCAGGCCGCGGCCTTGAGCTGCTGCGCCTCCCAGGCGTCGCGCTGGTCGCGGCTGGCGGTGAGCATGATGACGGGGATGTCGGCGCCGTCGGGCCGGTCGCGCAGCCGGCGCAGGAAGGTCATGCCGTCCATCGCCGCCATCTGGCAGTCGCAGAGCACCAGGTCGATCCGCCGCTGCGACAGGATGTCCAGCGCGTCGTGGCCGTTCCCGGTCTGCACGATGTCCTTGCAGCCGGCCTCGCGCAGGATGGTGCGCACGACGGCGCGCATCGCCGGATCGTCGTCCAGCATCAGGATGGTGACCAGCGAAAAGCCGGTGGCGTAGTTGGACGACATGCGGTCCCTTGGCGGCGTTGCCCTGGTGGCGGCAGTGGAAGCTGCATCTTCCGCGAGTCTGCTTAAGGGCGGTTTAGCGTTTGCGAGAGTTTACTTAACGGGGCTTTAGCGCGGGGGCGTGCGGGAGGATCCGCGCGCTGCCGGCGGAGGCCGTGCGGGCGGTCGCGCCCCTCAATACACCCTGAGGTTCCGCCGCACCGGCGCGCCGCCGCGCGTGCCGCGGCGCAGCACCGCCGCGAAGCGCTCCATCATCAGCGCGTAGCGGACGGCGGCCAGCACGTCGTCCTGCTCCTTCACCAGCCGCCCATCCTTGCGGTGATAGCCGCGCATCTCCTCGAGCAGGTCGGTCAGGTGGGAGAAGACCTTGAGCCGCCCGCTTTCCAGCCGGTCGATCACGTCGGCGACGGAAGCCTCCAGCCCATAGCCGCCATCCGAGAAGGTCGCGTGCTCCCACAGCATGTTCAGCCCGTGCTGGCGATAGAGCTCGGCATAGGTCGTCGCACTCTGCCGGTCATGCGCGGCGGCGTCGTGCGGCCAGGCGACCGGCACCTCCGCACCCCAGGGCTTCAGCGCCTGCGCGTGCTGCGCGATGGTCTGGCGCGACGCCGACAGCGTGTGCGTCACATAGGCCGCGTCCGCATCGCGGTCGAAGGCGAGCTGCGCCGCGCCGAAGGGATGATCGAAGCCGAGGTCGATGCCGATGATGCGCGGCCAATGCGCGGGGATCGCGAAGGCCGGCACCACGAAGGCGCTCTCCGGCACCGTGAAGACCGCGCCACTGCCGAGCATCGGGATGCCGCGGGTCCGCGCCTCCCGCTCATGCGCGGGGTAGCTCGCGATGATGCGGGCGCGCTGGGCCGCATCGATATGCTCGGCATCCTCGATCGCCATGCGCACCAGGAAGCGATCGGGCGTGCCCGGGCGCGGATGGAACAGGCGCACCACGTCCGACATGCCCTCGAGCGGCGTGAAGGTGGTCCAGACCAGGCCGCCGGTCGCGTTGGTCCGCGTCAGCGCCTCGCTGTAGAGATCGGCCGGCGGCTCCTCGTCCATCCAGACCCAGTCGAGCGTCTCCGCCTGCCACTTCGACCGCTTCTCCGCATAGCTCTTGAAGGTCACCTGGGAGGTGCCGCCGCTCGCATGCTCGACGAAGACGGTGTCGAGCGCGTCGGCGACGCCGCGCGCGGCGGCGGCGCCGCGGATGCGCGCCTTCGGGATCATGCCGGTGCCGAAGGCCTCGGCGCGGCCGCAGAGCACGCGCTGCGCGGCGTCGCGCGTCAGCTCCTGCGTGACGCCCGCCGCCCAGCCGACGGTCGGCTGCGCGAAGCGGCGGCCCTTCCACCAGGCGGGGTAGTCGCCGGTCAGGTGGAAGGCCGCCTCCGCCCCCGCGGTCCAGGTCTTGCCGACCTGGTTGCCGGCCATCAGCAGGCGCTCGCGAAACGCCGCCCCCGCCTCGTGGAAGGCCGCCTGCTTGGGATAGGGGCGATAGAGCTGCAGCTTCGTCTCATCCAGGCGCTGCTGCACATGCTGGCGCAGCGCATCGCGGGCGGCGGGATCGGCGAGCACCGCCGCGACCGCCGCCGGCAGCCTGGCCGAGAGCCGCCCCCGCGTCACGCTGCCACCCCAGCTTCCTCGGCCAGCAGGTCGCGCAGCGCCAGCAGGCTCTGCGCGTCGAGGCAGGCGAGCGGGTTGTCGGGCCGCGCCTCCGCGCGCTGCCCGAACATGCCGAGCTCCTTGCCCATCAGCTCCAGCGCGCGGAGCTGGGCCATGAGGTTGCCCTGGCCGCGCGCCTCCGTCAGCGCGTCGGAGAGGCCGCGCAGCACCGTCTCCCGCGTCGGCAGCGGGCCGGGGGCGAGGGTAATGGCGGGGCCTGATGGCGCCTCCGGGGCGGGCATGGCGGCGCGCAGCGCCTCGATGCGCGCCGCGACTTCTGGCCGCGTGGCGAGGCGGCGGGCGGTGGTGGCGGCCGAGGCCGGCGCGTAGCCGGCATCGATCGCCGCCTGGGCCTGGCTGCGCCCTTCGGCGAGGGCACGGGCGAAGGCATCGTGCTGGGGGTTGCTGAGCGGCTCCATGGGCCTGTCCGGGTCCGTTCCTGCTGCCGCGCATGTGGCGGGCTGTGTCGTCACCTCCCGCTGTCCAGAGCCGGGCCCGCCCTGTCCAGCATCCGATGCGCGGAGGCGCCGGACGCAAGGCCGTGATCACCATCGGAGGCTGGCGGCGGCCGGGTTGCCTGCCCGGGCGACGGATGCGATAGGAAAGCCGGGTGTTCGGTCCGCATGATGCGGCCGGGCAGGTGCATGCGTTGGTCGGGCCGCCAACCGTGGGAGACCTGCGCCCATGATCCCGTTTCCGTGCCCACCCTCCCATCCTCGTCAGCATCGCCGGCCGCGGCGCGGATGAGCACCATGCGCAAGCTCATCCGTCCGCTCTCGACGCTCCGCAGCTTCCTCGACAGCGAGGCGGCGGGCGGCCTGACCTTGATGGCGGCGGCGGCGCTGGCGCTGGTGGTCGCCAATTCCGCACTGGCGCCGCGCTACGCGGCCGCGCTGCACGCCTATCTCGGCCCGATGAGCGTCGCCCACTGGATCAACGATGGCCTGATGGCGGTGTTCTTCCTGCTGGTCGGCCTCGAGATCAAGCGGGAGATGCTGGATGGCCAGCTCTCCTCCTGGTCCAACCGCATGCTGCCCGGCATCGCGGCAGCGGGCGGCATGGCGGTGCCGGCGGCGATCTACCTCGCCTTCAATGCGGGCTCGCCGGAGACGCTGCGCGGCTGGGCGATCCCGACCGCGACCGACATCGCCTTTGCCCTCGGGGTCCTGTCGCTGCTCGGGCCGCGGGTGCCGACCTCGCTCAAGGTGTTCCTGGCCGCGCTCGCGATCATCGACGACCTCGGTGCCGTGGTGATCATCGCGCTGTTCTACACGGGCGACATCTCCATGACCGATCTCGGCCTCGCCGCCGCGACCTTCGGCGTGCTGGTCGCGATGAACCGGCTGCGGGTCGGGCGGCTCTGGCCCTATCTCCTCATCGGCGCGGTGCTGTGGGTCTTCGTGCTCCGCTCGGGCGTGCATGCGACGATCGCCGGCGTGCTGCTGGCGCTGACCATCCCGCTGCGCCCGACGCCGGGGCGGCCGGACGATACCGAGCATTCCCTGCTGCACGTGCTGGAACACGTGCTGCACAAGCCGGTCGCCTTCATCGTGGTGCCGGTCTTCGGCTTCGCCAATGCCGGCGTCTCCTTCGCCGGCATCGGCTGGACGGCCCTGACGGAGCCGCTGACCCTCGGCATCGGGATCGGGCTGCTGGCGGGCAAGCTCCTCGGCGTCTTCGGCGCGGCGGCGCTGGCGATCCGCCTCGGCCTCGCTTCCATGCCCTTCCGCGCGACCTGGACGCATCTGATCGGCATCGCGCTGCTCTGCGGCATCGGCTTCACCATGAGCCTGTTCATCGGGCTGCTCGCCTTCGCCGGCAATGAGCGCCTGCAGGAGGAGGTGAAGATCGGCATCCTCTGCGGGTCGCTGCTGGCGGGGCTGCTCGGCTGGCTGGTGCTGCGCATCGCGCCGCCGCCGCAGGAGGTGCGGCGCTCGGGCGCCAGAGCGTGATGACTTGAGGCGGAATCGCCGAAAAGTCTGAATCACGCGATCAAACAAAGCGCTAGAGCGTGATGACTTGAGGCGGAATCGCCGAAAAGTCTGAATCACGCGATCAAACAAAGTGCTAAAGCGTGATCGCCGGACGCGCGATCATCAGCCACAGGATCGCCATCACCGCCGCGAAGGCGGGAAAGCCGAAGGCGAACCACCAGCGGAACAGGCGGTGATAGGCGGCGGGCAGGGGCTGCCCCGCCGCGACGGCGGCGCGCGCCAGGTCGCGCATCCGCGCCTGCATCCAGACGACCGGCAGCCAGAAGGCGCCGGTGACGAGATAGAGCGCGACCGAGAGCAGGATCCAGCCCTCGGTCAGCGCATAGCCCGCTTCCCATGCCAGCAGGATGCCGGTGACGGGCTGCGCCACGACCGCGGTCGCGGTGAAGACGAGATCCGCGATGACGACGATGCGCGCCACGCCCGCGACCACCACCGCATTCCCGGTGCGGTGCGCAAGCAGCATGAAGAAGGCGATTCCCGCGCCGGTGCCGAACAGCACCGTCGCGCCGATCACATGCAGGAACTTGAGCAGGAGATAGGCGGTCACCGGTCCTCCAGCGTGGCGAGGGCCACCAGGTGCAGCATCAGGATCGGCGCCACCTTCAGGAGCGGCCCGAGCGGATCGGCCCAGAGCCGCGGCAGGATCAGCGTGCCCGCCACGAGATAGGCGACCGAGAGCGCGAGCGCCGCGAGAAGCGCCGGGCGCGCGCTGCGCCGGTGCAGCAGCGCCGCGCCGATCGCGAGGTCGGCGATCCCGCCGGCGATCACGGAGGCGCCGCTGAGCGCACCGGCGCCGCCTTCGCGCATCAGCGCCTCCCCCATCGCGTAGCCGGGGCCGAGCGAGATCACGCCGGTGAGCATCCAGAACAGCGCCAGCACCACGATCAGCAGCGGCTTCAGCAGGTAGAGCCGCGCGAACCAGCGTTCCTGGACGGACGCCGGCTCGGCCGCGAGCGCGGCGTCGAGCGATCGCGGGACGATGCCGATCAGGCGCGTCCATGCGGCGGGATCGCCTTCCGCGCCGCGCACCATCTCCCGCCGCGCGGTCGAGCGGATCGGCGGCCGCCAGCCGAGCACGCCCGCGAGGTCGCCGAGCCTGTAGGCCAGCCGCATCAGCCCCGGCGACACGCCGATGCTCCGCGCCGGGCGCCGGTCGAGCCAGCGGCGATAGCGCGCCACCACCGCCTCGAAGCTGAGCGCCTCCGGCCCCGCCAGCGCCATCGCGACGCGCGATGGCGCGCCGGGGCGCAGCAGGCGCGCGACGGTCTCCGCGACGTCGTCGAGCTGCACGGGCTGGATGCGGCCGGCGTCCGCGATCCGCGGCAGGACCGGCAGGCTCGCGAGGCCGCGGAACAAGGCGCTGCCGCCATAGGCCGCGCGGCCGAGGACGACGGAAGGGCGCAGGATGACCCAGTCCAGGTCGCGCGCCATCAGCGCCGCCTCCGCCGCGCGCTTGGTGGCGGAGAAGGGGGAGAGGCTCTCCTTCTCCGCGCCGAGGGCGGAGACATGGATGACGCGGCGGATGCCCATGGCCTCGCAGGCGGTGAAGAGCGCGACCGGCGCGTCGCGATGCACCGCGGCGGTCGCATCCCGCCCGCTGTCCTGCAGCACGCCCGCGCAATTGACGACGGCATCGATGCCGTCGAGCAGCGGAAGCCAATCCTCCGGCCGCAGCATGGCGCGGAGATCGCGCCTGACCCAGCCGGCCCCTGCCGCGCCGGCCGGCGCCGCCCCGCGCGCGAGGAGGCGAAGGCGCAGGCCCTCTGCCTGGAGCCTGGCCAGGACGGCCGTGCCGATGAGACCGGTCGCCCCGATCAGTAGAACATGCACGCGGACCCTCCCGGGCTGGAGCAGATCCGGTTCAAGCGGAATCGCCGGCAGGGGGGAAGAGGCCCCGCCCTGGGTGGGGACGCCGGCCCGGCCCCGCCGGGCGGGCAGGCGTCCCCCCTTTAGGGGGCAAAGCGGCAAAGCAGTAAAACCGGGCCTGGCAAAGCAATCCCGGCGGCAAAGCGGCAAAGCTCGGGAAAATCCTGCAAGATCAATACTGTGCCGCTTTGCCGCCCCGACCCGGCAAAGCGGGCAAAGCCAGCTTTGCCGCTCCGTGCGACAAAGCAACGACCGCGTTTGAGGCAGCGGGTATTGCTGCCGGCCGCGTCACGCGCTGCGACCAGAGTCACTTCACAAGCAACCGGTCCGGGAGAATTGCTTGCGGACACTACCTTTTGCGCGTATCGCGCGAGTAGCATGCTCGTGGGGAGGGGCAAGGCCATGCCCGAGACGCCGCACTATGCCTATGTGATCCCGTCCATGAAGTTCGGCTGGGAGCATCTGCCGACGGTGGTCGAGTATCTGAAATCCGTGACCAGCCGGGAAGACGGCGAAGTCCCGCGCGAGTTGCGATCCTTCCACGCCTTCTACGACGCCTGCATGGGCCTGGGCCTCGCCAAGGGCTGGAAGGGCACCTTCAGCGCCGGCTACGAGCCGCGCATCGTCATCATCCCGGCCTCCCCGCAGCCGCGCCTGGCGCTGGCCTGGCGGTCCGGGGAGGCGGACGCGACGATCGTGGCGTCGGAAGTGCCGATGCCCTGGCTGGAAGAGGTGGCCGTCGCGGCCTGAGCCGCCCGCTTAAACCCCTTCAGCCCGTGGCCAGGCGCTGTCGCACCAGCGCCGAGAAGGCCCGGGCCGCCGCGGTCTGGTAGCGGCTGACGCACCACAGCAGGGCGGCGCTGCGCAACGGCGGCGGGTCGGCGATCGCGCGGCAATCGAGGCCCGGCCCGGTCACCGAGCGGGCCGAGAGGATGGTGCCCACCGCATCGCTGCGCACCAGCGCCAGGATCGCCCCGATCGCATCCACCTCCGCCGCCACGAGAGGCGTCCAGAGGCCGGCCAGCGCCGCGTCGATCATCCGGCGGGTGGCGAAGCGCGCCGGCAGCAGCGCCAGCGGGATGGTCTCCGGCGCCGCACCCGCCCAGCGGCCGCCGCGCGCCACCACCAGCACCAGCGCCTCGTCGAAGAGCCGGGCGCAGCCGAGGCCGGGACGGGTCGCGGGGGCGAAGGCGAGGCCGAGGTCGAGCTCGCCGTCCAGCAGCGCGGCCTCGATCGCGCTCGCCACCATCTCCCGCACCTCGATGCGGATGCCGGGATGCCCACCCAGGAATTCGGCGACCAGCCCCGGCATCAGGTTGGCGTTGAAGGAATGGATCACCCCGAGCCGCAGGGTGCCGCGCTCCGCACGCTCCTGCTCGGCGATGGCGGCGCGGGCGGCGGCGGTCTCATTGGCGATGCGGGTGGCGAAGCCGCGCAGCAGGCGGCCGGTCTCGGTCAGCCGCAGCCCGCGGCCCAGCCGGTCGAACAGCGTGGTGCCGAGACTGCGCTCCAGCGCCGCCAGGTGATGCGACAGCGTCGCCGGCGCCAAGCCGGCGCGGGCGGCGGCGCGGCCGAGATGCTCGGTCTCGGCGAGCGCCAGGAAGGCATGAAGCTGATGGCTGTCCATTCGATCGGATCGAAGGCTGCATTCGAAATGCCAGTATTGATCGAAAGCAGCTCGGGCGCCAGCTTCCGCGGCCATGCCCGAGCACGCCCATGACCAGGCCAGCCTCCCGCGCCTGCCGATCGAGAGGATCGAGGCCATCCCGGCCCGCATCCCGACCATCCGTCCGCACCACCTGGCCTTCGCGACGGTCGCGGCGATGGATGTGGTGATCGTCAAGGTCACCGCCGGCGGCGTGGTGGGCTTCGGCGAGGCGGCCACCATCGGCGGGCCGCGCTGGGGCGAGGAAAGCCCCGAAGGCATCGCGGCCATCGTCACGCAATACCTGGCCGAGCCGATGCTGGGCCAGGACGCGGCGCAATTGAACGCCGCCGAGGCGCGGATCGGCCGCGCCGTGCGCGGCAATGCCTTCGCCAAATCCGCCCTCTCGATGGCGCTGCACGATGCCGTGGCCCGGGCCCGCGGATTGAGCCTGGCGGCGCTGCTCGGCGGGGCGCAGGCCGAAAGCCTGCCGATCGCCTGGACGCTCGCGAGCGGCGACACCGGCCGCGACATCGAGGAAGGCGAGGCGATGCTCGCCGCCCGCCGGCACCGCGACTTCAAGGTGAAGATCGGCGCCCATGCGCCGGAGGACGACATCGCCCATGTCGCGGCGCTCGCGCGCGCCTTCGCCGGCCGCGCCACGCTGCGCGTCGACGTCAACCAGGCCTGGGACGAGGCGACGGCGGCGCGCGCCCTGCCGGCGCTCGCCGAGGCCGGAGTGGCGATGGCGGAGCAGCCGGTGGCGGGCTGGAATCTGGCCGCCATGGCGCGGCTGCAGCGCGCCAATCCGCGCCTCTCGATCATGGGCGACGAGGGCATCGCGACCCCGCAGGACGCGCTGCGCCATGCGATGGAGGGGGCTTGCATGGCCATGGCGCTGAAGCCCGCCAAGCATGGCGGCGTCGCCGGCACCCGCGCGGTGGCGGCGATCGCGCGCGCCGCCGGCCTCGGCCTCTATGGCGGCACCATGCTGGAAGGGACGATCGGCACGCTCGGCGCCCTGCAGCTCTACGCCACGCTCGGCGATTTCGCCTGGGGCACCGAGCTGTTCGGCCCGCTGCTGCTGCGCGACAGCCTGGCGACCGCGGCGCCGGAGTATCGCGACTTCGCCATCCACCTGCCGCGCGGCCCCGGCATCGGCACCGATCTCGATGCCGACAAGCTCGCGCATTACCGCACCGACCGGCCGCGGACGCTGCACACAGTGTGAACCCGCGCCATCCGATTGCCCGGAGGAGACCAGAAGAAATGCTGTTTCACGTCGCCATGGAGGTCCGCCTGCCGCCGGACATGCCGGCCGCCAAGGCCGATGACCTGAAGGCTCGCGAGCGCGACCTGGCGCAGGCACTGCAACGGCAGGGCAAGTGGCCGCATCTGTGGCGGGTCGCGGGGCGCTACGCCAATATCTCGGTCTTCGACGTGGCGGATGCGGATGAGCTCCATGCGCTGCTCTCCAGCCTGCCGCTGTTTCCCTACATGGACATCCGGGTGACGGCGCTGGCGCGTCATCCCTCGGCGATCTGATGCGCCGCCGCACCCTGCTGTCCGGCCTTGCCGCAGCGCCGCTCGCCGCACCCGCGATCCGCCCCGCGCTGGCGCAGGCCTGGCCCGAACGCCCGCTGCGCGTGATCGTCCCGTTCCCGCCCGGCGGCGCCATCGATGCGATGATCCGTCTGCTGGCGCCCGATCTCGGCGCGGCGCTGGGCCAGCCGCTGGCGGTCGAGAACCGCGCCGGCGCCGGCGGCACCATCGGCACCGAAGCCGCGGCCCGGTCGGGCGACCAGCACACGCTGCTGATGGTCTCCATGGCGCATGCGGTGAACCCGGCGCTCTATCCGCGCCTGCCCTATGACGCCGCGGACCTGGTGGCGGTCGCGCCGGTCGCGGTGGTGCCGAACCTGCTGGTGGTGCCGGCGGCATCGCCGATCCGCGACACCGCCGGGCTGATCGCCGCGGCCCGGCGCACGCCCGGCGGGATCACCTATGCCTCGGCCGGCAACGGCACCTCGATCCACCTCGCGGGTGCGCTCTTCGCCGCGATGGCCGGGGTCGACATGACCCATGTGCCCTATCGCGGCTCCGGCCCCGCCATCGCGGACCTGCTGGCCGGGCGGGTGGACTGCATGTTCGACAGCGTCACGTCAGCCGCGCCGCATGTCGCGGGTGGCAGGCTCCGGGCGCTGGCGGCGACCACCGCAGAGCGCGCCGAGGCCTTGCCCGCCCTGCCGACGGTGGGGGAGGCGGGGCTGCCCGGCTATGCCGTCGATCCCTGGTTCGCGATGCTGGCCCCGCGCGACCTGCCGGCGCCGGCGCGGCAGCGGATGGAAGCGGCGGTGCTCGGCGCACTCCGCGACGGCGGGATCCGCGAGAAGCTGGCGGGGATCGGCGCGCAGCCGATGCCGGGCGATGCCGCCAGCCTGCAGGGGCTGATCGCGGCGGAGACCCGGAAATGGGCGGAGGTGGTGCAGAGAGCCGGCATCCGCGCGGATTGAGGGTCGGCTCCGGCGACACTCGGGCCGATATGCCCCATGCTCCGGCGCCGCAGGGCATCCGCGGCCAGAGGATGGGATGACGGTCGACGGGGATGTGGTGCTGCGGCCGGCGCGGGCAGGTGACGGCGGGACGGTGTTCGAGGTGACGCGGCAATCCATCCGCGCCCTCGCGAAGGGCCATTATTCCGAGGCGCAGCTCGCGGGATGGATGGGCGATCGCACCCCGGCCTATTACGAGGACCTCATCGCCCAGGGGCGCATGGTCGTCGCCGAACGCGATGGCGGCATCGTCGGCTTCGTCGATGCCGAGGCCGGGGAGGTGACGCGGCTCTTCCTGCTGGCCGAGGCCGCGGGCACGGGGCTCGGCCGGCGGCTGCTCGAGATCGGGATCGCGGCCGCGCGCGCGGGCCATGCGGGACCGATCCGGCTCGAGGCCACGATCAACGCGGAAGGCTTCTACCGGCGGCACGGCTTCCGCACGACGGGACGCGGGGTCTTCTCGCATGGCCTCGGCGGCGACCCGATCGAGGTCGTGCACATGGAGCTGTGAGACGATCTCTGACATTGCACCGAGGGCAATGATCCCGTTGCGCCGCTCCCGGCCGCCCCGCATCGTCGCGCTGGAACGATAGGATGCGTGCCCGCATGATCTCCTGGAGCGATGTCGCCGCCTTCGCGCTGGTCGCGCTGACGATGGTCATGACGCCCGGCCCGAACATGATCTACCTGATCGGCCGATCGGTGACGCAGGGGCGGATCGCGGGCTTCATCTCGCTCCTCGGCGTCATCGCGGGCTTCGTCGTCTACATGGTCGCCGCGGCGCTCGGGGTCACCGCCATCCTGTTCGCGGTGCCGCTCGCCTATGAGGCGCTGCAATGGGCGGGTGCCGCCTATCTCCTCTACCTCGCCTGGAACGCGGTGAAGCCGGGCGCGCGATCGGTGCTGGAGGCGCGCAGCGACCTGCCGGTGGATCCGCCGGCGCGGCTCTTCGCCATGGGCTTCCTGACCAATCTGCTCAACCCGAAGATCGCGGTGCTCTACCTCTCGCTGCTGCCGCAATTCATCGATCCCGCGCGCGGCTCGGTGCTGATGCAGGGCATCACGCTCGGGGCGGTGCAGATCGCGGTGAGCTTCGCGGTGAACGCGTCGATCGTCATCGCCGCCGGCGGCCTGGCGGCCTGGTTCGCGAGGCGGCCGCGCTGGATCGCGGCGCAGCGCTGGACCATGGCGAGCGTGCTGACCGGCCTCGCCTTCAGCCTGGCGCTGCAGCGCCGGAGCGTCTGAGGCGCCTCATCCGCCTATCCGCAATGTGACTTATTGCAACTCATTCGCAGTTGCGTTACCTGCTGCCCCTCGGTGGCGGCGTCGCTGCCGCCGACCGTATCCGCGTCGTCTTTCGAGAGGGTAGCCGCAGCGTGGCCGTCACTTCCTTCCGGGCCGCGACGGCCCTCACGCCTGCCTGGCGCGCCCGCGCCTGGCGGATCCTCGCCCAGATGGCGGTGGCCGGCGGGCTGCTGGCGGTCGCGTCCGTCGCATCCGGCCAGGCGCAGACCACGGCGAACGCCGCCGGCGAGGGCGAGGGGGTGACGCTGCCGCCGATCTCCGTCGAGGGCGCGGCGCTCTCCGGCAGCCTGCCGCCCGCCTATGCCGGCGAGCAGGTCGCGCGCGGCGGCAGGCTCGGGCTGCTCGGCAATACCGGCGTCATGGACAGCCCCTTCAGCACCGGCAACTACACGGCGCGGCTGATCGAGGACCGGCAGGCCGCGACCGTCGCCGATGCGCTGATGCTCGATCCCTCCGTGCGCATCGCCACCAGCGGCGGCGGCCAGCTCGATTCCTTCTTCATTCGCGGCTTCCCGATCGGCGAAGGCAATGTCGGTGAGATCGCCTTCGACGGGCAGTACGGCGTTGCGCCCAACTACCGCGTCTTCACCGAATACGTGGAGCGGATCGAGGTGCTGCGCGGCCCGGGCGCGCTGCTCTATGGCATGTCGCCCAACAGCGGCATCGGCGGCGTGATCAACATCGTGCCGCGGCGCGCCGATGCCGACCTCACCCGCTTCACCCTGAACTACAGCTCCGCCACTCAGCTCGGCGGCCATCTCGATTTCGCCCGCCGCTTCGGCGATGACCGGCAATGGGGCCTGCGCTTCAACGGCAGCTATCGCCAGGGCAGCACGGACCTCGACCACCAGTCGCGCGAGGCCGGCGTCGGCGCCCTGTCGCTCGACTATCGCGGCGAGCGCTTCCGCGCCTCGCTCGACCTGCTGCGGCAGGACGAACGCGTCGACGCGCCGCTCCGCCCTGTCCTGCTCGCGCCCGGCGTGGCGCTGCCCGCGGCGCCCGATGGCCGGCGCAACGTGACCCAGCCCTGGGAATGGACGCGGGTGACGGATACCGGCGCGCTGCTGCGCGTCGAATACGACCTGACCGACAGCCTGACCGTCTTCGGCAATCTCGGCGGCGCCCGCACCGAGGTGCGGCGCCTCTTTGGCCTGCCGACCATCCTCAATGCCCGGGGCGACGTGACCAGCACCCCCGCGAACGCCACCTTCGCGGTCGAGCGCTACAGCTACAATGCCGGGCTGCGCGCCCGCTTCGAGACCGGCGCCATCCGCCACACCGTCACCCTGCAGGCCGACGCCTATCACGACCTTCTGGAGCGCGGGACCAACAACGGCAGCGCCTATGCCTCGAACATCTACGCGCCGGTGCTGCGGCCGCGGCAGACCGTCGGCGCGCCCGCCGGCGTGCCCCGGGTCTCCACCAACACGCTGAGCGGCGTCGCCCTCGCCGACACGCTGTCGATGCTGGATGACCGGGTGCTGCTGACGCTCGGCCTGCGTCATCAGCGCGTCCAGTCGAACAACTACAGCGCCACCACCGGCGGCCGCACCTCGGCCTATGACGAGAGCGCGTTGACGCCGCTGGCCGGGCTGGTGGTGCGGCCCTGGGCGGGCGTGTCGCTCTACGCCAATTACATCGAGGGGCTGAGCCGCGGCGACATCGCGCCGGCGACCGCGGCCAATGCCGGGGAGGTCTTCGCGCCCTATCGCGCCCGGCAATACGAGGTCGGCGTGAAGGTCGATTTCGGCCGCGCGACCGCGACGCTCAGCGCCTTCCAGATCACCCGCCCGAGCGGCGAGCTGACCGGCAATGTCTATGCGGTCGGCGGCGAGCAGCGCGTCCGCGGGCTGGAGCTGACCGGCTTCGGTGAGCTGGCGGCGGGGCTCCGCCTGCTCGGCGGCGCGACCCTGCTGGATGGCGAGATCACGCAATCCGCCACAAGGAGCAGGATCGGCAATACCCCAATCGGGGTGCCGGCCTGGCAGGCCAATCTCGGCCTGGAATGGGACACGCCCTGGGCGCGCGGGCTGACCCTGAACGGCGCCGTCGTGCTGACCGGCGGGCAATATGCCGATGCCGCCAATGCCGCGCGGCTTCCCGCCTGGACGCGGGTCGATATCGGCGCGCGCTACGCGATGGAGATCGCCGGCCGCCCCACGACCTTCCGCGCCAGCATCCAGAACCTGCTCGACAACAACTACTGGGCGGGCGTCGCCTCCTTCGGCACCATCGCCGTCGGCGCGCCGCGCACCTTCCTGTTCTCGGCGACGGTCGACCTCTAGGGGACAGCCCTATCGAAGACAGCAGCCATGCGTGGTCGGCAGACATCCCGCTTGACGATGCATGCAGGTGGCGACAGTGTCGAAGGACATGCTCAGGAACCAGAACCTTTGTGACCGACGCCGACGCCGCTGCACCCAAGCGGCGGCTCTTCGGGCTGCGCGTCGATCAGCGTCCGTGTGCGTGGTGACGGCCTCACCGTAGGTCCCACCCGCCGGAGCGGCCCCGGCCCGCGTTCCTGAACCCCCGCAGCCCTCGGCTCCGGGGGTTTTCTTTTGCCCGAACCCCAGAAGGACACCCACCATGAGCATTCGCGTCGGCATTGTCGGGATCAGCGGTTTTGGCGGTGGCGAGGCGATGCGCCTGGTCGCGAGCCACCCTTCTTTCGAGCTGATCTATGCGGCAGGCGAGGGCAGCGCCGGCAGCCGTTTGGTGGACCGCTTCCCCGGTGTGCCGGCCAAGCTGGCCGACCTGGTGATCGAGAAGTGGGACCCTGCGACCCTGCCGAAGCTCGACGTGCTGTTCGCGTCGCTGCCCACGGGCGCCTCGGCCGAGGCGCTGGCGCGCGTCCCCAAGGACGTGAAGATCGTCGATATCGGCGGCGACCACCGCTACGTCGAGGGTTGGGCATATGGCCTGGCCGACATCTGGCCGACCCAGATCGCGGGCCAGACCCGTGTCGCCAACCCCGGCTGCTTTCCCGCGGCGGCGCTGAACGCGCTGGCGCCGTTGCTGGCCAACAAGCTGATCGAGCCTGGGAACATCGTGATCGACGCCAAGACCGGCATCTCCGGTGCCGGCCGGGGCGGCGCCGACAGCAGGTTCGGCTACGCCGAGAGCAACGAGAACCTGGCGCCCTACGGTCTGCTCAAGCACGTCCACATGCCCGAGATGGCCAAGACGATCGAGCGGCTGAGCGGCGGCAGCGCGGCCGGGCTGGTGTTCACGCCGCACCTGGTGCCGATGACCCGCGGCGTGCTCGCCACCATCTACTGCCGCGGCCGCGCCACCACGGACCAGTGCCTGGACGCGGCCCGGCGCTTCTACGCCGGGCGGGCCTTCGTCCGCGTGACCGACAAGCCGCCGCAGACCAAATGGGCTACCGGCTCGAACCTCGCCTTCGTCAGCTATGCGGCCGATCCCGAGCGCAACCTGGTGATCGCGATGGGCGTGGTCGACAATCTCGGCAAGGGAGCGGCCGGCCAGGCGGTGCAGAATGCGAACCTGATCTGCGGCCTGCCGGAAACCGCGGGGCTGGACGGCGTACCTGTCTGGCCATGACGGAGGCGGGCCTCCAGGCAGCCATTCGATCCGCTTCGCGGGTCCGCCCGGGCCCGATGGCCGTCAGCGCCGCATCAGGCTCTCCGCCTGGCGCTGCAGGTCGCTGGCCGCCTTGGCGATGTCGCGGCCGAGGAAGCGGCCATCGCGCCTGATCGGCTCGCCATCGATCAGCACGGTGTCGACCATGCCGGGATGGGCCTGCATCACCACCGCGCCGACGGGATCATGCAGCGGCGTGGTGGCGGGGCCGCCGCCCTTGAGCAGCACGAGATCGGCGCGCTTGCCGACCTTGAGCGAGCCGACCTCCGCCTCGATGCCGAGCAGGCGCGCGGCGTCGATCGTGGCCGCGGCCAGCACCTGCCGCGTCGTCAGGGTCACCGCCGCGAGCGGCTCCCGCCGCTGCCGTGCCAGGAGGTTGTCGGCCAGCCGCTGCGCCGCGAGGGCCATGCGCATCTGCGTGAACATGTCGCCGCCGGTCCCGGTGACGACATCGACGCCGAGGCCGGGCCGGCCGCCGCCGCGCAGCACGCGCCCGGTCGCCGGCTGGCCATGCCCCATCAGCATCTCGACCTCCGGCGTCACCACGATCCCGGCGCCGGCATCCGCGACCATCCGGTATTCATCCTCGTCGAGCTCGTTGGCGTGGACGAGGATGGAGCGGGCGGTCAGCAGCCGGCCCGCGGCGAGCGCCGCGACGCCGCGCGGCCGCCGGCCGGGATAGAGCCAGGTCCCGACATGGAACTGGTGCAGCAGGCCGAGCTCCTGCGCGAGCGTGAAATCGGCCGGCGTCTCCTCCGGCGGGGAGGAATCCGGCCCGCGCAGCCCGAGCGCCAGCCGCACGCGCCCGTCCCGCGCCGCGAGCGGGCCGGCGAGCAGGCGCCGGATATCGGCCTTCACCGCCTCGCCGCCCTGCGCCGCGCCGGGGATCGCATAGCCCAGGAAGGCGCGGATGCCGGCGCGGCGCATCGCATCCACCGCGGCATCGGCATGGGCCGGCGTCAGCACCTCCCGGCTCCAGTCGAAGATCGTCGTGACGCCCGCCGCGATCTGCTCGAGCGCGCCGAGATGGTCGCTGGCGGCCAGGTCCTCGGCGGTGAGCTTCGGGCTGTAGCGCCCGACCACGGTCTGGAAATACTGCCCGAGCGTGTGATCCGCGGAGAGGCCGCGGATGATCGCCTGTCCCAGATGGATATGGCTGTTGATCAGCCCGGGGATGAGGATGTCGCCCTCGGCCGCGACGACCTCGGCCTCGTTGGCGTCGATGCGGTCGGCGATCGCGGCGATGCGCCCCTCCCGCACCAGCAGGTCGCCGCGGCGGACGCCGCCTTCGGCATCCTCCATGGTCACCAGGGTCGCGCCGCGGAAGAGCAGGGGGCGATCGCTGCGCGGCTGCGCATGCAGGGGCGCCTGCGGCAGCCCGGCCGCCAGGGCGCCGGCGGCGCCGGCCAGCAGGAGGCGGCGCCCTGGCTGCGGATCTTCGATCATCGGGTTGTCCTCCCTTGGTCTGGCGACCAGCGGCAGTAGGCTTGCAATCGATTGCACTGGTCAAGCCGCCGCTTCGCGAGGCAGGGTGACAGGGGGCGCTCAATCGATTGTATGGACCGCCTGCTCCGGGCCGTTTGGAGCCTGTCTGCGATCGGGGCGCCCAGGCTGGGCTTCGGCCGGTCGTGCAGTTGCTAGTCGAGGGGCCTCATGCGGGTAATTACGTCGTCTCGCGCTGGATGATCTCCACGGGCACGATGATCCTGCGCGGGATCGGGTTGCCCGCGAGGCGATCGGTCATGCAGCGCGCGGCGAGCTGCCCCATCTCCGCGCCATCCACGCTGACCGTCGTCAAGGCCGGCTTCATGGCTTGCCCGATCTCGAGGTCGCCGAAGCCGCATATCGCCAGCTCGGCCGGGATGGCGACGCCGCTCGCGCCCGCTTCGATCAGCAGGCCGGCCGCCAGCAGATCCGAGCTGCAGAACACCGCGCCACCCTCCGGAAGCGCGCGCAGCAGCGGCGCAAGGGATCGCCGCCCTTCCATGATGGTGCTGGGCGGCGCCATCAGCCGCTGCACCGCCAGCCTGCCGCCGCGGCGTTCCACCGTGCGGCGGAAGCCGTCCAGCCGCTCCATGGCGCGAATATCGTCCGAGGAGACGATGCCGAAGCTGCGATAGCCGCGATCGCAGAGATGGTTGGCCACGGCCTCGCCGACACCGGCATGGCTGAAGCCGACCTGCAGATCGGCCCTGGGCGAGGCGTCGCCCCATATCTCCACGGTCGGGATCCCCGCCTCGGCCAGCCTCTTCTTGGCCTCCGCGGACTGCGCGCTGCCGACCAGCAGCAACCCATCGGGCTGGCGGCCGAGCAGCGTGATGATCAGCTGCTCCTCCTCGCGACGATCGAAGCCACCCAGGCCGAGCACGACGTGGTAGCCCGCCTGCGACATCGCGTTGGTGAAGGCCTGCAGCGCATCCGCGTACATCGGGGTGGCGATGGTGGGCACGATGGCGACGATCATGCGCGACCGCCGCGAGGCGAGGGCGCCAGCCATCAGGTTGGGCACATAGCCGAGCCGGTCCACGGCGGAGAGAACGCGCCGCAAGGTCGCCTTGGTCAGCCGGTCCGGCGTGTTCAGCGCGCGGGAAACGGTGATCGCCGAAACCCCCGCCGCGGCCGCGACATCGGTGATCCGGACGGTGCGTCCAGGCGGCCTGGCTTCAGGATCGGGGGTGGTGCTGGCTTTCGGCGGCATTCCCTGCGGCGACGGTTCGAGAGGGCCGCATAGAACCATGCGGCACGGGCCGGGGACAGCCGAGCACCGCTCCGACCCCAGAGCTAATGTTAGCGATGCCATATCAAGAAGTCTCGCATTTCAGGCCTTTTTCTGTTGCCACGGAGACGATTTTGATGGTAGCGTTACCATATAATCTCGGCGACCCGACCGAGCCGCGTTGAGGAGGAGCATCCGCATGTCCGCACACAGCGCCACGATTCTGACCCGGCCCAGCGCCGAGGGAGGCGCACGGGTCCGCGCCCTGGCGCCCGCGCTCGGGGCCGAGATCACGGGCCTCGACCTCGCTGCTGGCGTGACGCCCGAGGCCGTCGCCCTCGTGCTGGAATCCCTGCACCGCTACGGCGTGGTCGTCGTGCGCGACCAGCACCTGACGCCGGAGGAACAGCTCGGCTTCATGGGCCGGCTCGGACCCGTCAAGACGTCCTCCTATAGCCGCGCCAATGCCTTCTGCGTGCCTGGCTATCCCGACATGATGGTGATCTCCAACATCGTCGAGAACGGCCGCAACATCGGCCTGATGGACGCCGGCGCCATGTGGCATGCCGACGGCACGCATATGGCGCGGCCCGATATGTACACGGCGCTCTATGCGCTGGAGGTGCCGCAGCGCGACGGCAAGCCACTGGGCGACACGCTCTTTGCCAGCACCGCGGAAGCCTATGACGCGCTGCCCGACGCACTCCGCGAGCGCGTCACCGGCCGCCGCGCGGTGCACAGCTTCGCGCATCACATCGAGAAGAAGCGCCGGCTCGGCGACCTCCGCCGGCCGCCACTGACCGAGGCGCAGAAGGCGGAACTCCCCGATGTCGAGCATCCCGTCGTCGCCCGGCATCCCGTGACGGGGCGCAGGACTCTCTTCGTGACGGAAGGCCACACGGCGCGGATCGCGGGCCTCGCGCCCGAAGAGAGCGATGCGCTGCTCGAGGAGCTCTGGGCCCATATCCGCCGGCCGGAATTCATCTACCGCCACAGCTGGCGCGTCGGCGACCTGTTGATCTGGGACAACCGGGCGACGCAGCACCTCGCCATCTTCGACTATGGCGAGCTGCGCCGGCGCATGCATCGTGTCGAGACGATCGGCCCGGTGCCGGAGTGAGCGCCGGCACCGCGCCAGGAGAGGCGAAGCAGGTGCTGCTGACCGGCGCCTCCGGCGCGCTCGGCAGCATGCTCGCCGCCAGGCTCTCCGAATGGGGCTGGGGCCTGGTGCTGACGGATATCCGGCCCTTTCCAGACGCGCTGCCACCCGGTGCGCGCTTCCGGGAAGCGGATCTCTGCGACCGGGCCGCGATCCGCGACCTCGCCGCCGGCTGCGACGCCATCGTGCATTTCGGCGGCGTCTCCACCGAACGGGCCTTCGAGGACGTGCTCGGCCCGAACATCGGCGGCCTGTTCAACATTTTCGAGGCAGCTCGGCTCGCCGATGCGCGGGTGATCTTCGCCTCTTCCAACCACGCCATCGGCTTCCATGAGCGCAGCTCCGCCCTCGATGCCGATTGCGAGCTGCGGCCCGACACCTATTACGGCCTGTCGAAAGCCTATGGGGAGCTGATGGGCCGGCTCTATTGGTACAAGCACGGCGTGGAGAGCATCTCCGTCCGCATCGGCTCCGCCTTTCCCAAGCCCTCCACCGCCCGCATGCTGTCGAGCTGGCTGTCCTATGACGATCTGGCGCGCCTGGTGGCGGCTGGGCTGCGCGCCACGGATGTCGGCTGCGACGTCATCTGGGGCGCCTCGGCCAACAGCCGGACATGGTGGCGCAAGGATGCGCGGAGCCGGATCGGCTGGGCGCCGCAGGACAGCGCGGATGTCCACGCCGAGGCACTTTCCGGCATCGTCAGCAAGGACCCGGTGGAGGAACGCTACCAGGGCGGGCATCTCTGCTCCCGGAACTACACGCGCACCCGCCCGCCGCCTTAGGGTCTGTTTGGAAACGGCGGCAATGGAAGGCATGGGAGGAAACGGGCAGATGACGGGCGGGACGCCTTTCAAGGCACGGCTGCGCGGCGATACGCCGCTCCACGGCTTCTTCATCGGCATACCCTCGCCGGCGACCGTGGAGCTGGCGGGTTACTCCGGCTTCGACTTCGTCATCATCGACACGGAGCATGGTGCCGCGGGGCTGGAGACGCTGGAGCATCTGCTGCGCGCCGCCGCGGCGTCCGGCATCGCGGCCCTGGTCCGCGTGCCCCGCGGCAATGCGGACGACATCCTGCATGTGCTGGATGCCGGGGCGGACGGGATCCTGGTGCCGCACGTCACCGGCGCGGTGGTGGCGTCACGCATCGCGCAGCATGCCTATTACCCACCGCTCGGCCGCCGCGGCATCAGCACACTGTCCCGTGCCGCGCGGCACGGCACCGGTGATGCCGCCGCGGTGCTGCGCGAGCAGGCCGCCCGCACCGCGGTGATCGTCATGATCGAGGACAGGGAGGCCTTGTCCGAGGTCGGTGCGATCGCGCGTGTGGACGGCATCGATGCCGTCTTCGTCGGCCCGAACGACCTCGCCGCATCGATGGGGCATCTCGGCAATGCGGCGCATCCGGAGGTGACCGAAGCCGTCGCGAAGGTCCGCCAGGAGCTTCAGGCCATCCCAGGCGGCCCGGCCTTCGCGACCATCGCGCGCGCGGCGCCCCAGGCACGGGAGCTGCATGCGCAGGGCGCGCGCATGATCTGCTTCAACACCACCTACATCCTGGCCAATGCGCTGCGCACGCTGCGGAGCGATCTCCATGCCTGACGCGCAATGCCCGGGGCGGTGCTGATGTCGCTCTACGCCGAACCGCGCGAGATCACCGCCGAGCTCTTCACCGCCCTGCCGCAGGAGCTGCACTGGCGTGGCCCGCCCAGCGTCTGGTCGCGCAACCGTCCGCCGGGGGCCGCACCCGTCCACTCCTTTCTCGAAGGTCCGTCCTTCGACCGCGACGGTCACCTCTGGTGCACGGACATCCCGCATGGCCGGATCTTCCGCATCGATCCGGCGGGGCGATGGACGCTCGTCGCGCAATATGCGGGCGAGCCCAATGGGCTGAAGATCCATCGCGACGGCCGCATCTTCCTGGCGGACCGGGAGAACGGGGTCATGGTGATGGACCCCGCCGGGAAGGAGGTGCGCCCCTACTTCACGCGGCCGAATGCGGAGCGCTTCCGTGGCCCGAACGACCTGTTCTTCGGGCCGGATGGCGCGCTCTACCTCACAGATCCTGGGCGCAGCCATCTCGGCGACGCGACGGGGCGCGTGTACCGCATCGCACCGGATGGCGGTTCGGCGGAGCGGCTGATCGACAACGCACCGACGCCGAATGGCCTGGTGCTGGACCATGACGGCCGCGACCTCCTGGTCGGCATCACCCGCGGCAATGCTGTCTGGCGCTTTGCCGCTGGCGGCGATCCCGCGGCGCGGCAGATCGGCCTTTACCTCCAGCTCAGCGGCGGCCTGGGACCGGATGGCCTGGCGTTGGACGAGGCCGGCAACCTCGCCGTGGCCCATGCGCGGGGCGGCACCGTCTGGCTGTTCTCGCCGGATGGCGAGCCGCTGCTGCGCATCCGTTCCTGTACGGGGAGATCCGTGACGAACATCGCCTATGGCGGCCCGGACGGGCGCGACCTCTTCATCCTGGAGGCGTCGACGGGATCGGTGATGCGGGCGCGGATGCCGGTGCCGGGGCGCGCCATGTTCTCGCACGCCTGACGCGTGGCTTCGCGGGGCCGACGCAGCTTCGAGGGATGTGAAGCACCAACAGAGCCGGCGGATATCGGGAAGGGAGGAGCGAAGAATGTCAACGACACGTCGGCAGCTCGGCTATCTGGCCGCCAGCCAGGCGCTGGGCGGCTTGTCCTTCCGGCAGGCCCGGGCACAGACCTACCCTGCGCGCCCCATCATCCTCGTCGTCGCCTATGGGCCCGGCACGGGGACGGATCTGCTGGCCCGCCAACTCGGCGAACGCATGGGCACCGTCCTTGGTCAGCGCCTGGTGGTGGAGAACCGCCCCGGCGCGAGCGGCATGATCGGCACGGAATTCGCCGCGCGCAGCCGGCCGGACGGCTACACGCTGCTGTTCGGCAATAACCAGACGCTGGCCGTGAATGTCAGCCTGTACCGGGATATCCGCTACGATCCGATCCGGGACTTTACGCCGATCGCGCGACTGGCGAGCCAGGATGCGGTCCTGGTCGTCAATCCGCGGATTCCGGCACGGTCAGTGGCAGAGCTGGTTGAATACGCGCGGGCCAACCCGGACAGGCTCAATTTCGGCTCGCCCGGCGCCGGCGCCAGTGCCCACCTGGCAGGCGAGACCTTCAAGGCGGCCGCGGGCATCCACATGGTGCACGTGCCCTACAACAACGCGCAGCTCTTCGCCGATCTGCTGTCCGGCGCGATTTCGCTCAGCTTCTATCCCTATCTTTCGCTGAAGCCGCATATCGCTTCCGGCACGCTCATCCCGCTGGCAACCACGGGTGTCACGCGCTCCCCCTGGCTGCCGGACCTGCCGACGATGGTCGAGTGCGGCTACCCGACCATCATCTTCACCTCCTGGTTTGGCCTCTATGGACCGGCCGGCCTGCCGGGCGAGATGACGATGGCCCTCTCGGCCGCGGCGCGACGGACGCTGGAGGATCCGGAGGTGCGGCGCGCGCTGTCGGATTCCGCGACGCGGGTGGAGTACGGGGGACCGGAAGAACTTGCCCGCTTCACCGCGTCGGAGATCGAGCGATACCGGCCGATCATCGCGCAATCCGGTGCTGCCCCCGGATAGCAGCCTGCCCCCGGCAGCCGTCCCCAAGATCATGGACACTGACGCGCCGCCGCCACGCTTCGCGATCGGCTTGCCGGCGCGTCGCGTCCGGAGCGTGATGCGCTCGCAACCGCTCACGCATCATGCTCCAACCCCTTGTTTTCTTCCTGACGGGTGGCGCTCCATCGATTCTATGCGCCGCCGCGGGGAGGCTCGCTATCCACGCTCCATGGGCAGCGCATCGTCCTTCGCCCATTCGCTCATGGAGGCGTCATAGACCGCGAGGTCGGCATAGCCGAGTTGGTGCAGGAGGAAGGCATCCAGCGTCGCTGCGATGCCGCCCCCGCAATACAGGATGATCCGCTTCGATCGGTCGGCACCGACGGCGGCGAAGGTCGCGGCGACGTCCTCCGGCGACCGGAAGCGCATCGACTGGGGATCGACCACCGACGCCACGGGGACGTTGACGCTGCCGGGAATTCTGCCGGGCCGCCCATATCGCGGATTGTTCCCACTATGCAGGTCCGGTGCGAGCGCATTGATCGTGCAGATGGTGCCATCGCCGATCGCTGCCTGCACCTCCGCCTTGCCGACGAACAGGCCCGGGCGCGGCCGGGCGAGGAGGGTCGCGGGCGGATAGACTTCGGTGCCGGCCGCGACCGCGCGTCCTTCGGCCTGCCATTTGTCGAACCCGCCATCGAGCACCGCCGCGTCATCGAAGCCGATGGCGCGCAGCATCCACCAGACGCGCGTGGCCCACTGCATGTTCTTGCGCGCGTAGAGCACGACGCGGTGCCCATCGCCGATGCCCTTCGCCGCGAGCCGCGCCGCGAGATCATCCGCCGGCGGCATGGTGAAGTTGAACGGGCTCGATGGGTCGGAGAGCTCACCCTGCAGGTCCAGAAAACCCGAGCCTGGGATATGCGCCGCCTCGTAGTCGCGGCGCCCGCTCTCGACACGATAGGGCCTGCCGGTGCCGGTCTCGTAGATCAGATAGGTCGTGCAGTCGAAGACGCGGAGCATCGGGTCCGCCAGATGCTCCTCGAGCCACTGCGCGCTGACCATGGCCTCCGGGTGGACGTAATGCGCGGTGGTCGACACGGGCGATCCTCCTGACGGTTTTGGCCCGGACCGGGCGCCTCATCCGAGCCTGCCCTCGATCCAGGCCGCTTCCAAGCTGAAGGCGGCTGCATCGATGTCCGTGGATGGCCGTGAGCGGTCCTACCAGCTAATGCTAGGCCGAGGTGCATAGCTGCCGCTCGGAACATTGCGGGAGCTAAGAAACCGACCCTCATCGATTTTCCCATCGCGAAAGTCGCCTTAGCGTTCGAAATATAAGCTGGGCAGATCAGATGCACATTCTGCTCAAGAAGATTGCGCCGCATGCGCGAGAGCGCGAGCGCTATTGCCTCGACCGAACCATTCTGGCGGAGGGGGACTAGCCGGCTCGTTCGTCGAACTCGGCCTGATCGCATGTCCGGCGCAGCATGCTCGGCGTCATGGGAGGCGCTGCGCAACATCTGCGCTAGATAGCAAGCTACGGCGTAACGATCGAGCGTGACCATCGGTTTGCCGTTCGAACGCCCTTGGGCGCATGAAGACGCTGTGGCCATGCGCGGCAACCAGTTGCCGAGCTCCGACGAGAGAAAGGACATTGCTCAGACGAAGATGCGCCGCATGCCGGGCCCATTGCGTTGGATCGTGTTCGTTCGATGATGGTGAAAGGGGCAATGATCAGGCGCAGGATCGCGCCGCCCGCGCTGAGCGGGTGGGGAGTGTCGCGATGACGAGGCTTGGTCGCGACATCTATCGCCGTAAGCTCGAGCGGCTTTTGGCCCAGAGCCAGGACGAGCCGATGATCGGCCTCATCTCGGCGATCGTTGGCATACAAGGGGGGTACGAGGCACCGCTGTCCGCCGTGCTGGACATGCCCAGGGAAGCGATCGGCGCGGAGCTCGGCTCCCGCTATCACGTCCCGCTCTGGACGATGGAGACGCTCGTCAATGAGCTGCTCGCCACTCCGAAGATCAGAAATCAGGGTATTGGACGCACGCGGCTGCTGCGCGCCGACCTGTTCGAAACGGTACGCGTGCTGGTCAGTATACTCGTTAAGCTCGAAAATGCCGAGGATAGCATCTTCCTCCAATCCCACGACGTCTTCTACGAGATGGGCCGAATAGCGCAGCGACAGTTCCCTTGGCAGAGAGGCGCGGCCAATGCTCCTCAACTCTATCGCTCGATGCTCCTGTATGGATCGGGCAGCGCCGGACAGTTCTTCGAGGAAAGCACCGGGATCGCGATCGCAGACTTCGTGAAGGTCGGTGCCTATCTGGCCGGCGCGCTGGGCCGGTGTGAGCTGATCGACAGGCGGCGAGACCTGTCTTCCGTCGCGATCTCTCCGGAGATGTGCGAAGCCGCCTTTGCCCGGTTCGTCATCGGCCATGCTGAAGCACGCGCGCGCACCGCGCAGATACGCGCGCCGGGCCGGCACACGGCGTACCGTCCCAGCATCCTGCGAGATTACCCCGTCCTTGCATTCGGTGGCGCAGGCCAGAGGCTGCGCGCGCCGATACCCGAGCTCATCACCTATCGCTACACCTCAGGTCTCTATCTCGATGTCGTCCGCGGCGGCGGCGGCGTCTGGGCCGGGATCGGCAGCCGGTTCGAGACCTACGTGTGCGAGTATCTCGAAGCAATGATGGCGCCCTACAAGGTGACAGGCGAGGCAATCTACGGGCCCAAGAAGGCGCGGTTCCGCACGCCCGATGTGCTCATCTCGGACACGCGGCACGTGCTGTGCGCGGTCGAATGCAAAGCCAAACGAATGAGCTTCGAGGCGCGCTTCGCGGACGATCCGTTGGTGGAGGATGCGCGAGGGTTCGACGAAATGGCAAAGGGCGTATTGCAGCTCTGGCGCTTCTTTGCCCACGCGAGGCGCGGCCTGACAGCGCCGCTCAGCCTCGCCGGAGACTGTCAGGGCGTGATCGTGACGGCAGATAGTTGGCTCACCATGGCCCGAAATCAGGCCGAGCAGGTCCTCGCAGCGGCCAATAAGCTCGCTGACGGGGAGTGGGATATCGGTCTGGAGGACCGGCGGGATATCACTTTCTGTCAGATCGACGATGTTGAATTCGTGCTCCAACACGGCACGGCGGACAGCTTCATTGCAGCCTGTCGCGAGGTGGCGTCCGGCGAAAAGAAGGGCTGGATGCTCTCGGTCGCGCACTCCGCCAATCAGAATTTCGAACGTTCCTATCCATTCAACGGTCGGATCGGGAGCCTTCTACCTTGGCTAGTTCCGGAAGAACGCGAGCGCACGTTATAAACAGGGTATGCTAGAACTTGTGCCTGTCGACGGGCCTTCTGTGGAACCTGGTGAAATGAGGCGCTACTGGCGTGACAACGGGTGATCAATCGAAAGCTGACGAGGACTATTCGCTAAGCTCCTCCTTCTGGGCGAAGGGGCAAGCTTTGGGATTCCCGATCCGGTTCGATGTGGTGCTGCGGCATCTGCGGCAGGACATGCGGGACGATTGGTATTTCGACTGCCTGCAATACGAGGATCTTTTCAGCGACCCGAACGAGGCGAAGAAGATTATAATATCGCTCCTCCAGGAGTGGAATGGCGTCTATTGCGGAACACGGAGCGTCGTCCGGAACATCCCGAAGAAGGGCTATGGAGAGCGATACGGCTTAGAAACAGACTTTTTTGACCGTTTCATTTATCAGGCTATCTGTAGCTTTCTCATTCCCTATTACGATAGGCTGTTGAGCCATCGGGTTCTCAGCTATCGCTACGATCCTCAGCCCCAGAACCCGAAGTATCTTTTCAAACCCAAGATAAGCAGGTGGTTTATATTTGAGGGCGTGACACTGACATTCGTCAGATCAAATAAGTACCTTTTGGTTACAGACATCAGTAATTTCTTCGAGAATATATCACGAACTCAGGTTATAACTGAATTGGAACGCTCGGTACCAGACATAGAGGCAACGGGTCCGGAAAAGCTACAGATACGCAATGCGATCAGCACACTGGATAATCTACTAGAGAAGTGGACATTCAGTGGCAGCCACGGACTGCCGCAAAATCGTGATGCGTCTTCCTTCTTATCTAATATCCTGCTGTCTCGCCTGGACCGGGAGATGGCTAAGAAGGGGCATGACTATTACCGATATGTCGATGATATCCGGATTATCTCCGACTCCGAGCTGCACGCTCGGCGTGCTCTCCAGGATCTCATCCGGGAGCTGCGGGCGGTGGGCTTGAACATTAACGCCAGTAAAACCGAGATATTGCTGCCGGGTACGCCCAAGGATGCACTCGCAATGTATTTTCCATCTCAGGACAGTATGACGACCGCGATCAATCACATGTGGCAGTCGCGGAGCCGTCGGGTTGTGACGAGGTCGGTCACCTATATTTTTGACATACTGACTAACTGCATCGCGTCGGGCGAGACCCAATCGCGCCAATTCCGCTTCGCCGTGAACCGCGTCGCGCAAATTGTGGAATCAGGCCTCTTCGACGTGAGCGATGCCTTATCGACAACGTTGCTGGACACGCTTTCGGGAACATTATCTGACCACGCCGTATCGACGGATCAATATTGTCGGCTCATCGCGATCCTGGACAGGGATGGACGCTGCCTGCCTGCATTGGAAGCCTTCGTTCTGGCAGAGGAAGGCGCCATTCACGACTGGCAGAATTACAATATCTGGCTGCTCCTCGCCGTACGGAAATATCGGTCCGACGCTCTCGTCTTGTTGGCTGGTCGCAAGCTTCAGGAGGATATGAGATCGGGAGAAGCCGCTGCCATCTTCATCTGGCTTCGCTGCGTAGAAGAAACGGCCCTGATTGAGCGATCGGTCCAAGGCTTCGAGGCGTCGCTGCCGTACCAGAATGCACGCTACCTCCTGATCTCCGCGTCCGTGCTCCCGCCGGGAGATCTGCAGCCGCTGCACGGCTTGGTGTCGTCGCGATTGAGGGGGACGGGCGCGCGCGCAGCGCGCCACAAAAACGAGGATGGCTTACCATTCGCTGTCCGTGAACGACCCGATCTGCTGAACCTCGTGGATGAGGTCAGCGAATATGATTGATTCCGTATGGAAGTTGATGCTGTTCGTGAAGGACTTTACCGGGCGCGGTGCGGATCGCTTCTATTGGCTGGAAGATGGTCAGCTGAACGAGACGAGCGCCGAGCAGGTTGTGGAGTTCCCCGGCGCGGTCGTATGTCACGACTTCTGGATCATCCGCGACGTCCTCTTCGATAAGACGCAAGACTTGCCGAGAGCCATCATCGATCTCGACGAATTTCGAATGGCTGTTAGCGGAAATCCCGAAGACCGGCTCTCTCGGGAAAAGGTGGATATCACGAGCGAGCTGGGGCGATACGGAGCAAGCCCGGAGATCTGTTCCACCTACAAGAGGATGTTCAACAGAGGGGTGGAGTTTGATGCTGACGTGGCGTGCTCAGCCGCGAGAATCATGGCCGGAATGTACTTGTCCCTGTGCGCAAAGGCGTCTGCTGACGGAGAGTTCGAGCGCTTCTTCGCGGTAGAAGTGCCTGTCTATCGGCTTCTCCAGAAGGCCATGTCGAGAGGGATCACCATCAACTCCGCGGACCTATCGGAGAAGCGAAGAGAGGCGGAATATGACTACTTCTTTTCTTTGAAAAGGTACTCTGCTACGCACGACATGCCACTAGAGACGCCTACTTTGGCAGAGATTGAAGGCAGACTTTATAAATCTGGGTTCGATCTCAGCGGGTGTATCAACCGAATATATACTTGAGTTTCTGCCACACGAGAACGACTTTGGCAATGATACGCTCGCCCTCCGTGAATTCGATGCGGCGAAGCGGGTGCTGTCGTCGCTCGTCTTGTCGAGCGGTAGCACGCGGCCAATCATCGACGTCTTCGGATCGCGAACGTCACGCGTGCATCTGCGCACTCCCTCGCTGCAAAACATGCCAAAGAAGTACCGGACGATCGTGGCGGCGCGCGAGGGTGCCAAGCTCTGTTATGTCGATTTTGACCAATATGAAGTCGGCATCATGGCAGCCCTCTCCGAAGATCCGGAGCTGGCAACCCTATATGGTGCGGGAGATATGTACGACCTGTTCGCGACGACCCACCTCGGGCTCGCGGGAAATCGGAAGGCCGCAAAACAACTATTCCTCTCATATGCTTATGGGATGAGCCGGAAGGCCTTGATCGACGCGGCAGTATCACTAGGGGCCGATCGCGAGCGGGCGAAGACCGCCTTCAGGCTCTTCTCTAAATATGAAGAGTGGAAGAGGACAGTCTGGACGGCATTCCAGCGCGAGGGTCGCGTCGCAACGGTGCAAGGCAATCATTACAACAGGAACGGAAATGGCCAGCTGTCCGCCAAGGAGCAGCGCTCAGCGGTCAGTCAGGTGGTTCAGGGTACCGCCTCGCTGATCTTCAAGAAGGCCCTGCTGGAGGTCGGTGACCTTGAGGACGTGACCATCGTATTGCCCATGCACGACGCGCTTCTGTTCGAGCACCGCTTGTCAGACACGCCAGCGAAGGTGGTGGCTGCGTTCGAAAAGGTGATGACTGCGCAACTGCAGGGTCGCGTCCATGGCAAGGCCTCGGTCGGGCAATTCGCTCTGGACTGAGTAGTCACCTTAGACCGCAACGGCCGCTTTCGATTTTCATCTGAGCTCCGCCGCATGGCCGCAGCGGGCGCGAAGTGGACACTCTCGTCGGCATGCCGGTTGTCTGCTTCCCATCCAAAGCAGCCAGTTCCGATTGGGTTTCAGCCTGGAGCATGGGCCGTTTACTTGCGCTCACGGACCATGCTCCAGCCCTTTGTCGGGTCACGCGGTTCAGAGTTTTCGACGCCGCCGCCTCGCCCTAGGCGGCGCGATCCGCCCAGTTGCTGATCGCGCCGGCATGCACGGCTTCGGCCACCATCTGCGTGGTCGCGGCCGAGAGCGTCCAGCCGAGATGGCCATGGCCGGTGCTGTAGAAAACGCCCGGCCGGCTACCGGCGCCGATGCGCGGCATCAGGTTCGGCGTCATCGGCCGCAGCCCGGCCCAGGGCACCACCCGCGCCGTGCCGACATCCGGGAATAGCGCCTCCGTCCAGGCCACCAGCGGCCGGATGCGGTCGGCGCGGATGTCGCGGTTCTCGCCATTGAACTCCGCCGTGCCGCGACCCGGAAGCGGTCGCGGCCGAGCCGGCTGGTGACGATCTTGGTCGCGTCATCAAGCAGGCTGACCATCGGCGCCGCCGCCCGGCTCCGCTCGTCATCCAGATGCACGGCGATGGAGTAGCCCTTCACCGGATAGATGTTGATGCGATCGCCGAGCATCGCGGCGAAGCGGCGGCTGGCGACGCCGGCGCAGACCACCACCGCATCGGCTGCCAGCATCTCCGTGCCGCCCTCCCCGGATGGGGTTTGTGTCCCTTCCCGGGGAAGAACCGGTCAAGGCAGCTTCAGTGGGCGAACAGTGATGATGTGGGGCAGATTTTCGCCGGCATTGACAGCGGGACGAGCCGCACCGGCACCGATGATGGCGTTACCGAGACCGTGGCCGAGAAGGTCACGGCGACGTCGTGCACGGGTACTAGCTCGAACTCCCGGATCACCATGCTCAGGAAGTGGGTCAACAGGTACTCGGCCTGGTGGCGACCGATGCAATGTCGCGCTCCCGCGCCAAACGGCATGGCGCTGCCGATGGACTCGGCCGGCCGCTCGCTGCCTGGTTCTGCGGCGAAACGGCACGGGTTGAAGAGCTGCGCGTCCGCGAAGAACGCCTCGTTCAGGCCCACGGCGGTCTTCATCCACATCACATTCGTCCTGGCCGGGATACTGAGTCCCTCTACCTCCATCGACCGGGTCTCGGAGATCTTCGAGCTGAACGGCACGGGCGGAAACAGGCGCATGGTCTCGTGGAGGATGTTCAGCACGAAGAGGCCCCCTGCACGCTTGCCCGCGTCTCCGGCTTGAAGCAGCCGGGCCCGGGCCTCGTCCTGCACGTCCGGATTTCGGGAAAGCAGATAGAGCGCCTGCGCCATGGTGTAGCTCATGGCGTCGGTTCCGCCCGCGACGAGCGAGATCAACTCCTCCACGCATTCCTCGTGGCTCCAGCTCGCCTTGCCGCCCGACGGATCGAGCTTCAGGCTGACAAGCCTTCCCAGCGCATCCCGCGCCTCGTCCCCTCCCGCTCTCGAACGCCGTTGCAGCCGCCGCTCCAACACGGCTTCCAGATGGTCGAAGAGGTAGCGATACGCGACTCTCGCCCGGCTCGCCCTGATCGGGAACAGCCATCGCACGAAGAAGGGATGAAAGGCCCGGAAGCTGATCGCTTCCTCGAGCTCCCCGATCGCCGCCAAGTACGCCGACAGGTCCGACCGCTGATCCCACTCCCCGCCGCAGAGGAATGAACCCAGGCTGTTCGCGCTCCAGTGATGGAGGTCGGCCTTCAGGCTGCCATGCCGGGTCTCGCCGGATTTCCAGGTCCCAAGATAGAGCGCGGAGACCTCCTCCATGCGGCAGGCCCCCTGCTGCACGGCTTTCGGCGCGAACTGCGGGTTCATCTGTTGCCGATGCGCCGTATGCCTCTCCCCCCTCTTCAAGCCCATCAGGCTTCGGGGCAGCACGGTGCTGTCGGCGACCCGGTTCGAATCCATGTCCTTATGCCCGAGATCCTTCGGTGCGACCGAGAGGGAGACGAATGGCCTGTTGCCCCATGCCATGTGGATCTTCACGACTGGGCCGTACAGCCGATGCATCTCCACGAGCGCCCGATCGCGGGCTCCGTGTTCGTGGAGCAGGAGAGACCTGAGGTTCCCGACGAAGAATGAGGGCTTCGGGCCAGGAATGTGGGCGTAGCGTCGAAACTCGCGCAATCGCAGGGCCACGCCCACCGCCAGGAGCCCGAGCGGGGCCAGTGCCGCGAGGAGCCAGGCCGCGGGGAAAGAGGATATGCGCGCGAGGGCGAAGCCACTGACAACGAGCAGGATGGCGACCACGAAGCCATAGATGCATTCGTACAGTTTCAGAAGGGTGGCGGTGCTCTTCACGGCAAGGCTCCCGGCAGGGCGAGATTGATCCCTGCGCGGGAGAAGACCGGACCTTGCGGCATCCGTCCTGAAGCCCGGACGAAATTTGCCTCCGAAATTCCGAAAGCATCCGAAGTTTGGCCGAACCTCAACGAGATCAGGCTTGTCCCCGATGTTTCACGGACGGCGCCTTCCGCAATTCGGCAAACATGCTCGGCGTCGCGCTCTGGCGGCTTCAGGCTTCAGCACGACGTCGAAGCGCCGCGCGAGAACACGCGCCACTCTCTGCGCATGCAGGCATAGGCAGGTGTCGCGCACCAAGAGCGTGGTTTCGAGGCCAAGGTCGGCAGGAGCGGGCACCTGAACGGTTGACATCCATCGACCATTTACGTTGATATCAATCTAGATACGAGAAGGTCAATCGGCATCGGCGGCGCTTTCCCAGGGGACCGACGCGGACCGCTTCGGTGTGCCCTGGCGAGATCGATCCCGACCGACGCACGTCGAACCCCGATCAGAAAGGAGACGCTCATGAAGATCGTGACCAGCCTCAGCTTCCAGGGCCAGTGCCGCGAGGCGTTCGAGTTCTACGCCAATGTCCTGGGCGGCAAGATCACCGCGGCCATACCCTATGGCGATGCGCCGCCGGGCATGCCCATCACCGACGAGAAGTGCAAGACCTGGCTGATGCACTGCTGGCTCGATGTGGGCGGCCAGGCGCTGATGGGCGCCGACATGGACGTCGGATGGGCACCCAACATTGCCAAGCCCAAGAACGGCTTCGACGTCACCCTGCACACGGAGGACAAGGCCCAGGGCCAGAGCTGGTTCGACCGGCTGTCCGAAGGCGGCAAGCCGGTCATGCCCTTCGGCGAGACGTTCTGGTCGCCCGGCTTCGGCTCCCTGATCGACCGGTTCGGGGTCCCGTGGATGGTCAACACCATCCCTTCGGCCGGCTGGAAGCCGCAGGGCTGATCCCACCCCGAGCAAAATCGATAGAAGGCAAAATCGATAGAAGAAAATCGATAGAAGAATGCGACCGGCTGTCGGCAGCGGCGGTGTTGATGCGTCCTTGGAGCGCCAACCACGCTCCGACGCCAGGGCAGGCCGGGGGGTGGTGCATGGAACGCCCCGGAGAATGCCATGAACCATTCCTATCGCTGGGTGATCGTCGCGGCGGGCGGCCTGTTGGGCTGCGTCGCGATCGGCGCCATGTTCTCGCTGCCCGTCTTCCTGCGGCCGATGTCGCAGGACACGGGCTGGTCCGTCACCGGCATCTCCACCGCGATGACGATCGGCTTCCTCGCCATGGCGGCGGCCAGCATGGTCTGGGGCGGCCTTTCCGACAGGTTCGGGCCGCGCCCGGTGGTGCTTGCAGGATCGGCCGTGCTGGCGGTGAGCCTGGCGCTTGCCAGCCGGGCCGGATCGCTGGCCGAGTTTCAGCTCCTGTTCGGCGCCCTGGTCGGCGCAGCGGCGGCCGCCGTCTTCGCGCCGATGATGGCCTGCGTGACCGGCTGGTTCGACACGCAGCGCGGCCTCGCCGTCTCCCTCGTCTCCGCCGGCATGGGCATGGCGCCGATGACCATGGCGCCGCTCGCGGCCTGGCTGGTGACGGTCCATGACTGGCGCACCGCCATGCAGATCATCGCCGGCATCGTGGCTGTCCTGATGATCCCTGCCGCGCTCCTCATACGCCGGCCGCCGGCGCTGGAAGGCGGGCAGGTCGGGAGTGCGGCGGAAGAGCCGCAATCGGACATGACGGTCCGGCAAGCGGTGCGCTCGCCGCAGTTCATCACGCTGATGCTGGCGAACTTCTTCTGCTGCGCCACCCATTCCGGCCCGATCTTCCACACGGTGAGCTATGCGGTGACCTGCGGCATCCCGATGATCGCGGCCGTGTCGATCTACAGCGTCGAGGGGCTGGCCGGCATGTTCGGCCGCATCGGGTTCGGCCTTGCGGGAGACCGGTTCGGCGCACAGCGCGTGCTGGTGATCGGGCTGCTGGCGCAGGCCTTCGGCGTGCTCGCCTATGCGTTCGTCGGCCAGCTCGGCGGCTTCTACGCCGTGGCGGTGGTGGTCGGCTTCATCTACGCCGGCACCATGCCGCTCTATGCCGTCATCATCCGCGAGAATTTCCCGCTGAGGATGATGGGCACGATCATCGGCGGCACGGCAATGGCGGGCAGCCTCGGCATGTCCACGGGGCCGCTGGTCGGAGGTTTGATCTACGACCAATTCGACAGCTACGTGCTGATGTATATCGGCTCGTGGGGCGCGGGGCTGGCGGCCATGCTGATCCTCATGGCGTTCCGGCCGTTCCCCAGGAGGCAGGCAGCGATGGCCGTCGCGTAGAGCCTCGTGCCACGATCCCGGTCTACCCTGCCGGCGTTCTGCGATCTTGGACCGAGATGGATTCGAGGTGCTGCGTGGGCGCCGCCGCCCGGCTCCGCTCGTCATCCAGATGCGCGGTGATGGAATAGCCCTTCACCGGGTAGATGTTGATGCGATCGCCCAGCATGGCCGCGAAGCGGCGGCTGGCGACGCCGGCGCAGACCACCACCGCATCGGCCGCCAGCATCTCCGTGCTTCCGTCCGGGTTCTTCCAGCCGATGGCGATGCCGTCCCGGCCATGGGCGATGCTGTCCACCGCGGCCCGCGGCGGAGGGCCAACTACCCTGCCTCACGCCGGGTTCGGCCCGGCCCTCATAGTGAAGACAGCACGGCGTCGATCTCATCCGCCGCCCGCGTGGCCGGGTGACCCTCCTCCGACAAGGATGCGCCGAGGCGCGCGGCGCCGGCGCGGAATTCCGGCTCCACCAGCACGCGCCGGAGCGCTTCGGCGATGCGGCCCGGCGGGACGTCGCCAGATAGGCGGAGCCCGGCTCCGCGCGCAACCACGCGAGCAGCGTTCTCCGGCTGGTCGCCGAGCAGCGGCAGGCAGACCAGCGGGACGCCATGCGCGAGGGCCTTGGCAACCGTCCCGAGCCCACATTGGGTCACGGCCGCCGACGCCTTTGGCAGCACCGCCGCGTGCGGCACGAACCGCTCCAGCCGGGCGTTCGGTGGCGCCCGGAAGCGCGCCAGGTCAAGCGCGGGGCCGAGGGTGACCAGGGCCTGCACCCCCTCCAGCATGCCTACCGCGGAGAGGCAGCGCCGCATCAACCCCTCCTGGCCCTGCGCCAGCGTGCTGAGGCTGATGAGCACCAGCCGGCGGTCGTCGCTCAGGGGCCACGGCGGTGTCCACGCCGGAGCGGCACCGGCGATATCGTCGCCAAGCGGGGTGCCGACGTGGCGGAGGTTGGCGGGTGCGTCGGCCCCCCTTCGTGCGGGGAAGTCGAAGGCGGCGCCGGCCAGCACCAGTACCCGGGCGACGCGGTCAAGCTGGTCGAAGGCGCCGCGCAGCGGCGGCAGGCGGAGCGCCGTGCGGGCCATGTTCAGCGCCGGCAGCCCGTCGCGCCGCCAGATGCGCTCCAACGCAGCTTGGCCAAGCAGGTCGCGCAGGGCGCCGAGCGCCCCCGCGGGCGGCAACCAACCGGGCCCATAAGGTGGGACACCGGGCGCCGGCCGGATGGGCACGGTGTGCGCGAGCGCGACGCCCGGGACGCCGGCAGCCTCCGCCGCGGCGAGGGCGCCGGGGAGCATGAAGTCCGCGACGACGAGATCGGCCGGAGCGCGCCGCAACTCCATCGCCACGCCCTCGGCCCAGGCCGGCGCCCAGAGCCAGGTCCGCGCCTCGGCGGACGCGCCGCGGAAAGCGCCCGGCGCCCAGCCGCCGAACAGGGCGCGGGCGGAGGGCGCCGAGTCCAGCGGGTGGGCCGCGGGTTCGCTGAGCGCCACAACCTCCGCCCCGGCCTGGGCCAGGCGACGGTGGAGGCCCGGGCTGGCTGGCAGGCGCGACCGGCGAATACCCGGACCGACCATGACGCGCAGAGAGTGGCCGCGCGCGGCGAGTTCGGCCAGCACGGGGAGAATGAGTTCGAGGTTCCCCCCGCCCTGGAAGACGGCACCGAGAATGCGGGCGGGGGACCTGCTCATGGCACCATGCAATGCCGGTCCGGGGATCAGCCGGGAGGGCGCGCGCTGCCGAAAGCGCGCGCGCCCTCCTCGGCTCTCGCCCGTTGCTGGGAGATGAGTTCGGCAAGGTCATCCGGGGTGCCCGGGCGGGGAAGGGCCCCGGCAGCGCGCAGACGGTCCGCCACCGCGGGCTCGGCCAGCACCGTGCGGGTCTCGGCTGCGAGACGATCGCGCGTGGCGGCGTGCATGCCGGACCATCCAAACAGGCCATAGACGGCCTCGAGCCGCAGGTCCGGAAAGCCGGCCTCGGCGACGGTCGGCACCTCTGGCAGGGCAGGAGCGCGCTCGCGCGCCGAGACCGCCAGGGCGCGCACGCTCCCCTCGCGGATCAGCCCGAGGGCGGACGAGGCGGGGCCGAAGACGAGATGGATGCGACCAGCGGCGAGATCAGGTACGGCCGCGGCGATGCCGCGGTACGACACGAAGACCATCTCGGCGCCACGGTCGCGCAGGAACAGACGGAACGCGAGGTGGGGCAGCCCCGCCGCGCCATGCCAGTTCAGGGTCCCCGGCCGCTCACGCGCGAGGGTGAGCAGCCCCGCCATGTCGGTCGCCGGCAGGGCGGAGGGCACCGCAAAAGCATGGAACTCTGTGACAGCCGGGGCGACGGGGACGAGGTCCGTGTCGGGGTCGTAGGGCAGCGGCCTGTCGTGCAGGGCGGGGTTGGCGACAGCGAGGAAGCTGAACAGCAGGCTTTCGCCGGGGCGGGCGCGCGCGTGCGCTTCCGCAGCCAGGGTGCCGTCCGCACCAGGCCGGTTCTCGACCGGCAAGGGCTGGCCGAGGCGGCGCGCAAGCCCTTCAGCCAGCAGGCGGGCGGCGAGGTCCACGCCGGTGCCGGGCCCGCCAGGCGTCAGCAGGCGGACTTGGCGGACCGGCCAAGCCGCCGCGGCCGTGCCGGTCAGGCCGGAGACGGGGGGCTGCGCGGCCGCCGTCGTGGCTTTCGCGCCGCCGAGGAGGGCACTGAGGAGGCCGAGCGCGCGGCGGCGCGGGGCAGGGATGCCGGAGCGGTGCATGGCTGTGCTTCCTCTGTCGCGGCCGCGACCGGGCCGCGGCGGCTGGGCCGGCGACGGCCAGCGCCGGGCCGCGCATGCTCCTCGTTGGCGACGACAATGCGGGCGAGCAGGTCGAGCAGCGTCTCCCGCTCTGCCAACGAAAGCGGAGCGGTTATTTGGTGGCTGATCGCGGTCACCCGGGGGCGCATGGCCTCGTGGAACGCGAGGCCCGCCGGCGTGAGTGTGAAGGCCCGAGCGCGGCGGTCGTGCGGCGCGACGCAGCGCGCCACAAGGCCGCGTGCCACGAGCATGTCGAGCGCCTGGCCGGTCGAGGTGGCATCGCGCCCCACGGCGGCGGCGAGGCGGGCGGCGTCGAGCCCGGGCGTCGCACGCACCTGCACGACGAGGGCATACTGCCAGTTGGCCATGCCATGCTCGGCAAAGAGGCCGGCGAACAGGGAGTCGCAGACCTGCTGAAGGCGCCGGGCCAGGTGTTCCGGCGCCCGCAGGACGGTCACGGTCGGGAGGTCGGGGCGAGGCGCGGATCGTGGCTGAGCCATATGCTAAGAATACTTACTATAGACCCTGGCTGCAAGCGGCCTGAAGGGCGCCGCCCTGCGGCGACCTTCGGAAGCGGGTCATCAGGCGGCGCGATCCATCCGATTGCTGACCGCGCCGGCATGCACGGCTTCGGCCACCATCTGCGCGGTCGCGGCCGAGAGCGTCCAGCCGAGATGGCCATGGCCGGTGTTGTAGAAGACGCCCGGCCGGCTACCGGCGCCGATGCGCGGCATCAGGTTCGGCGTCATCGGCCGCAGCCCGGCCCAGGGCACCACCCGCGCCGTGCCGACATCCGGGAACAGCGCCTCCGTCCAGGCCACCAGCGGCCGGATGCGGTCGGCGCGGATGTCGCGGTTCTCGCCATTGAACTCCGCCGTGCCGGCCACCCGGAAGCGGTCGCGACCGAGCCGGCTGGTGACGATCTTGGTCGCGTCGTCGAGCAGGCTGACCATCGGCGCCGCCGCCCGGCTCCGCTCGTCATCCAGATGCACGGTGATGGAATAGCCCTTCACCGGATAGATGTTGATGCGATCGCCGAGCATCGCGGCGAAGCGGCGGCTGGCGACGCCGGCGCAGACCACCACCGCATCGGCGGCCAGCACCTCCCTGCTTCCGTCCGGGGCCGTCCAGCCGATGGCGATGCCGTCCCGGCCATGGGTGATGCTGTCCACCGCGGCATCGAAGTGGAAGCGGGCGCCGCGCCGCGCACAGGCCTCCGCCAGGCCGCGCGTGTATTTGTGGATGTCGCCGGTCGCATCCGAGGGCGTGAAGAAGCCGCCATGGTAGTGGCCATGCAGCGCGGGCTCGATCGCGCGCATCTCCTCCGGCGTCACCGGATGGCGGTCGAGCCCGCCTTCGCGCAGCAGCGCGTTGACGCGCGCCGCGGCATCGAAGCCCGCCTTGTCGCGGTAGATGTGCAGGATGCCGCGCCGCTCCAGGTCGAAATCGATCCCTTCCTGCGCGGCGATCGCGAACAGGTGGCGGCGCGCCTCGATCGCGAGCCTGGTCGTCGCGATGGTGTTGGCGCGGTAGTGCCGGATCTGGCCCGCGAACTCACCGAGCCAGGAATATTTGTGGAAGCTCGGGCGCGGGTTGAGCAGCAGCGGCGCGTCGCCGCGCAGCATCCACTTCATGCCCTTCAGCACCGTGGCCCAGCTGTTCCAGACCTCGGCATTGCTGGCCGAGAGCTGCCCGCCATTGGCGAAGGAAGTTTCCATGGCGGCATAGCGGTGCCGGTCGAGGACGACCACGGAATGGCCGCGCTCCAGCAGCGCATGGGCGGTGGTGACGCCGGTGATCCCGGCTCCGATGATGGCGATCTTGCTCACTGCAGGCTCCGTGACGAGGGTTCGCAGCGAAGGGCATGGCCACCCTTCCTCTGCCCCCATCTGTCACGGTACCTGAGAGCTTGATCCGGACCCCCTGGCGGAGGCGGCCGGATATCCCCTTCGGTGGATGCCTCTCGGCATCTCTCTCCAGATCGTCCTGGCGATGCGGTCCTGGGGCCTGAGAGTTTCCTGGGGGGTTGCTCCGTCGGCGGCCCGCCGGCTTGAGGCCGGCAGACACTCTCCCGCATCACCTGAGCGGACGCCGGCACTCTCTGCGCGCAGGGGGCGGGAGGTCAACCGGAATCCCGCCCCCTGTCCCGCCGGGCGCGGGGGGCGGCCATCCGGCTCCGGCATCGCTCAGGTCGCGTCGTGGAAGATGATGCCGAGCGTGTGGCGCCGGCCGGAGCGCAGCCGGCTGACGCCGTGGCGCAGGTTGACGCGGTAGCTGCCCTTGGTGCCCTGCACCGGCCGGTTGTGCACGGCGAAGGCGACGGCATCGCCCTGGCGCAACGGCACCACCTCCGCCCGGCTCTGCATGCGCGGGCGCTGCTCGGTCAGCACGAATTCGCCGCCGGTGAAGTCACGGCCAGGCTCGGAGAGCAGGATCGCCACCTGCAGCGGGAAGGCGAGCTCGCCATAGAGATCCTGGTGCAGGCAGTTGTAGTCGCCCGGGCCATATTGCAGCAGCAGCGGCGTCGGCCGCGTCTGGCCGGCCGCGTGGCACTGCTCGATGAAGGCGGCATGGGTCTCCGGGTAGCGCTGGCCGATGCCCATGCGCTGGTTCCAGTCATTGGCGACGATGGCGAGGCGCGGGTAGAGCGCGGCTCGCAACCCGCCCAGCAGCTTCGGCAGCGGGTAGCGGAAGTAGCGGTACTCGCCGCGGCCGAAGCCGTGCCGCGCCATCACGACATGGCTGCGGAAATGCGCCTCCTCCGGATAGAGCGCCGCGATGTCGCGGCATTCCTCCGGGGTCAGCAGCGCGTCGAGGACGGCGCAGCCCTGGCCGTCCAGCTCCGCCGCGAGCGCGCCCCAGTCGTAGCGCGCGATCCGCGCCTCGGCGGATGGCGCGCCCGGGACGATCTTCGTTTGCGCATTCATGCCTGGGCCTCCTTCTCAAGCAGCGCGCGTTTCCGCGCGACCCCCCAGCGATAGCCGGAGAGCGCGCCGTCGCTCCGCACCACGCGGTGGCAGGGGATGGCGACGGCGATCGGGTTGGCGCCGCAGGCCTGGGCCACCGCGCGTACCGCCTTGGGTGCGCCGATGCGCCGGGCGATCTCGGCATAGCCAGCGGTCTCGCCGGCGGGGATCCCGCGCAGCGCCTGCCAGACGCGCCGCTGGAAATCGGTGCCGCCGGCATCGAGCGGCAGGTCGAGGCCGCCGTGCGGCGCTTCGATGAAGCGCAGCACGCGGGCGAGCAGGTCCTGGGTGGCGGCATCGCCGCCGGCAACCTCGGCATCCGCGAAGCGCTCGCGCAGCTCCTGCACGAGGGCTTCGGGCTCGTCGCCGAGCAGGATGGCGCAGATGCCCGCATCGCTCCGCGCGACCAGCACCGCGCCGAGGGATGCCGTGCCGGTGGCGAAGCGGACCGCGGCGGTGCGGCCGCCCGCGCGGGCGGAAGTCGGGGACAGGCTGGCCTGATTCATCATGGGGTTCATTGACGTCGCTCCTTGATCCTCGCCACGGGATCTAGGGCATCCTCCGGCGCGCCACCCTCCGCTCCTTGCGGCCGCATCGCCCCAGGATCGACCCGTCGCGGACGACTATCCCCGGCCGGCGCAGCGGGTGACGAAGGCCGCGATCAGCGCCGTGACCTCGGCCGGCCGCTCCAGGCTCGGCAGATGGGCGGCGCCGGTCAAGGCATGGCCCGACCCGTTCGGCAGCATGGCCGCGACATCGCGGCTGCGTTCCTGGATATGGGGAAAGTCGCGGTCGCCCCAGATCACCAGCGACGGCGCCGATATCGCGCCCAGGCGATGGAAGGCGGGCGCGAGCGCGACATCCCGCCCGATCGGCGGCGCGCGGAGCGCGATGCCGTTCATCTCCAGGAACAGCCGGCGCGCTTCGCCCGTGATGCGGCCCTCCGGCGCCAGCGGTCCGTCCAGCCAGAGGCGCGCCTTGATCGCGTTCACCCGATCGAGATCGCCGGCCGCTTCGGCTTGTTTCTGCCGGGCGAGCAGGCTCTCGATCTCCGGCGGATGGATCGGCTCCGGCGCGCCGGTCACGCTGGGCGCGATGAGCACCAGGGCGCGGATGGAGGCGGGATGCCGCAGCGCCGCGTCGACCGCGATCCGCCCACCCTGCGAGCACCCGACGAGGATCGCGGGCCTGCCATCCGCCAGGGCGCCGATCACCGCCATCAGGTCCGCGACCGCGGAGAACGCCTCCTGCTCGGCCTGGGTCTCGCCGAAGCCCCGCCGGTCATAGGCGATGGCCTTGCTGCCGGCACCGATTCCGTCGAGCTGCGCGCGCCACATGCGGCTGTCACAGACATTGGCGTGCAGGAAGATGACGGGATCGCCGCTGCCGACGGCCTCCGCGGCCAGCATGGCGCGGCCGGACGCAATCCGATGATGGGCGTTCATGATCCATCCTGGCCGATGCCGGGGAGGTTGGCCACAATCGCCGCGAAGGCGGCCCGGCTCAAGCCGCGCTGCGCCTACAGCGCGCCCCGGAAGGTGAGGTTGATGCGCATCCGGCCGAGCTTCGGATGCTCGCCATCCTTCAGCGTGGCGACGCCGTGGAAGCGCAGCCGCGACGGGCCACCCCAGACCGCGACATCGCCGTGGCGCAGCGCATAGGTGGCGATCGGGTCCGTGCGCTTCAGCCCGCCGAACTGGAAGCGCGCCGGCAGGCCGAGCGAGACCGAGACGATCGGCTGCGCGAGGTCGCGCTCATTCCTGTCCTGATGCAGCGAGAGGCGCGCGCCCGGCGCGTAGCGGTTGATCAGGCAGGCATCCGGCGCGAAGCCGGGATAGCCGGCCTCGGCCGCCGCCACCGCAGCCAGCGCGCGGAAGCATTCCGGCATGGCGGGCCAGGGCCGGCCGCTCTCGGGGTCGCGGCCGTCATAGCGGTAGCCGCTGCGGTCGCTGACCCAGCCGGCGGCGCCGCAATTGGTCATGGCGACCGACATGGTGAAGCCGCCAGGCGTGACCAGGTGGCGGAAGGGCGCGGCCGCGGTGACCGCGGCAATCGCCGGGAGCAGCGCATCCTCGAAGGGCAGCGCCGCGCCGCGCAGCAGCAGGGCGCCTTCCGCCATCGCCTCGCGCTCGGGGCCGGCGGGTTCGGCATGGTCGAAAAGGTCGTGCATCGTCATCGCCGTGTCAGCGCCTCATGGTGTCGATCGACGGGTGCAGCGCCGGCCGATAGCCGGCTGCGAGCGCGGCAAGGGTCGAGGGCGGCGTGAGCAGCCCGTCGATGGCGGGCGGCGGCACGGCCGCCCGATAGCCGCCCGGCGACCAGCGGAAGCATCCTCCGCGCATGGTGATGTAGGCATCCCCGCCTGCCGCGACCATGGCGCCGTCGGGCAGGGCTGCGATGCGGCCGGGGAGCGCGTGCAGCCGCTTGCCGCCGCGGTCCAGCCGCTCCCGATGCAGCGCCGCATCCATCGCCGCCGCCGCCGGCGGATCGCCGCCATTGCCGCGGGCCCAGGCGGCCCGGAAGCCTTCCGCCGCGGCGCGGCGACAGAAGAAGCAGGGGCGGTGGCCGGCGGCCAGTGCCGTCGCCTCGTCGAGGAAGAAGAGCTCGGTCCAGCTCCGCCCGCCCATGACGTCGCGGCGGCGGCCCTGGTAGTCGAGGCGGCAGACGAGCCAGGCCTTGCCGGCCCAGCGCTTCCTGAGCAGCAAGCGGGTGGCGGGATCGTGGATGATGCCGCGGTTGCCGGTGAAGAACCCGCGCTCGGGCATCGCGACGATCTCGCCGGTCGGCGTGACGCGGTTCTGCCGGGGCATGTCGCCTGCCTCCTCCCGCCGGTTCCATCCGGCGATGAGAGACTTGGCGCCATCCGGCCGCCGCGCAACGGCCGGGCGTTGCGCTGGTATCCGGCCGCGTCGCCCGCTATCCGCCCGGCTCGACGACCACGCCGGCCTCGGCCAGGCGGTCGATGGTCGCGTCGTCCAGCCCGGCCTGGCGCAGGATGGCGCGGGATTGCTCGCCGAGGCGCGGCGCGGGCAGCGCCTCCTCCCGCATGCCGCCGCTGAAGCGGTTCGGGATGGCGGTGCGGCGGATGCGGCCCTCGCTCGGGTGCTCCTCGGCCGCGAAGAAGCCGGTGGCGGCGAGGTGCGGATCCTCCAGCAATGATTCCAGGCTGTTGTAGGCGGCGCAGGGCACGTCCTTCTCGCCGAGGATCGCGAGCCACTCGGCGGTGGTCTTCTCGCGCATCGCGCCGGCGCGGATCTCGAGGTAATCGGCCGCATTGGCGGTGCGCGACGCGGCATCGCGGAAGCGCGGGTCGGTCTTCAGCTCGGGACGGCCGATGGCGTCGAAGAAGCCGAAGGCCTGGGCGTTGGTGTTCGGCCCGACCGTGATGTAGCCGTCCCGCGTCGCGACCGGCCGGTAGTCGGGGCTGAGCAGCCGCCCATCACCGAGCGGGCCGACCGGCGGGTCGAAGGTGCCGGCGCCGAGATGCTCGCTCATCACGAAGCTCGCCATGTTCTCGAACATCGGCACCTCGATCGCCTCGCCGATGCCGGTCTTCTCGCGCCGGTACAGCGCAAAGCCGATGCATTGCGCGGCGATCAGGCCGGTGATGTGGTCGGTCATGACCATGGGCACGAAGCGCGGCGTGCCATTGGCCCGCTCGAAGGTGCCGGCGACGCCGGAGAGCGACTGGATGATCGGGTCATAGGCCGGGCGGTTGAAGTAAGGGCCGCCGCGCCCGAAGGCGAGGATGGAGCAATGGATCAGCCGCGGGTTGCGCGCCCTGAGCGCTTCCCAGCCGAGCCCCGCCCGCTCCAGCGCCTGCGGGCGGATGTTGCTGACGAAGACATCCGCGCCTTCGATCAGCCGCAGCAGCGCCGCGCGGCCCTCGGGATGCTTGATGTCGAGCGCGAGCGAGCGCTTGTTGCGGTTAAACTGCATGAACTTGCCGGACATGCCGGGATTGCGCGAGCCCTGCGCCATCCGCCGCAGCAGGTCGCCCTCCGGCGCCTCGACCTTGATCACCTCGGCGCCCTGGTCGGCCATCATGCGGGAGCAGATCGGCCCGACCACGACTGCCGTCATGTCGATGACGCGGATGCCCGCGAGCGGCCCGCTCATGCCGCGAACTCCAATTCCATCTCAGCGGCCAGGCTGCCATCCGGCGCCGCCACCCAGCAGGCCATCCGCCCGCCCTCCGGGGCGCGGCCGCAGAAGCGCGCGGTCTGGCCGACGAAGAGGGGGCGGCGCAGCCGCGCGGTGAAGCCGAGGAGCGGGCCCGGCGCGCGCTTCATCGCGGCCTCCAGCATGAGCTGCATGGTGAGTCCGCCATTCTGCACCACGCCCGGATAGCCTTCGGCCTCGCGCGCGTAGTCGGCATCGTAGTGGATGCGATGGCCGTTCCAGGTGACGGCGGAATAGCGGAACACCAGCACCGGATCGAGGAGGACCGGGTCCGACCAGGCTTCGTCCGCCGGGGCAGGGATCGGCGTGGTCGCCGTGCTCTGCGTGCCCGGCGGCACCGCCTCGCGATAGATCGCGTCGAACTCGTCGACCGCGATGACCTTGCCGCGCGCATTGATGGTCTGCCGCATAGTCAGCACGACGATCAGGCCGGTGCGCGCCTGCTTCGGCTCGATGCCCGCGACCTCGATCACCTTCGCCGCATCGTCGCCGACATGCAGCACGCCATGCAGGCGGGCGCGCCGGCCGGCGCCCATGCGGCGCGGCAGCGGGATGGGCGGCAGGAACTCGCCCTTGCGCGCATGCCCGTCCGGGCCGATCGCGGATTGCCGCGCCACATCGGCGAAGAACATGCCGAACCAGTGCGGCGGCAGGGCGGAGCCGCGGCGGTAGCTGTCGGGATCCTGGTCCAGCATGCCGGCGATGCGCCTGACGGCGGCGAGGCTGATGTCGTCCTCCACGACGCGCGTGCGTCCGATCCATGAACGCAGTCCGGACATGTCGAAGGCATCGGACATGGCGATGGGGTGCTCCTTGGCGTTTCCTGCGGTTGCGCCGAGCCTAGCCGTGCGGGAGGCTCTGTGGCCGATCACGTATGTGATCTTTGGCCGCGGGGAGGGGCTTCATGGCCGCAGGCTTCGTCAAATCGGCCCAGCGCACGCTGGAGGTGCTGGAGTATTTCGCCGCCACCCACCATCCCGCCGGCGTCGGCGAGATCGCGCGCGAGCTCGGCTATCCGCAGTCCAGCACATCGGTGCTGCTCGGCGACCTCGCGCGGCTTGGCTACCTCGAACAGGACGGGATGCGCCGCTACCGGCCGACCTTGCGCGTGATGCTGCTGGGCGGCTGGCTGCAGGACCGGCTGATCGGCGATGGCAGCCTGCTGCGGCGCATGGAGCAGCTCCGCGCCCGGCACCAGGTCACGGTGCTGATCGGCATGCAGGCCGGCGCGCGGGTGCGCTACATCCTGACGCTGCGTCGCCCCGGCGCCGACGCCACCATGCGCGCCGGCATGATGCGCCCGATCGGCCGCGCCGCGGTCGGCAAGGCGCTGCTGATGCTGCGGACCGACACCGAGGCGCAGCGCATCCTGCGCCGCGCCAATGCGGAGGAGCCGGAAGCTCGCCGCGTTGATGTCGCCGATGTGCTCGAGGACATCGGCGCCTCCCGCCGCAGGGGCTGGACCGAGAGCGGCGGCGCTGTCGTGCCGGGGCAGAACGTGCTGGCCATGCCGCTGCCCGCGATGGCCGGGCAACCACCCATGGCGATCGGCCTCGGTGCCCTCGGGGAGGAGGTGGAGCGGCAGAGGCCAGCGCTGGTGGCGGCGCTGCGCGAGACCTGCGCCGCCCTGCGGCACGACGCCGACCCGGCCGCGGGCGGCACCGGGGGCACGCAGCGCCGGCGCCGCTGACGGGCCGATTTTTCCCTTGCAGGCCGCTATGTCGGCAGCTATATCGTAAGATATGTTCTACGACAGACATCGCTGCGATCATCATCTCCGGCACCTGATCCACGCCATTGGCCGCCATGGCGGCCGGCACGGCTTCGGCCGTGGCGGCCCGGGCTTCATGGGGGGGCGCGGGGGCGGGGACATGCCTTGGGGGCGCCGGCTCAGCTCGGCCGACCTCCAGCTCATCCTCCTGGCGCTCCTCGCGGAACGCCCGGCCCATGGCTACGAGCTCATCAAGACGCTCGAGGAGCGTTCGGGCGGCTTCTACAACCCGAGCCCCGGCGTCATCTATCCGGCGCTCACCTATCTCGACGACGTCGGCCATGCGCAGGCGGAGCAGGACGGGACGCGCAAGCTCTACCGCATCACCCCCGCCGGCGAGGCGCATCTCGCTGCCAACCGCGCGACGGCCGATGCGATCCTGGAGGCGCTGACCCGCATCGGCGGCCGCATGGACCAGGTGCGGGAGGCCTTCGCCGGTGTCGGTGACGCCGATGGCGGCGCCTCCGACGAGGTGCACCGCGCGCGCCACGCGCTGCGGCATGCGCTGCACCGCAAGCGCGGCTGCGATCCCGCCGAGGCCCGGCGCATTGCCGCGATCCTCGACCGCGCCGCCGCCGAGATCCTCGGCGGCTGACGCCGGCGCTTCCGGCACGGCGGCCGGCTTAGGGCGCCCGCGGATCCAGCATCTCCGCCACGCCGGGCGCGTCGCTCGGCCAGCCTCATGGCCGTTCGCAGGCGGGAACCCGGTTATCGGACTCCGCCGCTCCGCAATGCTGCCGGCGGACTGCGCTTCGCGTCGATGCTCAAGGAGCCTCCGCCAAAGGCCGCCACTTGCAGGAGCCCGCCGGCGATGGCGAGGTTCTTCATGAAATGGATGACCTGGTTCTGATTGCCGAAATCCGAATGGAAGATCAGCGCCGTGACGATCGTGAAGGCGGCGAGGATGATTGCAACCAGGCGCGCCCGGTATCCGAGGAGCAGAAGAGTTCCGCCGCCGATCTCGATCACGATGGCGATGATCAGGCCCAGTGTGGGAAAAGGCAGCCCTGCGGACGCGATGTATCGCTCCACGCCGGCGGGTGCGAGGGCCTTGCCCAACCCACCGTTCAGAAAGATGGCCGCAGCCAGGACCCGCCCGATGGCCGGAATGTAGCGAGTATCCTGGATGGCGGCGGAGAGCTTTTGCGTGACGGACATAGGCACTTCCTTCAGCTGCGAATACCGGTGCGGGGTGCGGTGGGCACGCTCGGGATCCCTCAGGGTTCGTCGATGGTTCGCCGATCGCGGAGACGTCCCTGGCGGCCTTCCTCGACGACGGCATCGCGATTCTGCGCTCGCGCGCTCCGCAGCGCCGCGTAGTAGTCGAGCGAGGTGGCTTCCATCGCGTCGGTTTGCGGAAGCACCCTCGCCCTCGTGTCCATCAGGCCGGCACCGGTGCCGGCGGCGAGCACGATTCCCGCATCCGGGAGGTAGCTCAGCGGGTTGCCGAAGAAGCCGGCCACCGTTCCCACGGTGTCCCGCAGGTTGGAGTGGCCAAGCAGGGGCAACTGCGTGACCGGCCCCGGACCCACGCCCCAGACGCCGAGCGTCTGCCCGAAGTCGGCGTTGTGCCGTGGCAGCCCCCAGTCCGTCGCGACGTCGAACAGCCCGGCGACGCCGATCGTCGTATTGACGGCGAAGCGCTGCGTGGTGTTCCAGGCGCGGGTCGTGTTGCCCTGGAGGAGATCGTTCACCAGCGTGCGTGGTTCGCCCAGGTTGGCCGCGAAGTTCCCGACGGAACTGCGGATGCGCTGCGGGACATACTCCCGGTAAGCGCTGGCGACAGGCCGCAGGACCGTGCGGTCGACGAACTGGTTGCCGTCGAAGACCACCCGATTGACGGATTCGGCGGGATCCCCGGGTTCGCCCGCGGCAACGGCCTGCGAGCCATCGCGGCCCGCACAGCCCGCGGCGACGAGGAGCAGGAGCAGCGGCAGCACTTTCAGGTGGCGGCGATCTGCCGGTGTGCCGACGGTGTCCACGGACGCCCGCAACCCCTCCATGGGGTGCTCCCAGCCGCAGTCCAGTCGGGCGATCTCGCTCGCCGCCGGATCGCGCCGGGCGGCCTGGCCCGATGCCGGCAGGCCGAAGATCTTCCTGATCAAACGGATCAACGCGACGCTTCTGCTCATCGGACGGGATCCCTTCACGCAGCCGACCATCGGGCCGCGGCGCAGGAATATCGCGGGAGCATTGCGGCAGACTGGCATGGCCGGGCCCGCAGGTGCCCGCGTCGGCTTTCGGCAAAGCTCGAAGGCAGCGTTGCCGGCGCGCCCGCGCTACCCTCTCGCGGCCAGGGTAGCGACCTGCCGGCGCATGGCGTCGAGCAGCGCGGACATCCGATTGCCATTGCGGCTGAGCACGGCAGCGTACTCGCTACGGAGCGCCAGGCGCATGCTGGTGCCCTCCGCGATGACGTCCACCACGCGCGGCACGCCGGCAACCTCGGACACCCGCCAGTCCAGCGTGAAGCGCATGCTTCCGTCGTACTCCACCGCCGTGTTGATCAGCACTTCATCCTCGCTGAGTTGCTGGCTCCGGCCGAGGCTGAACCGCAACCCCGCGTAGCTGCTGAAGCGCATCGAGAGGGTGTGGATGATCAGCTCCTCGAAAAGCCGGAGGAATTCCTGCTGTTCGGCCGCCGCCGAGAGACCCCACTGTCGCCCGAGAACGAACTGCCCGACGCCGGGGATGTCCACGGACCGGCGCAGGATCACCCCCAGCGTGCCGCGCCGCTGCGCCGCCGGCAGGTCGACGGCATTGATCGTCGCGACGATTTCGCTGCCGGTCGCCAGCACCAGATTGGCCGCCGCGTCGGGCTGCATCGCGGATCGGACGGAGCGGCCGGACAGCAGCAGGAACCCGGCACTGGCGGCGCCGGCGAATAGGCTCAGCGCGCCCCGGCGGCCCACGGATCCCACCGCTGCGCGGTGCCGGACCACCGTGCACCGCAGGTCGTTCCAGGACGCGTCGGATGAAGGAAACCTAGGTTGCGGTTCTTGCGGTTCGATCACGCTGCAATGCTCCTGACGGCTATGTGCGCCGCCTCCCGGGTGGTCTGCGATGAGCCTAGCGGGCCAGGGTTGCGGAAAGCTGGCACGCCGCCTCGACCGCGCGCTGCCAGGCAGCGGCGAAATGGCGGCGGCGCCACGTCAAAAGCGGATGCGGAACACGGCCCCAGGCCGCCCATCGCGCAACTCGATGCGCGCCCCGTGCGCGGCCAGGACCTCGCGCACGATGTAGAGCCCCAGCCCGGTGCCGGTCCCGCCGCCCGCTCTCTGGAATGCTTCGAACACGCGCTCCTGCGCTTCGGCGGGGACGCCAATCCCGTGGTCGGCAACCTCGATCGTGTCGTCGGCGCCGATGTTGAGCGCGACCTGCACGCCCGCGCCGCCATGGGCGAGCGCGTTACCCAGCAGGTTCAGGAATACCCCGCGCAATGCCATTTCGTCGCCCGCCACCTCCCAGCACCGGCGTGCCGTCTGGAAGGAGAGATTGCTCCCACGCTCGATAGCCAGAGGTCCCATCTCGGCGACCGCATCATGGGCGAGCGCCACGAGGTCCACCGGCCGGAATTTCGCCGCCTCGGCCTGCTGGAGGCGTTCGAGATCCAGAAGCTGATTCGCCAGCATCGCCAGCCGATCCACGTCCTGGCGCAGCCGCTGCTTCGTCACGCTCTCTTGCAGCTCTTCCATGCGAATGCTGAGGATGGCGATCGGGGTGCGCAACTCATGCGCGGCGTTGGCGATGAAGCGGCGTTGCTGCTCGTGCAGGCGGCGCTGCTGCTCATGCTCGTGCTCCAGCCGCGAAAAGGCGTCGTTGGTGGCCCGCACGAGCGGCAGGAGTTCTTCCGGAACCGCAGCCTCAGGCAAAGCGGGTCCGACCCGACCGGGCTGCAATTGCCGAGCCGCCTGCGCTGCCCCGTGTACCGGGCGCAGCAGCAGCCGCACGAGTCCGACGGTAAGCACGGTCGTGCAGGCGGCGCCGGCCGCGAGCACCAGCAGCCAGCGTCGCAGGCGGTCGGACAACCAGGCCCAGGCACCATCGGCCAGGTCGCTCCGTTGTCCGCCGAGCAGCACGCCGACCCGCCCGCCCCGGGTATTCAGGTCCAGCGTCGTGCCCCAATCCTCCTCCGGCACCATGGCCATTATGAACCGGTTGATGGGCGCCCTCTGGCGGCCACCGCGGACGAAGGTGCGCCCGTCCGTGCCGAGGAACCAGAACTCCGGCACCTCAGCCATATAGGCCGACAATTCCGGGGAGGCCGAGAACACCAGGCTTCCAGCGTCATCTCGGCTGATCGACGCGGCGATCAGTTGTCCGGCGCGTTCGGTCGCGAGCCATGAGCGCAAGGGCAGGCTGCTGCTGATGAGCGGCTCGGACAGGATCGCCAAGAGCCCGATCAACGCCTGGAAAGCCACCAGGCCGAGGATCAGGCGGCGCGCCAGCGATGGATTGCGCGACGCCACGCGCTATTCCGCCTTGGCCATGTAGCCGACGCCGCGCAGCGCGTGGATGGTCACGCCCGCACCGCTCTCAGCCAACCGGCGCCGCAGCCGCGAGACATGGGAATCGAGCGTGTTCGAGACCGGCGCGTCGTCGAAGCCGAAGACCGCTGCCTCGATGGCCTCGCGGAGGACCATGCGGTTGGCGCGGCGCAGCAGCAGTTCGAGAAGCGCCAATTCCCTCCGGGGCAGCGGCAGGGGCAGACCGTCCACCTGCGCCTCCCGGTGGGCGGGGTCGAAGCTCAGGGCCCCGAGGACCAATCGCTGCCCCATGCCCGTCGCGCGGCGGCGCGTCACGACGCGCAACCTCGCCAGCAATTCTTCCAGCTTGAAGGGCTTCACGAGATAATCCTCAGCCCCGGCATCGAGTCCCGCGACGCGTTCGTCGATCTGCCCGCGCGCTGTCAGCACGATGACCGATGGCGGGTCGGGGAGGGCGGCGACGACCGGCAGCAAGATCAGCCCGTCACCGTCCGGCAGACGGCGGTCGAGCAGCACGACGCGCAGCCCCGGATCGCGAAGCGCTACCCGCGCGTCGTCGATGTTCGCAACCCAGTCCACGACATATCCGTGTCGCGACAGGGCCGTACGCAGCACCGCTGCCATTTCGACCTCGTCCTCAATCAGCAGAATACGCATGAGGCCTCCCGTTCCGCCGTCGCGGACCTGCCACGCGAAGGTTGCCACAGTCTGATACGGCCTCGGTGGCTGCGCGGCGCCCGCTTGAAAGCCGTCAGGATCCTGCAATCCTTGCCCAGCAGCTTCTCAAGTGGATCAACCTGAGGCCATGAAATGAGAATGCTGCCGGGGAAGAAGAGCATTCCTCTGCGTACCTGGGCCACGTCGCTGACCATCGGCGCATTCCTTCTGATGTCGGCAACCGGAGTGCTCATGTTCTTTGGCTATGATCGCGGACTGACAGCCGTGGTCCACCAATGGTTCTCCTGGTTCTTTCTCATGGGTGCCGGCGGGCACATCGCCGCCAATATCCGGCCGTTCAAGAATCACCTCCGATCACGCTGGGGCCAAGTCAGCGTCGCAGTCTTCATGGTCGTCCTGGCAGCGTCTCTTTTTTCCTGGGGGCGCATAACGGGCCCGCAGTTGGAGAGGCCGATCAAGCAAGCTCTGGTCGATGCCCCGCTTTCGGCGCTGGCGGGCGTGATCCGCGCAGACCCGGATGCCTTGCTGCTGAGACTGAGAGCACGCGGGATCACTGCGACGAGCCAGCAATCGGTGCGCGATCTCTCGGTCGGGACTGGAGCCGGCGTGAACCGCTTGCTCGCGATCGTGTTTCTGCCCGACTGATCCCTGCGGCATCACGCGTGTGGCTTCTCGTGCGGCTTCGTGATCGCACATATCGCGGCAGCCGCCGACGAGCCGGGCCCGGCGACAGCTTTCTGCAATCTTGAGCACCCAGCCTGCGATGGCCGGGATCGCCGGCTCCGGACGCTAGGAAGCGACATTGATTACGACGATTCCAGAGACGCTCACGCGGTGCGCTGCGCAGCCATCCGCGCCGGGCGATGTGGACGACATGAGACGCAGATCTGGTGAGCGTGTGGCGGGTCGCGTCGAGAGCCGTGGCTTGCGGAGCTGGCTCGCCGATCCCCTGCTTGTCCGTCCGTTCGGAGCCACCGGTCCGGAAGTCGCCCGAACCCTGGCAGCGCAGATCAATCCCGGCGCTCCCGGCCCGGTGGTCGTCCTGTGGCCCGGCCTCGGTGCCATCACATCCGGGCTCGTCGATCGGGGCGTTCGTCCATCCCGCCTCGTGCTCATCGAGGCGGATCCTATGATCTGCGCGCAACTCCACGAGCATTGGCCGATGGCGCGGGTGATACAGACGGATGCTTACGCCGCGCCCATTCTGCTGCGGAGGTTCGACGAGCCCGCAGCGGCGGTGGTGGCCGGTCTGGCAGCGCTCCTGCGCCCGGCACGAGTGCGCCTTCGGCTGGTGCTCGGCTGCCTGCGCGCGTCCGCACCAGGCGCACCCTTCGTCCAGGTCACCTGCCTTGTGCGATCGCCAGTACCCCTGCCGCGAGCCCGCCTGCGCGCCCGTGGGTCGGCGATGATCTGGCGGAATCCCTGGCCCGCAAGGGTCTGGACCTATCGGCTGGCATTCGCGCGTGGAGATTCCCTGTGAGCTACAGCGGCTTCACTGACACCTTTGGCTTCTTCTGGGCATGGCTGAGCAATCCGCTTCGCGTCGCGGCGGTCGTCCCGTCCGGGCGAGCGCTGTCGAGGCTCATCACCTCGGAGATCTCCGCGGGCACGGGACCCGTCATCGAGCTTGGGCCCGGGACGGGCGCCTTCACGCGCGCCCTGATCGCGCGGGGTGTCGCGCAGGAGAATCTGGCGCTGGTCGAATACGGTTCGGAATTCGCGGTCAAGCTGCACCATCGGTTTCCCCGCGCCCGAACGCTTTGGATGGATGCATCCCGGCTGAAGGCTGTCGAGCTTTTCGGTGGGGTTCCGGCTGGCGCGGTCGTCAGCGGGCTGCCCGTGCTGTCGATGCCCCCGCGCAAGGTCATCGCCATCCTCGATGGAGCCTTCGCCAGGATGCGGCCGGACGGCGCGTTCTATCAGTTCACCTACGGCCCGACCTGTCCGATTCCGCGCCCGCTCCTCGACCGGCTGGGGCTGAAGGCGACCCAAATCGGCCGGGCGCTCGCCAATGTCCCGCCGGCTGCCGTCTACCGGATCCGGCGGCGCCAGCCACGCCCGGCAGCCGGCGGCCACCGCCGGGAAAGGACCGATCTCATCGACGTGGAATCAGCCACCTGGTGCTGACGGTTCGCCCCGTGGTGTCGGAACAGGAGCGGCCTATGGCGCCAGGGCGGCTGTGAAATGACGGTCGACCTCGCGCATCTCGAAGCGCTGCTCGAACTGCTCCTGCAGGCGACGAGCCTGGGGGACGTCTTTCTGGCAGCGCTCGTCGAGAAATTCCTCCCGGTACTTCCGTCCTACGTCCTCTACCCCGCAATCGGCATGGGGGCGCCGGGCGTTTGGGATCTTGTTCTGCGGTGCTTTGTCGCGACGCTGGGTTCTCTCGGGGGTGCCATGGTGTGGTACGTCCTCGGCGCGATCATCGGTCCTGCCCGGATTGAGCGTCTGGTCGCCCGGCATGGCCGGTGGGTCCTGCTGAACCCACGCCTTTACGAGCGGATGGCGTCGACATATCGCGGCCGTCCTTTGGGCCTGACTTTCCTTGGCCAGCTCGTGCCGACCGTCCGGATCTTTCAGGCCTTGCCCGCCGGTGTCCTTCGGCTTCCTCTTGCCCCGTTTCTCGCGGCAACCGCATTGGGATCCTTCTGCTGGATCACTGCCCTGGCGGCGGCGGGGCACCTGCTGCACGAGTTGGGGTGGGCAGCAGGTGAAGCCGGCCTGACTGTCCTGCTGACCCTCGTGGCGGCTGAGGCTGCAGCCGCGCTCTTCACGCTCCTCGTCCTGCCCGCCAAGCCAAGGTGCGGCTGATCGTGAGCCACGGCGCCATCGAACGGGAGCGGTCTACCTTGATCCTGATGCCACCATGCGGAGCAGGCTGCCGCGTCCGGTGAGGCAGGCAGAGCATGGGCGCGGCGCATTCATCTGCACGCGGCGTTACGCCTGGCACCGTACGATGCGATGCACCGACCGCGGCACAGCGATACCCAGCAAGGTGCATACGCGCTGGGATCGAAGGTTCAGTCGTTCGAGGATGGGCCGCGGCACGGGGCAACGGAGCCAATCGCTCGCCTGGTACAGGGCACCGCCCTCCCGAAGGTGCTCGAACGCCCCGTTCAGGATCACGGTCATCTGCCAGCCCGACAAGCCGCCGAGGCGAAGGTTGCAGAACACCGCACCGGCCTGCCCTTTGCCGAACAACGGCACCGCGCCGAGCCCGAGGGCGTCGATCGGCACGATCTGGGCCGCGGGATACTGTGCTCTGAGGAACGCGGCATATTCAGGTGCGTTCTCCACAAGCGCGAGCTGCTCGGGCGCGATGCCGCGACGCAAGACGTACTCGGTGAGTGCTCCCTTGCCGGACCCGATTTCGATGATCGGTGCGTCGGCGGGCGAGACCTGGCGCGCCATCAGATAGGCGAGGAGCATGTCCTTCCTCGAAGCGACAGGTGCGTGTTCCGTCTCAAGCAACCATGCCCGCACGCGTCGCAGAGCTTCTTTCACCGCCATCGCAGTGTCATCCGCCGCCATTCCCGAGCATGCATCGCCGGGCATGTCGCCGGCGGGAGGGCAATAGGCCACCTGCATTGCGGGAAGCTGGCATCCACAAATCCGAAGCCCGCGCACTCGCTGCTTCGACCGTGCGACGAGAAGGAACGACTGCTGCGAGCCCTCAGCCTTCGAAGGCGGCGCGGGCCTCGGGCAGATCCCAGATCTTCCGGATCGCGGCGGCGCCGGCCGCGGTGATCGCGGCCTCGTCGCCATGGAGGTAGCGGCCGCCCTGCACCAGCACGCGGCCATCGACCATCACCGCATCGACATTGCCGCGATTGGCGAGCCAGACCAGCGCGCGGCGCGGGTCGTGGAGCGGTTGCAGATGCGGGTGGCTGAGATCGATCACCGAGAGATCGGCGGTGGCGCCGAGGCGGATGCGGCCGAGATCGGGGCGCGCGATCGCGGCGGCTGCCTCCGTGGTCACGGCGGCGATGATCTCGGGCGAGGAGGCGGTCTCGGCGCGGCCGGAGACGAGCTTGGAAATCATCGCGGCGGCGTTCATCTCGCCGAGCAGGTCCATGTTGTAGCCGTCGGTGCCGATGAGGGTGCGCACGCCATGATCGGCGAAGCGGCCGAAGGCCGCCGTGGTGCCGCCGCGGGCGAAGACGCGCGGGCAGTTCAGCACCGCAGCACCCCGCGCCGCCATCAGCCGCAGATCGTCGTCGCTGCAGGCGACGCAATGCGCGGCCAGCAGGTCCGGCCCCATCACGCCGAGCCAGTCGAGGTATTCCGCCGGCGTGCGGCCATGGCGCGACCGGATGGTCGCGACCTCGCTTTGGCTCTGCGCGAGATGCGTGGTGACGGGGACGCCGAGCTCGCGCGCCCGCGCGGTCGCGGCACGCAGCAGGTCGGGGCCGCAGGTGTCGGTCGCATGCGGGCTCATCGCCAGGCGGATGCGGCCGGCATCGCGGCCTTCCCAGGTGGCATGCAGCGCGTTCCAGCGCGCGAGGTCGGCGGCGCCGTCATCCGTGCCGCCGGAGGCCGCGGCATAGGTCACGGTGCCGTCGGCGCCGGCCTTGGCATCGGCGGTCGAGAAGAGATAGGGCGCGCCGTAGAAGCGGATGCCCATCGCCTCCGCCGCGTCGAACATCTCGGCGATGCCGGCGCGGAAGGGCTCCATGACCGTGGTGGCGCCGCCCTTCAGGAGCTGGAGGATGCCGAGCCGCGCGACGGCCAGCCGCTCCTCCGGCGACAGGATCTCGATGCCGCGCTTGGTCAGCGGCATCAGCACCGTGTAGACGATGCTTTGGTTGTTCTTCCGCCCCGCGCCATCCTCGCTATGGGTGCGGGCCACGGCTTCGCTGAAGCAGTGGTTGTGCAGGTTCATCAGCCCGGGCAGCACGAAGCGGCCCGGCGTGTCGAGGACGAGATCCGCCCCTTCCGGCCGCGTCGGCGTGATCGCCGCGATGCGCCGCCCCTCGGTCAGCACCCAGTGGTCGCGCAGGACCACACTCTCCCCTTCCTGCTCCGCGAGCAGGAAGGAGGCGAAGATGGCGGTGGTGCCGGGGGCGTGCATCGGAAGCTCCTACCATACGGGCCGGTTTGCTCAACCGGCCCGAGGCCGCGAATGCGGCCCGCAGCCCGCTGGCGTCTGAGGGGCCTTGATCGCGGAGCGATCAAGGCCACAGGTATCACGCAGGCCGTACGTTCCAGAAGACGCCGGTGCCGCTCATGATGCCGGTCAAGCGTAGCGGGCGGGGCGCCGCAGGGCGCCCCGTCGCGATCATCCGATGGAGAGAGCGGTTCAGGCCGGCGGCGCTTTGTCCTCAGGCGCCGGGGGGCTGGGCGCCCACCTGGTCGACGATGCGGCGGTACTGCTCCGGCCGGCGATGGGCGGCGAAGTTGAACATCTTGGTCTGGCCCTGCCGGCAGAGATCGAGATCCGCATCGGCGACGATCACCTCGTCGCCGAGCGTCTTCGCCTCCGCCGCGATCACCCCGTTCGGATCGACGATCACGCTGCCGCCGATCAGGCCGGAGCCATCCTCGTTCCCCGCCTTGGCGACACTCACCGCCCAGGTCGCGTTCATATAGGCATTGGCCTGGGCGGCGAGGGTGGAGTGGAAGGTGCGGATCGCCTCGTTCTCGGTGCTGCCGCCATTCGGGTCATAGGCGGCGGAGTTGTAGCCAATCAGCATCAGCTCCATCGCCTGCAGCCCATAGCAGCGCCAGGCCTCCGGCCAGCGGCGGTCGTTGCAGACCAGCATGCCGAGCACCGGTGCATGCCAGGCGGCGGGGCCGCGGAAGGCGGGGAAGCCCAGATCGCCATATTCGAAATAGCGCTTCTCGAGCTGCTGGAAGCGGTCGCCGGCGCGCGGCTCAACGCTGCCCGGCAGGTGCACCTTGCGATATTTGCCGAGGATGGCGCCGTCGGGTCCGACGGTGATCGCGCTGTTGAAGCGCTTCCCCTCCGGCGTCAGTTCGGCATAGCCGGTGTAGAAGCCGATGCCCTTCTCGCGCGCGCGGTCGAAGAGCGGCTGGACATCCGGGTTCGGCATCGCCCGCTCGAAATAGCTGTCGAGCTCGGCCTGGTCCTCGATGAGCCAGCGCGGGAAGAAGGTGGTGAAGGGAAGCTCGGGGAAGACGACGAGCTTGGCGCCGGCCTCCGCGGCCTGGTCGAGCAGCGCGATCATGCGCGCCAGGATCGCGGGGCGGCTGTCGGCCCTCTGGTTCGGCCCCATCTGGGCGCCGGCGATGCGGAGGATGCGGGGCATGGCGGGAAACCCTTTCCTGGCCTGACGGGCACCCCATCCATGGCGCAGCCGCCTTGTGCCTGGCAATCGCCCTGGCTATGAAAATTGCCGGAGAACCATTTGTTGAGGTTATGGAGTGACGCTGCGCCAGCTCGAGATCCTGCGGGCGGTCATGCGGTTGCAGACCACCATGGCCGCGGCGCGCGCGCTCGGCATGTCGCAGCCGGCGGTCAGCAACGCGATCCGCCAGATCGAGGCGCAGCTCGGCTTTCCGCTGTTCGAGCGGGTGAACAACCGCCTCTTCCCGCTGGAGGCGGCGGTGATCATCCAGGAGGATTCGGACCCGATCTTCGCCATGCATGCGGCGCTCGCGGATCGCGTGCAGGATCTGCGGGCGGCGAAGATCGGCCGGCTCCGCATCCTCAGCACGCCGCCGCTCGGCCAGGGCGTGCTGCCGCAGGCGCTGGAAGGCTTCGCGCGGCATCACCCGCGGCTGCAGACCTTCTTCGACATCCGCGAGCTCGACGAGGTCGTGCGCAGCGTCGAGAGCGGGAAGACCGATCTCGGCTTCGGCCTGGGTCTAGGTCCGCAGCCAACGCTCGAGGTGCAGGCGTTGTTCGAGGGGCGGATGGTCTGCGTCTGCCCCGCGGGTCACCCGCTCGCCACGCTTCCCGTCGTGACGCCGCAAGACCTCGCGGCGCATCCCTTCATCGCGCTCGATGCCGCGACGCGCATGGGCGCTGCGGTGCGCGGCGCCTTCCAGGCGGCGCGGCAGCCCCACGCCTTCCGCGCCGAGGTCCGCACCTGCTCGACCGCCTGCGCGCTGGTGGAAGCGGGGATGGGGGCATCCGTCGTCGATCCCTTCTCCGCCGCGCATGGCGGGGAACGACGCATGGCCATCCGCCCCTTCGAGCCGGCGATCCCCTCCGTCGCCTGGGCCTTCTGGTCGAACCGCAAGCCTCTGCCGGAGACGGCGCGGCGCTTCATGGGCGAGGTGCGGCGGATCCTGGGCGGTGCCGGCGCCGAGGCGAAGCCGCCGCGCAGCGCCGGCGCGCGCCGATCACCCGGCCGCTGACGTTCATCCCGCCTCGGGCTCGAGGTCGCGCCGAAGCTGGTCGATGAGGCTTACCGCATAGCGCGCGTAGTCGCCGATCCAGCGATCATGGATGCCCTTGATCGGCAGGGCGTTGAGGTGGTTCCAGCGTTCGCGGCCGGCGCGCCGCACGATCACCAGATCTGCCTCCTCCAGCACCTTCAGGTGCTGCATCACCGTGCAGCGATCCATCTCCGGAAACCGCTCGCAGAGCGCGCCCGTGGTCTGCGGCGCATCCTTCAGGCAGTCGAGCAAAGCGCGTCGCTTGCGGTGGGCGAGGGCCTTGTAAACGCGGTCATCCTCGTCGTCGCTTGACATGTTATATTTTTATAACCTATCGTGGCACACCACAAGGGAGAACGCGTCATGACCTTGAAATTCACGGTCTCAGGACGGATCGGCAAACCCGTGGCCGAGGTGTTCGAAGCCGTCGTGAACCCGACGGAGCTGTCGCGCTATTTCACGACCGGCGGCGCGCAGGGGCGGCTCGAAACCGGCACCACGGTGACCTGGGCCTTCGCCGATTATCCCGGCAGTTTTCCGGTGGAGGTCGCGGAGATCGAGCGCGACCGCCGCATCGTCCTGCGCTGGGCGGCGGATGAGCAGGGGGCGAGCGCCTACCAGACCACCGTCACCATGACATTCGAGGCGATCGAGGGCGGCCGCACGCTGGTCTCGATCACCGAGGAAGGCTGGCGCGAGACGGAGGCGGGCCAGAAGGCCTCCTACGGCAATTGCGGCGGCTGGATGCAGATGATCTGCGCGCTGAAAGCGTACAAGGATCACGGCATCAACCTGCGTGAGGGCATGTTCGCCTGAGGCGGCGGCCGGCCCTCCGCTTTACCGCGCCGGCGCGAGGACCACGGGCGGCCTCGCCGGCTGGGCGCCGCGCTGGCTGAGCCAGACGCTGGCGAGCACGACGACCCCGCCGGCGAGCTGCGCCGGGCTTAGCGACTGACCGAGCACCGACCAGCCGAGGATCACCGCGGTCATCGGGCTGAGGAAGCCCAGTGGGGACACGACCGCGGGCTCCAGCCGCGCGAGGCCGCGGAACCAGAGGATGTAGGTCAGCGCCGCGCCGACCAGGCCGAGCCAGGCGAAGCCGAGCAGGTTGGCGATGCTCGGCACCGGCAGCGCCGGCTCCAGCCAGAGCGCCGCCGGCAACAGCAGCAGCCCGCCGGCGGTGAGCTGCCAGGCGGTGACGGTGAGCGGCGAGACCGGCGGCTGCCAGCGGCGCGACAGCACCGTGCCCGCCGCCATGGAGACCGCGCAGGCGAGGCCGGCCGCGATCCCGATGGGATCGAGTGCTGCCTGCGGCGTCAGGATCAGCAGCGCGACGCCGCCGATGCCGGCGATCGCGGCCGCGATCGAGACCGCGCGCACCGGCGATCCCAGCACCAGGCGGGCGAGGCCGATCACCAGCAGCGGCTGGATGGCGCCGACCGTCGCCGCGACGCCGCCCGGCAGCCGATAGGCGGCGATGAAGAGCAGCCACCAGAAGATCGCGAAGTTGAGCGCGCCGAGGACGAAGACCCGGCCCCACCAGATCCCCTTCGGCAATTGCCGCACCAGCAGCAGGAGCAGCAGCCCCGCGGGCAGGGCGCGCAGCAGGGAGACGGTGAGGGGATAGCCGGCCGGCAGCAGCTCCGTCGTCACCAGATAGGTGCTGCCCCAGATCGCAGGCGCGATCGCGGTCAGCAGCAGGTCGAGTTTGCGGGCCATGGGGCGTTCCTCGCAGATTATCTTGACCTCAAGATAATACGAGATATCTTGACGTCAAGATACTGGCCCGCGACCATGCGGCATGGATCGCGTCGATGTCATCCTTGCGCAGTGGCGGCGGGAGAGGCCGGATCTCGACACCGGGCCGATGGGGCTGATCGGCCGCATCCGGCGGGTCGCGGCGCATCTCTCCCGCGGTATGGAGAAGACCTTCATGGCGCATGGGCTGAACGGCGCCAGCTTCGATGTGCTGGCGACGCTCCGCCGCTCCGGCCCGCCTTATGCCCTCTCGCCGGGGGATCTGCTGGAGACGATGATGATCACCTCCGGCACCATGACCAACCGCATCGACCAGTTGGAGAAGGCGGGCCTGGTTGCGCGCGCCCACAACCCGGAAGACCGCCGCAGCGTCATCATCTCGCTCACCAAGAAGGGCTTCGCCACCATCGACGCTGCGGTCACCGCGCATGTCGCGACCCAGGCACGGCTGGTCGCTGCCCTGTCGCCGGAGGAGCGGGCGATGCTCAACGCCGTGCTCGGCAAGTACATGGCAGGGTTCGAGGGCTGAGGCGCGGCGTCAGCCGGCGGCGGGATCGGCTTCCGCCAGCGAACATCAGTATACGCGTGCGCGTATAATGCCGATTTATACGCGAACGCGTATCTCACGCGACGCGCGGCAGGCTGGCACCGACCGCGTGGTCGATCACATAGAGCCAGGCGCCATCCGGCTGTCGCCGGACCAGCTCCGCGGAACTGCCGGACGCGACGACCGCCCCGGCATCATCAATGATCTCCCAGTCCGCGCGCAGCAGCGCGAGATCGCCCTGCGCGATGCAGAAGCTGTTCGTCGACGTCATCCGTCCGGGCGCCTGCAGCAGCCCCCGCAGCGCGTCGGCGATCTGGCCGGGGCCGGACAGGTCCCGGTCGCTGCCATCCACCCGCAGCACCGCGCCGGGCTCGTAGAGCGCGAGCAGCCCGTCCAGGCTGCGGCTGTTGAAGGCGCGGGCGAAGGCTTCGTTCATCCCGCGCGGATCGGTGACGGCCACGGTGTATTCTCCTGCTGTGATGCCGCGAGGGGATCACGCGCCCCCAGCGCTATCCAAACGGGAAGGAATGCCGCCATGCCGGCCGGTGCCACGATCGAACGCGCTGTCCTGGATGCGCCGGTTCCGCGCCGGCCGGGCGATTGCCCGGTCGAGGACTGGCTCGGCTTCCTTGGCCATCGCTGGAACGCGCTCATCCTCTGGCACCTGCAGGAGGGACCGCGGCGCCACCAGGCCCTGGCCGCCCTGCTGCCCGGTGTCACGCCCAAGGTGCTGTCGGAACGCCTGGACGGGCTGGAGCGGCGCGGCCTCATCGAACGCGCGGTGATCGCGGCCTTCCCGCGCGGGGTCGCCTATGCGCTGGCGCCGGCCGGCCGGGACCTCGTCGCCATCCTCGACCAGCTCGAGCTGTGGTCCCGCCGGGCGCAAAGCCCGGCACCGCCCGTCACCGCCGCTGCAACTCCCCCGTGAAGCCGCATGCGGCGCCCGTCGATGCCGATGCTGGCGGTGCAGTAGCGCTCGCGCAGCCACGGCGTCCCGGCATTCGGATCGTATGCCCGGTTCTCCGTCCACCATTCACAGCGGCGACAGCCAGCGCGCCGCTCCCATTGCGGCTGCGGTCGTGGGGCAGCGATGCGTGCCGCTGCGCGTTGACCTCCCGGATCGGGAGGTCTCATGGACACTGAGCTCTTGCTGTTCGCGGCGATCGGCTTCGCCGCGCAGATCATCGACGGCGCCCTCGGCATGGCCTTCGGCGTCATCTGCTCCTCGAGCCTGCTCGCCTTCGGCCTGCCGCCGGCGATCGCCAGCGCCGCGGTGCATGCGGCCGAGGTGGTGACGACCGGCCTGTCCGGCACCTCCCACCTCTATCACCGCAATGTCGACAAGCGGCTCTTCCTGAAGCTCGTGGTCACCGGCGTGCTCGGCGGCATCGTCGGGGCCTATGTCCTGACCGGGCTGCCGGAGCAGATCGTGAAGGGTTTCGTCGCCTTCTATCTGGTCGGCATGGCGCTGCTGATCTTCGAGCGCGTGCGCGGCCGCGAGCACCGGCGCTTCCAGCCACCGCCCCAGGCGCTCGGCGCCGGCGGCGGCTTCCTGGATGCGATCGGCGGCGGCGGCTGGGGGCCGATCGTCGCCTCCTCCCTGATCGCGACCGGGGGCGAGCCGCGGCGCTCGATCGGCTCGGTGAACCTGGCGGAGTTCTTCGTCACCGTGGCGATCTCGGTGACCTTCCTGCTGCATCTCGACTTCGCCCAATACGGCCGCATCGTGCTCGGCCTCGTCATCGGCGGCGCCCTCGCGGCACCGCTCGCCGGCTATCTGATCCGGATCATGCCGCAGCGGCTGGCACTGGCCCTGGTGGCGCTGGTGGTCGCGGGCCAGGCCGCGGTCAGCGTCTACGGCCTGCTCGCCGGTTGAGGCTCGCAGCCTTCTTCGCAGTCGCAAAAATGATCGTTCCGGATAGGCGCGCACCCTGTCAGGCTGCCGGTGCCGGCATCGACGAGGCACCGCATGATCATGCGATCCAGGCGCGGCACCACGCCGCTCGACGCCATCTATGCCGCCGCGGCGCAGCCCGAACGCTGGCCGGAGACGCTGACGCACGTCGCCGACCATCTCGGCGCCACCGGCGGCATGATCGCCTATGTCGCCCCGCGCGGCCGGCAGAGCTTCCTGGTCACCGGCCGGCTGCGCGAGGATCTCGGCGCTCTGTTCATCGAACGCTATCTCCAGAACCCCTGGACCATCGCGATGGCCGGCGTGCCCATCGGCAAGCCGGTCACCGTCAACAGCCTGATCGACACCGGCGCGCTCCGCCGCACCGCCTTCCACGCCGACATCCTGGCGCCGCAGGGGATCGAGACCAACCTGAACGTGAAGGAGGCCGTCTTCGGGGGCCATGGCGGCCTCGGCGGCTTCGGCTTCACCCTGTCGCAGCGCGGCGCGGAGCAGGCCGGGGAGAGGCTGCGACGGTTCGGCCGGCTGGTGCCGCATCTCTCCCGCGCCCTCGAGACCTCGCTCACCCTTGGCCGCTACGCCGACGGCGCGCGACAATTGGCGCGGGTGCTGCAGTTGATGCCCGGCCCGGCGCTGCTGCTGGATCGCGCGGGCCGCATCAGCCACGCCAACCCCGCGGCCGAGGCGCTGCTGCGCCAGCGTGACGGGCTGATGACCGACCGCGAGGGCGGCCTGCGCCTCGCCGCCGCGCTGCCGGCCGAGACCGGCGCCCTGATGCGGGCGGTGACGGAAGCGCTCTCGATCGCTGCCGGCAGCGACACCGCGCTGCGGCCGCCACTCCGGCTCACCCGCCCCTCCGGCCGGGCGCCGCTGCTGGTCATCCTGGTGCCGCTGCCGCCGCCCGCCTTCGCATTCTGGGAGCTGACGGAAGCCGCGCGGGCGCTGGTGCTGGTGATCGATCCCGCGCCGCAGCCGCTGGCGGCGGCGGAAGCGGCCGGTGCGGCCTTCGGGCTGACGGCGGCGGAGGCACGTGTCGCGGCGCTGATCGCGGGCGGCCTCAGCGGACCGCAGGCGGCGGCGGTCCTCGGCATCTCGCCGACGACGCTCAAGACCCATCTCCTGCGCTGCTTCGACAAGACCGGCGTCCGCTCCCAGGCGGGGCTGATGCGGCTGCTCGGCGCGCTGCCGTCGGGCCCCGGGCCGTTCTTCCGTGACAAGGGGTGACCGCGTGGCCGGCCCCGGCGTGCCTGTGACGATCGCGGGAAAGCGGCGCGCCTCCTCCGACCGGTGGAGGCGCCGTGGACGATCGGCATGGAAGGCTGCCGCGATGCCCGCCACCGCCCGTCCTCGCCTGGCCATCCTCGCCGCGGCGGCCCTCGGCCTCGCGATCGCGCTGGCGCCTGGGCGCAGCCTCGCCGGCGATCCCTGCGATGGCCCGGAGGCGATCGGCCTGCTCTGGCTGCCCGCCAATGCGGATGCGGTGGCACCCGTGCCCGCGGTCATCGCGGTCCATGACGCAGTGGGGATCGATTCGCGCGGCTGGCGCTATGCCGAGCAATTGACCGCCGCCGGCATCGCCGTGCTGCACCTCGAGCTGCACGACACCTCGGCCGATGGCGCGGGACCGGCGCCGGATGATGGCGCCGCCGCGCCGGCGCGCCTGGCGGCGGCGGCCGCCACCCTCGCCGAGGATCCGCGCTTCGCAGGCGCACGCCTCGGCATCCTCGCCTTCGGCGCCGCCGGAGAGACTGCGCTCCGCGTCGCCGCGGCGCCGGGCCTCGGCGAGCACATCGCGGCGCTCGTCCTGCTCTATCCCGGCTGCGCCACGCTGCAGGATGCGCTGCCGGCGACGGAGGCCGTGTCGCGTGCGCCGGTGTTGCTGATGCATGGCGATGCCGACCCGGCCAATACGGCGGCCGACTGCGCGGGCCTCGCCGCGCGGCTCGCCCGCGGCGCATCGGTGCGCCAGATCCGCCATGCCGGCGCCGGCTATGCCTGGGACCTGCCGCCATCCGGCGTCGAGGAGGTGGTGACCATGCCCTGGCCAGGCAGCCCAGGCCGCTGGCTTCCCGTCAGCCACCGGCCGGCGATCGCCGAACTCTCGGCGACGCAGGTCGCCGGCTTCTTCGCACGCAGGCTCGCGCCGGCGCGGTGACGCGCGCGACCCCACACAAAAGCCGCCCGGCACCTCGCGGCGCCGGGCGTAAGTGGAAGAGGCTGGTATGCGCTGCGTCCAGGCCTATTCCCCTGAACCGCAGCAACGGCATCGGAGCAGATGCGCCGCGGCTGCGCTGCTCACGAAGCTGCCAGCGCAGGCGGCGATGTGACCGGGCGCACCATCCGGACGGGCCGCCGCCGATTCCTGTATCATCGCCGCGATCGGCAAGACGGGCCTCAGCGGTGACCACGCCATCATCCGTAACGCAGCAGGGCTTTCCAGCGACCTCCATGCCCGACCGGGACTGGTGGGAAGCCTTGTGGCCGGACCCGATGGCGGTGCTGCGGCAGCTCGGCATCCGGCCGGGGATGACGGTGCTCGATCTCTGCTGCGGCGACGGGTACTTCACCGCGCCGCTCGCGCTGCTGGTCCAGGGCCGCGTCCATGCCCTCGATCTCGATCCCACGATGATCACGCGGGCGCAGGCCGAGGTCGCGCGGCAGGGCGCCGTGGTCGCGGCCTGGCTTTGCGCCGATGCCCGCGACCTGCCGCACCTGCTGCCGCATCCCGTCGACCATGTGCTGATGGCGAACACCTTCCACGGCGTCCCGGATCAGCCCAGCCTCGCACGCGCGGTCAGGGCTGTGCTGCGCCCCGGCGGCCTTTTCGCCATCGTCAACTGGCACAGGGTCCCGCGGGAGCGCACCACCGTGCTCGGCCAGCCACGCGGCCCAGAGACGAGGCTCCGCATCTCGCCCGAAGCCACCGCGGCGGCGGTCGAACCGGAGGGCTTCCGGCTCGCCTGGACCGCGGAGGTCTCGCCCTACCACTACGGCGCCGTCTTCGAGGCGACGCCGCCGTAGAGCCGATCTGTGGGTATCCGGGTGTCGCTTGACTCATCTCCATATCTCCATGACCATGGAGATATGGAGAAATCATCCGTCATCGCCGCCCTGGCGGCACTCGCCCAGGATACCCGCCTCGATATCTTCCGCCTGCTCGTGCAGGCAGGGCAGGAGGGGCTGCCGGCCGGGCAGATCGGGGACCGGCTCGGCCTGCCCTCGGCGACGCTCTCCTTCCATCTGACCCAGCTTCGCCACGCCGATCTCGTGACCTTCCGGCGCGAAGGGCGGTCGCTGATCTACATGGCCGAGTTCGAGGCCATGAACGGGCTGATCGGCTTCCTGACCGAGAATTGCTGCGGCGGCGACCGCGCCGCCTGCCTGCCCGCCGAGGCCGCCGGATGCGCGCCCGGCCCCGCCCGCCAGACCCGGAGGAAGCTGTCAGCATGACCGCATCACCGCTCCCCATCGCGATCATCGGCGCCGGCCCGGTCGGGCTCGCGGCGGCCGCCCATCTGCTGCGGCGCGGCGAGCGGCCTATGGTCTTCGAGGCCGGGCGCGCCATCGCGCAGAGCATCCGCCAATGGGGTCACGTGCGCATGTTCACGCCCTGGCGCTACTGCACCGACGCCGCGGCGGTGGCGCTGCTGGACGCTGCCGGCTGGGCACCTCCGCCGCCGGATGCGGTGCCGACCGGCGCCGAGCTGGTGGCCGATTACCTGGAGCCGCTGGCGGCACTGCCGGCGATGGCGTCCGCGATCCATCTCGACGCCCGCGTCGTCGCGGTGACGCGCAGGGGCTGCGACAAGGTGCGGACGATGGGGCGTGACGCATTGCCCTTCGTGCTGCGCATCGCGGGCCCCGGCGGCGCCTTGCGCAGCGTCGAGGCGCGCGCGGTGATCGATGCCTCCGGCACCTGGCAGACGCCGAACCCGGCCGGCGCCGACGGCTTGCCGGCGCTCGGGGAGGAGAGCCTTGCCGCGCATATCGCGACCGGCATTCCCGACGTGCTGGGCGCGGCCCGCGCCCGCCACGCCGGCCGCACCACTGCCGTCATCGGCGGTGGCCATTCGGCGCTGAATGCGCTGATCGACCTCGCGGCGTTGCGCGAGCAGGCGCCGGAGACGCGCATCCTCTGGATCATGCGCAAGGCGCGGATCGAAGCGGCCTTCGGCGGCGAGGATCTGGACGGGCTGCCGGCGCGCGGCGCCCTCGGCAGTCGGGCGCGGGCGCTGGTCGAAAGCGGCGGCGTCACGGTGCTGTCGCCCTTCCGCATCGCCGAGATCCGCGCGGGGGGCACGCATGCCCTCAGCGTCACCGGCGAGCATGCCGGCCACCCGGCCAGTTTCGCGGCGGATGAACTGATCGTCGCAACCGGCTTCCGCCCCGACCTCGCCATGCTCAGGGAGGTCCGGTTCACGCTCGATCCCTGGCTCGAATGCGCGGCCGGGATCGGGCCGCTGATCGATCCCAACCTGCACAGTTGCGGCACCGTCCGCCCGCATGGCGCGCGCGAGCTGGCGCATGCCGAGCCGGGCTTCTTCATCGCGGGCATGAAGAGCTACGGCCGCGCGCCGACCTTCCTGCTGGCGACCGGGCACGAACAGGTGCGCTCGATCGCGGCGGCGCTGGTCGGCGACGCGGCGGCGGCGGCGCGGGTCGAGCTGGTGCTGCCGGAGACCGGGGTCTGCAACACGCGACCGGCGGCGCAGGCGCCGATCGCGGTCGCCGCGGCATCATCCTGCTGCGCGCCGGCGGTTGCGGCGCCGCCGCCCGCCGCGTCCTGCTGCGGCACCCGGCAGGAGGCCGCGCAGTGACGGTCACGATCTACCACAACCCGGCCTGCGGCACGTCCCGCAACACCCTCGGGCTGATCCGCAACAGCGGCACGGAGCCGGTGGTCGTCGAATACCTGAAGACGCCGCCCGACCGCGCACTGCTGCAGGCGCTGATCGCGCGCATGGGCCTCCCGGTGCGCGCCGTGCTGCGCCGGAAGGGTACGCCCCATGACGCGCTCGGCCTTGATGATCCGTCGCTGCCCGACGACCAGCTCCTCGACGCCATGCTGGCGCATCCGATCCTGATCGAGCGGCCGATCGTGGTGACACCGCTCGGCGCAAAACTCTGCCGGCCGTCGGAGACCGTGCTCGACATCCTGCCCGATGCGCAGCATGGCGCCTTTGCCAAGGAGGATGGGGCGGCCGTGGTCGATGCGGCGGGCGCGCGCGTGAGGGCAGCGCCGTGAGCGAGGCCGCGATCGGGGAGGGCAGGGCGTCGGCACCTGCCCTCGGCATCTTCGAGCGCTACCTGACGCTCTGGGTCGCACTCTGCATCGTCGCCGGGATCCTGCTCGGGCAGGCGCTGCCCGGCGTCTTCCACGCGCTCGGCGCCGCGGTGATCGCCGAGGTCAACCTGCCCGTCGCGGCGCTGGTCTGGCTGATGATCGTGCCGATGCTGCTGAAGATCGACCCGGCAGCACTCGGCGAAGTGCGCGCGCATTGGCGCGGCATGGCCGCCACGGTCGGCGTCAACTGGCTGATAAAACCCTTCTCGATGGCGCTGCTCGGCTGGCTCTTCATCGGCTGGCTGTTCCGACCCTGGCTGCCGGCGGCGCAGATCGACAGCTACATGGCCGGGCTGATCCTGCTGGCGGCCGCGCCCTGCACGGCCATGGTCTTCGTCTGGTCGAACCTGGTCGAAGGCGAGCCGCATTTCACGCTGAGCCAGGTGGCGCTGAACGACGCGATCATGATCGTCGCCTTCGCGCCACTGGTCGGGCTGCTGCTTGGGCTTTCCGCCATCACCGTGCCCTGGGACACGCTGATCCTTTCGGTCGTGCTCTACATCCTGGTGCCGGTGGCTGTGGCGCAGCTCTGGCGGCGCGGGCTGCTGGCGCACGGCGGCCCGCCGGCGCTCGACCGCACGCTGCGCGCGCTGTCCCCGCTCTCGCTCGCGGCGCTGCTGCTGACCCTGGTGCTGCTGTTCGGCCTGCAGGGCGAGCAGATCATTCGCCAGCCCGCGGTGATCGCGCTGCTCGCGGTGCCGATCCTGATCCAGGTCTACTTCAATGCGGGCCTCGCCTACTGGCTGAACCGCCGGCTCGGCGTCGCCTGGTGCGTCGCCGGCCCCTCCGCGCTGATCGGCGCCAGCAATTTCTTCGAGCTGGCGGTGGCGACGGCGATCGCGCTGTTCGGCTTCCAGTCCGGCGCCGCGCTCGCGACCGTGGTGGGCGTGCTGATCGAGGTGCCGGTGATGCTCTCGGTCGTCCATATCGTCCGCCGGTCGCGCGCCTGGTACGAGCGCGGCTGACCATTCGCGCTTGCGGGGCAGCAGCCTTACAGCCGCTTCTCGAACCAGTGATGCGCATAGGGCTCGTCGTTGAAGCGCGCGACCTCCCGGTAGCCCTCGCCGCGATAGAGCGCCTGCGCTTCCTGGAGCGTGCGGTTGGTCTCGAGCCGGAGGGTGCCCAGCCCGAATTCCCGCGCCGCCGCCTCCAGCGCATGGAGCACCTGGCGCGCGACGCCGAGCCCGCGCGCATCCGGCGCGGTCCACATGCGCTTGATCTCGCCGAGCGTGCCGCCGAGGCGCTTCAGCGCGCCGCATCCGGCGGGGCGGCCGTCGAGCCGTGCCAGGACGAAGACGCCGGCCGGCGGCAGCAGATCCACGTCCGGCGCCGGGTTGCTCCGGCCGGGATCGAAGCCGGCCTCGAAGCGCGTGGCGAGCTCCGCGAAATACTGGTCGAGGCACCATCGTGCCTCCGGGTGATCCGGCGCTTCCCGATGCAGGGTGACCGCGGCGGCACGCAGCAGGCGCTCGACCTCCGTCATGGCGGCGACCAGGCGTTCCCGTCGCGCCGGATCGAGCGGCGCCAGCATCGACTGCGCGAGCGTGTCGGAGAGCCCGTCATAGGCCGCGCGCTCGGCGCGCCCTTTGCGCGTCAGCCGCGCCTCGCGGACGCGGCGGTCATCGGCCTGTGCCCGCACCTGCACCAGGCCCTGCGCCTCCAGTGAGCGCAGCAGCCGGCTGAGATAGCCGGAATCGAGCCCGAGCCTCTGCCGCAGCACGCGCAGATCGGCCCCTTCTGCGCCCAGCTCGAACAGGAGGCGGGCTTCACCGAGCGGCCGGCCACGCCGCAGATAGCTCTCCTCCAGCGCGCCGACCCGCTGGGTGACGGCGCGGTTGAAGCGGCGAACCTGCTCGATCTGGCGCGGTTCCATTCCTCTGACTTTAGTCAGGGATTGAGGAAAGGCAAGCGTGCCCTCGCGCGCGGCGCGGTCTATGAGGGACGGCGACCCCCCCTGGAGAGCCATCCACAATGCCTGCGAGCTCGCTCCGCCCATCGCCCTGCCTCCTGGCCGGCGCGCTCGCGCTCGCCGGCTGCGCGGGCCCGCCGCCGGGCGGCACATCGGACGGCACGCTCGCCGTGACCGCCAGCATCCGCGGCGTCGTCCATGAGCCGCGGATGGTCCTCTCGCATCCGCGGGACGACCGGCACCGCTGCCGGCTGCCGGCGCCGGCCGAGCTTGCCGCCGCGACCGGGGCGGCGCCGGCGGCCGCGGCCTCGCAGCAACCCTTCCACTATACCGTCGAGTTCGGCCCCGACTTTCCGCCGCCGGTGCCGGGCGCGGCGCGCCCGACCGAGGAATGGCTTCCCTACGGTCCGCAGACGCGCTTCACGCTCGAGGTCTTCTTCACGCCGGATGGGCCGGCGCGGCCGCGGCGCGCCGTCCGGATCACCGTCGCCGCCGGCGGCCGATTGTGGCAACGGATGATCGAGGCCGATGACCCCGCTGCCGAGGCCAGCGTGACGATCGCGGCCGACGGCCTGAGCGGCAGCCTCCGCGCAGGTGGTCTCGTGCAGCAGATCCCGCACAACCGCATGCCCGAGACCGAGGCCATCGCAATCGAGGCCCGCTGGCGCTGCCCGGGCTGAGCCTCGCCGGCGCTACTCGGCTGCCTGGCGATGCGCGCGCGCGAGGCGGATCAGGGCGTCGTCGGCGACCGGCTCGATCGGCGTGAAATCCCGATGCGCGATGAAGTCCGGCCGGGTCGGCGTGCGGATGTGGTTCGAGACGGCGTTGAGCGTCAGATAGACGATCTTGCGCGGATAGGGCGTGATGTTGCCGGCCGAGCCGTGCACCAGGTTGCCATGGAACATCAGCATGCTGCCGGGCTTGCCGGTCGGCGCCACGATGCCGCCCTGCGCGACCAGCCGGGTCACCGTCGCCTCGTCCAGTGTCCAGAGCGGATAGGACGTCGTCTCGACGTCGTGGGAGGCCTTGAGGTCGCCGGCGGTCTGGCTGCGCGGCACCAGCATCAGCGGCCCATTGATCGGCATCACCTCGTCGAGGAAGACCGAGATGTTCATCGCCCGCGGCTCCGGCATACCGTCGTCGCGCTTCCAGGTCCCGTAATCCTGGTGCCATTGCCAGACCTCGCCGGTGAAGGCGGATTTGGCGTTGATCTTGTACTGGTGCATGTAGACCTTCTCGCCGAACACCTGCTCGACGGGCCCGATCATGCGCGGATGCGCGCCCAGCAGCCGGAAGGCCTCGTTGTAGGTGTGCGCGGCGAAGGCGGTGCGCGGCGCGCCGGTCTTCTCCCGCCACACCTCGGGGCGATGCTCGCGATAGATCGCCTCGGCCTCGCGGCGCAGGAGATCGACCTCCTCGGCGGTGAAGAGCTCCGGCAGCAGCAGCCAGCCTTCGGTCTGGAACTGGTCGAGCTGGTCCTGGGTCAGTCGCATCCTATCCTCCCTTTGCGTGTCGTCGATCGGGATCAGGCCGCGCGTTGCCGCGACCGCAGCCGCTCCTCCGTCGTCAGGCCGGCGGCCAGCGCATGGTCCCGCGCCGCCGCTTCGGCGCCGGCGGCATCGCCGGCCAGGATGCGCTCGGCGATCGCCGCATGCTCGACCCAGGCGCGGGTGCGGTAGTCCGGATCGGTCAGCACCGCCGCCATGGAGCGGCGCATATGCGGCCATTGCGGCGCCGCCATCTCCTCGATCGCCGGATTGCCCGACAGCCGATAGAGCGCGCGATGCAGCGCGACATCGAGGGCGATGAGATCGGCGAGCGGCGTCCGCGCATCGATGGCGCGGCCCGCGGCCAGGGCGTCCGCGAAGGCGGCCCGGCCGGCCGCATCGCTGCCGGCGTGACCGGCCGCCAGCCGCGCCGCCAGGCCATCCAGCGCGCCCCGCACTTCATAGAGCTGGCGGATGCGCGCGGGGTCGAGGGGCGTGACCTGAAAGCCCTTGCGCCCGCTTTCCACCACCAGCCCCTGCCGGTGCAGCAGGTGCAGCGCATGGCTGACCGGCTGGCGCGAGACGCCGAGCTGCTCGGCCAGCTCCTGCTGCCGGATGCGATCGCCCGGCGCCAGGCTGTGATCGACGATCGCCGACAGAATGCGGTCGTAGACCTGCTGGATGAGGTTCGGGGCGGGGTTCAGCGGGATCACGGCGGTAACCTTGCTGAATTTGGAATTCCGAATTCGGAAAACTAGGCCCTTTGGTGGTCAGCTGTCAAAGCCGGGGCGCCGCCACGCCCACCAAGGCGAAGCCCGATCAGGAACGACTTGGATGGCTCGGGAGCGGACGGTAGCGCGGGCCCCTTAGCGGATATCCGCTTTGCTCCATTGCGTCAGAACCCCCGATGGCATCACCAGCCGAGGCCGCATCGCTCTCCTATGCCGCCCGGGAGAAACTGCACTGTCAAAGCCTTGGATCAGGCAGCAGCGCTCGACGGCCGGCCGGCGTCAGTCGAGACGCACGTTCGCGCTGCGGATGATCTGTTCCCAGCGCGTGCCTTCCTGCGCCAGGAAGTGGTCGAGCTCCGGTCCGGAGATCGGCATGGGCCGGGCCGAGACCCCCTCCAGCCGCGCCGCGAAGATCGGGTCATTCACCGAGGTGACACAGGCCTCCCGCAGGCGGTCGGCGATCGGGGCCGGGATCTTTCCCGCCGCGACCATGATGAACCAGGACGGCACGTCGAAATCCGTGATGCCGAAGCTGCGGAAGGTCGGCACGCCCGGCAGCAGCGGCGTGGGCTCCGACAGGCCGACGGCGAGCGCGCGGAGCTGGCCGCCGCGCACCAGCGCGAGGCTGTTCGGCACCAGGTCGACCATGAGCTGCACCTCGCCCTGCACCAGGGCAGTGACGGCCGGCGCGGCGCCGCGATAGGGCACATGCACCATGTCCCCGCCGGCGCGCTGGGCAAACAGGTGCGAGGCGAGATGCATGCCCCCGCCGGTGCCGGAGGACCCGTAGTTGATCCTGCCCGGATTGGCGCGCGCATAGGCGATGAGCTCGCTCACGTCGCGCGCCGGCAGCCGCGGCGTGACGACCAGGATATAGGCGACAGCCGCGACGGTGGTCAGCGGCGTGAAGTCGCGATCGGGATCGTAGCCGGGATTGGCGTAGAGGTACTTGTTGAAGACCTGCGTCGGCTGGGTGCCGAGCATCAGGGTGTATCCATCGGCCGGCTGCTTCGCGACGTATTCCGCCGCGACCTTGCCGCCGGCGCCACCGCGATTCTCCACGACCACCGGCTGGCCGAGCCGCGTGGTGAGCTGTTCGGCCATCAGGCGACCGAGCAGGTCCGACGCACCGCCGGGCGGAAAGGGCACAACCAGGCGCAGCGGCCGGTCCGGCCAGGTGCCCTGCGCGGCGGCGACGCCCGGCACGGCCAGCGGCGCCGTCAATGCGGTGCGAATCAGACTGCGTCGCGTCGCCATGCTCGGATCTCCTGGGCGGTGCGGGGAAGGGATCAGGCGGCGCGCGGCTGTTCGGCCCGAATGGGAGCGAGGCGCGGCATCACATGCTGCGCGAAGCGGCGCATCTCGGGCTCGAAGGGCTGGAATTGGGTCAGCAGCGTGTCGATGCCGGCGGCATGGAACTGCGCGATGCGCTCGGCCACCTGGTCGTAGCTGCCCACCGTGCCGCCGGAGGTGCCGCCATTCGTCCCGACGCTCTCGTAGCGTGCCTGGGTCTTGCGCATCTGCACCGCCGGATCGGTGTTGGCCCGCACATAGGCCTTGATGTCCGCATCCTCCTTCGCCAGCGCGAGCAGGCGGTGATACTCCTCCTGCGCCTCGGCCTCCGTCTCGCGCGCGATGACGAAGGTGGACAGACCGAAGCGCACCGGCGGGCCCTTGCGGGGGCGGGCGCGGACATCGGCGATCAGCGCCTGCACGTTCTCCAGCGGCTGGCCGTTGATGAACCAGACATCGGCGAGCGCCGCGACCAGGTCCCGCGCCGGCGGGGATTCGCCGCCGACATAGATCGGCGGCCGCGGCCGCTGCAGTCCGGTGGGGCTCAGCACATAGTCCTTCACGGTGAAGTAGCGGCCCTCATGGTTCACCGTCTCGCCGCGCATCAGGCGCTCGACGATGGACAGCCATTCGGTGCCGTAGGCGTAGCGCTCGTCATGCTCGCGGAACACCATCCCGGCATCCTCGATCTCCTTGCGGTTCCACGCGTTGACGAGGTTGATGGCGAAGCGGCCGTTGCTGATCTCCTCGATCTGCGTGGCCATCTTGGCCAGCACGACCGGGTGGTAGAGCATGGGCTTAATGGCGGCGATGATCTCGATCCGCCGGGTTTCCGCCGCCAGCGCGGCGGAGGCCGTCCAGGCCTCGAGTTGCCCGAGATCGGTCTGGTGCGGATTCATGGTGTGCTGCGCGACCAGCACGCAGTCATAGCCGAGGGATTCGGCTTCGAGGATCAGGTTCCGGTTGCGCCGCCAGGACGCGTCATAGGGTTCCAGCGGATCGCGCAGCGCGGCGCGATTGCCATGCACCAGGGCCCAGATGCCGATGCGCAGGGGATGCGTCATGGGGTTCCTCCGATCGCGGTCATGCGGCCTGCCGATGGCGGCCGGCAAATGCGGCTACCCGGCGGCGTCGCGTGTTGAAGCATGGTCATCCCACCCGGTGGCCCGGATGTCCCCCTCATCCGAGCATGGACCTGGGAAATAGCCAGCCCCATTGTGTTCCCTACATGGACTTCAGCGTTGCCTTTTCGGCAACGCCTCGTTGCACGGAGACGCTGCTTGCCGAGCACCCCACGCCGCTTCCTGTCGGAGGCGCAGCGCCTGCCCCTCGCTAACCGCCTCGCCGGGCTCGACCAGCGGCGGCTGCTCTACCTGCACGAGGCGGTTGCGGCAGGGTCCGTGCGCGGCGGGGCGGAACGGCTCGGCGTCAGCGCCTCCGCGCTCAGCCGGCAGATCGCGCGCATGGAAGGGGAGCTCGGCATCGCGCTGCTCGAGCGCCATGGGCGCGGCGTGCGCCCGACCGAGGCAGGCGCCCTGCTCGACGACTACTGCGCGGAGCAGCGGGCGCGGCTCGACGGCGTCATCGCACAGCTTCAGGAGATCACGGGCGCGCGGCGCGGCCAGGTCTCGCTCGGCCTGGGCGAGGGCTTCCTCTGGCATGTCATGGGCGAGCCGTTGCGCAGCTTCGTCGATGCGCATCCGCAGCTTCACGTGAACCTGCAGGTCGGCAGCACAGACCAGCTCGTCGCGCAGCTTCTCGACGACACCATCCAGATGGCGCTGATGTTCAACCCGCCGCCGGATGCGCAGCTTCAATCCCATGCCGCGCGGCGGCATCCGATGCGCATCATCGTGCGTCCGGGCCATCCGCTGGCGCGGCTTGGCCGGCGGGTGACGCTCGCGGATCTCAAGAAGCATCGGCTCGGGCTGCTGCCAGGCGGCTATGGCGTACGCCAGGTGCTGCTCTCTGCCGAGCATGGCGACCGCACGCGCCTGGTGCCGCAGCTCCTGACCAATTCGGCGCGCGCCCTGCTGCATTTCGTCGAGCAGTGGAACGGAGTCATCATCACCGCTGCCTTCGCCGCGGCGCGGGAGGTCGAGGAGGGGAGGGTCCTGGCGCTGGAAGCCGAGCCGCCGCTGCTCGAGGGTGGGGAGGCGCACCTCGTCACCCGGCGCGGCCGCCGCCTGTCGCCTGCCGCACAGCAATTGCTGCGGCACCTGCGCAGCAAGGTCACGATCGTGCGGCGGTTCTGACGCGGCTCATGCTCGGACGGTCCCTCGGTCCCGTGCTCGGGACATTGTCGGTCACACGGGTACGCAACTCTCCAGTCGCTCGCTCCTGAGAGCGGCCGTTCCGGTATCGGCCAGGCCAAAACTGTGCATTGCACATCAGGCCGGTGCGAAGAGCGCCGCACTGTCGCAAAATATCGTGGTAAGCAGATCCGACACCGTGCGGATCGCCGGATCCCGGCCATCCTGCCGCCGCGTGATCAGCCAGAGCTCGCGCGATGGTGGCGCCGGCTCGATTGGGCAGAGGCCGAGGCGGCGATCGGCGCGGCCGGTCACATGCGGCAACAGCGCGATGCCGGCCCCGGCTGCCGCGGCCGCCGCATGCGCGGCCTGGTTGCCGGCCCGGAAGGCCCGGCGCGCGCGCGGGAAATGCTGCGCCAGCCAGAGCGCTTCCGGGATATGGGCACTTGCCTCGTCGAAGCCGACGAAGACCGGCGCCGCACCTTGCGCGATCCGGTGGCGCCAGGCCGAGGTGGCGTAGAAGCCGAAGCCGAGCACCACCAGGCGCCGCGCGAGCACGTCGCCATCCTGCGGTCGCCCGAGCCGCAGCGCGATATCCGCCTCCCGCCGCTCCAGGCTGACGACCCGCAGATCGGTCGCGACCTCGATGTCGAGGCCCGGATGCCGCGCCGCCGCGGCCGCCAGGCGGGGGACAAGGAAGCCTTGCGCGAGGCCGGGCGTCGCATTGATGCGGACCAGGCCCTTGGGCCCCGCCGCCGCACCGCCGCGGCTGAGCGCGGCAGCTGCCGCCTCCATCTCGCTGGCTGCGGCGAGGCTGCGCTGGCCGGCCGGGGTCAGCACATAGCCATCCGGCCGCCGCTCCGCGAGTTTCTCCCCGAGCGCGGCTTCGAGCGCGGCGAGACGCCGGGCGATGGTCGCATGGTTGACCGCGAGCGCCCGCGCTGCCGCGGAGAGGCTGCCATGCCGCGCAAGCGCTACGAAGACGCGGATATCCTCCCAATCCGGCGCTGTGCGATTTCGATCAGCCATTGCGCGAGCTTAGCGGATTTCGGCACAGGGCCGGGCCCTTTATCTACGGCGCAACCGACCTCGCGAAAGAGCTGCGCCATGCTTGCATCGATGCTGACCCTGACGCTGATCGGCGGCCCGACCGCGCTGATCGAGATCGGTGGGTTGCGCCTGCTAACCGACCCGACCTTCGATCCGCCGGGTCTCTACCGGAAGACGCCGGTGCATTTCGAAAAAACCTCCGGCCCCGCGCTCTCGATCGAGAAGATCGGCGCGCTGGATGCGGTGCTGCTGAGCCATGATCAGCATCTCGACAATCTCGACCAGGCCGGCCGCGCCCTGCTGCCGCACGTGCCGGCGACCTTTACGACCCAGGCCGGCGCCGCGCGCCTCGGGGCCAATGCCATCGGCCTCGCGCCCTTCGAGACCCGGACGCTAATCGGCCAGGGCGGCGAGCAGCTCTTCGTCACCGCGGCGCCGGCGCGGCACGGCCCGGTCGGCATCGAGCCGATCTCGGGCGATGTCGTCGGCCTGCTGCTCGGCACGGAGCAGCCGGGCGATGCGCTCTACGTCACCGGCGACACGGTCTGGTACGAAGGCACGGCGGAGGTGGCGCGCCGATTCGCGCCCAAGGTGGTGATGCTCTTCACCGGCGCCGCCCAGCCGCGCGGGCGCTTCCACATGACGATGGGCAGCAACGACGCGCTGGAAGCTGCGCATGCCTTCCCGGAGGCCACGATCGTCGCCATCCACAATGAGGGCTGGGTGCACTTCACGGAAAGCGCGGCCGAGATCGCGGCAAGCTTCGCTGCGCTGGGTATCGGCGAGCGTCTGACCCCGCTCGAGCGCGGCAAGCCGGTCACCTTTGCGCTGTAGCGAGAGCGGCAGACCCCCAAGGGGTTTGTCCTGACGATGGCAGCGACCGAGTCCACCGGCGACGGCCTATGCAGCCCGCGGCGAGGCCGCTGAAGGGCATCGTGCGTCCGGGCCATCCGCTGGCGCGGCTTGGCCGGCGGGTGACGCTCGCGGACCTCAAGAAGCATCGGCTCGGGCTGCTGCCAGGCGGCTATGGCGTACGCCAGGTGCTGCTCTCCGCCGAGCATGGCGACCGCATGCGCCTGGTGCCGCAGCTCCTGACCAATTCGGCGCGCGCCCTGCTGCATTTCGTCGAGCAGTGGAACGGCGTCATCATCACCGCTGCCTTCGCCGCGGCGCGGGAGGTCGAGGAGGGGAGGGTCCTGGCGCTGGAAGCCGAGCCGCCGCTGCTCGAGGGTGGGGAGGCGCACCTCGTCACCCGGCGCGGCCGCCGCCTGTCGCCTGCCGCACAGCAATTGCTGCGGCACCTGCGCAGCAAGGTCACGATCGTGCGGCGGTTCTGACGCGGCTCATGCTCGGACGGTCCCTCGGTCCCGTGCTCGGGACATTGTCGGTGACCCTGGCAGTCGAGATCTGTGGAGGGTTTCAGGCCATCGGCTTCGCCGGCGCGCGGCGCCCGCCATGCTCCGCCGACCAGGCGGCGGGATCGGCCAGGAAGCGCTCGATCACCGCACGGTCGGCCGGGTCCAGCAGCCGTTCCTGGGCATCGAGCCGCAGCACATCCGGCCAGCCCGCCAGCGCGTGCAGCGCCAGCCCCGCCTGCGCCAGCCGCTCCTCGCCGCCGGGGAAGGCCTGGTTGTGGAACAGCACCCAGGCATCGGTGACGATGGCACCCGCCATCCTGAGGCCGCGGGCGAAGGCCAGCTTGCTTGCCATGTCGGTCGCGAGGTCGTCGATCAGCAGCACGCGCGCGCCGGCGGCCTCCGCACCCTCCACCTGGGCGTTGCGGCCGATGCCGAGCGGCCGCTTGCGGACATAGAGCAGCTTCATGCCGAGCCGGTCCGCGATCACGGTGGCCCAGGGGATGCCCGCCGTCTCGCCGCCGGCGATCGCGTCGAAGGGCAGCTCGGCGCCGAAGCGGCGCGTCAGGTCGGTCAGCACTAGCGCGGTCACCGCCGCCCGCTGCCGCGGCGCGCCGATCAGCCGCCGGCAATCGACATAGACCGGGCTGGCCCAGCCCGCCGCCAGCACGAAGGGGCGGTCGCGGCTGACCTGGATCGCCCCAGCCTGCAGCAGCAGCTTCGCCATCGCGGCGCCGAGGTCCGCGGTCGCGTCGGTTCCTGTCATGCTCAGGCGGCCCCTTCGATCAGTGCCAGGCGCAGCACCTCGGCGCCGGCCATGAAATCCTCCATCGCCATCGCCTCCCGCGGGTTGTGGGAGCCATTCGCGTTGCGCACGAAGATCATGGCGCTCGGTACCCCGTTATTGGCGAAGACCGCCGCGTCATGGCCGGCGCCGCTCGCCATCAGCTCCTCCGGCAGGCCGAGCCGCCGCACCAGCGTGCGCAGCCGCTCCACCAGCGCGGTATCCATCACCGCCGGCACGGTGTCGATGCGGCGCTCCATCGCGAAGCGCACCCCGCGCTCCTCCTCGATCAGCCGGCACTCCTCGAGGAACAGCGCGTGGAAGGCATCGAGCGTCGCCTGCGCCTGGCTGCGCACCTCGAAGGAGAAGCGGAGCGTGCCGGGGATGCGGGCGATCGCATGCTCCGCCGGATCGGTGCCGAGCACGCCGGCGGTCACCACCAGATCGTGGCCCTGCCCGAGCAGCACCTGCCAATGCGCGTCGAGCCGGTGCAGCAGCGCCGCCACGGCGAAGACCGCGTCGCGGCGCAGCCAGCGCGGCACCGCGCCGGAATGCCCGGCCTCCCCGGTGCAGGTCACCACGCGGTGGCGGAGATTACCGCGGATGCCCGTGACGATCGCGACCGGCCGGTTGCGCGCCACCAGCACCGGCCCCTGCTCGATATGCAGCTCGATCCAGCCCGCGAGCGACGCCGGGTCGAGCAGGCGTTCGCGCCCTTCGATGCGCGCGATCGCGGCGCCAGCGCCGGCCAGGCAGTCGCGCAGGCTGCGCCCCGTCACCGCATGCGGCAGCGCGAGATCCTCGGCCGTGAGCTGCCCGAACAACGCGGAGGACCCGACATAGGCACGGCCGAAGGCGGCACTCTCCTCCCCGCGCAGGCCATAGAGGCGGAGCGTGCGGCGAAGCGCGACGCCCTCGCGCCGCAGCCGGATGAGCGCCAGCAGCCCCGCGATCACGCCGGCGGCGCCGTCGTAATTGCCGCCCTGCGGCACGGAATCGAGATGCGAGCCGCAGGCGAGCGCCGGCAGATCGGGATCGCTGCCGGGCAGGGTGACCATCAGGTTGGCCGCGGCGTCGCGCGCGGCCTCCAGCCCCTCGGCGCGGGCCGTGCGCTCGATCAGGTCGAGCGCCGCGCTCTCCCCCGCACCATAGCTGTCGCGGGTGATGCCGACGCCGTCATCGCCGTCCCGACGCAGCGCCGCGAACAGCGCCTCGGCCAGCACCCGGCCGGCGTCGGTGGGCGCGGTGCCGGTCATGGCGCCGGCGACACCCAGGAGAGGTCGTCCTCATCCGCCTCCTCCTGCCGCAGCGCGCCGGTGAGCTCCGCGATGCGGGCGATGCCGCGGGCTTCGCAGAACCGCGCGAGGCCTTCGATCACCTCGACCATGGCGTGGCAATTGATGAAGCTCGCGGTGCCGACCTGCACGGCGCTGGCCCCGGCCAGCATGTATTCGGCGGCGTCTGCCGCCGTCGCGATGCCGCCGCAGCCGATGATCGGCACCCTGACGGCACGCGCGCATTGATAGACTTGGCGCAGCACGATCGGCTTGACCGCGGGTCCGGACAGCCCGCCCATGACATTGCCGAGGCGCGGCCTGAGCGTCTGCAGGTCGATCGCCATGGCGAGGATGGTGTTGGCCACCACCAGCGCATCGGCGCCCGCCGCTTCCGCCGCACGCGCCACCTCCGCGATCTCGCCGGTATTGGGCGTGAGTTTCACCCAGAGCGGCAGGCCGGTGGCGGCCCGCATCTGCCGCACCGCCGCCTCGGTCGAGGCCGCGCGCATCGCGAAGGCGCGCCCATCCTCCTCGATGTTCGGGCAGGAGATATTCGCCTCGATCGCCGCGACGCCGGCAACGCTGACCTCGGCCGCGAGAGTGGCGAAGCCCTCCACGGTCGGCGCCGAGATCGAGACCACCAGCGGCGGCGTCCAGCGCCGATAGAGCGGCAGGGTCTCCTCCAGCAGATAGGGCACGCCCTGAGAGGGGATGCCGATCGCGTTCAGCATGCCGCCGGTCACCTCGGCGACGCGCGGCAGCGGATTGCCGGCGCGCAGTTCGCGCGTGATGGTCTTGGTGACCAGCGCGCCGAGCCGGTCGAGATCGATGACCTCGCCGAGCCCCTCGGCAAAGGTGCCGGAAGCGGGCATCACGGGGTTGGCGAGGGTGAGGCCGCCGATCCGCACCGAAAGGTCGGTCACGGCAGCGCCTCCATCATGTCGAAGACCGGGCCGGCCCGGCAGACCCGCTTCTGGACGATGGCGCCGTCGATGTTGAAGTCGCGCACGCAGCAGAAGCACATGCCGAGGCCGCAAGCCATCTGCTGCTCCAGCGCCACCTGGCCGGGCAGCCCGAATGCGCGCGCCAGCGACTGCTGCACGCGAAGCAGCCGCGCGGAGCCGCAGGTGAAGAAGGCATCGCAGCGCCCTTCGGCCATCAGCCCCCGCAGCAGCCGCTCGACATGGGCGGGGCCGCTGGTGCCTTCGGCATCGGTGACCGTGAGCACGGTGGCACCCCGGGCGCGGAACAGCGCATCGGAGAGCACCAGCTCCGGCCGCCGCGCCGAGAGGATGGCGGTGACGCCGATGCCGGCCCGCTGCGCGGCTTCCGCCAGCGGGCCGAGGGTCGCGAGCCCGGCGCCGCGCCCGACCGCGACGACCTGCTTCCAGGCGGGATCCAGCCGAAAACCCTGCCCGAGCGGGCCGAGCATCTGCAGGGTCTCGCCGGGACGGAGTGTCGCGAGCCCACGGGTGCCGGCGCCGGCGACCTTGTAGAGGAACTCGATGCGCCGCGCCGCGGGGTCGGCGCCGTAGAGGCTCATCGGCCGGCGCAGATAGGGCGCTTCGCCGGGCGGCGCCGGGCAGAGGAGCTGGTAGAACTGCCCGGGCGCGGCGCCGGCGGCGAGCGCGCTGCAGGACACGACGAGATGGCGGTACTCGGCGTTGACGGCGGCGTTGGCGACGACCTCGGCCTGTTCCTCCGCCGCACGCGGGCGGAAGCCGCCGCAGGCCGCCGGGATGGCCGCCGCGGCGCTCATGCGAGCTCCGCGCCCTTGCGCTCCGGGATCAGCAGCCACATCGCGAGGATGTCGAGCAGGTAGAGTAGCGCCAGCATGGCGATCGCCGTCTCGAAGCCATGCGCCGCGGCGACCGCCGCCACCGCGACCGGGCCGAGGCCGCCGACCGCGCGGCCGATGTTGAACAGCACGTTCTGCGCCGTGGCGCGCGCCGCGGTCGGGTAAAGCTCGCTCATCAGCGCGCCGTAGCCGCCGAGCATGCCGTTGACGAAGAAGCCCATGACGGCGCCTCCGACCAGCAGCGCCATGGGATCGGTGAGCTTCGAATAGACGACGACCATCACGGCGGCGCCGAGCATCCATCCGAGGAAGGCCGGCTTGCGGCCGATCCGATCGGCGACATGGCCGAAGGCATAGATGCCGACGGCCATCCCGAGGATGGTGACCGCGGTCCAGGTGGCGGATTGGGTGAGACCGAAGCCGAACCGCGTCGAGAGGTAGTTCGGCAGCCAGATCATGACGCCGTAGTAGCCGAAGTTCTGCACCGAGCAGAGGATGACCAGGCCGATGCTCCGCCGCGTCGTCTCGGCATCCGCGACCAGCAGCCGGAGCGACGCCTTCGGCGGCGCCGCGGCGCTCCTCGCCACGAAGACCTCGGGCTCATGCAGGCCGCGGCGGATGAAATAGGCGGCGATGGCCGGGAACAGCCCGATCGCGAACATGCCGCGCCAGCCGATCACCGGCAGCAGGATCGGCGTCAGCAGCGCCGCCGCCAGCACGCCGAGCTGCCAGCCGAGCCCGACATAGGAGGAGGCGCGGGCGCGCTTGCTGGCCGGCCAGGCCTCGGCGACCATGGCCATGCCGATGCCGAACTCGCCGCCGAGGCCGAGCCCCGCGATGGTGCGATAGGCCAGCAGGTCCCAATAGCCTTGCGCCAGGGCGCAGAGCCCGGTGAAGACCGCGAAGAGGACGATGGTCCAGGTCAGCACGCGGACGCGGCCGAGCCGGTCCGACAGCATGCCGAAGCCGACGCCGCCGAGCACCGCGCCGACCAGCGTGGCGGTGACGAGCGAGGCGCCCTCGGCCGGGGTGAGCCCGAGATCGGCCGAGATGGCGCGGAGCATGAAGCCCAGGATCAGCAGGTCGAAGCCGTCCATGGCATAGCCGAGCGCCGAGCCCGCCAGGGCCTTCCAGCCGGCCGGGGTCACCACGTCGCGGTCGGCCGCATCCGCGGCCGTTGCCATGGGGGGATCGCCGATGCGGTTCGCCATGCTTGGGCGCCTCCTTCCTGAACGGTTCCCTGATTGGCTCCCGATCGCCGCGCTCGAACAAGCGCAAATTTTCGCACAAGATGATGCCGTTTCGGCAGCAGTCCGGAGATCACGCCATGAGGGACCCCGTGATGCGGACCGAGCGCTACCGGATCCACGCCGCGGCGCTCCGCTATTTCGACGCGGTCCGGCGCGCCGGGTCGATCCGGGAGGCGGCGCGGCGGCTCAACATCGCCTCCTCGGCGGTGAACCGGCAGATCCTGGCGCTCGAGGCCGAGGTGGGGGCGCTGCTTTTCGACCGGCTGTCGGGCGGGCTGAAGCTGACCGCGGCGGGAGAGATCCTGGCCCATCACGTGATCGGCGTGCTGCGCGATGCCGAGCGGGTACGCTCGGAGATCGATGCGCTGCGCGGCCTGCAGACCGGGCAGGTGGAGCTGGTCACGCTGGAAGGCGCTTGCCACCACATCGTGCCGGGCGCGATCGCCGCCATGGCCGCGCGCTACCCCCGGGTGACGGTCGGCGTCACCATCCTCGGCACCGAGGCGATCCCGGCCGCGATCGCCAATGGCGATGCCGATCTCGGCCTCGCCTTCGAAGTCCCGCCGCGCCCGGAGCTGCGCCGGATCGCCGCCGCGCGCTTCCGCCTGGGTGCGGTCGTCGCCCTCGGCTCGCCGCTCGCGGGTGCTGCCAGGGTCACCTTCAACGATCTGCGCGACCATACGGTGATCCTGCCGAAGGCGAATTTCGCCAATCGCGGGCAGGTGCAGCCGGCGATGATCCGGGCCGGCATGGCAGGCCGCGGTCGCTACGAGGCGGGCTCGATCGAGCTTATGAAGCAACTCGTGCTGCGCGGGCTCGGCGTCGCGCTGATGACGCGCGTGGGCGTGGAGGCAGAGCTGGCCGCGGCGCGGCTGGCGCATGTCCCGCTGTGGCAGGGACGCGGATTCATCCAGAGCGAGCTCGGCATCTATGCCCGGGCCAATACGCCGCTGCCGATCGCCGCGGCGGCCTTCGCGCACAGCCTGTCGGTGATGCTGGACGGGGCAGTGGGCGGCGGAGTGGAGCCCGCCGCCGGGTGAGGCGTCACCCGGCCGCCGCTTCCCGACGGTCTCTCAGGCGAGGCGCACGCGGCGGCGGAGCGTGCGGAGCCTGGCGACCATGTCCTCGAACCGCCGGACGCCGAGCAGCTTCGGCAGGGACCGCAGGCGGGCCGGGTAAGCGGGCAGGAAGCCCGGGTAGTAGTCCATCAGCGCCGCGGTGAAGCGGGCACCTTCGGCCCGGCTGAAGCCATAGAGGGCGCGAAGGTAGAAGGTCAGCTCGCGGTCCAGCGCCCGCCGCACCGGATCCGGCAGCCCGGCCGCGGCCGGCGACACGCCCCCGAGTGCGAGGCGAACGCAGGCGAGAAAGTTGAACGCGACGTCGACGATCCGGTAGCGGGCTTCCGGCCCGCCCCAGCGCGTCTGCCCGGGATAGAGCTGCCAGAAGAAGCCGGCCTCAGGGGTCGGCGCCTTGCGGAAGGTGTATCCGGCCAGCGCCATCCGGATCTTGATCTCGTCATCCTCCCAGGGCACCGCGGATTGGCGGAAGCCGCCGACCTCCTGCAGCACGGCGCGGCGCGTCAGCGTGGCCGACATGTGCACGAAGGTCTCCCGCGCGACGAAGGCGAGGGGGTGCGCGGCCTCGATGTCGGGGAAGCTCACCGCATCATCCTGGACGAAGCGCGCGCCATCCATGTGGAAGCGTTGGAAGGGCGAGTAGACGGCGGCGACCTGCGCCGGCGCCTGCTCGGCGACTGCCATCTGCGCCGCGATCTTGGTGGGCGCGATGTAGTCGTCGCAGTCCAGGAACTGGATCCACGCCCCGCGCGCCGCCTCGAGCCCCGTGTTGCGAGTCGCGCTGAGCTTGCGGTTGGCGGCATGTCGGATCAGCCGGGTCGGGAAGGGCAGGGCCGCGAGCAGCGATGCCGTGACCGTGGCGGTGTCATCCGTCGATCCGTCGTCGACGACGATGACCTCGATATCCCGCCAGGTCTGCGCCGCGACCGAGGCGATCGGCAGGTGGATGGAGGACGCGCCGTTGAACACCGGGATGATGACGGTGACGAGGCTCATGCGCTCGCCGCCATTGGAGCATCCGCCTGCTTCCTGGCGCCGGCCTGGGCCGCCGACCGAACCTTCTGTCGCATCACCAGCCTCATTCCTCTTTGACGGGCGGCTGCTGCCATCACTCGGCTGCGCCCGTCAACCGCCAGTTGCGGTATGGCCGATCGCCGCCGCTACGTCTCGTCTTTTTTTATATCAGTTTGACAATTTAGAGCAAATGTCGCTATAGCCGGTTTCGGAACGATACAGCTTCACAAGCTGAGCGGCCATAGAGCTCTGAAGAACCACGCTTTCCTTCCATGCGGGCGCTCCGGAACGACCACGGCGCTAATCTCAATGAGGCAGGTAATGGACAAAAAAGAGACGATCGGCGACAGCGCTCGGCGCGCCACAGCCCGGGCCATCGCCTTCCACCTCGCGCTGCTTGGCTCGCCTCTGGCGATCGCCCTGGCCCCGCTGCCCGCAGCGGCCAACTGCGTCACTGCCGGGCTGACCACCACCTGTGACGGCACCTCGGCGCCGACCACCTACACGGCCCGTATCGGCGAAGGGCCGAACGAGCCCGACAACCGCACGGTCAACGTGAATGGCGGTCGTATCGAAGTCGGAAACTCGGCCGTGATCAGCTTGCGGGACGGCAACGGTATTCTTCCCGGGAGCCTTCCCACGATCCACATCACCGGGAGCGCGGTGCTCCAGAACGCCGCGACCCTGGACAATGGGCTCTACTCCGCGGGCAACAACGTCATCGAGTTCCGAAGCAACACCTACCTGCTCATCGATGCGGGCTCTCAGGTGTTGTCGACTGGTAACGAGATCCACGCGGAGGCCGTGAATGCGATCGGCACCGGCAATCTGATCGTGAATAACGGCCTGATCCGCGCGGACTTCGCTGCGGCCCTGTGGTTCGAGGCGTTCACCGGCCTCAACACCGTCGTCAACAATGGCACCATCCAGGCGACCACGGCGCCGAGCATCCTCGGCTCTGGCGATGGCGTGACCGCGGGCGCCAGCAGCCTCGACTTCACCAACAACGGCGCAATCCTCGGCAACCTGATCTTCGGCACCGGCGACGACATCCTGCGGCTCCATCCGGGGCAGTCGATCAGCGGCTCCCTGGACGGCAATCTCGGCAACGACCAGCTCTATCTCAGCGGCACCGGCAACGGCGTCATCGACGGGGTCTTCCCCGGCTTCGAGCAGCTCTTCAAGAACGAGAGCGGCACCTGGACCATCACCGGCGCCATCACCGGCCCCAGCTCGGTGACCGTCCAGGCGGGCACGCTGATCATCGCCGGCAACAATTCCGCCTATGCGGGGACTGTCACCGTCGACGCAGGCGGCACCCTGCAGGGTCGTGCCCAGGTCCTGCCGCAGGCGATCACCGACAACGGCCTGGTCCGCTTCGCCCAGACCGACGACGGCACCTATACCGGCCTGATCACCGGCACCGGCGCGGTCGAGAAGACCGGCGCCGGCGTGCTGACCCTCGCGCCTGCCGCGGCGGGCGGGAACACCTATTCCGGCGGCACCATCATCACCCAGGGCGTGCTCGCGATCGCCGCCGACAACGCGATCGGCGCCGCCACCGGCCCGCTCACCTTCAAC
>NZ_JAAGBB010000006.1 GCF_018129085.1 Plastoroseomonas hellenica
GTGCCGGCGCGGCACTCGCCGCCGCCGGCGCCGCCGCGCGCCGGCTGTTCGAGGCGGCCGACACGCCGGTGCCGGTACCCGATCCCGCGATCCCCGCGGCCATGCCCGCAGGGCACGCGCTGCGGATCGAGGGGCTGCGCTTCGCCTGGGCGCCGGACCGGCCGCCGGTCTTCGACGGGCTCGAACTCGACCTGCCGGAAGGGGGCCGCATCGCGTTGCTCGGCCCCTCCGGTTCCGGGAAGTCGACCCTCGCGGCCCTGATGCTCAAGCTGGCGGCGCCGGAGGCCGGGCGCATCACCTTGGGCGGCGTCGATATCGCCGGTCTGCCGGCCGCCGCCCTGCGGTCGCGCATCGCCTGCCTGACCCAGGATGCGCGGCTCTTCGATGACAGCATCGCCGCCAACCTGCGCCTCGCCGCGCCGGAGGCCGATGACGCCGCACTCTGGCAGGCGCTCGACCGCGCCCGCGTCGGGGATCTGGTGCGCACCCTGCCGGAGGGGCTGGAGACGCGGGTCGGCGAGGCCGGGGCGCGGTTCTCAGGCGGCCAGGCGCGGCGGCTGGCGCTCGCGCGCGCGCTCCTGTCGCCGGCGCCGGTGCTGATCCTGGACGAGCCGGCGGCCGGGCTGGACGCGGCGACCGAGCGGGCTTTCCTGGAGACGCTGGATAGCGCGACCGCCGGCCGCAGCGTGATCCTGATCGCGCATCGCCTGATGGGGGTGGAGCGGCCGACCCGCATCCTCCGCCTGGTCGGCGGCCGCGCCATCCCGGCGATGGGCTGACAGGGGCCGCGCCATCTGCCAAACCGGACAGATGCCCGATAGCCTGACGCCCGAGTCCGCTGATCCGGCGGATGTCCTGCACCGCGTCTTCGGCCACGCTGGCTTCCTCGGCCAGCAGGAAGCGGTGGTGCGGCATGTGACGGGCGGCGGATCGGCCCTGGTGCTGATGCCGACCGGCGGCGGCAAGAGCTTGTGTTACCAGGTGCCGGCGCTGTGCCGGCGCGGCATCGGCATCGTCGTCTCGCCGCTGATCGCGCTGATGGAGGACCAGGTCGCGGCGATGCGCCAGCAGGGCGTCGCCGCCGCGGCCCTGCATTCCGACCTGCCGCCCGAGGAGGCGCGCGGCGTGCTGCGCGACCTGCATCAGGGGCGGCTGAAGCTGCTCTATGTCTCGCCGGAGCGGCTGCTGCTCGACGGCACCTTGCAGCGCCTCTCCGAGATGCCGCTGGCGTTGTTCGCGGTGGACGAGGCGCATTGTGTCAGCAATTGGGGCCATCACTTCCGCCCGGAATATCGCGGGCTTTCGGTGCTCGGGCGCATGTTCCCGGACGTGCCGCGCCTGGCGCTGACCGCGACCGCCGACCCGCGCACCGCCGAGGATATCCGCGCCCAGCTCGACCTGACCGAGGCGCCGGTCTTCCGTGCCAGCTTCGAACGCCCGAACATCGCCATCGAGGGCATGCCGCGCGAGCAGGAGTTCCGCCAGCTCCTCTCCTTCGTGCGGGAGGTGGGCGGGACCGGCATCGTCTATTGCGCGACCCGGGCGCGGACCGAGATGGTCGCCGACCGGCTGCGCGGAGAGGGGATCGAGGCACTCTCCTTCCACGCCGGCATGGAGGCGGAGGCGAAGCGGGAGGCGCATCGCCGCTTCGCGCGCGGCGAGCAGGTGGTGATGGCCGCGACCGTCGCCTTCGGCATGGGCATCGACCGGCCGGATGTGCGCTGGGTCGTGCATCTCAATATGCCGCGCAGCCCCGAGAGCTGGTACCAGGAGATCGGCCGCGCCGGGCGCGACGGGCTGCCGGCCCGCGCTTTGCTGCTCTATTCGGCGGCCGATATCGCGCTCTCCCGCCACCACATCGAGGACAGCAGCGCCGAGCCGGAGCAGAAGCGCATCGAGCGCCAGCGGCTCGACGCGATGGTCGCGATCGCGGAGACGGCGGAATGCCGCACCCGCCTGCTGCTGCGCTGCTTCGGGGAAGAGGCGGCGGAACGCTGCGGTCACTGCGACAATTGCGCCTCGCCGCCCCGGGTCTTCGATGCCTCCGTCGCGGCGCAGAAGCTGCTGTCGGCGATCCTGCGCACCGGGCAGCGCTTCGGTGCCAAGCATATCCTGGACGTGCTGCGCGGGCGCGCGACGGAGAAAGTGCTGCAATTCGGGCATGACCAGTTGCCGACCTTCGGCGTCGGCAAGGACATCGCCGATGCGGAGTGGCAGGGGATCATCCGGCAGATGGTGGCGCGCGGGCTGCTCGACCTTGCGGAGGTCGGGCAGCACGGCACCGCGCCGGCAATGACCGAGGCGGCGCGCCCGGTGCTGCGCGGGGAGGAGAAGCTGTTCCTGCGTGCCGCCGATGCGCCGACGCCGCGCCGGGCGGAGACCGCCACGCCGACCCGCATCTCCGACGATCCGCTGTTCGAGGCGCTGCGTGCCTGGCGGCGGGGCGTCGCGCAGGCGCAGGGCGTGCCGGCCTATGTGGTGTTCATCGACCGCACGCTCGCCGACATCGCGGCGCGGCGCCCGGCGAGTTTGGAAGCGCTGCTGGAGGTGCCGGGTGTCGGGCGATCGCGCGTCGACCGCTATGGCGAAGCGATCCTCGCCGTGCTGAACGGCGCGCCGCCGCCGGAGGCCGGAACGGCGCCGCCGCCGCGCGCCGCGGGCGAAGGGCCGGACGAGGCGCTGCTCGATGATGCGGAGCGCATGGCGCGCGCCACGCTGGCCGCCGGCGCCGATGCGATGGAGGCGATGCGTGCCTGGCGCCGGCGCATCGCGAGCGGGCTCGGCGTGCCGCCCTATGTGGTGCTGGCCGACAAGACGTTGGCGGCGCTCGAGGAAGCGCGGCCGGCGGCGGAGGATGCGCTGGAGACGCTTCCCGGCATCGGTCCTTCGAAGCGCACGCGCTACGGCGCCTCGCTGCTGCGGCTGGTCGCGGGGCTCGGCGCGCGGGCCTGACGGGATGGAGGCTGGTGATGAAAGATCCCGCTTCTGCCGCTGAGACCGCCCGGCGCTATCGCCGTTTCGCGGAGCAGGAGGCGCGCGGCCGCTCGCCGCTTTATGAGGCCCTGGGGCTCGGCGTCGCCGGCGATCCGGAGATCCTCGATTTCCTGCTGACCCTGCCGGAGGCGAAGCGGCAGCCGAACCTGCTGCTGGCCGCGGCGCGGCACCTCTTCGGCACGCCGGCGGGGTGGGAGGAATTCCGCCGCGACATCCTGGACCGGCCCGAAGACCTGCGCGCGCTGATGCTGGTGCGCGCGACCCAGACCAATGAGCCGGCGCGCTGCGCCACCTTGCTGCCGGTGCTGGCGCGGCTGCCGCAGCCGCTGGCGCTGATCGAGGTCGGCGCCTCCGCCGGCCTCTGCCTGCTGCCGGACCGCTATGGCTACGACTACGGGCGGGCCGCGCTGCCGGCGCCGGATGGTGCGCCGGTCTTCCCCTGCGCGGTCGATGCCGCCGTGCCGCTGCCGGCTGCCGTGCCGCAAGTGGTCTGGCGTGCGGGGCTCGACCTCAACCCGCTCGACATCACCGATCCCGGGGAGCGGGCCTGGCTGGAGACGCTGGTCTGGCCGGAGCAGTCGGACCGCCTGGCGCGGCTGCGCGCGGCGATGGCGACCGCGGCCAGGGAGCGGCCGCGGGTGGTGCGGGGCGACCTGCGGCGAGATCTGGCGCGGCTGGCGGCGGAAGCGCCCAGAGAGGCCACGCTCGTCATCTTCCACACCGCGGTGCTGAGCTACCTGCCATCGCTGGCGGAGCGGGAGGGCTTCGCGGCTGATGTCGGCGGGCTCTGCCGGTACTGGATCGCGAACGAGGCGCCATCCGTGTTGCCGGCGATCGCGGCACGCGCCGGCGAAGCGCCCACCGGGCGCTTCCTGCTCTCGGTGAACGGCGCGCCGCTGGCCTGGACTGACCCGCACGGCGCCGCCCTCGACTGGATCGACGGCGCGTCCTGAGAGCCGTCAGGCGGGCGCCAGCCTGCCTTCCGCGAAGCGCAGGGTGCGGTCGTGGAAGCGCGCCACGCTCTCGCGGTGCGCGATCGAGAGGATCGCGGTCTGTGGCAGCCGCTCCTTCAGCACCTGGTGCAGCGCGGCCTCCGAGGCAGGATCCAGGCTCGCGGTCGCCTCGTCGAGGAACAGGAAGTCGGGCTTCACCAGCAAAGCGCGCGCGAGGGCCAGCCGCTGCTGCTCGCCGCCGGAGAGGCGCTTGGCCCAATTGTCCTCCTCATCGAGGCGGGGGATGAGCGCGGCAAGCCCGGCATCGGAGAGAACCTCCGCGACCTCGGCATCGGTGAAGCGCGCCGCATCCTCCGGGTAGCAGACGGCGCGGCGCAGGCTGCCGAGCGGGATATAGGGGCGTTGCGGCAGGAACAGCAGTCGCTTGCCCGGCGGCAGCGCCAGGCGTCCTTCGGCGAAGGGCCAGATGCCGGCGATGGCGCGGAACAGCGTCGATTTGCCGGCGCCGGAGGGGCCCTGCACCAGCACGCGTTCGCCGGGTGCCAGGGTCAGCGCGGCATCGCGGGCCAGCACGCGGCCATCCGGCAGCGACAGCGTGGCGCCGTCCAGCGCCAGGGCGTCATTCGCCGCCTCGCTGCGCGCCAGCCCGCCTCCCGTTGCCGCGGCACGGTCGATGGCGGCGCGGAAGCCGGTGAGGCGATCGACCGTGGCGCGCCATTCAGTGACGTTGGAATAGTTGGAGACGAACCAGGAGAGCGAGCCCTGCACGCTTTCGAAAGCGGAGGAGGTCTGGATCAGCCCACCAAGCGACATGCGGCCCGCGAAATAGGCGGGGGCGGCGACCGCGATCGGGAAGATGATCGCCACCTGGTTGAAACCGGCGGTGAAGAAAGTGAGGCGCTTGGTCGCCACCATGATCGACCACCAGTTCTCGACCAGGGCGCGGAAGCGGCCGGAGAGGGCGCGGTGCTCATCCGCTTCGCCCGCATGCAGGGCGATGCCCTCGCCATTCTCGCGGAGCCGCACCAGGGCGAAGCGGAAATCCGCCTCGACCCGCTGCTGGAGGAAGTTCAGCCGGATCAGCGGCCGCCCGATCCAATGCGCGAGCCCGGTGCCGATCAGCGAATAGAGCAGCGCCACCCAGACCATGTAGCCGGGGATCGAGGCGCCGAAGAGCGTGACCGGCCCCGAGAGCGTCCAGAGCACGATCACGAAGCTTCCGAGCGTGACCACCGCGTTCATCAGCCCGAGGCCGAGGATCAGCGTATCGTCGACGAAGAGACGCGCATCATCGGCGATGCGCTGGTCAGGGTTGTCGGTGCCGGCCTCGGTCAGCCCGATGCGGTAATGCGCGCGGTCGTTCAGCCAGCCGGCGATCAGGTTCTCGGTGATCCAGCGCCGCCAGCGGATCTGCAACGCCTGGCGGAGATAGAGCGCATAGACCGCGGTCAGGACGTAGGCGGTGGCGATATAGACGAAGCCGGGCAGGGTGCGGCCGCTTTGCGGATCCTCATGCCAGCGGAACAGGAGATCGAGGAAGGCGTCGGAATTCCTGGCCTCCAGCACGTTGTAGAAGGTGTTCTGCCAATAGGTGAGCAGCACGCTCATGCCGACCAGCGCCAGGTTCAGCGCGACGACGACGGCCAGCAGCATCCGCGCCCGCCAGCGCTCCTCGCTCCGCCAGAAGGGGCCGGCGATCGCCCAGACATCGCGCAGGAAGGGCAGCAGGCGACGGATCATCGCGGGGGTTCCGTATGGTCAGGAATGGCTGGCAGGCATCAGGCCCGGCCGCCCGGCAGCGCCAGGCGGATGACGCCGCGCACCTCGGCGGCCGGCACCGCCTTGCCCTTGCGCAGGATCACAATGCGGTCTTCGGCCTGCAGCTTCAGGGCGAGGCGCCGCACCGGGCCCAGCAGCGGGCGCCAGTCAACCGGCGCCAGCGCCTGGGCGACATCGCTGGGGGAGATGCTGCTGCCAGGGCCGGCAGCGGTGACGCGGGCGAGGATCTCGGCCTCGATGGCGGAATCGTCGGGTCGGGAGTTCATGGCGGCCGCACTCTGCGCGAAAGCGGGGGCCGCTGTCGCGCGGGAAGCAGGCAGGCTGGACAGGATGCAATGCCCCGCCGCAAGCGGCGACGGCGATGGGCAGGGACGGCGCGGCTGGTGACGGCACCAACCGGCGGCTATGCCCAGCGCGGGCTTGCGGCTGATGCCGCCCCCGGGTTACGCCGGCGCTGGCGCCATGGCGGACCCACTCCCGAAGCCCCCTGGTGCCATCCGTGGTGCGCGGCATCATGGGAGACGGTCAGGAATCCCAGTGTTTCCAGCCTGGATGGGTGGCCGAGTGGTTTAAGGCAGCGGTCTTGAAAACCGCCGCAGGGGCAACCCTGCCGTGGGTTCGAATCCCACCCCATCCGCCATTGATATATCCTCACCTATCCCCCGGCATCCCGGAAATGCAGATTTTTAAAGGCGTTCTGGCGCACTCATTTCCCTTAGCGTCCCGCGAAAACTGCCAGTATCATCACAAAAGTCGGGTACCCCACCGGGTACCGGATCTCGGCAACCGGGTATAGAGCGGCGACTGAACGATGCTGACCGACGCTGAAGTGCGAGCCGCGAAGCCGCGCGGTGCTCCTTACAAGCTGAGTGATGGCGCCGGATTGCATCTATACGTCACGCCAGCCGGCAGCCGGATTTGGCGGTATCGCTACGAGATTGCAGGGCGCGAAAAGCTTCTGACCATCGGGCCCTATCCGGAGGTAACGCTGGCGCAGGCGCGGGAGGAGCGCACGAAGGCGCGGGCACATCTCCGCGCGTCAGTGGATCCCGCTGTCGAGCGGAAGAAGGCCCGCCTAGCCGCGACCGATAAGCGATTGGTGTTTGAAGCGGTCGCTCGAGACTGGCATGCACGCCGGTCTCCAGGCTGGACGAGGCGACATTCTGACGATGTCCTTAATAGCCTCGAGCGTGATGTCTTCCCTGCGTTCGGCAGCCTCCAATTGCGCGACATCACGCCCGCGATGGTGCTCGGCCTGCTGCGGCCGATAGAGGCGCGGCCAGCCATTGAAACGGCGCGCCGTGTCAGGCAGCGGATCTCGGCCGTGTTTGTCTTTGCGGTCGCATCAGGCATCGGTGAGAACGATCCGGCGGCGATGGTGAAAGGCGCTCTGGCACCCCTCGTGAAAGGCCGCCAACCTGCCGTTCTGGATCTGGATGGGGCGCGGGAGATGCTGCAGAGCGTCGAGGGGATACCTGCTCACCCAGTGACCAAGCTCGCGCACCGCTTTCTCGCGCTCACGGTTGTCCGTCCCGGCGAGATCCGAGGGGCAAAGTGGAGCGAGTTCGAAGACTTGAGTGGCGCCGCGCCGATATGGCGCATTCCGGCTCAACGCATGAAAATGCGCAGAGAGCATTTGGTGCCTTTGAGCCCGGCAGCGGTCGAAGTGCTTGACTGCGTGCGCAGATTTGCGGCGCGGAGTGAACTCGTGTTTCCGAGCGTGCGGCAGCTTCACCGCCCAATGTCAGAGAACGCAATTGGTTACCTGCTCAACCGGGCCGGGTACCACGGGCGACATGTTCCTCATGGCTGGCGCGCAACATTTTCCACAATCATGAACGAGCGATTCCGGATGGACCGCGGCATCCTCGACCTGATGTTGGCGCATAGCTCGGACGATGAAGTCGAAAGCGCTTACAATAGAGCACTATATTTGGATCGGCGAAAAGAGCTGGCGGAAATCTGGGCAGGACTGTTACTCGAAAAGTCAAGTTCTGCCATAAATATGATTGATGTCGCTCGAAAATCCTAAAAAGAGCCAGCCGAGGATCTACCGAAGGAGTCCCTGAATGCCAAATGCCGGTGAGGAAAAACGGATAATTACAGTAAATTTGGACTCCTTAATAGATTTCATATGCAACAAAAAGAAGCCGAGATATATTCGTGCAGTGAGACTGTATGAGTTTTCTGTTGCCATATTTTTGTGCGAGGGGATTGAGAGGGTAGAGAATTCCAACTCTGACTTGCTTTTGGTGGACGAGAAATACATGCGCCTAGCCCGCGCCGTCTCGGCAGCTCGCCTATTAGGGCACATTGAGGAAGAGGATCGCAGCCTAAATGGCAGTAGGAGCTACATCGAACGGTTTGGACTCCGCGGGTATGTGGGACTATTGAGAAAATTTCTTGATGCCGACGGATGGGCAACAATCCAGAAAATTTCCAAATTCGAGAGAGACGTAAAGGCGTCCCGTATCGAGGCTTTCAGTGTCGCCAAGTACTTGGATTTTGCACTCCGCAGGATTTGTCATGACGGCTACGCCGGCTCGGGAACTATTTCGGAAGCCATTGAAAATGCTACTTATCTTCAGGAATACAAAATACATGTCGGAACTCGCGAAGGCTGGGCACGTTGGGCAAAACGAGGCCATAGCGGCTTATGGTTCTGGTGCAATTACCGTCACCGCTGGCCTGTGCGCCCGGAATTACCTACACAAAAAGGGTTCGCTCGTGCGCTCCTTTATCGCCTTGATAGTGACTATCTTCGCAGTGCGCTTTTTTGCTATGCGCACGCGTATCGCAAACTCCATCCTGTGGAAGGTTTCCGCGACAAGCTAGCGAAAGTCAACCCGCCGGGGGAACGTGTAGAGCCGGATGGTACGTTCCTCATTCCTATAGCGTTGGCGGATGATTGGTACGAGATCGCTAATATGGAAAAAGAAAGCCGCAAAGCCGCCCGAGAAAAAAAGAAGCTATATAATGAACGGAGAGTGGAGGCACTCAGGGAGTTCGAAAAGAAAGAGGCCGGATTACTGAGATCGGCATTTTCCAGAAAGGGAAGTTGATCATGATTCTGGGCGGTAGCGGCGTCATATGCTGATCATAGGGAGTTTGGCTTGTGAGATGCGGTCGCTGACCTCCATGCCGTTCCCACTGGAGCCGGCAGCGCCAAATCCGTTCACTGCGCCCGCAAACTTCCGTTGACGGTTCAAAGATCAAGACACAATAGCGTGATTCTTCTGCGACTCTAAGCAGCGCAGCATCGATATCGCCTGCCTTGGAAAATACTGCGGCTCCTGATCACGGCGAGGAGCGACATGCGCATCAGACAGCGAAGCAATCAGAGCCATTGCGGCCCGCCACAAGATGCGCCTCCGCGGGTGGATTCACAGCGGAATATGCAAGCCAGTACCCTAGGCCAACTAGGCGAACGGCTCGTATGCCCTAGCAGTGCAGCTGAACGCATAGGTGTGTCCCCCAAGACGCTAGCCAATTGGCGCTGGCGTCGCGTGGGGCCAGCGTTCATCAAGCTGGGTGACCCGCGGGGCCGTGGCGCAGTCCGCTACGAGATACCCGCGATCGAGGCGTGGCTCGCGGCGCACCGCCGAAATGGCGAAGGCTGAGAGCGTCCGCGCACTGAAGCCGAAGTCCCACAAGCCGGCGAAGCAGCAAACGGTAAAGCCGTCGAAGCGGTCAGCGTCTCCTGGCGCCCCCGAGACGCGGCCGGGTCCACCCATCCAAATTCCCACGAGAGACACGATGAAGCCAAACTGTAGTCCGCAGTACGCTACGCTGCTCGACCACCTAGACCCGGCGGTTATCTGCGAGAACTTTGAAACGATCGATGAGGCTGCGGCGGAGTCCGACGTTCGTTCAGCGTCACTCCTCCGACATGGCACCAATGAAGCACGATCTCTCGCGCGAGACCTGAAGCGCTGCATGCGCAATGGACGCTGCGGACTCTCGATCTGCCCGCTTTGCTGGAGGGAGGCACGCCGAGAGCTTGCTGCTCACACCCTAGATCTGCTGGCCCCCTACGAGGATCTGGAGATGCTCCACATCGTGCCGGAAGGTGCGGCCTTCGGCGAATGTGCGCTGAGGTCTTTCGAGCCGCGCAGATTCCGCAACTCAGTCCGCGCAGTGATCGCGCGCACGGGGCGCCTAAATGGCCTCCTGATCGGTGGTGTCGACCTCGACTTCGACGCCACCACCCGCCTGTTGCAACCACATATCCACGCCATAATAGCTGGCGACCGCGGCGGCCTCACGGATGCGATTCGAAAGTCATATCAGCGACGCTCCCGTGCTAGCCCCAGTGTGCCCCGACGCGTCTATCGCCAGGTTCTGGTGAAGGAGATCGGCCCTACAGTTGAAGATCGTGCCAGCGCCGTGACCTACACCGCGAAGGGCTACATTCGCGAGATACGCTCATACACGGGAGAGAAGGGGCGCCCGAGGCGTAGCCGGCCATTCCGCCTTAGCGAGCCTCTCCATGCGGAGGAGCTTCTCTGGCGTGCGCATCTCAGCGCCGCGGAGTTCCGGCTGCACATGGGCGTGCCGCGCGGTCCTGCGCGGTCGCTTCGCACAGCCTGCGAGACCGCGTGCCGATGAGAGCCCGGGAACCTCCGCGCCGTCGACGTGTCGACATGTCGACACGACTCACAAGACCGCCCACGCGCTGCGCCAACATCCTTTGCAGTGTTGCGATCAGGCCTGTGTTTGGATGGCCTAGATCGCCTCCCCGAGGGCCTCCGCAGCCATTTTGACGTTTCAAATCGCCATTTTCCGACTGCGCGACGTGCACAGCTCGGCTTCGCTCGATGTGCGCGAACGCTTTCCTTTTGCTCAAGGGATTTCACCACCGTGACCTCGAACCGTGAACGTCGAGCGAAGATCGCTCGCCTACCCTTCTCCACGACGGATGACCAAGTTGCGGCGGACAACAGTACTGCGATCACGGTGCGCGGCTTCGGCGATAGCGAGGACGGAAGAGCCTATGTCCTATTATCGTGGGTCGATCCACGCGACGGCAAGCGCCGGAGGGAGCTTCTCGCTCCACTCAGCCAGGTTTTTGCCGGTGGAGACATTCAGAAGAAGCTAGCCGATATGCGCGCGCCCGGGCTTCGGCAGCAAGACCTTGCTCGGCTGCGGGATGTCATTAACTCGGCTGCCGAGGCAGCGCCGAGCACGTTCGAGGTCGCAACACGGCTGGGATGGATCAAGGATCGCTTCGTCCTCCCTGGCCAGGTTTTTGGCAAGGCGGCCGGCGTGCGGATTGCGCTGGATGCTGGCGGACGGGAAGAACGATTCAGCCGGTACCGTGTCGGCGGCACATTGAAAGGCTTCAGAAAGATAGCGAAGCTGGCGCAAAACAACAGCCGGTTACGTCTTCAATTGTGCGTCGCGTTTGCTGGTCCGATCATCGGCCTCCTCGGGGTTGAGCCCGTTATGGTGCTGATTGTGGGGCCTCCCGGAACCGGTAAGTCGACCCTGCTCATCGTGGTCAGCTCGGTCTATGGGCAGCATTCCGACGAGACGATCGCTGACCGGCTCGGTGCGGTGATGCCGCTCAACGCCACGGTGAACGACCTGGAGGACGAGCTGATCGCCGCACGGCATACCTTCCTGCCGCTCGACGAGACGCGCGCTGGAGCTGCTGCTTCAGTGGTTGAGTTCGTCATGCGCGTCGACAGCGGCTTCGAGAAAGGTCGCCAGGGATCAGGTCGGACGCGGCAGGCCGCGGTGGTGCCGGTAGTCATCACGTCAAACAAGGCCCTGGATGAGCTCGCCCCGGCTGGGGAGAAGGTCGATCGCGCTCACCACGACCGGCTGATCGGGGTACCCTTCCTCGACGAGAAGGGCAGGGTGTTCGAGGATCTTCACGGGCGTGATGATGAGAAGGAGCTCCTCGCTGACCTCCGGGCTCTAGCGCGGAAGAACTTTGGCGTTGCCTCGCACCACCTGGTCGAGCAGTTGGTTGAGCGGGTGGACGCGGACAAGGACGGTTTGACGAAGCAGCTGCAGAAGTGGCGTGAGGAGTATCTGAGGGCGGCCCGCGATCTCCCTGGACCGGCAGGGGGTTTGGAGCGAGTTCACCAGCGCTTCGCAACTCTGTTTGCCGCGGGTCGGTTCGCGACGAGCACGGGCCTTGTGAAGTGGCACCCCGGACTCCTGCGCAAGGACCTGCTGAAATGCGCGCTAGCTCATGCTCAGCTATGCGCGGAAGCCGAGCTACGGCAGCGCGATCCGCTGGCGCGGCTGCGGGCCTATTTTCGCGAGCACCACGGTGAGTTCGTCGACCTTGGTAAGGAGCCGGAGCGCTACGCGTCTCGGGGCGAGGCACTGGCCTGCTTGGGCTTCCTCTTTCGGCACGGGAAGCGCGGCGACGAAGTGCTGATCACTGAAGCACGGGCCGCGGAGATTGTCGGTGGGGAGACGAACTTGACCAGGGTGAGGCGAGCGCTCGACAAGCTCGGGGCGCTCGCCACCGCTGGTGAGCATCGCTTCTCTGTGCGCAGGCCGGTCGGCAAAAAGCGCGATGGCGAGCGCCTGCGGCTCCACGTGCTGGCGATCCGCCGGTCGGCGTTGGAAGGCGTTGGAGGCTGAGGTCATGGTCATGTGACCCTCCGCCCGGGACCTGTGTGCGTTGCTGATGCGGGGGCACGCTGCCCCCGCATTTCCGGCCACCCACTCTCGAATCCGCATGCAAGACTCGCGCCGAATTGTCAGCCTGAACGGGATGCGGAAATCAGGCTTGCGCCCCAGCAGACTTCACTAGACGCCCGCCACCGACGAGCCAGCCTGCTGCTCGAGTGGCGGCGCCAGGCTGGGAGGGGACGACGCCCGGCGTCGTCCGGACGGAGCCAGAGGTCCCGCCCAGCCTGGCGCCGGTTCGCGTTGTCGAGGATCCGCCGCCGCGGCCGCAGGCTCCGGCACTCGGCCGGAAAAGCTACTTCTTTGCGGGCTCGCTGGATGGCGGCAGGCGAGCCGCTATCATCTACACCCTGGTCGGCACAGCGGAACTCAACGGTTGGGATCCGCAGACCTATTTCCGCGTGCTCCTCGACCGCATCGCCGACCACCCGATCAACCGCATCGGCAACTCGCCCCTTGGAGCCTACGGCCCAACAGCACCTGAGCCGCGGCAAGCCGCCGCGACCGTAGCCGTCGGTGCACGCTTGCGCTGATTCCCCGGATCGCGGTCGGGGCGGTAGCTGCAGTCGTCGCACCAAGGGGCGCAGTACCGATGTCGTCCCGCGGGGTTCGGCTGGCGCCGCATAAGCTTTCCGCTCAGGAAGGCCGAAAAGCTCGGCGTACGGGCCTGTGCGGGTGGGTAAGGCTATCACCCTAGCGTGGCAACGCTTCGCCCGCCCCACAGGTCTGCTGTGGGCCTTCACGGCGCGTATCAAATCGCCTCCTACCGCAGTGGTGTGTTGCTGCGCCGCAACACCAGGACACCTTCCCGGATATCTCGGCTTGCAATCATGCCGGCCGGCTTGTTGCGCGGTTGCATCCCTGCATGATCGGCAACTCGGAAGCGCAGCTTGTTAGGGAAGACTCATGGACGCGAGTGTCGATGCCGGTTCTGCGGGTCCGTGGGTCACCCGAAGGGCAAGGCTGCTCGCCGGCGCCTCCGGCGCCGCGCTGGCCATCGCCTGCTGGCTCGCGCCGCCGGTAGCGGCCGCGGACTACACGGCGGACAGCGACGCGACGCTGCGCGCCGCCATCACCGCGGCGAATGGCAGCCCCGACGCGAGCTCGACCATCACCCTGACCGGCAGCTTCGCCGTGCTGTCGCAGCTCACCCCGCCAGGCAGGCAAATCACCATCGTCGCGCAAGGCTTCACCCTGTCGGGGCTCGACAATGCGGCTGGCGCGGGCGGCAGCATCGCGTTCGGCAGTACGTTCCCAAGCGGCACCCTGACGATTTTCGGCACGCTCGTCGGCGGCGCCGGGACTGGGGGGAACGGCGGGACCGGCCTGTCCGTGAATTCCGGGAGCCTGACCGCGACCGGCACCATCGTCAACAACGGCACGATCACCGGCGGTGCCAGCAGCGGCGGCACCGGCGGCACGGGCGCAGCAACCACGAACGGCGTCGCCCTGGTCAACAATGGCACGATCACCGGCGGCGTTTCGAGTACAACAGGCGGAGGCGTCGGCGCGCAGATCGGCAATGCCGGTACGCTCGTCAACAACGGGACGATCCGGGGCGGGATCGGCCAGACGGCCGGCGGCCAGGGTGTCGTGTTGGCTGGGACCTCCAGACCGGCCACGCTCCTCAACGCCGGCACCATTCTCGGCGGTTCGGACGTGACCGGCACGGTCGGCGCCGCCGCGATCAGGGTCACCGCGCTCAACACGGTCACCAACCTCATCACCAACACCGGCAGGATCGAAGGCGGGGCCGGCGCCGTGGCGATCTTCGCAAGCGCGCCTGGTGTCAACTTAGCTGTGATCAACAGTGGCGCGATCCGGGCTGGCGCCGGCCAGGCCGACGCTATTCAGTTCGGAAGCACCGGCACCGGCACGCTGGAACTGCAACCGGGGTCGGTGATCGTCGGCAATGTGGTCGCGGGATCCGGGGTCAATGACACGCTCCGTCTCGCCGGGACCGGGGCCGCCATCCTCGACGGCGCCATCGGCGACGGCGGGCAGTATCGCGGCTTCGACATCGTCCAGAAGACCGGCGCCGGCACCTGGATCCTGACCGGGGACAGCACCGTCACCAGCGCCTTCCAGCTCCAGGACGGCACGCTGCAGATTGGCAATGGCGGCACCAGCGGCAACCTGGCCGGCGCCATCGCCAATGCCGGTACGCTCGTCTTCAACCGCAGCGACACGCTGACCCATACGGGCCTCATCTCCGGCACCGGCGCCGTGCAGCAGAGCGGCACCGGCACCACCATCCTGAGCGGCGCGAACACCTATACCGGCGGCACCACGATCAATGCCGGCACGCTCGCCATCGCCCAGGATGCGGCGCTCGGTGCGGCGGCCGGCGCGCTCGCCTTCAATGGCGGCGCGCTGCGCTTCGATGCCGGCTTCGATCTCTCGGCCACGCGCGCGATCAGCATCGCCACGGGCGGTGGCACCATCGACACCAACGGCTTCACCACGACGATCGCGCAGGTCATCACCGGCACCGGCGCACTGACCGTCGCCGGCGGCGGCACGCTGATCCTGACCGGCGCCAACACCCATGCCGGCGGCACCATCCTCACCCGGGGGACGCTGGCGATCGCCCAGGATGCGGCGCTCGGCGCCGCGACCGGCCCGCTCACCTTCAATGGCGGCACGCTGCGCTTCGATGCCGGCTTCACCGTCGCGGCTTCTCGCGCCGTCGGCATCACCGCCGCTGGCGGCACCGTCGACAGCAATGGCCAGACCGCCACCGTGGCCGGGGCCATCGCCGGCCCCGGCGGGCTGACCATCACCGGCGGCGGCACCGTGATCCTGACCGGCGCGAGCAGCTACACCGGCGGCACCACCATCGCTGCCGGCACGCTCCAGCTCGGCGCCGGCGGCACCAGCGGCAGCATCACCGGCAACGTGCTGAACAACGGCACGCTGACCTTCAACCGCAGTGACGGCGTGATCTTTGCCGGCGCCATCTCCGGCACCGGCGCGGTGCGCCAGGACGGCACCGGCACCACCATCCTGACCGGCGAGAACACCTATACCGGCGGCACCACCATCACCCAGGGCACGCTGCAGCTCGGCAATGGCGGCACCTCCGGCAGCATCCTCGGCAATGTCGTCAATAACAGCCTGCACAGCCTGGTCTTCAATCGCAGCAACACGCTGGTCTTCCCTGGCGTGATCTCCGGCACCGGCGCCGTCCGGCAGGAAGGCACCGGCACCACCGTGCTCACCGGCGCCAACACCTATTCCGGCCCGACCTCCGTCAACGCCGGCACCCTCCAGGCCGGCGCTACGAACACCTTCAGCCCGGCCTCCGCGGTGACGGTCGCATCGACCGGCACGCTGGCGCTGGCCGGCTTCGACCAGACCGTCGCGGGGCTGACCAATGCCGGGCTGGTCACGCTCGGCGGCGCGCCGGGGACGCGGCTGACCGTCGCCGGCAACTATGTGGGGCAGGGCGGCATCCTGGCGCTGAACACCGTCCTCGGCGGCGACAGCTCCGCCACCGACCGGCTGGTGATCCAGGGTGGCACCGCGACCGGCGACACGCGCGTCCGCGTCACCAATATCGGCGGCCCCGGCGCGCTGACCACCGAGGGCATCCAGGTCGTGCAGGTGGCGAATGGCGGCAGCACCGCGGCGGGCGCCTTCCGGCTCGACACCCGCGTCGCGGCCGGCGCCTTCGAGTACCAGCTCTTCCGCGGCGGCAATGCCAGCGCCGATGACTGGTATCTCCGCTCCTTCCTGACGGACACGCCGGTCTCGCCGGGCACGCCGGCGCTGCCGGGCTCGCCCGGCATTCCGCTCTACCGGCCGGAGGTGCCGCTCTATGCGCCGGTCGCAGCACTCGGACGGCAGATGGGCCTGGCGACGCTCGCCTCGATCGGCAGCCTGCATGAGCGGGTCGGCGAGCAGGAGAACATCCGCGACCTCGCCGGCGCCAGCCCCTACGCCAATGGCGCCTGGGCGCGCGCCTTCGGGGAGCGGGCGCGCAGCCGCTGGGATGGCCCGGCCGCGTCGCGCGCCACCGGCAACCTGGTCGGGCTGCAGGCCGGCTTCGACATCCTGCGCACCAACCCCTATGCCGGCGGCCACCGCGACCATGCCGGCATCTACGTCGCCTACACCGACTACAACGCGCCCAACGTCTCCGGCTTCGCGGTCGGCCGGCAGCAGCGCGTGGGCCGGCTCCTGATGAGCGGCCCCTCGGTCGGCGCCTATTGGACGCATTTCGGACCGAGCGGCTGGTATGTCGATGCGGTGTTCCAGGCCAACTGGTTCGACGTGAAGGCGAGCTCGGATTTCGGCGCCGGCATCAGCACCAACGGCACCGGCTATGCGGCGTCGCTGGAGGCGGGCTACCCGATCCGCTTCGGCCAGGCCGGGCGCTGGCAGATCGAGCCGCAGGCGCAGGTGATCTGGCAGAGCGTCTCGGTCGACCGCGCGCGCGACCAGTTCTCGAGCGTCGACTGGGACGAGGATGACGCGGTGACGGGGCGCCTGGGCGCGCGGCTGCAATACACCGGCCGCGATGAGCGCACCCTGTGGCAGCCCTATGCCAAGGTGAACCTGTGGCATGCCTTCTCGGGCAGCGACCGGATCCGCTTCGGCAGCAGCGCGCCGATCGAGAGCAGCTTCGGCGAGACGGCGCTGGAGGTCGGCGCGGGGATCACCGCGCGGGTGAACCAGACGACCAGCTTCTACGCGCATGCCGATTACCGCTGGTCGCTCGGCGGCGACAGCCGCCAGACCGCGACGCAAGGCAGCATCGGCATTCGCTTCAACTGGTAGCGTCCGCGCCCGCCCGGCCCTCCGGGAGGGCCGGGCAGCAGCCAACCCGGAGCGCCGCGATACGGATCTGGAGCGGCCGCTGCAACGGATGGACCAACCGCGATCAAGCATGGCACCCGCTCATCATCGTGTGGTTTCACCTCGGGCCCTGCCGTTCTTTCAGCCGCTGGGTACCGGCGGCGATGAGAGAGGCGGACCTGCTCGGAAAACGCTGCGGATTGGATCGGAAGCTGCCAGCCCTTAGTGCATTTTCCTGGATGTGCACTATCGCCTGGACCCCCGTCCGGATGTCGGTACGGTCGAATTTGGCTGCGGAAGCCACTCATGCGGCGTCAGCTTGATAAGCGTCTCCATCGACAGCCTCGCGGCGCGTAGTGCTGGTCGGCTGACCTGCGCGGCTGCCGGGCGGACTCAAACATCCACCGTTGGCCTCGCACCGCTCCTTCGAGCTCTCTTATGCGTCTCGTACGAGGCATCCTCAGAACACACAGACGAGATCGTCACCTCCGTCATGCTCACCACATCGGCAAACAATCGCTCATCGCCACAAGGCCGCCATCTAACGGTCTGTTCGGGTGCTCAGACATGCTAAAGTGCTACCGCGCCGTTGCCACTTGATGGCATCTCGATGGCCGTTATCCCGGTGGACCGACGCGCCTACGACTGCGTGCTTAAAGATTGATGACCGGCTGTGTGCCTGCGAATCAAGCTATAGCGGTAACTTCTGGGTACGATTCCGCGTAAAGGCGCCGTCATTTCGATAGACACTCATAGTCGTTTCGCGCATCCTTTTTTTTAAAGGTGAATCCGCTTCTTCAAGCTGGAGGCCTCACATGCGGCTCTTCGTAGCTCTGACGGCCGTGCTGCTCGCGGCGGCCCAGGTTGGATCTCTTTCGGCACAAACACTGACGGATGGCGCATGCCACATCTTAACGCGGCGCCCGGAAGCCGCGATCAATTTGGGCATGATTCCAGAACCGCAGCGCGCGAATTATCGCTCAAGTGAAGTAATAACTAAGCGCGATATAGTATGCGTCGGTGGGCACCTGGTGATCGACGCATCGATATTCTCTAATGGGGGAAATATAATACTTGTTGGAGATAGAATAACCTTAAGAGCAGCATTGGATGCTCGTGTATACAGGCCATATTCACTTTCAGGAAATTTCGCTAATCCAGGTCCGGGTTATCCGAGCAATCTCGTGGGATATAATTACGAAAATGCGTGGGGTATATTGGCGTCGGGGGAGCGGCCGCTGACACAAACAATACGTAATGCTTTTGCAGATTATTATAGATGCATTGATTGCCGTGCCGAGGGTGGTGCCGCCTTAATCCCGAGAATGCCAGATGGCGTAACTTTGCCGATGGTAAATAATTCATTAAGTCCCGCTGGTATTGATGTTGGCCAGCGGATAACGAATGGAACAGATGCTCCCGAATCTGCGTTGGACATGTCGGTTTTTCAGAGCGGGTCAGTGTTTCTGTTTTCCCGTGAGCTCAACGTAGAAACGAATGGGAGAATAATTGTTTCGGGAATTGCCGGCGGGATTGGCGGGGCAGGGCAACCACCGTCATGTAGTGGCAGGAAGTGGGAAGTCGCGCAGGATTGGAACTGTACGAATGGCTGGCGTGAGGTCGGAGAAAGTGGTGCCGGAGGCAGGGGTGGACACGCGGGATCCGTAAGCTTCTTTTTCACGGACCCGGAGGTATCTGAGCGCTTAAGGCGCGAGATGACCGTCGGCGCTGCGTCGTGGTTGCGGTATGTTGGCGGACCAGCAGCTTCAAACGCTCGGCTTGTTTCCCCTTCGGAGGTGACTTCCCCGCTTACCGGAACGGCTGCGGATTTTCGCCAGGTAGGTGTGTTCGCGCAAGCTGCAGATGGCAACGAAGGTGCTATCTCGGTCGAGTCCATAGAGCCGATGAACCTCCTTCCATTGTTCTATGACTTGATAAGGGGGCTAGATGGGTTACAAAGCTACGATTTGGTGGAGTTAGGTCGGAGGATACGTGAAAACAGTTCAATTGAGTCCATTTCTTTCACTGATTTTCTGGCAAGTCGTCTCTATCAGGAGGTCGCGAGCAGGTATACTGCGGTGGTATCATCGGCTGAGCGACAAATTCGGACAGGAAGGCGCGCTTCGGTAGAATCCGATCATTTCCTATTCTCCTGCTTTGTACCGCAAAATGCAGATGAGCTTATGCCGCCACAACTTCGCGTGCCGCTAAATCTCTATAGGTCGACATGTGAGAGAGATCCGGGTCAAGTCAGCATTACGGGGTATATCTCTATAAATGGAGGGCTCTTAGCGATTAACGACTTATCCGCTTCGGCAAATGTCAGAATCGACCGAATTGCGCTGGCGATTTTTGATAGTGCGGAAACTTGGAACGATATGCTGGACACCCTAAATCAAATAAATGAACGGGTGTTGCAGCTTTATGTGAGCGTTGAGAGGGTGCGGCAGGAAAATGAGCTACGTAATCTACGCGCTGCGGCTGGTGCGCTGAATGCGCGCCTCGATGTATTGAGATCACAAAACAATGGAAATCAGCAGTTTTTTCGCCTTGTATCCGCTGCTGCTGCGCTCGGAACCGGTACAGGTGCTTTTTACGGCGCTTTCATGGAGCTCACCAACGACACACATCCGACCGGCAAGCCTGGCGAGACCCGTCCTGCCACGACTGCAGATAACCTGCAGGAGGCGGAGGCGTTCGGAAAGGCAGGCAGTGGTCTGTTGAGCGCTTGGGCAGGGGTGGCGCCATTCTTTGCGCCAAATGCTACGGCAGGATTCCAAGGCACTCAACAGCAACTCACTGAACTGCGCCGGGAGATACGCGAAGCCCAGGCGGCGTACTCGCAATTCATGTCCTGGGCCTCGAATACGCGACAGCAAATATTAAGCGATCAGGCCAGATATTTGGTCAACACCGTTTATAGTAGAAATAGGCACGCAAATCATTTAAGAGATAGGCTCATAGGTTTCGACGATCTGTTGAAATTGACTTTGCTGTCCTACGTGAATGACCCCTCGAATCGTTTTCCAGTAGTGCATAGAAACTTGAGCGCCCTTGCCATTTTCGTAAGCGACTATCGGCGAGAGCGGCCGAGTGTATCTGTTCGTGCTCCAATTGATACCTGTACCTCTGATGACGGAGGAAGGCGCGGAACTCAGCAAGTCGGTCAGATTCTGGAACTAATTCAAGGTGGCTGTGCCCTGTTGAGGCGCGGCCCTCGCTCTCGCGTAATTCGCTTTTCTCAGGGAGAGGGGCCGGCTGGCCTAGCCGATGTCCCTCTTGTAATCCTGAGTCCAGGCCGCGGAAGCATACAGGTTCCGCTGTTTGGGATTCATGCATCTTCCCTATCAACAGAGTGAGGCATGGAGGAATAAGAAATGAAGGCGCATACCATCACAGCGGATCGGATCATTATTCGTCGTCAAGGCGCCAGGATAGTTCACGCTGAAAAGACTGATCAGGGTGCTCGACACCCAGGCGCTAGTAATCGATCCGGATGCAAAGTCTCCGTGATAGTCGATGAAGAGGGTAACATCGGCGAGCCTTTCTGCGAAAATATTAATTGTTCGGAGGAATGCGATTTAAAGAGCGACATGTCAGGCAACAGTGAGCACTACTGGTGTTCGTGCGGATAGAATTAGTTTTATTAGAAAAAAATAGAGAGCTCCACTCTCTGTAATGTGGTCCCCGCTAACGACTTGATGGCGGTATCAATGGTTTCTAAATATGCGGTTATGGTGATCCAAGGCGGGGTTAGTCGGGGTACGTGGACAGTCGGCAGGCAAGCGTTGCTTTGCGCCCTTTGGCGGGGGCGGTTCGAGCCTGACCTGTGTTTGCGCAGCACCACGGCATGAGTTCGTCGATGCGGCTCTGCGGCCATCTTCGACGAGGCGGGTGAGCAGGTCGGTGAGGTAGCGCTGCGGATAGACGCCGTTGCGCTTCGCGGTCTCGATCAGCGAGGCGATGGCGGCCCAGGCCTCCACGCCCTCGTCGGAGCCGGCGCACAGCGCGTTCTTGCGCCCGAGCGCCACGGGCCGCACGCGCGCTGGTGGTACAAGCGGCTTGGCCCTCGAAGCTTCGAAATCAGGTGCCGGCAGCCCATCGAAGCCCGTAGCATATCCGGACCGCCCACCGCGTGGTGCACATGTTCACATGCGCATGCAGCGCTAGCTTAAGCGTCTAAGCCGGCGCCCAGCGCCGCTCCGTCCCCCGGCAGCGCCGACGCTGAACGTTCATGTGGATCGTGACAAATGCACTATGGCTCGGCGGCGCCTGGTCCACTTTGGTGCGGTCCGCTTCCGACCCCGCTGCGTGGCGGCCGCTTAGCTGTGATTCCCCAATCGGATTTCTCTTGGTTGTTAATGCGATTGACCGACAGCACGGTTGACGGAGTTTCTGCCGTTCCGGTCAAGCCAAGGTCGAGTTCGAGCCAGGGCAGATCGTCTGGCGGTCGCCGGCACAGCCAGTGAGGCAAGCTCCCCTTCAGCAGCTTTGGCTTCGTCGGCGAGGCCAAGACAACATGGAACCGGATCGCGCGATCAGCCGGAATCTCCAGGCTTAGATAAAAATTATGTAGCAGCTCGAGCCGTGTAAGTTTGCTCTTCCACTGCGTGTTCGTGAAACTGCCGTACGCCTTCGCCTCCACAAACACCAGCTCGCGGCCCCAGGAGACGATGAGATCGACGTCTTCCTGATTTTGCTCGATCAGATAGCGGCGTTTGGTTGAGTCCTCGGCCGACCGCGACGGGTTCGGAAATTGGTTGCTCACGGCAGCATCACCTCTGGCGAAAATGGCCAGCGCCCCAGCGATCCACGAGATGTGAAAGTCGGTCGCCCACCAAGCATCCTGTGGAACTGGCGCTGAAGGCTGATCGAGTGTGCAGGCGAGGCGCGCGCGAAAATTGTCACTTAGACGCAGCGGCACACCGCGGTGCCCAAGTGCGTCTCGCACGAGCAGATTGCGCTCCTTTCGGTTGAAGCGCTCCAGGGTCGACGGCAAAAGATCCACGCGTGCGTTCTCCCGCTATGGCGCTGGCGCGCGCTCTGATGGCGATTCATGCGCCTATGCAGAACGATGGCTCATTCCCGTCCTCGCAGTCGAGCTAGGCCGCAGCGCACGGGGCGCTAGCACGGCAGAATATCCTGGAGCCCGCAATGCTGCACCCTGGGGCGATCGTCATCGCAGGGCGAGGCTTCGGATTGTCCGGGCGTCGAGGTTTGGGTGATCGACGGCGCGACCGCTGGCGAAGGTTGCGCGCAGACCGTAGACGCCGATGCAGGATGGCAGCGAGATCGTCACTGCTTGCCCCGGCGCGACGCCACCATGCGGCGCTTGGTTCGATCCTGGAGGAGGCCCCATTCGAATACGTCCCGAGGACGTTCGTCACCCGCGAGCATCCGCTCCAGCCCAAAGCCGATCCCAACGATTGGCTCCACAGAGACGCAGACGGCAATCCGGTGCTCTTCGCTGCCGCCGACGAGGTGCCTGAGGGCGTCGAACTCTCGGAGCCAATTGAAGACGGCGAGACCGTCCCCCTCATCGCCGTGCGTCGCTACCAGACGACCGAAATGCAAGTCGTCAGCGACGGAACCTACTCGGTTCCCGGCACTCCACCGGAGAGTGTCAACTGGTTCCAGCTCCACGAGGCCTGCGGCGCCAGCACCCTCAAGCGCCTGGCCGAGCTGATGGTCGAGGAAGGAGCCGTAGGCAGCAGCATGGTCAGCTACTTTCAGCGGGCCGAGGTTACTTGCCTCTACAACGGCGAGGAGCACAGCCTTGAGCTGATGGACCGGCAGGCGAGCATGCTCAACCTGCTCTCCGTCGAGACAGTCGGACGCTGCTGATCGGCCTGGCGTCTCTCTGCCTCGGGGCGACCGTGTAGCGCCGCTCTCTGCCGGCGATATTCCCTGGGCCTGGGCAATGGCAGCGAACATGGACGGGCGGCCGCGACCGGCGCAGACCTACCAGATGGTGCCGTATGTGCCGCCGGCAGTGCCTAAAAAGCCGGGCACAGCGGCGTCGTCTGCCCCGCCGTTCATGTATTACCGAGAAGGACTATACTGCGGGATGAGCGTCCTCCGAGGGGGGGATTCCATGGCTATCGCCCCGACGCACTTAGTGACGGCCCGAGAGAAGTAGACGTTCATTTCCGGGCCGGTTGCTGTGAGCGGCCGGTACACGAGAAGCGCTCCGTAATCCGAGCCGCCGCCGTCCGTTGCGGGGGCCGCATAGCCCCGCTCATCGGGGGCACCTAAGGTGCTGACGAGGTCTTCTTCCGTTATGCACGCGTGTGAGCGATCGACTACAAGGAACAGCATTGCATTTGGGGGAATTCGGTAGCGGGGGCTGCTTTCGCTTAGTCGATAGTCGGAGCGGTCAGCTACAAGGCGGCCCGTGACGCGGGCATCGAAGCGTTCTGGCGCATGCCGTATTGCGGTGAGATGCAGCGTTTGGAGTGTGGCGTAAACCGCATCCCCGTCCAGCAGGTTTGCGATCTCCCGGAGTCGAGACAGTAGTTGCCGGACTTCTGGAGTTGGCCGGTAGGTGCACCCGGCTGCTAGACCGCACGCGAGCATTGCCCCGGTAATCAGTCGCAGCACCCGAGCGGGAATAGCCACATAGCGCATGAAGTATTCGTCCCTGCTCCGTTGCCGGTGCAGCCTACCGGAAATCCCGGCTCTTCATCCTGACCTTCTCGCTGCGCAAGCCCGGATCGGGCCGGCGCACCTCATCGGCGCGGCCGAGCGCGCGATCCGCCCAGCCCAGCCGGTCCAGCCCCTCCGCCTCTTTCAGGCTATCCAGCAAGTCGGACCGGTCGACCAGGCGCCGCACGATGAGATGCACCAGCGGCACCTCCGCATGCTCTTCCACGCGCTCGATGCGGCCTTCCGCGACCAGCAGCCGCGAGGTCAGCAGCTCACGCCGATCGCGTGAACCGATCTTGGCGTAGACGACCAGGTTGGCATCGCCGAACTCGTCCTCCACGGTCACGAAGACCACGCCCTTCGCTGTCGCTGGGCGCTGGCGCATCAGCACCAGACCGGGCAGACGCATCGTTTGGCCCTGCCGCGCCGCGCGGACCTTTCGCGTGTCGGCGAGGCCGAGGCCGTCGAGCTGCGGCCGCAGCAGCGCCAGCGGGTGCTGGCGCAGGGTTAACCCCATCGACTGATAGTCATGCACCACGGCCTGGCCCGGCGTCTCCTCCGGCAGCGCCGGTGCCGGCTCCTCGAAGAGCGGCCCTTCGCTCGCGGCGGCGGCAAAAAGCGGCAGCTCGCGCGGCGCCTTGGCATCCGTACCGAGCGCCGCCCAATGCGCGGCCGGCCGCGAAGGCGCCAGCCCAGCGAAGCTATCCGCCTCCACTAACGCCGCTACCGCCTTGCGAGACAGGCCGGCGCGCATTGCCGCTTCCTCGACGCTGGCGAAGGGGCGCGCATTGCCGGCGGCGCGCACCTTGATCAGCGCCCGGCCTTCCTCCTCCGAGAGGCCGGAGGTCACGCGCAGCCCGAGCCGGATGGCGAGGCCATCCGTGCTGGCCTCGTCGGGTTCCAGCGTGCTGTCCCATTCGCTGACGTTCACGTCGATCGGCCGCACCGCAACGCCATGCTTGCGCGCATCGCGGATGATCTGCGCAGGCGCGTAGAAGCCCATGGGTTGGCTGTTCAGCAGCGCGCAGGCGAAGACGCCGGGGTGGTGGCATTTGATCCAGGAGGAGGCATAGACGAGGTGCGCGAAGCTCGCGGCATGGCTCTCCGGGAAGCCGTAGCTGCCGAAGCCTTCGATCATCCGGAAGGCGCGCTCTGCGAAATCCTGCGGGTACCCGCGGCGGGTCATGCCGGTGACCATGCGGTCGCGATAGGCGCCGACGCCGCCCGTGTGCTTGAAGGTCGCCATGGCGCGCCGAAGCTGGTCCGCCTCGTCCGGCGAGAAGCCTGCGGCGACGATCGCGACCTGCATCGCCTGTTCCTGGAACAGCGGCACACCGAGCGTCTTGCCCAGCACGCGCTTCAGCTCGTCCGGGTCGCCATGCTCGGGGGAGGGGCCGGCATATTCCGGTTCCTCTAGTCCCCAGCGTCGGCGGATGAAGGGGTGCACCATGTCGCCCTGGATCGGACCCGGCCGCACGATCGCAACCTGGATCACCAGGTCATAGAAGTTCTTCGGGCGCAGGCGCGGCAGCATGTTCATCTGCGCGCGGCTCTCGACCTGGAAGACGCCGAGGCTGTCGGCGCGGCGCAGCATTTCATAGGTAGCCGGATCATCCTTGGGGATGCCGGCAAGATCGAGCGTCAACCGCTTGTGCATGCGCAGCAACCCGAAGGCGCGGCGGATGCAGGAGAGCATGCCGAGGCCGAGCACATCGACCTTCAGGATGCGCAGCGCGTCCACGTCATCCTTGTCCCATTCCAGCGTGGTGCGGTCCTGCATCGCGGCATTGGTGACCACCGCCAGTTCCGTCAGCGGCCCGCGCGTGATGACGAAGCCGCCGACATGGGTCGCGACGTGGCGCGGGAAGTCACGGATCTCGTCGGCCAGCTCCAGCGCCATCGAAAGGCGCTGGTCGCGCGGGTCCATGCCTTCCTGCCGCGCGAGGTCGCCGAGGTCGCCATCGTCGCGGCCGGGTCCCCAGGAGCCCTTGGCGAGCTTGCTGGTCGCGTCCTCCGACAGGCCCATGGCCTTGCCGACCTCGCGGATCGCGCTGCGGCTGCGGTAGCGGATGACGGTCGCGCAGATGGCGGCGCGCTCGCGGCCGTATTTCTCGTAGAGGTGCTGGATCACCTCCTCCCGCCGCTCATGCTCGAAATCGATGTCGATGTCCGGCGGCTCGCCGCGGCTGGCGGAGACGAAGCGCTCGAACAGCAGATCATGCTTGGCGGGATCGACGGCGGTGACGCCGAGCACGTAGCAGACCGCGGAATTGGCCGCCGAGCCGCGTCCCTGGCAGAGGATGCCCTTCGACCGCGCGAAGCGGACGATCTCATGCACCGTCAGGAAGTACGGCGCGTAGTCGAGTTGCGCGATCATGCGCAGTTCGTGTGCCAGGCGCTTGGCGATATCGGGGGAGACGCCCTCCGGCCAGCGCTCCGCCGCGGCCTCGGCGACGCGGGCTTCCAGCGTCTGCTGCGGCGTGCGGCCGGGTTCCAGGATCTCGTCCGGGTATTCGTAGCGGAGCTGGTCGAGGCTGAAGCCTTCGGTCGCCTCCAGCACCGTCAGCGTGAGTTCGAGGGGATACCCATACTCCTCCCGCAGCGGGAAGAGCTTCGCCATCTCGGTCGGCGATTTCAGGCACCGTTCCTCATTGCTCTCCGCCGTATGGCCCAGCCGATCGACCGTGACGCCGAGGCGGATGGCCGACAGCACATCGGCCAGGCGACGCCGGGAGCGATGGTGAAAGCGGACGTTGTTGATGGCCAGCGGCGGCACGCCGATATGGAAGGCCCAATCCACAAGCGTAAATGCGCGTGCGTGGTGGAATTTCTCCGACAGGTTGTCCGAGACGGCGCAGAGCAGCGGCATCGGCCCGGGGTTGCGATTCAGGTCGACGACATCGGCGCGCAGCCGATCCAGGAACGCGTCATCCTCGGCTTCATCGTCCGGCGGCAGCGCCGCCAGGACCAGGCCATGGCGATGCGCGATCAGATCCTCGCGGGTGATCCAGCACTCGCCCTTCGGTGCCGTCATTCGGCCATGCGAGAGCAGGCGGGTCAGGCGCCCGTAGGAGGCGCGATCGGTCGGCCAGGCGAGGTAGCGGGAGCCGTCTAGCAGCTCCAGCCGGGCACCCACGCGGAAGGGCAACCCGGCTTCCTTCGCCGCGACATGCCCGCGCACCACGCCCGCGAGGGAATTGGTGTCACAGATGCCGAGGCCGGCGAGGCCAAGGCGCTTCGCCGTTTGAACCAGCTCATGAGGGTGCGAGGCGCCGTCGAGGAACGAGAAGTTCGACTGAGCTCCCAGCTCCGCATAGGCGGCTTCCATGGCGTCACCCGGCTGTGTGCGGCGGCGCGCCGTTGCGCGGGCGGGTGATCCTGTATCCGCAGAGGCGCAGGTATTCCACGAGCCGTTCACTGGCGACCCCGGCCGTTATCTCCGCCGCGGTCCGGTTGGGCTTTCCCCGAGGGCCGTACCTCAGCCCATAGGCCAGCGCCGAGGCCAATTCTTCATCAGAAACAAGGACTTCATCGGCGCTGGAGGCTGGCGGCTGCTGGCTCATACCTCGGAAGATGTTCTCTCTATGTTCGTGAGTCGAGTCCCGACCGCGGATCATCCCCAGCCGTTACAAAGGAACAGCCGGCGCGCCGGGCGGCCCATCCTGCTTCGTCCCCCGCGCGACGATCCGAAGGCTTCCGTCAGGCAGCGGGCGCTGCATCTTCTCGTCCCAGGGCGCGGTCAGCCAGGTCTCAACCTCCGCAGACGACGTGAGGATCACAGGCATGGCTTTGGGGTGAACCGCCTTCACCTCGGCACTGGGGTCGGTCGTCAGGAAGCCAAAGAGGTCGATTGTCTCCACGCCATTCTTGATCTTGCGAACGCTGGTCCACTGCGGCACCCAGATTCCGGCAAAGAAGGCCAGCGGCCGTTCCTCACTAAGCGCAAACCAAATGTCGCCGCCGGCTTCGCGGTTGAACTCGCTGAATGATGTGAACGGCACGATGCAGCGGTTCTCCACGCCAAGCCATCGCTTCCAGTGCTTGGACGAGGTGTTCCGGACGTTTGTGGTGCCGCCGTCCGGTTCCGCCTTCAACAGCGCTGGGAAATCCACCTCCTTTCCCTTCGCCCGCAGCTTATCGGCGCGGACCGTGGCTGCCTTGAAAAGAGCCTGGCTCGAGGACGGCATCCCCCAGCGGCAATGCGTCACCAGTTCCCGCCGCCCGGCGTTGTTGCGGATTATAGGGGCCGTGTAGTCGGGAAAGATTCCGGGATAGGGCTGGAGGTTGGTGCCGGCGTTGTCGAAGCCCTGCACGAAGTTGCGGATGGCCTCGACGTTCGACATCTCGGAATACAAGTTGCACATCAGACCGCCTCCACCATTGGCGTCAGCGTGCCTGTGGGTCCGATCTTGGGCAACGTCTTCGCGCTATGGCCCTCGCGGTTCAGGGCGACTTGGTCTCAGGCGATGCCTCGCCCTCCACCATGGAAAGGAGCTCGAGCAGCCGCCGCCGCAGCTCCCCGTCCACCTCGGGCGCGCCTTCTTCGAGTAGATGCGCGACGGCCTTGGCCGTGGCGATCACCAGCTCACATAGATTGTCGGTCATGGATGCCTCCGCCGGATCAGCGCGCGGCCAGGGCGCGAGCTGGACCTACCTCGCGGCACCGGCTGGCCCCCGCGGCCGCGTCACGGTCGCCGAGGCAGGCAGTCACCGCATCAGGCTTCCAAGCGATCCAGTGCCTCATGAACCGGGGCCCTTCTCTTCGCTCAGCGCCTTGGCCATCAGAGCCCGGATTTGCTCGGCCTGGCTGCTCGCCGCATCCAGAGACGCGGCATCAGCGTCGAGCAAGGCGGTCATATGCTCGGCCACTAGCAACAGCAGCCCGCGCTAGGCTTGGGTCATAACGGCCTCCCTTCGTCATTGAAGGGCAAAGCGCACGGCGGCCGGCGGGGTTGCGGGCAGAGGGAACCGCCGCCGAAGCCGGGCTTGCGTTCGGCGGCCGGGTGGAAGCGTGGCTGCCCTACCCCTTTGGCACCCTGTACCAGGACAGCAGCCGGCCCTCATCTAGCCAGGCGTCGATGATCGGCGTGATCGTGCCTGGAACGCCGTGCGTCGCCTTCGCCGAGAGCGGATGCCCTTCCAGCACAAAGGCGCAGACGTGCCCCCCCGGATTGCAGCGGATCTTCGCGCCTCGGTACTCGTAATTGGGGCCGCCCCACTCGCCGACCTCAGCGGTGCGCAGCAGCTCGCCGCGCGGCTCGTGCCAGGGGCGGGTGATTGGCGATGATGTCGGGCCTGAGGACATCGACCTTTATCGCCGCGGCCCCCGATAGTCGACAACCCCACGTTTACCCGTGCGTTGAGTCCGCCTTCCAGAGAGGCGCGTCATGGGCAAGCCGCCGCCAGCCGCTCCGAAACGCACTGCGCGCCGCCTGGCGCCGTCGGTTGCCTCGGCATCGTCCGTTATCGGTGCGCCGTCGCGATATCCCGGCTTCATCGAACCTGCTCTCGCCACCCTTGTCTCTGCGCCCCCTGTCGGCCCACGTTGGCGGCACGAGATCAAGTTCGACGGCTACCGGCTCCAGGCGCGGCTGCGCTCGGGAAAGGTAAGCTTCCTTACCCGCAGCGGCCTCGACTGGACGGCCCGCTTCGGCCGGGCGCTCGCGGATGCGGTGCGGGAGATTCCGGCGGCGGAGGCGATCATGGATGGCGAACTCGTCGTGGAGGATCTGGCTGGGCGCTCCGACTTTGGCCTCCTGCAAGGCGCTTTGAAGGCGGGCGACAGTGGCCCTCTGCGGCTCTACGTCTTCGATCTCCTGTATCTCGATGGCCGGGATCTGCGCGCGGCGCCGCTGTCGGCGAGGCAGGCCCGCCTGCAGGAACTGCTCGGGCAAATCCGCGGGCCGGTTCGCTTTTCGGAGGCGTTCGACGATCCAGGCGAAATAGTGCTGCGGCACGCCTGCCGCCTGAGCCTGGAGGGCATCGTCTCCAAGGCTATCGATGAGCCGTACCGCAGTGGCCGCGTCGGCATCTGGCTCAAATCGAAGTGCAGCAGCCGGCAAGAGCTGGTGGTGTGCGGTTATGTCCCTTCGACCGCCTCAAGCACAGCCATTGGATCGCTGGTGCTGGGCGCATATGAGAATGGCGAGTTGCAGCATGTCGGCCGTGTCGGCACCGGCTACACCGCGCGCATTGCTCGAGAACTCTACCAGGCGCTTGAGGCGCGGCGGATTGACCGAAGTCCGTTTGCGAAGAAGCTGGACAGCGCGGCCGCCAAAGATGCTCGCTTCGTGCGCCCCGAACTCGTCGCGGAGATCGAATTCCGCGGCTGGAGCCGGGACGGCCTGCTGCGACATGCGTCATACCGTGGGCTGCGCGAGGATAAGGTGGCGGCAGAGGTGGTGATTGAGAGACCGCAGATGCCAGCGGCGACAGAGCCGGCCGCGCAACGCGGCGGATCGCGATGAGAGCAATCGACCCGTCTGGCAACATCGTCGACACCGATCAGGTCTGGTGGTGGCAGCTTCCCGACAGTGCGACGCCTGCCGAGGTGCGCCAAGCGTGCTTCCGGAAGGCGCTCAGCGAGGTTGCGTGCTCCAGCAGGACGCGCGAGGTGCACGCAGCCATCTCGGAAGTGCTCGCCGCATTCGCATTCGATCGGGAAGGGCACAAAGCGTTCCACCGACGGATACGACGACCTCGCGGATGCAGGATCATCACAGCGCAGTTGCCTAATCCTCGATGGCGTCATTCCCGTCTGCCTTGAGCCGAGCAAGCCCTTCTTTCATCGCTTGCAGTTCTTCGGACGTATGGCCCTCCCAGTCCTCGATCTCGCCTGTGATGCGCAACGGTGCGAGGGATCGGTAGGACGCGGTCACGTTCCCAGGGAATTTTTTGTCCGTCAGGTTAGGGTCGTCTTCAAACCGGCCCGTCGGCTCGACGATATAGATGCGGCCGCGTCCTTCTCCACGTGCGAGCTCCGCGCCCCAAGTCGCCGCCTCCAGCGACGCCGAAAAATAGATGTGCTTCAACTCGCGCTGAACGAAGTTGCTGCTGTAGCCGGGCACAAGCAGGTCACCGATCTTCAGATTGGCTTTGGTGCCGTGGTAAAAGGTGGTTCCTGGTGGAACTTCATGCGCACGCACTTCGAAACTCCTCGTCCAAACGGGATAAATAGCCCGGCATCCCGCCCGCCCTCCTTTGATGGCTTGGCCGGCTTGCCATGGGTCGCGCGCCGAAGCTCGTGTCCGGGGCGCATCACTGAGGCTGCGCGCCACCGCTGCCGGGGCGCGTAGCCCTCAGCGTCTCCAGTACCGCCCGGCGCATACCATCGGCGAGCACCGACACGCGCTCATCGCGGTGCTGCATGTCCGTGTGCTCCATCAGGCTCGCCAGCGTCTCCGGCGGTATGCCGGCTGCTTGGCTCAGCGCGAGCGACAAGTTCGCGATGAGCATCGCCTGGCTCTGCGCGAGCAAGGCCAGCATGTCGTGGAGAGCCGCGTCGGGTGGGGCGCTCATCAGGCACGGTCCTGTTCGTCGCGTAGCATCCGCAGGGAGTTATCGACCATCCGGATCAACTGAGCAGAGACGCGCTCCCACGCCACCCGCGCAGCCCGATCACCGGAGCCATAGCCCCACGTGTTACTCTCGCGGTGCTCAGCCACAAGCGGGATCGTCAGCCGGGCCCGCCTGCCAGGCCGGTTGTCCTCAATTTCCACATCCACCCAGGCGGCGCTGTTCCACCAGCCTTCGGCCGCCATCGCTCCGGAAAACACCGTTTGCTGAGCTGTGGCCTGCGCGACCACCGTTCCCCACGAACCGGTGGCGCTTCCCTGCGCCCGTGTGTTCGCCGTTGATACCGCTCCTGCGGAGATAATGCGCGAGCCGAAGACCGAGCCGAGGGCGACGATCCGGAAGCGCATGGCGACCTCCCCGGGCGGCACAGGGACGAAGTACTCCCGCCAGGTGATGCTCGGCCCGTAGATCCGCGCCAGGTCGCGCTGCAGCGTTGGCGCGACCGATGCGTCGCCGGGCACCGGCCTGCCGTCGAAGACCGCGCCGATCATCGGCCGTGAAAGGCGCAGGTCCGTCCGCGGAGCCGCGGCGATCGAGGGCGCGCCGGTTCGCTCTGTGGCGCAGCCGGGGAGCAGGGCACCCAAGAAGCCGCTGCCGGCTAAGAGGGCAGCGCGGCGTGCGATGCGCACGGGGCTATTGGGCACGAATGTCGTCTCCACCCTTGCGCGCCGATCAGCGACTAGCCTTTCGCCGACCACGCGGCTTCGCCTTGGCGCCGGTGCCCAGGCCGATCTGCTTCGCCATCTCGGAGCGTTTGGCCGAATAGGCCGGCGCCACCATGGGATAGTCCTTCGGCAGCCCCCAGCGCTCCCGGTACTGCTCCGGCGTCAGGCCGAAAGCAGTCATGAGGTGGCGCTTCATCGACTTCAGCTTCCGGCCGTCCTCAAGGCAGATCAGGTAGTCGGGTGTGATCGAACGCTTGATCGGCACTGCGGGCTGCCGCTTCTCCTCTGGCGGGGCCGAAGGTTCGCCAAGGCCAGCTAGCGTGCGATGCACGTTCTGGATGAGGGCAGGGAGATCCGCCTGAGTGGCGGAGTTATTTGCGACGTGCGCCGCCACGATCTCGGCGGTTAGGGCGAGGAGGTCAGGGATGGCGATGTCGTCGGGCATGCTGCTCCCGCGCGTGAACGGTGATGTGACTGCTTACAAAGCAGCCCGGAAGCCGGGATTGTCCAGAGCTTGGTCGACGGCTTCGCCAAGCACTCGGACCAGCAGCGAGTGCAGATCCTCCAGGCGATGGAAGTTGGCGAACCCGCCCATGGTCGACCCCTCGATCCTGTTCGCTTGAACCGTATCCGACCAAACCTGCCGACCGCTCGGCCCATCCACAAGGGTCAGTCGGAGCGCAACCATAGCTTCTGAACGGGCGTACTGGTTGGCCGCGAGTTGCGCCACATCGACGACAAGTCTCCGCTGCGGCGGGAGCCCTTCCGGCGCAAGCAAGCCGCGGACCCGCAACCCTTCACTCAAGGCGCGACCCACCGCTTGGTCGACAGGGGTTTCCGAGTACAGCTTCTTGATCGGCTGTCCGAAGGAACCCCGGATCGAGCCGATCCAAGCCGCATCCTCCGAGCCAATGTCGCGAGTTACTCTGACTTCGCCCATACCGACGACCGCTCTCCCACCAGGCGTTGCTGCTGATTGGGGAGTATAGGCGAGCGGCATTGTCGCCCTCTCCATCACGCCGAAGCCGCAGGCAGTTACAGCGAACAGCGCGGTTGCCAGTGCAACGAAGCGAAGACAGGTGGTGAAGGGAAACGCAGCCATAGAAGCGACCTCTCGCTTGAGTCGGAAGCATCTATACTGATCAAACTGCTGCTTCGATATTAACCAGCGGCACCGCTATGGCCGTCGCTGCCCAATGGCGGCGGCAGACCGCCCGCCCCGCCGCCCAGCAGCCGCATCAGCAGCAGGTCTCTATTGAACGGGTTGCGGTCGGCGTCGTCCGGATCGGGCTCAGCATCCAGCAACCCTCGCGTCAGCGTCTCCCAATTGAGTTGGTATTTGTTGCGTGGTGGGCGTGGTCGAACGGTCGGCGCGGTTCATCGCGGCTTGACCGTCGGTGAAAAGCGTCGGTGTCGCGCGCTCCGGGCTCGACTCGGTGCGCCTATCCAGAGCCGGACTGGTGCAGGCAAGTCAGTATTTCGGTGACGCGATCGTCCTTGCGTGCCGCATGCCGATTGGGGCATCGCGCGGGCATGCAAATCCTCCTTATGGCGCTCGCGTGCGCCCTGCTGATGCCAGCTGCCGCCTCAGCCCAATGCCACTGGCGGGAGCCGGGCCGCACCTTCCCAGCCGGGCAGGCGTGGCGCTGTGAGGCCATCCGCTGGGCAGATGGTGACACGCTGACCGCGCGATGCGCCGGCCTATCCCAGCCCGTCAGCGTGCGCCTGCGTGGCCTGGACACGCCTGAGCGTGGCGAGCGGCGGTATCGTGAGGCCGGCGCGGAACTGCGCCGCAGGACTGAGGGCCGAGAGATCGAGGTGCGGCCGCATCACCGGAGCTGGGAGCGCGTGGTGGCGGATGTGCTGGTCGCCGGCGTCAACGTCGGGCAGGCCATGGATCGAGAAGGGTGGTCCAAAGCAAGCTGCGCTCGGCGCTAACTTTCCTCGTTCCCGCCACCGTGGACTCGAACCACTGGAGTCAGCGGACGGACCGGGAGAGCTGATCCGCAAGAGCGCGAGCTTCCACCCTGCTGGCGCACAATGTCAGCGTGCACTCTCGCGCATCCTCGATTGCCTTCGCGGCGCGCTGGTACAAGTCATGGATGGAGCTGTCCCCGGAGGGCCGCGCCGCATGCGTAGTAAGGCGGGACACGGCGCGGCTCCTGAGGATAGTGCTTACTATGCGCCACTGGAAGGGGGAGTCCAGGAACATGCGCGCGACCTGCCGAAATTCAACGCTCGAAGTGATTATACGTAGCGCAGCGACCGCCTACATTTGCTGCTTCATTTAAAGCTAAGCTCTGGCTTGGTGCATCACGTCGATGCCGGTGCCGCTACAGCCGCCCCCGCCGTGACAAAGGTCGCTCCCTCGGCACCTAGGCCGGTGCTACCCGCGCTGCATTCGCGGAGGTTGAGGGCACGTCACTATGGAAATCTTGGGCATCTTGGTCGGGATCGGCCTCTTGATTTTGTGGCTCAAGCACCGCGAGGTCATGGGGGTGGTCTTCACGATCAGCGCGGTACTGATGTTCATCGCCGGCGTGATCAAAGCCATCCCCTGAGCCAAAGGGGGGATCGGCGGCCAGGAACTTCACGGCCACACGCGCTTCAGCGGCGCCTTCGGGGGCAACTGGGTCAGGAAGAGGCCCTGATCCAAGATTGCTCGGCGCGCGGCTTCGGCATCGAAGCCGATCACCGGCAGATCGGGGTCCAGGTCGATCGACTTCCACGGCGACCAGGGGGCGTGCTCGGCCGGCAGGATGGCGCTATCCGCATTGGTCCGGGTCAGCGCCACAGCATCGCCGAGGCCTCGCCAAGCATAGACGCGCATCTCGCCTACGCGCGCCCGGCCTGCAGCGGCGCCTCAGCGCGAGCGCTTCGCTGCGGTGGCGGGTTCGCCTTCCAGAACCGCGCCACGTTCTCCAGCCATGCCGCGACCGGCTCAGGAATCGCGTTGCGGCCGCTCTCCCACTCATAGCCAGCCGTTGGCGCATAGCCGAACACGGCTGCCAGCGCGCGGCTGCTCAGCCCCATCATTTCCCTGATCTCGCGCAGGCGGTCTGGCGTCATGCAGCCTTCTCGGCAGCCTTCGCCATCCGGCGCCGCTGGCTGCGCAGCATCATACCCAATAGCGCCTTCAACTCCCCGCTGAAGCGGGCCTCGCCCTTCGCCACACGGCGCAAGGTGGTCTCAATGTTCTCGCGCGGGCGGTCGTCGCCGTGGCGTTGCATGGTTCGCGCCAGATCAGCGATCGACATACCCAGCTCGGTGAGTTGCAAGGTAAAGAGGACGGCGCTCTCCGGCGTGCCCGTAGGCGCCTTGCGGCTGGTCGCCGCCGGCATGGTGTCCTCGGCCATGGTCAGGCCCTCATCAGCTCCGGACGGCCCCATTGCCCTCCAGCATCTCGATTCCGACTGTACAAGGGAAACCCCGGAATTTCTCCCCGGTGCGCCCGGTCTAGAGCTCTGCTCCCGAACTCAGACAAGGCTTCTACGCTGAAGCGCCAGGTCGCTCACGTCGGAGATCCGGCTGCACCTCGGGGCAGCGGAAGCCCAAGGTTGAAGATGTCAGGCGATTCCATTGGGTCTTGCGTTCCGGGTCAGTGGAGAAATCGATTCCGGCACTGAGCTGCGCGACCGATCGAGTGGCCGCGAAGCGTCACGTCGCCGCGTGGGTAATATAGCAGCGATTCATATATCCCTGGGGTGAAACATAAGACAAACTCGCGTCCGCCAATATAGATGGCCTACCGCCAAGAAATAGTGCGGTCTGTGTCCCGCATGGCGTCGAGCTCAACAGTGGGATTCGATGGAATATACGATTTGCTTAAAAATGTACTTTAGCGGTGCTTTGGTGATTAGCGTTGGCTGTGACCGCTGAGGCCGATTTCGGCGGCAATTTTCGATAAATTTGAGCGAAATCAACGGTATATACAGGCTAGCCGGCCATTGAGTTTAGTGCTAAATTCATGGCGCGCGTCGCTGCGCACTGAAGTTTAGGCAGCCACTCTGTCGGGTGGCCTGCCGAATAAAACACCCGGCTTTAGTGCCAGCGGTGAACGGAGACGTTCGCCGTGGGAATAGGCAGGGCGTGTGTTGCCTAAACTTCCACGCAGCGAACCGCCCGGCGCCAGTGAGCGCCGGTTGGCAAAACACGCCCGTCGCTGGGTGGAACAGAGGTCAACCTTAAATGTCGGACATCGCTGATCTGGAGAAGCTCGCAGCTCTTCGGAACGCCAACGCAATCACCGAGGAGGAATTTGCGAAGAAGAAGGCTGAGATACTCGAAAAATCTCAAAAAGTCCGGGGGCTGTGGTGGAAGGTCCCCGTCCTCTTCGTCGGAGGGCTGCTGGCCTTGGTTACCGCTCTGAATGCGATCAGCTCGGGAAACCGCTTTCGAGAGCAGCGACTCTCGGCGCCTGCTAATGCGCCAAATGCATCAACCGCCAGCCGGACGGTCCCAATGTGCGACGACCGGAGCGCGAAAGCCGCTGTGGCCAACGCGATTGCGACGAACGCCAATGCGAATATAGATACGTTGCGCATGCTCGACTGGGCGAACACGAGGGAAGTTCGCTTCGATGCTGGCCTTCCCGAGCGTACCTGCAACGCGACAGCTTACCTCAACTCCGGAAACACCCCAATCCAGTACCGGATGTTCTATCCGAATACGGAGGCGCGGATCTGGCTGGTCCAAGTGACTTTCAACCAATGATATAGTAGCCGCATCGGCGCCAGTTCGCGCCCATGGGCAACGCACCCGGCTCAGGAATATCCAATCTCCTCGCGGGAGAGGCGGGCCGTTTGGTACAGCGGGCGGTCACCGAAACACAGGTGGTTCTCCGCCCCTGTACGCACCACCATTGCAAACGCGTGCAAGACGCCAGAGGGCGAGATGGCGACCATCAAGATCATCCACACGGCTGACTGGCAACTTGGGAAGCCATACGGCCGATTTCCGCAGGAAGTCCGGTCAGCGCTATCCGAAGCTCGTCTCGACGCGATCGACCGGATCGCTTCCGCGGCGCGCGACACTGGCGCTGGCCAGGTCCTAGTCGCGGGCGATGTCTTCGATAATGTCGAACCAGGCAACCGCGTTGTCGTGCAGGCAATGTCGCGGATGGGGCACGCGCCGGTGACCTGGTGGCTGATGCCGGGCAACCACGACCACTTGCGAGCGGGCGGACTATGGAGCCGGGTGCGCGGCCTCGCACCGCCGAACGTCCGCGTCATCGATCGTTCAGAACCTATGGAGCTCGATGAAGGCGCATGGTTGCTACCGGCCCCTCTCGAGCATCGGAGAACGCGTGAAGATCCGACGGCGCTAATGGTCGGCATGGCGACGCCGCCAGGTGCTCTCCGCATCGGGCTTGCCCATGGCTCCATTACCGACTTTGGCGCCAGTGGCGAGAGCCCGAATCAGATTCCACCGGACCGCGCACGCACAGCCGGTCTAGATTATCTCGCCCTCGGAGACTGGCACGGCTTTCTGGCTGTCGGGGATCGCACCGCCTACAGCGGGACGCCGGAGATCGATCGCTTCGGACGTGAGGACGCCGGCGCTTGCATAGAGGCGATTGTCCGCACCACCGATTCGCCCGTGCTGACCCGCCGATCTACAGGTCGGTACCGATGGCTGGAGAGACGCTGGGACTTCGTCGAGGCAGATGATCTGGCGGCAGCTATCGAGGCGCTGCGCGGGGAGGGGGCGCTCGCCGATGTCCTGTTAGCGCTGAAGCTTTCGGGCACGGTCAGCCTTGCCAACCGTGTGGGCATCACTGCATCCCTGGAAGAACAGCTTTCCCTTGCCGTCCGTCACCTGGAAGTGGATGCCGCTGGGCTGATCGCACGGCCAACGGCAGAGGAACTCGCCGAGATCGATGTGCAGGGCGCCCTGGCAGGTGCAGCAGCGGTGCTGCGCGAGCGTGCAGGGGCGGGAGGCCCTGACGGCGAGATGGCCGCCGCAGCTTTGGAGCGTCTCTATGTCGAGGCGCTGCGGTTCGATCGGGGAGCGGCGCAGTGATTCTGAATTCCCTTGAGGTCGCAAACTTCCGAAAGTTCCGTGATCCTCTGAAGCTCTCCGACTTCTCGCCAGGCTTGAACGTCATCGTAGAGCCTAATGAGCGGGGTAAGTCGACCCTGCTTGAAGCACTGCGCGCCGCCTTCTTCATCCGGTATTCCGCAAAGCATGAGCTGGTCCGTTCGTTCATGCCGCATGGGGACGATGTGGCGCCGCGCATTGCGGTCGAGTTTGCAGCTGGCGGCAAGAGCTGGATGCTGCAGAAGCAGTTTCTGCGCGCGCCGTTTGTCCGGCTTACGGGGCCGGATGGTCGCCGCGAAAGCGAAGCGGCCGAAGAAGCCCTGCAGGAGCTGCTTGGGTTTGAGCGCGGCAACAACCGCGGCACCGACCCTGAAACGCGCGGGCCCCTGGGCATGCTTTGGGTCGAACAGGCGTCGGCACTTGCTGTTGAAACGCCCAACCGCATCGTTCGCGATAGCGTCAGGTCCATCCTTGAGGCCGAGGTCGGCGCAGTGACGGGCGGCAAGCGCTTCGACGCGATAAGAAACTCCGTCGAGACTTCGTACGCCAATCTTCGCACCGCGAGGACCGGGCAATCGAGAGGCGAGCTTGCTGCGGCGGAAGCCCGCCTCGCGGCGGCAAGCGATGCCCGCCAGGCCGCAGAGACGACCCTCCGCGGCTATGAGCACTCTCTGACGGAGTTGGAGCAGGCGAGGGCGCGCCTGCGAATCATCGAGCGCGATCTCGCAGATCCGGAGGCAGCTGAGCTGCGTCGCAAGCTGGAAGAGGACGTTAAGGCCGGGCAAGCGGTTCAGCTTCGGCTCTCTATCGCCGAAGCGGAGCATGGGCGTGCGGTCGAAATCGAGAAGGCCGCTGCTGGGCGCGTAGAGGCCCTCCAGCAGGCTGAAAGCCGAGCCGCGGCGGCCGCTGAGCAAGAACGAGAGAAGCGGGCGGCGTACGAGTCTGCAAAGGCAGCTGCCGATGGCGCGTCCAAGGAGGAGCGCACGTTGCGTGCCGCGCTGGACGCCAGAAGCGCGGATCGCGAGACGCGGGAGGTGGCAGTTGCTGCGGCCAGAGCACGTGCAACAGCATTCGCTCGCTCCATCAGCACGTGTCGTGCGCGTGACTCGCGCACAGCCCTAACCGAGCTCGAGAAGCAGGAGAGGGAGCTTCGTATCGAGGCCGATGGCCAAATTCAGCAGGGCGATCTGGACGGCCTGGCTGCACGCGAAAAAGCGGTGGTTGAGGCTCGCGCTCGGTTTGAGGCCGGTGCGGTCAGGATCGATGTTGAGCTTGCGGACGGTGTCTCCCTTCGCGTTGACGGCGAACTTAGCGAAGTGCGTCGCTTTGATGCACTATCGGTCACCCGCTTCGCCATCGGCGACGCCGGTAGTTTTGTGGTACGGCCGCCGGCAGGCGTGGGTCGATCGATTGAAGCGGAACTAGCGGCGGCCGAGACGCAACTCGCGGCCAAACTTCGCGAGCTTGCGGTCTCATCGCATGCTCAGGCGCTGACACGCTCGGAGCGCGCGCGAGCGGCGGCGCGACAGTTGCAGGCGGTGCGCCGCCAAATCGCCGCGGCGTGCCCTGGAGATCCGACCATTGGACTCGCGCCGGGCGCTGAGGCGCTCAGGGCGTTCACGGCGGCCTTGGCGGATGACGACGCCGTCCCCCTGATGCCAGATGACGATATCGGCGCCCTTGAAGCTGGCGTCAGCTCGGCACGCGCTGAGGAGGCCGCCGCAATGGGGCGGCAGGACGAGAGCCGTGGCGCACTGTCGAAAGCCGAGGCAAAGCTCGCAGCAGCTGCGGCCGACCACGCATCGTCAGTCAAGGAAGAGCAGACTGCCGTCTTCAATCTGCGGGCGGTGCGGTCGGCGGGGGAGAAGGCGAAGCTCGAAGAGGTCTTGGCCGAGGCCCAGAGTAGTCGGACGAAGAAATTCGAAGCGCTCGGAGCTGCACGGGATGCCGCAAAGAACCTCCAGGTCGAGGCAATTCAGAGGCGGCTCACCAATTTAAAGCGTGCAGCTGATAAGGCCGCGGAGGAGCGCCTGGAGCTCGTCCGGCAGATTGGCTCGCTGGAGGCCACGGTTTCACGGGAGGGAGCGATTGGTCCGGCCGGTGTGGCTAAAGAGGCGATCGAAGAGGAGGCAGCAGCGCGAGATGCTCACGAGCGGCTCCGGCGTGAGGCTGACGTCCTGGGAATGCTGCGCGGCGCACTCAACGACGCGGCCGCGCAGGCCTCGCGCACCTTTCTTGCACCGGTGAGCAAGCGTGCAGCGCGGTATGTGGAGCGGTTGCTGCCAGGTTGCGCGCTGACCTTCGATGACGAGCTCGGCCTGACGTCGATTGGGCGGGCGGGCACAGACGAGGCATGCGGCGGGCTGAGCCGCGGCACGCAAGAGCAACTCGCTATTCTGACACGTCTGGCGTTCGCTGATTTGCTGCTGGAGGATGGCGCGCCCGTGTCGCTCATTCTCGACGATCCGCTCGTTTATTCCGACGACGTCCGCCTAGAGGCGATGACAGATATCGTCCTGGAGGCATCGGAGCGCATGCAGGTGCTGCTGCTCACCTGCCGGTCCAAGGCATTTCGCCATCTCGATGCGAACCGCATCGTGCTTTGACTGGCTCATCGATGCGGCGCGCCTATTCACCAACAGCAGCATGCGGCCGACAGCTGCCCGGCAGCCGTCGAGGCAGATTGCGGAAGCGGACATTTATATTGAAGGTTACGTAGGTCCGATTTTCAGAGCGTCGAGCGTCAACTCAGACGGTGATGGTGTCTACAGGGCGAATAACTCAATAGGCCCCAGCCTCCTAATATCCCTTAGCAGGCTAGAGCATTTAGAGGTTCCACGGACTGCGGGTTCTGGTTCGACGCTGCTGGATGAGGGACGACATAACCATGACAGCACTGGTGTCACCGGACCTGCGGCGTCGGTGGTTCGGGCGTTGAGGCGGGCAGTTCGGCCGGGGACCGGCGCGGCGCTTTGGGTGAGTGCGTCGGCCGCCATTATGCTGGCGCGGCGGGCGCGCGAGATAGGCAGCGTGGCGCCGGCCATGATCGGCGGCCACCGGAAGGCGGCTTGGCCCAGTCAGGACGGCAAAGGCCTCTGCCTGGCGCTTGATGCTCTGCCAACGGGCGGGCGTCTCGTAATGCGCGAGATCGGGAGTGTGGGCGGTCAGGACTGACCCGCTACAAGCCGCGATAGATTGGCGGGCGGGCGTGCACGATCAGGCCCGTCGCGCGGCGGCCTCTAATGCCGCACCCAAGCGGTCCTAGACGCGATAATCCTCGCGGTTCTTTCCCTCAGCCTCCAGCACCGCCAGCCAGCGCGGAGGACGACCGCGCCCGCTCCATGTGTCGCCGTTCGGACTGCGGTATTTCACAGGAACTGATTTTCCGATGGGCTTCTGCGGCGGCTTTCGGCTCGACCTCGCCGCGGCACCGGCGCCCACAATCTCCTCTAGAGTGAGGCCAGCGCTTGCGGCCATCTCTTCCAGTTTTGCGCGCATCGTGACCCGAGCTTCAGCCTGGATTTCCCCGATCTTACCTCGGGCCGCGGCAATCAGCTCCTCGAGCTCTGGGACGGTCATTCCGTCAAGATTGATGCTACCTTTGTCTGCCATGAACTGTGTCCCTGAAAGCGATCGCCGATTTGGCGGACAGCGATCTAAGCCACCTGGGGGAAAAGCACGTAAACCCTTCGGACTGACGCGGGCCACGTTTACCGAGCCGCGGTGACAAAAGTAAGGGAAAAGGAGCACGGTAGAGCGGTGACCTTCAGTGCATCGGCAAGGGGGCCTGCTGCGCGCCCCCGTTGCATCCCCCCGGCATTCGGCCGGTAAGAACGTACTGAAGCAGTAGATCCTCCCGCGTTCGCGATTGCGGCTTCCAAGATCCTGCCGTAAGTTACGTGCCTATAACGAATATAACCTCATTGGGGCGGACATGCTTGACGAGATCGTCATTGCCGGGGAGGGAAGCTATCCAGAAGCCGGCGAGCGCCTGAGCTCTCTCAAGGCGCTAAACTTCGTTTTCGGAGCCAATGGTTCTGGAAAGACGACGATCTCTCGCGTAGTCGCCGATCCGGCGGGCCATCCAAAATGCAATCTCAGTTGGCAGAACGGCAGGCGATTGGATAGCCGCGTTTATAATTCAGACTTCGTGGCAAAGAATTTCGCCGAGGCGACGGCGCCGGGTATCTTCACGTTGGGCGAGGAAAACGCAGAAACGCGCGCTAAGATTGACGCCACGAAAAAGAAGGTGGATGACCTGGAGCGAGAAATCTCTAGGTTGACGCTTAACATTGAAGGCGCCGATGGTAAAGGCGGTAAGGTTGGCGAGCTCAAAAAGGCCCGTGATGAGTTCGACGAAAAGTGCTGGCGCCATAAGACAACGCACGATACCTATTTTTCTGCCGCGTTCGAAGGTTATCGCAACCAGAAAAGCCGCTTCGCCGAAAAGATGCTGACGGAAAATGCCGGAAACACGGCTGCGCTTCATCCGCTTGATGTCTTGAAGGCGAGAGCAGGAACGGTCTATCGCCGCGGGATCGAGCCGTTGCCTCGCGTGCCAACGATCTCCTTGAAGGACCTTCGGGATCTCGAGGGTGAAGGAATTCTCGCTAAACGCGTCATCGGAAAGCAGGATCTGGATATCGCTGCTCTTATAAAGCGCCTTGGTAACAGTGATTGGGTAAAGCGAGGATTGGACTTCCTGGGTGAACCGGGATCGCCTTGCCCCTTCTGCCAGCAGCCGACGCCCCACTCACTTGAGCAGGAGCTGAATGCCTATTTCGATGAGGCTTATCTCGCCGACATGGCAGAATTAAAGCGCGTCGATGAAGCTTACGACACGTTTGCATCAGCGGCGATTAAGCGGCTTGGAGAGCTAGTCTCATCTGCTCATCCGTCATTGGACGGCGAGAAAATGAAGCTCGAGCTGGAGCGATTTGAGGACCGTGTAACCCTTAACAAACGTCTCCTCGACCAAAAGTCGAAGGAGCCAAGCGCCCCCATCACGCTCGATTCACTCGGAGAAATTGAGGCGGAGATTACTGGCACAATAACGTCTGCGAACGCGGCCGTTGACGAGCATAACCGCATGGTTACCAACCTCGCGACCGAGAGGACAACTCTCACATCAGAAATCTGGAAACGCTTGCTGCATGACGGCGCAGCCGACATTGTCGCCTACACCGCTACGAAAACTGCCTCCGAACGCGCGATCAACGGGATGAATGGTTCACGCACCGCGAAGGAAGGTGAACTTGCCGCCGCCAGGTCTGAGCTGAGCATGCTCGAGCGGAGCGTTACCAGCGTTCTGCCTACGGTAACGGAGATCAATGCGACGCTCAGCTCCTTTGGCTTCATGAATTTTAAGTTGGCGACAGCCGGCGAGAATGACGGAGACTATAAGGTCGTCCGCCTCGACGGCTCCGACGCAATCCGCACTCTCAGCGAAGGCGAGCGAGGATTCATCACATTTCTTTACTTCTACCATCTGGTCCGCGGAAGCATTAGCGCCTCCGGTGTGGCGACAGATCGGGTCGTGGTATTCGACGACCCTGTGTCGAGCCTCGATAGCGACGTTCTGTTTATCGTCAGTGCGCTGATTAAGCGGGTTTTGGACGAGGCCTGCCTGGGGGCGGGAAGCGTAAAGCAGGTCTTCGTGCTCACCCATAACGTCTACTTCCACAAGGAGGTGACATTCGATCCGAAGCGGCAAGATGTATGCCGCGCGCATGAGACGTTCTGGATCATTCGAAAGCTCGGCAAGCATTCCAAGATTATTGGTTATGGCCATAATCCGATTAAAACGTCTTATGAGCTTTTGTGGGCTGAGGTGCGCGATCCAAATCGGTCTAAAGTCACAATCCAGAATACACTTCGCAGAATCGTCGAAAACTATTTCAAGATCCTCGGTAATCTCGATAAGGACGATATCATCGCGAAATTCACCGGTCGTGATAAGACGATTTGCGCCTCGTTGTTTTCGTGGGTAAACGACGGATCGCATAGTCACCACGACGACATTTTTGTTTCGGCTGATGACGGCCTTGTCGAGCGATACCTCGCCGTGTTTCGTGATATATTCGTCCAGACCGGGCATATCAAGCATTATGAAATGATGATGGGGCCGATTCCCGCGGCGGAGGCTAGAGATGCTTCTGCCGCAAGCAGAAATGCAGCAGCTGCTGCATAGCATAAGTGCATGCAGATTTTAAACGCCGCACTAAAGGAATTGCTCTGGCATAAGAAGCGCACAGATCTCGTTCGATATTCCTGGAACTTCACGACAAGCCTCCCCTCGTGTGCGGCGCCGGCGGGCCGCTTGTGGACGCTTCACCCGCCTCGGCTCGATCGCAACTTCGGGCGCAAGCGCTGGGCGATGAAGGCTACGCGATGGGAGAACTCGTCGCGGAGCTCGGCGCCGCGTTCCTCTGCGCAGACCTCGGTAGGGCGCAGGAGGTGCGAGAATATCACGGCACGTATCGCGTCCTGGCTTGAGGTGCTGAAGGGAGACAAGCGGTTCGTGTTATCGGCACAGCCATGCGCAGCGAGCGGCGACTTCCGCTATGGCTTCCGCCTAGGGTCCGGACCCATAAAGCGTTTGGCGCGCCGCGGCGTGCTGTGATTCACCGTTCCCGTTGAGGGGAAACGGTCGATGGCGGAGAGCTTCTGGCTGAGCGACGCGCAATGGGATCGGCTGCGGCCGCTGCTGCCGAACAAGCCGCGTGGCGTGCCGCGGGTGGATGACCGTCGGGTGATCAGCGGTATCGTGGTGGCATTGCAGTCGGGCGGTCGCTGGATCGACGTGCCGGCGGCGTATGGGCCGCGCAAAACGCTCTACAACCGGTTCGTGCGCTGGTCGGCGAAAGGCGTCTGGCGCGAGATCTTCGAGGCGTTGGCTGCGGTCGGCGGCCCTCCGGCGGAGGTCCTGCTCGACAGCACCCATGTGAAGGCGCACCGCTGCGCGACGGGTGGAAAAGGGGCGGTCGCGCCCAGGCGCTCGGCATCAGCCGCGGCGGACGCACCACCAAGATCCACGCCCTGAGCGATGGCTAAGGCCGGCCGCTCGCCTTCGTGCTGACCGGCGGACAGGCCGCCGACTGCCGCACAGCCGAAGCGCTGCTACAGCGGCTTGCGCCATCGACCCTGGTCATGGCCGATCGTGCCTACGACACCAACGCCATCCGCCAGCAGATCGAGCAGCAGGGCGCGGTGCCGAACATCCCGCCCAAGCGCACGAGGCGCTGGAAGCACTGCTTCAGCCCGGTGCTCTACCGCGGCCGCAACGCCATCGAGCGCATGTTCTGCCGCCTCAAGGACTTTCGCCGCATCGCCACTCGCTACGACAAGCTCGCCACCAACTTCCTTAGCGCCGTCTACGTCGCTGCAACCGTCAGCTACTGGTTGTGAGTCCGGACCCTAGCTGGTGTGTAATGATGTCGGGTGAATGTACCTGAGTTGCCTGTCGAGAGCCGGCCGTTCAGCCTGCCCTTCTCCCCTCCGCCCGGCCGAGCGCTCGATCAGCCCAGGTCACGTACTCCTTCCATCGCGAAGTCTGTGCAGCAGTTTGGACAATGAAACTCCTCGTCCCTCGATTGCTCCGGAGGTCCGGTGAAACTCACCGAAACCGCATAGACATCGGTCCGCAGCACGCTCACGGCCGCTGATGGAACCTCGCGGAGCCTGATCATATTGAGTATCAATGAAATTCTCGGACGAATTGGCAAATAGCCTCAAGAATCTAGCTCTTGCATACAGTATACGAATCGATGGTCACGGCAATGTTAGTGCCTAGCCAAGCGCTCATGGATATATACCGAGGCACCGCGTTTCCCGAATGCATCAGGCTCGCCTGATAGCCTTGCGGGGTGGCTGATCTCAAATAGCCAGTGCGGCGTTTCGCCGCCCCCGGCGCTACGCTGTGCGGACGACTTCACGCCGTACACATTAAGGTCTGAACCACAGAGCCTCTGCTCGTGGGCATAGATAGATCAATTAGATGCGATTACAGATCCGTGTGTGCGTCGTACACAAGGTGTCGCATCAATGGTGCCATTAATCTTTAACGTGCTCGGCAAACAGAAAAAATAATAAATGACTAGTTACAGATATGGGAGGGACCCATGTATGCAAGCGATCATAACGCGTGTATCGAGGACAATGAACTCTCAATTCGAGAACTCGATATTCATGACCTAGATTCACTGATAAACGTTCATCAGAAAATTGTTGAGGCACTTCCGTCTCCAAGTCTATTTCGAGCACGCGGAGTCGAGTCGATTAGGAGCCTGATCGGAGACGACTCCTCGTGCTTCGGCATATTCGACGGAAAAGCCCTAGTAGCGTATTCAGCCGTTCGCTTTCCGGAATCCGGCACGGAAAATCTCGGGATCATTTTGGGCTTTGACCAATACGAAGCACAGCTTGTCGCGGAATTCGAAGGTGTTGCGGTATTACCAAAATATAGAGGAAATGGTCTACAGGATGTTCTTACGAAAGCGCGTGCGGCGAAGGCGATACTTCGGGGCCGGCTCATAACAGCCGCGCGCGTTTCACCCGAAAACTTCCATAGCCTCCGAAATTTCCTAGCATATGGAATGACCGGACGGAAGTTTGTCAGGCTTTCCGGTGGATATGAGCGGCTAATAGTTGTTCGTAATCACGTGGATGGTGAAAACCCATCGTGGATGGATGAGACTGAGGTTATAGCTACGGATTTCGCCGGGCTAAACCGCGCTTTTGATACAGGACTTGAGCTTCGAGCGTTCGATAACGCTCGCGCTAAACCTGTGTTTGTGCTGGCGAAGCGTCGGCGTAGCACGGAATCTCGGCGTCGGAAGGTAGTTCGGGCCTCGGGTGCAATGGGCGTCGCACTTGGGCCTGATGTCATCAAAATGCCTGCCTGAAGGCAGCAAAAAAAGCGAGGGAGTTCAGAACATGGATGAGCCCATCGTAAAATATTCACCGTCTGATTTCCTGGTAGTCGAGAATCTTGTCCTTCCGGAATTCACGTTCCCCGCGGCAGGACATTATGACACCGGAGATGAAGCTCCATTCACTTATCTCCGTGCGCAGAAATCCGGATACACCACGTTTGAGCTCATGGGACTCCTCTCCAGATTTTTCTGTCTACCAACGGAATCGGTTACCTATGCAGGTTTGAAAGACGAGGATGGTATAACCGAACAGACAGTGTGCATAGCTGCCCGTATAACTCAAAAGTCCGCAACATTATTTAACTCAACAAATCGCACGTCAGCCGGAAAATTCGTAAGAATATACCTATTGGGATATGGGAGCAATAAAATAGAAATTGGAAAATTGAATGGAAATGGATTCAGGATAACTATCAGAAAGATCAGTCAAAAATTCGCCGATACACTGCCTGGTCGTGGGAAAATGTTGATATCTTTCCTCAATTATTACGATACTCAAAGATTCGGGATACCAAACAACAGAAAAAACACGCACCGTATAGGCGAAGCCATACTGAACGGGGATTTCAGGAGAGCCTTAGTCTTAGTACGCGAGTCCGGTACTCCGGAAGGCAAAATCGCCGTGGAGGCCCAAATGAACGACGCAGAGAAGTTCTTTGAATGCCTTGAGCCCAGGATAATTTCATTTTACAAGAGCTCATTTGCGTCTTTCGAATGGAACAGCAGGCTTGCAAAAGAAGTAAGGAAATCCGCACATGAATTCATAGAGAAAAACTACGAAGGAATAGAATATACCTTCTCGAAAAAGTCGGCATGTGTGTCTGGTATGATGGCCTCGATGAAGTCTATGCCGATGAAAAAATATTACGGAGACATGGCTATAAGTGAGCGTCCAACGGCCATACAAACTCAGATACATTTCGACCAAATAGAAGAAGATGAAGTTCATGTTGGATTTTATAAAATTTCAGTATCATTCTTCCTCCCATCTGGTACTTACGCGACAATGTGTTTGAAGCAGATTCTAAATTTTGGAGACATAAGAGATGTTTCGTAGCGGAGATGGAAGAGAAAAGATTGAGCCGAAGATTGTGAGGACCAATGGGAGTCACATTCTGTGCGATTTCGACAAATGCTCCCCAGAAATTCTGCGAAGTCGGGATACCGTAGAGGATCTCCTCCTTAGAGCGGCACGACTAGCAGAAGCTACGATCGTCGCGAGTCATTTCCACGCCTTCTCGCCAGAAGGCATTAGCGGCATTGTCCTAATAGCCGAGTCGCATCTATCGATCCACACCTGGCCGTCGGCAAGATATGCAGCTGTCGATCTATATACCTGCGGTGAACTGGATTCCTGGCCCGCCTTGGCCGCGCTTGCTCAGGCTCTTGGTTCCAAGGAACCTCGTTATGCGGAGATCCACCGCCGCTCACTATACGAACCAGTTGCGGAGAACGTCAGGAGGAGACCGGGAATTGATCTCCAAAAAATCGCGCTGCCAAGCGACTTACATAAATAGGAGGAAGCCATGAAACTTATAAATTGGCTATATGCCGCGCATCCATTCTTCAGAGAGATGAAGAAGGACATACTTTCGGTCTTGGAAGACCAGGAATGCACAAATTTGGATGGACTTGTTTGTGCATCCCGGCGACCGGTGCGAAGTGTTCTTCTCGGAATTCGAGCGCTGGAACTATCGAAGCAACTTTCGGCGGATGACGGTACGGTGAGGCTCAACAACCCTGGTAATAGGACCGCGAGGCGACCACCAAGGGAAAAGTTCGATCGCTCTGCGGTTGACGCTAATGTGGCGGAGCGTTATCAGGGCCTTGCGAAAGATCGAGAAGATCCTTCCCTCCTTTGGAGCCAGCGCAGGCTCAACCCGGACTCAGCCGTCGAGAGAGCTGCATATATTGTAAAATGGTGCCGTGGTCTACGAGGGAAAATCGCATTCCTCGGCGATGACGATCTAGTAAGTCCTCTGGTCGCCGCATCTCTGCCCGATTGGCAGGTCTATGTGTACGATATTGATGCCGCAGTGCTCTCGAAGGCTCAAGATACGGCAGAGATACTGGGCGCTTCGCTGCTGGCTGAGCACGCTGATCTCTCCAAAGCTGCGCTGAAGCTCGCTGGGGAAATCGATGTCGTTGTCAGCGATCCGTTCCCGACGGGAGATGGCTCCTTCGAGGTCATGTTTTGGGGCCAAGTCTCCACGCTGCTCAAACGTGGCGGGATATCAGTGTCAACGATCGGCGCGTCGCATAAGCCTGTCGGCTACGACAGCGCAGCTCTCCGCGGCCAGGAGGCGCTCGGCTTAGCTCTGCTGGACCTGCGCGAGAGTTTCGGTCGTTACGAGACTTTCTCCTTCGAGTTCTCTTCTTGGGAGATGAGCTTCATGAAGGAGAGACGACTCACGAGCAGCATTTCCCAAACCAAGTCCCTGATGGCCGCGAGGAAGATACGCGAGCCCATCGCTATGGCTCCTGGGACGCCATTCGATTTCGATAGGTGGTCTGCGGCCACCGCGAACCACTACCTCACACGGCAGGCGGGGGCTTCCGAACAGCGCCGGCTTGCAGCAGAGCGAGGAGTGATCGGCGACGCGCCGTTCGACGAATCTGCGCCCCCTCGGGAGGGCTTTAATGTCGGGGCATTATTCAACCTCCTCTCTACTGATAGCGGAGGAGGCGGCAATACGTCACCGGTCGCGGCGACCTACGATCGTGCCTCATTGGAAGCCGGACTCCGCAGTGCGGAGGCTCCCTACACCGAAGAGGAAATTGCCGAGCTGGGGCGCCTGCAATGCTCCTCATCGATCTATGACGATGGCCCGTTGGCTGAGCTCGGGCTAGCCGTTAGGGCCATGGAATCGTGGGATCGGAAGAGGCTGGATTAGCCCCGCGTGGAACACAACTAAGGAGCGCCGTTATGGCTTCAGGCCTCGATCGCTTCCGCAGGCTATTGATCTCTGAGCCAGCTCTCGCCACGGAGCTAGGGTCGAGACAAATGGCAGCTTTTAGAGGCGCATCCTTGCCGGTAACTGAATTGCCTTCCGACAGCGCTGCCCTCGCGCACGAGGCCGCGCAGCGGCCTGGAACGCTACTCGTCCTCCGTACGCCCTCGAAAGGCTGGGTGACAAAGGCCGATTACGGCTCCCTGGCCAGCCGGCCAGGTGAAAGGCATTTGCATCCCATTATGGGTTGTCAATCTGCGTGCGCGTATTGCTACCTCCGGGGAATGGAGGTGGGCCTACGGCCTCTTCGCTTCCATGTAGACCTTCAAGATCTTCTAAGTTCGATTGATAGAGAAATTGCCACTGCGGATCATCAACCCTTGTTGTTCTGTACTGGCGAGTTAGCAGACAGCCTTGGAGATGCGGATCTCTTCCCCATTGCGGCAGAGCTCATTCGGCACATTGGGCGAAGGCGGGTCGCGCAACTGGAACTCCGGACTAAAAGCAACTGCGTGCAGTCGCTGGTTGATTGCGACCATGGCGGCCTAACCACGGTCGCCTTTTCCCTTGCCCCTCAGCAATATATAAAACGGCACGAACCCGGCACAGCCTCTCTCCAGGAGAGGCTCGAGGCAGCCCGGGAAGTGCAGAAACTGGGATACAGATTGGCATTCAAATTTGAACCTATTCTGATCGAGAGCGATTGGAAGATCCTTTATGCGGAGTTACTTGAGGCGATTGTTGGAAGCGTCGATATCGCGCCGATAGATCATGTCAGCGTCGGATGCCTGAGATGGAGCGGCCCATTATCCGATACCAAGATTTTCGCTAAGCAATATGCCGAGGAGATCGCTGCCGGGGAATGGATTCAGTACCGGCCTGACCGCAAGAACGGAACAATCAGGAAGGACGACCGGTTGGAAATCTACCGGTGGATGAGAATCCAGCTCAGGCGGGTTGGCATAAGATCGCCAATATGGTGGAGCGTTGAAGAAAAACCGATTCTGGATCTTCTGAATGAAGATCAAATGAATCCATGAAACCGGAGGTCGGCCAATGAGCGTAAAATTTGGGATCGTGATAGGCGATACCGACCTGTATGCAAATGCTTATAGGCAATCCGCGTTTCTATCCTCAAATTTGCTTTGTGGATGGGTGCGACGGCCCTCCTGCCCGTCCGACTTTTATGATGTGCGGTTAAGTGGCTTAAAAGAATATCCCTCCGTGGCGGAGATGACGGCATCCAGCGATATCACGGCTATAGTATTTTTCGATTTTCCTACGGGGCGAACAATTGACGTGGTGCGTTCTCTCAATGCGGGAATCCACGTCCTTTGCTACGGAGCCTTTGCTTCGTCACTCTCCGACGCAAGGGACATGGCGACCGCCGCCGCTAGGCCGGGCGCAGTGTCGTGTGTCGCTAAGCCGATGATGAGGGGACCTTACGATCGGGCCATCCAGAAGTTTTTGCGCTCTGGTAGGCTGGGGCGTATAACTGTGATGGACGTGATACAAACTTCTCCTGCGAACGTCCACGGCGGCTCTTTTAGGCCATTCGAGCTGGTGAAATATATCGGGGGGAACGCTCTTAACATTTGGGAGTACGCCGATACTTTAAACGCGTGGCTCTCGCCGTATGAATCATTGTATGCGGTAGGAGCGGCGCCTCTTGGCGATCAAAAATATGATGCCGGCTTGCGAAGAAGCGACGTTGCGCCACAAATATTAATGATATCTGGTGTGCTGGCGAATGGTGCCATCGCCGTAGAGTACCATGGCGGCATATCCAGATTAAAGAATAACCATGATCTTCTGACGGTATACGGTAGTCTCGGGACTTTTAGATATCATTTCGGAAATCATAGAGCGTTCTTTGCCGAAGCCGGTGAGGATTTCGTGGCGATGGGCGATGATATTCTGACTAGGGACCCCCAGGAGATTGACCCCGCGCAGGAATTTTTTGACATCATTACGAGGAAAGCAACGCCAAGGGATGGGTTATCACTGCGGCCTTTTGAAGAGGCCTTGAGGATTATGCAGAAAGTCGAGGCGATCAGGCACTCCTACCTGTACAACCGGCCGTTTGATTTGTCCGAACTGTGATGCCGATCAGAGGCGGCGTAACAACACGTCCGGACTAGCCTCGAGATTTGACCAGTCCGCCTGGAGGGATTAGCGAAGGATATCGTTTGGCAGCCTTCGGAACGAAATCGACGGCCACTCACATTAATCGTCAAGCGCTCGAAAAGCAAGGCCAACGCGTTATCGAGGTGCAAAGCTTTATTATGCACGGCATTTCCCGATGCAGAAACATCGTATAGGGAAGGAAACCCGTCCATGCGCCGAGGAAGCAAAAGCCTTCCGATGAACGCCAACCAGCGTAGGTATACTCGCTTATTCCGAGAGCATGCGTTATCGCGCATCAACAATATGTCCTTAGCTTTTTTGGTGCAAGCTCGCTACCGGCGTAGCGCCGTTCGTGAATCGATAAGGCGCCTGACAGACAGACACGAATTGCTTAGAGCGCAGATTTCGAGTTGCGGCGACGATATGTTTACCCTACTTGATCAAAACGAAGATGCACTAGAGATTCGATTTGTGGAAGGATTTAGTCCGGCAGGCCTGGAAGCTGCAGCAGCTATGATAACAACGCAAACTCATCTCTCAGAAGAGAGTCGTCCGGGCAGAAACCTTATACGGTTTTTTGTGCTAGAGGGCGGTGAAACCGAATGGGTTTTAATCGTATGCGCGTCCCATATTATTATGGACGGCGTCAGTGTTCGGATCGTGTTGAAGGAATTCTGCTTGATCTACGAATCGATTGTAAATAAAACTCAACTTTATCTTCAGGATACGCGCGCAAGCCACTCTGATATGGTGGCGCAAGAGCGTCACCAGATTACAAACGCTGAACGGCCCATGGAAACTCTGGCACAGAGCCTTAGTCCTATCATTTCCAGCAGGACAAACATTAAGGACATTGGATTCTCTCCAACGGCGAGGGCGAGGTGCCCCTTGGATGATACGCTATGGCGCCAGCTGTCGCAGATATCCAAGCGGATCGGCGTAAGGTCGAGCGTTCCCTATCTGGCGGCATTCCTTCAGTCGGAGTGGGATATGGGACGCAAAGATGTTCTTGTTAAAACAGTTAGAGCGGAAAGAGGGAGATTGTCTGACTCGGGCCTGGTCGATAACTTTATCGATTTATCTATCCTGGATTTCCGCGCAATTAACAATGTGGCTTTCGAAGCGTACTTGCTGGACGTAAATAAGGTTGTAAATGCCGCTGGTGAGAGTAAAGCGATGTACTGGCCATTGTGCGAAAGGCATTTTCCATGTTACTATACGCATCCCTACGGGATAATAGATTGCGAATTTAGTATGTTGATTGCGGAAGGCAATAAATGGGTTGATAGTAATGCTATTAGCTTGACTAGGATTGACGGGGCCGTCCAAAATACGAGTACATGGGCTCAGTATAGCCGATGCTTGCAAGTCCGGCCGACCAGAGATGGGGAGGGATCGCTCTTCCTCCTTTATAATACGTGCGTGATTGAACCCGCTGAGGCCGAGGCGCAGATAGCTGCAATCCTAAAAGTCCTGGAAGATCTAGCCGCGGCTGCCGCGTTTACCCCGGACTAAACGGTGTGACTGCGCGGCGCCATGGGGAGGCTGTCAGGATTAAAGCGCGCGGAGAGTACCCTGCGAGCGGCAATTGAGATCGTTTTTCTTACGCCGCGGTGGGCATCGAACGGTTGCCATTCCCGTGAATGACGGCAGTTGGCTCGGTTCCTCGTGTTGTTTTTGAGCCCTTTGGAGATTGATGATGGATTCAGATGCTGCAGCCGCCGAAAAGGCAATAGGGTTTCTCTCGATAGCGGAGCGCATCAAACGCGAACTTCGCCACTCTTGGCTGTCAGATGGGCGGCGTGAAAGTGTCGCCGAGCATACTTGGTTTATTGCGCTATTGGCGCTGCTAACGTATCGACGGCTGCAGGAGCCAGTCGCACTGGAGCGCGTGCTGGCAATGGCAATCGTGCACGATATAGCTGAGGCTGAAGTTGGTGATATACCGTTTTTCGAGCAAAGCGAGCGGAAAACTCGGAAGGCGGCACTCGAGCTGGCGGCAATGGACCGAATTTCTTCTCTGCTTCCGGATCCGGAGGGGGCTTTCGTTAGGGAGCTTTGGCTTGAATTCGAGAAGGGGCAGACGATAGAGGCAAAGTTTGTTCGGGCGCTCGATCATCTTGAGGTGCAGGCGCAGCACAATCTTGCCGATCTGAATACCTGGGAACCTATTGAGCACGAACTTGTCTACACCAAAATGGACGACCGTTGTGCTCACGACGAGTTTCTTCAGAAACTTCTCTTGCATGTGCGTGGTGGTGCAGAGCGAAAGATGAAATTGGCCGGGATCGATGTTGAGGCGGTAAAATCTAGGATCGCGGAATCGAGGTGATGGGTACGCTATTCCTTAGAGCCGACATCGTCCGATTGCGTGGCGATCTCAAATGTAAGGCCCGCAGGTTTCAAACTCGCCAGCACGTGATTTCCCGTTCGCGCCGGTGCCGTTGACGCTGGAACAGTCCCGAGGTGCGCGATTGTTTCCACAACGAAATCAATGGAGTTTCATCGTGCCGCGCCCGCAAATTATCATCCTCTTTGTGCTGCTCGTCACGTCCGTGAGTCAGTCTTTCATATATGCGGTTCTGCCATCTAACGGTCGCGCACTCGGCTTATCAGACATTCAGATTGGAGCTATAAGTGCCTTCTCTACAATAGGGTTTATTATTGGCGCGCCGATCCTCGGCGGGTTAAGTGAGCGGTTCGGTAGAGTGCCGTTTTTGGCATTTGGAATGCTCGCCGGCGCGCTGGTCAATTTGGTTTTCTATGTGGCTATTGGAGCTGGCTTGTCTGGTTTGATGAGTGTTTTTTCTGTTTACCTGTGTTTGGTTTTTTCGCGCTTATTTCTAAATGTCAGTTGGAGCGGTATGTTTCCCGCAGTGCAGGCCTACACGGCTGATAAGACGACGGATGAGAAGCGCGGTGCGGTTATCGCTATGAACAGCGCCGCGCACGGTGTGGGAGCGGCGGCCGGGCCAATGGTCGCCTTGGGGCTCGCCGCGCTAAGCCCGCTCGCCCCCTTTCTTGGTGTCGCCTTACTGTCGTTTTTGACCTTCCTGCTCGTCGTCGTTTTCCTCTCCGACGGGGCGAGAGCATCTGACCGAGGGGCGAAGGCGACCAAGAGGGGCGACGCAGGATTGCTGTGGCGGATTTGGCCCCTGTTGCTGGTTGGTTTTTTGTCGATTCTAGGAACTCGAACACTTCAGCAGATGATCGCCTTCCGCGTTCAGGACGAGTTCGCGCTTCCTTACGAGGAAGCGGCGCACATGGCCGGAATTATGCTAGCGGCCCTTGCGGTTACGATGATCATTGGCCAGATCCTGATTGGATTTAAGATCGTGGATAGGAAGCCGCTAGAGCTCATTCGAATTGGAGGGTGGATGGCTTGTCTTGGTAGTGTCATGTACACGGCCTGCGGCTTCCTGTCCTCGCTGCCGCATAATGCTCTCTTTCCACTCGAACTTGTGTGCCTGCTTATACTCGGAGCTGGTCTGGGTTTTGTTGGTCCGGGCGCGGCCGCCCTCGTTACTTTTTCAGCAGGCAAGGAATCTCAGGGGCGCGCAGCGGGATTGTGGAATTCTGCGCAAGTTATTGGCCTTATGACCGGACCCATACTCGGGACTGCTCTTTATCAGGTAAATGCAAATTTGCCATTTGTCCTTATATCGGCGATATTCGCCGGCATATTCTTTGTAGCGCGAATGGGGCTTGTTCGGTGAGTAGGAACGTCGGTGGCGCCGGAGTTCTCTGCCTGTCGTGGGGGCGGGGACCTTTTCTGCAGCCGCCTCAGTTTAGCCGGCGCAAATTTCAACGTAAGCGTCAGCTGACGCCCGCCTTGCTCTGATAGGCGATGCTCGCCGATGTGGTGAGCATGACGGATACGATGGCGCCTGCCACTGAGGCTAAGGACCGCTCATACGACGGTCGTAAGAGTGGTGGTCCTGGCAATGCTGGTGCTGCGGTGGAGGTTCGTGTTCGGGCCGGGCGTCGGCGGCCGTGGCGGGACGAGGATAAGCTACGGATTGTGCGGGAGACGTTGGCACCTGGCGTGGTGTGCAGGCGGTTGTCTCGCCGCCTTGGCTAGATCGCGAAGGCTTTGGCCGAGGTTCGAACGTCCGAGCTGCGCCAGGACGTGAGCGGGGTCGCGAGCGCCAGCCGACGGAGCTGGGACGTGACCCTGCCGAGCGGCCTGGCCGAACCGCTTCTCCCTGATGCAGTCGCTCAGCGAGCGGCGGCCGGCCCACACCTCAAGGTCCGCGCTCTCCTGGTCTGTTAGCCTGATCGAAAAGGGCGTTGGCTCCGGTTTGTATGTCGGCATTCCAATTCCCGCAGAGGGAACCGGACCAGGCAACCGGCAGGGGAAGGGCACGCCGAATGCCGGCGAGGCTTAGAGTCCGGCCGGTTTCGGCCCGATGTCCCAGGCTCAGTGAATGAAACGGCGCTCAGTTCGCCTCTCCCCGCATCCGCCGCTTCAACAGCCCAGGCGTCCCGGATTTTCCGGCGGTTCTGGGCTGCTTTGCGTTTGTGGACAGAGCGCCCTCGCGCAAGTCAGATCGAGCTGATTAGGCGTTTCTGTCTGCGAGGGTCTGCTTCCATGTATCCCTGCGTGGTCTCGATCGATCGATGTCCCGCTAAGCGCTGCACATCGCGCAAGCTGCAGCCGACGCGCCATGCATTCTGGGCGGCCGCAGTAATGAATGTGCGGCGGCCTGAATGGGAGGAGCAGCCTTCCAGACCCAAAGCCCGGAATGCCGCCACGAACCAGTTCACCACCGAGTTTGCCCGTAGTGCGCCGCCGCGAGCAGAGCAAATGACGGATCCAGCATCGGACCCCAGCGCCTGGAGGCGACGCAGCGCGATCCTAATGTCGGCATGCATCGGGATATATCGCCCGCCACGCTTCTTCGCGATCGCATCACGGACGGAGATGGTGTCCGAGAGACGACCTCTTGGGTCGAGCACCATGCTCCACTCAAGCTTTGCGATTTCGGATGCCCGAAGGCCAGCTTTGAAAGATAGCAGCACCATCGCGACGTCCCTCTCGGGAGAGCTCGTCGAGCTAGCGTAGCGCAGCAGGCGCTTCAGGCACGCCTCATCCAGCACCTTGGCTTGCCGACCAGGCATGTTCGGTTCTCTCGTGATTTAGAAGAAGGGAAGTGCGGCAGAGGCCCGTGTGCCGGGATCATCTCGGCGCGGAAAAGGCTAGCACTCTCCGGCCATCATGATCGTGAGCACCCGGTGCGTGACCGTCGGATCCGCCGGATCAATCGAATGCGCGGTGAGGGAGCGGTCATAGTAATCGATTTTGAAGATCACCCGCTCGCCCAACACCTCGATGATCGCAAAATCATGCTCTCCATGGGGATCATTCCCTCGACCGAAGGCGGCAAACTGCTGCACCTGAGCGAGGACTTCATCGCGGAGGCGCGCGCTGAGTGCCTGGACGCCCGCTGTTAGTAGAATGGTTCCGCCGATTCCGTTTATGCGCAGCTGATCGTTCAGCTCCCTTATTCTCGCCGCTTGGTCGGCCTGACTCATCTGCTGGGCCCCTCGGAAGCGGGCTTCACTGTGCGTACGAAGGCGACGAGTTCGTCGAGGCGACGTTGCCGCAGGCCCTCTTCGGGCTCATCGGTCCAGTACAATGTCGCGATACCGCTCGCGATGTGCAGCAGGGTCGCTGGCCACCAGCCCGCGACAAACCCGTTGCTATCAAGGTCGGGAGCGAGGACCTCGTCGCCTTCCCGGGTCAAGCCAGACAGCTCTTCGAGTAGCTGGCGCTTTCTGGACAGAGTGATGGTGTCCTTGCCGCCGGCATCGCTCGGGTCGAGCCGGGTGTCGTCGACCACCTCCTTCTGCGCGGCTTCGCGAAGGCTCTCCCAGAGCGTGGTGCTGATGATATGGAGAGCAGGCATCCCGTCAGCTTTCAGTGTCCACGGACGAAGCTGAGTGACCACTGAGATGGCCGCTTCAGATGAGGCAATCAGAATCGATGTGTGCAAGTTTTCTTTCACCCATCGGGCGATGCGGATCTCTCCGATCGCAAAGCGCGCTCCCACAGCGCTCTTGCCTTTCTTAAGGATACCAAATACAGCGAGCACTGGAACGAGAGCAGGCGGCTTCTCTGGCTTCTGCTTCATAAAAACCTCCTCGAAAAGTGGTGTTTGGCGCGGCAGTGCCGCTGCTATTATTTCATAATATTTGCGATGCGTCAACAGTTATTTTTCGTGAGGGTTTCGCTGTATCGAATCAGAGCGGACGCGCCGGCACATCTGTGCGGCGCGGCCGAGACCAACCGACGGGTCTGGTTCGACGTCTTCTCGAAGGAAGGCGGCGCTGCCGCCGTTCACGCCGCGCGGTGCTCGGCGTTTGCGGTGATGTCGACTGCCACCGTTGGCAGCTCGGCAACCGGGTACTTGGCCGGGTATTTACCGCCCCGGCGCACTGAAATGTTTAAGCAATATCAGTCTGTTACAGGCTTTTTGAGGGCTGACACCCCATCCGCCATTGGCCGCTATGGAGGCATGGACGGTCTTCCTATTGAGAGGGGATGACGAGGTTCGATAGGCAATCCGCTTTTCGCAACGCGTCGCTCGACGACCTCGGCGCCACCGCCCAGATCATCCTGCGTTGCTAGGCACCGGCGTGTTGAACGGGCTCAGTCAGTCCGCTTGGGGCCTTCGAAGGTGCTCGGGCAGTGCCTTGGCATAGCGCTTTCGGTCAGTGGCGTTCATGACGCGAGTGCTCCCCCTCAGACCGACAAAGGCGCCGCTGGCGGGAAGCCAGGTCACGCAGCCGAGCGTGATGAAATCCGTTCCAGGTTCAATCGAAATAATTATGTATTCCCACAGTGATCCATTTTCTTCGACGGGGAAAATCTCTGCCGCGAAAACGTCGCCGCTCTGCAGAACGACATTAAACTCGTAACTACAAAGTCCTAGTCTTCGGCTGCCGATAATTTCAAAGATCCCCATGTGGCGAGAAGATTACTTTTGTGAATAGGGGTCAGCTTTCTGATTTCATGCCGAATCTAGCAGGCGCCCCAACAAGCGGACATAGGACTTCAAGCCAGCCTTCGGCGCCGCTTCACGGTGCTGCGCAGGTCTGATTCCCGGGCAGGTCCCATGCGGCCTCGGCTGTCCGGAAGCGCTCCGTGCGTCGCTTTCCGGGTATTCGGCAAGCGAGCGCTTACCCGTGCTCCCCGTGCACGGCGGGAGCCGACGAGGCTGTCGCGGCGCGCGCATGCGCGTCCGGGGGATCGAGGCTTAACCTGCCAGACGCCGGCGACAACACAGCAAGGCGGGCATCCGCCTCCTTGAACGTCACCATTCGATCCGCCTCCTCATCCCAAAGGGCGTAGCGGAAGGCCCGCAGGCCGTCCTTCAGCGTGAGCACGTGCACGGAGGCGAATGCCGGGTGCGCCAGATGGCACTCCTCGAGGCGATAGTTCGGCACCCGGGGTGCGAGGTGGTGGATGTGGTGGAAGCCGATGCTGCCCGTGAACCACTGCAGCAGCCGTGGCAGGCGAAGCAGCGAGCTGCCCTCGATGGCGGCCGTCACCGCGTCCCAGTCATCATGGCGGGCCCAGGATGCGCCGTCGAACCGATGCTGGAGCGAGAACAGCCACACGCCGGCGATACTCGCCGGTACCATGACGGCCAGCAGCACCAGGGCGACGGGCCAGAAGCCCAGGAAAAAGCCGAGGCCGCCATAGAGTACGAGGATGGCGAGGTTGGTCATATGCACATTGCGGCGCTCGTTCACCCATGCCGCAGGGGTGTCGAACGGCAGCCGATAGACAATGAAGAAGACAATGGGTGGCAACACAAGCAACGCGATGGCGGGGTGGTTCAGCAGGCGGTGCCACCGCCGCTGCCAAGCGCCAAGAGCGCTGTACTCGGCGACGGTCAGGCAGGTCGAGTAGATGTCGCTCCCGCGACCCTCCCGGCGGTCGAGGTCGTTCCAGGTGCCGTGATGCTGCGCATGCTGGCGCCGCCAATGGGCATAGGGCGTGAGAGTGAAGAGCGAGCACAGCCGCCCGAGCGCATCATTGGCCCGCCTCGACGGCAGGAAGGACCCGTGGCCGCAATCGTGTTGGATGATGAAGGTCCGCACCGTCATGCCTGCCGCCGGCAACGCCAGTAGGGGCACCAGCCACCACCAGCCGACGGCGAGGCCGTAATGCATCGCGACCAGAAGCGCTACGAGCGGTACCAGGGTCGATCCGAGCTGACCGATCGCGGCGCCAGGCATCGCCTGCTGAAATTGAAGCGCGGCCGCGCGCAAGTCTCCTGCGGCTGCGTTGGAAGCGCCATTCGCCGCGTGAGCCATGGACGTGTCCTGCTCCTGTTGTTCAAATCGCTTCCGACAACCTTCCCGCCGGCAGACCTGCGATACGCCTGCTTCACTTCGTCTGGTGGCGCCTGTCCGCCTTGACGATCGCATCCTCCGCGCTGATGACGGCATCATCCGGCTTCTGGGGCGGATCTTCCGGCGGCCTGTCGCGCACCTCCACCTGAGCCTTCAGCCTGGCGACCTCAGCCTGGAGCTTCTCGATGAGAACGATCGCCGCGTCCGCCGTCCGTCGGCTGACCGGGGCGCTCTTCAACCGCCTGATCACGTCGCGCGTTGTCATGGCCCGCCTCCACCAAGCCAGTCAGGCCCTGTACTATCGCACACTTATGGTCGCGAAGTATTCCAGAGCGTGATGACTTGAGGTGGAATCGCCGAAAAGTCTGAATCATGCGATGAAACAATGGGCTGGAGCATGATGCGCGATCGCTTGCGAGCGCATCATGCTCCAGCGCGGCAGCTCAGCGTTCGAAATAGCGCGGCCGGTCGATGTCGGCGATGAGGCCAGGCTGGGTCGGCTGCCAGCCCAGCAATGCCCGGGTCCGCGCGCTGGACGTCGGGGCGTCCATCCCCGCAAACAGCGCGAACCAGCCGAAATGGCCGGCTGCCTCCTCAGGGGATTTGGCGACGACCGGAAGGTTCAGGCGACGCCCGATCACACCGGCGATGTCCTTGAACGGCACGCCCTCCTCGGCGATCGCGTGATACCGGCCCCCGGCGGCGCGCTGCTCGAGCGCCAGCCGGTAGACGCGGGCGGCGTCGAGGCGGTGCACCGCGGGCCAGCGATTGCGCCCGTCGCCCAGATGGGCCGCGGCGCCGGCCTCGCGCGCGACGCCGATGAGGTGTGGGATGAAGCCATGATCGCCATCGCCATGGACCGAGGGGGGGAGGCGGACCACCGAGGCGCGCACCCCGAACGCCGCCAGCGCGTCGGCCGCCGCTTCCGAAGCGCGGGGATAGGCGGCGGATGGGGAAGGGCCCCGATCCTCCTCCGTCGCGATGCGGCCCGGCGCCAGATGCGCAACCCCCGAGGTCACCAGCAGCGGGCGATCGGAGCCGGCAAGCCCGGCCCCGAGCGCCTCGATGGCGCGACGGTCCATCGCGCAGTTCTCCGCGAATTGCGAGAAGTCGTGGTTGAAGGCGGTGTGGATCACGCCATCCGCCACGGCCGCGCCGCGGCGCAGGCATTCGGGATCCTCGAGCGAACCGCGATGGACCTCGGCACCCGCCGCGGCGAGGGCCGCCGCCCCCGCCTCCGACCGGACGAGGCCGAGCACCTGATGGCCTGCGGCGATCAGGTCCTGGACGACGGCGGAGCCGACGAAGCCGGTCGCGCCGGTGACAAAGACACGCATGGGGACAGTCTCCGGTCGTGGTCGGACGCCAGTGCCCCCACAGGGATATCCTGGTAAAGTAGTGACGTTATCGGGGTATGATGACCAACAGGATGAGCACGTCGGTCGCCAGCGACAATCCGCTTGGGATGTACCTCAGGGATCGCCGGACGAAGCTCGATCCGGCGGCCTTCGGCTTTTCCGGCGCGCGCAGGCGGACCCCCGGCCTGCGCCGGGAGGAGGTGGCCCAGCGCGCCAATATCAGCGCGACCTGGTACACATGGCTCGAACAGGGGCGAGGCGGCGCGCCCTCGGCCGAGGTGCTCGATCGGATCTCCCGCGCCCTGATGCTGACCGATGTCGAGCGCGAGCATCTCTTTCTGCTCGGCCTCGGCCGGCCGCCGGAGGTGCGGTACCAGACGGCCGAAGGTGTCACGCCACGTCTGCAGCGCGTGCTCGACGCGCTGGAGCTCAGCCCGGCCCTGGTGAAGACCGCCACATGGGATGTCATCGCCTGGAACCGTGCCGCGGCCGCGGTGCTGACCGACTACGGATCGCTCCCGCCCGAGGAACGCAACATCCTGCGCCTCATCTTCTGCGATGCGCGCGTCCGCGCCGCGCAGTTCGATTGGGACAGCGTCGCGCGGTTCGTGGTGGCGGCGTTCAGGGCGGATGCGGCGCGCGCCGGGGCCGCTGCCAGGGTGGGAGCCCTCGTCGACGAACTCTGCCGGTTGAGCCCGGAGTTCGAAGCGATGTGGCGCGACAACGACGTCCGCAACTACGGCGAGGGCGTCAAGCGTTTGCGGCATCCGATCGCCGGGCCGATCGCCTTCGAATATTCGGCCTTCGCCATCGACGGCCGGCCCGATCTCGGCATGGTGGTCTACAATCCCGCGACGGCGGCGGATGCCAGCCGCGTCAGGTCGCTCCTCACCTAGCGCCTACGGATCTGCACCCCTTGACCTCAACTCGACTTGAACTGGCACGGTCGGCCTTTCGATGCCTGACGGCAAGCGCGAGGAGATGATCATGGATCTGGGACAGCGGACCGATGACGAGCAGACCAAGCTCTGGAATGGCCCCGCCGGGCGCGCCTGGGTCGAGGTGCAGCCGGTGCTCGACCAGATGTTCGAGCCGCTCGAAGACCTGCTCGTCGCAGCGGTCGCCACCGGCGCGGGAAGCCGGGTGCTCGACGTCGGCTGCGGTACCGGCGGCACGACGCTCGCCGTCGCACGGCGGCTCGGTGCCAAGGGAAGCTGCACCGGCATCGACATCTCGGATCCGATGATCACCGCCGCCCGCGCCCGCGCCGAACGGGAAGGCACGCCCGCAAGCTTCATCCGCGCCGACGCGCAGAGCCACGCTTTCGCGCCCGCGCGCTTCGACATGATCATCTCGCGTCTCGGCGTGATGTTCTTCGCCGATTTCGTCCGGGCCTTCGCAAACCTGCGGCATGCCGCCACGGAGGGCGCGCAGCTCCGGTTCATCGCCTGGCGGAGTGCGGCGGAGAATCCGTTCATGACGACGGCCGAGCGTGCCGCGGCGCCGCTCCTGCCGAATATCCCGGCGCGCCGGCCCGACGCGCCGGGGCAGTTCGCCTTCGCGGACCAACGCCGGGTCCGCCGCATCCTGCAGGAGAGCGGCTGGGCCGGGATCGACATCCGGCCGATCGATATCGCCTGCACCCTGCCCGAGACGGAGCTGGTCCGGTACCTGACCCGGCTCGGCCCCGTCGGCCTGATCCTGCACGCGGCGGACGACCGGACCCGTGCCGAGGTCATCGAGGTGGTGCGCGCCGCCTTCGCCCCCTATGTGCACGGCGCGGAGGTTCGCTTCACCGCCGCCTGCTGGATGGTCGGGGCCCGGGCGCCGTCCTGATACGGGGTTGCGAGGCTGCGCACATGGTGGGCCGTCGCAGCGATGCGGAGGATTCGGATATGAGCCCGGTCTTCGAGGATTTCGACGCTATCGATGTGGAGGCGGGGGAGGCGAGCATCTTCCTGCGCCGGGCGGGATCTGGCCCCGCCATCCTCCTGCTGCACGGGTTTCCCCAGACGCATCTGATGTGGCGGCAGGTGGCGCCCTTGCTCGCTGACCGCTTCACGGTGATCTGCCCCGATCTGCGCGGCTATGGCCGCAGCGGCTGCCCTGCTTCGCGGCCCGATCATGCGCCCTATGCGAAGCGGGCGATGGCGAAGGACATGGTGGCCGTCATGGAGACGCTTGGGTTCCAGCGCTTCTCGGTGGCCGGGCATGATCGCGGCGGCCGCGTCGCCTATCGCCTGGCGCTCGATCACCCCGAGCGCGTGGAGCGCCTTGCGGTGCTCGACATCCTGACCACTGCCGATGTCTGGGAACGGGCCGATGCCAGGCTGGCGACGGGCTTCTGGCCCTGGTCGCTGCTGGCGCAGCCCGAGCCGCTCCCGGAGCGCCTCCTGTCAGCCGCGCCCGAGGCCGCCATCGACGATGCGCTCGGTGGCTGGGGCTCTCCCGCCGAGGCGTTCAGCCCCGAGGTGCGCGCGGCCTATATCGAAGCGCTGCGTGATCCCGATCGCGTGCATGCGATCTGCGAGGAGTATCGCGCGGCGGCGACCCTCGACCGCGTGCATGATCTGGCGGACCGCGAGGTCGGGCGGCGCATCGCCTGTCCCGTCCTCGCGCTCTGGAGCGGCCGCGGCGCCTTGGAATCCTGGTATGCGGAAGCCGGCGGCCCGCTGGCGCTGTGGCGGGCCTGGGCGGATGACGTCCGCGGCGGCCCGCTCGACGCGGGCCATTTCTTCCCGGAGGAGATCCCGGAACAGACCGCGGAAGAGCTGCGCCGCTTCTTCGCCGCGACGGCGTGACAAGCGGCAGCCGCGCTCAGCCCGCGCGGAAGCGCCGCCGATAGGCGCTGGGGCTCACGCCGACGAAGCGGCGGAATCTGGCGCGAAAGGTGACGGCGGCCTCGAACCCCGTCGCCATCGCGATGTCGTCGATGGAGTTCGGGGTGGTCTCGAGCAGCGCCTGCGCCAGCAGGACGCGCATCCTCAGCAGCCATTGCAGCGGCGTCGTGCCGGTCTGCTCGCGGAAGCGGCGCGCGAAGCTCCGCCTGCTGACGCCGGCGCGCGCCGCGAGCGTCTCCACGTCCAGGGGCCGATGCGCATTCTCGCGCATCCAATCGAGGAGAGGTGCGAGGCTTGCCGCCGAGCCCGGCGGCTCATGCCGGATGTATTGCGCCTGGCCGCCCTCGCGATCGAGCGGCGCGACCGCAAGCCGCGCCGCCTGCGCCGCGACAGCCTGCCCATGATCGCGGCGGATGAGATGGAGGCACATGTCGAGGCCTGCCGAGGCGCCGGCGGATGTGACGATGCGGCCTTCGTCCACGAACAGCACCCCGGGATCGACCGTGATCGCGGGGAAGCGACGGGCGAGCTCGGCGGCGCCGATCCAATGCGTCGTGGCGCGGCGGCCGTCGAGCAGCCCGGTCGCGGCTAGGACGAACGCGCCCGAGCAGATCGAGGCCACCCTTGCCCCCTTCGCCCAGGCGGATCGGATGGCCGCGAGCACGGTGGGCGGGATCGGCCGCGACGGATCCTCGATGCCAGGGATGATCACGGTCTCGGCCTCGTCGAACCGATCGAGCCCGGACGCGGCCCTGAGCGCGAAGGCGCCGGTGCGCACCTCCTCCGCTTCCCCGCAGACGGTCACGCGATAGGCGGGCGCTCCGTCCGGCGCCTGCAGGCGCCCGAACACATCGCAGGGAATGGCGAGGTCGGATGGCACGAAGCCATGCATGGCCAGGATTGCGACGCGATGCATCGGGCGCTCCAGGGAACAGCGGCGGATTCCGTCCGATACATTCTATGGCGCCGATCCTGGCCGTAAATGATCGGTGTTTGTCATTCCGGCCACTCACGCCTGCAGCATGCGGCGCGTACAGGGCCTTCCCCAGACATGAGGAACCGGAATGCAGAGGGAGAAGATTGCCGGGCGAGGCGCCGCGACCGCAGTGGCAGATCAAGCGGCCGAACGCGCGCAACTCCGCCGGCTGGAGATCGCCTCTGTCATCGAAGCGGCGACGCTCCTCCTGCTGATCGGTCTCGCCGTGCCGCTCAAGCACCTCGCTGGTTGGGAGCCGGGCGTGAAAGCGATGGGACCGATCCATGGCCTGGCCTTCGTCGCCTTCGCATGGACGGCGATGCAGACCGTGGCAGGAGGGGGATGGAGCCGCGCCGAGGTGGCGCGCCTCTTCGCGCTCGCCTTCCTGCCCTTCGGCGGCTTCCTCAATCTCGGACTGCTGTCGCGCAAGGCGGCCGCGCTGCAGCCCGGGAATGTCGGACCATGAGCGTCGCCGCGCTGTATCCCTGGCTCAAGGCGCTGCATGTCGCCGCCGCCATCGCTTTCGCCGGCGGCCTTCTCGCCCTATCCGTGTTTCTCGCCGCCGCCGCGGCCATCCCCGGAAGCGTGCCGGGCGCGGCGCGCGTCATGCGCCGCTGGGACCGGGCCGTAACGACGCCGGCGATGCTGCTGGTCTGGGCCTTCGGCCTTGCTCTGGCTCTGTCCGGGCACTGGTTTGGTGAGACTTGGTTGCAGGCCAAGCTGGCGATCGTGGTCGTCCTGTCCGGCCTCCACGGCGTGCAGTCCGGGTACCTGCGGCGGCTCGCCGGCGGCGCCGCGGTTCCATCCTGGCGTCCGGCGCCCTTCATCCTGCTGGGGATCCTGGCGATCGCCGTGCTCGCGGTCGCCAAGCCGTAAGGGCGGCGCCGAGCGCGGTTTCACGGCCTTGGTGTCTCGGCCGCCCGCTCCCAGGCGAGCTTTCGCGCATGGGTCTGGATATCGGCCGGCCAGGCAGCGCTGTGCTCCGCGAAGCGCTCGCGATCGCCGGCGAAGAGCGCCCGCGACGCTTCCTCGAAGCCGGGAAGATCGCCCGCCATCGCCGACATGAAGCGATAGGCCGCCTCCTGGGCGGCGCGCGACTGGCTGCGTCCGCCATCGGCGCGCCGCGCCTCGTCCACCAATCGGCGGAGCGCATGCGAGGCGCCGCCGCGCTGCGTCGCGAGCCATTCCCAATGACGGGGCAGCAGGGTCACTTCACGCGCGACGACGCCGAGCCTGGGCCGGCCTCGGCCCCGGGATGGCGCATTCTCCTCCGCGTCATCCTGACCGGATGGGCCGGCCGGCCGCTGCGCGCCCTTCGCCTCTTCGAGAAGGCGCGACACGATCTCCGCCGTGCCGCCCCGCAGGTCCAGATCGATCACGGCACCCGTCGCGTCGTCGAAGGTGAGGAGCGGCCCGGTCGGGTTCCTGGCCAGGGCGGCCTTCGCGGCCAAGGCCACATCGACCAGGGCGCCGCTCGCGATGCGGCGGACGCCGTCGAAGGCCGTGCATGGCCTGGACAGAGGATCGGGCATGGGGCTCTCCCTTTCAGAGAGTGATAATTACCCGGATCAAATTGATCGCGTCAATATGACCCGGGTTATATTGCTCGCAGTGGCGGCCGCGCCTCCTGTTCGTCTCTATGATGGCCCGGCCGGCACTCCCGATGCCGGCGGGAGGGCGAACCATGGACAATCCCCTGCCATCGCGCTTCGCGACGCACGTGGTCGGCAACCAGCCGCCACCGCTCGCCGAACTCGACCTCTTCACCACCGACCGCGCGCTGACCGAGGCGGTGGCGCGTGAGGGGGCGGGCTGGGCGCAGCCGGATCTCGCGGAGTTCGGCCGCCGCCTCGGCACCGCGGAGACGCTGGAGCTCGGCCGCCTCGCCAATGCCAGCCCGCCGATCCTGCGCGCCTTCGACCGCTACGGGCATCGGCGCGACGAAGTCGAGTTCCACCCGGCCTGGCACGCCACGATGGCGCTCTATGTCGGGCAGGGCCTGCATGCGAGCCCCTGGTCGGATCCGCGCCCAGGCGCGCATGTGGCGCGCGCAGCGGGGCTGCTGCTCGCCTGCGAGGTCGAGGCGGGCGCGGCCTGCCCGATCGTCATGACCCATGGCGCGATCCCCGTGCTGCGTGCGGCCGCGCCGAGGCTCGCCGCCGGCTGGCTGCCGAAGCTGTTCTCCCGCGCCTACGACCCTGGCTTCCGGCCGGTCGCGGAGAAGGCCGGCGCGCTGATCGGCATGGGCATGACGGAGAAGCAGGGCGGCTCGGACGTGCGCGCCAATGCGACGCGCGCCGAGCCGGTAGGGGAGGGCGCCTATCGCCTGGTCGGGCATAAATGGTTCCTCTCGGCCCCGATGTGCGACGCCTTCCTGGTGCTCGCGCAGGCGCCGGGCGGGCTGACCTGCTTCTTCCTGCCGCGCTGGACGCCGGACGGCGATCCGAACGCGCTGCGCCTACAGCGCCTGAAGGACAAGGTCGGCAACCGCTCCAACGCCTCCTCCGAAGTCGAGTTCCAGGACGCTCTCGCCTGGCCGCTCGGCGAGGAAGGGCGCGGCGTGCCGACCATCATCGAGATGGCGACGCATACGCGGCTCGACTGCGCGCTCGGCACCGCCGGGCTGATGCGGCGCGCACTCGCCGAAGCCATCCATCACGCGGAGCATCGCAGCAGCTTCGGGCGGCACCTGGCCGATCACCCGCTGATGCGCAACGTGCTCGCCGACCTGGCGCTGGAATACGAAGCGGCGGTGGCGCTCGCCATGCGCTTGGCCCGGGCATTCGACGCCGGAGAGGATCCGGCCGAGGCCACCTTCCGTCGGTTGATGACGCCGGCCGCGAAATATTGGGTGTGCAAGCGCGGCCCTGCCTTCGCAGCGGAGGCGATGGAGGTGCTCGGCGGCAGCGGCTATGTCGAGGAAGCGCCGCTCGGACGCCTCTATCGGGAGATGCCGGTGAACTCGATCTGGGAGGGATCGGGCAATATCATGTGCCTCGACGTGCTGCGCGCGATCGCCCGCGCGCCCGCCGCGCTGGAGGTGGTGATGGCGGAGCTGCGGCCCGCCGCCGGGGCCAACCCGCTATTCGACGCCTGCCTGCGGCAATTGGAGGCGCGTCTCGCCGCCGGCGTCGCGGAGGAGGAAGCGCGGTCCGTCGTACAGGTGCTGGTGCAGGTGCTGCAGGCATCGCTGCTGCTGCGCTTCGCACCGGCCGCCGTGTCGGACGCCTTCTGCGCGTCGCGCCTGCGGGAGGGCGGCACCCAGGGCGCCTTCGGAACCCTGCCCGCTGGCCTGGCGACCGGGGAGATCCTGGCGCGGGCGCGGCCGGGCTGACCGGGCATGGCTGCCGCCCGGCATCGTCGGGTGGTCCGCCTGATGCGTATCAGGGGTGCATGCTGGCGCCCTTGGTGATCCTGTCCACGATCCGCTTCTCGGCGCGCAGCCCGATGCCGACGACCCTGGCGTCCTCTGGCCCGAAGCCCGCGAATGCGGCACGGTTGGCGGCGTCATGGCCGGTCGAGAACATCTCCTCGATATAGAGCGAGGCGGTCACGCCGCGTTCCAGGGCACGCCGGTGGATCGCCGCCATGGTGGCCGCATCGGCTGCCAGCACGATGATCGGCTGCACGGAGAGGGCGTTGTAGAGATGGCCCGCGCGGTCGCGATAGGGTTCGCCGATCACCCCTGGCGATTGCGCGACGACGCCGCTGGTGAGGAAGGCGGTGACGTTCAGCGCCTGCCAGGACGCGAGGTCGTCACGCAGGACGATCGCGAATTTCGTCTCGAAGATCGGGCGTGCCTCGGCGGGCGATGGCGGCGGCTGGGTCATGGGGACTGATCTGACGCCTCGGGCATTCCAGGGTCTTGGACGTTCGTGCGAAACCCCGGGCGGCGGCAGCATCGTGCCCGCGCCGCCATCCCCGGGCATCGAGCGGATCGAGGCGCGCTTCTTCGGCGATGCCTTCACGCCGCATCGCCACGACACCTATGCGCTCGGGGTCACGCTCGACGGCGTGCAGCGCTTCCGCTACCGCGGCGAGGAGCGGCACAGCCTGCCCGGCCAGGTCATCGCGCTGCATCCGGATGAGCTGCATGACGGCGGCGCGGGTACCGAGGACGGGCTGCGCTATCGCATGCTCTACCTGGAACCTTCCCTGCTGCTGCGGGCACTCGGCGACCAGGCACCGCTGCCCTTCGTCCGGCAGCCGGTGCTGACCGACCCATCGCTCCGCGCCGCCTTGCTCGCGGCGCTGACGCCGTTGGAGGAAGGGCTCGACGAGATCCTCGTCGCCGATGTTGTGGCCGCGGTGGCGCGCGGGCTGGCGCGGCATGCCGGGCGGCCGCTGAAGCCGTCGGGCCGGCTGGCACCGCGGCAGGTCCTGCTCGCGCGCCGCCAGGTGCTGCTGGCGCGCGACCATCTCGAAGCGCATGCGACACGGGCGGTTGGGGCGGCGGAGCTGGAAGGCGTGACCGGGCTCGACCGCTATGCGCTGTCGCGCCATTTCCGGGCCCTGCTCGGGACCAGCCCGCACCGCTTCCTGCTGATGCGCCGGCTGCAGCGGGCGCGCCGCATGATCCGGGCGGGCGAATCGCTCGCCGACATCGCCGCGGCGACCGGCTTCGCGGACCAGAGCCATCTGAACCGGCACTTCAAGAAAGCCTTCGGCCTGACACCCGGACGCTGGGCGGCGCTGCTGGGTGCCGGCCGCCAGCGCGCATGACCACCGTACCGTTTTCGCAACGGTACGGTATGCGAAATGGCGCGAAGGTGGGTGGCGATGCCGGTGCCGGCGGCTATTCTCCGCTGCGCTGATGGCGGATTCGCAACCATCGCCGAAGCGTCACGTTGTCTCGCGGTTCATTGCTGATCGGGAATTTACGCCATGAGATATCGCCTCGCCGCCATTGCCATGGCGCTCATGCCCGTCATGGCGGAGGCCCAGATCGTGCCGACGATCCCGTCCGCGCCGACGCCGCCGCCGCCGGATCTGCGGGCCACCCTGTCGCTCTCGATCGAGAATGACGTCTTCACCGGCACCGATCGCTATTACAGCAACGGCCTGCAGCTCTCCTGGACCTCGGCCTCCGCCGATCTGCCGTCGCCGCTGGCCTGGCTGAACCGGCAGCTCGATCCGGTGATGGGGCCGGGACAGCTCCGCTGGGGTGCCGCGATCGGGCAGTCGATCTACACGCCCGAGGATACTGAGCGCCGCAACCCTGATCCGCGGGACCGGCCCTATGCCGGCTTCCTCTACGGCACCATCTCGCTGGCGCGCGATGCCGGCACCAGCTTCACCCTGTTCGAACTCCAGGCCGGCCTCGTCGGCCCCAGCGCCCTTGGCGAGCAGGTGCAGAACAATTTCCACGACCTGATCGGCGACGGCCGGTCGCGCGGCTGGGATTATCAGCTCAAGGACGAATTCGTGTTCGGCGCGGTGATGAGCCGCACCTGGCGGGTACCGCTGGTGCGCTTCCTCGGCATGGAGACGGAGCTGCTGCCCTCCGCGACGCTCGCCGCCGGTACGATCACCAGCCTCGCCGGCGCCGGCGCCGTGCTGCGCATCGGGCAGGGGCTGGAGGCGGATTACGGGCCGGCGCGGATCCGCCCGGCCCTGGCGGGGTCCAGCTTCTTCCAGCCGCGCTCCGGCGATTTCGGCTGGTATGTCTTCGGCGGTGTCGAGGGGCGCGCCATCGCCAACGATATCTTCCTTGACGGCAATACCTGGCGCGAGAGCCGCCGGGTGGATCACCGGCCCTTCGTCGGCGATCTCCAGGTCGGCGCGGCGATCATGTGGGGCGGCGTCCGCTTCGCCTATACCCAGGTCTGGCGCTCGGAGGAGTTCTACGGCCAGCGCGGCGGCGCCCAGCAATTCGGCTCGGTCAGCGTGACCTTCCGGTTCTGAGGGCGCCGCGTGCGGCAGCGCGTCCTCGGCCTGATCGGCGGCATGAGCTGGGAGAGCTCGGCCGAATACTACCGCCTGATCAATGCAGGGGTGCGCGACCGGCTGGGCGGGCTGCGCTCCGCCCGCATCCTGATGTGGTCCTTCGACTTCGCGGAGATCGAGGCGCTGCAGCATGCCGGACGCTGGGACGACGCGGCGGCGCTGCTGGTCGAGGCCGCAGAGCGGCTGGAGCGTGGCGGCGCCGAATGCCTGGTGATCTGCACCAACACGATGCACCGCATGGCGGACGCCGTGCAGGCGGCGGTCGAGGTGCCGCTGCTGCACATCGCCGATCCGACCGCCGCGCGCATCCGGGCCGCCGGCATAAGCCGAGTCGGACTGCTCGGCACCGCCTTCACCATGGAGCAGGATTTCTACCGCGGCCGGCTGGAGGCGAAGCATGGGCTGGACGTGCTCGTGCCGGACCACGCCGACCGCGCCCTGGTGCACCGGATCATCTATGAGGAGCTGGTGCAGGGCCGGGTCGAGCCTGCCTCCCGCGACGCCTATCGCGCTGTCATCGCGCGGCTGGTGGAGCGCGGCGCCGAGGCGGTGATCCTCGGCTGCACCGAGATCATGCTGCTGGTCCGCCCGGAGGACAGCGCCGTGCCGCTCTTCGACACGACGGCCATCCATGCGGAGGCCGCGGTGGACTTCGCGACTGGAGATCAGCCGACCGCGTCGCAGAGGTAGCGGCGGACCTGGTAGGGCCCGGCCGCCATGCCCGGGCAGAAGCTCGCGACGATCGGCTCCAGCCGGTTGTAGAGATCGAGGTAGCCGGCGTTCAGCGCCTCCAGCCGCTCCCGCGCCGCCTCCGCCTCCTCGGCGAGCTTCGTGAGGTCGAGGGTCAGCAGCTCCCCGTCGCGCACCACGAAGCGGCCGCCGATCATGACGTGGCGCACCGCGTTCCCGTCCTCGGCATGGACGATCTGGTTGACCGTGCCGTTATGCGGAATCCAGTTCACGTGCCGGAGCGAGAGGAAGACGATGTCCGCCTTCATGCCCGGCGCGATCGCGCCGATATCCTCGAAGCCGAGGGCGCGGGCGGAGCCGGCGGTCGCGGCGCGATAGCATTCCTCGACGCTCGCCCAGCCGCGCGGGTCCGGCGTCTGCACCTTGGAGAGCATGGAGGCGTAACGCATGGCCTCGTACATGTTCTGGTTGTCGGAGCAATTGGCGCCGTCGGTGCCGAGCCCGACATTGACCCCGAGGTCGAGCGCGCGGCGCAGCGGGAACATGCCGTTGCCAAGCCGCATGTTGCTGCCGGGGTTGTGCACCAGCGACGCGCCGCGATCGGCGGCGAGGCGCATGTCGTCATCGTCGAGCCACACGGCATGGGCCGCCGTGAAGCGCGGCCCGACCAGGCCCATCACATCCATATGCGCGAGCAGCGTCTTGCCGTAGCGCTTGATGCCGGTGATCGCCTGCACCTTGCTCTCGCCGACATGGCTATGCACCGCGAGGCCATGCGTCTTCGCCATCTTGGCGCAGCCGCAGAGGAAGTCGTCGGAGCAGTGGTGCGGGATGGTCGGCGCGATCGCGTAGCGGATGTCGTGCGACGCCCAGGACCAGCCCTTCAGCACCGTCTCCATGGCCGAGAGCGTCTGCTGCCAGGCCGGCAGGCGGAGCCGCGCGACATCCTTCTGAAGGCCCTCCGGCAAGGCATCGTGCAAGCCGGGGATCGCCTCATACACCGTGCGGTCGGCGACCATGGGCGCGATGACCGCGCGCATGCCGATGCCGGCATAGGCTTCGGCCACCGCATCCATGCCCTCGACGGTCGGCAGCGGCAGCTCGGAATAGAGGTCATAGGCGGCGGTGCAACCCTTCAACACCATCTCGGCGGCGACGATCTGGGTGGCGAGCTTCTTGTCGGCGAGTGCGCGGTTGCCGCCGATCCAAGGCGCCGCGGCGAGCAGCAGCTCCAGCGTCCACTTGTCGCCCTGGCCACGCGCGAGGCCGCCATGGCCATGGGTATGGCCGTTGATCAGGCCGGGATGGATCAGCATGCCCGCCGCGTCGACGATCGTCGCATGCGCCGGCGCGGTGAGATCGGTGCCGACGGTACGGATCACGCCGTTCTCGATCAGCACGTCGCCGGCTTCGGCGCGGCGCAGCCCGGCATCGGCGATGCGTGCGCCGCGGATAAGCGTGATGCCCGGTTCGTTCTTGGCCATGCTCGGGCCTCCTTGCGTTCAGGCGGCGAGGGCGGGGCGTTCCGCGCCGCTCGACCAGGGAAAGAGCAGCCGCTCCGCCAGGGCGACTGCCTGGAAGAGCAGGATGCCGAGGATCGCCAGGATCACCACCGCGCCGAAGGCGAGCGGCGTGCGGAAGAAGGCCATGGAGGTCTGGATCAGATAGCCGAGACCCGCATCGGCACCGACGAATTCGGCGACCACGGCGCCCACGACCGAGAGCGCCGCCGCCACCTTGAGCCCGCCGAAGACGAAGGGCACCGCGAAGGGCAGGCGGATGCGCAGCAGCTCCTGCAGGCGCCCGGCGCGACAGGAACGGCCGAGCTCGATCAGCTCGGGCGGTGCTGCCAGCAGGCCGGCCACGGAGGCGACGACCAGCGGGAAGAAGGCGACCAGGAAGGTGACGATGATGCGCGGCGCCTCATTGGCGCCGAGGGCGACGATCAGGATCGGTGCCAGGGCGACCTTGGGGATCGACTGGGTCACCACCAGCAGGGGATAGAGCGCGGCGGCTATGGTTGTGGAGGAGGCGATCGCCATCGCCAGCGGCAGGCTGACGGCGATGGAGGCGGCGAAGCCGAGCAGCACGGTGCCGAGCGTCGCCAGGGTGTGGTTCAGCACCATGGGCCAGGCCGCGGCGATGGCGCGCGCAATGACGCTCGGCGCCGGCAGCAGGAATTCCGGGATCGCGAAGCCGCGGCAGGCGGCCTCCCAGAGCGCGAAGAAGACGATCAGCGCGATGGTGGCGGGCAGGGCGCGGGCCATCAGGCGGCGGCCCGCGCGGCCTGGCCGCGGAAGATGTGGTCGCGGATGCGCCGCGCCGCGGCCTGGAAGGCGGGCAGGCCTTCCTGGTCGAAGCTGCGCGGGCGGGGCAGGGGGATCGCGACATCGTCCACCACCCGGCCCGGGCGCGGCGACATGACGATGACGCGGTCGGCGAGCAGCACCGCCTCGCTGATCGAATGGGTGACGAAGACGACGGCCATCGGGCTCTCGGTCCAGAGGCGGAGCAGCTCCAGGCTCATCTCCTCCCGCGTCAGGGCGTCGAGCGCGCCGAAGGGTTCGTCCATCAGCAGGATGCGGGGCTGTTGGAGCAGCGCGCGGCAGATCGCGACGCGCTGCTGCATGCCGCCCGAGAGCTCGCGCGGCAGCCGCCCTTCGAAGCCCGCGAGCCCGGCGCGGGCCAGCAGGGCGCGGGCGGCGTCCTCCGTTCCCGGCCCCGCGCGGCGCATCAGCCGCATCGGGAAGGTGACGTTCTTCAGCACATCGGCCCAGGGCAGCAGGGTCGGCGCCTGGAACACCATCGCGGTGTCGGTGCGAGCGCCCGTGACCTGGGCGCCATCGATCGCGACGCGTCCGGCGCTGGGTGCGACGAGGCCGGCGATCAAGCGCAGCAAGGTCGACTTGCCGCAGCCGGAGGCGCCGACGACCGCCACGAACTCCCCCGGCGCCACGGTGAGCGAGACGTCCTCCAGCGCCTGCACCGCGCCGCCATCGCGGCCGGAGAAGCGCTTGCCCACGCCCTCGATCGCGATCACGGCAGCAGCGCCGTGGTCACCGCCTGGGTCGGGTCCCAGCCCGCGTTGAGCTGCAGGCTCTCGGCGACCACGCGCCAGGTGAAGGCAAGGCGCTCCGGCTCGAAGCGGCCGAGGCCGGTCGCGCGCTGGTGGTCGTTGAAGACGAAGCCCATGGTGGCGCGGATGCTGCCTTCACAGTCGTCCTGCTCGACCTCGGGGTTGCGGGCGACATGCAGCCGGCAGGCCTCGGCCTGGTTGGCATTGGCCCATTCGAAGCTGCGCTGCGCGCCCAGCAGGAAGCGGCGCACCAGGTCTGGGTTGCGCTGGATGGTGTCGTCGGCGGCGATGAGGCTGGCGGCGTAGATCGCGAAACCCGTCTCGACGAAGGGCAGCACCACGATCTCCTGCCCGGCGCGCTGGGCTGCCTTGTTCTGGTAGTACCAGTGGATGGAATAGAAGGGCGCGGCATCGACGCGGCGGCCGATCAGCAGCGCCGCCATGGCGGAGGCATCGGTATTCACCCAGGTGATGCGGTCCGGATCGGTGCCGGCGCGGCGCGCGACTTCGGGGAAATAGAGGCGGTGGCTGTTGCCAGGCGTCACCGCGATGCGGCGGCCCTCGAGGCCCCGGAAATTCGTGACGCCGGAGGAGCGCAGCACGAAGAGCGAATGCGGCGAATGCGTGTAGACGGCGGAGATCGAGCGCACCGGCACGTTCTGCTGCGCCCGCGCGGCGAGCACGGCGCCGACATCGGCGACACCGAATACCGCGGCGCCGGAGGCGACCTTGGTGACCGTATCGCCGGAGCCGTAGCCGCGCGCGAGCGAAAGCTCGATCCCCTGCTCCCGCCAGAAGCCGCGGGCGGCGCCGGCGAAATAGGCCGCGTGCTCACCGGTCGGGATCCAGTCGAGCTGGAGCAGCGCGCGGTCCTGCGCGGCGACCGGCGTCGCGATGGACAGCAGCACGCCGGCGATCGCGGCGAGAATCCTCGGCTTCATACAGTCCCCTTCCCTTGGCGCGGCCGCGGTGGGGCGTTCTCCCGGGCGGCATGCAAGGGCATGGCGTCGGGTTGCGCAAGCATCATTGATGAGAATCCGGTTCGAGCGGGCCTCGCCGATTGGCGAAACTGCGTGGCAAAACAAGAACCTGGATCGGCGACACGGGGCGAAGTCGATGCCGGGGGTTTCGCAGCCACGGCGTCAGGGCCATAAGCCTGCGAACAAGTGCGTCCGGGCCCCGGCGCGGAGGACGTGTTCGCGCGAGAGTTCTGAGGGATTGATGAACCGCCTGCTCGACGGCTATCGCCGCTTCCGGACTGAGATCTGGTCCACCGAGCGCGCCCGCTACGAGGAGCTTTCCCGGCGGGGGCAGAGCCCGGAGACCATGGTGATCGCCTGCTCCGATTCGCGGGTCGACCCTGCGACGGTGTTCGGCGCCGGCCCCGGCGAGCTCTTCGCGGTGCGCAACGTCGCCGGGCTGGTGCCGCCCTTCACGCCCGATGCCGGCCACCACGGCACCAGCGCGGCGCTGGAATACGGCGTGCGGGTGCTGAAGGTCGCCCGCATCGTCGTGCTCGGCCACGCCCAATGTGGCGGCGTGCGCGCCATGGTGGAAGGCGCGCCGCGGGAGGCGCGGGACTTCGTGGCGCCCTGGATGGCGTTGGCGGCGCCGGTGCTGGAATGCGTGCCGGTCGGCCTCACGGGCGACGCGCTGCTGCACCATTGCGAGAACGAGGTGGTGCGCCTGTCGCTTGCCAATCTGATGACCTTCCCCTGGATCGCGGAGGCGGTGGCCGAAGGCCGGCTGACGCTGCACGGTTTCCGCTTCGCGATCCATACCGGCGTCCTGGAGCGGCTCGAGGGCGACCGTTTCGTGCCGGTCGCCTGAACGGGCCCGCCCTTGCCGCTGGCCCGGAGAAGATCTGCCGGACGCCGCGGGGGGGATCGGGCTCCGCTTGCCTCAGGCGGCGTTCACAGCAGCTTGTCGAGCGTGATCGGCAGGTCCCGGATGCGCTTGCCGGTGGCGTTGTAGACGGCATTGGCGACCGCGGCGCCGACGCCGGTGATACCGATCTCGCCGATGCCCCGCGCGCCCATCGGCGTGCGCGGATCAGGGATGTCGGTCCAGATGACCTCGATCTCCGGCACGTCGAGATGCACGGGCACATGATACTCCGCCATGGTGGCATTCACGATGCGCCCGCTGCGCTCGTCGAACAGTGTCTCTTCGGTTAGCGCCAGGCCGAGCCCCATCACGATGCCGCCGCGGAACTGGCTGCGCGCCGTCTTGGCGTTGAGGATGCGGCCGCAATCGAAGGAGCCGAGGAAGCGCGCCACGCGCACCTCGCCGGTGCTCTCGCTCACGCGCACCTCGCAGAACTGCGCGGCGGTGGAATGCATCGACCATTTCTGCAGCTCGAGCGGCATCGGCGCCTCGGCCTGCACCGTGACCTCATCGCGTCCCGCCCGACGCAGGATGGAGGCATAGCTTTCGAAGCGCGCTGCGTCCCCGCGCTTGCCGAGCCCGGCGTCGCGCCCTTCCACCTCGTCGGTGGAAAGTCCGGCGAGCGGTGACGCATTGCCGGCGAGCTTCAGCAACGCCTTCACCAGCTCGGTGTGCGCGGCGATCACCGCGGCGCCGATCGCCGCGGTCTGGTTGGAACCGCCCGCCACCGGGCTCGGCGGCAGCTCGGTATCGCCAAGGGCGAAGCTGACCCGGTCGAGCGGCAGGCCGAGCCGCTCAGCCGCGACCTGGCTCTGCACGGTCGCGGTGCCCATGCCCATCTCATGCGCCGCCGCCGCGACCCGCGCCCGACCATCGGCGGTGAGCGTGATCCGTGCCGCCCCGCCGGGCATGCGGTAGTAGGGATAGGTGCCGGTCGCGCATCCCATGCCGATCAGCCATTCGCCGTCGCGCCTGGCACGGGGCGTGGCGCTGCGCTTCGCCCAGCCGAAGCGCTCCGCGCCCGCGGCATAGGCCTCGTTCAGATGGCGGGTGGAGAATTCGTGGCTCGATGTCGGATCCTTCTCGGGCTCGATGCCGCGGCGGAAGGCGACCGGGTCGGCGCCGAGCTTCTCCGCCAGCTCGTCGATCGCGCATTCGAGTGCGAAGGTGCCGATGGATTCCCCCGGCGCGCGCATGAAGGTATTGGCGAGCATGTCCATCTCCGCCACCTGCTGCACCAGCTTGAAGGTGCGCGCCGCATAGAGGTGTCGGGCCGGGAAGGTGAATTGCTCGGGGCAGGCATTGTGCGCCGTCATCGCGGCGACGCCGGTATGGATCAGCGCGTCCAGCTTGCCATCCGCGGTCGCGGCCAGCGCCACGCGCTGCTCGGTCTGGGTGCGCCCGCCGACCAGGCGGAAGACACCCTCGCGCGACAGCACCACCCGCACCGGGCGGCCGGCCAGCCGCGCCGCTGCGGCGCCGAGGATCTGGTGGTCCCAGAGGCATTTGCCCCCAAAGCCGCCGCCGACATAGGGCGACAGCACCCGGACCTGCTTGGGATCCAGGTCGAATACCTGGGCGATGGTCGCGGCGGTCATGGTGACGAGCTGGCTCGCGTCATGGATCGTCAGCCGATCGCCCTCCCAGGCGATGGTCGCGGCATGCAGCTCGATGGCGTTGTGGTTCTGGCGCGGGGTGGTGAAGGTCAGGTCGACCTTCACCGCGGCTGCGGCGAGGGCCGCCTCGGCGTCGCCGATCTCCAGCACTGCCGGCTCGCCCAGCACGCTTTCCGGCGGATGCGCATGCGCCTTCGCCGCCGCGAAGGCGGTCACTGCCGGCAGGCTCTCATACTCCACGGCGACCAGCGCCGCCGCTTCCTCCGCCTGCTCCCGCGTTTCGGCGAGGACGACGGCGACCGTCTGCCCGTTCCAGTGGATCTCCGCATCCTGCATGATCGGCAAGTCGCTCGCCCCGGCCGCCTCCGGCGTCGTGCCGAACAGGGCCGGCGGCTTCATCCGCGGCGCATTGCGGTGGGTCATCACCAGCGCCACGCCGGGCAGGGCTTCCGCCGCCGCGGTGTCGATCGCCTTGATACGGCCGCGGGCCACGGAGCTGTAGACGAAGCCGGCATGCAGCAGGCCGGGCATTGACACCTCGGCCGCGAAACGCGCCTGGCCCGCGACCTTGAGCGGCCCGTCGATGCGCGATACCGGGGCGCCGATCAGCCCGTGCCGGGTGGCGAGCGGATCGGACGCGCCGTCCGGCCGCCAGGAGGTTTGGGCCAGGGCGCTCATGGCCGCGCGCCCGCCAGCTCGCTGAGCGTCGCGGCGATCGTGCGCTTCGCCAGCTCGATCTTGAAGGCGTTGCCGCTGAGGGGCCTCGCTGCCGCCAGCTCCGCCTCCGCGGCTGCGCGGAAGGCATCGGCGCCGGCTGGCTTGCCGCGCAGCGCGGCTTCCGCCGTGGCAGCACGCCACGGCTTGTGGGCGACGCCGCCGAGGGCCAGGCGGACCTCCGCGAGTTTGCCGTCCTCGATCCTGAGCGCCGCCGCGACGGAGACCAGCGCGAAGGCGTAGCTCGCGCGGTCCCGCACCTTGCGATAGGTCGAGCGCAGCCCGGCCGCGCCGGCCGGCAGCTCGACGGCGGTGATCAGCTCCGCGGGACCGAGCGCGGTCTCGAGGTCGGGCCGATCGCCCGGAAGCCGGTGGAACGCGCCGAAGGGGAGGGAGCGCCTGCCGCCCGGACCCTCGACATGGACGATGGCATCGAGGGCGGCGAGCGCCACGCACATGTCGGAGGGGTGCGTCGCGACGCAGCTCGGCGAGGCGCCGAGGATCGCGTGGATGCGATTGAAGCCTTCGACCGCATCGCAGCCCGTGCCGGGCTTGCGCTTGTTGCAGTGCGCAGCGTCATCATAGAAGTAGTAGCAGCGCGTCCGCTGCAGCAGATTGCCGCCGACGGTCGCCATGTTGCGGATCTGCGCACTGGCGCCGGCGAGGATGGCGCGGGCCAGCATCGGAAACCGCTCGCGGATCGCGCGATGCTCGGCGACCGCCGTGTTCTTCGCCCCGGCCCCGATCAGGATACCGCCATCGGGGCGCGCTTCGATCGCCGACGACAGCGCCGTCACGTCGATGATGGTGCGCGGCCGTTCGATGTTCTCCCGCATCAGGTCGACGAGATTGGTGCCGCCGCCGAGGTAGTGGGGCTCCGGCGCGCGGGCGGCGAGGGCGATCGCGGCGGCGGTGTCCGCGGCGCGGTGATACTCGAAGCGCTGCATCACGCGGCCTCCCTTGCCAGGACCTGCCGGACCGCATCGATGATCCCGTTATGGGCGCCGCAGCGGCAGAGATTGCCGCTCATCCGCTCGCGCAGCTCGTCGTGATCGAGCGCGATCTGCGTGGCTGCGAGATCCGCGGTGACGACGCTCGGTACGCCCCGCCGTGCTTCCGCCGCCATGCCGACTGCCGAGCAGATCTGTCCCGGCGTGCAATAGCCGCATTGGAAGCCGTCATGTTCCACGAAGGCGGCCTGCAGCGCATGGAGATGCCCGGGCGTGCCGAGGCCCTCGATGGTGGTGATCGCGCGCCCCTGGTACTGCACGGCCAGGGCGAGGCAGGCATTGATCCGCTCGCCATCGACCAGCACGGTGCAGGCGCCGCAGGCGCCCTGATCGCAGCCCTTCTTGGTGCCCGTCAGTTGCAGGTGCTCGCGCAGCAGGTCGAGCAGCGATGTCCGTATGTCGAAGTCGATCTCATGATCGGCGCCGTTGATGGAAAAGCGCATATGGCTGCTCCGGTTTCGGCTGCGGCAGGGAAGCCCGTTGAACGGCGGCGGGCCCGGTAGGTTTCAGCCGAAGCGGGAACGATCAGACGGGCCACTGCGGAAGAAAGCTGCCTGTCCCCTTTGTCCGGAGATTGCGCCTCTAAGTGGGTAGGAGGCCTGCCGCGCGATAACTGTCGATCAAGGCGTCGTAGAGGGAGATATCCGAGCGGCTCCGCGCAATGAGCTGAGCGCCGGCGATGGCGGCGAAGATGGCGCGGGCCCTCGGTTCGCTTTCCTCGGCACCGACCACGACCGCAGCGGACAGGACCCTGCTCAGCCACGCCACGTTGACATCGGCAAAGGCCTGGACCTCCTGCTTCACCGCTTCCGGCAGGTCGTCATATTCGGCAGCCATGAAGCTGCAGAGGCACATGCGATTGCCAGCCTCGAGCGATTTGCGAAACACATCAGGGTATCGACGCAGGCAGCGGATCGGATCCGAGGTTTCGGCCAACATGGACTCGAGACCAGCCGCGGTGTCCTCCCAATAACGCCTTACTACCGCGGCGCCGAGATCGGCCTTGCTCGGGAAGTGATAGTAGATGCTCGCGGCCTTGATGCCGACTTCCTCCGCGAGATCGCGGAAATTCAAGCCGCTATAGCCATGCGCCTGCGCGGTCCGTCTGGCCGCCGCCAGAATGGCCTCCTTGGAACTTGAACTCATCGCATTCCCACCGCTTCGTCTCCGCTGACCTACCAAGTGACAGATAGGCGTTGACGGCACGGGTTTGAAGCCATAGATGCTATCTACCAACTGGCAGGTAGAGGTGCGGCATGAATTCCGACAACATCGATTTTGGCGCAACCAAGCCGGCCATGATGACGATTTACGATTGGCCCACCGGCCCTTATCCGGCTCGCGTCCGCATAGCTTTGGCCGAGAAGACGCTGCAGTCGCGCGTCCGGTTCGGGACGGTCGATCTTTGGAAGGGCGAGCACAAGAAACCCGAGTTCCTCGCCAAGAACTACTCAGGCACCTTGCCGGTGCTCGAACTCGATGACGGCACCTTCATTGCCGAGTGTACGGCCATCACCGAATACCTCGACGCGCTCGATGGCGCTCCCACTCTCACCGGCAGGACACCGCGCGAAAAGGGCTTGATCCACATGATGAGCAAGCGCGCCGAGCTGGAGCTGCTCGACGCCATCAGCGTTTATTTCCACCACGCCACGCCGGGGCTTGGTCCCGACGTCGAGACTTATCAGAACGCCGAGTGGGGGTTCCGTCAGCGCGACAAAGCCTTGAAGGGCATGCGCTACCTCGATGCCATTCTAAAAAGGCAGCCGTTCGTCGCCGGCGAGGTCTTCTCTATGGCCGATATCACGGTCATCGGCGGTTTGATCTTTGCTGGACTTGTGAAGCTGCCGGTGCCTGCGGAGTGCGGGGCTCTTCAGGCTTGGTACGCAAGGATGCAGGAACGTCCCAGCGTCAAGAACAGAGTGACGATGTCAGAACCGACCGAGACGCCGGTTTGAAATCGCTGGGGTCGCAAGGGTCTTCATCCTAGCCGCGCTGCGCTGGCCATCGCGGCGCGCACGGCGTCCGCGCGCGGGATCGGCGCCACCGCGCCATAGCCGGTGGTGGCGAGCGCCGCCGCGGTATTGGCATAGAGCGCCGCCTGTTCCGGCGCATCGCCCGCGAGGTGACGGGCCAGGAAGGCGCCGGCGAAGGTGTCGCCGGCGCCGGTCGCATCCACCGCCTTCACGCGGCGCCCGGGGATGGTGCGCCGACCCTGCGGGGTCGCGACCATGGCGCCCTCGGCACCGAGCTTCAGCAGCACCAGCGGCGCCAGCTTCAGGTAGAAATCGGCAATGGCGTCGGGGGCATCGAGGCCGGTCAGCGCCTGGGCATCCTCGAGCGAGGGCAGGGCGATATCGGCCATCGCCACCGCGGCATGCATCACCGCGGCGGCGCGCGAAACCGGCCAGAGACTCTTGCGCAGGTTGGTGTCGTAGGAGACGGCGACGCCCGCCTGCTTCGCGACCGTGATCGCATGGAACACAGCGTCGCAGGCGCTCGTGGAGATCGCCTGGCTGATGCCCGAGACGTGCAGGATGCGGGCGCGCCGGATCGCCGCCTCCGGCACATCGGCCGGCATCATGCGGGCGGCGGCGCTGTTGCTGCGGTAGAAGGTGAAATGGTGGCCGGCCTCGTCATGGGTGACGAAATAGATGCCGGTCGGCGCGGCGGGGTCGCGCTTCACCGTGCTGGCATCCACGCCCTCCTGCTCCCAGAGGCGGAGGAAGGCGCGGCCGGGGGCGTCGTCGCCGATCGCGCTGATGTAGCCGGCGCGGGCGCCGCTGCGCGCCGCGGCGATGGCGGCGTTGGAGGTGTCGCCGCCATGGCCCTGGAGATAGAGCGGGCGTCCATCGGGCTCCGGCGGCCGCTGGTTGAACTCCAGCATGGGCTCGCCCATGCAGAGGAGCTCCGGTGCCGTCGCCGTGGGCGTACTCATATCGCGGCGCGGCCGATTCAGCCCTCCAGGGCCTTCGCCCTTCCGGCCATCGGACGCGCTCATGTCGTTGCGGTGCCCATCGCGGCGTGGGCGGCGGCGATGACCGCGCCGCGGTCGCCGGCGGCGATGAGCTTCTCGTCCACCAGCTTGCCGCCGATGCCGACGAAGGCGGCGCCCGCATCGAGGTAGTCGGGCAGGTTGCGGGCATCGACGCCGCCGGTCGGGCAGAAGACGACCTCCGGGAAGACCGAGCGTAGCGCCTTCACATGCTGGGGCCCGCCGACCGAGGCGGCGGGGAAGATCTTCACCACATCGGCCCCGGCCGCGAGTGCCGCCCGCACTTCCGTGGGGGTCAGGGCGCCGAGCATGGCGCAGGCGCCGGCCTCATGCGCAGGCTCCACGATCGTGGGCTCGACCCAGGGGCTGACCAGGAAGCGCGCCCCGGCATCGAGGCAGGCATAGGCGCCGGCCGCATCCGGCACCGTGCCGGCGCCGACCAGGAGGCGCGGGTCGCTCGCCAAGCCGCGGATCAGGGCCGGCGCATCCGGCACGGTCATGGTGATCTCGAAGATGCTGAGCCCCGCGTCCTGGAGCCAGGCGACGGCGGTCGCGGCGCGGGCGGCGGTCGAGGTGCGGATCACCGGGATCAGCCGGGCGGCGCGGAACTGCGCGATCAGCGGATGCGCGTTGCCGCCATTGGTGGTCGCCATGGGATCCTCCCGGTTCTGGGCCGGGGATGGCAGCGCGATGGGCGCCCGGATGCAAGGGGGCGGTGCTTCAGCCCTGCGTGCGAAGCCAGAGGGTCGCCGTGTCTTCCAGCCGCCGGGCTGCGGCATGCGCCTCGCCGACGCGGCTGCCGAGCTTGCCGAGCTGGTGATGATAGGCCTCGGTGCCGCGCTTTAGCCCGGCTACGGCGCCGCTCAGCTCCGACATGCTGGCGCGGAAGCCGGCCATCGCCCGGGCCTGTTCCTCGAGCGCTGCTTCCAGCCCCCGGATTGCGAGGCGTAGGCGGTTCGCGTCCCGGCCGGGAAAAGGAAGGACCGAGGCGCTGTCGCTGCTGAAACCGGCCATGTTCGTCTCATTTTCCGATAATCATCGCTTCGTGCCCATCATGATACGCGGCTTGGGACGAACGCAATCGGGAAATGAGCCGGGCGGCGAGGCCGTGCCCCGCCGCCCGCGCTATGTCAGAGGCCGTCGCCGGTGCGGGCGAGGGCGGTGCCGGCATGGCCGGCCTGCTGCGGGATCGGTGCGTTACCGCCGGTCGCCGGCAGGACCAGGGCTCGCCGGGTCGGCATGGCGGCGATCAGGCTGACGGCGACCGCCGCCAGATAGGGCACGGACTGCACCAGCAGCACGGCGGTCCAGAGGATCGCCTCCCAGGTGCCGGCCTTGTGCACGATCGTGACACCGATCGCCGAGCCCCAGAGCAGCACCAGCAGCGCCAACTCCTCCCGCGCCATCACCAGGCCCTGCACCAGGGCCGGAGCGTCCTTCATCTTCGGCGTGCGCAGGAAGGGCGCGCGCTTGGTGAAGATGCCGGCGAGCATCGCCTTGCCGATGGTGTGGGTGAGCGCCAGGCCGGCGAAGGCCGCCCCCACCCGGTCGCGCCAGCCGCAGGGCACCCGCGCCGCGTAGAGCGCCATGATCTGCACCAGCTTGAAGAGGAAGAGACCGATGCTCGGCAGCATGAAGAGCAGGATCGGGAACTCCGTCCGCACCGGGGCGAAGATCAGGCCCATCGACCAGGCGATGCCGCCGAGGACGAAGACCAGGCCGAGCGCATCGCCGAACCAGGGCATCCAGCCCATCACGAAGTGCCAGCGCTGGCCCCAGGTCAGGTCGCGGCGGAAGGGGTTCAGCAGGGCGCCGAGATGCCCCTTCATGATCTGCACCGCGCCATAGGCCCAGCGGTGGCGCTGCTTGCGGTAGGCGGCGAAGTCATCCGGCATCACGCCGCGGCCCATGCTGTCGGGCACGTAGACCGCCTCCCAGCCCTGGCGCATCAGCTTGAGGCCGAGTTCGCTGTCCTCGCAGATGCACCACTCCGCCCAGCCGCCGGCATCGACCATCGCGGCCTTGCGGACCAGCGTCATGGTGCCGTGCTGGATGATCGCGTTGCGCTCGTTCCGGGTGACCATGCCCGCCCTGAAGAAGCCGGCGTATTCCCAGAACATCATCCGCTTGAACAGGCTCTCCTTGGCGTCGCGGTAATCCTGCGGGGACTGGGTGAAGCCCACCTTCGGGTCGTTGAAGAAGGGCACCATGCGGCGCAGCCAGTCGGGGTTCACGACGTAGTCGCTATCGATCACGCCGACGACCTCGGCATCATCTGCGGTCTGGCGCAGGCCGAAGTTCAGCGCGCCCGCCTTGAAGCCAGGCCACTTGCCGAGGTGGAAGAAGCGGAACTTCGGGCCGAGCCGCGCGCAATGCTCGGCGACGGGCTCCCAAAGGGCCGGGTCCTTGGTGTTGTTGTCGATGACCAGGACCTCGTAGTCCGGGTAGTCGAGCTCGGCCAGCGCATCGAGCGTCTGGCGCACCATGTGCGGCGGCTCGTTGCAGATCGGGATGTGGATCGAGACCTTGGGCAGCACCATGCCCTCGGGCGCCGGCAGCGCCGGCCAGCGGCGCTTCCAGATGCGGCCGAAGATGGTCTCCGCCAGTTCGAAGCTGTCGGAGAGCAGCAGCGCCAGCAGCATCACCTGGCCCGCCACCAGCACGCCCCAGACCGCGGCGGCCGAGGCCGAGAGATAGGTCTCGCTCATCGCCAGCAGGGTCAGGGTGGTGCCGACCACGAAGAGCTGGGCGAGACCCGCGAGCATCAGCTTGCCCTGCCAGCGGATGTCGGGCCGGCGCTTCAGGAAGAAGAAGCTGGCGGCGAAGGCGAAGAGCGTCGCGCCACCGGCCCAGAGCGGCCAGGCGGGCGTTTCCTGCACCGGGCCGGTCAGGCTCCACTTCGGCTGGCGGTCGAGGTCCAGCATACCCCAATGGCCGGCAGCACGGCCCTCGAAGCTCACCTTCCAGGGCTGGTCGAAGGCTTCCATGACGAAGTAGTTCAGGCCCCGGCGCTGCGCCTCGATGAAGAAGCGGCGCATGAACTCGGCCTGGTTGACGCGGGTCGCGCGGGCGGCGCCGATATCGCGGCCGGCGGACGGCCAGCCGACCTCGCCGATCACGATCGGCTTGCCCGGGAAGCGGGCGGCGATCTGGTCGAGCTTCTCCATGATGAAGCGCAGCGCACCGTCGACCGGCAGCCCTTCCCAGTAGGGCAGCAGGTGGATGGTGATGAAGTCGACCGACTGCGCGAGCTCGGGATGGTCGAGCCAGACATGCCAGGGCTCGGCGGTCGAGACCGGCTGGCGCACCTGGCGGCGCACCTGGTCCATGTAGCCGATGAGTTGCTGCGGCGTCAGGTCGCCGCGCAGCACCGCCTCGTTGCCGACCAGCACGCGGTCGACATTGCGGTTGGCGCGCGCGGTGTCGATCAGGCTGCGGATCTCGGTCGCGTTGCGGTCGAGCCGGCGATCGAGCCAGGAGCCGAGGGTGACGCGCAGGTCGAGGCCCTGGGAAGCGGCGAGTTCCGGGATCCGTTCCAGCCCGCCATGCACGGCGTAGGTGCGGATGTTGCGGGTCATCGGCGCGACGGTGCGCAGGTCGCCGGCGATCTCCTCGGCCGACGGCCAGTTATTGCCCTCGGCGGACTGGCCGCGCTGGTAGGGGGCGAAGGCGAGGCCCGCGACCTGGCCGTTGAAATCGGGCAGGGCGGCCGGCCGGTTCAGCGCCCACCAGGCGCCGAGATGCGCCAGCGCGACCAGGGCGAGGATCGCCAGGGTCGCCGGGTGGAACAGCGAACGGGTGCGACCCTTGCCGGCCTTGGCGAGTGAAAGCGGTCGGACGGGTGCGTTCATGGACGCGGTCTCTCCGGTGACACGGGTGGGCTCCTCCCCGGGCTGCCCCCGGCGCGTCTGGCCGGGCGAGACGGGGCGATGCGTCGTGCCTTGCGGAGGATAAAACCCGATCAGTGCGGCGCCGACCGGACCGGATCGTGGCGATTTTGCGGCGCAACAGGTCGTGAGGTGGGGTTGCCACCGGCGATCGCGTCTCAAATTCGCAGTCCTCGGTGCTTTCCGTGCGGAAATGCAACTATGGCGGGTGACTCGCCTGGCGGGCGGATTCACACCTCCGAGCGATTCCGCCCTCCGGCGATCTGCTCTAGAAGCCCCGCATGGCTGTCGCGCTCGAAATCCTCATCATCCTCCTGCTGGTCCTGGTGAATGGCGTCTTCGCGATGAGCGAGCTCGCCATCGTCTCCGCGCGCCGCTCCCGCCTGCAGGCCGAGCAGCGGCGGGGCAGCGAGGGCGCCGCGGCGGCGCTGGCGCTCGCCGAGGATCCGCAGCGCTTCCTGCCCACCGTGCAGGTCGGCATCACCATGGTTGGCGTGCTGGCCGGCGCCTTCGGTGGCGCCCGGCTCGGCGCCAAGCTCGGCGAGGTGCTGGCCACCATCCCGGGCATAGCGCCCTATGCCCATGAGGTCGCCTTCGCGGTGGTGGTGCTGCTGATCACCTACCTGTCGCTGATCCTGGGCGAGCTGGTGCCGAAGCAGTTGGCGCTCCGGCATCCGGAGCGGATCGCGAGCCTCATGGCGCGGCCGCTCTCGGGGCTGGCGCGGGTCTCGGGGCCGGTGGTCTGGCTGCTCGGCCGCTCCTCCTCGCTGGTGCTGCGGGCGTTCGGCGCCACCCGGTCGGTGAACCAGGGGGTGACGGAAGAGGAGGTGAAGGCGGTGGTCGCGGAGGGCGCCCAGGCCGGCGCGCTCGAGACCGAGGAGCGGCACATGATCGAGCGCGTGCTGCGCCTGGCCGACAAGCCGGTGCGTGCGCTGATGACGCCGCGCCCGGAAGTCGCCTGGATCGACCAGGCCGACACGCCGGAGATGCTGTCCGAGCGCCTGCGCGCCGAGACGGTGACCCGCTTCGTGGTCGCCGACGGGCGGGTCGACAATGTGGTCGGCGTCGTCATCGCGAAGGACCTGCTCGACCAGTTGCTGCGCGGGGAGACGATGTCGCTCGCCGCCGCGCTGCGGCAGCCGATGGTGCTGCCGGACACGCTCTCCGCCCTCGATGCCATGGAGCGGCTGAAGGGCGATCGGCTGGGGCTCGCGCTGGTGATGGACGAATACGGCAGCTTCGAGGGGGTGGTCACCGCCTCCGACCTGCTGGAAGCGATCATCGGTGAGCTGGAGCCGTCGCCGCCGCCGGGTGCGGCCGGGGCGGTGACGCGCCATGACGGCAGTCTGCTGCTGGACGGCATGCTGCCCTCGGACGAGCTGCGCGCCCGGCTGGATCTGCCGCAACTGCCGGCGGCCGGCACCTATCACACGGTCGCGGGGCTGATGCTGGCGCTGCTGAAGCGGGTACCGAAGGAGGGCGACCGCATCGCCTGGGCCGGCTGGCGCTTCGAGATCGTGGACATGGACGGCCGCCGCGTCGACAAGGTGCTGGCCATCAGGGACGAGACCCCGCCCATCTAACTCATGCTTTCGATCATCTCTCTTACTTTGGGATAGATCTCGGTCTGCCAGCGGCGGCCGTTGAAGACGCCGTAATGGCCGACGCCGGTCTGCAGGTGGTAGTGGCGCATGTTGACGGGGATCGAGCGGCAGAGGTCGAGTGCCGCCATGGTCTGGCCGACCGAGCAGATGTCGTCGCGCTCGCCCTCCACCACCATCAGCGCGGCGCGACGGATCGATTCCGGCCGCACCGGGCGGCCGCGCCATTCGAGCGTGCCGGTCGCCAACTGGTGCTGCTGGAAGATGCGCGAGACGGTCTCCAGGAAGAAGGCGGCGGGCAGGTCCATCACCGCGAAGTATTCCTCGTAGAACTCGGTGTGGGTCGCGGCGGCGACGGCGTCGCTGTTGAAGATGCTGCGCATCTGGCCGATATGCGCCGCGATGTGCCGTCCCAGGTTCATGCTCACGAAGGCGGTCAACTGGGTGTGCCCGGGATAGACCCGGCGGCCGCCGCCGGCGAAACGCCAGGGCACGGTCGCGATCAGGTTCTTCTCGAACCAGGTGATCGGATGCTCGTTGGCCAGCTTGTTGACCTTGGTCGGCGAGACGCGGGTGTCGATGGGACCTGCCATCAGCGTCATGCTGCGCGGCCCGCAGCGGTCGCGATCCTCGGCCATGATGGCAGCGGCGGCGAGCACCGGGACCGATGGCTGGCAGACCGCCAGCACATGCGAACCCTGACCCATGGCGCGCAGGAATTCCATGACGTGCGCGACGTAGTCGTCGAAGCCGAATTCGCCGGCGCTGAGCGGGATGTCGCGCGGGTTGTGCCAGTCGGTGATGTGGACGTCGAAGTCGGGCAGCATCGTCTCGACCGTGCCGCGCAGCAGCGTCGCGAAGTGGCCGGACATCGGGGCCACGACCAGCACCTTCGGCTGCTCCGTGACGCCGTCCTTCGCGAAGCGCAGCAGCGACGCGAAGGGGGTCCGCATCACCACCTCCTCGCGCACGGCGACGTCGGCATTGCCATGGCGTGTGGTGGTGAAGCCGAAGGGCGGGCGGCGATGCGTCACCGCCAAGCCGCCCAGGACATCGAGCGCGGCGGCGAGCTGGCGGAGCGCGAAGCCCTCCGGCGCCTGGCCGGCGCCGGCGAGCAGGAGGCGGGCGGCCGAGCGCGCGGCTGAGCGCAGCGGCGTCGCGATGTCGTCCTGCAAAGTGGCCAGGCTGTAGAGCATCAGGAACGCATACCACGCCGCGCGGCAGGGTTCATGGTATCGTGCGGCCCGCGGCGTTGATATCCTTCATCACGCGCGAATACGGGGATCGGGGCATGGCGGAAGCGACGCTGTTCATCACCAGCCGGAACTACTCCTCCTGGTCGCTGCGCGGCTGGCTGCTCTGCCGCATCGCCGGGCTGCCCTTCCATGCCGAGGCGATCTCGCCCGACGATCCCAGGGTGAAGGAGGAGCTGCTGATGCGCGCCTCCTCGATCCGCTACCCGGCACTGGTGCATGACGGTGTGAAGGTGTGGGACACGCTCGGCATCGCCGAATACCTCGCCGACGCTTTCCCGGATTCGAACCTGTTGCCCGAGGGCCGGCAGGCGCGGGCACTCTGCCGGTCGATCTCCGGGGAGATGCATTCGGGCTTCTCCGCGCTGCGCTCCTCGCTGCCGATGAACATCCGGGCGCGGCGGCCGGGCTTCCGCATCTGGTCCGGGCCGCGGGCCGACATCGCCGCGGTGAATGCGATCTGGGAGGATTGCATCGCCCGCTCCGGCGGGCCCTTCCTGTTCGGCGCGCGTCCGAGCATCGCGGACGCGATGTACGCGCCCGTGGTCAGCCGCTACCTCACCTATGACGTCGCGATGGCGGGTGCCTGCCGCGTCTTCGCCGACGCGGTGCTCGGCTGGGACGCGATGCAGGACTGGATCCGCGATGCCTTGGCTGAGCCCGAGGAGATCGCCGAGCTCGACATCGAGTTCTGAGCGTCCGATGACCGGAGGGCCGAAGGGCCCGGAGGTCTGAATCGGACGCTCCACTGACAAGGTCCCGATGACCGGAGGGGTCCGACGCATGCGTCGGACGGGCCCGGAGGTCTGAATCGGCCGCTCCACCTAAAAGGCGCCAGCCTCACGGCCGGGGCGGCGCGCTGGTCCAGGTGCCGGGGGCAGGCACCGGGGCGGGACCTTCCGCGTCCTCCGTGCCGAAATCGGCCGGGCCCACCACCTCCAGATATTCCATGTCGGGCGAGTAGTCATAGAGATAGTGCCGGATGCCCGGCCGCTGGTGGACGCAGTCGCCCGCTTCGACCAGCGTGTCCTTGTCCTCGTACATGAACTTCGCCCAGCCCTTGAGCATGAGCACGATATGGAACTGGGCCTGGTGGGTGTGCCAGCCAGTGCCCTTCTCCGGCGCCTCGTTGGCGCGGACGAGCTGGGCGATCACGCGCCCGCCGGTGGCGGCGGCGACGCCGAGATCCTTGTATTCGAAGAAGGCGCGTAGCCCATCGAGGCGCCAGGGCGTATCGGCGGGCTTTACGTGCGCGAAGAGATTGACCTGCGGCTGATCGAGCATGGCTTGGGCCTCCTCTGGCGCGGCAGCCGGCAGGATCGCGCCCATGCCGCGCGCTCAGTCCTCGGGTTTTCCGTGCGGGCGTCGTCCTCGGACATTGCATCCTCGCTCCACCCGATGCTGCGGTGCAAATGAATTCGCTGCGCCGCAGCAAGACGGAACGCCGGCGCAGCGGTGCCCCAGCCTTTCCGTGCCGTCGCCGCCGCGCCTATCTTCGTGGGCTTATCCGGGGGAACGGGCATGACGGTGCAGGGCATGGGCGCGCGGCGGGAGGCGCTGGACGAGGCGCAGCGCACCCGTGTCCTGCATGCGATCGAACGCAAGCTGCTCTGGCTCTCCTCCTGGATGATCCACACCGCGAACCACATCCGGCCAAACCGCGACGGGCTGAAGGTGGGCGGGCACCAGGCATCCTGCGCCTCGATCATCTCGATCATGACGGCGCTCTACTTCAACATCCTGAAGCCGTCCGACCGGGTTGCGGTGAAGCCGCATGCGGGGCCGGTCTTCCACGCCATCAACTACCTGTTCGGCCGCCAGAGCCGGGAGAAGCTGGCGACCTTGCGCGCCTTTGGCGGCATCCAGCCCTATCCGTCGCGCGTGAAGGACGGGGCGGAGGTCGATTTCTCGACCGGGTCCGTCGGGCTCGGCGTCGCGCTCGCGACCTTCGGATCCCTGGTGCAGGACTATGTGCACCTGCATGGGCTGGCGCGTCCGGACGTGCCGGCCGGTCGGCACATCGCGCTGGTGGGCGATGCCGAGCTTGATGAAGGCAATATCTATGAGGCCCTGCTGGAAGGCTGGAAGCACGATATCCGCAATATCTGGTGGATCGTCGACTACAACCGCCAGAGCCTGGACAGCGTGGTGCCGGACCGCCTCTTCGGCCGCATCGAGGGCCTGTTCCGCGACATGGGCTGGAACGTCGTCACCCTCAAATACGGGCGCAAGCTGCAGGCCGCCTTCGCGCGGGAGGATGGGGAGGCGCTGCGCCGCTGGATCGACGACTGCCCGAACAGCCTCTATTCGGCGCTGACCTTCCAGGGCGGCGGCGCCTGGCGCAACGCGGTGCTGGCCGATCTCGGGCGCAGTGCCGGCGTGCGCGCCATCATCGACCCGCTGTCGGATGACGAGCTGTCGGCGCTGATGACCAATCTCGGCGGCCACGACATCGAGACGCTGACCGAGGCCTTCCGCGCCCAGGATGCCGAGGGCGACCAGCCGACCTGCTTCATCGCCTACACCATCAAGGGCATGGGCCTGCCCTTCGCGGGGCACAAGGACAACCATGCCGGGCTGATGACCCGCGAGCAGATGGAGGAATTCAAGCGGGTGATGGAGATCCGCGACGGGCATGAATGGGATCCCTTCGAGGGCCTCGGCATCCCGGAGCCGGAGCTTCGTGCCTTCATCGACGGGGTGCCCTTCGCGACGCCGGTGGCGCCCGAAGGCCGGGCGCTGAGCAGTCCGATCGTCGCCGTGCCGCCGGTGCTGCCGCTGCCGAAGCTGCCGCCGGGCCGCAAGCTCGCGACCCAGACCGCCTTCGGCGAGATCCTGGCCGAGATCGGGCGCGGGCAGGGCGGGTTCGCGGAGCTCGCGAGCCGTATCGTGACGACCAGCCCGGACGTCACCGTCTCGACCAATCTCGGCCCCTGGGTGAACCGGCGCGGCATCTTCGACCGGCACAAGAAGAACGACGTCTTCCGCGACGCCAAGCTCGCCTCTGCACAGCGCTGGGGCATGTCGCCCGAGGGCCAGCATGTCGAGCTCGGCATCGCCGAGCAGAACCTGTTCCTGCTGCTCGGCGGGCTCGGGCTGGCGCATAGCCTCTACGGCGCGCGGCTGCTGCCGATCGGGACGGTCTACGATCCCTTCGTCAATCGCGGCCTCGATGCGCTGATCTATGGCTGCTACCAGGATGCGCGCTTCCTGCTGGTCTCGACGCCCTCCGGCCTGACCCTGGCGCCGGAGGGCGGGCAGCATCAGTCGATCAACACGCCGCTGATCGGCATGGCGCAGGACCGGCTGGCGAGCTTCGAGCCGGCGCATGCCGACGAGCTGGCGATCCTGCTGCGCCATTGCTTCGAGCATATGCAGAAGCCGGACGGCAGCGCCGCCTGGCTGAGGCTCTCGACCCGCGGCCTGGTGCAGCCGGAGCGCGTGCCGGACCCGGCGGCGGTGATCGCCGGTGCGCACTGGGCGGTGCCGCCGGCGCCGGGTGCGCGCATCGCCATCGCCTATCAAGGGCCGGTCGCGACCGAGGCCGAGGCCGCTTTTGCGGAACTGCGCACCGAGGAACCGGGGGCGGGGCTGCTCGCCATCACCAGCCCCGACCGGCTGCATGCCGATTGGCTGGCGGCACGCCGGGCCGGGCGCGCCGGCGCGGCGCAGCTCTCGCATGTCGAGCGCATCCTGGCGCCGATGGCACTCGGATCGGCGCTGGTGACGGTGCTGGACGGGCATCCGGCGGCGCATGCCTGGCTCGGCGCGGTGCGTGGGCAACGCCTGGTGCCGCTTGGCGTTGACCACTTCGGCCAGGCCGGCGACATCCCGGCGCTCTATGCGGAATACGGGCTCGACGAGAGCGCGATCCTGGATGCCTGCGCCGAGGCGCTGCTGGCGATCTGAGAAAAAATCCGGGGGCGGATGTCACACCAGCCGGGCCTGCCTCGTCCTGGATGCGAAGGCGCGGCTCTGCGCCCGCAGATGGAGACGATGATGACCCCGAGACTGAACCCCCAGGCCGCTGCTCCCGAGATGATCCGCGCCATGCTGGCGCTGGAGAACGCGGTGGCGGAGGCCGGCATCGAACGCAGCCTCTATGAGCTGGTGAAGACCCGCGCCTCGCAGATCAATGGCTGCGCCTTCTGCCTGCACATGCACACCAACGACGCGCGCAGGCTGGGCGAGACCGAGGACCGGTTGCACCTGCTGGCCGCCTGGCGCGAATCACCGCTCTACAGTGATCGGGAACGCGCAGCGCTGGGCTGGACCGAGGCCTTGACCCGCCTCGCCGATACCCATGCGCCGGATGCCGACTACCAGGCGCTCAAGGCGCAGTTCACGGAGAAGGAACAGGTGGTGCTCACCATGATGATCGTCACGATCAATGGCTGGAACCGCTTGGCGGTGGGCTTCCGGGCCATCCATCCGGTGACGGTGGCCCGTGCCGCCTGAACCCGTCCCGCCGATGGAGGAGGCGGCGCTTGCCGCCTTCCAGGCGCTGCGGCCGCGGCTGCAGCGCCTTGCGCACCGCATGCTGGGCTCGGCCGCGGAGGCCGAGGATGCGGTGCAGGAGGCCTGGCTGCGCTGGGACCGCACGGATCCCGCCACGGTGCGGGAGCCGGCCGCCTTCCTGACCCGGGTGGTGACGCGGCTCTGCCTCGATCAGCTCAAATCGGCCAGGGCGCGGCGGGAGACCTATATCGGTCCCTGGCTGCCCGAGCCGGTGCTGGAACCGGTGGAGGAGGAAGCTGAGGATCTGACCACCACGCTCTTGCTGGCGCTGGAGCGGCTGACGCCGCTGGAGCGTGCGGCCTTCCTGCTGCACGACGTCTTCGGTCTGGGCTTCGAGGAGGTGGCGCGCACCATCGACCGTGACCCGGCCGCCTGCCGCCAGCTCGCCAGTCGGGCGCGAGGGCATGTGCGGGAAGCGCGGCCGCGCCACCCCGTGGCCGAGGCGGAGGGGCAGGCGATCGCCGACGCCTTCTTTCATGCCTCCCGGAACGGCGACCTCGCGACCCTGCGGACCTTGCTGGCCGACGGCGTGATCCTGCATGCCGATGGCGGCGGCAAGCGCCCGGCTCTGCTCCACGTCCTGGAAGGCCTGGAGAAGGTGGCGCACTTCTTTGAGGGGCTGGCGAAGAAGGGGCTCTACAACCTGGGCGTGCCGCCGCTCCATCGTGGGTTGGTCGATGGGCTGCCCGGCTACGTCACCCTGGAGAAGGATGGGGTGCCGCAGACCACCGCGCTCGCGATCGAAGACGGGCGGATCGTCGCGATCTACACCATGCGCAACCCCGATAAGCTGGGCAGCGTCGCCCTGCGGCTGATGGGGGCTGGGGCGTAAGGTCACTGCGATTTTGCACGGCACCCGAAACGAACCGGCCGTTCGCCCCGCCCACTCCAGGACGCAGGGTCAGGGGACGGACGGCCGGAATCAAGGGGGTGCGCTTCCCGCCTTGGAACATTCACCCTTCTGCGCTACACGCCCCGCTTCTCGGCCGCCTCGGGAATCCCGCGGGCGTGGTGGAACTGGCAGACACGCTGGATTTAGGTTCCAGTGGCGCAAGCCGTGGGGGTTCAAATCCCTCCGCCCGCACCAGGAGCCCGCGCGGCCGAAACGCATGTCCACGTCCAGAGCAGGTGAATTAAGTCTATGCAGGTGACCGAGGTCGCGAATGACGGGCTGAAGCGGGCCTTCACCATCACGGTGCCGGCCAGCGCCATTGCCGCCAACCGCGACAAGCGCCTGAAGGCGCTCGCCAAGGACATCAACCTGCCCGGCTTCCGCCCCGGCAAGGTGCCGGCGCATCTGGTGAAGCAGCGCTACGGCTCGGCCGTCCTCGGCGAGGTGCTGGAGCAGTCGGTGCAGGAGGCGACGCAGCAGGTCGTCAGCGATCGCGGCCTGCGCCCGGCGCAGCAGCCGAAGATCGAGGTGGTGAACTTCGCCGATGGCGCCGACCTCGAGTTCCGCATGGATTTCGAGATCCTGCCCGAGATACCCATGCCCGATTTCGCCGCGATCACCGTCGAGCGGCTGAAGGCCGAGCCCTCCGAGGAGAGCCTCCAGAAGGCGCTGCAGAGCATCGCCGACCGCAACCGCGCCTTCGAGGACGTCCCCGAGGTGCGCCCGGCCGTGACCGGCGACATCGTCTCGGCCGATTTCGTTGGCCGCGTGGTGCCGAACCTGCTCTCCAACCCGGGTGTCGAAGGCGCTGTCGCCGGCGAGCCGGGCACCCTGCCGACCGGCTTCGAGGCCCTGCCAGGCGCCGCCTTCGCCGTGGTTGGCGCCGGCCGCGACAACGGCATCGCCTATGTCGACCTGCGCTTCACCGGCCAGGGCGGCGCCATCGCCCTCGGGGCGCCGGTGGACCTCACCAAGGGTGAGGCGGTGCTCTCCGCCGGCCTCACGATCCAGTCCGGCAGCGCCGGCGCGATCGCCTTCCATGTCGAGGAGATCAAGGACGACGCCGTCCTGCGCGCGCTGACCATCCAGCTTGCGCAGCTTGGCGCCGGCCGCGCCGAGGCGCGCTTCCAGCTCACCGGTGACGCTGCGGCGACCCGGCCGATCCTGGCGGTGAGCGGCGAGGGGATCGACATCACGCTCCGCCTGTCGCTGCCGCGCTATGCGGCGGCCGACGCCGTGCTGCCGGAGCCCTTCCCGGGCGGCACCGCGACCGATGCGCCGGTCGAGATCGGCGGCGGCAACTTCATCCCGGGCTTCGCCGAGCAGCTCGAAGGCATCATGCCGGGCGAGCAGCGCGACATCAGCGTCGCCTTCCCGGGCAATTACGGCTCGGCCGCGCTGGCGGGGAAGGAGGCGATCTTCGCCATCACCGCCAAGGGTCTGAAGCGGGCCGTGGCCAAGCCGATCGACGACGAGCTTGCCAAGGGCATCGGCTTCGAGGGGTTGGAGCCGCTGAAGGACGTGATCCGCGAGCAGCTCCAGCGCGAATACGACCAGCTTTCCCGCATGAAGGTGAAGCGCGCCCTGCTCGACAAGCTGGCCGAGAAGGCGGAGTTCACGGTGCCGGAGGGCATGGTGGACGCCGAGTTCCAGCAGATCTGGGAGCGGGTCGAGGCCGATCTCAAGGCCGGACGGCTCGATGCCGAGGATGCCGGCAAGGACGAGGCGGCTTTGAAGGCCGAGTACCGCGCGATCGCCGAGCGGCGCATCCGGCTCGGCCTGCTGCTCTCGGAGATCGGCCGCACCAACAACGTGCAGGTGACCGCCGACGAAATGCAGCGCGCCATGCGCCAGGAGGCCGGGCGCTACCCGGGCCAGGAACAGCAGGTGCTGGAGTTCTTCCGCAAGAACCCGCAGGCGGCCGAGAACCTGCGCGCGCCGATCTTCGAGGAGAAGGTCGTCGATTTCATGCTCGAGCTCGCGAAGGTCGAGGATCGCCAGGTGACGCCGGACGAGCTCTCGGCGGCCGCTTCCGCCTGACCTTCAGTATACATCGAGGGCGCTCATGGCGCGGCCTGGGGAAGCCCGGGCCGCGCCATTGTTTTGTTGTGGACGTGACAGGGGATTTTCCGGCGATTTACATGCATGGCTGCCTTGCGCGCGGCGCGCCGCGCCTCCATAAATCCTGAAAGAGTAAGCACTTGGCGCGCAGACGTCAGCGCATTGGGAGAGGGGGGTACGTGTCGGACAGCATTCTCGAAACCGAAGGCCTGACCAAGGAATTCCGGGGTTTCGTCGCGGTCAGCGACGTGAACCTGCGGGTGAAGCGCGGCACCATCCACGGCCTGATCGGTCCGAACGGGGCCGGCAAGACCACTTGTTTCAATCTGTTGACGAAATTCCTCCCACCGACGCGCGGCAGCATCCGCTACGATGGCCGCGACATCACCGGGATGAAGCCGGCAGAGGTGGCGCGGCTCGGCCTGGTGCGCAGCTTTCAGATCTCAGCGGTCTTCCCGCATCTGACGGTGCTCGAGAATGTCCGCGTGGCCTTACAGCGCCAGCGCGGCGGCAATTTCGATTTCTGGCGCACGGACGGCCTGCTGCACCGGTATGACGACCGGGCGCGGGAGTTGCTGGAGGATGTCGGGCTCACCCCCTGGGCGACGATCACCGCCGGGGAATTGCCCTATGGCCGCAAGCGGGCGCTGGAGATCGCGACGACGCTGGCGCTCGACCCCGTGATGATGTTGCTCGACGAGCCGACGGCGGGCATGACGCACGAGGATGTGGACCGCATCGTCGCCCTGGTGCGGCGGGTCGCCGCCGGGCGCACCGTGCTGCTGGTCGAGCACAATCTGAAGGTGGTGGCGGGCCTCTGCGACCGGATCACCGTCCTGACCCGCGGGCGCATCCTGGCGGAGGGCGACTACGCCAGCGTCTCCCGCAATCCGGAGGTGGTGGCGGCCTATCTCGGCACCGATGCCGAAAGCGTGGGAGCGCCGACGCATGGCTGACGGCATGGTTCGGGCACCTGGCGCCGATGTCACGGGGGAGCTGCTCGCGGTGCGCCGGCTCGAGGCCTGGTATGGCGAGAGCCATGTGCTGCACGGCGTCGACCTCGACATCCGGCCCGGCGAGGTGGTGACGCTGCTCGGCCGCAACGGCGCCGGCAAGACGACGACGCTCCGCGCCGTCATGGGCCTGGTCGGCCGGCGCGCGGGCTCAATCCGCTATGCGGGGCGGGAGCTGATCGGCGTGCGGCCCGACGTCATTGCCCGCGCCGGCATCGGCTATTGCCCGGAGGAGCGGGGGATCTTCGCCTCCCTCGACGTGACCGAGAACCTGATGCTGCCCCCCGTGGTGCGGCCCGGCGGGCTGTCGATCGCGGAGATCCACGACCTGTTCCCGAACCTCAAGGAGCGTGCGGGCAGCCAGGGCACCAAGCTCTCGGGCGGCGAGCAGCAGATGCTGGCGATCGCCCGCATCCTGCGTACCGGGGCCAAGCTGCTGCTGCTCGACGAGCCCTCGGAAGGGCTGGCGCCGGTGATCGTGCAGCAGATCGGCCGCATGATCCGGGAGATCAAGGCGCGCGGCTTCACCGTGCTACTGGTGGAGCAGAATTTCCGCTTCGCCCAGACGGTCGCCGACCGGCACTATGTCATGGAACACGGGCGCATCGTGGACATGGTGGCCAATGCCGAGCTGGCGAGCTCGCTCGACCGGTTGCACCAGTATCTCGGCGTCTGACGGGCGCCGTCATCGGGAGGACAACCAAGATGGCGACCAATCGCCGGACCTTGCTGAAGGCTGCCACGGCGCTGCCCGCCCTGGGTGCGCTGCCATGGCGCCATGCCCGGGCCCAGGCCGCTGCTACGATCAGGATCGGCGTGCTGAACGACCAGTCCGGCATGTACCGCGACATCTCCGGCCAGACCGCCGTCGCCTGCGCACGCCAGGCGGTGGCGGATTTCGGCGCCCAGGGCTTCACCGTCGAGATCCTCTCCGCCGATCACCAGAACCGGCCGGATGTCGGGTCGAACATCGCGCGGCAATGGATCGACCGCGATGGCGTCGACCTGATCCTCGACGTCACCACCTCCTCCGTCGCGCTCGCGGTGAACGACATCTGCCGCGAGAAGAACAAGGTGCACCTGAACAGCACCGCCGCGACCTCCGACCTCACCGGGGCGCGCTGCGCGCCGACCACGGTGCACTGGACCTACGACACCTACATGCTGGCGAGGTCGACCGGTGGCGCGATGGTGCGGGCGGGTGGCGACAGTTGGTACTTCATCACCGCCGATTATGCCTTCGGCCATGCGCTGGAGCGCGATACCGGCGAATTCGTCCGCCAGGCCGGCGGCCGCGTCCTCGGCAATGTGCGGACGCCATTTCCCGGGACCACCGACTTCAGCAGCTATCTGGTGCAGGCGCAGGCCAGCCGCGCCAAGGTCATCGGCTTCGCCAATGCGGGTGCCGATACGACGAACTGCATCAAGCAGGCGGCCGAATTCGGATTGACGCGACGGGGCGTGAAGCTGGCCTCACTGCTCATGTTCATCACCGATGTGCATGCGCTCGGGCTGCAGACCGCGCAGGGGCTGGTGTGCAGCGAGACCTTCTACTGGGACCTCAATGACCGCACCCGCGCCTTCACCCAGCGCGTGCTGCCGAACATGGGCGGGCTCCGCCCGGCGATGACCCAGGCCGGCTGCTATGCCGGGGTGCTGCATTACCTCAAGGCGGTGCAGGACATGGGCGTCGCCGCGGCCAAGGCGTCCGGCGTCGAGGCCGTGAACCGCATGAAGGCGATGCCGACCGACGATGACGCCTTCGGTCCCGGCAGCATCCGCGCCGATGGCCGCAAGATTCACCCCGCCTATCTGTTCGAGGTGAAGGCCCCGGGCGAGAGCCGCGGTCCCTGGGATTACTACAAGCTGCTGCAGACCACCGCCGCCGAGGAGGCGTTCCGCCCCGTCGCGCAGGGTGGCTGCCCGCTGATCCGTGCCTGATCGCATTCGCGAACCGAAGAGGGAAGTTGTCCGATGAACCTGACCCGACGTGGCCTTGTGGTCGCCGGCGCCGCCGCTGCCGCATGGCCCGCATCCTTCTCCGGTGCCCGTGCCCAGGCGGCGAACACCATCAAGATCGGCGTGCTGAACGACCAGTCGGGCACCTATCGCGACCTGTCCGGCCCGGGCTCCACCATCTGCGTGCGCCAGGCCATCGCCGAACTCGGCAGCCTCGGCTTCAATGTCGAGGTGGTGCAGGCCGACCACCAGAACCGGCCGGATGTCGGCTCGACCATCGCCCGCACCTGGTTCGACCGTGACGGCGTGGACGCCATCCTCGACGTGCCGACCAGCTCGGTGGCACTCGCGGTCGCCGGCATCGCGCGTGAGAAGAACAAGGTCTACCTGAACTCCGGCGCGGCCTCCTCGGACCTCACCGGGCCAGCCTGCTCGCCGAACACCGTCCACTGGACCTACGACACCTGGATGCTCGCCAAGGGCACCGGTGGCGCGATGGTGCGGGCGGGCGGCGACAGCTGGTTCTTCATCACCGCCGATTATGCTTTCGGGCATGCGCTGGAGCGTGACACCGCGAATTTCGTGCGCGCCGCCGGCGGCCGCGTGCTCGGATCCGTGCGCACGCCCTTCCCGGGCACCACCGATTTCAGCAGCTACCTGGTGCAGGCGCAGTCGAGCCGCGCCAAGGTGATCGGCCTCGCGAATGCCGGCGCCGACACCATCAACAGCATCAAGCAGGCGGCCGAATTCGGGCTGACCCGGCGCGGCGTGAAGCTCGCCGGCCTGCTGGTCTTCATCACCGACGTGCACTCGCTCGGGTTGCAGACCGCGCAGGGGCTCGTGCTGACCGAGACCTTCTATTGGGATCTCAATGACCGCACCCGCGCCCTGACCCAGCGGGTGCGTGCGAACATGCCGGGCAACCAGCCGCCGACGATGGTGCAGGCGGGCTGCTACTCGGCGGCGCTGCACTACCTGAAGGCGGTGAAGGAGATGGGCGTCGCGGCCGCCAAGGCCTCCGGCGCCGACGCCGTGACGCGCATGAAGGCGATGCCGACCGATGACGACGCCTTCGGCGCCGGCGCCATCCGCCCCGACGGGCGCAAGTTGCATCCGGCCTATCTGTTCGAGGTGAAGCAGCCCTCTGAGAGCCGCGGCGCCTGGGACTACTACAAGCTGCTGCAGACGGTGACCGCGGAGGAGGCCTTCCGGCCGCTCGCGGACGGCGCCTGCCCGATCGTGCGCGGCTGACCCGACCGCCGCTGCGCCGGAGCGGGGGACACATCCCGCCCGGCGCCAGCCGGCCGGCCATGAAATACAGGGAGACGAGACGATATGACGACCACACGACGCGGTCTTCTGGCGACGGGTGCAGCGGCGGCCATGCTGCCGGTGCCGCTCTCGCGCGCCCGCGCGCAGGCCAACACCATCCGCATCGGCGTGATGAACGACCAGTCCGGGCCCTATCGCGACATCGCCGGGCCTAACGGCGTCATCATGGCGCAGATCGCGGCGCAGGAATTCGGCAATCGCGGCTTCACGGTGGAGGTGATCGGCGCCGACCATCAGAACCGGCCGGATGTCGGCGTCAACCTGGCGCGGCAATGGTACGACCAGGGCGTCGACATGATCCTCGACGTGCCGACCTCCTCGGTCGGGCTCGCGGTGAACAATGTCGCGCGGGAGAAGAACAAGGCCTACATCAATGTGGGCGCCGCGACCTCCGACCTCACCGGCCCGCAATGCAGCCCGAACACGGCGCATTGGGTCTATGACACCTACATGCTCGCGAAGTCGACCGGCGGCGCCATGGTACGCGCGGGTGGCGACAGTTGGTTCTTCATCACCGCCGACTACGCTTTCGGCCACGCGCTGGAACGCGACACCGGGAATTTCGTGCGCGCCGCCGGCGGCCGGGTGATGGGGCAGGTGCGCTATCCCTTCCCGGCGACCAGTGACTTCTCCTCCTTCATCCTGCAGGCGCAGGCGAGCCGGGCGAAGGTCATCGGGCTGGCCAATGCCGGCGCCGACACCATCAACAGCATCAAGCAGATCGCGGAATTCGGGCTGACCCGGCGCGGCGGCGTGAAGATCGCGGCGCTGCTGATGTTCATCGCCGATGTCCATGGCCTCGGGCTCGAGACCGGGCAGGGGCTGGTGATGACGGAGAGCTTCTACTGGGATCTCAATGACCGCAGCCGCGCCTTCTCGCGCCGCGTGCAGCCGCGGCTCAACAACCGGCACATGCCGAACATGGTGACGGCGGGGAATTACTCGGCCACGCTGCACTACCTGAAGGCGGTGGCGGACATGGGCGTGCCGGCGTCCAAGGCTTCGGGCATCGAGGTTCTGAACCGCATGAAGGCGATGCCGATCGAGGATGAAGCCTTCGGCCGCGGCACGCTCCGCCAGGACGGGCGGGTGCTGATCCCCTCCTACCTCTTCGAGGTGAAATCCCCGGGTGAGTCGAGCGGCCCCTGGGATTACATGAAGCTGCTGCAGACCACCCCGGCCGAGGAGGCGTTCCGTCCGCTCGCCGAGGGCAATTGCCCGCTTGTGCGTTCCTAACTCGTGCCTTCCTGAACGGAGACGGTAGATCGCGATGGACGAGATTTTCGGCATACCCGCGCCGCTGCTTTTCGGGCAGTTGCTGCTCGGCCTGATCAACGGCGCCTTCTACGCCATGCTCTCGCTCGGCCTCGCGGTCATCTTCGGCCTGCTCAACATCATCAACTTCACCCATGGCGCCCAGTTCATGATGGGCGCCTTCGCGGCCTGGATGCTGCTCAACTGGGTCGGGCTGAACTACTGGGTGGCGCTGATCCTGGTGCCGATCATCATCGGTGCCACCGGCGTGCTCATGGAATGGCTGATGATCCGGCGATTGTACAAGCTGGATCACCTCTACGGCCTGCTGCTGACCTTCGGCATCGGGCTGATCGTGGAGGGCCTGTTCCGCAACGAGTTCGGCTCCTCCGGGCTGCCCTACCAGATCCCGCCGCAGCTTTCCGGCGCCTGGGATCTCGGCTTCATGTTCCTGCCGGTCTATCGCGGCTGGGTGGTCGCCTTCGCCCTGGTGATCTGCCTCGCGACCTGGATCGTGATCGAGAAGACGCGGCTCGGCGCCTATCTGCGGGCGGCGACCGAGAACGCCTCCCTGGTCCAGGCCTTCGGCATCAACGTGCCGCGCATGGTGACGCTGACCTATGGCGCGGGCGTCGGGCTGGCGGCGCTGGCCGGGGTGCTGGCGGCGCCGATCTATTCGGTGAACCCGCAGATGGGGTCGAACCTCATTATCGTGGTCTTCGCGGTGGTGGTGATCGGCGGCATGGGCTCGATCCTCGGCTCGGTCATCACCGGCTTCGGCCTCGGCGTCGTCGAGGGGCTGACCAAGGTCTTCTGGCCGGAAGCATCGGCCACCGTCATCTTCGTCATCATGGCGATCGTGCTGCTGGCGCGCCCCGCCGGCCTTTTCGGGAGGGCCTGACCCATGGCCTCGCAGAACACCGCCGCCGTGCCGACGCTGCCCGAGGAGCGGACGGCGGCCCAGGGCGCCTTCGGCTTCACCAAGCCCCAATTCCTGACCTTCCTGCTGCTGCTGGCTTTCCTGGTGGGCGCACCCTTCGCCGGGCTCTACCCCGTCTTCCTGATGAAGCTGCTCTGCTTCGGCCTCTTCGCCTGCGCCTTCAACCTGCTGATCGGCTATGTCGGCCTGCTGAGCTTCGGTCATGCGGCCTATTTCGGCATGGGCGGCTATATCGCCGGCCATATGGCGAAGGTGGTGGGCCTGTCGCCGGAACTCGCGATCCTCGCGGGTGGCGCGGTGGCGGCGGGCCTGGGCGCGGTGTTCGGCTGGATCGCGATCCGCCGCCAGGGCATCTACTTCGCGATGATCACCCTGGCGCTCGCCCAGATGGTCTATTTCTTCTGTGTGCAGGCGCCCTTCACCGGCGGCGAGGACGGCATCCAGGCGATCCCGCGCGGCAAGCTGTTTGGGCTGATCGACCTGTCGCCGGACCTCTCCATGTACTGGGTGGTCGCCGCCGTCTTCCTGATCGGCTTCCTGCTGATCCACCGCATCGTGCATTCGCCCTTCGGCCAGGTGATGAAGGCGATCCGGGAGAATGAGCCGCGCGCCACCTCCCTCGGCTATCGCACGGACGACTACAAGCTGGTGGCCTTCATCCTGTCGTCGGCGCTGGCCGGCGTCGCCGGCGCCACCAAGTCGCTGGTCTTCGGCATCGCGACGCTCACCGACGTGCACTGGGCGATGTCGGGGGAGGTCGTCCTAATGACGCTGGTGGGCGGCCTCGGCACCGTCTTTGGCCCCGTGGTGGGGGCGGCCGTGATCGTCACCATGCAGAACTACCTGGCCGAGATGGGCGCCTGGGTGACGGTGATCCAGGGCGGCATCTTCGTGGCCTGCGTGCTGGCCTTCCGGCGCGGCATCCTGGGCGAGATCGCGGCGCGGCTGCGGGTGAAGCTCTGACCTCCCGGGGCTGATCGTTCCGCGGGCAGCCCTGCCGTGATCCTGGGCGGAACCGGGCGGGCGGTGCCCGGTGAGCAGCCTTCCAGGCCTTGCGGTTTCCAGCGTTGGTGGGATGGTGGCGCCCCATGACAGTGCCGGCATTGACCATCGAGAACCTGTCGGTCGAATTCGCGACCGACCGCGGCAGCCTGCGCGCCGTGGACGGCGTCTCGCTCTCGGTCGCTCCGGGGCGGACGCTCGCGGTGGTCGGTGAAAGCGGGTCGGGAAAGTCGGTCAGCGCGCTGGCGGTGATGGGCTTGCTGCCGGGTTCCGCACGGGTCGGTGGGCATATCGCATTGGACGGCGAGGACCTGCTGGCGTTGCCGCCGGAGGCGCTGCGCGCGCGGCGCGGCGGCGCCATGGCGATGATCTTCCAGGAACCGATGACCAGCCTCAACCCGGCCTTCACCGCCGGCGAACAGGTGGCCGAGGCGCTGCGCGTGCATCGTGGCCTGGCCCCGGCGGCGGCCTTCGCGGAAGCGGTCGCGATGCTGGAGCGGGTGCGCATCCCGGATGCAGCCCGGCGCGCCCGGCAATATCCGCATCAGCTTTCGGGCGGCATGCGGCAGCGGGTGATGATCGCGATTGCGCTGGCCTGCCGTCCGCGTCTGCTGCTGGCCGATGAGCCGACGACCGCGCTCGACGTCACGGTGCAGGCGCAGATCCTGGCGCTGCTCGGGCAGTTGAAGCGGGAGACCGGAACCGCGGTGGTGCTGATCACCCACGACCTCGGCGTGGTCGCAGACCATGCCGAGGATGTGGCGGTGATGTATGCCGGCCGCGTCGTGGAACGCGCTTCGGCCGCGACGCTCTTCGCCCGCCCTGAGCATCCCTACACCGTCGGCCTGCTCGGCGCGGCGCCGCGGCTCACGGGCGGGGAGGGACGGCTTGCCTCCATCGAGGGCACGGTGCCCGACATGCGCAATCCGCCGCCCGGCTGCCGTTTTGCGCCGCGCTGCCCTTTTGCGATCACGCGCTGCGTGGCGGAGCCGCCGCCGCTCGCGGAGGTGGCGCCCGGGCACATGACCGCCTGCTGGCGTGCGCCGCTCGCGCAGGTGCTGGGGGCGGCGTGACCCCCTTGCTTGAACTCGATGATGTGGAGAAGCACTTCCCGGTGCGGGATGCGCTCGGCCGCTCGCGCGGGGCGGTGCGGGCGGTGGATGGCGTCTCGCTCAGCGTGCCGGAGGGTGGCGTGTTGGCGATCGTCGGCGAATCCGGCTGCGGCAAGTCGACGCTCGGCCGGGTGGCGCTCCGGCTGATCGAGCCCGATCGCGGCGCCATCCGCTTCCAGGGAGAGGATCTGCGGCGGCTGTCGGGCGCGGCGCTGCGCGCCCGCCGGCGCGACATGCAGATCATCTTCCAGGATCCTTTCGCCAGCCTCGACCCGCGCATGACGGTCGAGGACGCGGTGGCGGAGCCGCTGATCCTGCACGGCACCGTGCCCCGCGCGCGCATCCGCGACCGGGTGGCCGAGATGCTGGTCCGCGTGGGACTGCGGCCGGAGCTGGCGCGGCGCTGGCCGCACGAGTTCAGCGGCGGGCAGCGCCAGCGCATCGCCATCGCCCGCGCACTCGCCTCCGGGCCGAAGCTGGTGATCGGGGACGAGCCCGTCAGCGCGCTCGATGTCTCGGTGCAGGCGCAGGTGGTGAACCTGCTGCAGGACCTGATCCGCGACCTCGGCCTGACCTTCATCCTGATCAGCCACGACCTCGGCGTGGTGCGCCACATCGCGGACCGGGTCGCGGTGATGTATCTCGGCCGCATCGTCGAGGAGGGCCCGGCGCCCGAGGTCTTCGCGAACCCGCGCCACCCCTATACCCGCGCGCTGCTGGCCGCGGTGCCGGGGCAGGGGACGGCGGCGCCGCCGCTCGAAGGCGATGTGCCGAGCCCGATCTCGCCGCCGCCGGGCTGCCGCTTCCATACCCGCTGCCCCCATGCGGCGGCGCGCTGCAGCGCGGAGGTCCCGCTGCTGTTGGGCGCCGGGCACCGCGCCGCGTGCCATTTCGCCGATACCTTGCCGCCGGCGGCGCCGCTGCGCGAGGCCGATCCCGGCGGCGAGCGGCTGCGCCGCCTGCAAGCCTTCTTCCGTCCGCCGCCTGCCCAAACGGGAGCCATGCCATGATGCGCCGCTGGAAAGCCGCCTTCGTCCTCGCCGCCCTGCTCGCCGCGCAGGGAGCCGCGGCGCAGAACCTGCGCATCGGGCTGCGCGAGGATCCTGACATCCTCGACCCGACGCTGTCGCGCACCTATGTCGGGCGCATCGTCTACATGGCGCTGTGCGACAAGCTGTTCGACATCAACGAACGGCTGGATGTCGTGCCGCAGCTCGCCACCGGCTACGTCTGGGAGGACCCGAAGACGCTGCGCATCACGCTGCGCGACGGCGTGCAGTTCCATGACGGCGAGCGCATGAATGCCGAGGCGGTCGTCTACTCGCTGAACCGGCACCTGACCATGCAGGGCAGCTTCCGCCGCAGCGAGATCAGCGAGATCGAGGCGATCGAGATCGTGGATCCGCTGACCGTCCGGATCCGGCTGAAGAACCCCTCCGCCGCCTTCCTCGCCACGCTGACGGATCGCGCCGGCATGATCGTGAGCCCGCGCGCGGCGGAAGCGGCGGGGCGCAATTTCGGCGCCAACCCGGTCTGCGCCGGCCCCTTCCGCTTCGTCGAGCGCATCGCGCAGGAGCGGATCGTGACCGAGCGCTTCGAGCAATACTGGGACCGCGCCCGCATCCATTTCCAGCGCGTCACCTACACGCCGATCCCGGACAACAATGTCCGCCTGGCCAATCTGCAATCCAACGCCATCGAATTCGGCGAGCGGATGGAGCCGGACGACGTGCGCACTGCGCAGCGCAGCCGCAACCTCCGCGTCGTGCCGGTCGAGGAGCTCGGCTATCAGGGCATCACCATCAATATCGCCAATGGCAGCGGCGCCAATCCGGCGTTCCGCGATGCCCGCGTCCGTCGCGCCTTCGATCTGGCGATCGACCGCGCTGCGATCAATCAGGTGGTCTACGAAGGCATGTACACGCCGACGCGCCAGCCGCTGCCGCCGGCCAATCCTTACCACGTGCGCGATTTCGCGCCCCCTGCGCGTGATGTGGCGCGCGCGCGGGCGCTGCTGCGCGAGGCCGGGGTGACGTCCCCTGTCGCCATCGAGATGACCGTCCCGAACAACCCCGACCTGCGGCAGGTCGGCGAGGTGATCCAGGCGATGGTGCGGGAAGCCGGCTTCGAGCTGCGGCTGCGGGCGACCGAATATGCCTCGGCCCTGCAATCCTCGGTGCGCGGGGAATACCAGACCTTCCTGACGGGTTGGTCGGGGCGCACGGATCCGGATGGCAACACCTATCAGTTCATGCGGACCGGCGCCGGCCAGAACGAGGGACGCTATTCCAACCCGGAGGCCGATCGGCTGCTGGACGCTGCCCGCACCGAGCTCGATGTCGAGCGGCGCCGTGCGCTCTATGCCGACATCATGCGCATCGCGGTCGCCGAGGACGTGTCGCGGATCTATCTCTGGCACCGCAAGAACATCATGATCCACAGTACGCGCCTGATCGGCTATCTGCCGGTGCCGGATGGGCTGGTGCGGCTGCAGGACATGCGGCTGCAATAGGGCGCGCGGCAGTGCTCGTCTGGCTTGCACGACGGCTGGCGCAGGTCGTCCCGACGCTGATCCTGCTGTCGGTGATGATCTTCGGCCTGCAGCAGCTCATGCCCGGCGACCCCGCGCTGATCCTGGCGGGCGAGGAGCGCGGCGATCCGCAGGTGCTGGCCCAGATCCGCGCCGAGCTCTGGCTCGATCGGCCGCTCCATGTGCAGTACCTCCATTGGGTCGGCAATGTGGTGACCGGCGATTTCGGTTTCTCCTGGCGCATCCGGGAGCCGGTGGCGCGGCTCATCCTCCAGAAGCTGCCGGTGACCTTCCAGCTCGCCTCCATGGCCTTCCTGATCGCGGTGCTGATCGGGGTACCGATGGGCATCCTCTCGGCCACCCATCGCGACCGTCCCGCGGATTGGCTGGCCAATGGCATCGCGCTGTTCGGGATTTCGATGCCGAATTTCTGGCTCGGCATCATGATGATCCTGCTCTTCTCGGTGCAGCTCGGCTGGCTGCCGCCGTCCGGCTACGTCCCGCTGACCGAGGATTTCTGGCAGTCGGTCTCGACCACCATCATGCCGGCTTTCGTGCTCGGCAGCGGGATCGCCGGCGTGCTGATGCGACACACAAGGGCGGCGATGCTGACCGCGCTCAGCCAGGACTATGTGCGCACCGCGCGCGCCAAGGGGCTGACGGAGAGGGTGGTGGTCTGGAAGCATGCGCTGCGCAACGCGCTGATCCCTGTGGTGACGCTCGGCACCATCGAGTTCGGGCGGCTGCTGGCCGGCGCGGTGCTGACCGAGCAGATCTTCACCATCCCGGGCTTCGGCAAGCTGATCGTGGATGCCGTCTTCAACCGCGACTATCCGGTGGTGCAGGGCGTGGTGCTGGCGACCGCGCTGATCTTTGTGGGGCTGAGCCTGGTCGCCGACCTGCTCTACATGGCGATCAACCCGAGGCTGCGGCAGGCATGAGCGCGTCCGATGATCGGAGCGCCGGAGGGCGCGCAGATCTGAATCGGCCGCGCCAGCCAATGAGCGCCGTGATCGAAAGCCCGGCCGTCGCACCCGCTGCCGAAAGTCCTGGCCGGCGGGCGCTGCGCCGCTTCCTGCGCCACCGGCTCGCGGTCTTCGGTGCGGTGGTGGTCCTGGTCTTCGCCGCGGTCGCCTTGCTGGCGCCGCTGGTCGCGACCGCCGATCCCAATGCCACGTCCTGGTCCGCGATCCGCCGCGCGCCGTCGCTGCAATACTGGTTCGGCACCGACGAGAATGGGCGCGACGTCTTCTCCCGCGTCGTCTGGGGCGCGCGTGCCAGCATGATGGCCGGCACCATCTCGGTCGTGGTCGCGCTGCTGGCCGGGGTTCCGATCGGCCTGCTCGCGGGGCTCGTCGGTGGCTGGGTGGATGCACTGATCAGCCGCGTCGCGGATGCGATGCTGTCGGTGCCCTTCCTGATCCTGGCGATCGCGCTCGCGGCCTTCCTGGGGCCGGCGCTCGAGAATGCGATGATCGCCATCGCGATCAGCGCCTCCCCGGTCTTCGTGCGCCTGGCGCGCGGCATGGCGCTCGATGCCCGGGCGACCGACTGGGTGGAGGCGGCCCGCGCGCTCGGCAATCCGCCCTGGCGGATCGGGCTGCTGCATGTGCTGCCGAACATCGTGCCGCCACTGCTGGTGCAGGCGACGCTGGCGATCGCCGAGGCGATCATCGCGGAGGCCTCGCTCTCCTTCCTCGGCCTCGGGCAGCAGCCGCCGGAGCCTTCCTGGGGGTCGATGCTGAACAGCGCGCAGCGCTTCCTCACCCAGGCGCCCTGGCTTGCGGTTTTCCCCGGACTTGCGATCTTCCTGGTGGTGCTGGCCTTCAACCTGGTGGGCGATGGGCTCCGCGATGCGCTGGACCCGCGCAGCGACAAGCGATGATCGACTGGAAGGACGCTCCCGCTGCCGTGCCGGAAGGGAGCCGCATCTACGCGATCGGCGACATTCATGGCGCGCTCGGCAAGCTGCGGGCGCTGCACGGGATGATCGCGGCGGACCTGGAGGCGCGCCCCTGCGCGGCACCGCTGCTCGTGCATCTCGGCGATTACGTCGACAAGGGCGCCGATCCGCGCGGCGTGGTCCGGCACCTCATGGCGGGCTCGCCATGCCCGGCGCTGCATCTCCGCGGCAATCATGAGGATATGATGCTGGCCGCCCTGACCGGCGATGCGGGTGCGGTCGCGGAATGGCTCTGGTGCGGGGGGCGTCACACGGTCGCGAGCTGGGGCTGGGATGCGGAGGCGCCGCAGGGCTGGGTGCCGATGCCGGCCGAGCGCGCCTTCCTGGAGGGCACGACGCTGCACCACCGTGCCGGCGGCTATCTCTTCGTCCATGCCGGCATCCGGCCGGGGGTGGCGCTGGAAGCGCAGGACCCGCTGGACCTGATGGGCATCCGCCACGAATTCCTGAACAGCGAGCAGGACCATGGCTTCGTGGTGGTCCATGGCCATACCGCGGGCTTCGCGCCGGTGGTGAAGGCGAACCGCATCGCCCTCGACACCGCGGCCTGGAGCGGCGGGCCGCTGACCTGCGCGGTATTCGAAGGCGAACGCTTCGGGCTGATGGGCGCGCGTTGACGCGCGGAGGTCAGGCTTCGGGCGCTGCCCAGGCCCGCAGCAGCGTGTCCACCGCGGGATCGACGGCTTCGTCGAGCTCGGCATCCGTGGGCTCGGGGGTGATGCCGAGCACCACCCGGGTGAACAGCTCGCCCCGCACGAGCGAGGCCAACTGCACGGCGGCGCGCCGCGGATCGAGGTCGGCACGCAGGCGGCCGCGCCGCTGCTCCTCGGCCATCCAGTTCCGCATATGCACCTGGCCCCGGGCCGGGCCGGCCTCGAAGAAGGAACGCGCCAGGTCGGGGAAGCGGACACCCTCGGCGATCACTGTGCGGTAGACGCTGAGCGATTCCGGGCTGAGCACGAATTTCAGCCAGAACCGCGCCAGCGCGCGCATCGCTTGCGGCAGCGGCAGGTCGTGGACGGCGACGCGGTCCATGCCTTCCGCCATATCGGCGCAACGGCGGGCGACGACTTCGCCGAACAGGGCCTCCTTGCTGGGCACATGGGCATAGAGCGTGGCCTTGGAGATCCCGGCGCGCTTGGCGACGGCATCCATGGACACCGCGGCATAGCCCTCCGCCAGGAACAGCTCACCGGCGGCGCGCAGAATGGCGTGCAGCTTGCCCGGCTTGCGGGCGTTGGGGGCAGGGGTGGCGGCTTCCGGCAGGGAGAGAAGAGCGGACATGACGCTAGGATGGGCATTGGATACCAGCCATGCAAGGGAAAAACTGAACCGTTTAGTTTTGGCTTGACGCGGTGCACCACGAAGACCATGTTGCGGTTTCAACGATATTGAACTGAACGGTTCAGTCCGATGAATGCACCCACCCCCAATTCCCCGGCGGAGACGCTGGGTTCCACAACCGCGCCTCCTCGGCGGCGGTTCCTGCGCATTGCCATCCTGCTGGCCGTGGTGCTGATCCTGGCGTTCGGCGGGAACTGGTGGTTCCGCGTCGGGCGCTACATGGAATCGACCGACAACGCTTACGTGCAGGGCGACATCGCCCAGCTCAGCGCGCGTATCGAGGGCGATGTCGCGGAGCTGCTGGTTGCCGACAACCAGACCGTCGAGGCCGGCCAGCCGCTGATCCGGCTGGAGGAGCGTGACTGGCGCGCGCGGCGCGATTCCGCCGCCGCCGCGCTCGCGCAGGCCGAAGCCGGGATCGCCACGACCCGCGCCCAGATCGGCCAGCAGCGCGCGCAGATCGCCTCCGCCGATGCGCAGGTGACGCAGGCCGAGGCTGAGCGCATCCGCGCCATCGCCGATGCCACGCGCTATGGCAGCCTGGCGCAATCGGGCTTCGGCAGCCGTGAGAATGCGGAGCGCACGCTCGCCGACCGCCGCAAGGCGGAAGCCTCGGAAGCGGCCGCGCGTGCGGCCGCGGACGCTGCCCGCGCCCAGCTTCCGGTGCTGGAAGCGCAGCTCGCCACCGCCGAGGGGCGTCGGGCCGAGGCGGCGGCGCAGCTTTCGCTCGCCGAGAACAACCTGTCCTATACGCTGATCCGTGCGCCTTTCGCTGGTGTCGCCGGCAACCGCACCGCGCAGATCGGCGCCCATGTGATGCCGGGGCAGAACCTGATCGCGGTGGCGCAGCCGCCCTCCCGCCAATGGGTGACGGCGAATTTCAAGGAAACCCAGCTCGTGCGCATGCATCCCGGCCAGCCGGTGACGCTGACGCTCGATGCCGGCGGGCATGAGCTGCGCGGCACGGTGCTGAGCCTGGCGCCGGCCACCGGCGCGCTGTTCAGCCTGCTGCCGCCCGAGAATGCCACCGGCAACTTCACCAAGATCGTGCAGCGCGTGCCGGTCCGCATCGCGCTGGCGCCCGGCCAGGACCCCTCCGTCCTGCGCCCCGGCCTGTCGGTGGAGGCGCGCGTCGACACGCGCGACGATCCGAACGCGCCGACCGGCTTCCTCGCCGCCGCCGCCGCGGCCATCGGCCTCGGCCGATAGGGGAGGCGGGCGATGTCCGCCACCACCATGGGCGCGGCCGCCGCCGACCCGCCCGCCGTCTCTGGCAAGAAGTTCCTGGGCTTCATGGTCATGGTGCTCGGGATGTTCATGGCGATCCTGGACATCCAGATCGTCTCGGCGAGCATCTCTGACATCCAGGCCGGCCTCGCGGCGAGCCCCGACGAGGCTTCCTGGATCCAGACCTCCTATCTGATCGCGGAGATCGTCATGATCCCGCTGTCGGGTTTCCTGTCGCGCCTGCTGTCGACGCGCGTGCTGTTCACCATCTCGGCGCTCGGCTTCACGGTCTTCTCGCTGGCCTGCGCCATGGCCAATTCGCTCGAGGCGATGATCGCCTTCCGCGCCATGCAGGGCTTCCTCGGCGGCGCGATGATCCCGACGGTCTTCGCGACTGCCTTCATCCTCTTCCCCGGCCGGCAGCGCATCCGGATCTCGGTGCTGATCGGCCTGACTGCGACGCTGGCGCCGACCATCGGGCCGACGCTCGGCGGGCTGCTGACCGAGACCTTCTCCTGGCACTGGCTGTTCCTGATCAACGTGCCCTTCGGGCTGCTGGTCGCCTCCGTGGTCTGGACGATCATGGACATCGACCGCGGCGACCGCAGCCTGCTCGACCGCTTCGACTGGTGGGGCCTCGGCTTCATGGCGGTCTTCCTCGGCAGCCTGGAATACGTGATGGAGGAAGGGCCGCGCTGGGAGTGGCTGGAGGATGAGACGGTCCTGCTGTTCTCGGTGATCGGCAGCGTCGCCGGCATCCTGTTCTTCTGGCGCGCCTTCACCAGCCGCGAGCCGATCGTGGAGCTGCGCGCTTATGCCGATCGGAACTTCGCGATCGGCAGCCTCTTCGCCTTCCTGGTCGGCATCGGGCTCTATGGCTCGGTCTACCTGATCCCGCTCTTCCTCGGGCGTATCCGCGGCTTCAACAGCCTGCAGATCGGCGAGACCATGTTCGTGACCGGTCTCGCGATGTTCCTGGCGGCACCCATCGTCGGCCAGATGGCGCAGCGGATGAATGTGCGGATCGTGCTGCTGCTCGGCCTCGGCATCATGGGCATCGCGCTCTGGATGACGGCCGAACTCACCTCGCAGTCGGGCTTTCCGCAGATGGCCTGGCCGCTCGCGCTGCGCGGCGTCGGCACCATGATGGTGATGGTGCCGGTCAACCAGGTCGCACTCGGCACCCTGCCGCCGGCGCGGCTCAAGAACGCCTCCGGCCTCTACAACCTCATGCGCAACCTCGGCGGCGCCGTCGGGCTCGCGATGATCAACCAATTGGTGACGGAGCGCGGGGCCGCGCATTCGCTGCACCTGGCGGAAGCGGTGAGCTCCGGGCGTCTCGCCGCGACGCAATGGCTGCAGAACGCGACCGCCGCGCTGACCCCGCAACTCGGCGCAGCACAGGCGCAGGGCGCGGCGCTCAAGCGCCTGCAGGCACTGGTGGACCAGCAGGCGCTGGTACTGGCCTACAACGACGTGCTGATCGTCATGAGCATCCTGTTCTTCCTTGCCATGCCGCTGGTCTTCCTGTTGCGGCAGCCGAAGGCGGGGGCCGGCGGCGGCGCCCATTGAAGGCCGCCGCCGGCCGCCCTGGAGGGCTCCGGCGGGACGGGCCGAGTGGCCGTCCCGCCGGAGCCGCTTCTTCGGCTTGATTCCATTATAATGGAATGTATGGTGCCTATATGAGCATCGCCGACGCTGACATCGATGACCGTATCGGCACGCGCGTCCGCGAGCTGCGCACGGAGAGGGGCCTGACGCTGGATGGCCTCGCGCATCAGGCCGATGTCAGCCGCGCCATGCTGTCGCGGATCGAGCGCGGTGAATCGAGCCCGACCGCGCAGCTCCTGAACAAGATCTGCGGCGGGCTCGGCATCACGCTGTCGGCACTCTTCGAGGGCGCGGAGCGGCCGGCCAGCCCGCTGGCCCGCCGGGCCGAGCAGCCCATCTGGTGCGACCCCGCCAGCGGCTACCTGCGCCGCAATGTCTCTCCATCCGGAAGCGGCTCGGCGGTCGATATCGTGGAGGTGGAGTTTCCGCCGGGGGGCAGCGTCGCCTTCGACAACCAGCGCGTGGCCGGCACCGACCAGCACGTCTGGGTGCTGGACGGCACGCTGGAGCTGGTGCTCGGGGAGGAGCCCTTCCGTCTCGGGCGGGGCGACTGCCTCGTGATGCGCTTTGGCAGCCCGGTCCTGTTCCGGAACCCGACCGCGCAGCCGACCCGTTATGCGGTCATCATCAGCCATGGAGCCGCGCGGCCATGACGGCGCTGACCATCCGTGCCCTCGACGCCATCGAAGCGGAGGCGCGGCTCGGCGAATTGGCCGACATCCTCGTGGATGCGGTGGCCCACGGCGCCTCGGTCAACTTCATGGCGGGGTTCTCGTGGGGGGAGGCGGATGCCTACTGGCGTGGCCAACTGCCCGGCATCGCTGATGGCAGCAAGCGGCTCCTCGTCGGCGACGATGGCCGCCGCCTGGTGGCGACGGTCATGCTGATCCACGCGCAGCAGCCCAATGCGCCCCACCGTGCCGAGATCGGCAAGATGCTGGTCTTCTCCTCGGCGCGCCGGCAGGGCCTCGGCCGCCGCCTGCTCGCCGCAGCGGAGGACGCGGCCCGCGCTGCCGGCCGCACCTTGCTGATGCTCGACACCGAGACCGGCAGCGCCGGCGACAGGCTGTACCGGAGCTGCGGCTGGATCGAGGTCGGCCGGGTCCCGGACCATGCCTTCAGGCCGGATGGCCGCCTGGCCGAGACCACCCTGTTCCGGAAAGTGTTGGCGCCGCATGGCGCCTGGTCCCGCTGCGCCGGCTGATTCCCGCCCCGCCGGCATCGGATTCCAGCCTTGTCATCGCGGCGCACTTGATCGTGCGCCCCGGCTTTCCGATCTAGCTTCCTGTGATGAACGCCCGCAACGATCGCCCCTTCCTGGCTGCGCTGCCCGCGCCCTTCCGCCGGCTGCTTGGTCTCTGGCTGCTCGGCCTCTGCCTCGGGGTGCCGGCGGTCGTGGCGCTGTTCCGCTGATGGAGATGTCCCGCAGCGAGGGCTGGGGCGGCACCCTGCAGCGCTGGCGCGACGGCGTGCGCGGCCTCGGGCTGCCCATCTTCGTGGCGCCGCTCTGGCTCGACCTGGTGATCGAGATCTTCCGGGGGCGACCGCACAGGATCACCGGCGCGGCGCTCGGGATCGGCCTGGTCTTCCTCGCCGTGATGCGGCTGCGCCGCGGTCGGGCGGGCGATATCCGCCGTGCTGCCGTGCTGGCCGGCGTCGCGGCCGGGCTCACCGCCGGGATGGCGGCAGGGCTCGGCCCTGCCGGCATCATCTTCGGCTTCGGTGCCTGGGCCGGCATGCGGCTGCTCTACGACGGCAGTTTCCAGGAAGTGGCGCCACCCGCGCCGCCGCCCGAGCCAGAGCCACCACCCCCGGCGCCACCGCCCGAGCAACTCCTCATCGCCGATGCCGCGGCGCGCCTCACGCGGTTGCGGGATGCCGCGGCGCGCCTGCCCGAGCCGCGGCTGGCCCGCGTCGCTGATGCCATGGGCGGCGTGCTCGACGATCTGCGTGCGCGGCCGGACCGGCTGCCGCTGGCGCGGCGCTTCCTCAATGTGCATCTGGACGGGCTCGACCGCATCCAGGAGCGGCTGGTCGCGGGCGCCGAGCCGCCGGCGGCGCTTGGCCCGCTCTTCGAGGAACTGGAGCGGCAGGCTGGCGAGCTCCGTGCCCATCTGCGCGCCGAGGAGAGCGCGGCGCTCGAGGTTCAGGTTAAAGTGCTGTCCGACCGTCTGCGTGAGGAAGGCTATCGATGAGCGACGTCGTCACCACCGACACCGCCGAACGCCGCGCCGAGGTGGAGCGTCTGGCGCAGCAGCTCGACATCGCCGATCCCGGCTCCATCCTGCGTTTCGGGCAGGAGGCGCAGAACCGCGCCACTTCCGCCGCCGACGCCATGCTGGAAGGCGCGCGGAACCGGGAAGCCGGGGAGGCGGGGACGACGCTCGCATCCCTGCTCGGCACGCTGCGCGGCTTCGATGTCGGCTCGCTCGGCGAGAAGCCCGGCCTCTTCGCTCGCATCTTCCAGCGCGCCGCCAGCGAGACCCATGCGGTGGTCGCCCGCTACGAGGATATCCGCGGCCAGGTGGAGCAGGTCGGAGACCGGCTCGACACCCACCGCACCCGGCTGCTCGAGGATGTCGAGAAGCTGGAGCGCCTCTATGGCGCGACGCTCGAATGGTTCCACGCCCTCGGCGATCATATCGCCGCCGGCGAGGTGGTGCTGACCCGCGTCGATGCCGAAGGCGTGCCGGCGATGGTGAAGCAGGTCGAGGGGGGCGACGCCGTGGCCGCCCAGAAGCTGCGCGACCTGCGCGCCGCCCGCGACGAGCTGGACCGGCGCATCCACGACCTGCGCCTGACCCGGCAGGTGGCGATGCAGGCGCTGCCCTCGATCCGCCTGATCCAGGAGAACGATAAGGCGCTGGCCGCCAAGATCCAGAGCGTGATCGCCAATACCGTGCCGCTCTGGCGCCAGCAGCTCGCTCAGGCGCTGGCGATCGGGCGCATGCGGGAAGCGGGGCGGACGCTGAAGGAGGCGACGGACCTGACCAACGAGTTGCTGACCGCGAATGCCGAACGGCTGCGCCAGGGCAATGCCGAGGCGCGCACCCAGCTCGAGCGCGGGGTCTTCGACATCGCCGCGGTGAAGCAGGCGAATGCGGCGCTGGTCGCGACCATCGAAGACAGCCTGCGCATCGCCGAGGAAGCGCAAGCCGGCCGCGCGACCGCCGCGAAGGAGCTGGAGGCGGCCGAGGCGGAGATCCGCCGCGCGCTGGTCGCGGCGAAGGCGACCAAGCCAGGCGCGCGCCCGACGGCCTGAGGTCAGGGCGCGCCGCCCTCTGAAACCACCGCCGGGGCATGGAGGCATGCCCTGGACCCCATCACCTAGAGCAGATCGCCGAAGGGCGGAATCGCCCGGAGGCGTGAATCTGCTCGCCAAAACAAAGGGCTAGAGCATTTGAAGTGAGCCCAAGCGAACGAAAATGCTCTAGCCAACCAGCAACGTGTCCTCATGGGATACCAACGCCGGGCCATGCGGCGCGGCCGCGACGTCCGGCAACCAGCGCTCGCCGGCGCCAAGTTCGGACGACATCAATCCATCCCCGCCTTCGGTGTGACCGAAACCCAGTGCGTGGCCGATCTCGTGCATGACGACAGTGAGCAGATCAAAATGACTTGCGATGTCTTCACCGGCAGTGGCCCGCAAACCTCCCGCCGATAGCACATGGGCGAACTCGATGTCGTCGAGGGGCGTTGCGTCGACAAACCAGCCGTGTCCCGCCCCATTGACGTCAATCTTGATCCTGCCCTGGCTGTACTCGCCGAGGGTCGATCCCGCGAGATTCGCGATCGCAAAATCAAGGTCATCCAGTTCCGCCAGCTGGTTTTGCGACAGTCCGACGGCGTGCCAGCGCGCAACGGCGGCATCAAAGACCGCACCCAATTCAGCAACATCAAGATCACCAGGCGCGGTCGCGCCTGAGTTCTCCTCGGCATTCGCTGCGTGAAGGTTGCTGACCGCAGTGATCTCGACGGTTGATATCGCAGTGTTACTGTCACTCGCCCCATCGTTCAGCACAAAGGTCAGTACACGGTCGGTGGTGTCCAGGTCAGTCCTCGCGTTGCTGAACGAGATCTTCGTCAGCGCGTCCTCATAATCGCTGGGGCTTGGGAAACCAAGTATGCTGACGAATGTGATCGTGATCCTGCCCGGAGCTGACGTGTCGATCGAAAAACCAATGACGTCATCTCCGGAGTTATATTCCAGAATTCCACTGTTTGATTGACCATCAACCCTCAGAACGTCACCTAATTTCCTGTTCACCAAGGTCACAATTGCCGACTCGGGTGAGCCAGTTACGGTAACGTCGGTGTCAACCACCGGGATTGGCGACGTTCCTTCGAGGAAGGCTGTCCCGTAGCCTGTGGCCTCTACTCCAGGGTGATTACCGTTGAAGTCGAGATCGAGTTGCGGTCCTCCGCCACCTGCCGGATTCATCACCACGATCTGGATCGTGTCCGTATCCTGCTGAGATCCACCGGTGCCTGAATTGCCGTTGTCATTGGCGGTGATCGTGAGGGTGTGAATGCCGCTCGCCCCCGCATTGTAGCTTAAGGAGTCGAGCACAGCGGCGATATCCGCGGCCGAACCGGTAACCTCGAGGGAGCTGGTGCCGTTGCCGGCCACCGAAACATTCGTTGTCACACCAAGTGTGAGAGTTCCGGAGGTTACGGCGAGCGTGACGGTGCCATCCTCGCTCAGGGCATCGAGGTCGGAAATCGAGATCCGGTTTCCATTCAATTGACTGAAGGCAAGCGTGCCCCCTGCGAGAACCGTCTGCACCTCGGCTGGCACCAGATTCACCGGCGCATCGTTCACCGACGCGACAGTCACGGTGGCGGTATCGGGGAGGCTGTCCACCGAGCCGTCATTGACCAAGAAGCTGATCGTGCGCGTTCCGTCGGTGGGATACTGGCTGTTGTTGAAATAGGTGACGGTCTCGAGCACCTGCTCGTATTGGGCCGCGGTGGCGGAACCGCTCAGCGTCAGCGTGTCGCCGACAAAGCTTCCGGTGATGCCGAAGCCCGTCGCCAATCCGGTATCGAAGGCAAGTTCGTCCTCACCCGCAGCGAAGCCGGCGGCGATCTTGACCACCGCACCCTCGATGTTGTCGCCAGGGTTTGGGTCGGTCATCGTGATCGAAGCATCGACCACAGTGGCCGCATCGTTTTCCGTGTAGGCGATGGCGCCGTCGACACTGATCGTCGGCGGCTGGTTGAAGCCGACCGTCGAAACGAGGTTCGGGGACGACGAGTCGTCGCCGCCATTCCCCGTGCCGCCGCTGTCCTGCAATTCGGCGATGGTGATGGTGCGCGCAGCCTCATTGCCTGCCGGCGCCGTCTTCGAATAGGTGATGCCGTCGATGATGCCTTGAAGGTCGGCCGGCAAGATGCCGGGCGCGTGGACAAGCGTGACAGTCGCAAGGCCATTCACGTCGACCGCGACAAGCGCCGTCAAGCCATGGCCCGCCGTCGTCAAGCCGAAGCCATCGGTCAGGTTCACGGTCGATCCGTCGATCGACAGGCTCTCGTCCGTCCCCGTGACTGCGCTCACGGTGATCACGAGCTTGATGAGGGTCTGGCCGGCCTCGACAGTTGCGATCGTCGGAGAGCCGAACAGGTCGACCGCTACGCCGGTGTAAGGCGGGTCATCAGCGGCGGCCGCCAGGGTCGGAGCATCGTTCACCTGAACGACGTCGATCTGCTTGAAGCCGAGGCTGCTGGTCGCGAGATCGGTGTCGGTCACATCGAAATCGACACCCCGCGGGGCCGTGTCGATGTCGCCCGTGACCGTATTGGCGAACGTCACCGAACGCAGCGCCAACTGGTAGTTCGCGACGGTGTCGACGCCAGTGAGCGTCAGCACGCCGGAGAGGGGATCGTAGCTGCCCGTGACGTTGCCGACAGGCGTGAAGGACAAGACGTCGTCGGTGTTCCAGTTACCGCTGATAGTGACATGAGCGCCGCTGAGGCTCGCGCTGTCGCTATCGCCGATGACGATACTGCCATCCACCACAACCGCGGCCTGCTCTTCGATGTACGCCGTGCTCCCGCCCGTCGTCGTCACCGTCGGTGCGTCGTTCACAGCCGTGACATTGATGGTCGTCGTCGCCGCCGTGCTGCTGGCAGAGCCGTCATTGACCTGAAAAGAGATCGTCCGCGCAGCTTCGGTGGGTGCGTCGCTCGAATTTCTGTAGGTCACCGACTGCAGTGCCGCCTGGTAGTCGGCAACGCTCGCCGTGCCGGTCAGGGTCAGAACGCCGCTCGATGCGTCGTATGTGCCGGTGATGCTGGGCTGGTTGACGTAGCCAAGAACGTCCTCGCCGGACACGAACCCGGTGCTGATCGACACGGTAGCACCGGTCAGCGTGGCCGAGTCGATGTCCGCTACAGTCAGCGTGGCGTTGATCGCGGTGGCGGCCTGGTTTTCGGTGTAGGCCAGCGATCCTCCTGCCACGACCACCGGCGCGTCGCCGACGGCTGTCACGGTGATGCTCGCCGTGTCGGTCTCGGTGGAGAATGCGGACGAGCCGCCATTGGCCGCCGTCGCGACCTTCGAGCCAGCGGCACCGGAAGTTCCGTCCCAGGCGCGGAACGTGATGGCGTTCGAAACCGTGCCGTCGAAATCCGCGTTCGGATGGAAATAGAGCCGTGTGTTGCTGTTCGCTTCCAAGAGCAATGCGGAGGCGTCGCTCACGGCTCCCACAGCGGACCAGCTCGCGCCGCCGTTCAGCGAATAGTACCAAGTGCCATCAGCCGCGTCGGTCGCCGTCAACGCAATGCCGAAAGATGCTCCGTCGGGATCGGTGACATTGTCCAATCCACCCGAGGACGATGCGAGATCGACCAGGCTCGACACCAGCGTCCCGACCGCGCCGGACGGCGCGGCTGCATCCTCGGTCACGGCGGCAAGGCTCGGAGCCTTCGAGGCATCGAGCACCGGCGCGTCGTTCACCGCAAGGATCTCGATCGTGAAGACCTGTGACGGCGATGCGTCGTGGCCGCCATTGGCGCCGCCGCCATTGTCTTGCGCGAAGACCGTCACGGTCGTCGTGCCACTGGCGTTGGCTGCCGCCGTGTAACGCAGCGTGCCGCTCGCGTCGATCGTTGGTCCGATGGCGAACAGGCTGGGGTTCGAGGCATTCACCACGAACGAGATCGCTTGACCGCTTTCGTTCGCGGGTCCTGTCGAAATCGATGTCAGGAAATTCGAGACGGTCTGGGTGCCTGCGTCCTCATTCGAACCCGTGACGGAGGTCGACAGCGCAAAGCCGGGCGCGTCGTTCACCGGCGTCACGTTCACGGCCATCCTGCCCTGGGCGGACTCGCTGGCGCCGTCGGAGCCCTTGTAACCGAAGCTCGCGGAGGCGTCGCCGTTGGCGCCGTTCGCCGGGCGGAAGATCAGCTTGCCCGCCGCGATGTCCGCGGCCGAGACCACATTGCCGCTGCCGCTGAGCGCCTCGCCGCTCTCGATGCTGCCGTCGCCGTTGGCATCCAGAAACAGGGTGCCATTGGCGACGCCGGACGCATCGATGGTGACACTCGTAACGGAAGCGAGATTCCCGAAGTCAAAGTCGTTCAACGAAAAGACGTGGTCGCCGTCCTCCAGCGTTGCCACGCTGGTTTGCACGCTGCCCTCCGGCGAACGGCCTTCGGCCTTGCCAAAGGTGAGATAGTGGAGCAGCGGATTGATGCCGGCGGCTGCAACATCGGGATTACTGGCCAGGTAGGCGGAGGTGTCGAATGCCGCCGAAGGGTCCCGGGCTTCCTTGAAGCCAAAAGCCAGATAGTGCTCAAGCGGGTTCACACCCGCGGCCGCGACGTCCGGATTGTTCTGCAGGTAGTAGCTGCTATCGAATATCGGATTGGGGTTACGGCCCTCCTTCCAGCCGGACGCGGCGAAATGTGCGCCTGCGTCCACGCCTACCGCCCAAACGTCCGTGTTCAATGCATAATAATAGAAATCGTCGATCAACGGATTGGTGCCGGGGATGGTGCGGTCGAAGGTCACGTCGCTGAACGCAAAGCGTTCGATGCTGCTGAACCTGTCGGAGCCTTCGGGGCCGTTGACGATCACCTGAGCGCCGTCAAACGTAATCACGTAGTCGGCAAACTTGCCGGAGAAGCGCGCCGTATCCGTGCCGGCTGCGCCGTCTACCGTGTCGTCTCCCTTGAGCGCGGCAATGATGTCGTTGCCGTCGCCGGCATTGATCGTGTCGGAACCTGCTGTCCCGATGAGGTAGTCGCTGCCGGTCGTAGGCGACGGAGAGCCGGAGATCGCCCGGCCCTCGAACATGCCGGTGTCGAGGAAATGCAGCAGGGGGTTTACGCCCGCAGCGGCGACGTCAGGATTGGCGGCGAGGTAGGCGCTGGTGTCGAAAAACGGGGACGGATCGCGTCCTTCCCTCCAGCCGAACGCAAGGTAATGCTGAAGCGGGTTGCCATTTGCCGCCGCGATATCCGCGAACAGGGAAAGGTAATACGCGGTGTCGAACAAGCCGTTCGGCAGCCGCCCCTCCTTCCAGCCGACGGTATTGAAGTGCGTGAGGGGATCGACGCCAGAAGCGGCCGCATCCGGATAGGCCAACAGATAAAAGACGCTGTCGAAGCCGTTGACGATCTGATCGGGCTTGATGCGCATCTTCTTCTTGTCCTTGTCGCGGATGCGTGGGCGGCGTGGCCAAACGGGGCGAGAGAGTACGGCGGGCAGTTGCCGTATGGCGAGGCACCAGTTCTCGCGTGTCGTCGAAGCGGGTCGCCAATTGAGCAGATCCTAAAATCGGAAAGCTCAACAAAGGCTTAGGAGAACGCAGGCGCGTTTTCCTAGTCACGGCACCCTGCTTCATCATTGGAGTGGTCGATCAACCGGTGATTGACGCTGCCTGCCGTGCCCCGCGAGATTGGGGCAGGGAGGAACCAATCAATGCTGACCCGTCGCCACATGCTGGCCGCGGGCGCGGTCGCGCTTGCCGCGCCGGCGCTCGCCCAGACCGCCGCCTGGCCGAATGGCCCCATCCGCATCATCGTACCTTTCCCGCCGGGCGGCAGCACGGACGCGCTGTCGCGGCTGCTGCAGCCCAGGCTCTCGGCGGAATTCGGCGTGCCGGTGGTGGTTGAGAACCGCACAGGCGCTTCCGGTTCGCTCGGCACCGCGGCGACGGCGCGGGCGGCGCCCGATGGCAATACCTGGGTGCTGGTCTTCGACACCCATGCCGTGAACCCGGCGCTGATCCCGAACATGGGCTTCGACACCGAACGTGACCTGACGCCGGTGCTGCTGTTCGGCACCGCACCCATGGTGCTGACCGCGCATCGCACCCGGCCCTACCGCAGCGTCGCCGACGTTCTGGCGGCGGCGCGGGCGCGGCCTGAGAGTGTGACCTTCGGCACCATCGGCAATGGCAGCCTGGCGCATCTGACCATGGCGCTGTTCGAGAAGGCGACCGGCGTGAAGCTCGTGCACGTGCCCTATCGCGGCGGCGGGCCGCTCGCGGTGGCAGCCGCGGCCGGCGAGGTCGACCTGCCGATCGCGACGCGGCCGGCGATCGGGCCGCATATCGACAGTGGCGCGCTACTGCCGCTCGCGCAGACCGGTGCCACGCGCAGCGCCACCATGCCGGATACGCCGACGCTCGCTGAGTCCGGCGCACCGGAGATCGATGCCCGCGCCTTCTGGGGCTTCCTCGGTCCGGCGCGGCTGCCGGAACCGGTCGCGCGGCGCATGGAGGCGGCGCTGCGCTCGGCATTGGCGGTGCCGGAGCTCCGCGACCGGGTGGCCGGCCTCGGCATCGATCTCGATCCGCAGGGCGGCGCGTATTTCACGCGCTTCCTCTCGTCGCAGATCGCGACCTGGGGCAGGGTGGTGCGTGAGAACAACATCCGACCGGATTGAGACCATGCCGATCACCCGCCGCGCCGCCCTTGCCGCCGCGATTGCTGCCCCGGCGATCGCCCATGCCCAGGCGCCGTGGCCGAGCGGCAGCATCCGCATCATGGTGCCCTTTCCGCCGGGCGGCAGCGTCGACACCATCGCCCGCCTGCTGCTCCCCGGGCTGCAGCAGCGCCTTGGCGTGCCTGTCGTGGTGGAGAATCGCTCCGGTGCCTCGGGCGCGGTCGGCACCGCCGTCGTGGCGCGCGACCGGCCGGACGGCAATTCCTGGGTCCTGGTCTTCGACACCCATGCGGTGAACGGCGCCCTGCAGCCGCAACTCGGCTATGACGGGCGGCGCGACTTCACGCCGGTGATGCTGGTCGCGACCTCGCCTATGCTGCTCTGCACGCCGAACGCCAAGCCCTGGCGGACGCTAGCCGAGGTGATCGCGGCGGCCCGCGCGCAGCCCGACACCATCACCTACGGCACTGTCGGCAATGGCAGCCTGTCGCATCTGACCATGACGCTGCTGTCGCGGGAGGCCGGGATATCGATGGTGCACGTGCCCTATCGTGGCGGCGGCCCGATGTCGACGGCCGCTGCTGCCGGCGAGATCGACCTCGTGATCGCATCACGCGTCGGGCTCGGCGGCCAGGTGGGCAACACGATCCGGCCGCTGGCGCAGAGCGGGCATCGCCGTTCGTCCGCGCTCCCCGACCTGCCGACGATCGCCGAACAGGGCTTCCCGCATGTGGCGGCGGAAGCCTTCTGGGGCATGCTCGGCCCGGCCCGGATTCCCGATGCGATCCTCGCGCGCTTCCATGCCGCGCTGGCCGAGAGCCTCACTGACCCTACGTTGCGCCAGCGGCTGATCGAGGGGCAGGGGGTCGATATCGTCGGCTCGACGCCGGAGGCCTTCGGCCGCTTCCTTGACGAACAGATGGCCACCTGGCTGCGCGTCGTACGGGAGAACAACATCCGCGCGGAATGATCCAGGCACTGCCAAAAGGGTCCAGCAAAAAGCGGCCGCAGGCCGCCACCCGTTCCTGCGGCGGCGAGCGAAGCGATGCCCCGAGGCCGCGAATGCGAGCGCCGGCGCTTGAGGCAAAACAAAGCACACGCCACCATTGGGAGGAATCGACGGGAGGGCGCAAGGTGGCGGTGGATGTCTTCGACTACGTGATCGTGGGTGCCGGCGCCGCCGGCTCGGTGCTCGCGAACCGGCTGAGCGAGGACCTCGGTGTCACGGTCTGCGTGCTGGAAGCAGGCCCCCCCGACCGCAACCCGTACATCCATATCCCCGCCGGCTTCATCAAGACGCTCTTCGACCCGGGCGTGACCTGGCAGTTCAAGACCGAGCCGGGCCCGAACACCGGCGGCCGCGCGATTGCCACCACCCAGGGGCGGACGCTCGGCGGCGGCTCCTCCATCAACGGGCTGATCTACAACCGCGGCCAGCCGGGAGATTTCAACAACTGGGCGCAGCGCGGCAATCGCGGCTGGGGCTATGACGACGTGCTGCCCTATTTCCGACGCAGCGAAGGCCGGATCGGCTTCGGCGGCGAGGCGCGCGGGCGAGAGGGCAATATCCCGGTCACCGACATGGACTGGTTCAACCCGGTGTCGGAAGCCTTCATCAAGGGGGTGATGGGCCTCGGGATCCCGCGCAACCCGGATTACAACAGCGGGCACCAGGAAGGCGTCGGCTACTATCAGCGTGTCATCCGCAATGGCCGCCGCATCAGCGCGGCGCGCGGCTACCTGCACCCCGCGATGAAACGCCCGAACCTCGAGGTACGGACCAACGCGCGTGCCGAAGCGGTGCTGCTGGAGGGCAGGCGCGCTGTCGGCGTGCGCTACATCCAGAGGCGCGGCGGCGAGGGCAGGGTGGTGCGCGCGCGGCGGGAGGTGATCCTCTCCTCCGGCACGGCGAACACGGCGCGGCTGCTGCAGGTGTCAGGCATCGGGCCGGCGGCGCTGCTGCAGCGCATCGGCGTGCCGGTGCTGCACGAGCTGCCGGGCGTCGGGGAGAATTTCCGCGACCACTACGCCTCCCGCTTCGTGATGCGGGCGCGGCCGGGTGTCGAGACGCTGAACGAGCTGTCGAAGGGGCTGAGGCTCGGCGGGCAGATCCTGCGCTGGGCGGCGCGGCGGCCGAGCATCCTCGCGACCTGCGTCTCGCATGTGCATGTGTTCTGGAAATCCTTCGAAGGCCTCGATCAGCCCGACCTGCAATGCGTCTTCACCCCCGGCAGCTATGCCGAGGGCAAGGTCTATGTGCTGGACGACTATCCCGGCGTCACCGCCGGCGCCTGGCAGCACCGGCCGGAGAGCTCGGGCTGGGTGCGCGCGCGCAGCGCCGACGTCTTCGAGGATCCGGAGATCCAGCCCAACTACCTGACCCATCCGGACGACCAGCGCGTGCACCTCGCGGGCATGCGGCTGCTGCGGCGCTTCCTGAACACGCCGGAGCTCGCGCCCTTCCTGGAGACTGAGACCCTGCCGGGAAAGGATGTGCAGACCGACGACGAGCTGCTGGATTTTGCGCGGCGCAACGGCAGCACGACCTACCATCTCGTCGGCACCTCCCGCATGGGACCGCGCACCGATCCGACCGCGGTCGTCAGCGACGAGCTGCTGGTGCATGGGCTGGAGGGGCTGCGCGTGGCGGATGCCTCGATCATGCCGCACATCACCTCTTCCAACACCTATGCGACGACGCTGATGATCGCGGAGAAAGCGGCGGATCTGATCCGCGGACGGAGCCTCGCCGCCGCGGCGTGAAGCTGGCTCATCGCCGCGGCATGAAGCCTGCATGGACAGGCATCGGTTCCTCGTTTGGAGATACGACTGATGGCGCGTCCCTTTCATCTCGGCTGGTTCCTGCAGGGCTCCTCGGTGCAGGCCTGGGGCGAGCCCTGGACCGGCGCGATCGGGCGCGACTGGATGGTGCCGGAGCTGTTCTGCGACATGGCGCGCGCGCTGGAACGGGCCTGCTTCGACTACATCCTGATCGAGGACAGCTCCTATGTGGGCGAGAGCTATGGCGGCTCCCGCGAGATCTACCTGCGCAACGGGCTGTCGGTGCCGCGCCAGGACCCGAGCGTGATCGCGACGCTGATGGCGGCGCAGACGAAGCGCATCGGCATCGTGCCGACGCTGTCGACCTTCGCCTATCCGCCCTATCTGCTGGCGCGGCTGGTGGCGACGCTCGACCAGATCTCCTCGGGGCGGATCGGCTGGAACATGGTCACCGGTTCCTCCGATGTCGCGGCCATGAATTACGGCCTGCCCGGCATGCCGGAGCACGACCTGCGCTACGACATGGCCGATGAGTACATGGCCGCGGTGAACGGGCTCTGGGACAGTTGGGAGCCGGGGGCGATCCAGGCCGACACCGAGAGCGGCATGCTGGTCGACCATACCAAGGTCCATCCCGCACCCTTCGAAGGGCGCTGGTACAAGACGCGCGGACCGCTGAATTCCGGGCCCTGCCCGCAGGGCCGACCGGTGATCGCGCAGGCCGGCGGCAGCCCGCGCGGCAGGCAGTTTGCTTCACTCCATGCCGACACCATCGTGGCCAGCGTGAAGGGCACCGCCGCGATGCGTGCCTATCGCGAGGATGTCCGCGCCCGCGCCGCGGCGCAGGGGCGCGATCCCGACAGCATCAAGGTGCTGTTCCTGGTCAACCCGATCCTCGGTGACACCAGGGAGGAGGCGGAGCTCAGGAAGCGCCAGAAGCTGGCCCGGGCCGAAGCGCATGTGCCGCGGCTGCTGGCGCATTTCGGCAAGACCACGAATATCGATTTTTCGAAGTACGACCTCGACACCCCGGTCGATCAGCTCGATCTGCACACCAATGGCCACCAGCAGTCGCTGGACGATTTCAAGCGCGTCGCCGGCAAGCGCAGCCTGCGCCAGGCGATGATGGCCTATCGCGGCATCCCGGGCTCGGTCGATCTGCTCGGTACGCCGGACGAGGTGGCCGGCCAGATGGCGGAGGCGATGGAGGAGGTCGGCGGCGACGGCTTCCTGATGTCGCTGCCCGATGTCAGCCGCCGTGCCGTGGCCGAGATTGCGGACGGGCTGGTGCCGGCGCTGCAGGCGCGTGGGCTGACGCGACGCGCCTATGGCCACGCGCAGTTCCGCGACAACCTGCTCGAATTCTGAAGCACCGGCCCGTTCGGGCGGCTTGCCCGAAGGGGCCGGTTCGCATGGTCAGCTCCCGCGGTTGATGCCGCGCAGCAGGGCGCCGAAAGGATCGCCATCGCCGCCGGTCGTCGCGGCAGGGCCGGCGGCGGCCGGGCGAGGATCCTGCGGCGCTTGCGGCAGTTGGCCGCCACCGGCGCCACCCAGCAACCCGCCCAGGATATCGCCGAGGCCACCGCCGCCCTGGGCGCCGCCGGCACCCCCGAGCAATCCCCCAAGGATGCTCCCGAGCCCACCGCCGAGGGCGCCGCCCTGAGCGCCGCCGCTCTGGCCGCCGCCGAGCAGCCCGCCCAGGATGGAGCCCCAATTGCCTTCGCCGCCATCTTGGGGCGCCGAGGGCATCTGGCCCTGCGGCGTCAGCCGGTCGATCAGAACCGGCAGGAGCTGCGCCAGGATCCCGGCCAGGGCGCCGCCCTGCAGGCCGAGCCCCTGGGCCGCGCCTTCCAAGCGCTCGGCCCCGAAGGCCTGGGTGAGGGCCTCCGGCTCGACCGGGCGGTTGGCGCCGGCATTGACCCAACTGTCGACCTGCTCGCCGAGGCCGGCCTGGCGCAGCGTGCCAAGCAGCCCGTCCAGCCCGTTGGCGCCACCGCCATTCCCGCTGGAGAGCTGGCTCAGCAGCCCTTCCAGCCCAGACATCCCGCTCTGGCCCATCGACCGATCTCCTCGTTGCCGGGCCGCCACGAGAGCCCCAACGGAGCGGCGGCGTCCAGCGACAAGCGCGTGCATGTGCCCGGCAGGAGCGCTTCGCGATGAAGGTTATAGTGTAGCGCATTGACCGCGCGCCCTCGCCTTGCTGCCATCGCCGGGAACAAGCTTCATCGGGAGGATACCATGCGCGCTTGGTCCGTCGTCGAAACCGGCAAACCCTTGCAGGCGCTCGACCTGCCGACGCCGGAGCCCACCGGCAAGCAGGTGCTGCTCGAGATTACCCATGCCGGCGTCTGCCACTCCGACCTGCATATCTGGGAGGGGGAATACGACCTCGGCAGCCGGGGCAAGATGAAGCTGGCCGACCGCGGCGTCGTGCTGCCGCTGGCGATGGGCCATGAGATCGTCGGCAAGGTGGTGAAATGGGGGCCGGAGGCCAATGGCGCCGGTCTCAAGCCCGGTGACCACATGATCGTCTTCCCCTGGGTCGGCTGCGGCAAGTGCGCGAGCTGCGTCGCCGAGGAGGACAACATGTGCCTCCAGCCGCGCAGCCTCGGCGTCTACCAGAATGGCGGCTATGCCACCCATGTCGTGGCGCCGGAGCCGCGCCACCTGGTGCCGGTCGGCAACCTCGATCCCGCGCTGGCGGCGACCTATGCCTGCTCCGGCATCACCGTCTATTCGGCGATCAATAAGGTGCTGCCCTTGCCGCCGCAGGAGGCGATCGCGGTGGTCGGCGCCGGCGGGCTTGGGCTCAATGCGATCGCGGTGCTGAAGGCACTCGGGCACAAGCGCATCCTGGTCGTCGACGTCTCGGCCGAGAAGCTGGAGGCAGCGAAGCAGGCGGGCGCCACCGACACCGTGCTCGCCGGCGGCACCGACACCACGAAGCGCATCGTGGAGGCGGCGGGCGGGCAGCTCGCGGCGGTGATCGATCTGGTGAACGGCACCGAGACGGCGCGCTTCGCCTTCGACGCGTTGCGCAAGGGCGGCAAGCTGGTGATGGTGGGCCTGTTCGGCGGCGAGCTTTCGGTGCCGCTGCCGCTGGTGCCGATCCGCGCCCTGACCATCCAGGGCAGCTATGTCGGCAATCCCAAGGAGCTGCGGGCGCTGGTGGACATCGCCCAGCAGGGTAAGCTGCCGGGCATTCCGATCACCCGCATGCCGCTCGATCAGGCGGACGCGGCGCTGAACCGCCTGAAGGACGGGAAAGTGGTCGGCCGCATCGTGCTGACTGCCGCTTGACGGAGCAGGGACGGCGCCGGAGGCGCCTGGTAGCAGCGGAAGCTCCGTTGCGTCCCAGGCACGGAGACGGTTAGGTTCGCGTACCCCGAAGGCAGATGAGGCACCATCGATGAGCGCCGCCCAACCGCTGCGCGCGTTCCTGCGTGCCATGACCCTGCTGGTCACCGAGGAGACGGATGCCCGGCGCCAGCAGGCGGCGGGCGCCGAGTTGCTGCGGACCCTGGTGGCGACATCCGGCTGGCTGTCGCCGGGCTTCCGGTCCTTTGGGCCGGGCTTCCGCCAGCAGATCCTCTACGGCGATCCCCTGGAGCGGTTCAGCCTGATCGGCTTCGTCTGGGGAACCGAGGAGAGCGTCACGCCGGTCCATGATCACGGCGTCTGGGGTGCCGTCGGCGTGCTGGAAGGCGAAGAGGTCTCGGTCGAGATGGTGCCTGATGCGGCCGGCGGCCCGATGCGGGAAGGCCGGCGCGACCGGCTGGGAGCCGGGGAGGTGATGCTGCTCGGCCTCGATGCCTACGACATCCACAAGGTGGAGAATGCGCGGCCCGGAGTAGCGGGGGTGGCGATCCATCTCTATGGCGGCAATATCGGCGCCATTGATCGGCAGATGTTCGATCCGGCGACCTCGGCTGCGTCGCTGGTCAAGACCGGCTACGACAATCCCACCCTGCCGAATCCCTGGGTCTGAACCCCGGCGACCGCGCGGCCAAACGAAAAGCGCCCCGGTCCGCAGGGACCGGGGCGCTTTTCGCGAGGATGGCTTGTATCAGCGGTAGCTGACGTTGGCCGGCAGCACCAGGGAACGCCAGCCGCTGCCGCTGGTGGTGTTGCGGGCCGGAGCGGCCGGCGCCTGCGCCAGTTCAGTGCTGCTGCGCAGCCCGCTGAGGGAGGGCGAATCGCCGCCCTGGGCGATGGCCACCGGGCGGCGGCCGGTGGAGGTGCCCGCCAGCATGCTGCCACCCGTCGGGTCGGGCCGGTTGTGGATGAAGCCATAGACTGGGTAGACGCGGCCGAAGGCGTTGTCGCTGTGACCGACCTGCACCCGCACCGCGGACCAGTCGTTGTTGGCGGAGACATCGACCACGGAGACGCCGTGCATGACGCTGCCGCGGCGGATGCCGGGGCCACCCCAATTCGCGTGCTGGATTTCGATCTCGCGCGCGCCGACGACCCGCTCGACGACCGCGACATGGCCCATGCGCATGGCGCCGGTGCCCGGCATCGCCATCACCGAGCCCGGCTCTGGACGGCTGCCGCGGGCATAGAGTCCGGCGGCATTGTGCCACCAGTCGCGGCCATTGCCGCTGATCGCCATGCCGGTGACCTGCCGCGCATAGGGAACGCAGGAGATGCCGCCACCGCCGCCGCTGGCGCCGGCACCGCCGCGCATCGCGACACGGCGCATGCTCGCCTGGCGCACCGTATTCTGGCGGGTCGCTTGCTGCCGGGTGGCCTGCGGGCCGCGCTGTGCCTGCTGGCGCGCGGCGGCAGCAGGGGGACGGGCGGCATGGGCGCTACGGGTGACCACCTGGGCGCTTTGTCGGGACTGTCGGCCTTCCGTCGCCCGCGCCTCAGCCTCTGCCGGGCCGAACGTCGCGAAAAGGATTGCCGCCGCCAGCGCCGCCGGTATCGCCCTCATGCACCCCTATCCCCACAAGCCGTGCCAGTGGCACGGAACTACTCGCCTACCCCTCACGGCTGCGTGACGGCCGCGTTGGCATTTTCGGTAGAGGGTGCGGTGCAACCACACAACCCGCTGAAGCGTTACCTGGCGTAACCTGGGGTGATTTGTCGGATCGACCCTGCTCGCAGAGCGGGAGAGGGGACCTCAGTCCTATCGCATGGCTGACATGCGACCGATGCCACAGTGTTGCGGCTGAAAAGCCACAGTATGTCCAGTGACCGGAGTCACAAGCGGGCGGCCCTTTTGGGGCCGCCCGCCGCAATGATTCGCGATGACTGTCGTTTGCAGGAGCAGATTCACGTCTTCTTCACGTCTTCGGGCGGTTTCTCCCATGGCGATCTGCTCCCGCCGCCAGGTCTGGAGCATGATGCACTCGCTGACGCTCAGCTCATGCTCCAGCACGTCGCTTGATGCGACTTACGCTTTTTACGCTTTTCGGCGATTTCGCCTCAAGCGATCCGCCCTAGCGGCAAGCGGTGACCATGATCTCCACCAGGTGGCGTGCGTCGGCCATGTTGGCCTGGACGCAGGCGCGGGCGGGGGCGCCGCCCTCCGGCAGCCACTCGATCCACAGCTTGTTCATCGCGTCGCGGTCGCGGATGTCCTTCAGCCAGATCTGGGCGGTCAGCAGCCGGGTATTGTCGGTGCCGTGGCCTTCCAGCGCGGCGTCGATCTTCGCCAGCACCTGGCGGGTCTGGCCGGTGATGTCCTGCGAGAGATCGTCGGCGGTCATGCCGGCGAGGAAGACGAAGTTGTGGTACTCGACCGCGCTCGAGAGAATCTTGTTCGAGCCGTGGCGGTTGATCTTGCTCATCGGCGTTGCTCCTGGCCTTGGGAAGGACAGCGCTTTCCTAAAGCAGAACCGCGGGACCCGGAAGGTTCGGCGCGGGACGCCCGGTGCGAGGGCGTTTCAGGCCACCGCGTAGGTGCTGCCGGCTTCCGCGGCCAGGACCATCGTCTCATAGACGCTGGCACCATGGATCGCCTCGGCGACCGGCAGCGGATAGGCCGGGCCGCCGGCGACCGCGGCGGCGAAGGCCTTGAGCTCGGCATGCTCGATGTCGGTCTTCGGGAACTCGCGCACCCAGCCTTCGCCCTCGCGCGGGGTGAAGCCCAGGCGCTCATGCCCGTTCAGTTCGACCAGGCCCTTGTCGCCGAACAACGCGACGCGCCAGTAGCGCGGCGCCAGCGCGAGCGTCGCAAAGAGGCCGGTGGCGCCCGAGGCGAAGCGGAACAGGCCCGCGGTCGTGTCGTCGAGGCCGTTGTCCAGCACGCGCGCATGCGACTGCACGGTGACCTGGCTGATCGGGCCGGCCAGGTGGATGAACATGTCGATCATGTGGATGCCCATGCCGCCCATGCCGCCGAGCGGGCTTTCGCTGCGGTCGGCGCGCCACATGCCGGCGGTGTAGGCAGCGGCACCCGGGCCGCTGAACTGGCCCTCGACATGCAGCAAGGTGCCGAGGCTGCCATCGGCGAGCAGGCGCTGCATCTCCGCGACCGCGGGCAGAAAGCGGCGGTTGTGGCCGAGCGCCAGCACCACGCCGGCCTCCCGGCAGGCGGCGACGGCGGCTTCGGCGCTCGCCTTGCTCATCGTGAAGGGCTTTTCCACGAAGATCTGCTTGCCGGCGCGCGCGGCGGCGATGATCTGCTCGGCATGGCTCTGGTGTGGGGTTGCCAGCACCACCGCCTTCACCGCGGGATCGGCGAGCACCGCTTCGTAGCTGTCCTCCAGCTTGATGCGGTTCTGCGCGGCCCAGTCGCGGGCGCGCTCCGGCCGGCCGGTGGCGCCGGAGACGAAGCGGATGCCCGCGTCGTTCTTGCCCTGCACGCTGGCGACCAGTGTCTGGCCCCACCGGCCCATTCCGATGATGGCGGCGTCGAGCATCGTGTCGTCCTTCATGTAAGCGGGCACGTAAACGGGTCGGTCGCTTGACCGGCCCGAGGCCGCGAATGCGGCCCGCCGGTCGCGCTGCAAAGCGCGCCTTACGGCACGACCGGGCGGAAGCCAAGGGGCGCGGATGCGCCCCGCGTCACGCCGAAGGCGTACCTCAGGCACGACGTGTTTGAGGGCAAAATTAGCTCTTTTCCAGTGCTGCCGCCATGCGCGGCAGCCGCATCATGCCCCAGGCGAAGACCAGCACCGAGAGCGCCGCCGCCGCCAAGGTCGGTCCGCGCAGGCCGAAGAGCTCGCCGCTCGCACCCAGGCAGAGTGCGCCGGCGGCCGGGCAGGCGCGGGTGATGAGGCCCCAGAGGCTCAGCACCCGGCCGCGCATCGCGGGATCGGCGGCGCTCTGCGCCAGGGTCTGCACGGAGATGCCGTGCACGCTTGCTGCCGCGCCAATCGCCGCGCCCGCGATGAGGCCGAGCGGGAACCAACCGGTCGCCACGAAAGCCGCCGTCGCGATCGCCTGCGCCGCCACCGCGATGATCGCGATGCGCGTCGCGCCCTCCAGCCTGCCGCGCGACGTGACCAGCACGCCCGCAACCAGGGCGCCGACGCCGAAGCTGGCGGTGAGCAGCGCCAGCGCTTCGGCGCCGCGGCCGAAGACATGGTCGACGAAGGGCGGCATGATCTCCTGCACGCCACGCAGCAGGATCGCGGAGATGGCCGCGAAGGCGAGCAGCGGACCCAGCCCGGGATGCCGTGCCGCATAGCGCACACCGTCGATCATCTCGCCGAAGAGGCTGGCGGTGGCAGGGTGGCCGCGGCGCTGCGCCGGATCGATGCGCAGCATCGGCATGGTCAGGGTGGCGATCCAGTAGGCGATCGCGTTGCAGTAGATCGCGACGCCGGGGCCGGCCCAGGCGATCAGCGGGCCGGCGAGCGCCGGGCCGGTGAAGCGTGCGACGTTGAAGCAGAGCGAGTTGAGCCCGACCGCCGCCGGCAGGTCGGCGCGCGGCACGATGCCTGGCATCAGCGTCTGCCGCGCCGGCTGGGCGAAGCTCTGCGCCGTGCCGGAGCAGAATTCCAGCAGCAGCAGCAGGCCAATGGTCATCTGTCCCGTGACCACCAGCGTGCCGGTGATGAGCACGACGGTGCCGATCGCCGCCTGGGTGATCATGGCCAGCCGCACCCGGTCCACCCGGTCGGCGATGGCGCCCGCGATCGGGCTCACAATCACCGCCGGTGCCAGATCGCTGAAGGCGACCATGCCGACCCAGAACGCGCTGCCCGTCAGCTCCCAGGCGAACCAGGACACCGCGATGCGATGCATCCAGAGCCCGGTCCAGGCGGTGAGGGAGGCACCGAAGAAGATGCGCGCGTCACGATGCGACAGCGCGCGGCTGAGCGTGGAAAGCGAGGCCACGGCGCGAGGCGCCGCGGCCCGCTAGAGCAGATCCCGTTCAGATGGCTCCATCTGAACGGGTGAAGATGCTCGTCGAAATAAAGGGCTAGGCCGGCCGAAGCGGAGCAAGGCCGGTCTAGCGCGCGCGCCGAGGCGACGGGGCCTGGTCGCCGGGCGTCGGGCTTGGCCCGACGCGGGAGGCCTGCACGCATTCCCTGGCCAGTCGGTCGCGTTCGACCTGCTGCCCATAGGTGTCGGTCTGCGCACGCAGCGACGAAGGGGTGGAGCCCTGGGTGCCCAGGCGGTTCTCGCCTTCGTCGATGCGCATCTGCTGGCCGCGGTCCCGGAACAGCACCACGCGTTCGGCCTGACGCCGGCAGGCGGCCTCGATCGTCGGCGCGTCATTGGAGGTCGTCGCCGTGGGCGGCGGCGCCGGCGGGTCCGAGAAGGAACAGGCGGCAAGCAGCAGCAGGGGCAGGGCGACTCGGTACATCTCAGGCCTCGGCGGGAATTGACCGCGATATTAGCCCCTGAAGACGTTCCGCGTCGAACCGCGCGGCGGCATCAAGTGGAATTGCGGCGGCGGCGGCGATCAGCGCCGGGTGGAATTCGGCGCCTTCAGGACCGATCCGATAAAGGCCGGCGAGCGCCGGCGCGCGGGCCAGCAGTTCGACCAGGGCCAGCAGCCTGAGGCAGAGCGCGAGGCCGGGCAGGGTCGCGAGCCCGGCACGGGCATCGATCGCCTCCGCCCAGGCGGCGGCATCGCGGTCGGCGATGGCCAGCGTGGTGGCTTCGCCGTCCCTGCCCTCGAAGCGGAGCAGCCGGGGCGGGCCCCAGAGCTCGGCCGCGGCCGCTTCCCGCGCCATGTCCCAGGCGGCCAGGAGGTCCCGGGGCCGCACCGCGGGCAGGGCGGGCGGCGGCAGGGCGACGGCGTAGGTGAGCACCCCGTCCGGGGTGCGGGCGATGCGGATCGGCGAGGCTGAGGTCACGGCGCCGGAGATGGGGTGCCCGGCGGCGCGGCGCCAGACGCCGTGCGGTCCATGGCTTCGAAGATGGCGCGGAGATGACCGGCCGGCAGGCCGGTCTCGATGAAGGCGGCATTGCCCTCGATCCGCAGCCGCAGACCCCGGCCGGCTTCCGCCAGGGAGCGCAGGCCGGCCTCCGGCAGATCGAGCAGCAGCGTTTCCTGATAGAGGCAGGTGCCGGCGCCGGCCCGGCAATCGGTGCTGCGGCCGAGGCGGCGCATGGCGATCGGTGGCATGTCACGGCCCGTCGCCCGGGAGAAGTCGCGCCAGGCGCGCGGCACGGCGATGCTGACCAGCACCTGATAAGTCGCAGCCCCCGACCCGCCCGGGCGGGAGGCGCCGAGGCTCGCGTCGATCACGGGCGGATTGGACGGCGAGCCGCTGCGGAGCCGCGGTGAGACCGTATAGAGCACAGCACCCGAAGCCGGGTCGGCCTGGACATTGACGGTGGCCGGGCGGGCCGCGGCGGCGCCCCGCGGCAGGGCGCGGGCATCGAGCGCGGCGTCCGGGGACAAGGCGGCGATGTCCGCGGCACCCGGCGGCGCCGGCGGGGCGCAGGCGGCCAGGGCCAGGCAGAGGAAGCCGGCGGCCTGGCTGGGGAAGGGAATTGGCATGGCCGGTCCTTTGCGCGCCCGCCCGGCACGGGTGCGCCGATAAGGATATCAGGCCGGGGCGGCCCGGCAATTGCGATCGATTCTCAGATCCCATGTGAACGGGTGCTGGGCGTGGTGGCCTCCGTCGATACGCTACAGAGAGATTTGATTCAAAATCAATCTATTGAACGAAAATATCAAAGTTCCAGTAAAGCATGAGAATCGAATGGGGCATCCTCGCCGTGCGATCCACCGTTGACGTCGTGTCTGAGAAGCGCAGGCTTTGCTTATGACAAGCCCGACATCGCTCTCCGTCGCCGAAGCCGTTCGCCGTGTTCGCGCAGGCACCCTGACCGCCACGGCGCTCGCCGAGGCCTATCTCGACCGGATCGCCGCGGACGAGCCGCGCATTCGGGCCTTCGCCTGGCTCGATCCCGCCCTGGTGCGGCGGCAGGCGACCGCGATCGACGCTGGCACCAAGCTCGGCGCGCTTGCCGGTATTCCCTTTGCAATCAAGGATGTGATCGACACGGCTGATCAGCCATCTCAGTATGGGTCACCGATCTGGGCAGGCTGGCGGCCGCGCTCTGACGCCGCTGCCGTCGCCGCCGCGCGGAAGGCCGGCGCGGTCATCATCGGCAAGACGGTGACCACCGAATTCGCGACCCGCCACCCGGGGCCGACCGCGAACCCGCACAACACGGCGCATACGCCGGGCGGCTCTTCCTCCGGCTCGGCGGCCGGCGTCGCCGCGGGCTTCTTCCCGCTTGCCTTCGGCACCCAGACCTCGGGCAGCATCATCCGCCCCGCCGCCTTCTGCGGCGTCACCGGCTTCAAGCCGAGCTACGGCACCCTTCATCGGGCGGGGATGAAGGTGATGAGCGAGAGCCTGGACACCATCGGTGTCATGGCCCGCGATGTCGCGGACTGCGCCCTGGCCATGGCGGCCCTCACCGGGCTCGACCACGGCGACCCGACGGCGAAGCCTGGCCGCGCCCCGCGCTTGGCCCTGATCCTGGAACCCGCCGCGGCAGATGCCGCGCCCGAGACCCTGGCGCTGATCGACCGCGCGGCCAATTCCTGCCGCCGGGCCGGCGCCGTGGTGGAGGCGGTGCGCCTGCCCGAGGTCGTCCTCGCCGGCTACGCCGCGCATCCGGCTGTCATGAACGGGGAGAGCGCCGAGGCGCTCGGCTGGGAACTCGCACATGCCCGGGCGCAGATCTCGCCCACCTTGCGGGACCGCATGGATGAAGGGCGGGCGCAGCCTGCCGCCGCCCTGATAGCCGGCCGGCGGGCCTTCGCCGCCGCCCGCGCCGCCTTCCCGGCGGCGATCGAAGGCTATGACGCGGTGCTGACTGCCAGCGCCCCCGGTGAGGCACCGGAAGGCCTGGGCTGGACCGGCGACCCCGCCTTCAACTGGCTCTGGACGCTGCTGCACGGCCCCTGCGTCACGGTGCCTGCCGGCACCGGTCCGAAGCGCCTGCCGCTCGGCCTGCAGATCGTGGGGCGCATCGGCGAGGACCGGGAGACACTCGCCTGGGCCGAATGGGTGCGCCAGGCGGTCGCCGGGTAAGAATCAACGGCACGAGCACTTGCTCGTGCCGAGCGCCCGAATGGGCGCCGCCGGTCGTCCGGCGAAGCCAAGGCCGGCGGATGCCGGCCGCCCGGCGTTTGAGGGGGCATTGATCAACGATCAATGCCGCTAGGTATCAGCCGCGCGCCGGGAAGATCCCCGGGGCGCCGGCCAGTGCCTCCGCCGTGTCGAAGTCACGCAGCACAGCGTCGTCCGGCATCTCGATCTCGGCGACCCGGTCGGCATGCTTGCCGGCCAGATGGCGGGCGCCGACATCGCCGGTGATCGCCAGCATCGCCGGCAGGAATTCCCGACCCCAGACCATCGGATTGCCCTGTTTGCCTCGGTAGGTCGGCATCACGATCGCCCTGCCTTCCTCGGGATCGAACCCCGCCAGCAGCCGGTCGAGCATGGCGGTGCTCACCAGCGGCATGTCGCCGAGGCAGATCATCACCCCCTCCGCATCCGCCGGCAGCGCCGCCAGCCCGGCCTTGAGGCTGGCGGAGAGGCCCTCGGCATAGTCCTCGGCGTGCACGAACCATACCGGCCGGCCGGCGAGCGCGTCCTGGACTGCGTCCCGCTCATGCCCGGTGACGACGATCACGGGATGCGCCTGGCTCTCCAGCACCTGCTCGACGACGCGCACGACCATGGGGCGGCCGGTGGCGTCGTTGACCAGGAGCTTGTTGAGCGGGGCCATGCGGCGGGAGCGGCCGGCGGCCAGCACCAGCGCCGCGATCTTGCGCGGCCGGCGTGGGGCGCGGCCGGCGGGGGCCGCCTTGGGCGCCTCGCCCCTCGGCAAGGGGCGGACCTCGATCTCCTTCAGGAGGCCGCCGACCCCCATGCCCATGACATCGCGCGCGGTGACCACGAGCCCGGCGAAGAGGCGCTGCAGCACCCAGTCGAAGCCGTTCAGCTTCGGGCTGCGGGCGCAGCCGGGCAGCACCATCGCCGGCACCTCGCCCACGCGGCCGAGGCAGATCAGGTTGCCGGGATCGACCGGCATGCCGAAATGCTCGATCACGCCGCCGGCACGCACGATCGCCGCTGGCCCGACATCGCGCCGATCGACCACCGCGGAAGCGCCGGCGATCAGCAGCATCTCGGCGCCGTCCTTCAGCAGCGCGCGCAACGCCGCCGCCGTCGCCCCTTCCTCATGCGCGGCGCGGCGGACGGGCAGCAGGCTGCCATGCAGCGCCTCCACCCGGACGCGCGTCGCCTCGACGGTGCCCTCCATCACGCTTTCCTTGATGCCGGGCAGCTCGGTCAGGATCAGCCCGACCTTCAGCGGGCGGAACGGGTGCACGGCCACAGGTGGGCGACCGCTGCGCGCCATGCTCTCGGCTAGATGCAGCACCGCACCGGGAGCAGCGAAGGGGATCACCTTGATCGTCGCGACCATTTCCTTCGCCGTGACGATGGTGTGGTTCGGCAGCGTGGCGACGGTCAGGCTTTCGTCGATGCCGTTGATCCGGTCGATACGCATGGTGTCGAGCACCAGTAGCCCGGCGGACTCCGCGGTCAGGTTCACGCGTCCGGTCGCGGCGCGGGTGCGAGCCAGCAGGTTGCCGCGCAGCGCCTCGGCCAGCCGATCGGCGGCCTCGTCCTCCGGCACGTCGCCGCGCTCCAGCCGCGCAGTGATGATGCTGTGGTGGCCCTCGGCGGCGAGCGCCGCGATGGCATCGCCGTCGAGCACCGAGCCCTTCTTGATCACCCGGCCCTTCAGCCGGACGGTATGCGCCAGGATCGCGCCATCCGCTTCGGCGAGCGGGGTGGGGCCGAAGATCACGCCGCGACCCTCGGTGCCCGCACCGCGCCGAGCGCCGCGCCGCGCCGGGCGGCGACGAGCTCCGCCATAATCGACAGCGCGATCTCGGGCGCCGTCACCGCTTCGATGTCGAGGCCGACCGGAGCATGGATGCGCGCCAGCGCCGCCTCGCCATGGCCGAGCTCGGCGAGCCGCGCGACGCGCTTGGCATGCGTCCGGCGGGAGCCGAGGGCGCCGATGTAGAAGGCCTCGCTCTTCAACGCGATGTCGAGCGCGGGGTCGTCGAGCTTCGGGTCATGGGTCAGGGTCACGACGGCGCTGCGCGCATCCGGCGCCAGCCTGGCCATCGCCTCGTCCGGCCAATCATCGATCAGGGTGACGCCCGGGAAGCGTTCCTCGGTCGCGAAGGCGCGGCGCGGGTCGATGACGATCAGCGCGAAGCCGAGCGGTGCGGTCATCGGCGCCAGCGCTTGGGTGATATGCGCGGCGCCGACCACGATCAGGCGCAGCGGCGGGTTGTGCGGGTGGATGAACCAGGCCTCGCCATCGAGCGTCAGGTTCGCGGCCTCGTCGGCGGCAAGCGCACCGCGCGCCGCCTCGGCCAGCGGGGCGGGGGCATCCTCGTCCGGCCAGAGCCGCTGGGCACCGTCCGAGAGCCGGGTCAGCAGCGCGACCTGGCGCTTGGCCGCCCGCGCCGCCTGCAGGCGGGCGAGGAGCTCCGCCTTCACGCCAGCGGCTCCACGAAGACCGTCAGCTTGCCGCCGCAGGAGAGGCCCACCTGCCAAGCGGTCTCATCGCTGATGCCGAAATCGAGCAGCTTCGGGGTGCCGCTCCGCATGGCGTCCTTCGCGGCATCGGCGACCGCCCCTTCGATGCAGCCGCCGGAGACGCTGCCGGCCATGCGGCCGCTCATCGTCACCGCCAGTTGCGATCCGGCGGGGCGGGGGCTGCTGCCCCAGGTCTCCACCACGGTCGCGATGGCGACCTGCTCACCTGCCGCCGCCCAGGCGCCGGCGGTGGCCAGGATGTCCTCATTGTCGTTCATGCAGCGATCCTCCCGCGGGGGGCGGCTTGGGACGAGGAGAGGCTCGCCACCAGCGCGCGCAGGCTGTCGAGGTTATGGACCGGACGGAACTCGTCCACATGGGGCAGCATCGCCCGGATGCCCTGAGATTTGGGTTGGAAGCCGGCATAGCGCAACAGCGGGTTGAGCCAGACCAGCCGCCGGCAGGAATGGCGCAGCCGATCGGTCGCTTCCGCCAGCCCCTCCGCCCCGTCGCGGTCCAGCCCGTCGGTGATCAGCAGCACCACCGCGCCCTGGCCGAGCACCCGGCGCGACCAGAGCCGGTTGAAGAGGGTCAGGCTCTCCCCGATCCGGGTGCCCCCGGACCAGTCCGGCACCGCCTTCGCCACCTGCTCGAAGGCCATTTCCGGGTCGCGGTGGCGGAGCTGGCGGGTGACGTTGGACAGCCTCGTGCCGAACAGGAAGGTGCTCACCCGGTCCCGGTCATTGGCGACGGCGTGCAGGAAATGCAGCAGAATCTGGGCGTAGCGCGCCATCGAGCCGGAGATGTCGCAGAGTGCCACCAGCGGCGGCGGCCGCGTGACCCGGCGCCGGCGCGACAGTTCCAGGATCTCCCCGCCGCTGCGCAGGCTCTCCCGCAGCGTCGCCCGCAGATCGACCGCGGGGCCTGCCGGATCGGGGCGGAAGCGGCGGGTGCGGCGCGCATCGAGCGGCAGCACGAGCTTCCTGATCTCCCGCTTGGCGGCGGCGATCTCGGCCGCCGACATCGCCTCGAAATCCATGCTCTGCAGCCGCTCGACGGCACTGACCGTCGCCGTCATGTCGATCTCGGGCGGCTGCTCCTCGGGGGGCTTCTGGTTCTGCTTCGGACGCTCCGCCTGCATCGCCTCCGCGAGGCGGCGGGAGGCCGGCGGCGGCTTCTCGGGCGGGGGCTTCTGGCCCTCCAGCGCGGCCAGCATGGCGGCATGGCGCCCGGCCTCGGGGTCGCGCCAGAACAGCCGGAAGGCCTGGTCGAAGAGCTCGAAATGCTCGCGCCGGCGGACCATCACGGCGCGCAGCGCGGCATGGAAGCGGCGCCGGTCGTCGAGGCCGGTGATGGTCAACGCCTCCATGGCGGCGAGCGTCTCGGTGGGGCCGATCGGCAGGCCCATGCGGCGGAGCAGCCGGCCGAAGGCGGCGAGATTGGCGGCGAGGGCGCCGCTGCCCTCGCGCATGCCGATGGTGGCGCCGGGGGGCAGCATCAGAAGGCCGGGGGCAATGTCATTCCCCCCGGGCCTCCGCCACCAGCCGCGCCGCCTCCGCGCCGCGCAGCTTCGCGATGTCGTCCTGGTACTTCAGCAGCACGCCGAGCGTCTCGTCGACCTGGACAGGCTCGAGTTCCTTGGCGTCGAGGGCGGAGAGGGCGGCCGCCCAGTCGATGGTCTCGGCGACGCCCGGCAGCTTGAAGTAATCGCCCGCCCGGACCTTCTGGACGAACTCCACCACCTGCGCGCTCAGCCGTTCCGGCAGATGGGGCGCCCGCAGCTTCAGGATCGCGCGTTCCCGGGCGGCATCCGGATAGTCCACCCAGTGGTAGAGGCAGCGGCGCCGGATGGCGTCATGGACCTCCCGCGTGCGGTTCGACGTGATGATGACGACCGGCGGCACCGTGGCCTTCACCGTGCCGAGCTCCGGGATCGAGAGCTGGAAATCCCCGAGAACCTCGAGCAGGAAGGCCTCGAAGGGTTCGTCCGCGCGGTCCAGCTCGTCGATCAGCAGCACCGCCGGGTCGCCGGTGATGGCCGAGAGCAGCGGGCGCTCCTGGAGGTATTCGCGGGCATAGATGCCGCGCTCCAGCACCGCGCGGTCGGTCTCGCCGGCGGCCTCCGCGAGGCGGATCGCCATGAGCTGCCGGGCGTGATTCCACTCATAAGCGGCGGCCGAGAGGTCGAGGCCGTCATAGCATTGCAGCCGCACCAGCCGGCGCGGCAGCTTGGCGGCCAGGACCTTGGCGATCTCGGTCTTGCCGGTGCCGGGCTCGCCCTCGAGGAACAGCGGGCGGCCCATCTTGAGCGCTAGGTGGATGGTGGTCGCCAGCGCCATGTCGGCGACATAGCCACCCTCCGCCAACAGCCGCCGCGTGTCCTCGACGGTGGCGGGGAGCGTCATCCGAAGGCGAACATCAGCAGGATGATAATCAGCATGATCACCGAGCCACCCCAGAAGGTGAGCGGCAGGCCGAAGGGCTCGATCATCAGCAGGGTGCGGAGCGGGCTGATGACCAGCGCGTCCTCCGTCGGTCGCGGCCCGGGCCGCGCCACCGGATCACCCGAGGCGCTGATGCCTTCGGCGCCGTGGTGGGTGATCGGCGCGGGAGCGCCGGGATTCGCCAGGTACTCGGTGTCGGTGCCGGCGACCGGGGCGCCGGCGCGGGCGGCCTCGATGGCATCGGCCGGCGCCGTGGGAGACGCCGCGGTCGCCGCCGAGGCGGTCATCTGCGCGGCGAAGCGGTCGAAGAACTGATCGGCCATCTGCTTCGCCGTCGCATCGATCAGCCGGGCGCCGAGCTGTGCCATCTTGCCGCCGACCTGCGCCTTCACCTGGTAGGACAGTAGGGTGCCGGCGCCGGCTTCCGCCAGTTGCACGTCGGCGCCGCCCTTGGCGAAGCCCATGGCGCCGCCATTGCCCTCACCGGAAATGGTGTAGCCGGCGGGCGGGTTGAGGTTCTCGAGCCGCACCTTGCCGGTGAATTTCGCGGCCATCGGACCGATCTTCACCGCGACGCGGGCCGAGAAGCCGCCATCCTCGGTGCGCTCGATCGACTCGCAGCCGGGGATGGAGGCGCGCAGCACCTCGGGCTCATTGAGCCCTTCCCAAACGGTCTGGCGCGGCGCGGCGATCTGCCGCTCCCCGGTCATTTCCATGGAGCATCTCCGGTTTGCTGGCCCGAGAGTAGGGCGCGGGGCCCCCCCGCGAAAGAGGGGGGGCCTTCGCGGGCCGGGCGGCGCTGCTATAGGAAACGGGCAGGTCGCGGGGCCGGAGGGGATCACCAGGTGAGGTCAATGACGCTCGCGGGCCTGTTGCTGGCGGTGCCGGCAGAGGCGGCGGGGATTTCCGGTGATGCCCTGTCGCTTGGCTGGGCGCTGCCCTTCCTCGGCATGCTGCTCTCGATCGCGCTGCTGCCGTTGATCGCCGGCCATCTCTGGCATCATCACTACGGGAAGATCGCGGCGGGGTGGGCGGCTCTACTGGTGCTGCCGCTGGCCGTCGCCTTCGGACCGGAAGCCGCCGCCGCTGAGGTCTGGCATGTGCTGCTGCTGGAATACCTGCCCTTCATCGCGCTGCTGCTGGCGCTCTACACCGCGGGCGGCGGCGTGCTGCTGCGTGGCCGGCTGGTCGGAACGCCCGCGACCAACACCGCGCTGTTGGCGGTGGGCACCGTGGTCGCGAGCGTGATGGGCACCACGGGCGCCGCGATGGTGCTGATCCGGCCATTGATCCGGGCCAACGCCTTCCGCCGGCGCAAGACGCACAGCTTCGTCTTCTTCATCTTCCTGGTGGCGAATATCGGCGGCAGCCTGACGCCGCTCGGCGATCCGCCGCTCTATCTGGGCTTTCTCCGGGGGGTGGCCTTCTTCTGGACCACGACCCACCTCTTCGCCGAGTTCCTGTTCTGCGTGGTGCTGCTGCTCGCGGTATACTGGCTGATCGACAGCATCGCCTGGGCGCGGGAGAAGCCGGTGCCGCCGCCCGCTGGGGGCCGCGATCCGCTGCGCATCGAAGGCTGGGCGAATGTGGCGCTGATCGGGGCGATCGTCGTGGTGGTGCTGGCCCAGGGCGTCTGGCAGCCGGGGGAGGTCGTGATCCTCGGCCAAGCCATCGGCATCGAACGGATTGCCGGCATGGCCGCCTTCATCGCCATCGCACTGGCGTCGGTAGCGCTGACGCCGGCCTCGCTGCGGGAAGCCAACGGCTTCGCCTGGGGGGCGATCCTGGAAGTGGCAAAACTCTTCGCGGCGATCTTCGTGACCATGGCGCCGGTGCTCGCGATCCTGAAGGCGGGCGGCGCCGGCGCGGCGGCGGGCCTCGTCGCCCTGACCTCGGATGCCGCCGGGCAGCCGGTCCCTTGGGTGTATTTCTGGCTCTCCGGCGCATTGTCCTCCTTCCTCGACAATGCGCCGACCTATCTGGTGTTCTTCAACCTCGCCGGCGGGGATCCCCTGCGGCTGATGGGGGAAGGCGCCCTGATCCTCGCGGCCATCTCCTGCGGGGCGGTGTTCATGGGCGCCAACTCCTATATCGGGAATGCGCCGAACTTCATGGTGAAGGCGATCGTGGAGGAGCAGGGCGTTCGCATGCCCTCCTTCTTCGGCTATTGCGCCTGGGCGCTGGTCTTTCTCGTGCCGCTCTTCATCCTGGTCACATTCGTGTTCTTCTGAGCGTTCGATGGTCTGAATCGGATGCGCGCACTTACAAGGGAGTTGGGTCCCATGCCCTACATCATCGCCGACGACCTGCCGGAGGAGCCCGCGGGCATCCGCTTCCGCAAGCTGCTGGAACGGCCGCAGATCCTGCAGATGCCGGGCGCCCATCTCGGCATCGCGGCCCTGCTCGCGAAGAAGCAGGGCTTCGAGGCGCTCTACATGTCGGGTGCGGCGATGAGCGCCACCATGGGCCTGCCCGACCTCGGCATGATCACGGTCGACGACGTCGCCTGGCATATCCGCCAGGTGGTGCGCGCCTCGGCGCTGCCGGTGCTGGTCGATGGCGATACCGGCTATGGCGAGGCGCTCAACGTCATGCACATGGTCCGCAGCTTCGAGGAGGCGGGGGCCGGCGCCGTCCATCTGGAGGACCAGTTGCTGCCCAAGAAATGCGGGCACCTGAACGACAAGAAGCTGGCCCCCGCCGATGAGATGGGCGCGAAGGTCGCTGCGGCGCGGAAAGCGCGGCGGCACCTGACGATCATCGCCCGCACCGATGCGGTGGCGAGCGAGGGGATGGATGCGGCGGTCGATCGGGCGAAGCGCTACCTGGACGCGGGGGCCGACGCAATCTTCCCGGAGGCGCTGAACACCGCCGAGATGTTCCGCGAATTCGCGCGGCGCATGCCGGGCGTGAAGCTGCTGGCGAACATGACCGAATTCGGCCGCACGCCCTTTTTCACGGCCGAGGAATTCCAGGCCATGGGCTACGCCATGGTCATCTGGCCGGTGTCTCATCTGCGGGTCGCGGCCCGCGCGATGGAGGAGCTCTACGCTGCGATCGCCCGCGATGGTGGCACCCACAAGCTGGTCGATCGCATGCAGACCCGCGCGCAGCTCTACGAGACCATCGGCTATCACACCTATGAGGCGCTGGACGCCAGCCTGATCGCGACGGTGGTACCGGAGGCGATGCCGCAGCGGAGCTAGGGCGAAGCAGATCGCCGCAGGGCGGAATCGCCCGAAGGCGTGAATCTGTTCGCAAAACTACCTGGGCGAAGCAGATCGCCGCAGGGCGGAATCGCCCTGAGGCGTGGATCTGTTCGCAAGACCATGCGTCAGCTCACCAGATAGGCGATCACGAAGGCGACGATCACCAGGGTGAGGGAGATGCCGAGGATCCACCGGACATGGCCGGTGGTCCTGCCCTGACGGACGGCGGTCGCGCTGCGCGGCGGCGGGGTGGGTTCGGGCTCGGTCATGGTGATGCAACGGGTTTCGCCGCCTTGAAGTTTCGGCGTCCCGGCCGCCTGAACCAGGCAGGGGCCGGCGCGCGCCGGCCCCTGCCAGCCTCACAGCAGCGCGGAAGGCGCGACCGTCGATCCGGTACCGCCTGCGATCTTCAGCGGCTGCATCAGGAAGGCGAATTCGCCGACCTGGCGTTCCGCGAGCTCGTCGAGCTTCATGTTCTCCAGCAGGTGCACCCCGTGCACCACCAGCGCGATCTGATGCACGGGGAGGGAGGCGTTGCGGTCGGGGTTCGGCGCCACCTCGACCGGCCAGTTGTCGGAGCCGAGGATGATCGGCTCCCGCTGGATCAGCCATTCGGCGGCGGCGATGCCGATGCCGGGGCAGCCGCGCACGTATTCGGTGTTGTTGGTGCCCCAGTGATGGCCCCAGCCGGTGTTGATGAAGAAGGCGTCGGCGCGTTCCAGCCGCAGGTTCTGCCGCGCGATCGCCTGCTCCAGGTCGGCGACGGTGATCTCATAGCCGATCGGCAGGGTGCGTTGGCCCTTCAACCCAGCGACATCGATCAGCACGCCGCGGGTGAGGACCGTGCCGATGGTGTCGACCCCCATCTCCCGGAAGCCGGTGCGGGTCGCGATGTCGTCGTAGCGGACGCAATTGTAGACCTCGTCGCCGATCGTCTGGTGCGGGAAGGCGTCGAGCTGGGTGCCGACCTGGCCGATCTCCGCGATCACGATCTCCTCGTTGGAGCCGCGGCGGTTGGGCTCCGGGTTCATGAAGGTGCGCTTGAGGTGCTGGTCGAAGCGGCGGGTGCCGAAGAAGGGCATGCTCGGCTCCAGCCGGCGGCCGAGCTCGATCACCTGGCCGTTGCGGATCAGCCGCGCGGCCCCCTGGCGCTTCTCGTCGTTCAGCAGGTTCATGTAGCCGCGCCGGTCGTTGGGGCCGAAGCGGGAGGGGCAGCGCTGGGAGGCTGGCGGCGGCGACCATCCGGGCGTCGTCTGGGCCTGCACCGGCGTCGCGGACAGGCCCAGATGCGCGCCGCCGCAGCCAAGGCAGGCCGCGCCGAAGAAGCCCCGGCGAGAGAGGTTTGGCATCGTTTTCCTCCATATCGTGGGCGGCGGTGGCGCCGCACGCGGATGCTGGTGGATGACGCGCGCGTAATACTATTCCGGCTCTTGCCGTCGCGCGAAGGCGCGCGGGTCTTACTATCCATGCGGCGGCACGCCATGCTTGGCAGTTGCATGCCGCCCATCCTGATCGGTTCCGAGATTTACCGAGGGTCCACCTACGGCCCGAAGCATCCGCTGGCGATCCCACGGGTCTCGACGGCGCTCGACCTGATCCGGGCGCTCGGCTGGGTCGAGCCGGCGCGGTACCGCGACAGCCCGCGCGCGACGCCGGAGCAGCTCACCCGCTTCCATGCGCCGGACTACATCGCCGCCCTGATGCGGGCGGAGGCGACGCAGCTTGTGCCCGAGGCGGATCGGGCGCGCTTCCACATCGGCGCCCATGGCAACCCGGTCTACCCGGAGGTGTTCCGCCGGCCGGCGACCGGGGCGGGGGGCACCATGCTGGCCGCGGAGCTGACGCGGCAGGGCGGCATCGTGCACGTGCCGGGCGGCGGCACCCATCACGGACGGCCCGACCGTGCCTCCGGCTTCTGCTACCTGAACGATGCGGTGCTGGGGCTGATGGGCTGGCTCGGGCAGGGGCTGACCAACATCCTCTATCTCGATCTGGATGCGCATCACGGCGATGGCGTGCAGGACGCCTTCCACGGGGATTCCAGCGTCTTCACCCTCTCGGTGCATGAGGGCGCGCGCTGGCCCTTCACCGGCGAGGCCGGGGACGTGGCCGGCGGGCATGCGCGCAACATCCCGGTGCCGGAAGGCTACAATGACAGCGAGGCGGGCTGGGTGCTGCACCACGCCATCCTGCCCATCATCCAGCATCTCCGCCCCCAGGCGATCATGATCCAGGCCGGGGCCGATGCGGTGGCGGAAGATCCGCTGTCCCGCCTGGCGCTCTCCAACAATGCCTATCGCGCGACGCTCGCCGCTGTGATGGGGCTGGCGCCGCGGCTGATCCTGCTGGGCGGCGGCGGCTACAATCCCTGGTCGGTGGCGCGCTGCTGGGCCGGGCTCTGGGGCGTGCTGAACGGCTTCGCGCCGCCGGCCCGGCTGCCGCCGGCGGCGGAGGCGGTGCTGCGCGGCCTCACCTGGGCGCGGGCTGCCGGGCGCAATCCGCCGGAGCATTGGTTCACCACCTTGGCCGATCCGCCGCAGCCGCCGGTCCCGGTGCGTCCGGAGATCCGGGCGCTCTGCGCCACCGCATTGCGCGACCTGCCCGAACCTCCCGAGGCCATGGAATCCGTGGCATAGAGGCGCCCGCCGGTCGACCGATCCCCGAGGAACAGCCCATGCGGCGTCGCGCCCTTCTTCTTGCTACCCTTTTGCCCATGGCCGCCGCCGCCCAGCCCGGGGTGACCGAGCCGCAGCCCCGCCTGCCGACCGAGGCGCTGGTCATCGTGACCCGCGACGACCGGCGGCTCGAATTCACCGTCGAGATGGCGCTGGCCCCGGAGCAGCAGACGATCGGGCTGATGTTCCGCCCGGAGGTGAAGCCGGACGAGGGCATGCTGTTCGACTGGGGGCAGCCCCGCGAATCCGCGATGTGGATGCGCAACACGCTGGCCTCCCTCGACATGGTGTTCATCGCCGCCGATGGCCGCATCCACCGCATCGCGGAACGTACCGTGCCGCGGAGCCTCGCGACCGTGGAAAGCCGCGGTCCGGTGCGGGCCACGCTGGAACTGGCGGCCGGCACGGCGGAGCGGCTGAACATCCGGGTCGGCGACCGGGTGCGGCATCGCCTGTTCGGCACCGCACCCTGATGCTGGACGGAATGGGCGCCCGCCCATAGGGTGCGCCCGGTTCCGGGGTGTGGCGCAGCCTGGCAGCGCGTCTGTTTTGGGTACAGAAGGTCGTGGGTTCGAATCCCGCCACCCCGATCGAACGACGAGGATCACGGCTATGGCGCAGACCGCGCGCATCCATCAGGTGGCGAAATCCGCCATGCAGTCCGGCCGCGCCAACAGCGCGGAGTGGGTGCTGGACTGGGAGCCCGGCGAGGCGCAGCGCGCCGATCCGCTGACCGGCTGGGCCGGCTCGGGTGACACGCGCAGCCAGGTCCGGCTGCGGTTCCCGTCCCAGGAGGCCGCGGTCGCCTATGCTGAGGCGCGGGGGATTCCCTATCTGGTCGAAGCGCCGAAGCCGGTCGCGGCCACGATCAAGCCGAAGGCCTATGCCGATAATTTCCGTTTCGGCCGGACCGAGAACTGGTCCCACTGAGGCGGTTTTGCGCTGCCGGGTGGGTGCCGCCCGGCAACGAAACAAGCGCCCTTAGCTCAACTGGATAGAGCATCCGGCTTCTACCCGGATGGTTGGGGGTTCGAGTCCCTCAGGGCGCGCCATATCCCGCCTCAAGCGTGAACGCTGCCAAATTCAGGCCTTCGGACGTCCCGATAGGGCCGTACCGGCCCGCAACAGGCTCGGAGGCCCCGTCCGGTATGACAGCAGAAGGCGCCACGTCCGGCTCAGGCCGCTGGCCCGACACCTTTGCGGTCGCCGCGGCGTCGAGCCTTCTGGCGGTTCTTGCGGTGACGACCTTCGGTGTCGTCGCGACGCCGGATACGCCGGCCTATCTCCACTACGCCGAGCTCCTGCGGGGTGGTCCTCTTCCGTCCGGGGAGGATTTGCTGCGCTCCGGCTTTCAGCCCACGGCACTTTTCCGCACGCCCGGGTATCCGGGCCTCATTGCGGCGGTTCAGTATCTTGATCCATCCCACTGGATGGCGATCCTCATCACCATCCAGATCGCCGCGCAGGCTGCGGTCGCGGCCGCCGCTCATCGCGCCGGGTTGGCGTTGCGCCTCGGTCGCCGGCTTGCGCTGGCCGCGGCGCTGATGCCGGCCACCGGCTTCGCGGCCATTGCGCAGATCATGGTGCTGACCGACGCGGTCTATGCGGCGCTGGTCACGCTCGCGCTGCTCCTGCTGCTGAGGGCCGGGCTGGCGGGTGGGCGCATCCTTCCGGTGCTGGCGGCGGGGCTCCTGCTCGCGGCCGCCACGACGGTGCGGGAGGTGACCCCATTTCTTGCGCTGCTATTCCTCCCGGCGGCAGCGATCGCAGCCGGCCCGCGGAGGCGCCTAGTCGGAATGGGGCTCCTGGCCGGGCCGATCGTACTGGCCACGGGCTGGATAATGCTGTCGCACCACGCACGGTCAGGCCATGCGGTGTTGTCCACCACCCGGCAGATCGTCATGGTTCAGGCACTCCTGCCTGCCCTGAAACGCGGCGTCGCCATCTATCACGGCGATGACCTCTATGACCGCACCGCGCGAGAGACCGTGGTCCCGCTTGGCTATGAGGGCATCGATATCCTGAATTCGCGGCTGTTCGAGGCCGGCCTGAGTTCGCCCGAGATCGCGGCACTCGCTTCGGCCCGCTACATGCGTGCCTGGCGGGAATATCCGCTTCAGATGATGCGAGGCATCATGACGCGGTTCCCGGCCAGGATGCTCTGGATCGCCTTCGCGCCGGTGGACACGGTCGCCGACCTGCATCGGTATTCGGGAAGCGCACGGCCTTGGTTCGGGCGGGAGGCGGAACTCCTGCGGCGGCTCGGGCAGGGCTCGGTGCTGGCCGGGTTCCTGCTCCTGGCGCTGGTCCTCGGAAGAATGGTGGGCGTGGCGGTCACCATCGCAGCCCTCGCTGCGCCCCTGCTGATCAGCCGTCGCGACGCCCGTTATTGGCCGCTGCTTGCCATGTGGCTGGCGTCCGGGGCCTTCCTCGCGGTCTACCTGCCGGTGCACCTGGAGACGCGCTACCTGTTGCCGATCATTCCGCTGCTCTGCCTGCTGGGATGTGCCGTGCTGCACAAGATCTGGCATGGAATGCGGAGAAATCAGAAAGTTGCGGACTAGGTGGCTGATCCCGGGGTCTGATCGTACAGCATGGTCAAGAGCGCCTGAGGGCACTGACGCAGCGCGCCGATCCGCTGACCGGCTGGGCATGCCGCCGCACAGGTCAGGCGGGCGGCGCCACGCGTTCGAACAGATGTTCGTAATGCAGCACCAGTCCAGCATCGTCCACCGCCAGATCGGCTTCGAAACCGCGGGACAGGCCGAGATCGACGTAGCGCAGCCGCCCAGGCCCCTGCCGGTCGTAGCGTTGGCTCGACCGCGTAACCGTCAGCGCGGGCCCGTCGATGAAGGCGATATCCAGGGGCAGGCTCTCTCCGATACCCTCCGGTGTCCTGCGAATCGGGAAGGTGTTGCAGAACGGCGTGACCGACAGGTCCGGCTCCTCGGCGCCTTCAAGGTCCGGGCGGGGCAGGCCGTCCACCCGCCAACCGGTTCCGGCGCGCTCCAGGCGCAAGACACCATGGCCTTGCGAGTTCCAGCGTTCGACAGTGACAGACTGGGCGCGCCATTCGAGGTCGAGCCGCCAGCGGTGCTCGAGGCGAAATCCTCCGGCTCCGAGGCAGATCACCGTGGACGTGGCCGTAACGCCACCGGGTTCGATGGCAAGTTCCAGGCGTTCGAGGCCCTCGACATCGGTCCGGCGCCAAAAAAGGACGGATGCGCTCATGCTCGGGGGCTCCTTCGTTAGTCTGACGGCTGCTGTTCCGGGGATAGCTGTTCCCATCTTTCATCTGCATCGGCGCAGATCACTCTTCTGGGGGCGCCAAATCTACGCCGGAGCACAATCTCCACGGCACTCGCACGTGAGGCAGGTCAGGCCGGCAAGGCCTCGGTCAGCATGGCGATCAAACGATCGAATGCTGCGCGCTCATCGGGCGCGTGGTCAGGGTTGACTTCGGTCACCGTCAGTGCGCGCCAGTTCGGGGCGGCGACCAGCAGGGCAAGCGCCGCTGCAAGTGCGTCGAAGCTCAGGCCGTCGCAGCGCCGAATATTCTCCGCGATCGGGAAGTCGGTGAAACTCAGCACATCGACGTCGAGGTGAATGAGAAGCCGGTCGTAACGCGCGCCCCAAGCCGCCGCGCGTCGGGCCGCGGCGATCGGATCTGCCTTGACCTCCGCGAGCGCGATCAGCCCGAGATCGAGCGCGTGCATCGCCTCTGCCTCGGGGGGAGTGATGTTGTCTGCAGCGAAGTACAGGATATCGGCCGGCGCGAGCATCGGTCGGCGCGGGCCGAGACCGCTCAGCGCCGCCTCCGTGCCCGGACGGTCGAGCAGATGCGCGACGCCGGTCCAATCGAGCGCGCCGTCGCTCGTCTCGGGCGTGTTCAGATCGACATCGAGATCGATGTAGATCAGCCCGACCGAGTGTTCGTCGCGCAGCGCCCCGGCCACGGTTCCAAGCTCGACCGTGCAGTCGCCGCCGAGCACGAGCGCCGCCCCGCCGCCGGCCATCGCTTCCCCCACCTTGTCGGCCACGGCCGCGGCCGTGCGACGGACGGCGTCAAGGTTCATGGCCTTGGGACGTTGCGGGTCCGGCCGCCAGCGGAAGCTTGGTACATCTCCATGGTCATTCACCCGCCGGCCGGATCCCGCCAGCGCCGGGACCAGCCCATGGCGCCGGAAGGCAGCCGGGGCCTTTTCCTGTCCCGGCGCATAGGCACCGGCGCTCGAAGGGGCACCAACGAGGCAGAGGGTGCGGGTCATCTTCGCAACTCCTGTGCTCAAATAGCGGTACGGCCTGGCTTTCTACCCGATGTGCCGCAAATCGCCCGCTCACTTGCGGCGGCGCTCTTCGTCCCGGGTCCAATAGACCTCGCGGCCGGCATCAGGTCGTTGGGCGCAATGGCAACCTGCGGTGCTTCGAACTGGGCGACGAAGCGACGTTCGGCGCGGCCTTCCGCATCGGTGTGGGTCGCCAGACGCGGCGTGAAGGAAGGCAGCATAATCACCACGCGCCACCCCTGCGCCACGGCGTCCACCGCCTCCGGCGTCAGGGCATAGCAGGCTTCACGGGCCCAGTGGCGGGCTCAAACCGACCCGCCGGTGCGGAAGCCGCCGCTGGAGTCGCTGTCGCCAGTCCGGAAGCCGCCCGGATCGCTCCGGCCGCCGCCGCCCCAGTCGTTGTCATCCTTGACGCCGCCACCGCTCGAAGGCGGTTTGGAGGGGCGGCCCCAGACCGATCCGGTGTCGGCGCCCCAGGGGCCGGAGGAGTGACTTCCCCAAGGATCCGGCGCCTGGCCCCAGGGGCCCGGCTGCGGCCTGTTCCAGGGGCTTGGCAGGCCGCCGCGCCCCCACGGGTCGTTGCCCGGGGTACGTTGCCGCTCCATGCGGTCCCAGAAGCCGTCGCGGGACAGTCCGCCACGCAGCACCTCACTCACCAGGACGCCAATCAGCGCAGCGGTCTGAAAGCCCCAGTCGCTGTGCTCGACGCCCCGGCCTTGCATGTCGTGCCGCAGGGACTGGATGTCGGCCAGCCGCCGCTGCGCCGAATCAGCCTGCGACCGCGCGTCCTGCAGCGCGCGCTCGACCCGCGCGCGTTCGGTCGCCGTGACCTCCAGCCGCGCGACGATGGCGTCATCCTCCTGCGTCGGCGTGCGCGCCGCCAGCTCGCGCAGCGCGCGCAGCGGCTGCGCGCCGATCGCAGCCTCGAGCTGGCGCATCGCGGCGCGGGAGGCATCGTCCTCTCCGGCGGCCAGCGCACCGCGCTTCGCTTCCGCCTCCGCCAGCGCCGTGTGCGCGGCGGTCACCGCATCCTCCAGTGCCTGCATGGCGGTGGCGCTGGGTCCATCACCGGGCGCCGGCAGGCCGGCAAGGGCGCGGCGCCGGTCCACCATCGCCCGCACCGCCGCATCCGCTGCTTCCCGCATCTGCCGCGCATGCGCCTCAAGATGCCCGGGCAGTTCGGAGAGCAGAGCATAGGACAGCCGCGCGGGCTCGTACCGCGCCAGCCGCGCCACCCAGCTATCGATGCAGCGCACCAGCGGAGAGGCGCGATAGCGCCCGGTGCCGAAGCCGCGGTCCCAGAGATAGGCGAAGAGCGGATCGTCGCGATAGGGCCTGCCCTTCTCCTCCAGGTCGCGTTGGGCGAAGGACGCCTTCTGCTCCGCATGCTGCGCGACGCGCTCCGCATCCGCGGCGATGGCGGTGAGGTGGCGATACTCCTCATCCTCGCCCGCCTTGGCCTCGGCGGCGCGCAGCGCGGCGGCCTGCTCCCGCTCTGCGGCGAGACGCTTCTCCGCCTCGGCGTCGCGGCGCGCCTCGGCGGCAGTCAATGCCGCGCGGGCGGCGACCACGGCCTGCTGCGCCTGTTCAAGCCCCGCGGCCCGCTGACGCAGGCCGTCGCGGACCTGGGCCGTCGCCGCATCCAGCCGGTCGATCGCCGTCGTCCCGTCCTTGATCTCCGCAAGGTGGAGCCGGGCGAGCTCGCGGAGCGCCGCCGCTTCCTCCTGCCGCAGCCCCTCCCACCGTGCGGCGAGCTGGTCTGTCTCCGCCCGGGCGGCCGAGGCCTCGCGCTGCGCCTCGGCCAGGCGCGCATCGGTCTCCTGCAACACGGCGACGCCGCTCACCATGACAGGATCGCCCCTCCGGCGGTCTGCACCGTCCACGCCGTCTCCAGCGTGCCGGCCCGTTTCTGGCCGATGACGGGCTGGTCCAGGATACCGTCGGCGAGCTTGTCGCGGCGCACCCGCTCAAATTCCGCTTCCGGCACGCGCAGCCCCCAGCGCGACACGCGCGCGGTGCTGCCGTCCTCCTCACTGGTGACGGGCACGGTGACCGTGCGGCCGTCGCGGTCCACCGCTTCGACGATCAGATAGTAGTTGCGCGCACGCGGATTGGCGGCCGGCACGCGCCAGATGGCGGAAGGCTCGCGCGGCCGGTTGACGATCCGCACGCTGTAGGCGGTGGAGAGGCGGACAGCGAGGTCGGCGAGTGCTGTCCGCCTGGCGCGGGCTTCCGCCAGGTTGCCGGCGCGCGCGGCGGCCTCGCCCTCTGCCAGCAGACGCGCGGCATCGGCGCGCGGCGCCGCTTCCTGCGTGCCGGCCAGGACGCGGTCATGCTCGGCGCGCAGCGCGCGGGGCAGTTCCTCCGTCAATTCGCGGGTCACCGCCGCGGCCTCGCGCTGGCGCGGCATGGTGACCGTGACGTGCCAGGCACCCCAGAACAGGATGGTCACGCCCAGCGCCGCCAGGACCGGGCGCCGCCAGCGCGCACGGGTGGCCCAGAGGGTCGCCAGGCGGCGGCGCCAGCCCTCGCCGCTGCGCATATAGGCGAAGCGCTTCTCCTCCAGCGCCGCGATGCCCTGGTCGAGCACGCGGTCCGGCACGTCGATGCCCTGGCTCCTGTAGATCTCGCGCAGGCGCTCGCGCAGCCTGGCCTGGCGCTGGTCGCCTGCGAGCTCACGCTCGACCAGGCGATCGGCATGGCGGATCGTATCCACCACGTCCATCGCCAGCATGGTCTCGTTCAGCGCGGGCGCGCCCGCGGGAGCGTCAGGCATTCGTGGCGGCAACCGTGGCGGCGCGCTGCTGCAGGCGCGCCATGCGCTGCTTCGCCTCCTCGACCGAGCGGCGGATCTCGTCGCTGTTGTTGGTGGCGGCGACGCGCATCTCCTCGATGATCTCGCGCGAGCGCTCCTGGTAGTTCACCACGCTCTCCACCAGCTTCTTGACCGATTCCGCCTGGATGGTGGGGCCGTAGCCCGCGCGCAGCGCCGCCTCCTGCACCTTGCCGCCGATCTCGGCCAGCACGTCGAGCGACTGGTTCACGCCTTCCTTCATGCTCTCCAGCGTGCGCGTGCTCTCGTGCAGCCCGTGCAGGCCGGCGAAGGACGCAGTCAGCGCGGTCAGCACCGCTTCGTTCGTCGAGAAGAAGGAGACCGACTGCTGATAGACTCGCTCCTTCGCCGTCGTGGTCTGCACCAGCCGGGCCATGATGACCTCGGAGGTGTTGTAGGAAACCGTCAGGTTGTCGGCGAGGTCCTTGCTGATCTGGTACCGGCCGTCCTCCAATTGCAGGGCGCGGAGCGCCTCGTCGCGGGCGAGCTCGAGCCTGGCGCGCTCGGCAGGCTCCAGGCTCGCGCCGGCCTCGGCCGCCTTCACGGCCTCTTCCGTCCTGGCCTTGGCGGCGCTGATCCGGCCTTCGGCGGTCTTCAGCACCTCGAGCGCCATCACCTCCGCCTGCTTCAGCGCGCCGCGGAAGTCGCGATAGGCTTCCAGGATGGCGTGCTCGCGGTCGATGTTCTCCTTGGTGTCCTTGGAGACCTCGATATAGGTGTCGCGGATCTTGTCGAAGCGCGTCGCGATGTCGCCGCGCGTCGCCTTCTGCCAGACGTTGGACAGCCGCTCCATGGTGGAGATCTTCCCGTCCTCCACCTGCGCGACCATGCTGCGCGCATCGTCGCGGATCGAGTTGAACGCCTTGGTGATCGTCTCGTAGCGCTCGCCGATCTCCATGGCGCGGATCTGTTCGCGCACCACCTCGTTGAAGGTGGTGGCCTGGTTGAGCACGCGGGCGATGAGCGTCACGCGATCGGCGTCGATCTCGGTGATCTTGGAGAGCAGGCCGGTGATGGGGCTTTCCTCGGCGGAGGCCTCCGGCAAGGGCAACCCAAGGTCGCGCAGCGCGCCGAGGGCCTTGTCGAGGTACTTCATCGGCTGCACGGCGGCTACGATTTCACTCATGTCCTCGCTCTCCCGGCGCTGGGGCGGCTGTCATAGCGCAGGGCGGCAGCGGGTGTCAGCCGGTCATTGCGAGTGCGACGTGATCGTGAGCAGGGCGGAGATGCCGTCACGGCACGGGGCGCGGACCAGTCGGACTCACTTGCGGCGGCGGTCCTCATCCCGGGTCCAATAGACCTCGCCGCCGATGACGAGATCGCCCGGCGGCAGGCCATTCTGCGGCGCTTCGAATTGCGCGACGAAGCGGCGCTCGGCATTGCCCTCGGCGGTGGTCAGGCTCAGCACGTAGCCGTCGAAGGCATAGCGGGCGGTACTCTGCGTCCCCGGCCGGGTCGCCGCGATGTAGCCATTGGGACCGAGATTGGCGGCCACCAGGTTCGAGGCGCTCAGCGTCACCGTGCCGTCCGACCGGAAGGTATAGGCGCGGTCCCGCCGGAAGCCGCCCATGCCGACGTTCAGCAGGTAGTAGTGGTGATCGAATCGGGTGCCGGGCGTCAGGGGCAGCAGTTGCCGCGCCCGGTTCAGGTCGACGTGCCGCCCCTCCGCATCCTCCAGCAGCACTGCCTCGCCATCCCGGTGCCAGCGCAGCCACCGTCCCGGTTCCCGCCGGCGGGACAGCCCGAGGTCGAGGTCGCTGAACGGGAAGGACCAGCTGTGGCGATAGGCGCTGCCGTCGCGCAGCAGCACGTGCACACGCTCGTCCCGGTCCGTGTAGATGTTGCCGAGGCCATCCGGCATGGTCTGGAAGCGGGCGGTATAGAGCACGCGCTCGACATCGGCGGGCGCGATGCCGCGTCCCGGCCCGGCATTGGCCTCGGCGGCGGTGAGCGGCCGCGGCTCCAGGCCGCGGGCCTCCGTCAGGGCAGCGAGTGGCGGCAGGGCGGTGGCCGCGGGCAGCAGGCGGCAGTCGCTCATGGCGATGAGGCGGTCCGAGACCTCCAGCACCGTGCCGGCGAGCACCACCTCCTGGCCTTCCATCGCCTGCAGCGCGTCCTGGCCGCCCCGCTCGGCGAAGCGGCGGCAGCGAAGTGCCATGACCGACTGCTCGTCGCCCCGCCATTCCCGCACCCGGCCGCGCGCTTCGACCCGGCCGCGGGCGACGATGGTGCCGAGCGTCGCCAGCGCCTGGGTCGCGGCGGTCTCGCCGGCGCGGCGCGCCGTGCGGTCGGTGGCTTGGCCCATCGCCGCCTCCCGGGCCAGGAGGGCGCGGGCGGAGAGCTGCGCGATGCTCACGGCGCGCAGGCCGGATGGCGCGGCGGCAACCGCGGGGGCTGGCGGCGCCGGCGGCGGCTTGGCCCCGGACTGGGCCAGGACCGGCGTCGCCGCGGCTGCGGCGAGGAGAAGAAGAACGCGATGGATCCTGCGGACGGCCATGCCTGCCTCGGCCAGTGGTTCTCGTCCGGAATGATCGGCGGATGGCGGCGGCAGTCCACCGCTCGGTGCATCACGTCCGCGCGCGGCGGATCACGGCAGCGGTCGCAGCCAGCCGCGGTAATGCGCCAGCCGCCCGATCAGCGGCAGCGCGATCGGCACGTCGAAGGTGAAGCGCCCCTCGGCGTCGACCGCCTCGGTCGCGACGCTGCGCGGCAGCAGGGCGCGCGGGATCGGCAGGCCGAGGAAGCGCCCGCCCACCACGGTCAGCGTCAGGCCATGGGCATCGACATCGCAGTGCAAGCGGGCGCGGAAGGGGCCGAAGACCTCGTCGAGCGTGCTATCAGCGGGATCGGCGGCACCCAGCACCGAGCGCATCGTCACGCCCGGCCAGATGCGGTGCCATGCCTCGCCACCATTCTCGGTCATGCGCATCTCGACGCGGAGCGGCAGGGCGTGGCCGGCGCGCGGCAGGCGGAACAGCCAGGCCAGCAGCCGGCCGGGCAGGGTGGCGGCGCCTTCCGCTTCACCGATGCCTTCCAGCGCCAGGAAGCCGGGCACCGCATGCGCGGCGCGGACCGGTGCTGGCAGCAGCCCCGCACGCGCGCCGAGCAGGCGCTGGAACAGGGGGGAGGGCAGCGCCTGCTCCTCTCGCGCCGTGGTGATCGCGAGATGGGCAAACCCCTCGGCGATCGCGGCATAGGGCAGCAGCCCGGCGCAGGCGGCAGCGCCCCGGAATGCCAAGCCGCCGCTCGCCAGCAGGCGCAGGGCGGCGAGCGCCGGCAGCACCGGGACGCTCGGCCCGTCCCCGGCCTCGGCGAGCAGCCGCCATTCGCGCCGCAGCAAGGCGCCGTCCGGGGCTTCAAGTAGCAACCGCACCCGCATGCCGCCGCGGTCGCTGCCGAGAGCCGTGAAGCGTTCGGCGATCCAGTGCAGTGTCGACGTCAGGGGCGCGAGCGAGCGCAGCAGGCGGGCACGCACGAGAAGGCTCAGCACAGCGAGGCCCTGGTGCAGCAGCGCGAGCTCCAGCCCGGCCTTGAAGAGCGCCGCATCGCGCGGCCGGCAGCGCGCCACCAGCAAGTCGAGATCCGGCGTCTCGACCAGCGCCAGCCGCCGGCGGCCAAGCCCCGGCCAGCGCAGGGTCTCGGGCAGGCCCCAGCCCGGCGCTTCGCCCCAGCGCCCGCCGCGGAAGACCCTGACCGGCCGGCCGGCATAGGAGAGGATCGCTACCATCACCGCCTGCCCGCGCGGGGCGCGGTTGCCGGGGCTGATCGCGGCCTCCGCCGTGACGACCGGCAGGCCTTCCGGGTTCAGGAGGTCGACCACCGCCTGGGTGAGCGCGGGGGAGGAGCTGGCGCCCGCCAGCACCGCGACACCAGCGGCCTTCGCCTCGGCATCGAGCGCGCCGATCCCGGCCACATAGTCCCGCGCATCCGCGAGGTCGATCGCATGCAGCCCGGCAGCGATGGCGGCGCGCGGCAGCGCATATCCGGCGCCCTGGAACGGACCGGAGGCGTCGACCAGCGCGAAGAGGCCGGGATGCGATGCCCTGAGTGCCAGCAACGCCGCGGCATCCAGGCCATCGCGCTCCGCCGGCATGGCGATGCAGCGCGGTCCGAGCCGTGCCGCCAGCGCCGCCAGCCGGCCTGCGTCGCGCGCCGCAGCCAGGACGGTGAAGCCATGTCCGACCAGCAGCGCCGCCAGGCGCGCGCCGAAAGCGCCGGTGGCGCCCACCAGCAGCACGGCCTGAATCGTTTTGGGCGCGCAGGCGCCACACCAACCCCGCGCGCCGATACCCGGCTCCGTTCCTCCGCCGGGTATCATCCGCCGCGACCGAAGGGATCGGCGAGCCGCTCCGGCGTGGCGCTGGAGAAGAGGCCGGTCTTCAGCCCCGCCAGGGTCCGCACCATCTCCCGCCGCAGCGGCGGCAGGATCTTCAGCCGGTCGAAGACCAGGTCCCGGAGCACCGACAGCATGCCGGAATCGCTCTGGAAGAAGGGCGTCATGAGGGCGCTGGCCATCTGGTAGAAGCGCACATGCGCGCGCCGCGCCGCCGCATAGGCGGTCAGCGCCGCCGCGATGTCCGGCGCCTCCTCCAGCGCATCGCTCAGCGCCATGGCGTCGAGCAGCGTGCTGTTGGCACCCTGGCCGAGCTGCGGGGAGGTCGCGTGCGCGGCATCGCCGAGCAACGCCAACGGGCCGCGGAACGGGCGGCGCGCCGTGAAATGCATGTAGCGCGCCAGCACCAGCGCCTCCGGCCCCGGCATGGCGCCGACCACGGGCGCCATCTCGGGCCAAAGCCGCGTCACGGCTTCCCGCCAGGGCTCGAAGCCGGCGGCCCAGGCGGCGTGGCCGTCCGGCTTCAGGCTCCAGAAGAAGGCGGCAAGCGGTGGGCCGCCGGGCACGGCGCTGCCGACCGGCAGCCAGCCCAGCATCACCCGCGCCGCGACATAGCGCTGCGCGAGCATGCCCGGCGCGAGCCCGATATCCGGCACGCTCGCCCAGACCGCGCCATAGGCGAAAGGGCGCGCTTGCCGGTCGCAGGCGCCCGCGCGCAGGCCGGAGGTGGCGCCGGTGGCGTCGAGCACCAGGTCGAAGCCCGGCGTCATCAGGCCTTCCGTGTCGCGCAGCGCGGCCCGGCCATCGGCCAGCGTCTCGATGCCGGCGATGCTGCGGCCGGTCTCGAGCCCGGCGCCCGAGGCGGCGAAGCCGCGCCACAGCACCCCGTGCAACGCCGCGCGGTGCACGGCGACCGCATGCAGCCCGGGCGCCAGCCCGTCATAGCCGAGGTCGAAGACCTGGGCGCCGCGATCGGTGACCCCGTGCAGCCGGTCGATCCGGGCGCCGAGCGCCTCGATCTCGGCGCGGAGCCCGAGCCGCGCGAGGGCCGCGAGGCCGGTCGGCTGCAGCATCAGGCCGGAGCCGACCGGGCGGCTTTCCGGGAAGCGCTCGAACAGTGTCACGCGGTGCCGGGTGCGGGCCAGGCGCATGCCGGCCGCGAGGCCCGCGACACCCGCCCCGATCACCGCGATGTCGAGGCGCCGTTCCATGGTCCGGTGCTATATCCGGGACTGCGCGCGCGGCCTAGAATGGACGTGAGGGAAACGAAACGGAGAATGACGCGATGACCGAGGCCTGCATCATCGGTTGGGCGCACAGCCCCTTCGGCAAGCTTGAGGACGCGCCGGACATCGAGACCCTGATCGGCCGCGTCGCCCGCGCCGCGATCGAGGATGCCGGCATCACGCCGGAGGAGGTCGATGCCGGTTTCGTCGGCGTCTATGGCGAAGGCTTCACGCCCCAGGGCTTCCCATCCTCCCTCGTGCTGCAGCACGTGCCGGAGATGCGCTTCCGCCCGATCACCCGCTTCGAGAATGCCTGTGCAACTGGCTCGGCGGCGATCCATGGCGCGCGCGATTTCATCCGCGCCGGGCGCGGGCGCTTCGCGCTGGTGGTGGGCGCCGAGAAGATGACCGCGGTCTCCGGCCAGCGGGTCGGCGAGATCCTGCTGACCGCCAGCCACAACAGGACGGAGGGGGAGATCCAGGGCGGCTTCGCCGGCGTCTTCGGCCGCATCGCGGAGGCCTATTTCCAGCGCCATGGCGACCAGTCCGATGCGCTGGCGGCGATCGCGGCCAAGAACCACAGGAACGGCGTCGACAACCCCTGGGCGCAGATGCGCAAGGATCTGGGCTATGCCTTCTGCCGCGCCGAGAGCGAGAAGAACCCCTTCGTGGCGGGGCCGCTGAAGCGCACCGATTGCAGCCTGGTCTCCGACGGTGCCGCGGCGCTGGTGATCACCGACGAGGAGACGGCGCGCGCCATGGCGAAGTCGGTGCGCTTCCGCGCCGCGGTGCAGGTGAACGACCTGCTGCCGATCGCCGGCCGCGATATCATCCGCTTCGAGGGCGCGCGCGAGGCCTGGCGCCGCGCCCATGCCGAGGCGGGCAGCAGCCTCGCCGACCTGTCTTTCGTCGAGACGCATGACTGCTTCACCGTCGCCGAGCTCATCGAATACGAGGCGATGGGCCTGACGCCGGAAGGGCAGGGCGCGCGCGCGGCGCTGGAAGGCTGGACTGCGCCCGATGGCCGGCTGCCGGTGAACCGCTCCGGCGGACTCAAGGCGAAGGGCCACCCGATCGGCGCCACCGGGGTGTCGATGCATGTGCTGGCGGCCATGCAGCTCACCGGCAATGCCGGGGCGATGCAACTGCCGCGCGCGGACCTGGCCGGGGTCTTCAACATGGGCGGCGCGGCAGTGGCCAATTACGTCTCGATCCTCGAAGGCGGATTCTGAGGCAGGCTTCGGGAAGGCCAAAGGCTGATGTTGGCCAGGCGCTTCAGTCTGGCAGTAGCAGCGTCGCCGCCGCCTGGGCGGCGATGCCCTCGCCGCGGCCGGTGAAGCCGAGGCGCTCCGTCGTGGTCGCCTTCACGGAGACCCGGCCGATCGGCGCGTCGAGCAACTCGGCGAGGCGGGCGCGCATCGCCTCGGCATGCGGCGCGATCTTCGGGCGCTCGCAGATCAGGGTCACATCGGCATGCGCCAGCCGGCCGCCGCGCGCCGCGATGCGCGCCGCGGCGTGGCGCAGGAAGCGGGCGCTGTCGGCATCCTTCCAGGTGGCCTCCGAAGGCGGGAAATGGCGGCCGATATCGCCTTCCGCCAGCGCGCCGTAGATGGCATCGCAGAGGGCGTGGATGCCGACATCGGCGTCGGAATGCCCGGAAAGGCCGAGCGGGAAGGGGATGGTGACGCCGCAGAGGATCAGCGGCCGCCCCTCGACCAGGCGATGCACGTCGAAGCCGGTGCCCATGCGCGGCAGCAGCGCGGCGCCGAGCGCCGCTTCGACCCGTATCAGATCCTCGGGGTGGGTGATCTTCACATTGCTCTCCGATCCAGGAACCAGCGCGACGGCAAGACCGGCCGCCTCCAGCAACGCGGCGTCGTCGGTGACTTCGGCGGCCGCGGCGCGGTGGGCGGCCAAGAGTGGGGCGAAGCGGAAGCCCTGCGGGGTCTGGGCGCGGAACAGGCCGGCACGGGCGACGGTCGCCCGGATCATGCCGTCCTCGGCCCGCTTCAGCGTATCAGTGACCGGCTGGGCGGGAATGGCGCCGGGATGGGTCTCGAGTGCGGCCAGCAGCGCCGCGACAGTGCCGCGCGGCACCATGGGGCGCGCCGCGTCGTGGACCAGCACGATGTCGGGTGACGCCCCGGCCAGTGCTTCCAGCCCGGCGCGCACGCTGTCCTGGCGGGTGCGGCCGCCGGCGACCGGGGGCAGCACCGGCAGCCCGTCGAGCAGGGCAGCGACCGTCGCGGCTTCGCCGGGCGCGCAGACCGGCAGGATGGCATCGACGCCGGGCTCTGCGAGCAGCGCCTCGGCGGCGCGGCGCAGGACGGCGCGGCCGGCGAGCGGGAGGTATTGCTTGGGGGTGCCGGCACCGAACCGGCTGCCCCGGCCGGCGGCCATCAGCAGAGCTATGACGTGCATGCACGGCTTCTAGAGCAGATCGCCGGAGGGCGGAATCGCCCGGAGGCGTGAATCTGCTCGCGGGCAGGACCGGTTGACGCGGAGCAACGCGAAGCGAAATCCGTCCCGTGGAGGGGGCCGCGCTGGCGAGGCGTGAGGCCGTTGCACTATTTGGCTGCAATTTGCTGCGCTGCCCCTAGGCGAAGCGTCATAAACGACCTATCCTGCACAAATCATGAGCATGAACACCGAAATCCAGCCGCGCGACTGCGCGGCGGTTCCCGTTCTGAAGCCCATCAGCCTGGGGGCCGCGCGGATCGAGACGCCGGTGATCCTGGCGCCGATGTCGGGTGTCACCGACTTGCCTTTCCGGAGGCTTGCCCGGCGTCTCGGCACGCCGATGGTGGTCAGCGAGATGATCGCCTCCCAGGCCATGGTGCGGGAGAACCGCCAGACCTTGAAGATGGCGGAGGTGGATGGCTTCGGCGGCCCCGCTTCGGTGCAGCTCGCCGGCTGCGACCCCGTCACGATGGGGGAGGCGGCGAAGCTGGTCGCGGACCGTGGCGCCGCGGTCGTCGACATCAATTTCGGCTGCCCGGTGAAGAAGGTCGCGGTCGGGCAGAGCGCCGGCTCGGCCCTGATGCGTGACGAGATCGCCGCTGCCCGCATCCTGGAGGCGACGGTCCGGGCGGTCGACGTTCCGGTGACGCTGAAGATGCGCATGGGCTGGGACCACGCCAGCCTGAACGCCCCGCGCCTGGCGCGGATCGCCGAGGAATCGGGCATCCGCATGGTCACGGTGCATGGCCGGACCCGGCAGCAATTCTATACCGGCACCGCCGACTGGGCCTTCATCCGCCAGGTGAAGGAAGCGGTTTCGCTGCCGGTGATCGCCAATGGCGACATCCTGACGGCGGCGGATGCGGCGGAGGCCCTGCGGCTGTCCGGCGCCGACGGGGTGATGATCGGACGCGGCGCCTATGGCCGCCCCTGGCTGCCGCGCCTGGTCGCGGAATACCTCGCGACCGGCGTGCTGCCGGAGGAGCCCGACCTCGCCACCCAGAAGACAGTGCTGCTCGCACACTACCGGGACATCATGGAGCATCATGGCCGCGACACCGGCGTGCGCCTCGCGCGCAAGCATGTTGCCTGGTATTCCAAAGGCTTGCCGGGATCGGCGGAGTTCCGCGTGCAGGTCAACCAGGTGCCGGATGCCGAGGCGGTGGAGGCGCTGATCCACGCCTTCTACGACCCGCTGATCGAGCATGGCATTGCCGCGGCGCGCACCGCCTTCCAGGACGCCGGGCGGCTCGCGGCATGAGCGGCAGCGCCACGACCCGCAAGCCCCGTTTCGCCGCGCGTTTCCTGCCCTCCCGCGCCACGCCGCCATCGCCGGTCCCCGATACCGGCTCCATCCTCGCGGCGCTGCCGGTCGCGACCGTGGTGCTCGATGCCGAGAACCGGGTGCGCAGCGCCAACAATGCCGCGGAGCAGTTCTTCGGCCTGTCCTTCTCCTCGCTCTCCGGCATGTCGCTCGCCGAGATGCTGCCGCCCGACAACCGGCTCTTCTCGCTGCTCGACCAGGTGCGCCGCTTCGACGCCCGGGTCTCCGACCATGATCTCACGCTGGAGAGCCCGCGCCTGCATCGCCGCGGCGTCACCGCGCATGCGGCGCCGGTGCCGGAGATGGCGGGCAGCGTGGTGCTGATGCTGGAGGATGGCTCGACCGCCCAGATGCTCGACCGCCAGCTCAATTTCCGTGGCGCGGCCCGCGGCGCCTCGGCGATGGCGGCGATGCTGGCCCATGAGGTGAAGAACCCGCTCTCCGGCATCCGCGGCGCGGCGCAGCTTCTGGAGCAGGCAGCCTCGGAGCCGGACCGGGAACTCTGCCAGCTTATCCAGGATGAGGCCGATCGCATCCGCGGCCTGGTCGACCGCTTCGACATGTTCTCCGACCGGCCGATCGAGAAGGCGGCGGTGAACATCCATCAGGTGCTGGACCACGTGAAGCGCATCGCGGCGACCGGCTTCGGCGCGCATCTGCGCATCGTCGAGGAATACGACCCCTCGCTGCCCATGGTCTGGGGCAACCGGGACCAGTTGGTGCAGATCTTGCTGAACCTCGTGAAGAACGCCGCGGAAGCGGTGGATCCGACGAACGGGGAACTCGTGTTGACAACCGCCTATCGCCACGGCGTCCGCATCGCCGTGCCCGGCTCTCAGGAGCGTGTGCATCTGCCTTTGGAAGTCGCGGTCCGCGACAACGGGCCAGGGATCGAGGAGAGCGTGCGCCCCACGCTGTTCGAGCCTTTCGTGACCACGAAGCGGGGCGGGCAGGGGCTCGGCCTCGCGCTGGTCGCCAAGCTGGTCGCCGATCAGGGGGGGCTGATCGAATGCGACAGCCGGCCCGGCCGCACCGTCTTTCGCATGTCCCTCGCCGCGCCGCCGCCTGGCGCCGATGCCGGAGCCGCCCAATGACCGAGCCCCGCACCATCCTGATCGCCGATGACGACCGGGCCATCCGAACCGTGCTGAGCCAGGCGCTCGGGCGTTCCGGCTACCAGGTCCGCGCCACCTCCTCGGCGGCGACGCTCTGGCGCTGGGTCGAGGACGGAGAGGGCGACCTCGTCATCACCGATGTCGTGATGCCCGATGAGAACGGGCTCGATCTCGTGCCACGGATCAAGCGGATTCGGCCGGAGCTGCGCGTCGTGGTGATGAGCGCGCAATCGACCTTCGCCACGGCGATCAAGGCGACCCAGCGCGGCGCCTTTGAATACCTGCCCAAGCCCTTCGACCTGAAGGAGCTGCTCGCCGTCTGCGAACGCGCGCTGGCCGCACCGGCGACGGCGTCGGCCGAGGAGGGCGAGGGCGCGGCGGCCGAGGGCGAAAGGCTGCCGCTGGTCGGCCGCTCGACCGCGATGCAGGAGATCTACCGCACCGTGGCCCGCCTCACGACCACCGACCTCACGGTTATGGTCACCGGCGAGAGCGGCACCGGCAAGGAGCTGATCGCCCGCGCATTGCACGACTACGGCCGCCGCCGTACCGGGCCTTTCGTCGCCATCAACATGGCGGCGATCCCGCGCGAGCTGATCGAGAGCGAGCTCTTCGGCCATGAGCGCGGCGCCTTCACCGGCGCGCTCAACCGTGGCGTCGGCCGCTTCGAGCAGGCGGCCGGCGGCACGCTCTTCCTCGACGAGATCGGCGACATGCCGCCCGAGGCGCAGACCCGCCTGTTGCGGGTGCTGCAGGAGGGTGAGTTCACGACGGTGGGCGGCCGTCAGCCGATCAAGGCCAATGTGCGGATCGTCGCCGCCACCCATCGCGACCTGCGCCAGCTCATCCGACAAGGGTTGTTCCGCGAGGATCTGTTCTACCGCCTGAATGTCGTGCCGATCCGGCTGCCGCCGCTGCGCGAGCGGGTCGAGGACATCCCTCTGCTGGCGCGCCACTTCCTGGATCGGGCCCGGGCCTCCGGCCTGCCGTCCAAGCAATTGGCGCCGGAGGCGCTGGAGCGGCTGAAGCTGCATCCCTGGCCCGGCAATGCGCGCGAGCTGGAGAATCTGATGCGGCGCCTCGCCGCGCTCTATCCCCAGGAAGTGATCGGCGCCGACGCGGTGACGGCCGAACTCGCGGAGGCGGCGCCTGCGACCGAGGCGGAGGCGGGCGGCCAGGGCACCAGCCTGGAGCAGGCGGTGGAGCGGCATCTTTCCGGCTTCATGGCCGCGCATCGCGACGGGATGCCGGTCCGGGACCTCTATGAGCGGGTGCTGGCGGAGGTTGAGCGGCCCCTGCTACGTTTGGCGCTGGCCGCGACACGCGGGAACCAGATCAAGGCCGCTTCCATGCTAGGGCTGAACCGCAACACGCTGCGCAAGAAGATCCGCGAGCTCGAACTGCCCGTGGTGCGCGGCCTGCCCTGATGACGGCGGACCGCGCGCAGGCCGCGGCGCGGCCGGCGCCGGAACCGCCCGCGCCACGCGGCGAGGGAGACCAGCGCTGGCCGCGGCGGCTTGCCGACCTGTTGCTGGGCCGTGCCGTCACGCTCGGCCTCGCGGTCGGCGCCTTGGTGCTCGGCGTGCTGACCTTCGCGCAGCTTTCGGGCGGCACGCCGTTCGGGCCGGCGCGGCCTGGGCAGGTGGCGGGGCTCGTCCTCATCAACCTCGCCTTCGTGCTGCTCCTTGCCGCCTCCCTCATCGCGCGGCTGGTGCGGATGTGGCTGGACCGGCGGCGCGGCTCGGCCGGCTCGCGTCTGCATGTCCGGCTGGTGGCGCTGTTCGGCCTCGTCGCGGTGGTGCCAGCGATGCTGGTCACCGGCTTCGCGGCCGCGTTCTTCAACTATGGCATCCAGGCCTGGTTCAGCGACACGGTCCGCACCGCGCTCGAAGCGTCGCTGGCGGCGTCCCGCGCCTATCTGGAGGAGCATCGCGGCAATATCCGGGGTGATGCGCTGCAGATGGCGGCCGACCTCAACCGGGCCGCCCGCATCTATCTGATGCGGGACGGCGTGATGGATGACCTCAGCTCCGCCAGGGAAGAGGATGGCCTCGCCTTCGCGCGGCAGCTCGCGATCCATACCCAGCTCCGCCGCCTGACCGACGCCTATGTCTTCGAGCCGACGCATGGCCAGGTGATTGCGCGCGCCGAACAGCAGGGCGCGCTGCCGTTCGACCAGCCGCCGGCCTGGGCGATCGAGATCGCGCGCGGCGGCGGTGTCGTGCTGCTGCCGACCGAGCAGGAAGGCAGGGCGCGCGCCCTGGTCCAGCTCGATATCGGGCGGGGCTACATGCTGTTGATCAGCCGGCCGCTGGATCCGGCGGTGATCGCGCATATGGAACGCACTGAGACCGCGGTCGCCCGCTATGAGGCGCTGGAGCGCAACCGGTCGGGGCTGCAGATCAGCTTCCTGATGATCTTCGCGATCGCCAGCCTACTGCTGCTGCTGGCGGCGGTGCTGATCGGCCTCGTCTTCGCCAATCAGTTGGCGCGCCCGATCTCGCGCCTCATCCAGGCAGCGGAGCGGGTGCGCAGCGGCGACCTGACCACCCGGGTCGAGGAAGGGCGCGCGGATGACGAGGTCGCCAGCCTCAGCCGCGCCTTCAACCGCATGACCAGCCAGCTCGCCGCCCAGCGCGGCGAGCTGATGGAGGCCTATCGCCAGATCGACGAGCGGCGGCGCTTCACCGAGACGGTATTGTCCGGCGTTTCGGCGGGGGTGATCGGCCTCGATGCCGAAGGGCGGATCAACCTGCCGAACCGCTCCGCCTCCGGCCTGCTCGGCGTCGATCTGGATGCCGCGATCGGCAGGCCGCTCCAGGACGTGGTGCCGGAATTCGCGGCGCTGCTGGATGCGGCGCGGGCGCAGCCGGAGCGGCCGCACACGGCGGAGCTTCGCATCGGACCGCCATCGAAGCGCCGGACCCTGTTGGCGCAGCTCGGCGCCGAGATGCAGGCCGGGCGTGTCGCGGGCCATGTGGTGACATTCGATGACATCACCGAACTTCTCTCTGCCCAGCGCAAGGCCGCCTGGGCCGATGTGGCGCGCCGGATCGCCCATGAGATCAAGAATCCGCTGACCCCAATCCAGCTTTCGGCGGAGCGGCTGAAGCGCAAATACCTGAAGGAGATCACCTCCGATCCGGACACCTTCCGGGCCTGCACCGACACCATCGTGCGCCAGGTCGGCGATATCGGACGCATGGTGGACGAGTTCAGCGCCTTCGCGCGCATGCCGCAGCCGGTGATGCGGCCGGAGAATCTCGACCAGGTCATCCGCGACGCCCTGGTGCTGCAGCAGAATGCCCATGCCGGCATCGTCTATGCGACTCGGCTGCCAGAGGCGCGCGTCGTCGTCGCCTGCGACCGGCGGCTGATCGGGCAGGCGCTGACCAACCTGCTGCAGAACGCGGCGGATGCGATCCAGGGCCAGGAGGCCGCGGGCGGGGAAGGGGTGCAGGGCCATATCACCCTCACCGTCGAACCGGACGCCGGCTGGGTGCGAATCGCGGTCGAGGATGATGGACCGGGCCTGCCGCAGGGTGAGGAGCGAGACCGGCTCACGGAACCGTATGTCACCCACAAGGCGAAGGGCACGGGTCTTGGCCTTGCCATCGTGAAGAAGATCATGGAGGACCATGGGGGACGGCTGGCGCTCGAGGACCGTGGCGAGGAGCGTGGGACGAGGGCCGTGCTGATCCTGCCGCTACGTCCGGCCGACGCGGCCGAGGGCGAGGCGCAGACGATGGAGGGGACGAGACTCGCGCATGGCGCATGAGATCCTGATCGTCGACGACGAGCCCGACATCCGCGCCCTCATCGAGGGCATCCTGACGGACGAGGGCTACGAGACGCGCCAGGCGCAGAACTCGGACACCGCGCTCGCGGCCTTCCGGGCGCGGCGGCCGGCGCTCGTGATCCTCGATGTCTGGCTGCAGAATTCCCGCCTCGATGGTCTCGGCATTCTGGAGGCGCTGCTGCGCGAGGATCGTGACCTACCGGTGGTGATGATCTCCGGCCACGGCAATATCGAAACGGCGGTGCAGGCGATCCAGAACGGCGCCTACGATTTCATCGAGAAGCCCTTCAAGTCGGACCGCCTGCTGCTCATTGCCTCCCGCGCGCTGGAAGCCGCGCGGCTGAAGCGGGAGAATTCGGAGCTGCGGCTGCGCGCCGGCGCCGAGACCGAGCTCGTCGGCATCAGCCAGGCCATGGTGCAATTGCGCGGCGCGATCGAGAAGGTGGCGCCGACCGGCAGCCGCGTGCTGATCAGCGGCCCTGCCGGCGCCGGCAAGGAAGTCGCGGCACGGATGATCCATGCCCGTTCCCGCCGCGCCGAAGGACCCTTCGTCGCCCTCAATTGCGCGACGCTGAATCCGGCTCGCTTCGAGGAGGAGCTTTTCGGCGTCGAGGCCGGCACGGATCCCGCCGCGCAACCGCGCCGCGCCGGCGTGCTGGAACGTGCGCATAACGGCACGCTATTGCTCGACGAAGTGGCCGACATGCCGATCGAGACCCAGGGCAAGATCGTGCGGGCCCTGCAGGAGCAGGGCTTCGAGCGCATCGGCGGTGCCACCCGCGTGAAGGTGGATGTGCGCGTTATCGCCACCAGCAACCGCGACCTGCAGACCGAAATCGCCGCCGGACGGTTCCGCGAGGATCTCTTCTACCGCCTTGCCGTCGTGCCGCTGAAGGTGCCGGCGCTGCGCGAGCGGCGGGAGGATGTGCCGACCCTCGCGCGTCATTTCGTCGCCCGCTCCGCCGAGACCTCCGGCATGCCGGCGCGGGAGGTGGCGGAGGATGCGCTGGCCGCCATGCAGGCCTATGAATGGCCCGGCAATGTGCGCGAGCTGCGCAACCTGATCGATTGGCTGCTGATCATGGCGCCGGGCGGCGCGGGTGACTCTATCCGCGCCGACATGCTGCCGCCCCAGGTCGGCGCCGCCGCGCCGGCGGTGCTCAAGCTCGACCGCAGCAGCGAGATCATGACCTTGCCGTTGCGCGAGGCGCGCGAGCTGTTCGAGCGGCAGTATCTGGAAGCGCAGCTCCTGCGCTTCGGCGGCAATATCAGCCGCACCGCGAATTTCGTCGGCATGGAGCGCAGTGCGCTCCATCGCAAGCTGAAGTTCCTCGGCGTGCAGGCCGAGGACCGCGCTGCCACTTCCTGAGCATCCGATGACCGAAGGGCCGGAGGCGCGGAGGTCTGAATCGAATGCTCCTCTGACCTGAGCGTCCGATGACCGAAGGGCCGAAGGGCCCGCAGGTCTGAATCGGATGCTCCTCTAAACAAGGACCGCCACCCCGATGTCGCGCATCGCCTATGTGAATGGACGCTACCTGCCGCAGAGCGAGGCGGCGGTGAACATCGAGGATCGCGGCTACCAGTTCGGCGACGGCATCTATGAGGTGGTCCACCTGCATGGCGGCCGCTATATCGACGAGGATCGGCATCTTCAGCGGCTCGAGCGCTCGCTGCGGGAGATCCAGTTGCCGATGCCGATGTCGCTGGCGGCGCTGCGCATGGTGCTGCGGGAAGTGGCGCATCGGAACCGGCTGACCGAAGGCCTGCTCTACATGCAGGTGACCCGCGGCGTCGCGCCGCGCGACCACGCCTTCCCGAAGATCCCGGTCCCGCCGGCGCTGGTCGTCACCATCAAGCGCATCCCGCCCTATCCGACCGATGTCGATCGCTGGACCGGCACGGTCATCACGGCGCCGGACCTGCGTTGGGCGCGGCGCGACATCAAGAGCGTGAACCTGCTGCCCAACTGCCTCGCCCGCCAGGCCGCGCGGGAGAAGGGCGCGATCGAGGCCGTGCTCTATGACGAGGTGACCGGGATGGTGACCGAGGGCGCCGCGACGAGCTTCTGGATCGTCGACGCCAAGGGCACCGTCATCACCCGCCAGCTCGGCCACCAGATCCTGCCCGGCTGCACGCGGGCCGCCCTGCTCGCAGAGCTGGCGGCGGAAGGCATCGCCTTCGAGGAGCGGGAGTTCTCGCTGTCGGAGGTGACGGATGCGAAGGAGGCGTTCATCACCTCCGCGACCTCCTTCGTGAAGCCGATCGTCGCGGTCGATGGCGCCCCGGTGAATGACGGCAAGGTCGGACCGGTGGTGCGGCGCCTCTTCGACATCTTCGCGCGCCATGTCAAAGGCGGCCTTCCCAACGCGGCATGAGGGTGTCGGCGGCGGCGCGCGCGGCGATAGGCGCGGCACTCGATGCCATCATCCGTGAGGAGCAGGTCGCGATCCTCTTCGCGGTCGAGAGTGGAAGCCGCGCCTGGGGCTTCCCGAGCCCGGACAGCGACTGGGATGTGCGCTTCGTCTATGCGCGCCCCACTGCGTGGCACATCACGCTGACGCCCGGACGCGACACGCTGGAGCGCAGCCTGCCGGGCGATATCGACCTGGCCGGCTGGGATGCACGCAAGGCGCTGAACCTGCTGCTGAACGGCAATGCGGCGCTGCGCGAATGGCTGCGCTCGCCGATCCTCTATTGTGCCGATTCCGCGATGTTGGCGGAGTTCCGCGCGCTGGCCGATGCGCTGCCGGCGCGGGCTGCGGCGCGGCATCACTACAGGGCAGTGATCCGGCAGATCAGCAGCCGTTATCTCGATGGCAGGGCCGTGGTGAACCTCAAGAAATACCTCTATGTGGTGCGCCCCGCGCTGGCGCTGCGCTGGTTGCGCGAACATCCGGAGGGGGAGCCGCCGATGGACATGCCGGCACTGCTCGCCGAAGTCACGCTGGATGCCGCGGCGCGCGCCGATCTCGATGGGCTGCTGGTGCGCAAGGCGGAAGCGGCCGAACTCGGTGAGGGTGCGCGGCTGGCGCGGCTCGACGCGCTGGTCGCCGACGAGATCGAGGCCGCGGCCGCCATGCCGGACGAGCCGCGCGACGCGCCCGGCGCTGCTGCGGCGGCGCTGGCGCTCTATCGCCGCGCCACTGCCCACGCCGATGCGGTGCTGGCATGAGCCTGCCGCGTCCGACCGCGATCCTCTTTGACTGGGACAATACCCTGGTCGATGGCTGGGCGGCCATCGCCGAGGGCCTGGCAGCCGCCTTCACCGCCTTCGGCCTGCCGGTCTGGACGGAGGAGGAGGTGAAGGCGCGGGTCCGCCGCAGTCTCCGCGAAAGCTTTCCGGAGATCTTCGGTCCGGATTGGAAGAGGGCGCGCGACATCTTCTACGCCGGCGTGCGGGCCCGGCATCTGGAGGTGCTGCGGCCGATGCCCGGCGCGGCCGCCCTGGTCGCGGCGGCGGCGCGCCTGGTGCCGGTGGCGGTCGTCTCCAACAAGCAGGGGCCGCTGCTGCGGGCGGAGGCGGTGCATCTCGGCTGGGCGGAGCATTTCCGGGCGCTGGTCGGCGCCGGCGACGCCGCGGCGGACAAGCCCGACCCGGCGCCGATGCGCATGGCGCTCGGTCCCTGCGGGGTGCCGGCGGATGGCCGCGTCTGGTATGTCGGCGATACCGCGCTCGACATGCAGGCGGCCCGCCGCGCCGGCTTCGCGGCGGTGCTTCTGGGGGATGCGGCGCATGATGGCGGCATCGCCGCGGCCGCGCCCGACGCGGCCTTCCCGGACGGCCATGCGCTGGCGGCGTGGCTGATCGACGATCACGACTGAGCAGGTGCAGCATAGAGCCTTGCCTCCAGCCGCCGCCTGAAGGATGGTACCGCCGTGTGTGGCGCCACGGGGCGCCCGTCTGGCGTTCGGCTGCCCGAAAGAGGCGGTCGACAAGACAAAAAGAAGGACCGAGCCTATGGCCGCCGAAAAGTCCCAGAATGTGCAGGACGTGTTCCTGAACCATGTTCGCAAGAGCAAGACGCCCGTCACCATCTTCCTGGTGAACGGCGTGAAGCTGCAGGGGATCATCACCTGGTTTGACAACTTCTCGGTGCTGCTGCGCCGGGACGGGCACACCCAGCTCGTTTACAAGCACGCGATCAGCACGGTGATGCCGGGTGCACCGATTCAACTCTTCGACGGCACGCCGGCGACCACCGGCGCGGCGGCCCCTTCCTCGGAAAGCCGGCTGACCCTGGCGCGCGAAGCCGCTCCGGCGACCAGCGACTGAGCCGGGCTTCAGAGCGGTTGCCTGGCGGGCAGATCGGCGCGCCACGCGCTTCCGCCCGGCGGTCAGCCGCTTTCGCGGGGGACTATGCGTCTCCTGCGCCTGCGGGCAGATTGCCGGCATGACGGCCAGTAACGACAACCGGGAACCCGGCCCCACGAGGGCGGCCGTGATTCTTCCCTATGAGCGCACCGTGCGCGGCGCCGAGGTCAACCTCGCCCGCGCGGCGGAGGCGAAGCTTGCGGAAGCGGTCGGCCTCGCGGCCTCGATCGGGCTCACGATCCTGCACGCCGCGGTGCATCCATTGCGCGAGCGCCGGCCTTCGACCCTGATGGGTGAGGGGCAGGTCGCGATGGTGAAGACCGTCATCGAGCAGCACGCGATCACCGTCACGGTGGTGGATGCCGCGCTCAGCCCGGTGCAGCAGCGCAACCTGGAGCGGGCCTGGGGCTGCAAGGTCATCGACCGCACCGGGTTGATCCTGGAGATCTTCGGGGAGCGCGCGCGCACCCGTGAAGGCACGCTGCAGGTCGAGCTCGCGCATCTGGAGTACCAGCGCACGCGGCTGGTGCGGTCCTGGACCCACCTCGAACGGCAGCGCGGCGGCTTCGGCTTTCTCGGCGGCCCCGGCGAATCGCAGATCGAGATCGACCGCCGCCTGATCGGCGAGCGCATCGTGAAGCTGAAGAAGGAGTTGCAGCAGGTGCGCCGCACCCGCGGCCTGCACCGCAGCGCCCGCGCCAAGGTGCCCTATCCGGTGATCGCCCTGGTCGGCTACACCAATGCCGGCAAATCCACGCTGTTCAACGCGCTGACCGGCGCCGGCGTCTACGCGCAGGACCAGCTTTTCGCGACGCTCGACCCGACCATGCGGGCGATCCGGCTGCCATCCGGGCGCGTCGCGATCCTCTCCGACACCGTCGGCTTCATCTCCGACCTGCCGACGCAGCTCGTCGAGGCCTTCCGTGCGACGCTGGAGGAGGTGGCGGCAGCCGACATCATCCTGCATGTCCGCGACATCGCGCATCCGGACAGCGCCGCGCAGCGTGCCGACGTCCTCGGGGTGTTAACTGCGATGGCAGCGGGTGACGACCCGAGCATCGACGCCGCCTGGGCCGAGCGCGTGGTCGAGGTGCTGAACAAGGAAGATCTGCTCGGCGGCGATACCGAAGCCAGCGAGGCCGCGCGCCGCGCCGCGACCCATGGCGCCATCGCCGTCTCGGCGCTGACCGGGGAGGGGTTGGATGACCTCCGCACGACGCTGGATGCCAAGCTCTCCGCGGGGATGGTGACCTTAGAGACGGCGCTGGCGCCCGCCGACGGCGCCCGCATCGCCTGGCTCTACGAACATGGCGAGGTGCTGGACCGACGCGATGCCGACGATGCCATACGGCTGACGGTTCGCCTCTCGCCGGCCAATCGCGCGCGATTCGAGCAACTTTCCGAGGCAGGATGATCGACCCACAGGATGCCAGCCGCGTCGCGGCATTGCTGCGCGACGCTGTCAGGGCTGAGGTCCTGCCCCGCTTCCGCAATCTCGCGCCTGGCGCGATCCGCACCAAATCGGGCCCGCTCGATCTGGTCACCGACGCCGATGAGAGCGCCGAGCGGGTGATCCGCGAAGGCTTGGCGCGCCTCTTCCCCGGCTGCCTCGTGGTCGGCGAGGAGGGGGTGGCCGAGGATCCGGCGGTGCTGGAGAGGCTGGTCGAGGATGGGCTCGCCTTCGTGGTCGATCCGGTGGACGGCACCTCCAACTTCGCGGCGGGCGTGCCGCTGTTCGGCTGCATGGCCGCGGCGATCGTGAAGGGCGAGGTGGTCGGCGGCTGGATCTTCGAGCCCTTCGCCGATGACTGCGCCATTGCACTGGCCGGGCAGGGCGCCTGGATGCAAACGCCTGCGGGTGCGAAGCGGGCGCTGCAGGTGGCGCCGCCCCGGCCGGTCGGGCAAATGGTCGGCGCCATTTCCTGGGGGTACCTGACCGAGCCGTTGCGCAGCACGGTCGGCGCCAACATGCCGAAGCTGGCGGCGGGGCTCGGCTATCGCTGCTCGGCGCATGAATACCGGCTGGTCGCCTCCGGCGGTGCGCATCTGCTGCTCTACAACAAGATGATGCCCTGGGATCACGCGCCCGGCGTCATCATCCACCGCGAGGCCGGCGGCTTCTCGGCGCGCTTCGACGGCGCCCCCTATTCGCCGCGCGTGCATACCGGCGGGCTGATCGCAGCCCCGGACGAAGCGAGCTGGACCGAAGCGAGGGCCGCGCTGCTTGGCTAACGCGGACGAAGATGACGGGGAGGAGGGCCCGCCCGGCCTGCCGCCCGGCACGCCCTTCTACATGACGCCTGCCGGCGCCACCGCGCTGCAGGCGGAGATGAAGCGGCTCTGGACCGAGGAGCGGCCGAAGGTGGTCGAGGTGGTGTCCTGGGCGGCTTCCCTCGGTGATCGATCGGAGAATGCCGACTACCAGTATGGCAAGCGGCGCCTGCGCGAGATCGACCGCCGCGTGCGCTTCATCACCAAGCGGCTGGAGCGGGTGCAGGTGGTCGACCCCACGGCGCAGACCCGGCGGGATCAGGTCTTCTTCGGCGCCACCGTGACCTATGCGCGGGGGGACGACAGCGAAGTCACCATCACCATCGTCGGCGTGGATGAGGCCGATCCCGATCGCGGCAGCATCTCCTGGGTGGCACCGGTCGCGCGGGCGCTGCTCGGCAAACGCGTGGGCGATCTGGTGAAGCTGCGCACCCCGGCTGGCGCGGAGGAGATCGAGGTCGTCGCCATCGCCTATCCCGGGGCATGATGCGGCGACCGCCTGCCAGGAGCACCCAGCCATGAGCCGCCTCGACGCCGAAGACCCCGCATGCCCGCCGCCGCCGCCCGGCATCGACCTGGTCATCATCCCGCGCGCCCATGATGTCGGGAATTTCGAGGTGCGCCGCGCCCTGCCGGCCAAGGAGCGGCAGATGGTCGGGCCCTTCATCTTCTTCGACCAGATGGGGCCGGGCGAGTTCCTGACCGGGCAGGGCCTGGATGTGCGCCCGCATCCGCATATTGGCCTCTCTACCGTCACCTATCTCTTCGAGGGCGAGGTGCTGCACCGGGACACGCTCGGCAGCCGCCAGGCGATCACGCCCGGGGCGCTCAACTGGATGACCGCGGGAAGCGGCATCGCCCATTCCGAGCGCAGCGACGAGACCAGGCGCGATCGCCGGCAGCCGCTCTTTGGCATCCAGAGCTGGGTCGCGTTGCCGAAGCATGCCGAAGAGACGGCGCCGAGCTTCACGCATCATCCGGCATCGGCGCTGCCCTTCGCCGAGGATGGCGGCATGACGTTGCGACTGATCGCGGGCGATGGCTGGGGGCTGAAGGCGCCGGTCGCGGTATCCTCGCCTTGCTTCTACGCCGATGTCACGCTGATGCCGGGTGGTCGGGTGCCGATGCCGGAGGAGCATGAGGAACGGGCGGCCTATGTGGTGGCCGGCAGCGTCAGCGTCGCCGGGACGGCGTTCGAGGCTGGCCGCATGCTGGTCTTCCGCGCCGGCGACGCGCTGGCCCTGACCGCGGGGCCCGAGGGTGCGCGGCTGCTGCTGCTCGGCGGCGCCACGATGGACGGGCCGCGCTACATGTTCTGGAACTTCGTCTCTTCCAGCCGGGACCGGATTCAGCAGGCCAAGGATGACTGGAAGGCCGGGCGCTTCGGCCTGGTGCCCGGCGATGAGAAGGAGTTCATCCCGCTGCCGGAGATCAAGGTGAAGGCGGGCTGATATCAACGGCACGCGTACTTCACGCGTGCCTTCGGCACGACGCGCTTGAGGGCGACATAACTACCTCTCAGCCTCGCTCCAGCGCCGCTGAGACTGCGGTCTGGTCGGGGTTTCGGGGCTGGCAGGGCGCCAGGATCAGGGCGTTTTCCGGGTTCAGGCGCCGCAGGGTCGGCGCCAGCGGAGAGCAGGCGATGCGGGCCGCGATCTGGCGCTCGGTCGCGCTGCGGAGCGCCGCCTTGGCGTCCGGAAAACCCGCCAGGATCTGCGGTACGGCCGCGACCTGCCCGGCATAGATGAGGCAGAGCGCGAGGCGCGCGGCCTCGGTTGCCGGGTGCGGCCGTCCGGGCTCGAAGCGTGACCAGTCAGCGGCACGCAAGCTCGCGACCGCTTCGGCCAGGCTGGCGTAGCCGGGCGTCGCGGGAGGTTCTTGCGGGAAAGACGCGGGGTTCCAGAGTGGTGCGCAGCCCGGGCCGATGGCGGCATCGGGCGTCTGGCGCATGGCGGCGGCGTCCGGCGCCATGCGTTGCCGGTCCAGCACATAGGGCACCGGCGGTCCAATATCGGCGCCGAGACTGCCGACGTAATCCCAGAAGTCATGCGCCGCATCGGCGACGCGGATCACCGTCTCGCCATCCCGCTGCAGGCGGATGCGTTCGGGTGAGCGCTTGCCGAGGGCGATGCTGCCGGCATGCACGATGCCGCGTGGCGTGTGGATGAAGGTTTCCAGCGTCCAGCAGCAATAGGCACCGCCCGACCAGCCGGAGAAGGCGTGGATCCGCGGCTCGCCGCGCAGCGCCGGCATGGCCTCGAAACCGCGCGAGCGGGCCTGCCAGACGACCTGCCCGGTGCGGCGCAGACGGAGCGCCGCGCGGTCGTCTTCCCCGCTCTGCGGCCGATATTGCTCGATGCGGCCGGCCCGGCCGGCGTCGTGCAGGACCTGGCAGAGGGCAGGGGTCGCCAGGAGAAGGGCGGCAAGCAGGAGGATGCGGGTCATGGGCCCGATCGTTCCGCTTTCTTCACTTCCTGCCAATGGGCTTCCATCACTTCCAGCGTCGTATCGGCCGGCGCGAGGCCTTCGGCGGCGAGCGCCGCCTCGACGGCGCCGAAGCGGCGCTCGAACTTCCGGTTGGCGCCACGCAGGCAGGTCTCCGGGTCCAGGTCGAGCTTCCGGGCGAGGTTCGCGAGCACGAAGAGCAGGTCGCCGACCTCGTCCGCCAGGCGGGCCGGGTCGGCGGCCGGGAGCTCGGCGCGCAACTCAGCGGCTTCCTCCTCCAGCTTGTCCAGGATGCCGGCGGCCTCCGGCCAATCGAAGCCGACGCGGGCGGCGCGGCGCGTCAGCTTCGCGGCGCGGGTCAGGGCAGGGAGGCCCTGCGGGATGCCAGCCAGCGTTCCGGTCTCGGCGCGGGCGGCGCGCTCGACGGCCTTCTGCGCCTCCCAGGCATGCGTCTGTTCCTCCGATGTTCTTGATTCAGTCTCCCCGAAGACGTGGGGGTGTCGGAGGATCATTTTCCTAGTAATTTTTTCCGCTATATCAGAGAAGCCGAAATGTCCTGATTCTTCAGCCATTTGCGCGTGATAGACGACCTGGAACAGCAGGTCGCCGAGCTCATCCAGCAGTGCTGGGCGATCGTCGCGGTGGATCGCGTCCTCGACCTCGTAGGCTTCCTCGATGGTGTAGGGCGCGATGGTCGCGAAGTTCTGGATCAAGTCCCAGGGGCAGCCGCCATCCGGCGACCGCAGGCGGGCCATGACGGTGAGCAGGCGCTGAAGGGCGGCGGCCGGATCCGGAGATTGGGGCATCGATGCTTCTCAGGGTTGGGCGCCGGAGGCCGTCCGGGCGCCAAGACACAGGGCCAAGCCTTTGAAAGGCTTTGGAATGACGGCAGGGAACACGCCGCCCACAGGCTTGTCCACAGCGCGTAGTTGCCGCATAAGATATATTATGGAAAGAAAAACTGAAGTGGATAAGCCTGTGGGCGAGTTCAGAGCTCTTCCACGCCGGTGATCCCCGGCAGCACCTTCATCGCCTGGAGCAGCCGCGGGCCGACATTGAAGCCGCCGGGCAAGACCATCTCGACCTCCTGCCCCGGCCCGGTCACCGACACCAGCACGACGCGCCCCTTGCCGCGGCCCTCGCGGTCCAGCAGCACGCGGATGTGGTCGACGGCCTCGGTCTGGTCGAGCCAGAGCCGGATGCCCTGGGCGACGCCGCTCGCGGCCTTCTCCAGCCCTTCGACCTCCTGGGCGGTCAGGCGCAGCGCCTCGCCCTCCATCCGCGCCTCTGCGGTCACCAGCACGGCATTGCCCTCGGCCAGCAGCTCCCGCGACCGGTTCAGCACTTCCGAGAAGCAGGTCACCTCATAGGACCCCTGGGCGTCGGAGAGCCGCACCCAGGCCATGCGGCTGCCGGTCTTGGTCGTGCGCTCCTTGCTGTTCACCACCGTACCGGCGAGCTTCAGCCTGCTTGCGCCTGAGCGCGCCCGATCCGCGATCATCGCCGAGCCGACGACGCCCAGCCGCTTCAGCGCCGCCTTGTAGGTGTCGAGCGGATGCGCCGAGAGGTGGAAGCCGACCGCCTCGGCCTCGAAGGAGAGCTTCTCGAGCAAGGGCCATTCCTGTGTCGGCGGGAACCGCAGCGGTTCCGATCGTTGCGATTCCGCGCCAAAAAGGCCGATCTGGCCACTCTCGCGCTCCTCGGCCGCTGATTGCGCCCGCCGCAGCACCACCTCGGCCCCGGCGACGAGCTGCGCCCGGTTCGGCATCAGCGTGTCGAAGGCCCCGGCCTTGGCCAGGTTCTCGATCTGCATCTTGTTGAGGAGCCGCGGATCGACCCGGCCGGCGAAGTCCGAGAGCGACGAGAAGCGGCCGCCCTTCGCACGTTCGGCCACCAGCTCCCGCATCGCCGCCTCGCCCACGCGCTTCACCGCGGCGAGCGCGAAGCGGATGGCGGGCTTCCCATCCTCCTCCCGGTGCTCGACGATGAAGTCGTGCGCACTGCGGTTCACGTCCGGCGGCAGCACGGGAATGCCGAGCCGCGCCGCCTCCTGCATATGGCCCGCCAGCTTGTCGGTGTTGGAGAAGTCGAGCGACATCGAGGCGGCCAGGAAGGCCACCGTATGGTTTGCCTTCAGCCAGGCGGTCTGGTAGCTGACCAGCGCATAGGCGGCGGCGTGGGACTTGTTGAAGCCGTAGTCGGCGAAGCGCTCCATCAGGTCGAAGATCTCGCCGGCCTTGGCTGCCTCGACCCCGCGCTCGGTCGCGCCCTTGGTGAAGATCTCCCGCTGCACCTGCATCTCGGAGCGGATCTTCTTGCCCATCGCCCGGCGCAGCAGATCGGCGGCGCCGAGCGAATAGCCCGCCAGGTCCTGCGCGATCTGCATCACCTGCTCCTGGTAGACCATGATGCCGTAGGTCTCGGAGAGGATGTGATGGATCGCCGGATGCGGGCTGTCCCAGGCCTCGCCGGCCTTGCGCTGGCAATAGGCGGGGATGTTCGCCATCGGGCCCGGGCGATAGAGCGCCACTGCCGCGATCAGGTCCTCGAAGCGGTCGACGCGCATCTGCCGAAGGCAGTCGCGCATCCCCTGGCCTTCGAACTGGAACACCCCGGCGGCGTCGCCCTTGCGCAGCATCTCGAAGGTCTTGGCGTCGTCGAGCGGAATCGCGCTGATGTCGATCGCGATCCCCTGCCCCTTCAGGATATCGACCGCCCGCTCGATCACCGTCAGCGTCTTGAGGCCCAGGAAGTCGAACTTCACCAGCGAGGCCTGCTCGACATGCTTCATCGAGAACTGGGTGATGAGCATCTCGGAGCGCGGGTCGCGGTAGAGCGGGCAGATGCCGATCAGCGGCTCCCGCCCGATCACCACGCCGGCGGCATGGGTGGAGGCGTTGCGGTAGAGGCCTTCGATCTGCAGCGCGATATCGAGCAGGCGCGCCACCTGCTCGTCATTGTCGCGCATATCCTGCAGCTTCGGCTCGCCATCGATCGCCTGCTGCAGGGTGACGGGCTTGGCCGGATTGAAGGGAATGATCGAGGCGATCTTGTCGACCTGCCCATAGGGCATGCCGAGCACGCGCCCGACATCGCGCACCGCCGCCTTCGCCTGCAGCTTGCCGAAGGTGATGATCTGCGCCACGCGGTCGTCGCCATATTCGCGCACCACGTAGCGGATCACCTCGTCGCGCCGGTCCTGGCAGAAATCGATATCGAAGTCGGGCATCGACACCCGCTCGGGGTTCAGGAAGCGCTCGAACAGCAGCCCGAAGCGGAGCGGGTCGAGATCGGTGATCGCCAGCGCCCAGGCCGCGACCGAACCGGCGCCGGAGCCGCGGCCGGGTCCCACCGGGATCGGCGGCGTCTGCGCCTTCGCCCATTGGATGAAGTCGGCGACGATCAGGAAGTAGCCGGAGAAGCCCATCGCCTCGATGACGCCGAGCTCATAGTCGAGGCGCGTCAGATAGGTCTCGCGCGGTGCGGACAGCCCGGCTTCGCCGAGCGCCTCAAGCCGCCGCTCCAGCCCCTCGGCGGCCATGGCGCGGACCGTTTCCGCCTCGGTCTTGCCGGGCGAGACCTTGGGGCAGATCGGCAGCGCGGGCTTCTTCGCCTCGGTCATCACCGCCGACATGCGGGCGATGGCCAGCGTGTTGTCGCAGGCCTCCGGCAGGTCGTGGAACAGCGCGCGCATCGCCTCTGCCGGCTTGAACCAATGCTCCGGCGTCACACGCCGGCGCTCCTGCTCCGCCATGGTGCGGCTTTCGGCGATGCAGAGCAGCGCGTCATGCGCCTCATGCATCTTGGCCTCGGCAAAGTAGACGTCATTGGCGGCGACGATCGGCAGCCGCGCCGCATCCGCCAGCGCCAGCAGGCCGGGTTCCACCAGGCGCTCGATCGGCAGCCCGTGGCGGTGCAGCTCCACCGCGATTCGGTCCGGGAAGGCTTCCGCGAGCTGCGCCAGCAACCGCTCCGCCGCGTCGCGCCGTCCTTCCGCCAGCAGCCGCGCAACCGGGCCGGTGGTGCCGCCGGTCAGCAGGAACAAGCCTTGCGCATGCTCGGCCAGCAGCTCCAGCGTGATGCTCGCCCGTCCGGAGGCGTCGTCGCGCAGGAAGCCCTTGGAAGACAGCCGCTGGAGGTTGTCGAGTCCCGCCGCATCCAGCGCCAGCGCCACCAGCGGGTCGGGGTTCAGCTGATGTGCATCCGGCCGCTCGGGGTCGGTGCTGACACGGGCGAGTGCCAACTGGCAGCCCATGATCGGCTGCACCCCCTTCCCCGTGCAGGCCTGCGCGAATTCGAGCGCGCCGAACAGGTTGGCGGTGTCGGTCAGCGCCACCGCCGGCATGCCCGCCGCCAGTGCCAGCGCTGGCAGCTTCTCCGCCTTGATGGCGCCCTCGCTCAAGGAATAGGCGGAGTGGGCGTGCAGGTGGATGAACGAGTCGGCCATGGGCCAAACCTATAGCGCCTTGCGAGCAGATTCACGCCTCCGGGTGCTTCCGCCCTCCGGCGATCTGCTCTGGCACGCGCGGGCTTGCTGCACCTGCGCCCATGGCCGAAGCTTGCGCGACGCATTCCCAGAGGATCCGCACCATGCGCCTGCTGCGCCCCGCCGCCCTCGGCCTGACCCTGGCCGTCGCTCTTGTCCTGCCGGCCGCGGCGCATCCCGGCCACGGCACGGACAGCTTCACCAGCGGCCTGCTGCATCCCTTCGGTGGGCTCGACCATCTGCTGGCCATGGTCGCGGTGGGCCTGATCGCCGCCCGCATCGGCCTCGCCACCGCCTGGCGCATGCCTGCAGCCTTCATGACCGCCATGGCTCTCGGCGCCCTCGCCGGCTTCGAAGGCACCACCCTGCCCGGCATCGAATACGGCATCGCTCTCTCGGTCGCCGCCGCCGGCCTGGCCCTCGCCCTCGCCATGCCGATCCCGACGCTGGCGGCGATCGGCGCCACCGCCGCTTTCGGCTTCTGCCACGGCATGGCGCACGGGCTGGAACTGCCCGACGCCGCCTCGCCCATCAGCTTCTCGCTTGGCATGCTGCTCGGCACCGCGCTGCTGCATGCCGCCGGCTTCGTCGTCGGGCTCGCGATGCGCAACGGCACCGGCCTGACCCTCTGCCGCGCCGGCGGCGCCGTGGCCGCGGCGGTGGGAGTGGTGATGTTGATGGGGTGAGGCGCATCACGGGAGGGCTCTGCCCTCCCGGACCCACCCGGCAGGAGCCTAGGGCCCCTGCAGCCCGATCATTTTAGCGCCCTGATTGCCAAGGGGGCCGCCCACTTCGGGGCAGCCCCCTTGGCAATCAGGGCGCCAAGTGAAGCAGGTCCAGGAGCCTCCAGGCTCCTGGCGGATGGGGGCTGGGGAAGGCGGAGCCTTCCCCAGGGCGCACCCTCACCCGACCGGCACCACCACTCCCGCCTCCAGCGTCACGATGCGGTCCATCTGCTGGGCCAGGTCGGGATTGTGGGTGGCAACCAGGGCGGCGACGCCTTGGCCGCGCACGGCTTCCATGAGTTCGCCGAAGACGCGGGCGCTGGTGCCGACGTCGAGGTTGCCGGTGGGTTCGTCGGCGAGGAGGATGCGGGGACGGTTGGCAAGGGCGCGGGCAATGGCGACGCGCTGCTGCTCGCCGCCGGAGAGCTTGCCGGGGGGGTGGCCCTCGCGCCCGCTCAGGCCGAAGGCGGCGAGGAGTTCGCGTGCCCGTGTCCTGGCCGTGTGGCGCGGCGTGCCGGCGGCCATCTGCGGCAGGACGATGTTCTCCTCGGCCGTGAATTCCGGCAGCAGGTGGTGGAACTGATAGACGAAGCCGATGGTGGAGCGGCGGATCGCCGTGCGGGCATCGTCGGACAGCGTGCCGGCCGCCTTGCCATCGACGAAGACCTCGCCGCCGTCCGGGCGTTCCAGCAGACCGGCAAGATGCAGCAGCGTCGATTTGCCGGTGCCGGACGGCGCCACGAGCGCCACGATCTCCCCCGCGGCCAGCGTCAGGTCGGCGCCGCGCAGCACGGGCAGCTCCCCGGCGCCGCTGCGGTAGCGGCGCTCGACGCCGGCGAGGCGAAGCGGCAGGTCATTCATTGCGGAGTGCTTCCACCGGGTCGGTCCTCGCTGCGCGCCAGCTCGGATAGAGGGTTGCGAGCAGCGACAGCCCGAGCCCCAGCCCGACCACCTGCGCGACGTCCCATGGGTCCACCACGGCCGGGATGCGCGTGAGGAAGTAGATCTGCGGATCGAAGATGGTGGTGCCGGTCGCCCGCATCAGCGCCTGGCGGATGGTTTCGAGATTGGTGCAGATGGCGAGGCCGAGGCCGAGCCCGGCCAGCGTGCCGAAGCCCCCCACGGCGGCGCCGCAGAGCAGGAAGATGCGCAGGATCGCCCCGCTTCCCACGCCCATGGTCCGCAGGATGGCGATGTCCTTCCCCTTGTCCTTCACCAGCATGATGAGGGAGGAGATGATGTTGAAGGCCGCGACCAGGATGATCAGCGCCAGGATCAGGAACATCACGTTCCGCTGCACTTCGACGATCTGGAAGAAGCCGGTATTGGCGGCCTGCCAATCCACGATGGAGAGTTGGTGCCCGGCGAAAGCCTGACGGATCGCCGCCGCGCCCGCGCGGGCGCCATCCGGGTCGCGCAGATGGACCTCGATCTGGTTCACCATGCCGGGCCGCTGCAGGAAGAGCTGCGCGGCCGGCAGCGGCAGGAAGAGGAAGCCGCCATCGTAGTCCTGCATCCCGACCTCGAAGATCGCGGCGACGCGATAGGGCTTGAGCCGTGGCACTGTTCCGAAAACCGTCGTCCGCCCTTCCGGGGATATGACGGTGATCCGGTCGCCCACCCCGACATCGAGACGCTGCGCCAGCACGGTGCCGATGACGATGGCGTCCTCGCCCTCGAAATCCGCCAGGCTTCCGGCGCGGATATTGCCGGCGATGATGGCGCGGGCGCGCAGGTCCGCCGGTGCGATGCCGCGCAGCAGTCCGCCGGCGGAGGCGCCGGCATCGGTCGTCAGCAGCACTTGGCCTTCCAGTATGGGCGTGGCCTGAGCGACTTCGGGCAGCGCGCGGATGCGCTCGGCGACTGCGGCATAATCCCGCAGTGACTCATCCGCCGACGCCACGCCGAGATGCCCGTTCACTGCCAGGATGCGCCCCAGGAGCTCTTGCCGGAAGCCGCCCATGACAGCGAGCACGACAATCAGCGTTCCGACGCCGAGTGCGATGCCGAGCAGCGAGAAGCCGGCGATGAGCGAGACCGCGCCTTCGCCGCGCGGCGCGCGCAGGTAGCGCGCCGCGACCATACGCTCGAAGGCCGAAAAATAGCCGGTCCTAGCCATGGCGCAGCGCCTCGGCCGGATCGATCCGCGCGGCGCGCCAGCTTGGATAGAGGGTCGCGAGCAGCGACAGGCCGAAGCCGGTCGCGACGATGATCGCGACATCCCGCGTGTCGACCACCGAAGGGAGAGTCATCAGGAATTGCAGGCCGGCGCCGGAGAGGCCGGCGCGTTCCAGCCAGACGACGCCGGGGCGCAGCGCGTCGAAATTCGCTGCGATGCCAAGGCCGAGGGCGAAGCCCGCCAGCGTGCCGCCGCAGCCGATGCTCGCACCGCAGAGGATGAAGATGCGCAGGATCGCTCCGCGTTTCGCACCCATGGTCCGCAGGATGGCGATGTCCTTCCCCTTGTCCTTCACCAGCATGGTGAGGGAGGAGACGATGTTGAAGGTCGCCACCACCACGATCAGGGTGAGGATCAGGAACATCACCTGCCGCTCGATCAGTACCGCTGCGTAGATGGCGCTGTTGGAAGCCTGCCAGTCGGTCACGCGGAGGCCCTGCCCTGCCAGGGCGGCGCGCAGTTCCGCGGCGACAGGCGCGACGCGGGATGGGTCTTCGAGCAGGATCTCGATCTGGTTCACCGCGTCGCCGAGACCGAAGAGCGATTGCGCGGTGGCGAGCGGCACGAAGATGGTCCGCCCGTCATATTCCGGCATGCCGATGTCGAAGGTCGCGACCACGCGCAGGTTTCGCTGGCGCGGCGCGGCGGAGAAATCCCCGCCGCGTGCCTGGGGCAGCACCAAGGTCAGGCTGTCGTCCGGCATCAGGCGGAGCCGCGCGGCCAGGCGGGCGCCGACCACGGCCGTATCCTCTTCTTCCATGGCCTCGAGATCGCCGTCGCGCAGCCTGTCCCGGATCACCGCTCGGGCACGCAGCGCCTCCGGCGGGATGCCGCGGAGCTGCGCCCCGGCTGCACCGCCTGGCCCCGTGACCAGCACCTGTCCATCCACCGCCGGTGCGGCCTGCACGATCCCTGCGATGCCGCCGATGCGCGCCAGCACCGCCTCATACCCCTCGATCACGCGACCGCGCTCCGGCTGTACCGTGAGGTGGCCGTTCAGCCCGATGATGCGGGCCATCAGATCCTGCCGGAAGCCATTCATCACCGAGGTGACGATGATGAGCGTCGCGACGCCGAGGGTGATGCCGATGAGGGAAAAGAGCGCGGTGACCGATATGAAGCGCTCGCCCTTGCGGGCGCGCAGATAGCGAAACGCAACGGCGCGCTCGAAGGGGGAGAACATCGCGGGGATCAGAGCCTGTCTCGGAATGGCACAGCGGTGAACTGGCGAGGCATTTTTCGTTCCTGCCGTGTCGGGTGACGTAGCCGATGCTGGTTGCATCGGCGAGGAAGCCGGCGCGGCAGGGGCGGAAAAGGACCGTCAGATCGCCGCCGCGCCATTCCGAGACAGGCTCTCAAGCGCCCTTGATGCGCGCGACCGCGTCCTCGAGGGAGAGTTCCGCGCGCTCGCCGGTGGCGCGACGCTTCAGCTCGACGCGGCCGGCGGCGGCACCGCGCGGCCCGACCACGGCCTGCCAAGGATGGCCGGAGAGGTCGGCGTCGTTGAACTTCACCCCTGCCCGCTCCTCACGGTCGTCATAGACCGCTTCCGGCGACAGCGCGGCATAGAGCTGCTCACAGAGCGCGTCGCAGCCGGCGTCGCCCGGCTTCAGGTTCAGGATGGCGGCGCTGAAGGGGGCGACGGCGTCCGGCCAGATGATGCCGGCCTCGTCATGGCTCGCCTCGATGATGGCGCCGACCAGGCGGGAGATGCCGATGCCGTAGCTGCCCATCTCCGGCGCCACCGGCTTGCCGTCCGGGCCCTGGACGGAGAGGCCCAAGGGCGCGCTGTACTTGGTGCCGAAGAAGAAGATGTGCCCGACCTCGATGCCGCGGGCGGAGACGCGCTTCGCTTCGGGCACCTGCGCCCAGGCGGCTTCGTCGTGCATCTCCTCGGTGGCGGCGTAGTGGCTGGTCCAGAAGTTCACGATCGGCGAAAGGTCGCCCAGGTAGTCGGGTGTGTCGGCCAGCACGTCGTAGTCGAGCAGGTCCTGGCTGACGAAGACCTGCGATTCGCCGGTCTCGGCCAGGATGATGAACTCGTGGCTGAGATTGCCGCCGATCGGGCCGGTGTCGGCGCGCATCGGGATGGCTTTCAACCCCATGCGGGCGAAGGTGCGGAGATAGGCCACGAACATCTGGCGATAGCTGTGCTCGGCGCCTTCCTTGGTCAGGTCGAAGGAATAGGCGTCCTTCATCAGGAATTCGCGCCCGCGCATCACGCCGAAACGCGGCCGCACCTCGTCCCGGAACTTCCACTGGATGTGGTAGAGGTTGCGCGGCAGGTCGCGGTAGCTCTTCGCGAAGCCCTTGAAGATGTCGGTGACCATCTCCTCGTTGGTCGGGCCGTAGAGCATGTCGCGCTCATGCCGGTCTTTGATGCGCAGCATCTCCTTGCCGTAGTCGTCGTAGCGGCCGGATTCGCGCCAGAGTTCGGCCGGCTGGATGGTCGGCATCAGGATTTCCTGGGCACCGGCGCGATCCTGCTCCTCCCGCACGATCTGCTCGACCTTGCGCAGCACCCGGAGCCCTGCCGGCAACCAGGCGTAGATGCCGGCGCTGGTCTGGCGGACCAGACCGGCGCGCAGCATCAACCGGTGCGACGCGATCTGCGCCTCGGCGGGCGTCTCTTTCAATGTCGGCAGGAAGGCGCGGGAGAGACGCATGGTAATCCTTGAGCGGGAAGCGGGCGCGGACCTTAGAGCAGATCGCCGAAGGGCGGAATCGCCCGGAGGCGTGAATCTGCTCGGCGAACGCAGGGAACAGATCGCCGGAGGGCGGAATCGCCCGGAGGCGTGAATCTGCTCGGCGAACGCAGGGGAGCAGATCGCCGAAGGGCGGAATCGCCCGGAGGCGTGAATCTGCTCGGCGAACGCAGGCGAGCAGATCGCCGAAGGGCGGAATCGCCCGGAGGCGTGAATCTGTTCGCAGATCGGGGACCAAGGGCGGCTCTGCTGCGGCGCAATAATCTTATGTTTGTATGCAAACAGCCGCAACTATCAGACAAAAATTCGCGTTCGCCCGGCAAAAAACCTTGGCTTTGGAAACGGATATCGCTAGACAAAAAAAGGGCCACGACCCCAAGGGATCGCGGCCCAAGTTTAGGGAGGAAACGCCAGTCACACGGCAGAAAGAGGAACAACCTCTTCCTGAAGCAAAGGGTGGCGCGGGTCGGCATCCGGCTCAACGACAAACAGCCAACCCAATAGGGTGAAAATTCGGCATCCAGACCGGATATGCTCGCAACGAAGGCGGCGCAGGGTAAACGCCCTGTTAGCCGCCTAAATTTTGTGCGGCCCTCTGTGCGGTGCAGCAAAACGCCTCGGGCGTCAACGATCAGGCATCGCCAGCCAGCCGGTGCGGAAGCTGATCCAGTCGCTTTCCACCAGCCACCAGATGGCCAGCCACACCAGCACTGAAATCACGGTCGTCGCGATCAGCTTGCGCAGGAGATGCGGCTTCTCCGGCGTGCCGCGCCAGCCGCCGGCGGCCGGATCGGCGTCCGGATCCGGGCGGGTGCCGATCGGCAGCACGGCGAAGAGCACCGTCCACCAGGTCAGGGCAAAGACGACGAAGCCGGTGAACCAGGTCATGCGCCGGCATGTGCACCTGTCCGGGGACGTTGCAAAGCCCCCGGACTGACCCGATCAGACGCGCAGCAGATGCACCTCGACCGCCGGGCGCTTGCGCAGCCGCCGGCCGACCGCCTTGCGCAGCGCGCCACGTACGGCCTCGCGCAGCGTATCGTCCTCGCGCTTCAGCGCGGCGGGCAGCTCGGCGACGCTGCGGGCGAGCTCATCGGCGAGTTGCCCGGGTTCCGCGTCGCCCTGCTCGAAGAGGCCCGGCGCCGAGACCTTGGGTTCGCCCAGCACGCGTCCCGCGGCATCGACGGCAAGCGACGCCACCACCACGCCATTGAACAGCATCTTCCGTCGTGCCCCGAGCACGCCGCCATCCAACGGCAGCAGCCGGTCGCCGTCGATCGCGAGCCGCCCGACCGGGACGCCGCCCACCACATCGGGCCGGTTGCCGGGTGCGAGGCGCAGCACGTCGCCGTCCTCGACGATCACGGGATGGGCGCCGCAGGCGCGGGCCAGCGCCGCATGCTCCGACAGATGCCGCCACTCGCCATGCACCGGCACCGCGTAGCGCGGCCGCACCAGCCCATAGAGCCGCTTCAGCTCGTCGCGGGCCGGATGGCCGGAGACATGGACCATGTGATCCTCGTCCGTCATCACCCGGCAGCCGCGCCGCACCAGGCCATCCTGCACGATCTGGATCGCCTTCTCGTTCCCCGGGATGCGGCGGGAGGAGAAGATCACCGTATCCCCTTCCCCGAGCGCCATCTGCGGATGGGTGTCGGCGGCGATCTTGGCGATCGCGCTGCGCTCCTCCCCCTGGGAACCGGTGCAGATGATCAGCAGCGAATCGTCGGGCAGGTAGCCTGCCTCTTCCTCCGGCAGGAAGGGCGGGATGTCGGTGAGGTAGCCGACCTCGCGCGCCGCGGCCTCGGCATTGCGGAGCGAGCGGCCGAACAGCGCGACCTGCCGACCCGCTGCCCCGGCCGCCTTGGCGATGGAGGCGACGCGGGCGATGTTGGTCGCGAAGCAGGTCACCGCGATGCGCCCCTTCAGGCCGCGGATGATGGCCGTCAGGTTGCGCCGCACCTCGCCTTCGCTGCCCGAATGGCCCTCAACCATCGCATTGGTCGAATCGCAGACCATGGCCAGCACGCCCTCGTCGCCGAGGCGGCGGAAGGCCTCCTCGTCCGTGGGCTTGCCGATCAACGGGTCGGGGTCCAGCTTCCAGTCGCCGGTATGCAGCACCAGGCCGTAATGGGTGCGGATCGCCACCGCCTGCGCCTCCGGCACCGAATGGGTGACCGGCAGGAATTCCAGATCGAAGGGCCCAAGCGTCAGGCGGCCGCCGAGCGGCACGATGTGGAGCGGCACCTCGGCCAGCAACCCCGCCTCGGCCAGCTTCCGGCGCAGCACGGCGGCGGCGAAGGGGCTAGCATAGACCGGGCAGCGGAGCTGGCGCCAGAGATGCGCGACCGCGCCGATATGGTCCTCATGCGCGTGGGTGATGACGAGCCCCGCGAGGTCCCGTCGGTGGTCGGCGAGCCAGCCGGCGTCGGGCACCATGACGTCGACCTCCGGCAGCGCCGGGCCGCCGAAGCCGATGCCGCAGTCGATCGCGAGCAAGGCACCGTCGCAGCGATAGACGTTGAGGTTGAGGCCGATCTCGCCGGTACCGCCGAGGGGAATGAAGGCCAGATCGTTCTGGCCGGAGCCGATGTCGTAGGGAGGCATGCACCTGTCTTACGCGGTTTCGGGCGCGTGCGCCCCTGTCAGTCGCGATTCACGCCACGTGACAGGATGGGGGCACGGTTGCGTTCCGCCAACAGGCGAAGCCCCTCCAGCGTGATATCGGGGTCGCTGAGCTCGATCACATTCGTGCCTTCAGCGAAGAGCGGCGCCAGCCCGCCGGTCGCCACCACCTTCATCGGGGCATCGTATTCGGCCCGGATGCGGGCAACGATCCCCTCGATCATGCCGATATAGCCCCAGTAGATGCCGGATTGCATGGCCGGGACCGTGGATCGCCCGATCACCGCCTGCGGTCGGCCGATGCCGATGCGCGGCAGCCTGGCGGCGGCGCGGTGCAGCGCCTCGATCGAGAGGTTGATGCCAGGGGCGATGACGCCGCCGAGATAGGCGCCGTCGCCGTCCACCACATCGAATGTCGTTGCTGTTCCGAAATCTATGACCACCAGCGGCCCGCGATACTTGGTATGGGCGGCGAGCGAATTGAGCAGGCGGTCGGCGCCGACCTCCTCCGGCTGATCCACCTTGATCTGGAATCCCCAGTCGAGGGGCGCGCGGGCGATCAGCGGCTCGCAGTCGAACCATTCGCGCGACAGGCGGCGGAGGTTGTAGAGCGCGGCCGGCACCACGGTGCCGATGGCGCATCGGGTGATGTCGGTCGCTTTCAGCCCGGTGTGCTGGAAGAGCGTCAGCAACCAGACGGCGTATTCGTCCGAAGTCCGGTCCGCGCGCGTCGCGATGCGCCAGCGGCCGCGCCACTCGATGCCGTCATGCACCGCGAAGACGACGTTGGTATTACCCGCATCCACCGCCAGCAGCATGGCGCCAGTTTCCCTTCAGGCGATCTCGCCCGCGACGATGGTCCGGAGGCCGCCATCGGTCGCCAGCAGCAGACTGCCATCCTCCCCGAGCCCAGCGAAGCGTCCCGTCAGCAGCCCCTGCCCCTGGCGCACCGTCAGCGGCGTGCCCGGCGCCGGGCCGAGCGCGGTCCAGGCGGCGCGGACCGGGGCCAGGCCATCCCGCGCATGGATCGCCCGCCAGCGGGCAATCGCCTGCAGGAGCGACGCCGCGACATGCTCCGGCACCGGGGCGGGCGGCGGAAGCGCCGCGGTCGGCCGGTCCGGCAGCAGCGGCGCATGGGCGAGGTTCACACCGATCCCGAGCACCAGCCAGGCGACCCCGCCCTCCACATCGGCCGCGGCCTCGGCCAGGATGCCCGCGAGCTTGGCACCCTGCAGCAGCGCGTCGTTCGGCCATTTCAGCCGCAGCGCCTGAGGGTCGGGGAGCAGCGGCGCCAAGGTCTCGGCCAACGCCACGGCGGCCAGGAGCGCCCATTGCGGCGCCTCCCGGATCGGGCCATCGGGGCGCAGCAGCAGGCTGAGATAGAGGTTGCCCGCCGGGCTCTCCCAGCGGCGTGCGGAGGTGCCGCGGCCGGCCGTCTGCCGGCGCGCCATGATGGCGAGGCCCTCGGGCTCCCCGGCCCGGGCGCGCTGCAGCAGCAGGTCGGAGGTGCTCGGCAGGCTTTCGTGGATCTCGAGCCTGAAGCCGGCCGGCAGGTTCAGGAGCTCGGGGCCACCACCCTGCCGGCCATTCTGCGCGCTCACCCCAGGATCGAGGTGATGGCGGCCTGCGCCGCCGCGATCAGCGGCGCCGGGAACAGGATGAACAGCATGGTGAAGAGCCCGGTCACCGTCAGCACCACCGAGAGCCCGGCGGGGCGTGGGTCGAAGGCGCCGGCCGGCGCATCGAAGTACATCACCTTCACGATGCGCAGATAATAGTAGGCGCCGACCACGCTGGTCAGCACGCCGATCACCGCCAGCGCCCAGTAGCCCGCCTGCACCGCCGGCAGGAAGACGTAGAGCTTCGAGAAGAAGCCCGCGAGCGGCGGGATGCCGGCCATCGAAAACATGAAGACCGCCATCCAGAAGGCCATCACCGGATCGGTGCGGCCGAGGCCTGCCAGATCATCGATGCGCTCCACCGCGCGTCCGTCGCGGCGCATGGCGACCAGCACCGAGAAGCTGCCGAGCGTCATCGCGATATAGACCGCCATGTAGAGCAGCAGCCCGCGCAGCCCGGCATCGGTCGCGACCGCGAGGCCCATCAACGCGTAGCCGACATTGGCGATCGAGGAATAGGCCATCAGCCGCTTCACATTGCTCTGCCCGATCGCGGCGAAGGCGCCGAGGATCATCGAGAGTGCCGAGATCAGCAGGATCACCTGCTGCCACTGCGCCGCGAGGTCGCCGAAGGGGCCGGCGAGCACGCGGGTCAGCAGCGCGATGGCGGCGACCTTGGGGGCGGCGGCGAAGAAGGCGGTCACCGGTGTCGGCGCGCCTTCGTAGACGTCGGGCGTCCACATGTGGAAGGGCACCGCCGAGACCTTGAAGGCGAGCCCAGCCACCACGAAGACGACGCCGACGACGAGGCCCAGGGAACCGCCGGCCGGCGAGGAGAGCGCATCGGCAATGCGGTCAAAATTCGTGGTGCCGGCGAAGCCGTAGACCAGCGAGGCGCCATAGAGCAGCAGGCCGGAGGCCAACGCGCCGAGCACGAAGTATTTGAGGCCCGCCTCGGACGACCGCTCATTGTCGCGGTCGAAGGCGGCGACGACGTAGAGGCTGAGTGACATCAGCTCCAGCCCGACATAGAGGGCCATCAGGTCGTTGGCCGAGACCATGACCATCATGCCGACGGTCGCGAAGACCAGCAGCACCGGGAACTCGAAGCGCGCGATGCCCGACTTCTCGTTGAAGTCGAGCGCCAGGATCAGCCCGAGCCCGGCGCCGGCCAGCACCAGCAGCTTGGCAAAGCGTGCGAAGGCATCGGCGACATAGAGCCCGCCGAAGGTCACGCCCTCCCCCTGCCCCATCACCAGCACGGCCGCGAGCAGGAAGCTGCCGAGCGCGCCCAAGGTGATGGCGAAGTGCATCGGGCGCTTCGGCACCACGCCGGCGACCAGCAAGCAGAGGCCGGCGATGGCGAGCACCAGTTCGGGCAGCGCGAGGGTCCAGTTCATGGGGCTCACATCCCGGCCAGGCGCGCGGCGCCGAGGGCGGCTTCGTGCCGCGCCACGAGCTGCGCGACCGAGGCCTCGAAGAAAGAGAGGAAGCTCTGCGGGTGGATGCCCATCCAGACAGTCAGCAGGACCAGCGGCGCGAAGATCGCGTATTCGCGTGGCGACAGGTCGAGCAGCACCTTCAGGTCGTCGCGTCCGATGCGCCCGAAGATGACGCGCCGGTAGAGGTAGAGCATGTAGGCGGCTCCCAGGATCATGCCGAGAGCGCCGCCGAGGGCGACCCAGGGGTTCGCCCGCCAGGCGCCGACGATGACCAGCAGCTCGCCCGGGAAGTTCGCAAGGCCGGGCAGCCCGACAGAGGCCATGCTGAACAGCATGAACACCACGGCATAACCCGGCATGATCTTGGCGACGCCGCCGTAGCGCGCGATCTCACGGCTGTGCACCCGGTCGTAGAGCACGCCCACGCAGAGGAAGAGCGCGCCGGAGACCACGCCATGCGCGAGCATGGTGAAGAGCGCGCCGGAGAGGCCCTGTGCGTTGAAGGTGAAGATGCCGATCGTGACGATGCCCATATGGGCGACCGAGGAATAGGCGATCAGCTTCTTCATGTCCTCCTGCGCCAGGGCGACGAGGGAGGTGTAGACGACCGCCACCACCGAGAGCGCGAAGATGAAGGGCGCGAAGGCGGCGGAGGCATCCGGCAGCAGCGGCAGCGAGAAGCGCAGGAAGCCGTAGGCCCCCATCTTCAGCAGCACGCCGGCCAGGATGACGGAGCCCGCGGTCGGGGCTTCGACGTGCGCGTCCGGCAGCCAGGTATGCACCGGCCACATCGGCACCTTCACCGCGAAGGAGGCGAAGAAGGCGAGGAACACCCAGGTCTGGATCGCCGGCGGGATCGGCGTGCCCATCAACGCCAGGATGTCGGTGGTGCCGGCACGGTACCAGAGCAGCAGGATCGCTAGCAGCATCAGTACGGAGCCGAGCAGCGTATAGAGGAAGAACTTGAAGGCGGCGTAGACCCGCCGCGCCCCACCCCAGACCCCGATGATCAGGAACATCGGGATCAGCACGCCCTCGAAGAACACGTAGAAGAGGACGAAGTCGAGGGCGCAGAACATGCCGACCATCATCGTCTCGAGGATGAGGAAGGCGATCATGTATTCCCGCACGCGCGTCCCGATCGCCTCCCAGGAGGCGAGGATGCAGAGCGGCGTGAGCAAGGTGGAAAGCAGCACGAACAGCACCGAGATGCCGTCCACGCCCATGGCGTAGTTCACGCCGAATTCCGGCAGCCAGGACAGGTGCTCGACGAACTGGAAGTCGGCGGTGTCCCGGTCGAAGCGGAACCAGAGGATCAGCGACAGCGCGAAGGTGATCAGGCTGGTCCAGAGCGCGGTCCAGCGCGCATTGGACGCCACCACCGCCTCCTCCCCACGCACGGAGAGGATCACCAGCACGCCGGCGAGCGGCAGGAAGGTGATGAGCGAGAGCAGCGGGAAGCCGGCGGCGTTCATCGGACGGCTCCGAAGAGGAAGATCGAGACGAAGGCGACAAGTCCGATGATCATCGCGAAGGCGTAGTTGGCGACGCGCCCGGTCTGCAGCCGCACCGCGCCGCGCGCGCCGTCCACCACCAGCGACGCCGCGCCGTTCGGCATGCCGTCGATGATCCGCGCATCGCCTACCTTCCAGAGGATGTAGGCGAGCTTGCGCGCCGGCCGCACGAAGATGCGGTCATAGAGCTCGTCGAAGTACCATTTGTTCAGGAGGAACAGGTAGACGCCGCGGAACTGCGTCGCGAGCTTCGCCGGCAGCGCGGGCGCGCCCATGTAGATCGCATAGGCCAGCGCGATGCCGACCAGGCCGACGACGGTCGGCGCCAGCGGCACCCATGCCGGCACCTCATGCACGTGATGCATGATCTCGTTGCCCGCGCCGTTGACGATGGCGCCGTTCCAGAACTCTTCCCAGTGATGGCCGATGAACATCGGCGCGAAGATGTAGCCGGTGACAACAGCGCCCACCGCCAGCAGCAGCAGCGGCACCAGCATCACCCAGGGGCTCTCGTGCACATGCTCCATGGTGTGGTGGTCGGCACGCGGCGCGCCATGGAAGGTCAGGATGATCAGCCGCCAGGAATAGAAGGCGGTCAGGAAGGCAGCGATGATGCCGCAGGCGAAGGCATACATGCCGGTGGCGCTATGCGCGGCGAAGGCAGCCTCCAGCACGAAGTCCTTGGAGAAGTAGCCCGCGAAGAGGGGTACGCCCGCCAGCGCCAGGGAGCCCACCCACATCACCGCATAGGTGATCGGGATCTTCTTCCAGATGCCGCCCATCTTCCGGATGTCCTGCTCGTCCGACATCGCGTGGATGACGGAGCCGGCGCCCAGGAACAGCAGCGCCTTGAAGAAGGCATGGGTGAAGAGGTGGAAGATCGCGCCCTGATAGGCGCCGACGCCCGCCGCGAAGAACATGTAGCCGAGCTGCGAGCAGGTCGAATAGGCGATGATGCGCTTGATGTCGTTCTGCACGCAGCCGATCGTCGCGGCAAACAGCGCGGTCGAGGCGCCGACCACGGTGACGACGCCGAGCGCCACCGGCGCCTGCTCGAAGATCGGCGACATGCGCGCGACCAGGAAGACGCCGGCGGTCACCATGGTCGCCGCATGGATCAGCGCGGAGACCGGCGTCGGGCCTTCCATCGCGTCCGGCAGCCAGGTGTGCAGGCCGAGCTGCGCCGACTTGCCGCAGGCGCCGAGGAACAGCAGCACACCGATCACCTCGAGCGAACGCATGCCGAGGAAGGTGTCGGTCAGGTGCTGGTCGACGGTCGAGAAGATGCCCGCGAACTCGACCGTGCCGAAGGTCCAGAAGGTCAGCGCCAGGCCGAGCATGAAGAAGAGGTCGCCGACGCGGTTCACGATGAAGGCCTTCATCGCGGCGCGGTTGGCGCTTTCCTTCTCGTACCAGTAGCCGATCAGCAGGTAGCTCGCGAGGCCGACGCCTTCCCAGCCGAAGAAGAGCTGCACCAGGTTGTCCGCCGTCACCAGCATCAGCATCATGAAGGTAAAGAGCGAGAGGTAGCTGAAGAAGCGCGGGATCGTCGCGTCATGCGACATGTAGCCGACGCTGTAGAGGTGGATCAGGGTCGAGATGAAGGTGACCATCGCGACCATGACGACGCTCAGCGTGTCGTAGCGCAGCGCCCAGCTCACCTCGAAACCGCCGACATCGACGAAGGTCAGCAGCTCCACCACCGTCGGCGCATGGCCGAGCGCCACCTGCACGAAGGCGAGCACGCCGCAGAGCGCGGCCAGCGCCATGAAGCCCACGGTGACCCATTGCGCGGCCCGGTCGCCGATCAGGCGGCCGAAGAAGCCGGCGATGATCGAGCCCAGCAGGGGGAAGAAGACGGCTCCGACGAACATGCGCTCTAACCCCGCAAGGTGGAGATGTCCTCCACCTCGATGCTGCCGCGGTTGCGGAAGTAGACGACGACGATGGCCAGCCCGATCGCGGCCTCGGCGGCGGCGACGGTCAGGATGAACATCGCGAAGACCTGACCTGTCAGATCATTCAGCACTGAGCTGAAGCCCACCAGGTTGATGTTCACGGCCAGCAGCAGCAGCTCGACCGACATCAGGATGACGATCACGTTCTTCCGGTTCAGGAAGATGCCGAAGACGCCGAGCACGAAGAGGATGGCACCGACCGTGAGGTAGTGCCCGAGGCCGATCGCCATCTCAGTGATGCCCCCCATGGCCGTGCCCGTGATCCGCCGGCTCCGGCAGCGCCTTGGGCGCCTCCGGCTCGGGCGGGCGCAGGATGCCGAGCTCGCGGAGACCCGCGCCGGTCGGCACCTTGACCAGCCCGACGCTGCCGCTGCGCGCCACCTGGGCCGCGATGTTCTGCCGGCGCGTACCCACGCGATCGCGGAGCGTCAGCACGATGGCGCCGATCATGGCGACCAGCAGCACCAGCCCGGCGAGCTGGAAGAGATAGAGGTAGTCCGTATAGAGGATGCGCCCCAGCGCCGCCGTGTTGGAGACGCCGCCACCCGGGTTCGGGTTGAGCCTGAGATCGGCCGCATCCGGCGCGAAGCGCCAGGTGCTGAGGACGAAGATCAGCTCCAGGAACAGGATGCCGCCGATCACCGCGCCGATCGGCGCGTAACGCTGGAAGCCTTCGCGGAGCTGCGAGAAGTCGATGTCGAGCATCATCACGACGAAGAGGAACAGCACCGCGACGGCGCCGACATAGACGATGACCAGGATCATCGCCAGGAACTCCGCCCCTGCGATCAGCATCAACGCCGCGGCGTTGAAGAAGGCGAGGATCAGGAACAGCACGCTGTGCACGGGGTTGCGGCTGCTCACCACCATGACCGCGGAGGCGATCAGGACGGCGGCGAAGGCATAGAAGGCAAGGGAGGCGATCATCGCGGGCTCACCGATAAGGTGCATCGAGGCGGAGGCGCTCGGCCAGCATCGGCTCCCAGCGGTCGCCGTTATCGAGCAGCTTCTCCTTGTGGTAGATCAGCTCCTCGCGCGTCTCGGCCGCGAATTCGAGGTTCGGGCCTTCGACGATGGCATCGACCGGGCAGGCCTCCTCGCAGAGGCCGCAATAGATGCACTTCGTCATGTCGATGTCGTAGCGCGTGGTGCGGCGGCTGCCGTCCTCGCGCGGCTCGGCCTCGATGGTGATGGCCTGGGCCGGGCACACCGCCTCGCACAGCTTGCAGGCGATGCAGCGCTCCTCCCCGTTCGGATAGCGGCGCAGCGCATGCTCGCCCTTGAAGCGGGGCGAGAGGTTGCCGCGCTCGTAGGGGTAGTTCAGCGTCACCTTGGGCTTGAAGAAGTATTTCAGCGTGAGGCCCATGCCGGAGACCAGCTCCTGCAGCAGCATCGCGCGCGCGACGCGGTCGAGCATCACGGAACTCCCTTGGTATCATGCCAGCGGGCCGGCTTGCCGGCCGGCCCGAGGTCGCGAATGACGCGTTTGGGGGCCTGATTCATGCCGGCAGCCAGCCGGTCAGCTTCAGCACCGCCGCGGTCAGTACCAGCCAGAACAGGCTGAAGGGCAGGAAGACCTTCCAGCCGAGGCGCATGAGCTGGTCGTAGCGGTAGCGCGGGAAGGTCGCGCGCACCCAGATGAAGACGAAGAGGCAGAGGCAGATCTTCGCGATGAACCAGATCGGGCCGGGGATCCAGGTCAGCGGCTCCACATGCATCGGCGGGTACCAGCCACCCAGGAACAGGATGGTGGTCAGCGCCGACATCAGGATCATGTTCGCGTATTCGCCGAGGAAGAACAGCCCGAAGGACAGGCTGCTGTATTCGACGAAGAAGCCCGCCACCAGCTCGCTCTCACCCTCCGGCAGGTCGAAGGGCGCCCGGTTCGTCTCGGCCAGCGCCGAGATGAAGAAGATGACGAACATCGGGAAGAGCGGGATGAAGAACCAGACGTTCTGCTGCGCCCGCACCACCTCGGTCAGGTTCAGCGAGCCCACGCAGAGCAGCACGGTCACGATGACGAAGCCGATCGAGACCTCGTAGCTCACCATCTGGGCTGCGCTGCGCATGGCGCCGAGGAAGGCGTATTTCGAATTCGACGCCCAGCCGGCGATGATCACGCCATAGACGCCGAGCGAGCTGATCGCGAAGAGGTAGAGGACGCCGACATTGATGTTGGCGATCGCCCAGCCGTCATTCACGGGGATCACCGCCCAGGCGATCATCGCGAGACCGAAGGTGAGCATCGGCGCCAGCACGAAGAGGGCGCGGCTGGCGCCGGAGGGGATCACCGTCTCCTTCATCAGCATCTTCAGCGCGTCGGCGAAGGGCTGCAGCAGGCCGAAGGGCCCGACCACGTTCGGCCCCTTGCGGAGCTGCATGGCCGCCAGGACCTTGCGCTCGCCATAGGTGAGATAGGCCACCATGATGAGCAGCGGCACCAGCAGCGCCAGCGCCTGGGCCACGGTGATGACCAGGATCCCGATCGGAGAGGAGAGAAAGCCGTCCATCCCGCTTACTCCGCCGCCAGCCGGGGTGCCGCGCCGCCATAGATGCTGGCGCATTCCGCCATCACTTCGGAGGCGCGGGCGATGGTGTCCGCCAGGTGATAGCTCGGCAGCGCCGCGACGAAGGGCGCGCTGCCGAGGGCGACATTGCTCGCCGGCGCCGTCATGTCCGTGCAGCCGGAAGCCGGGATCGCATCCAGCGTCGCGAAGCAGGGCGCCGCCTGAGCGAGGCGCGCGCGGAGCTGCGCCAGGCTGTCATAGGGCAGCGTCTTGCCGACGCCCTCGCTGTAGGCGCGGAGGATACGCCAATCCTCCCGCGCCTCACCGGGCGGATGGATCGCGAGGAAGGCCTGCTGCGCGCGGCCTTCGGTGTTCACGTAGGTGGCGTCTTTCTCGGTATAGGCGGCACCCGGCAGGATCACGTCGGCCCGCGCCGCGGCACGGTCGCCATGGTGGCCCTGGTAGATGACGAAGGTCTCGGCCCCGATCCGCGCCGGGTCGAAGCCGTCGGCGCCGAGCAGCCAGAGCGCGTCGATATTGCCGCCCATCATGGCGCCGAGCGCCTTGCCGCCCTGCCCCGGCACGAAGCCGAGCTCCAGCGCCCCGACCTGGCCGCCGAAATGGTGCAGCATGTTGAAGCCGTGCCAGTCGGGCTTCAGCGCGCCGACCGCCTCGGCGATCTGCCAGGCGGTCGCCAGCACCGCGGCGCCGTCCGGCCGCGCAATGGCGCCGCGCCCGAGGATCACCATCGGCCGCTGCGCGTCCTTCAGCACCTCGGCGAAGCCCTGGCCGGCGAGAAGCGCGGTCAGCGTCTCCGGCCCTTCGCCCAGGACCTTTACCGGATAGGTGAAGTCGGTCTTCGGTCCGACCACGCCGACCTTGAGTTTGCCAAGGCTCCAGCGCTTGCGGATGCGTGCGTTCAGCACCGGGGCCTCGCGCCGCACATCGCTGCCGATGATCAGAAGCGCATCCGCCTCGTCGATGCCGGCGATGCCGGAATTGAAGCGGAACCAGTCGCCGCGCGACGCGTCGATCGCGGCGCCATCCTGCCGGCAGTCGAGATTGGCGCTGCCATAGGCGGCCATGAGGTCCTTCAGCGCCAGCACGCTCTCGGCATCCACCAGGTCGCCGGCGATGGCGCCGATACGGTCCCCAGGGAGTCCCTCCAGCTTCTTGGCGATGGCCGCGAAGGCTTCCGCCCAGGTCGCCGGCGCCAGCTTGCCGTCGCGCCGCACCCAGGGGCGGTCGAGACGCTTGCGCTTGAGGCCGTCGAAGGAGAAGCGGCCGCGATCGGCCATCCATTCCTCGTTCACGGCCTCGTTCACGCGCGGCAGGATGCGCATCACCTCGGGGCCGCGGCTGTCGACGCGAATTGCGGTGCCGACCGCGTCCTGGACGTCGATGCTGTCGGTCTTGCGCAGCTCCCAGGGGCGGGAGACGAAAGCGTAGGGTCGGCTGGTCAGCGCACCCACCGGGCAGATGTCGATCAGATTGCCGGAGAGCTCGCTGGTCAGAGCCTTCTCGACATAGGTACCGATCTCCATGTTCTCGCCGCGATTGGTGCCGCCGAGCTCCGGCGTGCCCGCGACCTCGGCCGCGAAGCGCACGCAGCGGGTGCACTGGATGCAGCGGGTCATGATCGTCTTGATCAGTGGCCCGACATACTTGTCCTTCACCACGCGCTTCTCTTCGCGATAGCGCGAATGGTCCATGCCATAGCCCATGGCCTGGTCCTGCAGGTCGCATTCACCGCCCTGGTCGCAGATCGGGCAATCCAGCGGATGGTTGATCAGCAGGAATTCCATCACCCCGCGGCGCGCGTTGCGCACCACGGGCGTGTCGGTGAAGACCTTCATGCCGTCCGCGACCGGATAGGCGCAGGAGGCGACGGGCTTCGGCGCGCGCTCCACCTCGACCAAGCACATGCGGCAATTGCCGGCGATCGACAGGCGCTCGTGATAGCAAAAGCGGGGAATTTCCTTCCCCGCCGCTTCGCACGCCTGCAGCACCGTGGCGCCGTTGGGGACTTCGACCTCGATGCCGTCGACTGTGACCTTGGCCATCGCCCCTACTCCGCCGCCATCGGCATCGTCGTGTGCCGCGCCTTGTACTGCGCGATCCGTTCTTCCATCAACGGGCGGAAGTGACGGATCAGCCCCTGCACCGGCCAGACGCCGCCATCGGCCAGCGCGCAGATGGTATGGCCTTCGATGCGGCGCGTGACGTTTTCGAGAAGGTCGATCTCCTCGATCTCCGCCCTGCCCTCCACCATCCGGTCCATCAGGCGCTTCTGCCAGCCCATGCCCTCACGGCACGGCGTGCACTGGCCGCAGCTCTCATGCTTGTAGAAGGCGGCGAGACGCGCGATCGCCTTGATGAGGTCAGTGGACTTGTCCATCACGATCACGGCGGCGGTGCCAAGACCCGATTTGTGCTCGCGCAGCGCGTCGAAATCCATCAGCACGTCGTCGCATATCGACTTCGGCAGCAGCGGCGTCGAGGACCCGCCCGGGATCACGCAGAGCAGGTTGTCCCAGCCACCGCGCACGCCGCCGGCGTGACGCTCGATGAGCTCCCGCATCGGGATGCTCATCTCCTCCTCGACATTGCAGGGCTTGTTCACATGGCCCTGGATGCAGAAGAGCTTGGTGCCGGAATTCTTCGGCCGCCCGAAGGAGGCGAACCAGGTGGCGCCGCGCCTGAGGATGGTCGGCACCACGGCGATGGTCTCGACATTGTTCACCGTGGTCGGGCAGCCATAGAGGCCGACGGCCGCCGGGAATGGCGGCTTCAGCCGCGGCATGCCCTTCTTGCCCTCGAGGCTCTCGATCAGCGCCGTCTCCTCGCCGCAGATATAGGCGCCGGCGCCGCGGTGCAGGTAGAGGTCGAAATCCCAGCCCGAGCCCGCCGCGTTCTTGCCGAGCAGTCCCGCGTCGTAGGCCTCGTCGATCGCGGCCTGCAGGGTGACGCTCTCGTTGTAGAATTCGCCACGGATGTAGATGTAGGCGGCATGCGCGCCCATGGCGAAGGAGGCGAGCAGGCAGCCTTCGATCAGCGTGTGCGGATCATGGCGCGCGATGTCGCGGTCCTTGCAGGTGCCGGGCTCCGACTCGTCGCAATTGACGACGAGGTAGGAGGGGCGGCCGTCGCTCTGCTTCGGCATGAAGGACCACTTCATGCCGGTCGGGAAGCCGGCGCCGCCGCGGCCGCGCAGCCCTGAATTCTTCATCTCCTCGACGATCCAGTCGCGCCCCTTGGCGATGATCGCCGCGGTGCCGTCCCAGTTGCCGCGCCTGCGCGCCGCTTCCAGGTTCCACGGCTGCGCGCCGTAGAGGTTCGTGAAGATGCGGTCCTTGTCGGCGAGCGCCATGGTCCTATTCCCCTGCCGCCGGAACGTCGTGGAGCACAAGCGGCCCGCCCTCCGGCGCGCTGGTCTGGCGCCCGATGGTGCTGCCCGGCTGCGGACGTTCGCCGCGGCGCAGCGCCTCGATCAGCGCGACGGTACGGTCGTAGTCGAGGTCTTCGTAGAAATCATCGTCGACCGCCAGGATCGGCGCGTTCACGCAGGCACCGAGGCATTCGACCTCGCTCAGCGTGAACAGGCCATCCTGGCTGGTATCGCCATAGCCTTTCAGGTGTCCGGCATCCTTGCAGGCGCGCAGCACGTCGTCGGAGCCGCGCAGCCAGCAGGGCGTGGTGCCGCAGACCTGCAGGTGGAAGCGCCCGATCGGCTTGGTATTGAACATGAAGTAGAAGGTCGCGACCTCATAGACGCGGATCGGCGGCATCGACAGCCGCTCGGCCACCGCATCCATCGCAACCCGCGGCACCCAGGCGCTGCCCGTCGCGCGGCCCATCTGCTTCTGTGCGATGTAGAGCAGCGGGATCACCGCGCTCGCCTGCTTCCCTTCCGGATAGCGCGCGACGATCTTCTCGATCTGCGCATTGCTGTCCGCATCGAAGGCGAAGTGGTCGGGCTCCGGATGGCTCACCGGTCGATCTCCCCGAAGACGATGTCGAGCGAGCCGATGACGGCCACCGCATCAGCCAGCATATGGCCCTTGGACAGCACCTCCATCGCCTGGAGATGCGCATAGCCCGGCGCGCGGATCTTGCAGCGATAGGGCCGGTTGGTGCCGTCGGAGACCATGTACAGGCCGAACTCGCCCTTCGGCGCCTCGGTCGCCGTGTAGGTCGCACCCGCCGGCACGTGATAGCCTTCGGTGTAGAGCTTGAAGTGATGGATCAGGCTCTCCATCGAGCGCTTCATGTCGCCCCGGCTCGGCGGCACGATCTTGCTGTCCGGCACCTTGACCGGGCCCGGCTTCATCGCGGCCAGGCACTGGTCGATGATGCGCAGCGACTGCCGCATCTCCAGCATGCGCACCAGGTACCGGTCGTAGCAGTCGCCCTGCCGACCCACCGGCACGTCGAACTCGACCCGGTCGTACATGTCGTAGGGCTGCGCCTTGCGCAGGTCCCAGGCGCAGCCGGACGCGCGCAGGCAGGGGCCGGAGAAGCCCCAGGCGATCGCCTGCTCCGCGGTCATCACGCCGATATCGACGGTGCGCTGCTTGAAGATGCGGTTCTCGTTCAGCAGCCCTTCGAGATCGTCGAGGAAGGCCGGGAACTGCTGCGCCCAGGCGCCGATCCGGTCGATCACCTCGGGCGGGATGTCCTTGGCGACGCCGCCGGGGCGGAAGTAATTGACGTGGTAATGGCTGCCGCCCGCGGCCTCGTAGAACTCCAGCAGCTTCTCGCGCTGCTCGAAGCCCCAGAGCGAGGGCGTGATGGCACCGACGTCCAGCGCGTAGGTCGTGCAGTTCAGCAGGTGGTTCAGGATCCGCGTCAGTTCCGCGAACAGAGTGCGGAGCCATTTGGCGCGCTCCGGCACCTCGCCCTCGATGCCGAGCAGGCGCTCCGTCGCCAGCGCGAAGCTGTGCTCCATCGACATCGGCGAGACGTAGTCCAGGCGGTCCATGTAGGGCAGCGCCTGGATATAGGTTTTGTATTCGATCAGCTTTTCGGTGCCGCGATGCAGGAGGCCGATATGCGGATCGGCCCGCTCCACCAACTCCCCCTTCAGCTCCAGGATCAGGCGCAGCACGCCATGGGCGGCCGGATGCTGGGGGCCGAAATTGATGGTGTGCGTCGCCTCCTCGCCGCTCTTGAGCTGCGTCGGTTCCTCGGCGGCGGTGAAGGGCGAGACGCCGGCGGCGGCGCGCTTCGCCAGTTCGGAAGAGGCGACGCTCATCGCGGACCCTCGATCTTGGCGCGATCCTCGCGCGTCAGGTGCACTTTCTCGTCGCCCGGAAGCGCGGTCATCGCCTCCCAGGGGCTCAGGAAGTCGAAGTTGCGGAAGTCCTGGGCGAGCTGGACGGGTTCGTAGACCACCTGCTTGCGGTTCTCGTCGTAGCGCAGCTCGACATGGCCCGTGAGCGGGAAGTCCTTGCGCAGCGGATGCCCTTCGAAGCCGTAATCCGTCAGGATGCGGCGCATGTCGGCGAGGCCGGCGAAGACGACGCCGTACATGTCCCAGCACTCGCGCTCGTACCAGACGGCGACCGGCCAAAGGCCGGAGAGCGAGGGCACCGGCTGATCGCCATCGGTCGTGGTGATGACCCGGACGCGCCGGTTCAGCGACAGGCTGAGCAGGTTGCTCACCACCTCGAATCGCTCCGGCTGCTCCGGCCAGTCGACGCCGCAGATGTCCATGAGCTGCTCGAAGGCGAAGCGCGGATCGTCGCGCAGCATCGCGTGCAGCGATGCCCATTGCGCGCGCGCCACGCGCAGCACCAGCTCCGCGCCGCCGCACGCGAGGGTGACGGAGGAGACGGCCGCGCCGGCGGCCTTCGCGATCTCCTCGCCGAGCACCAGCAACGGATTGGGCGCCGCCGCGGGGGTTTCGGTCGTCGGGTCAGCCACGGAGGATGCTCCCGGTACGGCGGATCTTCTTCTGGAGCTGCAGAATGCCGTAGACCAGCGCCTCCGCGGTCGGCGGGCAGCCCGGCACATAGACATCGACCGGCACGATCCGGTCGCAGCCGCGCACCACGCTGTAGCTGTAGTGGTAATAGCCGCCGCCATTGGCGCAGGAACCCATGGAGATGACCCAGCGCGGCTCGGCCATCTGGTCGTAGACCTTGCGCAGCGCGGGGGCCATCTTGTTGGTCAGCGTGCCGGCCACGATCATCACGTCCGACTGCCGGGGCGAGCCGCGCGGGATCGCGCCGAAGCGGTCGAGGTCGTAGCGCGCCATATAGGCATGGATCATCGGCACGGCGCAGCAGGCGAGGCCGAAGGTCATCGGCCAGAGGCTGCCGGTGCGCGCCCAGTTCACCACCTTGTCGATATTGGCGACGATGAAGCCCTTGTCCTCGATCTCGCCGGTGATGCCCTTCACGACCGCGTCCTGCGCCGGTCCCGGCGGCAGGTGGTCCTTGTTCCAGGCGATGTCGGTGGAACCGCTCATCGGGTGTCTCCTGCGGGCAATTGGGCGCCGCTCATTCCCAGTCGAGGGCGCCTTTGCGCCACTCGTAGATGAAACCGACGGTGAGCACCCCGAGGAAGCCCATCATCGAGCCGAAGCCGAGCCAGCCGATATCCCCGAGCGCCACCGCCCAGGGGAAGAGGAAGGCGACCTCCAGGTCGAAGATGATGAAGAGGATCGCCACCAGGTAGAACCGCACGTCGAAGCGGCGGCGGGTGTCGTCGAAGGGCTCGAAGCCGCATTCGTAGGTGGAGAGCTTCTCCGCATCCGGCTTCTGCTTCGCTGCCAGAACGGAACCGCCGACCATGGCGATGGCGATGCCGGCAGCGATTCCGAGGAAGACGAGGATCGGGAAGTACTCGGCAAGGAGCGGCTGCGTCATGCTGTGTTCGGCCTTCTAGATGCGCAGCCAGCATCCGGCCACGCCTTGCCGCGCGGCGGCGGGACCGCAGCGCAGCATGGCGCGGACCATAGCCTCGCCCCGCGCGCTTCGCCATAGGGGCCGTGCATGGAATCCAAGGCTTTGCACGTGGCGAAATGGTCATGTCGGCGGCCTGAAACGCCGAACGGCGCCGGCCCCTGAGGGGCCGGCGCCGTTCGGCATCCGCTGCGTCGCGTGGCGCGAGTGACGGGGCTCGAACCCGCGACCTCCGGCGTGACAGGCCGGCGCTCTAACCAACTGAGCTACACCCGCTTGCGGCGTGGCGGCGGAATACGGCCGGGGCCCTCCGGTGTCAAGCACGTGGCAGCCGGGAAATCGAGCCGACAGGAAATGGGCGCTGACGGGTTCGAACCGCCGACATCCTGTGTGTAAGACAGGCGCTCTACCGCTGAGCTAAGCGCCCCCCTGCGGGAAGCCTCGTTGTCCGTCCGTTTGCGCCTTCGGACAATGCCCCGCCTGCGCTTCGCGGACCTGGGCGGGCACGCAGCCCTGCCCGAGCGAGGGCCCTAGCCCACCGCTTCCTTGAGGCCCTTGCCGGCCTTGAAGCGCACCGTGGTGGTCTCCGGCACCGCGATTTCCTCGCCGGTGCGCGGATTGCGGCCGGTGCCCCCCTTGCGCTTCGAGATGGCGAAGCTGCCGAAGCCGACGAGGCGCACCTCCTGCTTCTGCTTCAGCGCTGCGGTGATGGCGTCGAAGACGACGTCGATCAGCTCGCCGGCTTTCGCCTTCGGCAGATCGCCTGCTTCGGCCACGGCCGCGATGAGATCCTGCTTGTTCACGATCGAAGCTCCCCTGCCCCGCCGATGGCAGGGTCCCGACACGCGCTTCCCTGACGATGGCCGGGACTCTAGGCGGGCCGATTCGCGGCCGTCAATCGCGGGAGAGCCACAGTCGCGGATAAGCGAAGCCCGGCGCGGGAACCGCGCCGGGCTTGTACACGCCTGCCGGGAAGTGGCGTCAGTGCGGGCGCACGGCGCCGCCGGGGTCCTCGGCACCGCGGGCCGCGGGCGCCTCCTCGGCCGGCTCTTCCCAGGCAATGGCCTCAGGTTTCTTCGCCAATGCCTTGCCGATGACCTCATCGGCATGGCTGACAGCGATGATCGTCAACGCCTTGGTGACGTTGTCCGGGATGTCGGCCAGGTCCTTCTCGTTGTCCTTCGGGATGAAGACCGTGGTGATCCCGGCGCGGAGCGCCGCCAGCAGCTTCTCCTTGAGGCCGCCGATCGGCAGCACGCGGCCGCGCAGCGTGATCTCGCCGGTCATGGCGATGTCCTTGCGCACGGGGATGCCGGTCAGCACCGAGACGATGCTGGTCGCCATCGCGACACCCGCCGAAGGCCCGTCCTTGGGCGTGGCGCCCTCCGGCACGTGCACGTGGATGTCGCGCTTCTCGAACACCGTCGGGCGGATGCCGAATGTGGCACTCCGGCTGCGGACATAGGACAGCGCCGCGGAGACGCTTTCCTGCATCACATCGCCGAGCTTGCCGGTGGTCTTCACGTTGCCCTTGCCCGGCAGCAGCACGGATTCGATGGTCAGGATCTCGCCACCAACCTCGGTCCAGGCAAGGCCCGTGACCACCCCCACCATGTCCTCGGCTTCCGCCTCGCCGTAGCGGAACTTCCGCACGCCGGCGAACTTCTCGAGGTTCTTGCGGGTGATCGCGACCTTCCGCGCCTTTTTGGAGACGATCTCCTTCACGGCCTTGCGCGCCAGGCCCGCAATCTCACGCTCCAGGCTGCGCACGCCGGCTTCGCGCGTGTAGTAGCGCACCAGGTCGAGCAGCGCCTCGTCGGAGAGGCTCCACTCGCCCTCCTTCAGCCCATTCGCCTCCGACTGCTTCTTGAGCAGGTGGCGCTTGGCGATCTGCACCTTCTCATCCTCGGTGTAGCCGGGGATGCGGATGATCTCCATGCGGTCCAGCAGCGGCTGCGGCATGCGGAGCGAGTTCGCGGTGGTCACGAACATCACGTCCGAGAGGTCGTAATCCACCTCCAGGTAGTGGTCCGCGAAGGTCGCGTTCTGCTCGGGGTCCAGCACCTCCAGCAGCGCAGACGACGGGTCGCCGCGCCAGTCGGCGCCGAGCTTGTCGATCTCGTCGAGCAGGAAGAGCGGGTTGGACGTCTTCGCCTTCTTCATGCCCTGGATAACCTTGCCGGGCATGGAGCCGATATAGGTGCGCCGGTGGCCGCGCACCTCCGCCTCGTCGCGCACGCCGCCCAACGACATGCGGACGAAGTTGCGTCCCGTCGCCTTGGCGATCGACTTGCCGAGCGAGGTCTTGCCGACGCCGGGCGGGCCGACCAGGCAGAGGATGGGCCCGCGGATCTTCGGGCTGCGGCTCTGCACCGCCAGATACTCGATGATCCGCTCCTTGACCTTCTCGAGGCCGTAGTGGTCGGCATCGAGCACGCGCTCGGCCTCGACGATGTCGTTCTTGACCTTGCTGCGCTTCTTCCAGGGGATCGAGAGCATCCAGTCGAGGTAGTTGCGGACGACCGTCGCCTCGGCGCTCATCGGCGACATGCTGCGCAGCTTCTTCAGCTCCGCCAGTGCCTTCTCGCGCGCATCCTTGGACAGCTTGGTGGCCTTGATCTTGGCCTCGAGCTCGGCGGTTTCGTCCTTACCGTCCTCGCCCTCGCCCAGCTCCTTCTGGATCGCCTTGAGCTGCTCGTTCAGGTAGTACTCGCGCTGGGTCTTCTCCATCTGCCGCTTCACGCGGTTCCGGATGCGCTTCTCGACCTGCAGCACGCCGATCTCGCCCTCCATATGGGCAAAGACGCGCTCCAGCCGGCCGACGACGCCGACCGTCTCGAGGAGTTCCTGCTTCTCGCTGATCTTGAGGCTGAGGTGGCTCGCGACCGTGTCGGCGAGCTTGTTCGGGTCTTCGATCTGGTTGATCGAGACCAGCACCTCCGGCGCGATCTTCTTGTTGAGCTTCACATATTGCTCGAACTGCCCGACCACGCTGCGGGCCAGCGCCTCGGCCTCCCGCCCCTCGACGGGGCTGTCGGCGACCGCCTCGGCGAAGGCCTCGAAATGGGTCTGGGTCTCGCGGTAGCCGGCGATGCGCGCGCGGCGGCCGCCTTCGACCAGCACCTTCACGGTGCCGTCCGGCAGCTTCAGGAGCTGCAGCACGGTGGAGATGGTGCCGACTTCATAGAGATCGTCGGGGCCGGGATCGTCCTGGGCGGCGTTCTTCTGCGCGACCAGGAGGATCTGCTTGTCCTCCTTCATCACGGCTTCGAGCGCACGGACCGATTTTTCGCGGCCGACGAAGAGCGGCACGATCATGTGGGGAAAGACGACGATGTCCCGCAACGGCAGGACGGGAAGGAGTTCACCCTTCAGGGTGTCGGAAGGCTTATCCGCCATGGGGACCTCACATCGGACGATCGGCACCCGGTCCGCCCCCGGTGGGTTGTATCACCGGTTTGGAGCGGCGCGGGCCAGGGCCGCGGGAGAAGAGACAGATGGCCCCGCGCGGGACCCGCAGCAAGGCCCGGCCGTTGGGCCGGGCCGGGTTGGGCTTGATCAGGCGCTAGATTGCTCCGCCGCCCGTTCACCATAGATGAAGAGCGGACTGCCGCGCCCTTCCGCCACCTCCTTGTTGACCACGACCTCGTCGACATCCTCGAGGCCGGGAAGGTCGAACATGGTGGTGAGCAGGATGGTCTCCATGATCGAACGCAGGCCCCGCGCGCCGGTCTTGCGCTGGATGGCGCGGGTGGCGACGGAGCGCAGCGCATCCTCGGTGAAGGTGAGCTTCGCCCCCTCCATCTCGAACAGGCGCTGGTACTGCTTGACCAGGGCGTTCTTCGGCTTGGAGAGGATCTCGACCAGGGTCTTCTCGTCGAGGTCGTCGAGCGTCGCCAGCACCGGCAGGCGGCCGATGAATTCCGGAATCAGGCCGAATTTCAGCAGATCCTCTGGCTCCACCTCGCGCAGGATCTGGCCGGTGCGGCGCTCGTCCGGGTCGCGGACCTCGGCCCCGAAGCCGATGCCCGAGCCCTTGCCGCGCGCCCCGATGATCTTCTCGAGCCCCGAGAAGGCGCCACCCACGATGAACAGGATGTTCGAGGTGTCGACCTGGAGGAATTCCTGCTGCGGGTGCTTGCGCCCACCCTGCGGCGGCACCGAGGCGACGGTGCCCTCCATGATCTTCAGGAGCGCCTGCTGCACGCCCTCGCCGCTCACGTCGCGGGTGATCGAGGGGTTGTCGGACTTGCGGCTGATCTTGTCGACCTCGTCGATATAGACGATGCCGCGCTGCGCCCGCTCCACGTTGTAGTCGGCGGATTGCAGCAGCTTGAGGATGATGTTCTCCACATCCTCGCCGACATAGCCGGCCTCGGTCAGCGTGGTCGCATCCGCCATGGTGAAGGGCACGTCGAGGATTCGGGCCAGCGTCTGCGCGAGCAGGGTCTTGCCCGAGCCGGTCGGCCCGATCAGCATGATGTTGGACTTCGCGATCTCCACATCGCCGCCCTTGGCGCCATGCGCCAGGCGTTTGTAGTGATTGTGGACCGCGACCGAGAGGACCTTCTTGGCATGGTCCTGTCCGATGACGTAATCATCGAGGACCTTGCAGATCTCCTTCGGCGTCGGGACCCCGTCCCGGGTCTTCACCAGCTGCGTCTTGTGCTCCTCACGGATGATGTCCATGCAGAGTTCGACGCATTCGTCGCAGATGAAGACGGTCGGGCCGGCGATGAGCTTCCGGACCTCGTGCTGGGACTTGCCGCAGAACGAGCAGTAGAGCGTGTTCTTCGAATCGCCGGATTTGGTCATGGGCACTCCCGGCCCCCTCTCAGAGTCTCGGGGGCGTCATCGGACTGTAGCCCCCCGGCCGTCCGGGGGGGAAGATAAAGGCTGGCGCGGCCTTTCGTGCCGCCCCCGGTGTCACCCTTTGGCACCATCGCCCGCCGGCAGCGGCCGCTGCTCCACCACTTGGTCGATCAGGCCCCAATCGCGGGCCTCCTCGGACGACATGTAGCTGTCGCGTTCCAGCTTGGCCTGGATCGCCTCCAGGGTCTGGCCGGTATGCTTCCGGTAGATCTCGTTCAGGCGCTCGCGCACCTTCAGGATCTCGCGCGCCTGGATCTCGATGTCCGTCGCCTGGCCCTGGGCGCCGCCGGAAGGCTGATGGACCATGATCCGGCTGTTCGGCAGGCCATAGCGCTTGCCCTTCTCGCCGGCGGTCAGCAGCAGGGAGCCCATGGAGGCAGCCTGGCCGATACAGACCGTGGAGACCGGGGCGCGGATGTATTGCATGGTGTCATACATCGCGAGGCCGGCAGTCACCACGCCGCCCGGAGAATTGATATAGAAAGCGATGTCCTTGTTCGGGTTCTCGCTCTCCAGGAACAACAACTGCGCGCAGATCAGGGCCGAGACCTGGTCGAAGACCGGCCCGGTCAGGAAGATGATACGTTCCTTCAGAAGGCGCGAATAGATGTCGAAGGCCCGTTCGCCGCGTGCCGTCTGCTCGACGACCATGGGGACGAGAGTGTTGTTGTAGACTTCGAGCGGATCACGGTCCCGCATAGTCAAATCCTTTCTTGCGGCAGAGGAGCTTCGCGCGCCGGACGCGCTGCGCCGGCCCCCCGAGCCTCACTGCAATGTGGTGCATGCGCCGGGGCGGGGAAAGTCCCCCGTCGACACCCCGTTAACCGAGAGCCTCTTCGTCGGGCACTTCGATCACCATCCCATCCCGGCCGGGCTCGATTCCAGGGGGAAGGGTCCGTTCCAGCCAGGCGAAGTCCATGTCCGGGCCCATATGGGTCAGCACCGTCCGCCGCGGCCGGAGTTCGGCCACCCAGTCCAGCACCTGCCCCAGATTCGCATGCACCCGGTGCGGCTCGCGCTGGAAGCAGGCGACCACCCAGGTGTCAAGCCCGTGCAGGGCGGCCAGCGTCGCCTCCGGCATGCGAACCAGGTCGGTCGAATAGGCGAATCGGCCGATGCGCAGGCCGAGCGTCTCCATCACCGCGTGGTCCTGGGACAGGAAGCCGACCCGCATCCCGGCCAGGATCGCGCTCTGCCCGGGGCGGACCGGCGCCGGCGTCAGGGCGGGCCGGAAGAAGGCCGGCGGCGTCGCGGGCAGGAAGGCGTAATCGAACCGCCTCTGCAACGCATCCAGCGTCGCCGGCAGGGCATGCGCCGCGAGGCCGCGGCCGATGTTGCGGTTGACGATCCTGAGCTCGTCCACGCCCATGATGTGGTCGGCATGATCATGGGTGAAGATCAGCGCATCGACGCCGCCGACGCCCGCGGCCAGCAACTGGTTGCGCAGGTCGGGCCCGGCATCCACCAGCAGGCGCTCGCCATCCGGCGCCTCGACCAGGATGGCGCTGCGGGTGCGGCGGTTGCGCGGGTCGGTCGGGTCGCAGGCGCCCCAGGCCCCCTGCCCGTCCGCACCACCGATCTGCGGCACCCCGGCCGAGGAGCCGCAGCCGAGCAGGGTGACGCGCAGCGGCATGGGCTCTCAGCCCGCCTTGGGAAAGAGGCGCCGGAAATTGGCGGTGGTCAGCGCCTCGGTCTCGGCGATGGAAAGGCCCCGGACCTCGGCCAGCACGCGGGCGGTATGGGCGACCATGCCGGGCTCGCAGCGCTTGCCCCGGAAGGGCACGGGCGCGAGGTAGGGGCTGTCGGTTTCGACCAGCAGCCGATCGGCCGGCAGATCGGCCACGATGTCGCGAATCTCCTGGCTTTTCGGAAAGGTCAGGATGCCGGAGAGCGAGACATAGCCCCCGATCGCCACCGCCCGCTCAGCCAGCCGCCGGCCGGAGGAGAAGCAATGCAGCAGGAAGTCGAACGGCCCGCCCTCCGCCCGCTCCCGCTCCAGGATGTCGGCGATGTCGTCATCGGCCTGCCGGGCATGGATCGCGAGCGGCAGCCCGGCGATCCGAGCGGCCCGGATGTGCCGGCGGAACCCCTCCTGCTGCACGTCGCGCGGCGCCTTGTCGTAGAAATAGTCGAGGCCGGATTCGCCGATGCCGATAACCCGCGGATGATCGGCGAGCGCCACGAGCTGCTCGACCGTCGGCATCTCGCCGTCGGCTGCATTGTGCGGATGGACGCCGACGGTGCCCCAGACGTCGGGGAAGCGCTCGGCCAGCGCCTTCACCGTCGCGGCCTGGTGAAAGCGGGTGCCGATGGTCACCAGCAGCCCGACGCCTGCATCCCGGGCCCGGCCGACCACGTCTTCGATCTCAGCCTCGGTGAAGTAGTCGAGGTGGCAATGGCTGTCGACGAGCATCGGCTCAGCCCGCCTGGATCTTCGCGAAGAGGGGTGCCGGCGCCGGCAGCGGCAGCCCACCGGGCAGCGGCACCGCGAGTGCCGCGATCGCGCGGGCCTCCGCCGGCACGCCGAGCTGGTAGAGCAGCTTCGCCATGGTCTCGGGCATGACGGGCTGCAGCAGGGTCGCGGCCAGCCGCAGCGCGTCGTGCAGGTGCCGCAGCACCGCGACGCCGCGCGCCGGGTCGGTCTTCTTCAGTGCCCAGGGCTGGGTCTGGGTGACGTAGCCATTCGCCTCCCGCACCAGGGCGAAGATCGCGGCGATCGCCTGATCGAATTTCTGCTCGTCGATCAGCGACCGCACCTGCGCGACCAGTCCTTGCCCGGCCGCCACCAGCGCCGCCTCGGCGTCGCCGGGCGCGCCCGGCTCCGGCAGCACCGCATCGCAGTTGCGCTGCATCAAGGTCAGCGTCCGCTGGGCGAGGTTGCCGAGCTGGTCGGCCAGCTCCCCGTTCAGCCGCGCGATCAGCGCCGCGCGCGCGAAGTCGCCGTCATTGCCGAAGGGCACCTCGCGCAACAGGAAATAGCGCAGCGGATCGAGGCCGAACTCCTCGATCAGCGCGACCGGGTCGATGGCATTGCCGAGCGACTTCGACATCTTCTGTCCCTCGATCGTCCACCAGCCATGCGCGAAGACGCGCTTCGGCGGCGGCAGGTCGGCGGCCATCAGGAAGGCAGGCCAGTAGATGGCATGGAAGCGCAGGATGTCCTTGCCGACGAAATGCACATCGGCCGGCCAGAAATGCCAGAGCGGCGCGCCCTCGTCGGGGTAGCCGAGCGCGGTGATGTAGTTGGTCAGCGCATCCAGCCACACATACATGACATGGGCGGGGTCGCCCGGCACCTTCACGCCCCAGGTGAAGCTGGTGCGGCTGATCGAAAGGTCCTGCAGCCCCGACTTCACGAAGCTCAGCACCTCGTTGCGGCGCGACGGCGGCGCGATGAAATCCGGGTTCGCCTCGTAGAACGACAGCAGCCGCTCCCCCCAGGCGCCGAGGCGGAAGAAGTAGGACGGCTCCCGCACCCATTCGACCGGCGCGCCGGAGGGCGCGTATTTCACCCCGTCGCGCTCGGTGAGCTCGTCCGGGCCGTAGAAGGCCTCGTCGCGCACCGCGTACCAGCCCTCGTAATGGCCGAGATAGATCTCGCCCTTCGCGACCAGCCGTTCCCAGAGCGCGGTGCAGGCGCGCTTGTGCCGGTCCTCCGTCGTGCGGATGAAGTCGTCGTTGGAGAAGCCCATCACGCGCGCGAGTTCGCGGAAGGAGGTGCTGACCCGGTCGGTGAAGGCCTGCGGATCCTCGCCGGCGTCGCGCGCTGCCTTCTCGACCTTCTGGCCATGCTCGTCAGTGCCGGTCAGGAAGTGGACCTCATGCCCGTCCAGACGCTTGAACCGCGCCGTCATATCGGTCGCGAGCGAGGTATAGGCATGGCCGACATGCGGCTTGTCGTTGACGTAGTAGATCGGCGTGGTGAGGTAGATCGGCGCGCGGGTCATCAGGTCCTGCTCAGTCCGCGGCGAGCCAGGAAAGCGCGGTCAGCGCTGCCTGCTTGCGGTCCAGATTGAGCCGCTCCGTCTCATCCGCGAGGCGGCCGAGCCTATCCCATAGCCCCGCCCAGTCGGCAAGCGGACGCGCCGCAACCCAGCCCGGCGCCGCCTCCCCCCGCCCTGCCCGCGCCGTCGCCTCCGCGATCGCCCGTCGCAGCAGGGTGAAGAACAGCGCGAAGGAGGTCCCCTGGCGATCGGCGGCCAGCTTGTCGGCCGTGGCCATCGCCCGTTTCGCCTCCGGCGCCGCCAGCACCTCCTCGACCATCGCGTGCACCGCGAGGCCGCCGCCCTCCGCCAGCCGCAGCGCGCGGCCCGGCGCGTTGCCCGCCAGCCGCGCCAGGGCGACGCGTTCCGCGGCCTCCATGCCCGGCAGCCAGGCGCCGAGCAGCGGCAGCAGCGCCGCATCGTTCGGCGGCGGCAGATCGAGCCGGCGGCAGCGGCTGCGGATGGTCGGCAGCAGCCGCCCCGGCGCCGAGGACACCAGCAGCAGCACGGCGCGGGGCGGCGGCTCCTCCAGCACCTTCAGGATGGCGTTCGCGGCGGCGGGGTTCATCAACTCGGCCCCGTCCAGCACCACCACGCGCCAGCCGCCCTCGGCGGCGGTGAGCGCCATGAAGCCCGGGATCAGCCGCGCCGCCTCCACATTGATGACATCGCTGCGCTTGCGGTCGCCTTGCAACGTCCCCGGCTCGATGGTCAGCAGGTCGGCATGGGCGCCGGCGGCGATGCGGCGGAACACGGCGCTGTCGGGGGGCACGAAGAGCGGTGCCTTACCCTCCGGCGCGCGTGGCCGGCCGGCGAGGAGGAAGCGCGCGAAGCGATAGGCGAGCGTCGCCTTGCCCACGCCCTCCGGCCCCGCGATCAGCCAAGCATGGTGTAGCCGCCCGGCGCGCGCAGCGGCGTCGAGTGCCGCGGCGGCTTCGTCCTGCCCGACCAGCGCCGGGTTGGCGCGCGGTTCCGGCGGCAGGCTCACGGCGCGGGCCGCGCGAAGACGATGGCGCGGAGATCGGCGAACACCGCATCCGCGCCGCGCGCCGCGTTCACCACATGGCAACGCGCGGGCTCGGCGGCGGCGATGGCCAGGAAGGCCTCGCGCACGCGCTGATGGAAGCCGAGGCCGAGGCGCTCATAGCGGTCCGGCTCGCCACGGCCGGCGGCGCGCGCCATGCCGGTCTCCGGCGGCAGGTCCAGGATCAGCGTCAGGTCGGGCGCGAAGCCCTCCAGCGCCACCGCCGAGAGTTGCTCCCAGACCGGGCGCGGCAGGCCCTGCCCGGCGCCCTGATAGGCCAGGGTGGAGTCCGCGAAGCGGTCGGAGATGACCGTGATGCCGGCGGCCAGCGCCGGCTGGATGGTGCGGGCCAGATGCTCGCGCCGGGCCGCGAAATGCAGCATCGCCTCGGCGACCGGATCCCAGTTGCCGCCGCTGAGCAGCAGGCTGCGGATGCGCTCCGCCCCGGGTGCTCCGCCCGGCTCCCGCGTACGCAGCACCGGCAGACCGGCTTCGGTCAGTGCCGCCGCGAGGCGCCGAACCTGGGTGGTCTTGCCCGCGCCCTCGCCGCCCTCGAGCGTGATGAAGCGCCCGCGCGGCAGAGGGGCTCGGACGGCGTCAGGCACCGAACACCCAGCGCCCAATGACCGCCGGGATGCGCGGCAGCAGCCCGAGCCGCGCGACATCCGCGCCGGCGATCAGCGGCACCGTCATTGCCGGCACGCCCTGGCCGCCGACTTCCATGTGCCCGATCTCCTGGCCGCGGGCGACCGGCGCCGGCAGCGGCGCCTCGTAGCGCAGCTTCACCTGCAGCCGGTTGCGCCAGACCCGCGGCAGCGACAGCACCACGTCCCGCCCGCCGACCAGCGGCACCGATGCCCGGTCGCCGAGCCATACCGGCACCTCCTCGATGGTCTCGGAGGCGCGGAACAGCACCACATTCTCGAACTCGCGGAAGGCCCACTCCATCAGCCGCTCGCTCTCTTCCGAGCGGGCACGCATCGACGGCACCCCGTTGAACACCAGGACCAACCGCCGGTCGCCGCGCCTGACGCTGCCGGTGAGGCCATAGCCAGCCTCCTCGGTGTGCCCGGTCTTCAGCCCGTCCGCGCCGGCGACGCGCGCCAGCAGCGGGTTGCGGTTGTCCTGGCTGATGCCGTTCCAGGTGAAGCTGCGCTCGTTATAGTAGCGGTAGTACTCCGGAAAATCGGTGATGATGCGCCGCGCCAGGATGCTGAGGTCGCGCGCCGTCATCCGGTGCTCGGGATCGGGCCAGCCGGTCGAATTCCGGAAAGTGGAGTTGCTGAGGCCGATGCGGCGCGCGGTGGTGTTCAGCAGCTCCGCGAATTGCTGCTCGGAGCCGGCGATGCCTTCCGCCAGCACGACGCAGGCGTCATTGCCGGATTGCACGATCATGCCGCGGATCAGCGCCTCGACCGGGATCATGCTGCCGAGCTGGACGAACATCTTCGACCCGCCCATCCGCCAGGCGCGCTCGCTGACCGGCATTTCCTGGGTGAGTTGCAGCCGGCCCTGCTTCAACTGATCGAAGACCACATAGGCCGTCATCAGCTTCGACATGGAGGATGGCGGCATCCGCTCGTCGGCATTCTTCTCGAGCAGCACCGCGCCGGTATCGGCATCGACCAGGATCGCCTGGCGGGCGATGGTGTCGAAAGGGCCGAGCGGGGTCTGCGCCGGGCTGCCGGAGGGCACGGCCGCTGGCGCGGGGCGGCGCTGTGGCGGCGCGGCGCGTTGGGCAGTGGCGGCGCCGGGCAGCAGGCCGACCCCGCCCGCCCCGGCCAGCAGCAGGTTGCGGCGGGAAACGGCAGACGGCATTACGAAGCGGGTCATGGAACTCCCCTGAAGGCGCCCGGCGACTCGCCTGCGCCTCACTCCACGCGGATCGCGGCTTCCGATACGCCCGAAGCCAGCGCCCGCTCAAGCGTCCGATCGGCCTGCCCGAGGCTCTGGAGTGGGCCGATCCGCACCCGGAAGGTCTGCGCGGTGCCGCGCCCGCGGCTCTCGATCTCAGCGCCGAGCGCCGCGAGCCGTGCCCGCTGCTGCTCGGCGGCGCCGCGGAGCGAGAAGGTGCCGGCTTCGATCACCAACAGCCCGGGCTGGGCGGCGCCCCGAGCGACGGCATCGGGGATGCTGACATCCGGCAAGGCCACGGCGGCCTCGGCTGCCGGCCCCTCGGCGCGCACCGCGACGTCCTGCCCGGTGGTGCGGGCCCCCGGTGGCGGCGCCAGGCTTTCCGAGGAAACGGCGGCGCGCGGCGCGGCTTCCACGGGCACCGCCTCCACCTGCCGGCCGGCGACGCGGTTGGCGAGGCGGCGCGAGAACTCGCTATCGACCGCGATCCGGATCTGCGCGGTGCCGCCCGCCGGCACGCCCAGCAGCTCCGCCGCGCGGGGCGACAGGCCGAGGATACGCCCCATCCGCTCCGGTCCGCGGTCGTTCACCCGAAGCAGCATCTCCCGCCCATTCTCCAGGTTGGTCACCCGGATGACGGCGGGGAGCTGCAGGGTGCGATGCGCCGCCATCGGGCGCCCGGCCTCCCAGCGCTCGCCATTGGCGGTCAGCCGGGAGCTGGTGTCGCGGAGGGCCTGGGCGATGCCGGTCTCGGCCAGGGCGAAGTTCTCGGCCGGGTAGGACCAGACGCCGCCGAGGCGATAAGGCTGGCCCACCAGATACCGTGGCTGCGGGGTCGGCCCGAAGCAGCCGGCCAGCAGCAGCGGCGCCAGCAGCAGCGCGGCGCCGAGGCGCCTGTTGCGGCGCGGCCGATTCAGACCTTCGGGCTTCACCCTCCGGTCATCGGACGCGCTCACGCAACTCGCTCCGAAAGCAGCGCCACCGCCAGCGCGTAGTTCACCGGCGGGTTGTAGCGCCGGATCACCCGGAAATTGTGCTGCCCGAGATAGACGACGCCCGAGGTGCTGCGGTTCGGCACCACGATGCCCGCCTCGGTCTCGGTCTGCGGCAGGGCGCCGCCATCGGCCCGCCGCCAGCCGGCCCGCGACCAGTCGCGGAGGCTGCGGCGCTGGCTGGTGTCGGCCCGCTCCGCGTCGAAGCCGGCCGGTGGCTGCGCGGCAAGGCCCCAGGCCTCGTTCTCCCGCCAGCCGTGATGGGCGAAGTAATTGGCGATCGACGCCAGGGCGTCGGCGCGGCTGTCCCAGATGTCGCGCCGGCCATCGCCGTCGAAATCGACCGCCAGGCGCTCGAAATTGCTCGGCATGAACTGCGGCTGGCCCATGGCGCCCGCCCAGCTTCCGCGCATGCGCTCCGGCGTGATGTGGCCGGCATCGAGGATGCGCAGCGCCGACAGCAGCTCGCCCCGGAAATAGCTGGCGCGGCGGCCCTCCCAGGCGAGCGTCGCCAGCGCGTCGATCACGCCGAAGCCGCCGGTGTTGCCGCCGTAATTCGTCTCCATCCCCCAGATCGCGACGACCACGCGCGGCGAGACACGGAAGCGGGCGCCGATGCGCGCCAGCAGATCGCGATTCTCGGCGTAATGGCGCTGACCGGCCTGGATGCGGGTGGGGGAGACGATGCGGTCGCGGTATTCCTCCCAGCTCAGGACGGTCTCCGCCTGGCGCCGGTCGAGGGCGACGACCCGGTCATTGGGCCGGAGATTGGCGAGCGCCCGGTCCAGCGTCGTCTGGCGGACGCCGCCGCGCCGCGCATCGGCGCGCAACTGATCGAGGAAGCGGTCGAAGGGAATAGCCGGCTGCGGCCCGCTGAGTTCGGTGGGCTCCGGCGCCGCCGGCGGCGCGGTCGGCGTCGCTGTCTGCCCGCCGTTGCTGGTGGCGCAGCCACCGAGTGCGGCACCCGTGGCGATGATGAAATGGCGTCGCGTTCCCATGCGGCTCCCCCTGCCATGCGCGCCGCCACCGGGCAACCCGGACTTGGCGACAATGACCTTGAACCGTAAGACTGTGGCCAGATCAGGAGGGAACATCATGGCCGCCGCCGTCACCCGGGACCTTGCCGCCTTCAGCGCCGCCATCGAGCACGATGCGCTGCCAGAAGCAATCCGGACCCGCACCCGCTTCCTGGTCCTCGACCTGATCGGCAACATCGTGCGCGGGCGTCACGATGCCGAGAGCACGGCGCCGCTGCTGGCCACGGTCCGGGCGCTCGGCCTCGCCGCCGGCGGTGCCGCCGTGTTCGGCGACGCGACGCGTTACACGCCGGCGGGTGCGGCGCTGCTGAACGGCGCGCTGGCCCATAGCCTCGATTTCGACGACACCCACGCCGCCGGCAGCCTGCATCCGGGCGCCCCGGTGATCCCGGCGGCGCTCGCGGCGGCCGAGATGGCGGGTGCCGACGGCAAGACGGTCCTGGCGGCGATCGTCGCCGGCTATGAGGTGACCTGCCGGCTCGCCGTCGCGCTGCCGGCGGGCGACCATTACGACCGCGGCTACCACCCGACCGCGACCTGCGGCGCCTTCGGCGCGGCGGCCGCCGCCGGTCGCGTCTTCGGCCTCACCGCCGCGCAGATCGAGGATGCGCTCGGCATCGCGCTCAGCCAGTCGGCCGGCAGCCTGCAATTCCTGAAGAACGGCGCCTGGACCAAGCGCTTCCAGGTCGGGTGGGCGGCGATGGCGGGGCTGGTCGCCGCGCAGCTCGCGCGCGAGGGCTTCCGCGGCGCCGCCGAGGCGCTGGAGGGCAAGGCGGGCTTCCTCTCGGCCTATGCCCCGAACCCGGTGCCGGCGCGCGCGCTGCAAAATCTCGGCACCGAGTGGGAGCTGATGAACACCGCGGTGAAGCCTTATCCTTCCTGCCGCTATGGCCATGCCAGCGTCGATGCTGCGCTGATGCTGCGCGCCGAGCACGGGCTCGCGCCGGAGGAGATCGAGGCCGTCACCATGGGGCTGCCCGACAAGGGCATGCTGTTGGTCGGACGGCCACTGGAATACAAGCAGAACCCGCAGAACGTGGTGGACGGCCAGTTCAGCGGCCCCTTCGTCGTCTCCTGCGCGCTGGTGCGCGGGCATTTCGGCTGGGACAGCTATGCTTGGCTGAACGACGCCGATATCCGCGCCATGATGCTGAAGGTGGTCTGCGAACAGGATCCGGAGATCGAGGCCGAGTTCCCCGCCAACATGTCGGGCAAGGTCACGATCCGCGCGCGTGGGCAGAGTTTTTCGCGCAAGGTCGTGGTGCCGAAGGGCGAACCGGCCAATTTCCTGACCGAGGCGGAGCTGCGCAGCAAGTTCGCGGCGCTTTGCGACGCGGTGCTGGGCGCGGAGCGCACGCGCCAGCTCGCGGATGCCGTGCTCTCGCTCGACCGCGCGCCCGATGTGAACGGGCTGATGCGCCTCGGCGCGCCGCTGATGGCAGCCAGGCTCGCCGGCAACTGAGGCCGGTAAAGGCCAGGGCTTGCCAGATCCGCCGGCGACGTTTCTCTATGCCCCCGGCTGGAGGAGGCGATAGGACCGGTCCGGGTCCGCGCGGCTGATTCCACGCACAGAGCGGCCCCTGGCCGCCCTTCGAGGGAATCCATGCCGACGCGACGCCTGATCCTCGCGGCCCTGCCGCTTCTCCTGGCCCGGCCCGTCCTTGCGCAGCGCGGCGACCGGCCAGCGCGGCAGCGCGTAGTGGATGCCGCCAAGGCGGCGCTGCTGGCGCCGCACCGCGCCTTCGCCGAGGCCGCGACGCGCTTCCTGGACGCTGCCACGGCGCTGCGCGATGTTCCCTCCCCGGCCGCGGCAGCGGCAGGGCGCGAGGCCTGGATCGCGGCGAACATCGCCTTCCAGGGCGTGCGCCATCTGCGCTTCGGGCCGATGGACGCCTTCGATCGTGGCTTCCGCCTCTCCTTCTTCCCCGATCCCCGCAATGCCACCGGGCGCGACCTCACGGCCCTGTTGCGCGAAGCCTCCTCGGATGCGCTGGAGGCGATCGCCGCCGGGCGCGGGCGCATCCCGGTGCAGGGCCTGCCGACCGCCGAGCGCCTGCTCTTCGCGGAAGGTGAAGCGCCGCTGCTGCAGCCGGCCGAGACCTATCGCCGCGCGCTGCTGGCCGCGATCGCGCGCAACATCGCGACCATCGCGGCCGATCTCGCGACCGGCTGGGCCGCGGATCCCTTCGGCGCCGGCGGCGATCCCGAGGATGCCCTGCTGCTGCTGTTCAAGAGCCTGCATGGCGGGCTCGACTTCGTGGGCGATCGGCTGCTGGCCCGCGCCCTCGGCCCCTCGCAGCGGGAGGCGCGGCCGCGCCTCTCCGAAGCTTGGCGCAGCGGCCAGTCGCTGGCCCTCGCCCGCGCTTCCATCGATGCTCTGGCGTCGCTCCACCGCGTCGCCTTCGCGGGCATGCTCGGCGCCAACGACGCTGCCCTGGCGCGCGCGGTGGATCAGGGCTTCGCCGATGCCCGGGCGGCGGCGCAGCGCATCGCGCCGGATCTGGAAGCGTCGGTCGCCAGGGCGGATGGACGCAGCGCCGTCGAGGACACCATCCGCGCCCTCGGCGCGCTGCGCCGGCTGCTGGCGGAACGCGGCGCCCCCGCGCTCGGGTTGCCGGTTGGCTTCAATTCGATGGACGGCGACTGATGGGCAGCATCGGACGGCGGACGGCACTCGGCCTCGGCGCGGCGGCGCTGATCACGCGGCGTGGCCTGGCGCGGGAGGCAGGCTTCGTCTCGGCGGCGGCGAATGCGGAGGGCGGCTTCCGCGTCGCGGGCTTCGGCCTCGATGGTGCGGCGCATTTCGACCTGCCGATCCCGGGACGCGGCCATGGCGCCGCGGTCGCGCCGGATGGCGGCACTGCGGTGGTCTTCGGCCGCCGCCCCGGCACCTTCGCCCAGGAGATCGACCTCGGCGCCGGGCGGCCGCTGCGCAACCTGCCGCGCGCGGCCGGGCGTTGGTTCTGCGGCCACGGCGCCTTCGCCGCCGATGGGCGTCTGCTCTACGCGACCGAGCTCGATGCGGCCGGCGAGGGCGTGGTCGGCGTCTATGCGCCGGGGCGTGGTTTCACGCGCATCGGCGAGTTCCCAACCCATGGCGCCGATCCGCATGACATCCGCCTGCTGGCCGATGGCAGGACGCTGGTCGTCGCCAATGGCGGCATCCGCGCGGATCCCAGCCTGCCACGCGCGCGCTTCGACCTCGATGCCATCGACAGCTCCCTGGTGCGGATCGATGCGGCGAGCGGGCAGCGCCTGACCGGCTGGAAACTGGAAGAGGAGCTCAAGCTGCTCTCGCTGCGGCATCTGGCAGTGGCCGGCGACGGTGCCGTCTTCGTTGCCATGCAGCACGAAGGGCCGCGCGACGAGGAGCCGCCGCTGGCTGCCGTGCAGCGTGGCAGCGGCATCGCCACTCTGGATGACGACATCACCGTGTGGCGCGGCATGGACCACTACACCGGCAGCGCGGCGGCGAGCCTCGACGGCAGGCTGGTCGCGATGAGCAGCCCGCGCGGCGGCCAGGTGGCACTGCTGGACGCCGCCACCGGCGCGGTCGCGGCGCGTTTCGCGCTGCCCGATGGCTGCGGGTTGGCGGCAGCGCCGGGCGGCGGCTTCGTCGCCACCTCCGGCCTCGGCCAGGCGGTGCTGCTGCGGCCGGATGGGCCGGCGGCGCCGCTGCCGGGCGACTGGGTCCGGCGGCTGCGCTGGGACAATCATCTGGCGCCGGTCGTCTTGTAGCCCGGCGGCGGCGCGGTCAGAGCGCCTGGCCCGCCACGAAGCCGCTCGACCAGGCCCATTGGAAATTGTAGCCGCCGAGCCAGCCGGTGACGTCCACCGCCTCCCCCACCACGAAGAGGCCGGGCACCGCCTTGGCCTGCATGTCCCGCTGCGACAGCGCATCGGTGTCGATGCCGCCGAGCGTGACCTCGGCCTTGGCATAGCCCTCCGTCCCCGAAGGCGTCAGGCGCCAGCGCGCGAGCCGCTCCGCCAGCGCCCGCAGCGCGCGGTCGGGCTGCTCGGCCATGATGCGCGGCGGCAGATGCGCCTCGGCCAGCGCCGCGGCCAGGCGCTGCGGCAGCAGCT
>NZ_JAAGBB010000007.1 GCF_018129085.1 Plastoroseomonas hellenica
GGCAGCTCGGCGCGGAGCTCGGGCAGCACCGGCACCTCGGGCAGCAGGGGGTCGCGCCCGCCGCCGCCGGGCTCCGCCGCGAAGGCGATCTCGGCGTCGAGCGCGCGGGCGCGGGCCGCGAGGGCAGGGCCGCTGGCCAGGAAGGCATCGGCAGCACCGGACGCGAAGGCAGCCTCCGGTGTCGGTGTCAGAACCGGCGTGGCCGGCCGCCCGAGCAGGTCGAGCGCCAGCATCGCGGCGGTCTCCGGCGCCTCGGCGCCGGGCGTCGCGACGCGTAGTGCGACGCCCGGCGCCGGCTGCCGCCGCACCAGCAGCGCCGCCGGCTGCGTGCCGCCGCAGACCGCGAGCCAGGTGCCGCAATCGTATTTCGCGCGTCCATCCCCGATCAGCCGCGCCTGCGCCGCTCCCGGCGCGAAGGCGAGGAGGGAGCGGCCATCCGGTTCCGCCTCGGTCGCGAAGCGGTTGGCCGCGGTGACGCCGTCGGCCCCACCCACCGCCTGCACCCGGAACGCCGTCGCCTGCGGCAGGGCGCGCCCCAACCCGGCGCCGAGCCGCTGCAGCCAGCGGAAGCTCGCTGCATCCTCTGGCCCCGGCCCAACCAGCAGCGCGGCATCGGGCACCGCACCACGCGCCGAGCCGGCCAGCCCCAGCGCCGCGCCGACGAGCAGCCCGCGACGGGAGACAGCCAAGGCGTCACGCATGCCCCGATCCTCCGACCACATTGCTGAGCTGATTGCCGCCGAGGCCTCATGCTGACCCTGGAATGGCGGCGGGACTGTGGCAGGCTGCGCGAGGTCGGTGCCGAGGTCCTGCACGCTGAGCCGGGCGGCGTGAATCACGCGCTCCAGCGCCGCGCCGCGAGGTCTGATCGGCTCCGCCGCTTGCCGGGCTTGCGCCGGGGCCGGCCCCGGGCGGAACATCGGCGCATGCGCCGCACCCTGCTGTTCCTGCTGCTCGCCTCGCCTGCCGCCTTGGCCCAGGCACCCCGCCAGGCGCCGTCCCCGGCGCCGCGGGCTTCGGCGGCCGAGAGCCGGCAGCAGGAGCTCGACCGCCTGTTCGAGGCGCTGCGCGACGCCCCGGACGAGGCCGGGGCAGCCCTGGTCGAAGCCCGCATCCGGACCCTCTGGCAGGAGAACGTGACCGCGGCCGTGGCGCTGCTGATCCGCCGCGGGCTGCGCAACATGCAGGCCCGCGCGCCGGAGGAGGCGCTGGAGGATTTCGACGCCGCCATCACCCTGGAACCGGGGGCGGCGGAGCTCTGGAACCTCAGGGCCCAGGCCTATGCGACGGGCGGCGACACCGAGGCGGCCGCGCGCGACCTCCGGGAGGCGCTGCGGCTGGAGCCGCGCCATTTCCCCGCTCTGATCACCCTCTCCCAGATCCAGGAGGAGCGGGGCGACGCGGCGGCGGCGCTGCGCAGTTTCCAGGCGGCTCTCGCCCTCCACCCCAAGCTGCGCGGCGGCGAACAGCGCCTGCGGGAGCTGCGCCGCAAGGCCGAAGGGGACGCCACGTAATATTGGCCTCAGGCGCCGGCGCAGCCTCCGGCTGCTTGGCTTTCGCGCTGTCGGCGGAGCACCGGTGGGTGCGGTCGGCCGCGCGCGGGCCGCGTTCGCGGCCTCGGGGCATCGGCTCCGCCTCGCCGCCGCCGAAACGGGTGGCGGCCTGCGGCCGCGGGGTTTGGTCTGCGCACCGGGCCGGCCGGCCCCATATCCCGTACGAAAGCAACGCTCAGATGGTTTCCGGGAGCGGCCGGATGCGACAAGAGGCCATGCCTGACGCCCTTCTTCCCCTCGATACCGACGAAGCCCGCTGGCGGGCCGTGCTGGCCCGTGACCCGGCGCCGCCGCTGGCACCCTTTCTCTATGCGGTGACGACCCAGGGCGTCTTCTGCCGGCCTGGCTGCCCCTCGCGCCCGCCGCTCCGGAAGAACACCCGTTTCTTCGCCGATGTGCCGGCTGCCGAAGCCGCCGGCTTCCGCGCTTGCCGCCGCTGCGACCCGAAGGGCGAACGTGCCGCGCTGCATGCCGCCGCCGTCGCCGCCGCCTGCGACCTGATCGAGCAGGAGGAGGCGATGCCCGGCCTCGAGCGCCTCGCCGCCCATGCCGGATACGCCAAGCATCATTTCCTGCGCATGTTCCGCGACATCACCGGCGTGACGCCGCGCAGCTATGCCGAGAGCGTGCGCGCCCGCCGCCTCTCCGCCGCCCTGGCGGAGGGTGCCCGCGTCGTCGATGCCGTGGCCGGGGCGGGTTATGGCAGCGAGAGCCGCGTCTATGAGCAGCCCTCCCGGGTGCTGGGCATGACGCCGGGTGCTGCGCGGCGGGGCGGGGAGGGCGAGGTGATCCGCGTGTCGCTCGCCGAGAGCGCGCTCGGCCCGTTGCTGGTCGGCGCCACCGGCAAGGGCGTCTGCTTCATCGGCTTCGGGGAGGGAGAGGACGCGCTGCGCGGCGATCTGGCGTCGCGCTTCCCTCGCGCCCGGATCGAGCCCGCCGATGCCGCGCTCGCTGCCATCGTGCAGCAGGTGGTTGCCTTCATCGAGGAGCCGCGGGCGGCGCTCGCGCTGCCGCTCGACCTGCGCGGCACCGCCTTCCAGCGCCAGGTCTGGGAGGGGCTGGCTCGCATCCCCTTCGGCGAGACCCGGCATTATGCCGAATTCGCGGCCAGCCTCGGCCGGCCGGATGCGACCCGCGCGGTGGCGCGCGCCTGCGCCCGCAACCCGGTCGGCCTCGCGATTCCCTGCCATCGGGTGGTCGGCAAGAATGGCGACCTGACCGGCTACCGCTGGGGCGTCGAGCGCAAGCGCGAGCTGCTGGCGAAGGAGCGGCAGGCGGCGGGCAAAGCGGCCGCCTGATCAGGATTGCGGCATCGGCACCCGGTCACGTGATTCCGGCACACCGAGATCTGCTCTAGGCTGAGACGCAGCCAGTCACATGCAAGGGCGAAGAATGGGCCGGATTATCCTGTGGCTTCTCGTGGCGGCCGGCGTGGTGTTTGCGGTGCCGCTGCTGATGGAAATGCGGGCCGGCCAATGCGCCGCGCTCGGTGCCAAGGTGATGCGCGCCTCCGGCGCTCCATCGCTGGGCGCGACCGCCGAGGAACTGGCGGGATCCGTGGCCTCCCTACAGACCGCGCCCAACATGCCGCAGTGGATCGCCTGCACGATCGGCTACTGGCGCATGACCTTCGGCCGTTCGCCCAGTTGATCAGCCCGGAGCGGGACTACTTCACGGTCGCGACGCGGAGCGCGTTGGTGGTGCCCGGCGTGCCGAAGGGCACGCCCGCCGTCACCACCACCTCGTCGCCCGCGGTGGCGAAGCCTTCCGCCTGGGCAGCCCGGCAGGCGCGGGCGACCATCTCCGTCATCGAATGGATCTCGTTCACCACCAGCGGGTGGACGCCCCAGATCACCGCCATGCGCCGCGCCGTCGTCTCGCTCGCGGTCAGGCCGAGGATCGGCGAGGCCGGGCGTTCCCGCGCAACGCGGAGCGTGGTGGAGCCGGTCGAGGAGAAGGTCGCGATCGCCTCCGCGCCGATGGTATCCGCCACCTGGCGCGCCGCGGTCGCGATCGCGCCGGCCGAGGAATGCTCCGGCACCGGCCGGCGCGCATCGGTCTGGGCGCGCCAATCCGGGTCCTGCTCCACCCGGGCGACGATGCGGTCCATCATGTTGACCGCCTCATAAGGGTACTGGCCGGCGGCGGTCTCGGCCGAGAGCATCACCGCGTCGGCGCCGTCGAACACCGCGGTCGCAACGTCCGAGGCTTCGGCGCGGGTCGGCGCCGGGGCGGTGATCATGCTCTCCAGCATCTGGGTCGCGACCACCACCGGCTTGCCGAGGGCGCGCGCGGCGCGGACGATGCGCTTCTGGATCAGCGGCACCTCCTCCGGCGGGCATTCGACGCCAAGATCGCCGCGCGCGACCATCACGCAATCGGCCAGGGCCAGGATGCCGTCGAGATTCTCGACCGCCTGCGGCTTCTCCATCTTCACCATGATCCAGGCGCGGCCGGCGGCGATCGCCTGGGCCTCGGCCACGTCCTCCGGTCGCTGCACGAAGGAGAGGCCGATATATTCGACGCCCTGCTCCAGCACGAAGGCCAGGTCCTCGCGGTCCTTCACGGTCAGCGCCGGGATCGGCAGCACCACGTCCGGGACATTGACGCCCTTGCGGTCGGAGAGGGGGCCGCCGACCACCACCTCGGTTTCCAGGTGATCCTCCCGCTTGCGGAGGACGCGGAGCCGGAGCTTGCCGTCATCCAGCAGCAGGGTGGTGCCGATCTGCGCCGCACTGATGATCTCGGGATGCGGAAGCTGCACCCGGGTCGCATCGCCCGGCGTCGGATTGAGATCGAGGCGGAAGGGCTTGCCGGTCTGCAGATGCACGCGGCTGCCGGCGAAGCGGCCGACGCGGAGCTTCGGGCCCTGGACGTCGGCCAGGATGCCGATCGGGCGGCCAACCTTGGCTTCCACCTCCCGGATGATGGCGATGCGGGCCGCGTGGTCCTCATGGGAGCCGTGGGAGAAGTTGAGGCGGAAGACGTCGGCGCCGGCGCGGTAGAGGCGCTCGATGATCTCGGGGGTGGAGGAGGCGGGGCCGAGGGTCGCGATCATCTTGGTGCGGCGGTGACGCCGCATCGGGATGCGACCGCTCATGCGGGCGACGCCTTCGAAGCGGGGCGCCGGGCGCGGGTTCTGGGCGGCCTGTTCGGCATCCTCCGGGGCGAGGTCGGGGCGGACGTCCTGGGGCGTGACGCCGAGGATACGGGCCACCTCGAGCACCCGGTCGTCGGGCACCCGACGCCATTGCGAGACGGCGGCGGTGGAGATGCCGAGGCCCTGGGCGATGCGGGTGACCGCGCCGCGCTGGCCGAGGATGGCCTCAAGGGCCGGATCACGGAGGGAGGGATCGCGCATGGGCTTATCTTAATCGACATAAGCGAATCCCCCAATGATGGTTTTGTTTCTTACTTTTGTTAAGTTACCAATACGGCCCTGAGATCATTGACATTGGTCAGGGTCGGCCCGGTGCGCACCAGGTCGCCGATCGCGGCGAACAATCCGTAGCTGTCATGCTTCGCCAGCACCGCACGCGGATCGAGCCCCGCCGCCCGCGCCCGGGCCAGGCTGTCCGGCGCCGCGACGGCGCCTGCCGCATCCTCGGTGCCGTCGATGCCGTCGGTGTCGCCCATCAGCGCCCAGATGCCGGGTATCCCCTCCAGCGCGACCGCCAGGCCGAGCAGGCATTCGGTGTTGCGCCCGCCACGCCCAGCGCCGTCCGGGCCGATCGTGACCGTGGTCTCGCCGCCCGAGAGCAGCAGGCAGGGCGCGGGCAGGGGGTGGCCATGCGCGCGGACCGCCCGCGCGATGCCGGCGAGCGCCAGGCCGAGGCCGCGTGCCTCCCCCTCCAGCGCATCGCCCAGGATCAGCGGCGTGAGGCCGGAGGCGCGGGCCTCCGTGGCCGCGGCCAGCAGCGCCATCTGCGGCGTCGCGATGAAGCGGTAGTCGGGGGTGCCGAGGCGTGGGTCGCCGGGCTTCGGCGTCTCCTCGGCCGCCGCGGCGAGATGGGCCGCAGCGGCCGGCGGCAGCGCCATGCGGTAATGCGCGACCAGGGCGCGTGCCTCCGCGAAGGTCGAGGGATCGGGGACGGTAGGGCCGGAGGCGATGACCGCCGGGTCATCGCCGGGCACGTCCGAGATCGCGAGCGTCACCACGACAGCCGGATGCGCCGCCGCCGCCAGCCGCCCGCCTGAGATCGCCGAGAGATGGCGGCGGATCACGTTCATCTCATGGATGGTGGCACCGGAGGCGAGCAGGGCGCGGTTCACCGCCTTCAGCTCCTCGAGCGTCAGCCCCGGCGCCGGCAGGGTGATCAGCGACGACCCGCCGCCCGAGACCAGGAACAGCACCAGGTCGCCTTCGCGTGCCTCCCCTGCGAGCGCCAGCAGGCGCGCCGCGGCAGCGGCGCCGGCCTCGTCTGGGACGGGGTGGGAGGATTCCGCGACTTCGATCCGCTCCGTCGGCACCGCATGGCCGTAGCGGGTGACGACAAGGCCGGAGAGCGGCAGGTCCGGCCAGGCCGCTTCGACCGCCTGGGCCATCAGCGCCGCCGATTTCCCGGCGCCAAGCACGATGACGCGGCCGCCCGCGGGCTTCTCCGGCAGGTGGACCGCCAGCACGGCACGCGGATCGGCCGCCTTCACCGCGGCATCGAAGACCCGCCCCAGCACCGCCCGCGCCGCCTCGTCACTCCACCCCATCGCTTCCTCCGTGTTCGGTGCCACTATGGCGAAGCGCCGCGCCGTGGACCATCTATCGCCCGACGAAAAGCGCCCGATGGCCGGAGGGCCGAATGGCCCGGAGGCCTGAATCGGCCGCTCAACGCACAAGGGAGAGCCCGCCCATGCCCGAGATCGACGCAGCCACCCGCACCGAACTGGAAGCCGCCGCCTTCCGTCGCCTGGTCGAGCACCTCAGGGAACGGAGCGATGTGCAGAACATCGATCTGATGAACCTCGCGGGCTTCTGCCGGAACTGCCTGTCGCGCTGGTACCGGGAAGCGGCCGAGGCGCGGTCCGTGCCGCTGACCGACCCGGAGGCGCGGGAGATCGTCTACGGCATGCCTTACAAGGAATGGCAGGCGAAGCATCAGAAGGAGGCCAGCCCGGACCAGAAGGCCGCCTTCGCCAAATCCGGGCACGGGCATTGAGCCGGGGGCCGCGCCGGGCTAGACCCGCGCCCCCAGCTTCGAGGAGTAGCCCCATGTCCGAGACCGCCGAGAAGAACCAGGATAGCGACGTCGGCGGCATCGCGGCCGACCGGCTGCGCTCGATCATCGAGCGCATCGAGCGTCTGGAGGAGGAGCGCAAGGCCCTCGGCGACGACATCAAGGACATCTATGCCGAGGCCAAGAGCGCCGGCTTCGACGTGAAGGTGATCCGGCAGGTGATCCGCATCCGCAAGCAGGAGCCGGCCGATGTGGAGGAGATGGAGACGCTGCTCGACCTCTACCGCCGCGCGCTCGGGATGTAGGTCGAGCCTGGCCCGCCTGCGGCCGGTCTTTTGCCTGACCTCGTGATTCAGAGTTTTCGGCCCGTCGGCCTCAAGTCATCACGCTCCAGGAGCAGCGTGGCCTGGCGGATCGGCATTGGACGGCCGAACAGGTAGCCCTGCGCCTCCGTGCTGCCGCTCGCGGCGACGGCTGCGAACTGCTCCTCCGTCTCGATGCCTTCGGTGGTGGTCGCCATCCGCAGCACCTTGCAGAGCTCGACGATCGCCCGGAGCAGGGACGCGCTTTCCGGCACCTCGCCCAGGTTGCGGACGAAGACCTGGTCGATCTTGACCCGGGTGAACGGGAAGCGCTTCAGGGCGCTGAGCGAGGAGAAGCCGGTTCCGAAATCATCCATGGCGATGCCGACGCCAAGGTTGCGCAGGCCGTGCAGGACGGTCAGCGTCGCCTCCGTCTCTCGCAGCATCGCGGTCTCCGTGATCTCGAGCTCGAGCCGCGCGGGCTCGAGGCCGGCGGCCTTCAGGGCCGCGGCGACGCTGGCCGGGAAGCGGGCTGTGAGCTGCAGGGGGGAGACGTTGACCGACAGCTTCGGCCGGCCGGGGAGGCTGGCGAGCTCTGCGCAGGCGGTGCGGATCGCCCAATCGCCGATCGGCACGATCAGGCCGGCGGCTTCCGCCAGCGGGATGAAGGTCTGCGGCATGATCATGCCGCGCTCCGGATGCCGCCAACGGAGCAGGGCCTCGAAGCCAAGGATCTGCCGGTCCGGCACCGCCACCAGCGGCTGGTAGTGGAGTTCCAGCGCACCCTCGTCGAGCGCCCGGTGCAGGTCGTGCTCCAGGCTGTGCCGCACCTGCATGCGCAGATTCGTCTCCGCCTCGAAGAAGCGGTAGGAGCCGCGCCCGGCGGCCTTGGCCTGGTAGAGGGCGACATCGGCATCATGGAGCAGCGCATCCGGGCCCGGGCCGTCGCCGGATGCCAGCGCGATGCCGACGCTCGCGCCGATGTTGGCACGGTTGCCATCCAGCTCGAAGCACTGGCCGAGGGCATCGATGATGCTTCGGGCGAGGTCGGCGGCATCGGATGCGCCCGACCGCCTGCGGATGATGGCGAATTCGTCCCCGCCCAGCCGGGCGATGGTGTCGCCCTCCACCGCCAGTGACTGCAGCCGCCCGGCGACCGCCCGCAGCAGGAGATCGCCATGGAGATGCCCGAGCGTGTCGTTGACGTGCTTGAACCGGTCGAGGTCGATGCAGAGCAGGGCAGGTCCCGCCTCGGCGGCACCCGGCATGCAGGCATCCTCGAGCGCCTGGCGGAACAGCACCCGGTTCGCGAGGCCGGTGAGGGCGTCGTGATGCGCCATATGGGCGATCCGCGCGGCGCTGCGCTGCTGCTCCGTGATGTCCTCATGCGTCGCGACCCAGCCGCCATCCGGCATGGGCTGATGCTTGATGACGATGGTCCGGCCGTTCCGCATCTCGACCACGCTCTCGGAGGGCTCGTTGCGGGTGGCGACTTCCTTGCGCCAGACCCAGTATTCCTCCGGGGTCATTTCCGGGAAGCTGCCGGCCTGGAAGCGGAGGTCGATGACCTCCCGCAGCATCATGCCCGGCCGGATGCTCTCCGGCGCCAGGTCGTAGAGCTCCGCATAGCGCTGGTTGGCGAGGATCAGGCGTTGCTGGCCGTCGAAGAAGCAGACCCCATGCGACATGCGCTCGAGCGCGGTCTCCAGCCTGAGCATGCGGGTCTCGAGATCGGCCGTGGAAAGCGCGGCCGGGTCGGCCGGGGGTGTGGGGAGCGGCTGCGGGGGCCGCAGCGACAAGGCCGGGCGCGCTCGCTGCCGCCGCTCGCTCCCTTCGCTCGCCATTCCCGTGCTCTCCCTGTCCCGGGATCAACCGTCAGAGTGCCGGATACGGATTAGAAAAGCGTTAGATTTCCGGAGGGCGGGCCGGATCGCGGGCCGGCTCACTCCTCTGCGGGCGGCGGCAGGGCGCGGCCCCGCCGCGATGCCGGCGGCGGAGCCGCCAGCTCCAGCCGGACCAGCCTCTCGCCGAGCGCGGCGAGCGCCCCGGCCACGGCGCCGGAGGCGGCTTCCCGCGCCGTCGCCGCGGTCACCCCCGCCTGGTCGTCGAGGCGCTGCTCGATGCGGGCGATGCGTTCCGACAGGCCGGCGATCTCGGCCCGCAGCGCCTCATGTGCCGCGCGCATCTCGGCGCCATGGCGCGACAGCGCCTTCTCGGCCTCGGTCAGCCGATGCACCGAGGCGAAGAGCGTCGCGATATCCGCCAGCAGGCCCACGGCGGATCAGAGCTTCAGATTGCGTTCGATCTCGTCGAGATTGGCGTCGATGGCGCGCTTCAGGCGCCGGATCTCGGCGCGGAGCTCGGCATCCGTCGGCACCCTGCGCCGGGCGCTGACCGCCTTCTTCGAAGCGGCGGGCCGCTTCGGTGCGGGGCGGGCGGCTTGCGTCTTCAGGCTGCTGCTCATGCCTGGATGATAGGCAGGCGGGGCGGGCGCTTCAACGACCGTCAGGATGCCCATTCCGCAGTGTGGCTGCCGAGCGGCATCGACGGCAGCGCCCAATGCGCGGGCGTCCGCTCCAGCACCGCCGCGTGCTTCACCGCGACCAGCGGACCGAAGCCGCTCCGGCTCTCCTCCAGCCGGTCATGGACCTGATCCTCCCCGATATCCGGCGTCGCCATGCCGTCGGGCTGCGGGCCGAGGCCGCGCATCCAGTGGCCGGTGCCGGCGAGGCAGACCCGCACCAGCCAGGACCCGCCTTCCTCTGCGCGCCGCATCAGCGCCGCCATGGCGCCGAGCGCCAGCAGGTAGCCGGAGCCATGGTCCAGCACCTGGCAGGGCAGCACCCGCGGCTTCACCTCGCCGGCAGCCCGCGCCTCGGCCCAGTTGATGCCGGTCGCGGTCTGGGTCAGCGAATCGAAGCCGTGCCGCCCGGCCCAGGGCCCGCGGTGGCCATAGGCGGAGAGCGAGACGCAGACGATGCCCGGGTTCATCGCGGCGAGTTGCTCGGGCCCGAATCCGAGCCCGGCCAGCGCCCCCGGGCGGTAGCCCTGCAGGAAGACATCCGCGCCGCGCGCCAGCCCTTCCATGCGCGCCTTCTGGTCGGGGTCGCGGAGGTCGAGCGCGGCGCAGCGCTTGCCGCGGCCAGTGTCGATGACGAGCGCGGTCAGGCTCGGCAGGTGCGGCGCAGTGACGTGCAGCACGTCGGCGCCATGGGCGGCCAGCGTCCGGCCGGCGACCGGCCCCGCGATCACCCGCGTCAGGTCCAGCACGCGGATGCCGGCGAGCGGGCGCTCGGCCAGCGGCGGCAGCGGGCGCGGCGGTGCGTCGCCGATGCGCTCGATCACCAGCGGCGGCAAAGTGGCGACCGCCTGTCCCTGCGGATGCGCGTCCCAGGCGGCGAAGTCGCGCGCGGCGGAGACCGCCATGCCGGCCTCGGCGGCGGCGGTCTCGAAAGCGACCGCGTCCCATTGCATCAGCGCGGCGGCAACCGCTTCGCGCTCGCCGGCGCAGCCGAGCAGCTTCAGCACGCCGGCGCGGTGATGCGGAAAATTGGTGTGCAGGCGGACGAAGCCGCCATCCCCGGTCGGGTAGAGGCCGGCGATGCTGTCCCAGCCATCGCCACGGGTCTGGCCGTTCACCGCGCAGTAATGCTCGGAGCGGAACTCGATGGCGGCGTCGCGCATGGCGACGGAGACGCGCTGGGCGGGGCCGCCGCGGCGGCGATGGATCTCGGCGGCGGCCAGGCCCGACGCGGCGATGGTCGCCTGCGCCGCGGTTCCGACCTTGAAGCCGGAGGGCAGGATCGGGTCGGCGCCGGTCAGCGTCACCGCATCCAGCGCGCGGGCATCGAGCCCCGCCTGCCGCCATAGCCCTGCGAGCGCGTCCATCCGTGCTTCCTCACCCTGTCCAGTCTCGCGCATGCTCCCCCCTTGCGCAGGGGAGGGCAAGGGCAGGGCCGGCGCTGGCAGGCAGGAGGCCTGCGAGCGTCGCGCGCCGCGGTGTCGAGCGGCGTGTGCGGTTCGGCCGCCTGACCCGTCCGACGTCGCCGTGCCAAGCCGGGGTCATCCCCGCGGCCGGAGGCCGCCATCGGCTTCTGCGGGGCGAGCGCAGCGATGCCCCGGGGCCGCGAACGCGGCCCCGCGCGCGACTGACCTTACCCGCCGGCGCGCCCTGACAGCGCGGAAGCCAAGCCGGCGATGCCGGCGCCGGCGATTGAGGACAAATCAAGCCTTCTGCAGGCTCTCGACCAGCGGCGCGTTGCGGTCCAGGACGATGCGGCGCTTGACCTTCATGGTCGGCGTCAGGGTGCCGTCCTCCACTGTGAAGGGGGAGACGGCGGCGAAGCGGCGGATGCGCTCGATGGTCGAAAGCCGGGTGTTCACGCGCTCGATCGCGGCGGCGACGCTGCTCTCCTGCCCCTCGGTCGGGACCACCAGCGCGACGATCGCGGACCTGCCCTCGCCGGCGATGACGGCCTGGGCGATCTCGGGTTCCGCCATCAGCAGGCCCTCGACCTTGGCCGGGCTCACCATGTCGCCACCCAGCGTCTTGATGAAGTCGCGCTTGCGGTCGGTGATGCGGAGATAGCCATCATCCAGCGCGCCGACATCGCCGGTGTGCAGCCAGGGCCGCGGATCTGGATCGCCCGGCAGCGCCTGCAGCGCCGCCTCGGTCGCCGCCGGGGCGCCCCAGTAGCCAAGCATGACCAGGTCGCCGCGCACCAGCACCTCGCCATCCGGGGCGATCCGGGCCTCGACGCCGGCAAGCGGCGGCCCCACCGTCTCCCGCCGGTTCGCCCAGGGCAGGTTGACGCTGATGACCGGGCCCGCTTCGCTCTGGCCGTAGCCCTGCAGCACCGGCAGGCCGAGCGCGATGAAGAAGCCACCGAGCTCCGGGTCGAGCCGCGCGCCGCCCGAGACCAGCGCCTGCAGCCGCCCGCCGAAGCGCGCCCTGACCTTGCTGCGCACCAGCCGGTCCAGGATCGCATCCTGGACGCGCTCGATCAGGCCGAGCGGCGGCCCGTCCAGGCGCCGCAGCCCGAGCGTCAGCGTGCGCTCGAACAGGTGCCGCTTCAGCCCGCCATCCTTCTCGACCTGGGCCAGCATGCGCGCGCGCAGCACCTCGAAGAGGCGCGGCACCGCGGTGACGACGGCGGGCGCGATCTCGGTGAATTCCTGCGCCAGGCGGTCGGCACCGCGCGAATAGACCACTTCCATCCCGACCGAAGGCAGCAGGAAGCCGCCCACCGTATGCTCGTAGCTGTGCGAGAGCGGGAGGAAGGAGAGGTAGGGCTTGCCGTCGAAGCCAAGGCGCTGGGCCAGCGGGATCACGCCGTCCCGATTGGCCAGCAGCGCCCGGTGCGGCAGCATCACCCCCTTGGGCTGCCCGCCGGTGCCGGAGGTGTAGATCAGGCAGGCGAGGGATTCGCGGGAGGCCTGCTCGGCCTCCGCCTCCAGCATCAGGGGATCGCCCGGCACCGCGATCGCCTCGGCCCAATGGAAGGTAGCGATACCTTCGGTCTGTGGCGGATCTTCCATCACGATCAGCAGGTCGAGCCCGCCAGTCGCGGCCGCTGCCTCCAGCACCCGCTCGGCCAGGCGGCGGTTAGAGACGATGGCGGCACGCGCGCCGGAATCGCCCTTGATATGGGCGTGGTCGGCGGTGGTGTTGGTGGTGTAGGTCGGCACCGTCACCGCGCCGATCGCCATGATCGCGGTGTCGGAGACGGGGAATTCCGGCCGGTTCTCGGACACCAGCAGCACCCGGTCGCCCGGCGCCACGCCCTGGGCGCGGAGGAATCCGGCGAGGGCCGCCACCTGCTGGGCGAATTCGCCCCAGGACAGCCGTTGCCAGGCGCTGCCCCGCCAATAACGGAACAGCGGCTTCGGCCCCCAGGCCCGGGCGCGCGCCAGCATCATGGCCGGCAGGGTGGGCCAGTCGCCCCGCGAATAAGGCATGTCGTCCCCGTGACGTTTCCCGGACGGCGCCGTCTAGAGCAGATCGTGGCGGGGCGGAATTCGGCCGAGGGGCGAATTCCGCCCTCGTAACAAATCCGGCGGGTGGCGGGCGGATGACAATCCGCGCCGGGCCGGCACCGGCCGTCACGGCAGCTTGGCCGCGGCGCTCAGCGCTCTATATGGAACTCGTGACCCAGCATTCCGCGCCCCGCCTCACCCGTTCCCCGCTCGACGCCGCCGGCGACGCGCAGCCACCGCTTCCGGTCTGGGACCTCTCCGACCTCTATGCCGCGCCGGACGATCCGCGCCTGAAGGCCGATCTCGACCGGGTGGAGGCCGAGGCGCGTGCCTTCGAGGCCGCCCATGCCGGCAAGCTCGCGACCCTCACGGGCGATGCGCTGGCCGCCGCGATCGCGGAATACGAGCGGATGGAGGAGGTGCTGGGCCGCGCCATCAGCTACGCGCAGCTCATCTTCTCCGGCGATGCGCAGGACGCCGCGAACGGGCGCTTCTACCAGTCCATGCAGGAGCGGATCACCACGATCTCCTCGCGCATGATCTTCTTCACGCTGGAGCTGAACCGGCTGGAGGATGCGGCACTCGAGGGCAAGCTCGCCGGCAGCGCGGCGCTGGCGCGCTGGCAGCCCTGGCTGCGCGACCTGCGCGTCTTCCGCCCGCACCAGCTCTCCGACGAGGCCGAGAAGCTGCTGCACGAGAAGGAGGTGACGGGCAGGAGCGCCTGGAACCGCCTGTTCGACGAGACCGTCGCCACCATGAAGGTGGCGGTGGCCGGCGAGGAGCAGACGGTCTCGGCCGCGCTCAACAAGCTGTCGGACCGCGACCGTGCGGTGCGCGCGGCGGCGGCGGAGGGCGTCTCGGCCGCTTTCGGCGATCGGGTGCGCCTGTTCTCGCTGATCACCAACACGCTGGCCAAGGACAAGGAGATCGTGGACGGCTGGCGCCGCTATCCGCGCCCCGGCTCCTCCCGCAATCGCGCCAACATGGTCGAGGACGAGGTGGTCGATGCCCTCGTCACCGCGGTGCGGGACAGCTATCCGCGCCTGTCGCACCGCTACTACGCGATGAAGGCCAAGTGGCTTGGGCTCGAGAAGCTGCAGCACTGGGACCGCAACGCGCCGCTGCCGGATGAGGATGATGCGCTGATCCCCTGGGATGCGGCGACCGAGCGGGTGCTGACCAGCTACGCCGCCTTCAGCCCGGATCTCGCGGCGATCGGCAGGCGCTTCTTCGACAAGCCCTGGATCGATGCGGCGCTGCGGCCGGGAAAGGCTTCCGGCGCCTTCGCGCATCCGACGGTGCCCTCGGCGCATCCCTATCTGCTGCTGAACTACCACGGTCGCGCGCGCGACGTGATGACGCTCGCCCATGAGCTCGGCCATGGCGTGCACCAGGTGCTGGCGGCGGAGCAGGGCTACCTGATGTCCTCGACGCCCCTGACCTTGGCCGAGACCGCCTCTGTCTTCGGCGAGATGCTGACCTTCCGCGCCGTGCTCGATGCCGAGCAGGATCCGAAGCGGCGGCGGCTGATGCTGGCCGGCAAGGTCGAGGACATGCTGAACACGGTGGTCCGCCAGATCGCCTTCTACCGCTTCGAGACCCTGCTGCACGAGGAGCGCCGCAAGGGCGAGCTCAGCCACGAGCGCATCGGCGAGATCTGGATGCAGATCCAGACCGAGAGCCTCGGCCCGGCCTTCGAGTTCACGCCCGACTACAGCGTCTACTGGGCGTATATCCCGCACTTCATCCACTCGCCCTTCTATGTCTACGCCTATGCCTTCGGGGATTGCCTGGTGAACGCGCTCTATGGCGTCTACCACGAGGGCACCGTGCCGAATTTCCAGGCGAAGTACCTCGACATGCTTCGCGCCGGCGGCACGCTCCGCCACCAGGAGCTGCTGGCGCCCTTCGGCCTGGATGCGTCGGACCCATCCTTCTGGATGAAGGGGCTCGACGTGATCTCGGGCTTCATCGACGAGTTGGCGTCCGACGGTGGCTGAGGAGCGCAGCGGCCTCTTCGGCGAGATCCGCCGGATGGCGCGCACCTCGGGCGCCGTCGGCGGCATCGCGGCGCGGGTCGCGGGGCAGCGCTTCCTCGGCATCAAGACCGACAAGGCGGCGCATGCGGAGGACCTGAAGACCATCCTCGGCGGGCTCAAGGGCCCGATGATGAAGGTGGCGCAGTTCCTCTCGACCGTACCCGGCATGTTGCCGGAGGAATACGCGCGCGAGCTCGCGACCTTGCAGGCCAATGCGCCGCCGATGGGCTGGGCCTTCGTGCGCCGGCGCATGCAGTCCGAGCTCGGGCCCGCATGGCAGTCCCGCTACGCGGAGTTCGGGCAGGTGGCGGCGGCGGCCGCTTCGCTCGGCCAGGTGCATCGCGCGCGGCTGCCGGATGGCACCGATGTCGCCTGCAAGCTGCAATACCCGGACATGGCGAGCGTGGTGGATGCCGATCTCAGGCAGCTCAGGCTCGCGATGAATGTCTACAAGCGCATGGACAGCACCCTCCAGCACGAGGATGTCTATGCCGAGCTCGCCGAGCGTCTGCGCGAGGAACTCGACTATATGCGGGAGGCCGCGCAGATGCGGCTCTATGGCGCGATGCTCGCCGGCGTCCCCGGCGTGCGCGTGCCCCGGCCGGTCGAGGCGCTGACCACGGAGCGGCTGCTGACCATGACCTGGCTCGAAGGCCGTCCCATCCAGGCGCGGCTCGAGGAGGATGCGCCGCTTGAGGAGCGCAACGCTTATGCGCGCGCCCTGTTCCGCGCCTGGTACGTGCCGTTCTACCGCTACGGCATCATCCATGGCGACCCGCATCTCGGCAATTACCAGGTCCATGCCGATGCGCCGGAGAATGACGGCTTCGGCATCAACCTGCTGGATTACGGCACCATCCGCGTCTTCCCGCCGCGTTTCGTGGGCGGTGTCATCATGCTCTACGAGGCAGTGCGCGACGGCGACGACGACAAGGCGGCCGAGGCCTACCGCATCTGGGGCTTCGGCGACCTGAAGCGCGAGACGCGGGAAGTGCTGAGCCTCTGGGCGCAGTTCCTCTACGAACCGCTGCTCGACGACCGCGTGCGGCCGATCCAGGAGAGTCCGGACCTCGCCTATGGCCGCAAGATCGCGGAGAAGGTGCATGAGGGCCTGCAGCGGACAGGGCCGGTGCGGGTGCCGCGCGAATTCCCGCTGATGGATCGCGCCGCGATCGGCCTCGGCAGCGTCTTCCTGCGTCTGCGGGCGGAGGTGAATTGGCACCGGCTGTTCCAGGAGCTGGTCGCGGATTTCTCCGAGGACACCCTCGCGGAGCGCCAGGTGGCGGCGCTGGCGGAAGCGGGGGTTCCGGCCGCAGCCGGCTGATCGGTCCCGGCGGGACCGGCCCCCCGTCGGAGGGGCGCTTCGGTGTCGACAGGCGGCTCGGTCCTGGCGCCGCGCGCCGGGGTCACGCCTCCGCGCTTGCCGCCGGACGGCCCTTGTGCTTGGTGCCACCCCGGCTTCGCGTAACAAGGTTCCCTAGCCAGGGGGTGATGTCGGATGCGGGTTGCGGTGCTCAAGGAGCGGCGGGCGGGCGAGACCCGCGTCGCCGCGACGCCGGAGACGGTGAAGAAGCTCATCGGCCTCGGCACCACGGTTGCGGTGGAGGCCGGCGCCGGCCGCACCTCCGGCTTCATCGATGCCGCCTATGCCGAAGCGGGAGCGGAGATCGCGCCCGATGCCGCCGCGGCGCTCGCCGGCGCCGGCATCGTGCTGAAGGTGCGCGCACCCCTCGGCGCCGGGGAAGGGGAGGTCGATGAGCTGTCCCTGATCCCGCGCGGGGCCATCCTGATCGGTACCCTCGGCGCCGATGCCGCCGCCGCGGCGGCCTATGCCGAGCGCGGCATCGAGGCGCATGCGATGGAGCTGTTGCCGCGTATCACCCGCGCGCAGTCGATGGACGTGCTCTCCTCCCAGGCGAACCTCGCCGGCTACCGCGCGGTGGTCGAGGCGGCGACGACCTTCGACCGCGGCTTCCCGATGCTGATGACCGCGGCCGGCACCATCCCGGCGGCGAATGTCTTTATCATGGGCGCCGGCGTCGCCGGGCTGCAGGCGATCGCGACCGCGCGCCGCCTCGGCGGCCGGGTCAGCGCCACCGATGTGCGCCCCGCCGCGAAGGAGGAGATCAAGTCCCTCGGCGCCAGCTTCGTCGGCTACGAGGATGAGGAGAGCCGCGCTGCTCAGACCGCCGGCGGCTACGCCAAACAGCTCTCGCCCGCTTTCTACGCCAAGCAGGCCGAGGTGGTGGCAACCCATATCGCCAAGCAGGACGTCGTCGTCACCACCGCGCTGGTGCAAGGCCGCCGCGCACCGACCCTGGTGACGGCGGAGATGGTCGCCTCCATGAAGCCCGGCAGCGTGATCGTGGACATCGCGTCCGATGCCGGCGGCAATGTCGCGGCGACCGTGCCGGGCGATGCGGTGATCACGGCGAATGGCGTGACCGTCCTCGGCTACCGCAATTGGCCGGGGCGGATTCCGGCGGCGGCCTCGGCACTCTATGCGCGCAACCTGCTCACGTTCCTGACCACCTTCTGGGACAAGGAGGCGCAGGCGCCGAAGCTTTCGCCCGAGGACGACATCGTGAAGGGCACCGCGCTGACCCGCGCCGGCGCCGTCGTGCACCCGCAATTCGCGCCCGCCGCGGCGGCCTGAGGGAGATCAAGAATGAACGCGACTGACCTCGCCAACCAGGCGACGGCGGCGGCCAACCGCGCGCTCGATCTCGCCGAAGCGGCGCGCCGCGCCGCCGAGGCGGCGGCCCCGATCGCCGCGGCCGCCGAGCCCTTCCTCTATCTGCTGACCATCTTCCTGATGGCCTGCTTCGTCGGCTACTACGTGGTGTGGAGCGTGACGCCCGCGCTGCATTCGCCGCTGATGGGCGTCACCAACGCGATCTCCTCCGTCATCGTGGTGGGCGCGATCCTCGCGACCGGCCTCTCCGACGGCATCGCCGCCAAGATCTTTGGCTTCCTGGCGGTCACCCTCGCCTCGGTGAACATCTTCGGCGGCTTCACGGTCACCCGCCGCATGCTCGCGATGTTCCGGAAGAAGGGCTGACGCGCCATGGCGACCACGCTTTCGACGCTCGCCTACCTCGTCGCCTCGGTCCTCTTCATCCTGGCGCTGCGCGGGCTGAGCCACCCCGAGACCTCCCGCCGCGGCAATGTCTTCGGCATGATCGGCATGGCAATCGCCATCCTGGCGACGCTGCTGCATCCCGGCATGGGCGGCGGCGGCATCGCGCTGGTGATCGCCGGCCTCGTGATCGGCGGCTCGATCGGCGTCTTCGTGGCCAGCCGCATCCAGATGACGGCGCTGCCCCAGCTCGTCGCGGCCTTCCACTCCCTGGTCGGCATGGCCGCGGTTTTCGTCGCGGCTGCCGCCTTCTACGCGCCCGAGAGCTTCGGGATCGGCACCTACGGCCATATCCATGGCGGATCGCTGGTCGAGATGTCGCTCGGCCTCGCGATCGGCGCCGTGACCTTCTCGGGCTCGGTGATCGCCTTCGCCAAGCTCGACGGGCGCATGTCCGGTGCGCCGATCCTGTTCCAGGGCCAGCACTGGCTGAACCTCGGCCTCGGCATCCTGCTGCTGGTGCTGGTGATCGCCTTCGTCGCGACCGGCAACGCCGTGCTGTTCTGGCTGATCGCGCTGCTCGCCTTCGCACTCGGCTTCCTGCTGATCATCCCGATCGGCGGCGCCGACATGCCGGTCGTCGTCTCGATGCTGAACAGCTATTCCGGCTGGGCGGCGGCGGGCATCGGCTTCACCGTCGGCAATATCCTGCTGGTGGTGACCGGCGCGCTGGTCGGCGCCTCGGGCGCGATCCTGTCCTACATCATGTGCAAGGGCATGAACCGCAGCATCATCAACGTGCTGCTCGGCGGCTTCGGCACCACGGGCGGGACGGCGGCGGCGGGCGATGCCGCGGCCGGCGATCGCGTGCCGGTGAAGGCCGGCAGCCCGGAGGATGCCGCCTACATCATGAAGAACGCGCAGAAGATCATCGTGGTGCCCGGCTACGGCATGGCCGTTGCCCAGGCCCAGCAGGTGCTGCGCGAGATGGCGGACCTCCTGAAGAAGGAGGGGGCGGAGGTCTCCTACGCCATCCACCCGGTCGCGGGCCGCATGCCCGGCCACATGAACGTGCTGCTGGCCGAGGCGAACGTCCCCTATGACGAGGTGAAGGAGCTCGAGGAGATCAACCCCGAATTCGCCGAAGCCGACGTCGCCTATGTGATCGGGGCCAATGACGTGACCAACCCGGCGGCGAAGACCGACAAGGCGAGCCCGATCTACGGCATGCCGATCCTGGACGTGGAGCGCGCCAAGACGGTGTTCTTCGTCAAGCGCGGCATGGCCAGCGGCTATGCCGGCGTCGACAATGAACTGTTCTTCCGTCCGAACACCATGATGCTGTTCGGTGACGCCAAGAAGGTGACACAGGAGATCGTGCAGGCGCTCCAGCGCTGAGCCTGCGCCGGCCGCACTGATGAAGGAAAAGGGGGCCTCGGCCCCCTTTTTCGTGGCTGCACCCCCGGTTGCGCACTGCCGCTGGACTGTAGAGTTTCCGGGCATCACCAGGAATGGTTGCAACACAACTGGAAGAAAAAGCGCAGATCGCGCCGAATTGTGCGACAGCGACGCGGAAGGCCGCAGTTATATCGCTCCGTTAATTTTTTCGGAGGCGTCTTTGTCACGGAAGCTCACTGCCGAATTCCTCGGCACGCTCTGGCTGGTTCTTGGCGGCTGCGGCAGCGCGGTGCTGGCGGCAGCCTTTCCGCAGCTCGGCATTGGCTTTGCTGGCGTCGCACTGGCCTTCGGCCTCACGGTGGTGACCGGAGCCTATGCTTTCGGTCCGATCTCGGGCGGCCATTTCAACCCCGCGGTGACCGTCGGGCTGGTGGCGGGCGGCCGCTTCCCGGCCGGGCAGGCCATTCCCTACATCGTGGCGCAGGTCCTGGGCGCCATCGCCGGCGCCGCGGTGCTGGCCAGCATCGCCGGCGGCAAGGCCGGGTTTGACCTGGTCGCCTCGGGCTTCGCCGCCAACGGCTTCGCGGAGCATTCGCCGGGCGGCTATTCGATGGTGTCTGGTTTCATCACCGAGGCGGTGCTGACCTTCTTCTTCCTGCTGGTGATCCTGGGCTCCACCTCGGTGCGTGCCTCTCCGGGTTTCGCGGGCCTTGCCATCGGCCTCGCGCTGGTGCTGATCCATCTCATCAGCATCCCCGTCACCAACACCTCGGTGAATCCGGCGCGCAGCACCGGCCCCGCGCTTTTCGTCGGCGGTTGGGCGCTGCAGCAGCTCTGGCTGTTCTGGGTGGCGCCGCTGGTGGGCGCGATCGTCGCCGGCGTGGTTGCCCGCTTCCTCGATGGCAGCGACGAGGCCCGCGCGGAGCAGATCGCCGCAGAGCGGAACGCCCGACGGAGTGAATCTGTCCGCGAACCCGCCTGAGGGGCGACGGTCCGCCCCTCTTCTTTAGAGCGGCCTTCCGTCGATCTGCTCAAGGCTGTTGCGCATCAGCGCGGCGCGCAGCTCGGCGCCGCTGCTGAGCCAGCCGAAGAAGGTGGCGACGTTGAATTCCGTCGCCGCCTGCGCGCCGGGGCCCGCCGCCATGGTCGCGTCGGTCAGCATCACCGGGAAGAATTCGCGGTGGTAGGCGTCGCGGATGGTGCTCTCGACGCAGACATTGGTGGCGACCCCGCAGACCAGCAGGGTGCGGATCCGCCGGGCCTGCAGGATCTGCTCCAGCGCCGTGCCGGCGAAGCCGGAATAGCGGGATTTCGGCACCAGGATATCGTCCGGCTCCGGCGTCAGCTCGGACACGATCGCATAATCCCAGGTGCCATGGGTGATCAGCTTGCCGGCATAGGCCTCGTTCGCGCGCATGAACTTCAGCGCATTCGACTTGTGCCAGACCGGCGCCGCCGGCCCGCCCACCTCCCGCTGGTCCGGCGCGAAGCCGTTCTGGAGATAGATCACGGGAACCCCGGCTTCACGGCAGGCGGCCGCGATGCGCGCCGCCTCCGCGATCACCGGCGCGGCGCCGGACACGTCGAAGCCCACCAGATCGAGATAGCCGCCCTTCGAGCAGTAGGCGTTCTGCATGTCCACGATGATCAGCGCCGTCTCCTCGACGGCGACGGTGAGCGGCTCGGGCCGGGCAGGCAGGGTAACGGTGCGGGTCATGGCGAGGCTCCGATCGGGATACCCTGACGTATCAGGGTGCCCGAAGGCAGCAACCCCCATGCCAACCCCTCAATCGGTGGCCTGGACGCCGCCCATGAGCGTGAGGGCATGCAACAGCGCCTTGCCGGCCGGATCGCCCGCCAAGGCCTGTGCGAGCCCGCTATCGATCGTCGTCCGGCTGAACGGAAAGGCGCGGAGCAGCCTCAGGGAGCCATGCCCGGCGCCGAAGTCGCAGAGCGCCACGCGGACGCGACCCTCCCGCAGCGCCCGCAATTGCGGCAGGGCCAGGTCGGCGTCCCGCATCAGCGCGGCCTCGGCGACGCCGATCTCCAGCCGCTCCGGCGGCAGGCCGCTGGCGTGCAGCGCCCGCGTCGCGTCCGCGACCAGCGCACTGCCCAGGAGCTGCGCCTGAGTGACGCGGACCGTGAGCGTCAAGGAGGTGTCGGACCAGCGCATGGCATCCCGGCAGGCGGTGGCAAGCATCCAGGCGCCGATCGGCCCCGCCAGCCCCGCCTCCTCGGCGAGCGGCAGGAAATCGGCCGGCTGCAGCAGCCCATGGCCCGGCCGCTCCCAGCCCAACAGCGCTTCCTGGCCGCGGAGGGTACCGGCCGCGTCATGCCACGGCCGATAGCGCAGCCGTAGCTCGCCACGGACCACGGCGTCGCGCAGATCATTCTCAAGCGTGCGATGCGCCGCCACGCGGCTCTGCATCCCGGCATCGAAGGCCCGCCATCGGGCGCGGCCTTCGGCCTTGGCCTGCACCAGGGCGAGATCGGCCCGCCGCAGCAGCGCGGCGCCGTGCTGCTCCGCCGCATCGCTCCGGGCGATGCCGGCGCTGGCGCCGATCAGCGCCGTCCGGCCGCCCAGCATGAAGGGATGTCCCAGCATGTCGATCAGCCGCGATGCGACGGCCCCGGCGACCTCGTCCGTGACCGGCGATGCCAGCAGCACGGCGAACTCGTCCCCGCCAATGCGCGCCGCCAGGTCGCCGCCGCGCAAGCCGCGTGCGATGCGGCTGGCGGCGGCGCGCAGCAGGAGGTCCCCTGCCGCGTGTCCCAGCCGGTCATTCACGGCCTTGAAGCGATCGAGATCGAGCGCCAGCACGGCATAGCCCGGCCAGGCATGCTGCGCGACCAGCGCCTCCGCGGCGGTCAGCGCCATGCCGAAGCCGCGCCGGTCGACAAGGCCCGTGATGTCGTCGCGGCCGATTCGGGCGGCGCCTTCGCCGAGCCAGGCCGGAAGGGAGAAGGAGGCCGGTGACGTTACCGCCCAGGCCCGCCGGAGCGTCATGTCTGACGATGCCGGATCACGCCCGTCAAAGCCGCTCTGGTCAGGCATTAGCGCTCCGCGCCGTAAGGCAGTCCCTTGTGGCGCAGGCCGTATTTCCGAAATGTGAAGTCCGCCGGGCCCAGGTGCGGCCAACGCAAAAACGCGGACCGCGGGGGCTATCCCCGCGCCGCGTCATCAACACCGGATCCGGTGGCAGCAGCCCCCGCGCCCAGGGCGCGGGGCAGCGGGCTTCAGAAGCCCTCGCGCTCCAGGCGCTTGCGCTCGACCTTGCGGGCGCGGCGGACAGCCTCGGCGGCCTCGCGCGCACGGCGCTCGGAGGGCTTCTCGTAGTGGCGGCGGAGCTTCATCTCGCGGAAGACGCCTTCACGCTGCAGCTTCTTCTTCAGCGCCTTCAGCGCCTGATCGATATTGTTGTCACGAACGACGACCTGCACGCGGCATAACCTCCTTGCGGTTTGCGGGTGAAATGACAAGCGCGAAAGGGCGGGCAGTCCGCCCGGCCTTGGCCAAGGTGGAGCCCGCTCAATCGTGGGAAAGCGGTGTCTAGCATAAAGCCGTGCCGCGCCGGAAGCCCTCGCGCAAAGCCCCTCCGGAGTCCGCTGGGGAATGGGGCGGAGGCGGGCCGGCGCGGCAGGCACGGAAAAGACCCGACAGACCGCCCCGCATCCATTTCCAAGCGGACTCTCAAGCTCTACATGCGAAGCAGCACTGTGACCGAGGCTTCCGGACGCCGCCATGGCCCTCCTCAAGATCGCCCGCATGGGGCATCCCGTGCTGCTCCGGCGCGCCGACCCTGTGCCGGACCCGACCGCGCCGGAGATCCGGCGCCTGGTCGCCGACATGGCCGAGACCATGAACGACGCCGGTGGCATCGGCCTGGCCGCACCTCAGGTGCATGTGCCTTTGCGCCTTTTCCTTTGGCGCTCGGGCGCGGGCAATCCGGTCGCGCTCATCAACCCGGAGGTCGCGGCGGTGGGGGAGGAGATCGAGGAAGCCTGGGAGGGTTGCCTCTCCATTCCCGGAATTCGCGGTGCCGTGCCGCGGGCCCGCCGCATCCGCTTCCGCGGCTTCGACCTGGAAGGGCGGCTGCTGGAAGGGGAATCGGAAGGGCTCGGCGCCCGCGTGATCCAGCACGAGAACGACCACCTGGACGGCATCCTCTATCTGTCCCGCATGACCGACCTCAGCCGGATCGGCTTTACCGAGGAATTGGCCCGCGCCGCCGCCGACGCTGCACGCGCGCAGGAGGCCGAGTGATGACGGTGGAGCGCAGCCCCGAGCGCGACGCCGCGATTCGCGCCGCCTTGCCGCTGGTGCCGAGGCTCGGCTGGACCCGCATTGCACTGCAGGCCGGGCTGCGCGCGATCGGCGAGGACCCCGAGAGCGAGGCCTGGCTGTTCCCGACCGGCCCGATCGGCGCCATCGAGGCCTGGCTCGACCTCGCCGATCGCGAGATGGAAGAAGCCGCGGTGCGGGAGGATATCGCCGCGCTTCGGACGCCCGCGCGCATCCGCCGCCTCATCCTGCTGCGGCTGGAACAGGCGGCGCCGCACCGCGAAGCGGTGCGCCGGGCCCTGGCACGGCTGGCGCTGCCCTGGAACCTGCCGGTCGCCGCCCGTGGCGCGGCACGCACCGCCAGCGCCATCTGGCATGCCGCGGGCGACAGCTCCGCCGATTTTTCCTGGTACACGCGCCGCGCGACGCTGAGCGCCGTCTATGCCGCGACTTTGGCTTTCTGGTTGCAGGACGAGGATCCGGATCAGGCGGCGACGGCAGCCTTCCTCGACCGGCAATTGGCCGGGCTGGCCCGGCTGTCGCGCCCGAAGCCGGCCTGATCAACCAAAGCCGCGTATCGGGTCATTCCATCCTCTACCTGTTTGGCCGGTTGCGGCGCCAAATCCTTGTAACAAAAAGGATCGATCGGAATCCCGCATGCTTCCTGAACGGTGCCGGAGCGTGTATAAGACGGCGGTCATTCCTCGGAGAGATCGGGTCGCATGAAGTTCGCCCATATCCTGCTCGCCGGCGCCGCGGCCCTCGCGGTCGCCGCGCCCGCCATCGCCGACACCTGCGCGCAGCCGGCCGAGCGCACCGCACTCGAGCTGCATGCCTTGCAGAGCCATCTGGCGGTCGTCGCCATCCGCTGCCGCCAGGATGACAACTACCGCACCTTCGTCGAGCGTCACCGCGGCGAGCTGACCGGCGCCTACCGCACCTCGGTCACGTATTTCCGCCGCGCCTATGGCGCGCAGGGCGTGCGCCGCTTCGACATGTACTCGACCGAGCTCGCCAACGCGCATGATCAGGATGCGGCGCGCTCCGAGGCGTTCCTCTGCCGCGACAATGCCGCGCTCTACCAGCAGGTGATGGGCGGCACGAGTGACCAGCTCGCCCGGCTCACGGTCGAGCGCAACATCGTGACGACCATGAGCCCGGATGCCTGTGCGGCGACACCGGCGCGCCCGGCGCGCGCAACCCGTCCGGCCCGCCGCGCGCGCTGATACGAGAAAGGGGGCCGCGAGGCCCCCTTGTCGTGCGCGTGCTGAAGTCGGCGATCAGAGCGTGATAACAGAGGCGGAATCGCCGAAAGTCTGAATCACGCGATCAAACGAAGTGCCGGAGCATGGTGCGTGAGCGGCAGCGAACGCATCTGTCCTAGCGCAGTACGATCTCCACGCGCCGGTTCTGCGGCTCGCGCACGCCATCGGCGGTTGCCACCAGCGGCCGCGTCTCGCCGAAGGCGGTGATCGCGATATCGCCGCGGTCGACACCGTTGCGCACCAACTCCCCCGCCACCTGATCCGCACGGCGCTGCGACAGCCGCTGATTGTATTCCGGCGTGCCGGAGCGGTCGGCATGGCCGGCGACCTCGATCCGCGTGCTGCCGCCGGCGCGGCGGGCGTTCAGCGCGGCTTCGGCGATGATCTGGCGCGCGCGCTCCGTCAGGTCGGCGCGATCCCAGTCGAAAAAGACGAGGAAGGTCCGCACCGCGGAGGGCGCGGGCGCCGGTGGCGCCGGGGGCGGGGCAGGCGGCACGCCGTTGAAGGCATAGCGGATGCCGAGCAGTACGGAGTGGTTGTAGTTGTCGGTCTCGATGCTGCCGCCGGCCAGCCTTGCGCCGGTGGCGGCGTTCTCCGCCCGTATCGGCAGGTTCGGGCCGAGGGTCCCGAAGAAGCGGTACTCCGCAGTGAGCGCGGCGCCTGGCAGGAAATCCAGCGGGAAGGCGAAGCCGGCGATGCCCTGGAAGGCAAAGCGTCCATCGGTGCCGGTGGCGTGCAGCCGAACGCCGGCGGCGCTGCCGGTCAGGCGCATGTTCCGCCAATCCGTCACCGCGTAGCCGAGGCCGGCACCGACATAGGGCACCACTGGGCCGAAGCTGCCGAGGTCGAGCAGCAGATTGGCCATCACCCCGTAGGTGTCCTGCTGCCCGCCGATGCTCAGGCGGCCGGCACCGGTGAAACCGCCGGCACCTTCCAGATCGTTGCGGCGGAAATTGCCTTCCACTTCGGCCCGCAACCCGTTGCCGAAGCCCCAACCGAGGCTCAGGACGCCGGCAAAGCCGGGATCGAAGGACACGGAGCCGTTCTGATAGATGCCGAGGTTGCGCAATTGCTGCGCGGCATCGCTCTGGGTCGCGGCCCGGGTGTCAGGCAGTAGGTTCAGCCCGAGGCCGCCCGCCACATAGGGCCCGGTGACCGCATCACTCGGCTGCAGCACCTGCGCATCGGCGAGGCCCGGCACGGACAGGCCGACTGCAAGAAGGAACGCGACACGACGCATCTATGTCTTCCGACCATGAGCAGGCGCCCCTGGAGTCGGGCAAGCGCCGCAGCGCACCATAGCGCGAGCTGAAGGGCTCCGGAAGCTTTGGGATCGTAACCGGTAAGGAACTGGTGACCTGCCCAACGATGGCGCAACGAAAAGGGCGTCCGGTTTCCCGGACGCCCCTTCGTAGTCTCGCTGCTGAGACGTACTGCGCGATTAGCGCAGGACGATCTCGACGCGGCGGTTCTGCGGCTCGCGCACACCGTCGGCGGTCGGCACCAGCGGGCGGGTCTCGCCGAAGGCGCTGATCGCGATCAGGTTGCGGGCGATGCCGCGGCGCACCAGCTCGGCCGCCACGTTGTTCGCGCGGCGCTCGGACAGGCGCTGGTTGTAGGCCGGCGTGCCCGAACGGTCGGCGTGGCCGGCCACTTCGATGCGCGTCGTGTTCACGGACGGGGCGGCAGCGGCCGCCTCGGCAATGATCTGGCGGGCACGGTCGGTCAGGTCCGCACGATCCCAGTCAAAGAAGACCAGGTAGGTGCGGGCCGTCGCCTGCGGCACCGGCGCCGGGGCCGGGGCGGCTGCCGCGACCTGGCCGAAGTTGTAACGGATACCGGCCAGGATCGAGTGGTTGTAGTTGTCCATCTCGTAGCGGTTGCCCGGCAAGCCGGCGACCCGATACTCGTGGCCCGTCGTGCCCAGGAACCGGTACTCGGCGGTGATCGCCAGGCCCGGAACCGCGGGGATCGGGAAGGCCAAGCCGGCGATGCCCTGGAAGCCGAAGGCGCCGTCGGTGTCATCCAGACGCAGCGTGGAGCCAGGGCCCCGGCCGCGCAGGTCGACATCCTGCCAGATGTAACCCACACCGGCGCCGACATAGGGCTGCACCGGGCCGAGCGAGAACTCGTAGATCGCGTTCACCATGGCGCCGTAGGAGCGGACATTGCCGCTCAGGTTGGCGCGGCTGGTGAGGCCGGGAATACGGATATCCGCCCGGTCGCCCTCGTTCGAGCGGAAGCTGCCTTCCACCTCGAGGCGCAGACCGTTGCCGAACCCGTAGCCGACGCTCAGCACGCCGATATAACCGATATCGGTGCTGATCTCGACGCCGTTGTCCTTGGTGGAATGCAGATAGTTTCCACCGGCGCCGGCACCGACATAGATACCGGTAACCGGCTGGGCCTGGGCAGCAATCGGCAGCGACAGGACCGTCGCAGCCAGAAGGGCCTTTTTGAGGCTCATCCCTCTCTCCTCACGTTCAACGTGCATTCATTCGCATTGAGAACCGTCCGCTCACTTGAGCACACCGAGTCCTGCACTGCGTGACGGCACCCTAACACTGCTTCGCCGGAAAGGTCAGCCTATGTCCTGGCGTTTCCAGGCCTCTGTGGCGGAAAAGACACAGGGGGTGCTGGCAATTTGGCCACAGAGCCCGACGAAGCGTAACGCAGGGCTACAAACCCCCGATCGCCGTTCCATCCGTCATCCCGCCCAGGGCGCCGAGCGGTAAAAGCCGCGTCGCATGGCCCATTTTGCGGCCTTCCCGGGCTTCCGCCTTGCCATAGAGATGCGGCACGACATCGGCCATTCCGGTGAGCGCCGGCCAGCGCGCCATGCCCTCGGGCCCGACCAAGTTGCGCATCACCGCATCGTGACACCGCTCGGCCGGCGCCAAGGGCAGCCCGGCCACCGCCCGGATATGCTGATCGAACTGGCTCGCGGCGCAGGCATCCATTGTCCAATGCCCGGAATTGTGGGGGCGCGGGGCGATCTCGTTGCCGATCAGCCGGCCGTCGGGCAGCAGGAACAGCTCCAGCGCCGCCACGCCCACCAGCTCGAGCGCCTCCGCGACCCGCGTCACATGGGTCCGGGCGGCGGCGGCAACCGCCTCCGGCACCCGCGCCGGGGCGAAGCTGAGGTCCAGGATATGCCGGTGGTGCCGATTCTCGGCGATGTCGTAGACCGCGACGGCGCCATCGGCGCCGCGCGCCGCGATCGCCGAGACCTCGGCCGCGAAGGGCACGAAGCCTTCCAGGATCAGCGGCCGGGGGGCGAGCCGCTGCCAGGCCGGCTCCAGGTCCCCTGGTTGCCGCAGCACGGCCTGGCCGCGCCCGTCATAGCCAAGCCGGGTGGTCTTCAGCACCGCTGGCAAGCCGAGGGCCGCGACCGCTGCCTGCAACTCTTCGAGGCTTGCCACCGGCCGCCAGGGGGCGACCGGCACCCCGGCGGCCTCCAGGAAGCGCTTTTCCACGATCCGGTCCTGGCAGATGCCGAGCGCCTTGATCCCCGGCCGGCAGGGGGCGAGGGGCTCCAGCACCTCCAGCGTCCGCGCCGGCACGTTCTCGAACTCGAAGGTGACGACATCGACCGTGGCGGCAAAGCGCACCAGGGCGGCCTCGTCGAGATAGTCGGCAACGGTTCGCGCCGCCGCGACCTGCATGCCCGGCGAGTCCGGCTCCGGCGCGAAGACATGGCAGCGATAGCCGAGCCGGGCGGCGGCCAGCGCCGACATGCGGCCAAGCTGGCCGCCGCCCAGGATGCCGATGACGGCGTTCGGGGGCAGCGGGGTCAAGGCGTCGGATCCTGCGGTGCCTCGGGTACGGAGGCGGTCTGTCGGGCGCGATGCGCCTCCAGCCGGCCGGCCAGCGCCGGGTCGGTAGTCGCCAGGATGGCGGCCGCCAGCAGGCCGGCATTGGTCGCCCCCGCCTTGCCGATCGCCAATGTGCCCACCGGGATGCCGGCCGGCATCTGCACGATGGAGAGCAGGCTGTCCTGCCCGCGCAGCGCGTGGCTCTCGACCGGAACCCCCAGCACCGGCAGGCGGGTCATGCTGGCGACCATGCCGGGCAGGTGCGCGGCGCCGCCGGCGCCGGCGATGATGACCCGGAGCCCTCGTCCGGCCGCGCCCTTCGCATAGGCGATCATGCGGTCCGGCGTGCGGTGGGCGGAGACCACCAGGCATTCGAAGGGCACTTCGAGGGCGCGCAGCGCTTCCTCGGCATGCCGCATCGTCTCGTAATCGGATCGGCTGCCCATGATAATGCCGACCAGCGGAGCGTCCATTCCGATATTCCTAGTCCTGATCCCGCGGCCGCAGGCCGCCACCCGTTTCAGCGGCGGCGAGGCGAAGCCGATGCCCCGAGGCCGCGAATGCGGCCCGCCGCGAGTGCGGCGAGCCAAGCCGGCGGATGCCGGCGCCGGCGCCTGAGGCCTGAATCACGCAATAATATCCGGCAACAACCCGCTTTCCAGGCGCGTGATGTCGTCCTTGAGCTTCAGCTTGCGCTTCTTCAGACGCTGCAACTGGATCTGATCCACCGGCTGCATTTCCATGCGTGCGATCACCGTATCGAGATCACGGTGTTCACTCCGCATCTCGTGCAGCCGGCGGAGCATGGAATCGCGGTCTTCGATCATCGGCGCCCAATCTGTCTCCGGATCAACTTCCTGCGGGAAACACGTGCAACCGGAGCGGCCACCGGCTTACCATGAACCTCGCGCGGGCCTCCAGCATGGCCGATCGCGGCCCTGTGTGGCGACCCGCCGAGAGGCGGCCCGGTATTTCCCGGGCCGGTCAGGAAGGACGGAGGATCCCTGCCGCATGCCCACAGAGGCTCGACTCTCCACCTTGGAAACCCGCCATGCCGCGCTGGAGCGCCGCATCACCGACGAAGGCCAGCGGCCGGCACCCGATACGGGCGAACTGCACCGGTTGAAGCTCGAAAAACTCCGCCTCAAGGAAGAGATGGAACGTCTGCGACACCGGCCTCATTGATCTGAGACGCCGACCGAAGCCGGGGAGGGGTCGCCTCAGGCGGCGTCATCCTCGGCCGAGGGCGGCGGCAGATGCGCCGGGCGTTCCCCGGCGGCCGCAACGGCAGCATTGAGATCGCTCTGGGTGCAGAGGCCCAGGATCACCGGATCGCGCGGCTTGATGTTCGCGCTGTTCCAATGGGTGCGGTCCCGCACCTTGATGATCGTCTCCTTGGTCGTGCCGAGGAGCTTGGCGATCACCGCTTCACCCAGATGAGGATAGTTGCGCAGCAGCCAGGCGATGCCGTCCGGGCGGTCGTTGCGCTTGGCGACCGGCGTATAGCGGGCGCCCTTGCCGCGCTGCTTGGTCGGCGGCAGCGCCGTTTCCAGCAGATGCAGCCGGGTCGAGGGATCGGCCTCGCAGCGCGCGATCTCCTCCCGCGTCAACTGCCCGTTCGTCACCGGATCGTAGCCCACGATGCCCTGTGCGACCTCGCCATCAGCAATCGCCTGCACTTCCAGCGGGTGCATGCCGACGAAATCGGCCACCTGCTCGAAGGTCAGGGAAGTCTTCTCGATCAGCCACACGGCGGTGGCTTTGGGCATCAGCGGCGTCGGCATGCGAACCTCATCGCGGGGGGAAGCCCCCCTGGAGCAGATCACGGCCGGCCGATCGGGCTGGCGATGACGATGCTCGTCAATAGGAATGAAGTGGGTCGTGGCGCGGTATAAGGGGCGCGACGGGGCCGGTCAAAGCCCGAAGACGTCAACGGCCGAAGGGAATGCAGAATGGCGCTTTTCGAAGAAGAGGAACGCCCGCGCCCGGCGCGGGGCTTCGTGCCACCCTCTTTCGAGGGCTGGTCGGTCTCGGACCTCGAAGCCCATATCGTGGCACTACGGCAGGAAATCGCCCGTGCCGAGGCGGCGATCGCTGCGCGACAGGCACAGAAAGGCGCGGCCGAAGCCTTCTTCCGCAAGGAATAGGGCCCGGAGGGAATTCCCCCGGGCCCCGTTCCATCGGCATTACGCCGCCGCAGCAGCCTCGGTCGTGTCGTTCGCGAGCTGCGCCGAGGGCGCGTTGCCCACCGCGATGCGCCGCGGCTTCTTGGCCTCCGGCACCTCCCGCTTCAGGGAGAGCTGCAGCAAGCCGTTCTCCAGCGAGGCGCCGGTCACCTGGATGTGGTCGGCGAGCACGAAGCGACGCTCGAAAGCGCGGCCCGCGATACCGCGGTGCAGGTAGCGGCGGTTCGCCTCGGCCTCCTTGGCCCGGCCGGCCACGGTCAGCGTGTTCTCGAGAGTGGTGATCTCGATGTCCTCGGGGCCGAAGCCCGCGATGGCCATGGTCAGGGTGTACTCGTCCTCGGCCGTCCGCTCGATGTTGTAGGGCGGGTAGGCCGGGCCGTCGGCGGCGGCGCGGGCGCTTTCCATGAGGCGCGCCAAGCGGTCGAAGCCGATGGCGGAACGGAAGAGAGGGGAGAAATCGATCGCGTTCATCGGGGAACCTCCTGCTTCAGCAAGGTCCATTGCACGCCGGAGCATCCGTCGTTGGGCCCCCGTATCCGGGCAACCCGGGCCGTCAGCCCCGGACCGTCGACCCCTTTGGGCATCGTCGGCGGGCATGAGTTGGGCGTCGTCGTCAGCGCCTTCAAGATGCCTTCGGCCTTGATCCATCAGCGTGCCAAACGCTACTGAACCAGAATGGCGCGCGGCGAACCGGCCGCGATCGGGCGCCTGGCACGCGGCTTCGACAAGAACCGACCGAAGAGGTTGAAGATGCGAAGCCGGATCCTGCTGGCCGCGGCGCTGCTGCTGGCCGCGCCCGCCGCCTGGGCGCAATCATTCCCGACCCCGGGGCGCCCCGTCCTGCTGCTGGGCGGCTTTCCCGCCGGTACCCAGGCCGACATCTACTGGCGCTTGATCCAGAACCAGCTCTCGGCGGCACTCGGCGTGCCGGCGGTGGTCGAGGCGCGCAGCGGCGCATCCGGCAACATCGCGATGGAAGCGACGGCGCGCGCCGCGCCGGACGGCCATACGGTCCTGGCCGCGACGTCCGCGATGCTCGCGATCAACCGCGCGGTGCTGCCGCAGATGCCGATCGACACCCAGACCGACCTGGCGCCGGTGATGACGCTGTTCGAGGTGCCGAACGTGCTGGTGACCAGCACCGAGAAGCGCCCGCAATTCACGGATTGCCGGGCCCTGATCGGCGCCGCAAGGGACGCGCCGGGCAGGCTGAACTACGCGAGCAGCGGCATCGGTGCCTCGACCCATCTGGCGGCCGCGCAATTCGCGACGGCCGCCAGCATCAACATGGTGCACGTGCCCTATCGCGGCGGGCCTTTCGCGATGACCGCGCTCTATCAGGGCGATGCGGACCTGTTCTTCTACCAGTCGGGGCCCGTTCTGGATGATTGGCGGCTCGGGCGCGTCCGGCTGCTCGGCATCACCTCGGCGCAGCGGGTCGCGACTTTGCCGGAGGTGCCGACCATCGCGGAAGCCTGCGACATGCCCGGATTCGTCAGCACCACCTGGTACGGCATCGTGGTACCGGCGCGCACGCCACGCCCGATCATCGACCGGCTGCATGCCGAGATCCGCCGCGTGACCGACACGCCGGAGATCAGGAGCCGCATGGAGGCGATGGGTTTCACCATGATGCTGGGTGGGCCCGAGGAGATGCGCACGCGGCTGGCGGCGGATATCCCGCATTGGGCGGGCGTGGTGGAGCGGTCGGGCGCGCGGCAGCAATAGGCGGCGCCCGCATCCTGTCAGGAGGCGAGGCGCCGCGGCGCGGCGTCGAGGCCGCGCAGCACCGGCAGCACGCGTTCGCCGAAGCGCTCCAGCGCCGCGAGCACACGCGGCGCGGGCAGGCCGGTGAAGCCCATGTAGAGGCTGAGATGCGCCGGCGAGAGCACCCGGATGTCCTCGGCCAGGCGTTCGGCCACTGTCTCGGCGGGGCCGATCGCGCCGTTCGCCAGCAGCCATTCGATCGTCGGTTCACCATCGAAGGGGACGGAGCGCATCATCGGGCCGTCGCGCGGCGGCACCTCGTCGCGGAGCGAGAGCGTGGTGCGCGCCAGGCGCAGCAGGCCCTCGGCGGCCTGGCGCTTCTCGGCGGGATCGTCGGTGACGAAGACGTAGCGCTGCAGGGCGAGGCGGAGCGCCATTGCGGGCAGCCCGCCGGCGTCCAGCGCGGCCAGCAGCTTGTCGCGCATCGGCAGAGCGCCGGCGGCGCGGCGATGGCCCTGGCTGATGAAGAGCGCGCCGCCGGCGCGCGCCGCGCGCTGGATCAGCGCCGGCGTGCCGCCGGCCAGGAAGAGCGGCGGCATGCGGCCGGGGAAGGCGGCCAGTGGCGCTTCCGGGATGCGGTAATGGCGGCCCTCATGGCCGACCTGCCCGGTGGTGAGGCCGCGTTCGATGATGTCCCAGGATTCGTCCAGGATGCCCACCCGCTCGGCGATCGGCACGCCGAAGGTGCGGAACTCATGCGGCTGATGGCCGGTGCCGATGCCGAGCTGGATGCGGCCGCCGGTCAACGCCTGCAGCATCCCGACCTCCTGCACGACGCGGAGCGGGTGGTGCAGCGGCAGCACCACGACCGCCGGGCCTAGGCGGAGGCGCTTCGTCACCGCCGCGCAATGCGCGACCATCATCAGGGGCGAGGGGCAGACCGAGGCGCTGGTGAAGTGGTGCTCGGCGAACCAGGCGCCATCGAAGCCGAGCTCCTCGGCGAGCCGCACCTTCTCGACCGTCATGCCAAGGACGGCGGCCGGCGCCTCATCGGCGCGGTGCAGCGACATCAGGTTGAAGAGTGCGATTTCCATACAATGGTCTCCGGCTGAGCCGGAGACCAAGCAGGAAGGGTGCCATCCCAAGGGTCAGCGCGACCCGCGGCCGCAGGCCGCCACCCGAAAGGCCGGACTGCGAGGCGTCAGCCGACGCAGGCCGAGGCCGCGAATGCGGCCCGCGCGCGACCAACCGGCGCGCCGGGCGCACCGTGACAGCGCGCAAGCCAAGGCCGCGGATGCGGCCGCCGGCGCCTGAGACCTAAAAAAGACTCAGCAAGAAGGCCTTTCAGGCCTTCTTGCGAACCCCGATGCTGGCGAACTTCTTGTTGAACTTCGCGATCTGGCCGCCGGTGTCGATCACGCGCTGCTGGCCGGTCCAGGCCGGGTGCGACTTGGGATCGATGTCGAGACGAATGGTGTCGCCCGCCTTGCCGGCGCAGGAGCGGGTCTTGAACTCGAAGCCATCGGTCATGACGACCGTGATCTCGTGGTAGTCCGGATGGATGTCGGGCTTCATCGCGATGCTCTCAATATGTCCTGGGCGCCGCCGATGCCGACCGGCCGCGAAGCCCGCGCGTATAGGGGAAGCGGCCCAGGGGTGCAACCTTTGGGCCGGGGCGGGGCCTTCAGCCGGCCCCGATCTCCCCGCGCTCGATCTCCAAGGTCGCCTCCACCAGCGGTCGCAGCAGCTCCGGGTTGCTTTCGGTGATCAGGATCGCGAGGCCAGGCAGGGCGTCCCTGAGGCGCTTCAGCGCCTCCGCGTAGCGCTGGGCAAGGACCGGGGCGAGGCCCTGGAAGGGCTCGTCCAGCAGCACCGCGCGGGTGCCCACCATCAGCGCCCGGCCGAGCGCCACCATCTTGCCCTGGCCGCCCGAAAGCCCGCCCGCGCGACGGGGGGCGAGGTCCTTCAGCTCCGGCAGCAGGGTGAAGATCAGCTCCAGCCGCCGCGCCGCCTCTGGCCCCGGCAGGCCCAGCACCTCGGCCGGCAGCAGGATGTTCTCGCGCACGGAGAAGGTCCCGAACAGCCGCCGCTCCTCCGGCGCGTAGCCGATGCCGAGACGGGCGCGGTGATGCGCGGGCACCGAAGTCGCATCCTCGCCGCCGATCAGGATCCGGCCTTCGCCGGGCGCCAGCAGGCCCATCAGCGCGCGGAGCGTCGTGGTCTTGCCGGCGCCGTTCCGCCCAATGAGCGCGACGCGCCCGCCGGGCGGCACCTGCAGCGACACCCGGCGCAGCACCGGCGCGCCGGCGATGGCGACCGAGACGCCGTCGAGCTCAAGCATGGATGGCCCCCGATACGCCGATCACCTCCCGCTGCACCTCCGGATCCGACAGCACCGTGGCGGGCGGCCCGAGGGCCACGATCCGCCCCTGCGACCACACGGCCACCCGGTCGGCGAAGCGCGCCACCACATCCATGTCGTGCTCGACGAAGACCGCGGTCACCGCGGCATCCCGCAGCACCCGGGCGAGCGTCTCGACCACCGCCATCTTCTCGGATGCCGCGACGCCGGAGGTGGGCTCGTCCATCAGCAGCAGCCGCGGCTTCAGCGCCACCGCCATGGCGATGTCGGCAAGCTTGCGTGCGCCCTCGTTCAGGGTGTCGGCGCGGCTCTCCTCGATCGCCGAGAGGCCGAATCGGGCCAGCAGCTCCCGCGCCTCCTCGCGGATCTCCCGCCGCAGCAATGGCGCCAGCGGCGACCAGATGCCGAGGCGGGCGGCGATGGCGAGCGCCGCATTCTCCAGCACCGTGTGCTCGGTGAAGAGCTGGGGAAGCTGAAAGCTGCGCGCGATGCCGCGGCGGACGATGGCGCGCGGCGAGAGGCCGGTGATCCTCTCTCCCTCATGATGGATGCTGCCGGCCTGCGGGCGCAGATAGCCGGTCGTCATGTTGATGAAGGTGGTCTTGCCGGCGCCATTCGGGCCGATGATCGCGAGGAACTCGCCCCGCATCACCGAAAGGTCGATGCCATCAGCCGCGCGCACGCCCCCGAAGGCCAGCCGCAGCCCGCGCGCCTCCAGCATCACGCCCTGATCGGGCGGCGGCCGATTCAGCCCTTCGCGCCCTTCGGCGCTTCGATCATCGGACGCACTCATGCCCGCACCCGCCGGAACAGCCGCGCCAGCACGCCCCAGAGCCCGCCCGGCGCGAAGAGGATCACCAGCAGCAGCGCGATGCCAAGCGTGAGCTGCCAGAGATCGGCGAAGGCTGCCGCCGCATGCACCCGGATCAGCTCATAGGCGGCGGCGCCGAGGAAAGGCCCCAGCACGCCGCCGGCACCGCCCAGGATGGCGATGAAGACGAGCTCCCCCGATGTGGTCCAATAGGCGAGCAGCGGCGTCACATGCCGCGTCGTCATGGCGATGATGGCGCCCGCCGCCCCCGCCATCACCGCCGAGAACACATAGGCCGAGAGCAGCACATGCCGGGCCGGCACGCCCATGAACTCCAGTCGGGTCTCCCGCGTCTTGATGCCGGCGAGCGCCTGCCCCATCGGCGAGGCGAGGTAGAGGCGCGCGACGATGCCGAAGCCGAAGGCCAGCAGCAGCGCGATGGCGAACATCGCCCATTCGGCGCTCTCCCGCTCCGGTGAGAGCCCAGCGAAGGTGACAGGCGCCACGCGGATGCCATCGGTGCCCTTGGTGATGGCGTAGAACTTCTCCAGCATCGAATAGAGCACCATGCTGATCGCCAGGTTCAGCATGGAGAAGAAGATCTCGCGGTAGCGGGTGATGAACAGCCCGACCACGAGCCCGAGCAGCCCCGCGATGCCGGTCGCCAGCGGCAGCAGCACCAGCGCCTCGCCCATGCCGGGGGCTGCGAAGGCGACCACATAGGCGCCGACGGCGGCATACATGGCGTGCCCGAAGCTCACTTGCCCCGCCTTCAGCAGCAGCAGGATGCCGAGCACCGCCAGGCCCTTGGCCAGCGCGATGGTCAGCACGAAGCGGAGCCAGGGCGCGGCATAGGCGATGCCGACCAGCGCGGCGGCCCCCGCCAGCGCCAGCAGCGGTTCAGCGCGTCTCATATCCGCCGTGCCTCCGCCGCCCCGAAAAGGCCCTGCGGCCGCACCAGCAGCACCGCCACCATGATGATGTAGGGCATGACCACTTCCAGCTCCGGCGCGAAATAGACGGCGACGGAGCGTCCGAGCCCGATCAGCAGCGCGGTCAGCGCCGCGCCCTCGATCCGGCCGAGGCCGGCGGTTGCGATCACCGCGAAGGACAGCACGATGGTCTGCGCCCCGATCCCCGGCACCAGCGCGGTGGTCGGCGAAGCGAGCGCGCCGCCGAGTGCCGCCAGCATCGCGCCCGCGGTGAAGGTCAGCAGGAAGACGCGCTTCGCATCGATCCCCATCGCGGTCGCCGCCTCGCGGTCGGTCGTCACCGCGACGATCACCCGCCCGGTCAATGTGCGGCGCAGGAACCAGGCGAGCCCCGCCAGCGTCGCCAGCGCGACTGCGGGCAGCAGGAAGAGCTGGTAGGCGGTGAAGGGGATCACGTCGCCGGCGAAGGGGACGTCCACCGTGCCGAGCAGACGCATCGCTCCGTCATTGCTGACCGGTTGCACGCCCCAGATCAGCTTCTGCGCATCCTCCAGGATCATGAACAGCGCGAAGGTGACGAGGAGCTGGATCACCGGCTCCCCGGAGTAGATGCGGCGCAGCAGCAGCGCCTCGATCGGTGGGCCGAGCAGCGCGCCGACCAGCGCCGCCGCCACCAGCAGCGCCGGCAGCGCCGCCCAAGGCGGCAGGCCCTGCGCTGCGATGAAGGCGCTGAGCGAGGCCGCGGCATAGGCGCCGATCGCATAGAAGGACCCATGCGCGACGTTCAGAATCCGGAGCACGCCGAACACCAGGTTCAACCCGACCGCGACCATGAAGACGAGCGCCGCATAGGCGAGGCCGTCCAGGAGTGCCAGGCCGAGGAGCAGGCCGTTCTCGTGGAACCAGTCGATCATTCGCGAGCGCCTCTGGAGCGTGATGACTTGAGGCGGAATCGCCGAAAAGTCTGAATCACGCGATCAACCAAGGGCTGGAACATGGCTCGTGAGCCCAAGCGAACGAGTCATGTTCCAGATCGGTGCCCGCGCCGCGCGGCCGCGCGTCAAAGCGCTGCGCCCACGCGGGTTTCCATGCCCGGCCGCAGCGTCTTCAGCCAGTCGGTGCTCTTCTGGCCGACCGGCGCGCTGATCTCGGCGGCCGGGTAGCGGATCATCTTCTCCGGCACCGCATAGGGGAAACGTTCGGTGAAGGAGGAGAGGCCGACGATCTGCTCCTCCAGCCCCTGGCCGTCCTCGCGCAGCGTGATGCTCGCGGTCGGGGTCGGGAAGGTGAGGCCGCGGAAGGCATTCGCCAGCTCCTGGTCGTTCGGCCAGCCGCCGGACTTGGCCTCGATCGCCTTGGCGTAGGCGGCCTGGAGCGCCCAGATCGCCTGCGCCATGTGGTGCACCGGATAGATCGGGTACTCGCTGAAGCGGGTGCGATAGCCTTCGATGAAACGATCGAAGGCGGCGCGGTCGCGCGGCGCCGGGTGGTTGATCCAATGGTCGCCGCGGGCGCCGATGATGTGCCCGGCCGGCATCGTGCGCGCCAGCGCCGGCATCGAGGGCTCCCCGACCGGCATGACGAAGAGGCTGCGCTCGAGCAGGCGCCGCTCGGTCGCCTGGCGGATCAGCGTCGTCAACTCGCCGCCCCAGGAGGTGGTCAGCACGACATCGGGTCGGAGTGCCAGCAGGCGGGTGATCTCGGTCGAGAAATCGGTGCTGTTGAAGCGGGGGAACATTTCGGCGACCACCCTGACGCCGGGCTTCAGCGCGTCCATGGCGGTCTTCCAGAGCTCCCAGGAATCGCGGCCCCAGGCGTAGTCCTGGTTGAGCACGGCGATGGAGCGGAAATCCGGCTTGTGCTTCAGCAGATAGAGCAGCGGCGCCAGCACCTCCGGCGTGCCATAGCCCTGGGTGCGGAAGGCGAAGGGGTGGGGCCCTTCTTCGAAGCTGCGCTGGGTGCCGCAATCCCAGAGGATGGTGGTCTTGCGCAACTCGTCCGAGAGCGGCGTGCAGGCGAGGCAGGAGCCCGAGGAGATCGAGGCGAACATCACATGCACGCCTTCGGACTGCACCAGGCGGCGGAATTCGCCGACCAGATGTTCCGTGCCCGGGCCCTCATCCACGAAGAAGGGGCGCACCGGCACGCCGCCGATGCCACCGGCCCGGTTGATCTCGTCGAACAGCCATTCGGCGGCACGGCGCCCCGGCACGCCGAAGACGGAGGCGGGGCCGGAGAGGAAGGTGGTGATCCCGACCTTGAGTTCCGCGGGCTTGGCGACCGGCTGCGCCGACAGCGTGTGGGGCAGCAGGACGCCGCCGAAGCCGGCGGCGAGCAGCGCGTGGCGCCGGGTGATCTCAGCGGTCATGACGCATCCCTTCCCTCTGTCCCCTGCGCGGTGCGCGGGGCTTCGCCGCGCAGCATGGCGGCATGGCTTCGCAAAGGGAAGGGGCAGCGTGATTGACCCTTTGACCTGCCACGCATAGCGTCACCCGCCCGGTGCCGCGGGTGGCGCCATCGGCGGGGGCCACGCGTGACGCATTCGATTCTCTCGATCCAGTCCTGGGTCGCCTACGGCCATGTCGGCAATGCCAGCGCCATGTTCCCGCTGCAGCGGCTCGGTGCCGAGGTTTGGGCGATCAACACCGTGCAGTTCTCGAACCACACCGGCTATGGCGCCTGGCGGGGGCAGGTCTTCGATGCGCAGCTCATCCGCGATTGCGTCGAGGGCATCGCGGAGCGGGGCGCGCTGACGCGCTGCAACGCGATACTCTCCGGCTACATGGGCAGCGCCGCGATCGGGGAGGCGATCCTCGACGCCGCGGCGCGGGTCAAGGCCGCCAATCCCAGCGCCATCTGGTGCTGCGATCCGGTGATCGGCGATGTCGACCGCGGCATCTATGTACGGCAGGGTATTCCGGAGTTCTTCCGCGACCATGCGCTGCCGGCCGCCGAGATCGCGACGCCCAATCAGTTCGAGCTGGAATGGCTGACCGGCGGCGCCATCGCGACGCTCGCCGATGCCAAGCGCGCCATCGCGGCACTCCAGGCGCGCGGCCCGCGCCGGGTATTGTTGACCAGCCTCCGCATCGACGACACGCCCGCCGACGCCATCGAGATGCTGGCGGGTGAGGGGGGCGGTTTCTGGCGCGTCCGCATGCCGCTGCTGCCGGTTTCGGTGAACGGTGCAGGGGATGCGATCGCGGCGCTGTTCCTGTTCCACACGCTCGCCGGGCGTGGCGTGGCGGAGGCGCTTTCGGCCAGCGCTTCCTCGATCCATGGCGTGCTGGCGGCGACCGCGGCGGCGGGGGCGCGGGAGATCCAGACCGTCGCGGCCCAGGAGGAATTCGTCAGACCGTCGCAGATCTTCGCGCCGCGTTGGGCGTGACGCGGGCAGGGGTGGAGTTTCTTAGCCGCGCCGATGCCCGGTCACTTCGGCGCCGGCATCGGGCGAGAGGTGCAGGCTCATCGGTACCGAGAGCAGCGCCACCAGCCCGGCGACCACGAAGGCCAGCTCGAAATCCGCCAGCCCGGCGCTGTCCCGCCCGCCGATCGCCATGCCGATGGTGATCACGGCGCTGGCCAACACGACGCCGAGCGCCTGCGGCAATTGCTGTGCGGTGCCGTAGAGGGAGGTGCCGGCGGAGAGCTTCTCGGCCGGCAGGTCGGCGAAGGCCAGCGTGTTGTAGGAGGTGAACTGCAGCGACCGTGAGAGCCCGCCCGCCGCCAGCACCGCGAAGATCGCGTAGCCCGGCCAGGCCGGCGTGAACAGCGCGCCCGCGGCGAGGCCGGCGGCCGCGATCGCGCCATTGCCGAGCAGCACGCGGCGGAAGCCGAAGGCGCGCAGCAGCGGCCGTGTCATCGGCTTCATCGCGAAGGCGCCGACCGCGGTCGCGAAGGCGATCGAGCCGCTTTCGCTCGCGCTCCAGCCGAAGCCGGTCTGCAAGGTCAGCGCCAGCAGGAAGGGGGAGCAGCCGGCGGCGATGCGGAACACGGTGCCGGCCACCACCGAGGCGTGGAAGGTCGGGATCCGGAGCAGCGAGAGGTCGATCGCCGGCTGTTCCACCTGCCGCGCATGCCGCACCGCCAAGATCCCGATCGCAAAGCCGACAGCGATGGCGCTGCCCCAGACCGCGGCGGAGACCAGGCCGCGCCCGGCATTCTCCAGCCCGAACATCAACAGCGCCAGCGCCAGGCCGGCGAAGACCAGGCCGCGGGCGTCGAGCGGCGGCGGTGCCGAGGGCAGCGGCTTCGGCACGAAGCGCCAGGCAGCCAGCAGGCCGATCATGCCGACGGGTATGTTGATCCAGAACACCCAGCGCCAGGACAGCGCATCGGTGACGAAGCCGCCGAGCGGTGGCCCGATCACCGGCCCGATCAGCGCCGGCATGGTGAGCCAGGTGGTGGCCTGGATCAGCTCGTCCTTGCGCACCCCGCGCAGCAGCAGGAGGCGCCCGACCGGCACCATCATGGCGCCGCCGATGCCCTGCAGGATGCGCGCCCCGACCAGCTCCCCAAAACCTTGCGCCGCGCCGCAAAGCGCTGACGCGGCGGTGAAGATCACGATCGCGACCAGGAAGATCCGCTTGGCGCCGAAGCGGTCGGCGATCCAGCCGGAGGCCGGGATGAAGACGGTGAGCGAAACCAGGTAGGCGGTGACCGCGGCGCCGAGATGGGCCGGCTCCATCCCGAAGTCCCGCGCCATCGCCGGCAGCGCCGTCGCGACGGCGGAGCCATCCAGGTTCTGCATGAAGAGCGCGCTGGCGACGACCGCCGCCGTCAGCCGCGGGTCGCCGGCGCGCATCAGCCGATCATCTTCACGCCGGCCCAGGCGAGGGTCGCGATGAAGACGCTGCTCAGCACGCCGAGCGCCAGCGGCCGTACGCCGCGCGCGCTGAGCGCCCGGAGGTCGGTCGAGAGCCCGAGCGCCGCGACCGAGGCGGCGAGCATCAGCGGCACCAGGACGCGGCTGGCGTCCACCGCCTCGCGCGGCACCAGCCCGGTGCTGCCCAGCGCCACGAGCGCCAGGAAGCCGAAGGCGAACCAGGGCACCGGCGCCTTCACCGCGCCCTGCTCGGTATGCGCCGACCGCGCCACCCACCAGCCGAGGGCGAGCAGCGCGGGTGCCAGCAGGAAGACGCGGGCGAGCTTCATGACGGTGCCGCTCTGCGACGCGGCTTCGCCGCCGGCCGCCGCGGCGCCGACCGCCTGCACCACCTCATGCACCGCCGCCCCGGCCCAGAGGCCGTAATCGACGGCATCGAAGCCGAGCGGCGCGGCGAGCCCCGGGAAGATCAGCATCGCGGCCGTGCCGCAGAGGGTGATGACGGCCAGCGCATAGGTCACGTCCTCGCCGCGCCCGCGGATCACCTGGTTGGCGGCGACGATCGCCGAGGCGCCGCAGATCGCGGTGCCGGTGCCGATCAGGGTCGAGAGCTGCCGGTCCACCCCGAGCAACCCGCCGAGCCAGACGGTGACCGGCAAGGTCAGCGCCACCACCGCGACCGCCAGCGCCAAGGCCCCCGGCCCAAGGCCGATGAGCTGGGTCAGCGTCACCTGGAGGCCGAGCAGCACGATCGCCGCGCGCAGCACCGGGCGTACGGCATAGGCGATGCCGGGGGTCAGCGCCGGCCGCGCCCCGATCGCCGTGCGGATCGCGATGCCGATCACCAGCGCCACGACCACCGGGTTGAGCGCCGCGATACCCGATTGGGCGCGGAGCAGGATGGCGATCTCGGCGATGACGAAGGCAATGGCGAGCCCTGGGGCGAGGCTGCGCAGGCGCAGGAGGAGCGGAGCAGGCGCCGCGGCGCCGGAAGGTGCAGCCATGAGGCAGGGATATGTCCAAGAAACAGGCGGACGCTCGCCCCACCCGCCGATTCCGTCAACCCGCGCCATTGCCCTGGGACTTGCAACCCGTCCATGATCGGGCCGCCAGGGGGGCGGCGCCATGCAGCGCGTCACGGCCGCCCTGGGCATTCGTTTTGACGAGCATCTTCACCGGTTCGCGGAATTCCGCCCGAACCGGAGCTGCTCCAGGTGAACAGGGGGCTTCCGGCATGTTCCAACCCAAGGCGACCCGTCGCGTGGTCCTGGGCTCGGCCCTGGCCATGCCCTTCATCCGCTCCGCCGCCGCCCAGCAGACCTATGAATGGGTCGCGGGCTCGCTCGGCGGCGGCTGGTACACCATGGCGGCCGGCGTCTCCGCCCTGATCAAGGACGAGAATCCGGATATCCAGATCCGCGTCGTCCCCGGTGGCGGCCTCGCCAACTCCACGCGCGTGAACAACGGGCAGAGCCAGATGGGCTGGGGGATCGATGCTTTCGCGGCCGCCGCCGCCAAGGGCGAGGACCCCTACAACCAGAAGCACGAGCGGCTGCGCTGCCTCGGCAGCGGCTACAGCCCGACCGAGCACAATTTCCTCCGCCGCGCCGATGCGGGGCCGGAGGATATGCGCGCCATCCTGACCCAGCGCGGCCTGCGCCTCGGCACCGCGCAGCGCTCCTCGACCGACGAGATGACCCTGCAGCGCGCGATGCGCTTTCTCGGCACCTCGCCGGACAAAGTTCGCGCCGAGGGTGGCCGCTACCTGAGCGCGAGCTACAACGACATCGCCGCCGCCTATGGCGATGGCCAGGTCGACTATATCTACGTGGCGCTGGCCAAGCCCGCCGCGATGCTGACCGAGGTCTCCCAGGGGCGGCGCCCGACCCGCCTGGTCGCCTTCCCGCAGGATGTGCGCGACCATTTGGAACAGACCTATGCCTATAGCCAGGGCATCATCCCGGCCGGCACCTACCCGCAATTGCAGTCGGCGGATGTGCCGGTGACGACGATGGACAGCGTCATCATGGTGCACGAGACCCTGCCCGACGACATCGCCTATCGCGTCACCCGCACCCTGATCCGCAACAAGGGCCAGCGCCTGGTGACCATCCATCCGAGCATGGGGGCCTGGGATCCGGCGGTCTCCTGGCGCTATCAAGGCCTGCCGCTGCATCCCGGTGCCACCAGGGCCTTCCGCGAGGCCGGCGTGATGCCGGCCTGATGCGGGAGCTGCCGAGCGGGCTGCGCTACGCCATCCTCGCGCTGATGGCGGGTGCCGCCGCGGTGCATCTCTATTTCGGGGGCTATGGCTTCCCCGAACCCATCACCATGCGCGGCTTCCACCTGCTGATCTTCGTGCCGCCGCTGTTCCTGCTCTATCCGGCCTTTCCCGGCCGGTCGCCGGCGCGCTGGCCGAGCGTCTTCGACTGGCTCTGGGCGATCATCGCCGCGGTGCCGCATGCTTGGGTGCTCTGGTATGCCGATGCGGTCAGCGACCGCATGGAATACGTCGATCCCTTCACGCCGCAGATGATGGCGCTCGGCATCATCTGCATCATCACGCTGCTGGAGGCGACGCGGCGCGCGGTGGAGCCGGGGCTCGCCTGGATGGTGGTGGGCTGCCTCGCCTATATGTGGTGGGGGCATCATTTGCCCGGCGTGCTGAACACCCGCGACTTCACCCTGTCCGAGATCGTCGAGAGCGCCTGGCTGGTGCCGACGGCGGGCGGTGTCTATGGCCCGCTGACCGGCATCGTCGCGACCACCATCGCGGTCTTCATCATCTTCGGCGCCTTCATGCAGGGCAGCGGCACCGGGCGGCTGTTCTCCAATTTCGGCGCCATCGCCGCCGGACGCTTCACCGGCGGCCCGGCCAAGGTCGCGGTCGTCACCTCCGGCCTGTTCGGGACCATGAGCGGCAGCTCCGTCTCCAACGTCATCACGACAGGCGCGATGACGATCCCGCTGATGAAGCGCATCGGCTACAGCCCGGCGGTCGCGGGCGGGATCGAAAGCGCCGCGTCGGTCGGCGGCGCGCTGATGCCGCCGGTGATGGGCGCCGCTGCCTTCGTGATGGCCGAGATCACCAATATCCCCTACAGCGAGATCATCGTCGCAGCCGCTCTCGGCGCCGTTCTCTATTACTTCGCGATCCTTGCCGCCGTGCATTTCGAGGCGAAACGCGCCGGCATGAAGCCGATGCCGGCCTCGGAGATTCCGGCGCTGCGCGAAATCCTGGCCGATCTCCACCTGATCCTGCCGATCGTGGCACTGGTCTGGCTGATGGGCGAGCGCTGGAGCGGCAATTTCGCGGCCTTCTGCGCCACCATGGGGATGATCGGCATTGCCATGCTGCGGCGGCGGACGCGCATGTCGCCGCGTGCGATCTTCGATGCGCTGGCCAATGCCGGGCTGACCATGGCGCCGCTCGCGGTCTCGATCGCCGGTGCCGGCATCGTGGTCTCGGCGCTGACCGCGACCGGCATGGTCGTCGCCTTCGGCGGCATCATCAAGGAGCTGGCGGGCGGCCAACTCGGTCTGCTGCTGGTGTTGCTGGCGATCACCGTGCTGGTGCTCGGCCTCGGCATCCCGACCACGCCTTCCTACATCATCGCCGCCGCGATCGGCGTGCCGCAGCTCATCGCGCTCGGCGTCGACATGCTGCCGGCGCACCTCTTCCTGTTCTATTTTGCCGTCATCGCCGATGCGACGCCGCCGGTCGCGGCCGCCGCCTTCGCCGCGGCGGCGATCGCCGGAGCCAGTCCCACCATCACCAGCGTGCATGCGACGCGCTTCGGCATCGCCGGCTTCACGGTCGGCTTCGCCTTCATCTACGACCCCGGCATCATGCTGCATGGCAGCCTGGTCGAGATCGTCAGCGCCGTTCTGCTGCAGGTCGCGGCACTGACCCTGGTGACCAGCGCCTATGCCGGCTTCCTGCTGGCCCCGCTCGGTGTCCTGCTGCGGGTGATGATGGGCGCGGCCGGCCTGGCGACCGCCTTCGCGCACCAGTTGCCGGACGGCGCCAGGCTCGCGATCGGGATCGGCGTTCTGGTGCTGGTGAGTGCCTGGCAGACCGTTCGCGCGCCAAAGCGCCGCATCGCCTGAGACGGCACGCCACGGGGAGAAAACACAATCATGCTCAGGTTCCTGCTCGGCGCGCTGCTGGCGTTGCCGTTCGTGGGCGAAGCCACAGCCCAGGCCGTGCAGCCCGGCCCGACGCTCGCCGCCGTTCGCCAGCGCGACGTGCTGGTCTGCGGGGCGCATCCGGGCGCGCCGGGCTTCGGCATCATGGACAGCCAGGGCGTCTATCGCGGCCTCGATGCCGATACCTGCCGCGCCGTCGCCGCCGCCGCGCTGGGTGATGTCAACAAGGTGCGCTTCATCGTGCTGACGTCCCAGGCGCGGCTGCCGGCGCTGCAATCCGGCCAGATCGACCTGCTGGCGCGTAGCACCACCTGGACGCATGTGCGCGACACCGCCAATGGCCTGAACTTCACCGCCGTGAATTTTTTTGACGGCCAGGGCTTCCTGGTCCGCCGCAGCGCCAATGTGGAGCGCGCGGCGCAGCTCGACGGCGCCACCGTCTGCGTCACCAGCGGCAGCACCAGCGAGCTGAACCTCGCCGACTGGGCGCGCAGCCACAATGTCCGCATCCAGCCCTTGATCTTCGAGCAGAACGACGAGACCCGCAACGCCTATGTCGCCGGCCGCTGCGACGCCTTCTCGACCGATGCCTCCCAACTCGCCGGCATGCGCGCGGCGCTGCCGAACCGCGATGACCACGTCGTCCTCAACGACCGCATCAGCAAGGAGCCTCTGGCGCCCGCCGTCCGTCACGGCGACGACCAGTGGTTCGACATCGTGCGCTGGACCGTCTTCGCGCTGATCGAGGCGGAGGAGCTCGGCGTCACCCAGGCCAATGCCGAGCAGATGCTGCAGAGCGCCAATCCGGCGATCCGGCGGCTGCTCGGCAATGCCGGCGATCATGGGCCAATGATGGGGCTCGACCGGCGCTGGGCCTATAATGCCATTCGCGCGATGGGCAATTACGGCGAGATCTATGACCGTCATTTCGGCCCGAATACGCCGATCGCGCTGCCGCGTGGCATCAACGAGCTCTGGACCCGGGGCGGGCTGATGTACGCGATGCCGATCCGCTGAACGGTGGCGAGGAGCCGCGCTGCCTGGCGGACCCCGCGCTTCAGCGACCTATCGCAAGAGGCGCCCAGGCGCATCGACGGGTGCGGGACCTCAATTGAGGTATGTACTCTTCGATAGAGCCGCCACCGCGTGGTTTCAAATACTTGGAATGTTATATTGAAATGCTGGATATGTTATACTGACGCGCAAAGATGACAAAAAGTTTCAATGTCTTTTGACTTCTGTTCGTTTGGCTTACCTCCGCATCGCCGACCGGGATGTGATGCATTCTTGGGTCGGCGAGCCGGATGTCGAACAGAAGGAACGAGAAGAATGAAGCGCTTGCTCGTCGCGGCGATGCTGATCGCCTCGGGTGTCGCTGCCGCCGAGGCGCGGGAGGCGGCCGTTCCAGCCGCTGCCGGCGGCTACCAGTGCAGCCATTTCGTCCTGCCGGAGAACCTGGTGCCGTCGGATGCTTCCTTCGGCAAGCATCTGGCCGCGCAATACAACAACGCGAATGGCGAGTGAGCGCGGAGGTTTCCCGAGGGCGATCGCCGTGCGCCTGGTCGCAGCTTTCCGATAGGTGTCTTCCATGTCATATGACCGCGCGAAGCCTTCGGAGGATGGAGTGGGAATGACTGTCATCCCGCGGATGTCACGGCGGCACGCCCTCGCAAGCCTGCCGATCGCCGCCCTGATCGCCGCGCGGGCGGGCACCGCACAGGCACAGGGCTCGGGCCATGGGCATACGCATGCCCATCACGGCGGGCAGGCGCAGAGGATCGGCCGCTACGAAGCGGAGCTCGTCGTCCGCGGCGCGGATGTGACCCTGCATGTGCTCGACGAAGCGGATCGCCCGGTGGATGCGTCCAGGCTCGTCGCCTCGGCCCAGGTGCTGGCCAGCGGCAATCAGCAACGGACGCTGGAGCTGCGGCCCGCCGGTGAGAACCGGCTCGCCGGTCGCGTTGATTTCCGGGTCGATGGTCGCTTTCGGGCGACAGTGACCCTGCGCGAGACGAGCGGGGCAGAGATCGGCAGGGCGCGCTACAGCCTTGACGTCGCCCGCTAGCCAATCGGGCCGATGACGCTTCCACGCCTTCTGCCAGCGCTGCGCCTGGCCCGGATCCGCCGGGCGGTGGCGCTGGTCGTGGCGTTGGTTTTCATGATGCTGTCCGCGACCCCGGTCCTGGCGGATGCCCCAACCTTGCCGGGCGCCGGCGACAGTGCCCCCAAGGTCGAGCTGCTGCTGACGCAGGCCGCCGAGAATGGCACCTCCGGCGATCCGGGGCCGCCGGACGCGTCGCATATGCTGTCCTGCCATTGCCACGCCGTCATGGGCGGTGATCCCGAGCCCTACGAGCTGACCTTCGCCGCCGGATCGATTGGCGGCATGCTGCCGCTGCCTGAACACCCGCTGCACTCGCGCTCTGCAGCGCCGCCCAGCCGGCCTCCCTGTACCTGACGCATCGCCTTGCCTGAGCGGACGCGCGCCCGCGCGCCGCTGCTGTGGTGACGTCAGAGCAGGATATCATGCGATTTCTCATAGTTGTGGTCGCTGCCGCCACCATGGCAGCGGCGATGCCCAGTGGCGTCGCCCAGGCTGATGACCGGCCCAGGCAGCGCGGCGCCGCAGCCTCGCCGGCCCCTGCGCGTGGCGGCATGGTCAGGGTCAGTTCGCCGGACGAGGCCGTGGACCTCGCCCTCCGCCGCTCGCCATTGGTCGGTTCTGCGGAAGCGGCAACCCGAGCGGCACGCGGCGAGCTGCGCCAGGCCGGTCTATTGCCGAACCCCGAACTCAGCGTGACGGCCGAGAACGCTGCGGGAACCGGGCAGTACCGCGGGGCCCGAAGCCTGGAGACAACGGCGGAGCTCCGGCAGAGGCTTGAGGTCGGCGGGCAGCGCGCTGCCCGCGTCGGCGTCGCCCAGAGCGAAGTTGCTTTGGCGGAGCGCGAACTGCTGGCCGCCCGCCTCGATCTGGTTCGTGACGTGCGCAAGGCCCTGGCCGATGCCATCGCGGCGCGGCGGGCGGTCGCGATCGAAGCCGAGCGTGCCCGCCTTGCGCAGGAGACGCTCCGGACCGCCCGGGAGCGGGTCCAGGCAGGCCGCGACGCTGTCTTGCAGGAGCGGCGCGCGGAGGTCGTGCTTTCGACGGCTGAGTTGGGTCGCCAGCGGGCGGAACGCATGGCCGAGTTGGCGCTGCGCGTGCTGGCGACACTGCTCGCTGCGGACGCCGTGGAGCTCAGCCGGTCGGATCGCTGGTTCGACCAGATCGGCTCGGCCCCGGACGGCGCGGGCGCACCGCAGCCGGAGGAGGCTGGGGCCAATCCGGATTTCGCGCGCTGGAACGATGCTCTCCAACGCGCCCAGGCGGCGCTGGAGCTGGAGCGGCGCCGCGCGGTCCCGGATGTCACGCTGGGGCTCGGCGTCCGGCGCTACCGCGAGACCCATGACACGGCGATGCTGCTGAGCCTCTCGGTGCCCTTGCCGGTCTTCGACCGCAACCAGGGCGGCATCGCCCGGGCCGGCGCGCAGCTCAGCCAGGCGGAATTCGCCGCGGACAATGCCCGCCGGACGATCGCCACCTCGCTCGGCCAGGCGCGGGCACAGCTCGCGATCGCCTGGCGCGAGGCGAACGGCCTGCGGCGCAGCGTGCTCCCGGCGGCAGAGCAGGCCTTTGGCTTCGCACGCGCCGGCTACCAGGAGGGCCGCTTCGCCTTCCTCGAGGTTCTCGACGCGCAGCGGACCCTCTTCGAGGCGCGCGGGCAGCTTAATGAGGCGCTGCGGGAATTCCATATGCGCCGGGCCGAGGCCGATCGCCTCGCCGGCGTCCCGAACCTGCCAACCCAGAGCGCGGGAGACCGGCGATGAGCGCCAAGGCCCTTCTTCTGGCGACCACGGTCGCAGCGGCCGGCTTCGTGCTTGGCGGCGCGGTGACCCCGTTGTTCGAGACGACGCGATCGGTCGCCGCCTTTCTCCGCGGGTCGGTGGCGGCAGAGCCGCCTGGTCGCGCCCCTGCTCGAGAAGCTGCCGGCCATGGCCACAATCATGGGCCCGGCGAGGCGCATGCGGAAGGCGAGACAGAAGGCGCGATCAGCCTGACGGAGGAGCAGATCAGCGCCGCGGGCATCGGGGTCGGCCCGGTCGGTGGCGGATCCATCGCGCGGCGGGTTGCCGTCCCCGGGACCATTGCCCCGAACGCGGACCGGCTGGCCCGCGTGGCTGCCCGGGTCACCGGCACGGTCGTCGAGCTCCGGCGGCGCCTCGGGGACAGCCTGGCGGCGGGCGATGTCCTCGCGGTCGTCGAAAGCCGGGAGATCGCCGAGGCCAAGGCCGACTACCTCGCGATGCTGCGGACCGAGGCGCTCGCGCGCAACACGGCCGAGCGCGAACGCAGGCTGTTCGAAAGGCGGGTTTCCGCTGAACAGGATCTCCTGAAGGCGCAGACCGAAGCCGAGGAAGCCCGTATCCGCCTCGATCTCGCACGGGCGAAGCTCGCCGCATTGGGCCTATCTGCCGAAGAGATCGAGGCGCTGCCGCAGCAGCCCATCGCGTCCCTGCGTCGGCAGGAGATCCGGTCACCGATCGCCGGACGCGTGACCGAACGGCGTCTCGACCTCGGTGCTGCGGTGGCGGCCGACACGCTCGCTTTCGTCGTGGCCGATCTCTCCACTGTCTGGGTGGAGATGGCGGTGCCCGGCGGCGAGGTGGGAGACATCCGCGAAGGGCAGGCGGTCGTCATCAGGCGGCAGGACGCGGAACCGGCCGGCGAGGGCAGGATCATCTTCGCGAGCCCGGTCCTCGACACCGAGACGCGCACGGCGCGCGTCGTTGCCGAGTTGCCGAACCCGTCCGGGGTCTGGCGTCCCGGCAGCTTCGTCACGGCCGCCATCGCGACCGAGGAGCAGGAAGTTGAGATCCTCGTCCCGCAGGCGGCCCTGCAGACCATGGGGGCGGAGACCGTGGTCTTCGTGCGTACCGAACAGGGCTTCGAGCGTCGCGAGGTCGTGGTCGGCCGCCGTGACGAGCAGGTCGCGGAGATCGTCTTCGGGCTCGACGCCGGTGAGAGGATCGCGATCAGCAACACCTTCGTGCTGAAGGCGGAGATCGGCAAGGCCGAGGCCGCGCACGGTCACGCGCATTAGGTCCCAGCCATGATCGAACGCATCATCGAAGCATCCATCCGCCGCCGCTGGCTGGTGGTCTTCCTCACCCTCGCAGCCGCCGCCTTCGGCGCCTGGGGCCTGCAGCGCCTGCCGATCGACGCGGTGCCCGACATCACCAACGTCCAGGTGCAGGTCAACACGGTGGCGCCGGCGCTGTCGCCGGAGCAGATCGAGAAGCAGGTCACCTTCCCGGTGGAGACTGCGCTCGCCGGCATTCCGGGCCTTGAATCCACCCGGTCGATGTCGCGCAACGGCTTCTCCCAGGTCACCGCCGTCTTCCGCGACGGGACGGATATCTACTTTGCCCGCCAGCAGGTGGCGGAGCGGCTGCGGGATGCGGAGGAAAGCCTGCCGCCCGGCGCCGAGCCGCGCATGGGGCCGGTCAGCACCGGCCTCGGCGAGGTCTTCATGTGGACCGTGGAGTATGCCCCAGAGGGCGACCCCGCGCGCCCCGCAGCGCGGGACGGCCAGGCCGGCTGGCAGTCCGACGGCAGCTACCTGACCCCGGAAGGCGCGCGCCTGACCGACACGGCCCAGCGGCTCGCCTACCTGCGTACGGTGCAGGACTGGGTGGTGCGTCCGCAGATCCGCAACGTGCCCGGCGTCGCCGGCGTCGACGGCATCGGCGGCTATGTGAAGCAATATCAGATCCGCCCCGACCCGCAGCGGCTGCTCGGCTTCGGCTTCACCTTCCGTGATCTGACGGAGGCGCTGGAGCGCAACAATGCCAGCATCGGCGCCGGGTACCTCGACCGCAACGGGGAAGGCTATGTCGTGCGCTCCGAGGCCCGGATCACCTCGTTCGAGCAGATCCGCGACGTCGTGATCGCGACACGGGAGGGCGTGCCGATCCGGATCCGCGATGTCGCGACCGTGGTGCAGGGCCAGGAGATGCGGGTCGGCAGCGCCAGCCGCAATGGCGAGGAAGTTGTGGTCGGCACCGCACTGATGCTGATCGGTGGCAACAGCCGGACCGTCGCGGCCGCGGTGGATGCGAAGATGCGCGACATCCAGCGCGCGCTGCCGCCCGGGATCATGGCGCGCACCGTGCTCGACCGGACGGTGCTCGTCGATGCGACCATCCAGACCGTCGGCAAGAACCTGGCCGAAGGCGCGCTGCTGGTCATCGCTGTGCTCTTCCTGATGCTCGGCAATATCCGCACCGCCCTGATCACCGCCGCGGTCATCCCGATCACCATGCTGCTGACCACGACCGGCATGCTGGAGGCCGGGCTGAGCGCCAATCTGATGAGCCTCGGCGCGCTGGATTTCGGCCTGATCGTAGACGGCGCCGTCATCATCGCGGAGAACAGCCTCCGCCACGTGGCCGAGCAGCAGCAGCACCTCGGACGAACGCTGACGAAGCGCGAGCGCCTGCGGACCGTCACGAACTCCGCGGTGGAGATGGTCCGCCCCTCGGTCTTCGGCCAGGCCATCATCATCCTGGTCTATGTGCCGATGCTCTCCTTCACCGGCATCGAGGAGAAGATGTTCGCGCCGATGGCGCTGACGGTCATGATCGCGCTCGCCGGCGCCTTCGTCATGTCGCTCACCTTCGTGCCGGCAGCGATTGCCATCGCCATTACCGGCCGGGTGAAGGAGGAGGAGAACTGGCTGGTCCGCGGCATCAAGCGCAGCTATGCGCCGGCATTGCGGCGCTCGGCCCGGATGCCGATGCCTTTCATCCTGGGTGCGGCGCTGCTCTTCGGCCTGTCCCTCGCGCTCTTCACCCGCCTCGGCCAGGAATTCATCCCAACCCTCGATGAGCGCAACCTGGCGATGCATGCGTTGCGGATTCCGAGCACCTCGCTCAGCCAGTCGCAGGCCATGCAGACGCAGGTCGAGCGGGTGGTCTCGCGCTTCCCGGAGGTCGCCTATGTCTTCTCCAAGACAGGCACGGCAGAGGTTGCGACCGATCCGATGCCGCCCAATGTCTCCGATACCTTCATCATGCTGCGCCCGAGAGCGGCCTGGCCGGATCCCTCGATGACGACGGAGGCGCTGGTGCGGCGTATCGGCGAGGCCGTGAACCGCGTTCCCGGCCATGCCTATGAGTTCACCCAGCCCATTCAGATGCGTTTCAACGAGCTGATCGCGGGCGTGCGCAGCGATCTCGCGGTCAAGGTGTTCGGGGACGAGTTCGAGCCGATGCTGGCCGCGGCCAACCGCATCGCGGCGATCCTGCGCGGCATCGAGGGTGCCGCCGATGTCCGGGTGGAGCAGGCGAGCGGGCTGCCCTTCCTCGATATCCGGATCGATCGGGAGGCGGCGGCTCGCCGCGGCCTAGCGATCGCCGATGTGCAGGAGGTGGTGGCGATCGCAATCGGTGGCCGCGCCGCCGGGCTGGTCTTTGAAGGCGATCGCCGCTTCCAGATGGTGGTGCGGCTGCCGGATGCGGTGCGCGGCGATCTGGAGGCGTTGCGCAACCTGCCGGTGCCGCTGCGCGGCACGGCCACCCCCGGCGGCGGCACGCGGTCGGTGCCGTTGCGCGATGTCGCCAGCTTCGCCTTTACCGAGGGGCCGAACCAGGTGAGCCGCGAGAATGGCAAGCGGCGGGTGGTGGTCCAGGCCAATGCCCGTGGCCGCGACATCGGTTCCCTGGTCGCGGAGGTGCAGGCCCGCGTCGCCGCGGAGGTCCAGCTTCCGACCGGATACTGGATCGAATGGGGCGGCCAGTTCGAGAACCTGGCGGCGGCACGGCAGCGGCTGATGATCGTGGTCCCGGTGGTCTTCGCGGCGATCCTTGCGCTGCTCTATGGCGCGCTCGGCTCGCTGCGCGACGCGGTGCTGGTCTATAGCGGCGTGCCGCTGGCGCTGTCGGGCGGCATCCTCGCGCTCTGGCTGCGGGGCATGCCCTTCTCGGTAACCGCGGCGGTCGGCTTCATCGCACTTTCGGGCGTCGCGGTGCTGAATGGGCTGGTGATGGTGACGCGCATCCGCCAGTTGATGGCGGAGGGCATGGCGCAGCGGGAGGCGATCCTGGAAGGCGCGATGACCCGGCTGCGGCCGGTGGTGATGACGGCACTCGTCGCCTCGCTCGGCTTCGTGCCCATGGCGATCGCGACCGGCACCGGCGCCGAGGTGCAGAAGCCGCTGGCGACGGTGGTGATCGGCGGGCTGATCAGCGCCACGGTGCTGACCCTGCTGGTGCTGCCTGCGCTCTATGCGCGCTTCGGAAGCCGGACGGTGCTGCCGCCCGGCGATGACGGCGAGACCCCGGACGAGGCGCCCGCGCCGCCGGCCGGGCGCAGCGAGGCGCCGGCGCGCAGCCCGGCCCTTGCAAAGTGACGGGGATCAGCTGCAATCCGGATGATGGTTCCAAGGGCTCGGCGGTGGCTTGATCCCGGCAGCGGCCGGTGCTCTCGTGCCCGCACCGGGGAAACGCTGGAACGGAGCCGATCAATGGTCGCCTTGCGCAAGGTCGAAACCAGGCCGGGCTTCGTCTTCGATGTCTCGGTGGCTGGCGATCCGGCCGCACCGCTGGTGCTGATGCTGCACGGCTTCGGCGTCTCCCGCCACCTCTGGGATGCGCAGGTGGAGGCGTTGGGGCAGGCGGGCTATTTCGCCGCGGCGCCGAACCAGCGCGGCTATTCCGCCGGCGCCCGGCCCGATCCCGCCGATCTGGAGCAGTACCGCATCGGACACATGATCCAGGACGCGATGGACCTGGTCGAAGCGCTCGGCCATGGCGGGCGGCGTTTCCACCTGGTCGGCCATGACTGGGGCGGCAGCCTCTCCTGGGAGATCGCGGATCGCACGCCGGAGCGCCTGGCCACGCTCAGCATGATGTCGCGCCCGCATCCCGCCGCCTTCACGCGCGCCATGCGCGATGACCCCGAGCAGCCGCACCGCTCCCGCCACCACAAGGGATTCTTGGAGCCCGATGCGGTGCCGAAGCTGCTGGCCGACGACGCGCAATGGCTGCGCACGCGGCATGCCCTGAACGGGGTGCCGCCGGCGGCGGTCGAGAAGCATCTCTCGGTGATCGGCAACACGGAAGCGATGGAGGCGGCGCTCGCCTGGTATCGTGCACGCGGCCCTGGGCATCGCCCGACAGGGCCGGTGACGGTGCCGACGCTCTTCGTCTGGGGCGACAAGGACGACACGGTCGGCCGCATGGCCGCGGAAGGGACGGGCGACTTCGTCGCGGCGCCCTACAGCTTCGTGGAACTGCCGGGCGTCGGCCACTACGCCCCCGACCAGATGCCGGAGCGGGTCAGCGCCTTGCTGCTGGAACACATTGCCAAATATCCGGCCTGAGCCGCTTCGACAGTCTCCCAGATCGGGTCCATAACCGGGTCAACCGCGACCGTTGGCGTCGCCCAGCACCCAGAGGTTCCCATGACCTTTTCCCTGTACCAGGCCTCCGTCCCGGCCTTCCTCCGCATGTTCGGCAATCTCTCGAAAATCCTGGAGAAGGCGGAAGCCTATGCGGAGGCCCGCAAGATCGATCCGGCGGCGCTGCTGCAGGCGCGGCTGGCGCCGGACATGTTCGCGCTGCCGCGGCAGGTCCAGATCGCATCGGACACCGCCAAGGGTGCCGTCGCGCGGCTGGCCGGGATCGAGATCCCCCGCTACGCCGATACCGAGGCGAGCTTCGCCGAGCTCCGGGAGCGCATCGCCAAGACCGTCGCCTTCATCGAAAGCGTCCCGGCGGAGCAGGTGGATGCCGGCGCCGGGCGGACCGTCACGCTGAAGCTCGCGGGGAAGGAGGTGCAGTTCACCGGCCCGTCCTACCTGTTCCACTTCGCGCTGCCGAATTTCCATTTCCACGTCGCCGCGGTCTATCTGATCCTGCGCCATAACGGGCTCGATGTCGGGAAGATGGATTTCCTCGGGCGGGACCTGCCGCCGGGAGCGACGGCGTGATGGGGATGGTGGCGGTCACGATCTACGGGATCAAGAACTGCGACACGATGAAGAAGGCGCGTGCCTGGCTCGAGGGGCACGGCGTCACCTATGCTTTCCACGACTACAAGGCTCAGGGGATCGCGCGCGACCAACTCGCGACCTGGGCGAAGGCGGTCGGCTGGCAGGTACTGCTCAACCGCGCCGGCACGACGTTCCGCAAGCTGCCGGACGAGGATCAGGACGGGCTGACGGAGGCGAAGGCGATCACGCTCATGCTCGCCCAGCCCTCGATGATCAAGCGGCCGGTGCTGGATATCGGCGGCCGGCTGCTCGTCGGCTTCAAGCCGGAGCTGTACACGGCGGCCTTCAAGGGCTGATCGCCCTCCCACACCATGCGCGCTTCGGATCTGGCCGAACCGGCCCTAAATCATCACGCCTTGGCGCCGAGGCCGCTGAGAGCATTGGCCTGATCGCCATACCGGCAGCGTCGCGCCAATTTTTTTCGCGGCCGCCGTCGGCAACGGGCATCCTCCCGCGTCCTGGGACAGAGGGACGAGGGACCCGCAATGCTCTACGCCATCCTTTGCTACAACGACGAGGACGTCGTCGGCGCCTGGACGAAGGAGGAGGACGAGGCCGTGATGGCCCGCCTCCACGTCGTCCAGAAGCGCCTGGCCATCGAGGGCCGGCTCGGCCCGGTGGCCCGGCTGCTGCCGACGACCGCGGCGACCACGCTCCGCAAGGGAGGCGAGGAGCCGCTGGTCATTGACGGCCCCTTCGCCGAGACCAAGGAACAGCTTCTCGGCTTTTACATGATCGAATGCCCGTCGCTCGAAGCAGCACTCGATGTCGCGCGGGAGCTCGCCGAAGCCAATCCCGGCATGGGGTCCTATGAGATCCGGCCGGTCGCGCTGTTCTTTCCGAAGGGCGTGCCGTCATGAGCGACGCCGCCTGGCTCGGCCCGACGCTCGCCGCGGCGCGGCCCCAGGCGGTCGCGGCCCTGCTGCGTTATTTCCGGGATCTGGACATTGCCGAGGAGGCCTTCCAGGAGGCGAGCCTGCGCGCGCTTCGCGATTGGCCGCGCAATGGGCCGCCACGGGATGCCGTGGCCTGGCTGATCTTCGTCGGGCGCAATGTCGGGATCGACGCGACCCGCAGGCGCCGCCGTGACGTGCCGCTGCCGGACGAGGAGGAGGCGCTCTCCGATCTGGAGGACGCCGAGGCCGACATGGCCGATCGCCTCGACGGGTCGCATTACCGGGACGACGTGCTGCGGCTGCTCTTCGTCTGCTGCCATCCGCGGCTGCCTGCGACCCAGCAGATCGCACTCGCGCTCCGCGTGGTCTCCGGCCTCTCGGTTCCGCGCATCGCACGCGCTTTCCTGGTTGGCGATGCGGCGATGGAGCAGCGCATCACCCGCGCCAAGGCGCGCGTCGCGGAGGCTGGGGTTCCCTTCGGCCCGCCCGGTGCGGTGGAGCGGGCGGAGCGGCTCGGCGCCGTCGCCGCGATGCTCTACCTGGTCTTCAACGAGGGTTATTCGGTCACCGCCGAGACCGTCGCGGCGCGCGCGCTGCTGAGCGAGGAGGCGATCCGCCTGGCGCGGCTGCTGCTGCGTCTCTTCCCCGCCGAGCCCGAGATCATGGGGCTGCTGGCCCTGATGCTGCTGCAGCAGGCGCGCAGCGCCGCACGCTTCGACGCCGCCGGCGAGCCGATCCTGCTGGAGGAGCAGGATCGACGCCTCTGGAACCCTGCGCTGATCGCCGAGGGGCTGGCGCTGATCGAAAAGGCGATGCGCCATGCGCAGCCCGGCGCCTATCAGGTTCAGGCCGCGATCGCGGCGCTGCACGCGCGGGCGGCGACCGCGGCCGAGACCGACTGGGCGCAGATCGACCTGCTCTATGCGATGCTGGAGCGGCTGCAGCCTTCGCCGATCGTGACGCTGAACCGCGCGGTCGCGGTCGCCAAGCTGCGCGGTCCTGCGGCGGCGCTCACGATGATCGAGCCGCTGGCGCAGCGCCTCTCCGCCTATTTCTATTTTCACGGCGCGCGTGGCGCCTTCCTGCTGCAGCTCGGCCACCATGCCGAAGCGCGCGCCGCCTTCGGTCAGGCAATCGCGCTGGCGCGCAGCTCCGCCGAGGCCGCGCATATCCGGCGCCAGCTCGATCGCCTGATGGCAGATTGCGCGGAGGGGGAGACGCGCGGCGCGGGTTGACCTTCGCCGCGAAGGCAAGGAGGCTCCGGTCCTTGCCAGGAGGATCCCGATGCGTCGTCTGCTGCTTGCCTGCGCCTTTTTTGCATTGCCGGGCATCGCAGAGGCGCAACGGACCCTGACCATCGCCGCGCAATCGGCGCCGACCGCGATGGATCCGCATTTCCACCGTGCCAACAGCAACAACGCCATCCTGCGCCATGTCTTCGACGGGCTGGTCGATTTCGACACCAGCGGGCGCATCGTGCCGCGCCTCGCGGAATCCTGGCGTGCGATCGACGACACCACCTGGGAATTCCGGCTGCGGGAGGGCGTGCGCTTCCATGACGGCACACCGCTGGCGCCGGAGGATATCGCCTTCTCCTTCGAGCGCTTGCCGAATGTCCCGAACAGCCCGGGGTCCTTCGCGTCCACCGTGCGCACGGTGACCGGTGTCACCGTGGTCGATCCCCGCACCATCCGCATCACGACGCGGGAGCCGACGCCGCTGCTGGATGCGGAGCTGACGGCGGTGCTGATCCTGTCCCGTCGCCTGCACGACAACGCGTCGACCGCGGATTTCAACAGCGGCCGTGCGATGATCGGCACCGGCGCCTATCGCTTCGTGGCCTATGAGCAAGGCAACCGCTTCGAGGCAGCGCGCAATCCCGATTTCTGGGGCGGGCCGCAGCCCTGGGAGCAGGTGCGGATGCGCTTCGTGCCGAACCCCGCATCCCGCGTCGCGGCGCTGCTGGCGGGCGACGTGGACCTGATCGACAGCGTGCCGACCCAGGATGTCACGCGCCTCGCCGCCGATCCCAGGCTGGCGATCTTCACCGCCGACAGCAACGGCACCGCCTATCTCTTCCCCGATGCGGTGCGCGACCAGGCGCCCTACGTCACCGACCGCCAGGGCCGCCCGCTGGAGCGCAACCCGCTGCGCGACCGGCGGGTGCGGCAGGCGCTGTCGCTGTCGATGAACCGCCAGGCGATCGTCGATCGCGTGCTGGAAGGGCAGGGGACGCCCGCGGAGCAATTCGCGCCACCCGTCGCACTCGGCCGCGCCACCGACATGCGACCCATCGCCATGGATGCCGGCCGGGCGCGGCAGTTGCTGGCCGAGGCCGGCTATCCCGAAGGCTTCCGCCTGACGATCCATGGCCCGACCGGCTGGTTCCCGGGCGACGTCGCGGTGCTGCAGGCGATCGCGCAGAGCTTCACCCGCATCGGCGTCGAGACCCGGGTGGAGACGTTGCCGACCGCCAATTTCTTCAGCCGTGCGACCAACCGCGACTTCGCGCTGTTCATGACCACCTATGCCTCGAACCTCGCGGCGGTGACGCTGCAGCAGGTGGTGGCGACGCGGAGCCCGGCGGCCGGCCTCGGCCCCTTCAACCGCCAGCACTATACCAACCCCGCGGTGGACGGGCCGCTGATCGAGGCGCTGCGCACCATGGACACGCCGCGCCGCAACGCGCTGGTCGCGCAATCCATGCACGCCGCGATCGAGGACGGGGCGGTGATCCCGCTCTTCTACCTGAAGGTCAATTGGGCGGGTCTGCGCGCGCGCGTGCGCTACGACGCCTCGCCCTCCTGGTACACCAACGCCCTTTTCGCCACTCCTGCGGACTAGTCAGATGCCCTCAAACGCCGGGCGCGGGCCATCCGGCCCGCTTGGCTTCGCCGGACTACCGGCGGGCCGCATTCGCGGCCTCGGACCGGTCAAGCGACCGGCCCGTCAGCACATCCCCGTTTCATCTGTCCAGGAAGGTTAGCCCGATGCCCGATGCCGCCCTGCTCGCCCGTCTCTCCACCGCGGTCGACGCGAACTTCGAAAAACACGTCGCCTTCCTCCAGGACCTCGTGCGTTTCCCCTCGCTCCGCGGGCAGGAAGCGCCGCTGCAGGACTGGATGGCGCGCGAATTCGCTGGCCGCGGCTATGCGGTGGACCGCTATACCCTCGCCGATGTGCCGCTTCCCGCGCATGAGAAGGGCGCGCCGATGGTCGATGTCGACCCGGCCGGTTCAGTGCAGGTCGTCGCCACCCATCGCGCGCCGAACCCGACCGGCCGCAGCCTGATCCTGCAGGGCCATATCGACGTGGTGCCGGAAGGGCCGGCCGACATGTGGACCTATCCGCCCTATGCCGCGACGATCCGTGACGGCTGGCTCTATGGGCGCGGCGCCAACGACATGAAGGCCGGCGTCTCCTCCATGGTCTTCGCGATGGACGCGTTGCGCAGTGCCGGCCTCGCGCCGGCCGCCGACGTCTACCTGCAGACCGTCACCGAGGAGGAGAGCACCGGCAATGGCGCGCTTTCCACCCTGCTGCGCGGCTACCGCGCCGAGGCCTGCCTGATCCCGGAGCCGACCGGGCACACCCTGACCCGCGCCCATACCGGCACCATCTGGTTCCGCCTGCGCGTGCGCGGCGTGCCGGTGCATGTCGCGGTGGCGCAGAGCGGCTCCAACGCCATCATGTCCGCCTATGTGTTGATCAACGCGCTGATCGAGCACACCAAGGCGGTGAACCGGGACGCGGCGTCCGACCCGCTCTATGCGGCGATCAAGGATCCGATCAAGTTCAACCCCGGCATCATCCGCGGCGGCGATTGGGCCAGCAGCACGCCATCCTGGTGCGAGGTCGATTGCCGCATCGGCCTGTTGCCCTCGACCTCGGTCGCCGATGCGATGGCGGGTGTGGAGCGCACGGTGAAGGCGGCGGCAGGGGCCGACAATTTCCTCGCCAACAACCCGCCCGAGATCGTCTGGCACGGCTTCCAGGCCGATGGTTTCGTGCTGGAGGAAGGGACGGAGGCGGAGGCGGTGCTGCGTGCCGCCCACCAGACCGTGCATGGCGCGCCGATGGGGGAGCGCCGCAGCACGGCGGTGAACGACACCCGCTACTATGGCCGCTACTTCGCGACCCCGGCGCTTTGCTACGGCCCGAAGGGGGAGGGCAATCACGGCTTCGACGAACGCACCTCGATCGAGGATCTGCGCCGCTGCACCCTGACGATCGCGAGCTTCATCGCCGATTGGTGCGGCGTGGTGGAGCGCGGCTGAATCGCGAGATCCCGGGAGGATACTTCCCTCCCGGGGCGATTCTCAGCCGGAGGCATCCTCGTCGCGCTCCGCCCGGCGCGCGGTGACCCAGCCGGCCAGGGCAGCGGCCAGCAGGACGCCGGCGGCGATGAACAGCGCCGCCCCGGGATGCGGGAAGATCGCGGCATCACCGACCGAGATGGAATAGATCCAGCCGAAGAACAGCGGCGACGCCACGCCCGCGACGGACGCCACGCTCATGTTGGCGCCCTGGAGCTGGCCCTGCTCGCTCGACGAGACGCGGCGTGTCATGAGCGATTGCAGGGTCGGCATGGCGAGGCCCCAGAGAGCGTTGGGGAGCATCGCGAGCGTGAACATCAGCCCATCGACGGCAGCACCCATCAGGGCGATGCCGAGCGCGCCGGCGAAGAGGCCGAAGATCATCACGCCCCGGTCACCGAAGCGCTTCACAGCCGGCCCGACCACGACGCCCTGGACGATCATGTCGAGGGTGCCGACCAGGGCCAGCAGGATGCCGACCTGCCACGGCCCCCAGCCGAAGCGGTAGCCGGCATAGAGCACGAAGACGGCCGAGAACACGTGGTGGGCGAAGTGGAGCAGGAAGTTGACAGCGGCAAGACCCGTGAGCTCCTGGTGCCGGCGCAGCAGGGCCATAGCGCCGAAGGGATTGGCGCGGTGCCAGCGGAACGCCATCCGGTGCTCTGGCGCGAGCGATTCCGGCAGGATCAGCCAGCCATAGAGGAAGGCGATGCCGCTCATCGCCGCCGCCGCCCAGAAAGGCGCGCGCGGATCGATCGTCCCGACCAGGCCGCCGATGACGGGCCCCAGCACGAAGCCACCGGAGAAGGCCGCTCCGATCAGGCCGTAGCCCCGCGCCCGCTGCTCCGGCGGGGTGATGTCGGCCATATAGGCATAGACGACGGTGAAGCTGGCGGAGGTCAGGCCGCCCAGGATGCGTCCGACCGCGAGCCACCAGAGGTTCGGCGCCACCGCCATCAGCACCCAGTCGACGGCAAGGCCCGCGGTCGAGAGCAGGATGACGGGCCGGCGCCCGTAGCGGTCCGACAACGACCCGATCACCGGCGACGCGACGAACTGCATCAGCGCCCAGATCGCCACGAAGATGCCGTTCCACCAGCCCGCATCCGCGTTGGATCCGACGAAGCCTTCGATCAGGGCCGGCAGCACGGGGATGATGATCCCCATGGCCAGGATGTCGAGCGCGGCGGTCACGACGATGAAGGCGATGGCCGCCTTGCGATGGGACGGGGAGAGGGAGGACATGCGTCGCGGCGGCTGCAGGGAGGCGCAGCCTTAGACGAAGGAGGGCACCGCCGGAACCGGCCCGCCCCGGCCGCCACCGCAACGTGAAGCGGCGCCCCGATCAAGGGCGCGGATCTCAATCCGGACCGGGCAGTGCCAGATAGGCGATGCGCTTGGCTTCGCGCCGCCCGCGCGTCACGGTGTCCAGCACCAGGCCGCAGACCAGCGACAGGAAGCCCGCCAGCACCAGCACCGCGGAAAGCACCGCGGTCGGCAGGCGCGGCACCAGGCCGGTGCGCAGATATTCATCGAGCACCGGCAGGAACAGGATGATGCCGAGGGCACCGAGCAGCACCGCCGTGATGCCGAAGAAGGCGAAGGGTCGTTCCCGCTGCACGAGGAAGACGATGGTGCGCAGGATGCGCCAGCCGTCGCGGAAGGTGCTCAGCTTCGAGACGGAGCCTGGCGGCCGGTCACGATAGGCGGTCTTCAACTCACCGACCGGCAGGCGCAGCTCCAGCGCATGGACGGTGAATTCCGTCTCCGTCTCGAAGCCATGCGCCAGGGCGGGGAAACTCTTCACGAAGCGGCGCGAGAAGGCGCGGTAGCCGGAGAGCATGTCGGTGATGCGGTCGCCGAAGATCAGCCGCACCATGCCAGTGAGCATCAGGTTGCCGAGGCGATGCCCGGGGCGATAGGCGGCCTCGATCTCGGTGACGCGGATGCCGGTCACCATGTCCAGCCGCTCCTCCCGCAGCAGCCGCACCATCGCGGGGGCGGCGGCGGCGTCATAGGTGTCGTCGCCGTCGACCAGGACGTAGATATCGGCTTCGATGTCGGCGAACATCCGGCGGACGACATTGCCCTTGCCCTGCAGGCTTTCGCCGCGGACCACGGCGCCGGCGGCAGCGGCGGCATCCCGCGTGCCGTCCCTGGAGTTGTTGTCATAGACATAGATGGTCGCGTCCGGCAGCGCCGCGCGGAAGCCGGCGACGACGCGGGGGATCGCCACCGCCTCGTTGTAGCAGGGGATCAGCACCGCCACGCGCGGTGCTGTGCCGTGCGGGGGCGCGGGGCTGGCTGCGGCATCCTTGTGGGGCATCGGCGTTCCTCTACCGGCCAGGGAAGCCCGAGGACGATGGCAGCATCAAGACGCCGGTTCCGCGTCGGGCCGGAAGACCAGGCGGCGGGAGAGCAGGAAGTTGCTGGTCATGCCCGCGAGTGCGCCGGCGAAGACGCCGATGACCGGATGCGCCGCCACCAGCGGCACGAAAGCGACCAGCACCGCATAGGTACCGTAATTCAGCGCGAAGCCCAGCAGGTTGAGCACCAGGAAGGCCAGCCACTGCCGATGCGCCGGCGCGGCACCGCGCCGGTGGCGGAAGGTCCAGACCCGGTTCAGCAGGAAAGTCGTGGTCGCGGCGGCCAGGTAGCTCGGCACCCGGCCGAGATAGGGCCCGGCGCCGAGCGCCAGCGCCGCATAGAGCACCACTGTATCCACCGCGAAGCCGGCCAGGCCGACCACGCCGAAGCGCAGGAATTCCGGGGCCAAGCGGACCAGGGTCGCAATCATCGGGCCGTGCATAGCGTGATTCGATGCCGTTTGATACGCGCCTGGCCATCGCCCTTGCGCGGCGCCGGGGCGATGGCGATGCTGGGGGGCGGACGCCGGGAACAGGGCCCGGTGCCGGCTGGTGACGGGAGACGATATCCAATGCAGCGTCGCGACCTTCTGGCCGGGGCGGCCGCCACCGCCTTTGCCACCGGCCTGCCACGGCCTGGCCTGACGCAGGGCGCCCCGCGGGTGCTGAAGTTCATCCCCCAGGCCGACCTGGCGGTGGTCGATCCGATCGTCACCACCGCCTATGTCACGCGCCACCACGGCTATCTGGTCTGGGACACGCTCTACGGCTTCGACGAGGACTACAAGGCGCAGCCGCAGATGGTGGAGGGGCACACCGTCGAGGATGGCGGCAAGCGGGTCACCCTGAAGCTGCGGAGCGGCCTGCGCTTCCATGACAATGAGCCGGTGCGGGCGCGGGATGCGGTTGCCTCCATCAAGCGCTGGGCGGCCCGTGATGCGCTCGGCCAGGTCATGACCTCGCAGCTCGACGAGCTGTCGGCGCCGGATGACAGTACCATCCTGTTCCGCTTCAAGCGGCCCTTCCCGATGCTGTTCGAGGCGCTGGGCAAACCCTCCACGCCGGTCTGCTTCATCATGCCGGAGCGCATCGCGAACACCGATCCGGCGCGGCCAATCACCGAGGTTATCGGCAGCGGTCCGTTCCGCTTCGTCGCCAATGAACGGGTGCCTGGCGCCCGCGTGGTCTATCAGCGCTTCGAAGGTTATGTACCGCGTCCCGAGGGCAACCCCTCCTGGACCGCCGGCCCGAAGCGGGTCCATGTCGATCGTGTCGAATGGCAGGTGACGCCGGATGCGGCCACCGCTTCCGCCGCGTTGCAGAATGGTGAGGTGGATTGGTGGGAGCAGCCGACCGGCGACCTGCAGCCGGTGCTCCGCCGCAATCGCAACATCGTGCTGGAGATCCCGGACCCGACCGGCCTGATGGCGATCGGGCGCTTCAACCATTTGCATGCGCCCTTCGACAAGCCGGGCGTGCGGCGCGCGCTGCTCGGTGCGGTCAATCAGGCCGACTACATGACCGCGGTGATCGGCACCGACCGCAGCCTCTGGCGGGAGGAGATCGGCATCTTCCCGCCCGACACGCCGATGGCCAATGACGCGGGGATGGAGGTGCTGACCAGCCCGCGCGACATGGACAAGGTGAAGCGCGATCTCGCCGCCGGCGGCTACAACGGCGAACGGGTGGTGCTGATCGCTGCCTCCGACTTCCCGAGCCTGAATGCGCTGGCCCAGGTCGGCAACGACATGCTGACCCGCGCCGGGGTGAATGTGGAGCTGATCTCGACCGACTGGGGCACGGTCGTGCAGCGCCGCGCCAGCCGGGAGCCGCCGGCCCGCGGCGGGTGGAGCATGTTCTTCACCTTCTGGTCCGGGCTCGACATGTTCAACCCGGGCGTCCACCAGTCGCTGCGCGGCCATGGCCAGCAGGCCTGGTTCGGCTGGCCGAGCATCCCGCGGCTCGAGGAGCTGCGGAATGCCTGGTTCGAGGCGCCGGACCTCGCGGCGCAGCAGGCGATCGCCCGCCAGATCCAGGAAACCGCCTTGCAGGAAGTGCCGTATTTGCCGCTTGGCCAGTATTTCCAGGCGACCGCCTATCGCCGCGGCATCACCGGCGTCTTGAAGGGCCTACCCCTGTTCTGGAATGTCCAGAAGGCCTGACTCAAAGAGCGGCTGGTTGCTTTGACCGGCCGCAGGCCGCCACTGGTTTCTGCGGAGCGAGCGAAGCGGTGCTCCGGGGCCGCGAACGCGGCCCCGCGCGCGACCGACAGCCGCCGCCAGCGCGCCCTGACAGCGCGGAAGCCAAGCGCGCGGATGCGCGCGCCGGCGCCTGAGGCCTCACAATGACTCTGGCATGCGCATTGCTTCTTTCCGGTTCGCGGCAACCGTGTGCTGGAGGGGTCAACCGATGGATATCGGCGTCTTCATTCCCATCAACAACAATGGCTGGATCATCTCGGCGACCTCGCCGCAATACATGCCGAGCTTCGAGCTGAACAAGCAGGTGGTGCAGAAGGCGGAGGGCTATGGCTTCGACTTTGCCCTTTCGATGATCAAGCTGCACGGCTTCGGGGGCGAGACCGAATTCTGGGATCACGGGCTGGAGAGCTTCACCCTGATGGCCGGGCTCGCTTCGGTCACCAGCCGCATCCGTCTCTATGCCTCGACCGCTGTGCTGACCATTCCGCCGGCCATCGTGGCTCGGATGGCGAGCACGATCGACAGCATCTCCGGCGGCCGCTTCGGCGTGAACATCGTCTCCGGCTGGCACAAGATCGAATACAGCCAGATGGGGCTCTGGCCGGGCGATGCGCATTTTGGGAAGCGCTACGACTACAGCACCGAATATGTGCGCATCATGCGCGAGCTCTGGGAGAGCGGGCATTCCGACTTCAAGGGCGAGTATTTCCAGATGGATGCCTGCAAGCTCAGCCCGCGCCCCAGCCGGCCGATCAAGCTGGTCTCCGCGGGGCAGAGCGATCGCGGCATGGAATTCGCCGCGCAGTATTGCGACTTCAACTTCGCGCTGGGCGAAGGCGTGAACGAACCGACGCGCGCCGCCGCGGTGCCGGCGCGCATGCTGGCGCATGCGGAGAAGACCGGCCGCGATGTCGGCAGCTACATGCTCTACATGGTGATCGCCGATGACACCGATGCGGCGGCGATGGCGAAATGGGACCTCTACAACCAGGGTGCCGACAAGCAGGCGCTGGCGCATCTGCTGGGCAAGGCGGCCGAGGACCCGGCCATCGACCAGACCTCGATGGCGGCATCCTTCCTGCGCTCGGCTTCGCCGATCAATTTCAACATGGGCACGATCGTCGGATCCTACGCCAATGTCGCGCGCATGCTGGACGAGGCGGCGGCGATGCCGGGGGTGAAAGGCATCATGCTGACCTTCGATGACTTCATCACCGGCATGGATGTCTTCGGCCGACGCATCCAGCCGCTGATGGAATGCCGCCGGCACGTCATGGCGGCATAGGGCGGATTGCTGGGCGGGCGCTCAGCCCTGGGCGTGTCGCAGGCCCGGTTCATCGCGTGGCCGCGCCGGCGCTTAGGAGCGGCGGCCGCGCCGTGGCCGCGCGTCGCCCGGGTTCGCGGCCGGATCCATGCCCGGGCTGCCGCTGGCAGGCGTTGCTGCCGGCGTCGCGGGATCGGTGGCTGGCGACGCCGGCACGACGGGCTCGACGCTCGGCAGCAGTCGGGTCGGCGGTGACCGCACCGTGCCCACCCATTGCGCGAAGGCCTGGAAATCGCGGGCCATGGCATCGGCTTCGGCCGGGCCCATGTCCATCCGCAGCACCCGGACGGCGCGGGCCATCTGGCCATCGGCGGTCAGCAGCAGGGCCAGGTTGTGGCGTGCGCGCCGCGGTGCGGCATTGTCGCTTTCCGCGGCACTCAGCGCCCGCACTCCTTCCGGGGCGCGGCCGGCGAAGAGCAGCGACAGCGCCAGATTGCCGCGGAGCGTCCAGTCCTGCGGTGCCATGGCGACGGCGCGGCGATGGGCTTCCTCCGCCGAGGCCGAATCACCCGCCATGTCATAGGCAAGGCCAAGGCCGCCGAAGATCGCCGGGTTGGGCGGGCCTGCGGCTTGGGCCTGGCGATAGGCCTCGATGGCGCCGGTGGCATTTCCTGCCCGGATCTCGGCGCGGCCGAGTTCCAGGAGACGGGACTGCACGGGGCCCGAGACCGCGAGCGCGCGGCGCAGGGCGGTCGCGGCCTCGGCCGGGAAGCCGGCGGCGAGCGCCCCCTGGGCCAGCCGTTCCTGGGCCTGGATGTCGGAAGGATTGCGCGCTGCAGTATCGCGCAGCACGGCGAGCGAGGCGGCATCGGGTGCGGCAGGGTTGTTGCGGTCCATCGCCTCGGTCAGGCGAAGCCGCGCCGCCTCGCTCAGCGTGCCGCGCGGGCGCTGCTCGGCGCAGCCCATCAGCGCCAGGGCCGCGAGCGCCATGGCTGGCAGCAGGCTGCGGGCGCCCCACCCGAAGGGAAGGCGCGACTCGCCGGGCGTGTCCTTCATGGGGCCAGTCTTCGGGATTCGTTTCAGGCGGGTCAACAACCCGATCCTGCCGATCAGGCTATCGCACCAGCCGCACGCGGCCGACGCGGTTCGCGATCTCCACGAAGGCGGCGTTGAGGGTGGCGGCGTCTGAGGCGAGGAAGTAATCCTGCGGCGTATTCGCGCAATCGCGCAGCAGATCATTCGCGGTGCTGTTGCTGCCGATCGCGAAGCCGACAGTGTAGATGCGGACGCCGCCGTTCTTGATGTTGGTGCAGAGCCGCCTTAGGCGGTCGTTCAGCGCAAGGACAGCATCATCCTGGATGTTGTCACCGTCGGTACCGAAATTGAGTACGTTAACCGTCTGGCCTGTTCCAATGTTGACGAGGCCGCCGGTGCTTAACCGGCCATAGGGGCCGTAGCCGGTGTCGTTTGCTGTCCGGTACACGAAGACTTTCTGGTCTCTACTGTCGCGGTAGAATGGGTTGCATACTAGCGGGTGGCGCGGCGTCCTCGCCGTGGTGTTGTCCTCGCAGCCGGCGGGTGCACCACGGTCAGGCCGGTCGCTGTCCGAGTACCAGGTCCTGACATTGGGGTAGAATTCGTTGTTGCCGTCGGTCATTAGCACGATGACCTTCTGGCCGGCGACGTCCGCGGTCAACGGCAAGGTCCGGTTGTTGGGCGTGCGCGGCAATCCCCAGAGATCGGTCCATCGCGGGCTGATCGTCAGCCAGGCCATTTGCAGGCCCAGATGAATGACCGTGCCGCCATGGGTGATGGATTGCGTCCCTGTCCTGTAGCGGTGCCATTGCCAGGGCTCCGCCTCGAGCCCGTTGATGCGGTTGATCAGGGTCGTGCGTCCGGCCGTCAGCGGTAACACCACATAGCGCGGCTCAAGAAGGCAACCCAGATGCGGCCCGGTGATGTCGAGAGGATTCTGGGTGGCACCGCCCTGCGGTGCGCCGGGCCGGGTCGTGTTTTGATTGAGTGCCCACTCGTTGATGGCACGCCCGTTCACCGCGGAGTTGCCGGGGATGTAGGAGCGCCAGTCATTGTCACCGGGATAGTAGTATGTCGTGCCGTTCACTGTCCTCGAATACAGAGACTCCGGCGTCGAGGCGTTGTTGAGCGTGGTTGGGTAGAACCAGGCGCGGAACATAGTGTTGGGGTCGGTTGAATTCGGCGGAACGTCGGTCAGGTCGCCATAGGTGCTACCGCCAATCTGGCGCCAGCGGGCTTCGATGCAGCCCAGCCAGGACACCGCAGTGCCACGGCTATCGTAGAGGCCATCGAACTGCGCCCGTGACGCGGCAGTGACCATAGCCTGCGCGTAAGATGCGGTACCGATGTTGACATGCGTCGTATAGGGCGTGATCGACACCCAGGTATTCTCGCGAGTTTCCTGGCTGCCATAGATCGCGGTGACGAAGTTCGTCGCTGCTGTGCGCAGGGCGCCGATTTTGTCGTTATTGCCAACCGGATACATCGACGCCGTCACGTCCAGCGCGAGTGCGATCTCGAGCGAAGTGACGGTACGGATCGCGGCGGATGCGGTGGTCGTCACGACCCGGTCTATGCCAAGCAGCCGCATGAATGTGGTATCGAGCCGTGCGGTCGCGGTGACCGTGAGCACGTTCTCGGCGCCGACCGAGATTGCCGGGTTCGTGGACATGGCACGCAGGAAGCCACGGCCTTCATTCGTCGTCCCGCAAGGGTTCGTGGTGCTGGAGACGCCGAAATTGGCCCAGAACACGGCGCAGGCCTGCTTGCCCAGATCGCTCGTCGGGCCCGTCGCCATGCCGGCCGAATAGCCGCGCGCCGCGGTGAGCGCCGCGGCATCCAGTGACGTGGCCAGGCGCGACCGCAGCATCCAGGCACGCGTGGCGTCGATGGCAAGGCCGGCGGAACCGAACAGCACGACTGCGATGAGGGCAGTCAGAATGGCGACATTGCCCCGCCGATCGCCTCGGAACCTCCCGAGCGTCATGGCAGCGTTGCCGCAAGGGTGGCGGTGCGCGGACGTGCCACGGCCACGGCATAGAGTATTGCCGGTGCGGAGCCGCCGATGAGCGCCTGGGTGGCCGGGAAGGTCCAACGCACCCGCTGGGACACGACTTCGACGGCAAGAAGCTGCACGCCACTCGGCACGATGACGCCGCCCGGCAACGGTGATGTGCTGCTGCCAAGGCGGGTCGCGACAGCCGTCGGTGGACTGCCGCTGGTATAGTTGTTCAGCCCCCAGAGGCGCTTGTTGCTGCCGTTCTCGTTACCGAAGGCGGCGACGTAGATCGCCCCGTCATTGCCGACAGTGTTCGTGATCGCGATATTGCGCCCACCGATCGAAGGGGCGGCGGCGAGGATGGCGTTGATCCCGCTCCTCGTCACCGGATCGAGCTGCGCGATGGCGTTCGCGATCTCCCCGGCCATGCGTTCGACGCGATAGATGGCGCGCATCTGCAGCACAAGGTCCACCAGGCCCAGCAACAGCAGCACCAGCATCAGCGCCACCAGCGCCAACTCCACCGAGGCGGTACCGCGGCAGCCGAGCCCTCGACCTTCAATACGGCTCATTCTGCACCACGAAGAAAGTCCGATGCTGAAAGAGCCCTGACGCCAGGAACATGCGTGCCAAAGGGGTGAAGCCGCGCGCGTCATAATGGATGCAATAGCGAATGATGCCGCCGCTGACGCCGGTGCTGGTTGTCTGCGTACCGCCGCCGTTGCAGAGATTCCCAGCCGGCAGCGCGCCCGAGCTCGCAAGCGCCGCATAATCCGTGAAGCGCTCCGCGGTGATGCTGGCAGTGCCCCAGGCGCCGAGTGGCAGACCGGCGCGGGTCAGCACGCGCGCCAATACCGCATCGCGGCTGGTCACGCCGCCGACTGGTCCGAGTGCCGCCGTGCGGCTGGCCTCGCGCGCGCCGTGGTCGAGAGCGGTGCTGATGACCATCTGGAACGCCGCCTCGAAGCCAATCAGCAGCAGCACGAGGACGACATTCGCGATCACTGCGAATTCGACGATCGATACGCCCCTTCTGTCGCGCCGGAGGCGGTCGAGCAGTCGCTGCCCATGATGCGATGGCATGGCCGCTACCACAGGCGCATGACCTGCACCGCGGCCGGCCCGCCGACCACCAAGAACAAGGTCGGCAGGATGAAGGCGACCATTGGCAATGTCAGCAGCACCGGCAGCCGCGCGGCCCGTGCCTCGAACCGCAGCAACTGCTCCTGCCGTAGCTCGGCTGCCAGCATGCGGAGCGCCTGCGACATGGGCGTCCCGTACTGGATGCTCTGGATGAGGGTCTGCGCCAGGCGCTGCAGCGCTATGACGCGGGTGCGCTTGCCCATGCGGGTCAGCGCCTCCCGCCGGTCAGTCAGGACGCGAAGCTCATGCAAGGTCAGCCGGAATTCGGCGGCGACCTGCGGAAAGACGCCGGCGATCTCATCCACCACCCGTTGCATCGCAGGCTGCAGCGCGAGGCCCGCTTCGGCGCAGATCACCAATAGATCCAGCCCATCCGGCAACCCTCGTTCCAGTCGCGCCAGGTAGCGGGCGCGCAGGCGTGAAGCGATAAAGTCCGGCGCCAGGAGGCCGATCGCGCCCCCGACCATGGCGCCAATGAGCATGCCGGTTTCATCGAGCTCCAGCAGATAGCAGCCCAGTGCGAAGGCGAGGGGGGTCGCCAGCAGGAGCATGATCTTCGCGCCGACGAAGAGACCGAGCGCGCGCTCCCCACGGAAGCCGGCGGCCCGCAAGGTCTGCTCCAGCCCTTCCAGCGTCGACGGTGACAGCAGGCGACCCCGCACGACGGAAGCACCCAGCCCCTCGACGCGACCGAGCGCGGCACTTGCCGGCGAGAGTGTCAGCACGCGCTCCGCACCCGGCTTGATGCTGCGCAGCCGCTGTGCGACCCGCTGCCGCTGCGTCATGCCGCGCAGCATCAGCATGACGGTCGTGATGAACAACACCGCCAGGATGCCGAGGAGGAGCAGCAGGTCCGGCGTCACGACAGCGACTTCCTGATCATCACCCGCATCGTGTACATGCCGATGCTGAGCAGGACGATTGCCGTCGCCAGGATGCTGCGGCCCATCGGGTCGGTGAACAGCAGCGATATGTAGTCGAAGTTGATCACCGTCAGCAGCAGTGCGATCACGATCGGCAAGCCCACCAGGACGATGGCGCTGGCGCGTGCCTGGCTGGCGAGCGCCCGGCCACGCTCCTGCAACGCCACGCGACGGCGGATTACGTCGGCCAAATTTTCGAGCGCTTCGGTCGGTGATCCGCCGGTGCGCGCCTGCAGCGACAAGGCGGTCGCAAAGAAGCGGTACTCGGTGACGCCGTTACGCATCGCGGTTTCGTTCAGCGCTTCCTGAAGCTGCATGCCGATCGCGAGCCGGTCGGTCATCGCCTGGAACTCCCGTGCCGTTGGCTGCGGGCTTTCCCGGGCAGCCGCGGCAATGGCGCCGGTGATCGGGATGCCCACTCGGACCGCGCGGACAATCATCGCCAGCGCATCCGGAAACTGTCGGAACAGGATGTGGCGCCGGCGCTCCTCAGCCCAACCGAAGAAGCTGCGGGACAGCATGACCCAGACCGCGGGCGTCGCGAGGACCAGGAGGTCATCGGCCAGCAGGGCGGCCAGGCCGGCCATGGCCCGAGCCAGCGGCAGCATCACCAGAATCACCAGCCACCATCGCATCGGATATTCATCCGAACGGCGCAGGTCGACACCGAAGAAGCTGGTTGTCGCCTGCGCGAGAGTCTTCCGGCTCGGCGCGAGTTGCGTGATGGCGCCGACCGGCAGGATGTGGCGCACCTTGCCCGGCTGGCGGCCGACCGCGACGGCGATGCGGGCCGCCACCTTGTCCTGCCGGGTGATCGCATTGAGCGCCCAGACGCAGAATGCCATCAGCAGGACGCAGCCGATCCCCGCCGCCAGGAGCAGCATGCCGCGGGAACTGCCGGACATCAGGAAGCGATGTCCAGCAAGGTCTGTGCCCAGGCTTCGGACTGCCCGAAATAGGCCAGGCGCTCATCGAAGCTCGGCCGCGCGGCGCTGATCTTGTAGCGGGTACGAAGGCGACCGTTCTCGCTTTCCCCGAGCTGCTCCAGCAACGCGATGTCGTTCAGCGTGAAGACGTCGCCTTCCATGCCGACCAGCTCAGTCAATTGGATCAGGCGGCGGCCGCCGTCGCGCTGGCGCTCCACCTGCACGATCAGGTCGATGGCACTCGCGACCTGGGTGCGGATCGCCTTGGATGGCAGGCCGAAGCTGCCCATCAGCACCATGTTCTCGATGCGGATCAGCGCGTCGCGGGAGGTGTTGGCGTGGATCGTGCTCATGCTGCCGTCATGGCCGGTGTTCATGGCCTGGAGCATGTCGAAGGCCTCTGGCCCACGGCACTCGCCGAGGATGATGCGGTCCGGACGCATGCGCAGCGCATTGCGGACCAGGTCGCGCTGGGTGATCTCCCCCTTGCCTTCGAGCGAGGGTGGCCGCGTCTCCAGCCTGACCACATGCGGCTGCTGGAGCTGAAGCTCGGCCGCATCCTCGATCGTCACGATGCGCTCGGTCGGATCGATGAGCTGACTCATAGCATTCAACAAGGTGGTCTTGCCTGACCCGGTGCCGCCCGAGATGATGACGTTGAGCCGGCATTTCGCCGCGATCTGCAGAAGCCGCGCGACTTGGCGCGTCATCGAGCCGAATCCCACCAACTGTTCGAAGCCGATCCGCCGACGGGCGAATTTGCGGATCGAGATGCTGGGGCCGTCAAGGGCGAGTGGTGGGAAGACGATGTTGACGCGGCTGCCGTCTGCAAGCCGCGCGTCGACCATCGGGCTCGCCTCGTCCACCCGGCGGCCGACGGCGGCGGCGATGCGCTGCGCGACATTGGCCACGTGCTGCAGGTCGCGGAACTGCACCTGGCTGAGTGTCAGCTTGCCACGCTGCTCGACGAAGACGCGGTGCGGTCCGTTCACCATGATGTCCGTGATGGACTCGTCCTCGAGCAACGGCTCCAGGGGGCCGAGGCCCAGCATGTCGTCCACCAGATCGAGCGCGAGCTGGCGCTGTTCGCGGGCGTTGAGCTGCAGCCGTTGTTCGGAGGCAATGGCCGCCACCAAGCGCTCCAGCTCGCTCGCCAAGCGATCGGGCGGCAAGCCCGCGACGCTCGACGGGTCCATGCGGGAGAGACAGATGGCCCGCAGAGCGGAGAGCGAGGTTCCGGCCGCTTGCACCGGGTCAGCCGCCGGGGCCGCGACTTCGGTGGTGGACGCTTCGGCACCCGACCGGCGGGCGGGCACCGGCTCGGATATCGCCTGTGGCTCGGTCTCCGCGTCGGTGTCCGAACGGCGCCGGCCGAAGATGGGGGTAACGGCGCCGATCACTTACGGAACAATCCGAACAGGCCGCGGCGCTTCGGCGCGGCACTCACGGCGCCACAGGCATGCGCGAGCTGCGTGATCGCCGCTCGGAAGGCGCCGCTCTTCGCGACCGCCGGTTCCCCCATCGTCTCGGCCGATTCCAGGCGGGAGGCCCCTTCCGGGATGATGACATCCGGCGGCTGCCCCAGCGTCTCGCTCACCTGCTTGATTGACAGCACACCCTTGCGGCGCCCGCGGTTCAGCACCAGCAACGGTCTGTGCACCTGGCCGCTGCCGACGGGCAGGCGCATCAGCCGCAGCGCGTCGCGCAACGCGGCGAGCTGCGGCTCCATGACGACCACGCGCTGCTGTGCAAGGTCACAGAGTTCGCGGCTGAATGCCTCGTTCCGGAAGGGCACGTCGGCGACGATGTAGTTATAGCGTCGGCGCAGCGTGCCGACGAGGCGCTGCGTCGCACCGGAGGTGAATCCTGGCTGGTCCTCGAGCGATTCCTCGCCGGCGAGGACGTGCAGGCGCTCGCTGACGAACTGAGCGCTGCGCTCGATGAAGAGCTCATCGACGCGATCGGGAAATTCAAGCGCGGCGCGTAGGCCGCTCCCAGTCTGGGTACCGAGCAGTAGCGCCCCGGTGCCGCGATGGAGATCGGCATCAAGCAGGATGGTGTGCCGCTGCGCCGCGTTCGCCAGATACCAGGCGAGGTTGACGGCGACGGTGGAGGCGCCGGCGCCGCCACGGGCCCCGGTGATCGCGATCATCCGGCCACCCCGCGCCATCGGCTCGACCGTTCGCCGCTTGGAGACCAGGGGGGCGAAGGCCTCGGCGACCATCGTCGCCGAGATCGGCTTGTAGAGGTAGTCCGCGATGCCGAGGCCGCGCGTGAGATGCCGATAGAAGCCGAGATCCTGCCGGTCGCCGATCACCAGAACCTGGACGTCGGGCTCGACCACATGCGACAGGTCGTCGAGCGCGGCGAGGGGTTGTGCGTGGCCGGAAACGTCCACCAACAGCACATGCGGCGTCGGCATGCGGCGCAATGCAGCGATGGCCGCGACGATGTCACCGCGCCGCACATCCGGCGGCTCCTGCGCCGGATCCGAGAAGCCATCGCGCAGTGCCGCTTCGGTCGCAGGGTCCGTTGTGAAGCAGACGATGCGCTTCCGATCGGTGCGGGTGAGGGAAGGGGCGGCAGCGGCTTCCGAAGGCGGTGGCATCAGTTGCTGCTCCCGCCGGCCCCCGCGGTGCTGACGGCCGGCAGCGGCCGCACGCGGTCTTCCAGCAGGCGCTGCACCGCTGCGGCAGCGGCAGCGCCATTGGCCCCGGGCTCCCCGACCCCCTGCTGGAGGTCACGCGGATCGGCGACCATGGCACGGAGATTGGTCTCGTTGACGGCACTGGGACGCCAGACGCCCTCCCGCGCAAAGGGGTCGACGGCACAGCCCGAGGCGGTCAGCAATGCCAGCGCAAGGGCTGCGCGGGACCAGGTGACAGCGCGACTCATGGTAGGGCGAACCCGGCGTCGCCAGGAATGGCAGGCGGCGTGCCGCGCGCTCGTGCCACCTGGCGGAGGAGGAGCCAGCGATCGACGTCATCGGCCGGTGGAGCGCTTGCAGTCGGCTCGCGCAGAGAATTGGGATCGCTCACCGGGCGGACGATGTAGGGAGTTACGATGATCACCAACTCGGTCTCGTTGCGCTGGTAGCGATCGGAACGGAAGAGAGCGCCGAGGATCGGGATTTCGCCAAGCCATGGCAGGCCGCGGTTGGTGCGTCGTGTCGAATCGGAGAGGAGGCCGGCGATCGCAAAGCTCTGGCCGCTCCCGAGCTCGACGGTCGTCTCCGCGCGGCGCACCGTCAGCCCAGGCACGGTGATGCCAGTGCCGCTAGTCCCGTTGCTGATCGTGAAGGCGCCGACATCGCTGATCTCGCTGACTTCCGGGCGAACACGGAGGGAAATTCGGCCCTGGCTCAGGACGGTTGGCACGAATGCCAATGAGACGCCGAAGCTGCGGTAGGTGACGGTGACCGTATTGTTGTTGTTGCCGCCACCGGCGACGGGGATCGGATACTCTCCGCCGACGAGGAAGCTCGCCGTTTCGCCGCTCATCGCCGTCAGGTTGGGCTCGGCAAGCATAGTCGCGAGCTGATCCTGCGCCAGCGCATCGACGACGGCGTCGAGCGAGAAGCCGCCGCTGCGGAAGCTCCCGGCGAGGGTGCCGGCGACGGTGCCGGCAGTGCTGATGGCGGTCGAGGTCGCGCCGCCGAGAGCCCAGCGCCCAGTGTTGCCGAGCGCCGTCCAGTTGATGCCGAACTCCCGCGTCACCTGACGCGAGACCTCGGCAATACGGACGCGGAGGTTGACTTGGGTCTGGCCGAGCACGGTCAGCCGGTTGTCCACGGTCTGGTTGCCCTGCACATAGCCGCGGGCGATGCGTTGCGCCTGCTCGGCTTCGGCGGCGCTGGTCACCTCGCCAAAGAGCGCGATCCCGTCGCCCCGCGTCTCGGCACGGACGCGGCGGCCGGGCATGACGCGCGCGATTGCGGCCTGCGCCTCGCCGGCGCCATAGGCCGAGGGGCGGACGGTGACCTCGAACTGCGCGATCGGCGCACCTTGCGCGTCAAGCGCCGCAACCGTGGTGCGGCCCGGGCCGGCGCCGAACAGGAACAACGTGGTCGGGCTTGCGGCACGGACCTCGGCGATCTGTGGATCGGCGGCGAAGACGCTGGCCGCAGCGCGCGGCAATTGCAGGACGCGCCCGATGCCGGCTTCGATCGCGACGGGTTGGCCGGGGCGCATCAGCAGCGTGCGAGCATCGACGACCGGCTGTGGCGGCGTTACCGGTTGCAGCGTCGGCGAGGCTGAAGCCTGCGGCACGGGCGTCAATGGCGCCTGCGCCAGGGCAGCGCCCGGCGGGATCAGCAGCAGGGCCACCAGGGTGAATTGCGTTCGGCGCATCAGAAGCGCACCTCCTGTCGCTCGTCGCGTCCCCGGAAGATCTGCATGGTCGTTGCCGGCGCCAGCGTGTTCTGGCCCTGACGCAGCGCGGCGGAAGCATCGCCGCCCCAGACAACGCCGCCAGGCACGGGCACGGCTACGGCGTCCGTCGGGATGGCGTCCTGCACCGGCCGGACCAGGAGCGACAACACGCCGAGGCGGCGCGCCACCGACAGGCGCTCCGCCTGGGGGACCGTGACTTCGAGGGTGATGACGCGTGCTGGACGGAAGCCGCCGTCGCCGCCTTCGGACAGCGCGCCTTGCACGAGGTTCTGATCCACGGCTATGACGCGGACGTCGTTGACGATGGTTTCGCCGGCCATGCGACGGGTCAGCGGTACGCTGTCGTTGGATGGAAGCTGCTGAGTCAGCACCACGTCGACGCGGTCTCCCGGCCAGATGAGCCCGGCCGCGCCGCTAATCTGGTCGACCGCGATCGGGATGGCACGCATGTCGGGGCCGAGGGCGGCCGCCAGGTAACCCCGGTCGCCAGGCATCACGATATCAGAGTCGAGCACGGGCTCGCCTTCGCGCAGCCCGCGACGAATTAGCGCACCTTGAATTGCGGTGCGGCTCTCGCGCCCTTCCTGACGGGCGTCTGCAGGCATCTCGGAAGCAAGGACCATCCGGGCCACCAGGTCTTCGTTGCGCAGCAGGGCTCCCGCACGGAGATTGCGCGCTGCGACCAGCACCGAGACGCGCTGCGGCGGGGGGGGCGGAGCCTCCGGGACCACAGTGGGTGCAAGCGCCTGGGCGTCCTGCTGCTGCTGTTGGGCCGGCGGCGGACGCAGGCCGATCCAGGCAACGGCGCCCATGCCGATGAAGCCGAGCGCCATCATGACGAACAGCAAGGCGCGCAGCATGGCGTGCTCCTCAGGTGGCGCCTGAGGCGCCATGGAACGGCGGCACCGGCGATCGTCTCGCCAGTGCCGCTGTGGTGGTCAGTGAGCGTTAGGCGGGAAGCGCGTTGGCGATGGCGTTGAAGGTGTTGGAGAGCCGGGGGCCGAGAGCGGTCACAGAGACGACGATCACGACAGCGATCAGGGCCGCGATCAGGCCGTACTCCAGGGCGGTGACGCCCTTGCGATCCTTCAGCGCACCGCGAAGCATGGAAACGAGCTGCATGGCATATCCTCTTTAGAAAGCCGCCGGCGGCGGCGCGATCCCCGGGAAGCCTGTCCGCCCGCATCCTGCGAGGCGTGCGGACCGAATGCGTCCCGGAGAGGCGCACTCAGCCGTCCGCGCTCCGAAAGAACCGGCTGCCCATGAAGAACCGACTGGGGGAGTTCCGGTGTTTTCGGGCTCTGACGGCCAACCTAGGAGGCAAGACATTGAAAATCGGTATACGCGCTAAGCAGATGAGCGCTGTGCTCGCTTAGAAGCCGCTGCTTCCGAGCATCGCCCACGCCGCGCCGGCGGCGATCGCGATGCCATAGGGCAGCGGCCCGCCGCGCCCGATCCGCCAGCGCTCGATACGCCCGACCCGCGCCAGCAATCCGCGCGGGCGAGCGCCTGCTTCCCTGCCGCGCAGCAGCGGCCGCAGTAGGAGATAGAGCAGCGCCAGCGCTCCGCCTGCCAGCGCCACCGCCACCAGCAGGGTCGGCACTTCCGAAGGCGGCAGCAGCGGCGTTGCGGCGCTCAGCAGCTTCACGTCGCCGCCGCCCAGCGCGCCCAGGCGCCAGACCAGCACCGCGGCTGCGAACACCAGCAGCAGCGCTACCAGCGCCCAGAGCGCGCCGCCCTGCCAGATCCGCAGCCAAAACCCGATCGGCAGCAGCGCCAGCGATACCCAGTCCGGGATGATCCGCGCCGCGAGGTCGTGCAGCGCCGCGAAGCCCAGCAGCGCCAATGCCAGCAGCATGGGAACCCAGAGCGCCGGGTCGGAAAGCCAGGCCTGCATGCTCAGCGGGGCCGGACGATCAGGATCACGCGCCCCCGCATGGGCGGTGGCTGCGCCGGTGTTGGCGCCTCGCTCCGCCGGCGGCCCAGCACTTCGACCCGGACCTGCGACGCCGCCGGGGAGAGCACGATCACATGCGGATCCGGGGTGCGGGCGGGCGGCGCCGCGACCCCGCCGGGGATCGGCAAACCCGCCATCGCCGCCATGACCCGGGCGCGGTAGGGCTCGCCACGCTCCGGCGTCGCGGAGTGGTAGCGGGCGACCGCCGCATCCCAGCCGCCCTGCTGCTCCAGCCGCCGCAGGAAGGACGCCGCGTAGCGGGCATTGGTCAGGGGATCGAAGGCCTCCGTGAGGCTGCCGAAGGCGGTCGCGTGATGCGCCAGGTTCACCTGCATGCACCCGACGTCGATCGAGCGCTGGCCGCTGATCAGATAGCCCTGCACCAGCGCGACCGCCTCCGCCTGGCTTCCCGCATAGCGGCCTTCGCCGCCGGCATTGATCGCATAGGGCCAGGGTTCGATCCGGCCGCTCAGCGGCTCCCGCCGTCCGCTCTCGACGCGGGCGATTGCCATCATCAGCCCTGCCGGGATGCCTGCCTCCGCCGAGGCACGCTCGATCGCCGGGCGGCAGAGGCCCCAGGGATCCTCCTGCGCCAGCGCCGCGCCGGGTGCGGCCAGCAGCGCGGCCAGCGAGGCGACAAGCAGGGCGGCGAAGACGGCCATCCTCGGCGCATACGCTGTGCGCGCACGGAATGAAAGCCTGTGGACAGCCTGGCCGTCGCTCGGGGAGGCTGCGGTTAAGATCCGATAAGGAAGAGGAGGAGGACGTCATGCCCATCCCGCGCCGTGCCCTGCTCGCCGCCGCCGCCGCGGCCCCAGCCATCGTCCATGCTCAGGGCGAGTGGAAGCCGAGCCGCCCCGTCACCCTGCTGGTGCCCTTCGGCGCCGGCTCCGGCACCGACGCCATCTCCCGCATCCTGGCGAACCTCCTGGAAGGCGAATGGGGCCAGCGCGTGGTGGTGGACAATCGCGCCGGCGCCAATGGCTCCATCGCCGCGGTCGCCAATGCCCGCGCGGCGCCCGACGGGCACACGCTGATGATGACCACCAACACCCCGCACGCCGCCAACCCGACCCTGATGCGGCACCTCGACTACGATCCCATCGCCGACTGCACCCCGATCATGCGGGCCGGCAACTACATCTTCGCCTTCGTCATCGGAGAATCCGTGCCGGCGACCGATCTTGCCGGCTTCCTGACGTTGGCACGCGCCCGGCCAGGGCAGCTCAGCTACGCCTCGGGCAATGGCACCGGCATCATGGCGGGCGCGACCCTGGCGCGGCTCGCCGGCGTCGACCTGCTGCACGTGCCCTATCGCAGCACGCCGCCGGCGATGACGGATGTGATCGGCGGCAGGGTCAGCGGCATGGTTGTCGATCTTCCCGCCGCCGGTCCGCATATGCGCGCCGGCAAGCTGCGGGCCCTCGGGCAGACCACGCGGCTGCGCAGCCGGCTGCTGCCGGAGGTGCCGTCCCTGCATGAGGCCGGGGTGCCGGGCTTCGACATCGCCTCCTGGGCAGGCGTCATCGCACCGCCGCGGTTGCCGCCCGAGATCGCGGCGGGGCTGAACGCAACCATCCGCCGCGTCTGGGACCGGCCGGACACCGCGGCGCGCCTGGCCGATCTCGGCTTCGAGCCGGGGAGCTCGACGCCACAGGAATTCGGCAGTTTCATCGCACGCGAGATCGCCACCTGGCGCGAGCTGGCGCGCGCGGCAGGGATCGAGCCGGAATAGGAAAGGAGGTCCGATGTTCAGCCATGTCACCATCGGCGCGCGGGATCTCGCGGCGCTGATCGCCTTCTATGACCGGGTGCTGGCGCCGCTCGGCATTCGACGGGTCATGACCAGCGAGGAATTCGGCCATGCCGCCTGGCGGCGGGAGAAGGATGGCCCGACCTTCTTCGTCACCCGCCCGCATGATGGCCATCCCGCAACGCCCGGCAACGGCACCATGACCGCCTTCACCGCGCCGGACCGCGCGGCGGTCGACGCCGTGCATGAAGCGGGCCTCGCCGCCGGCGGCAGCGACGAAGGGGCGCCAGGGCTACGGCCGCATTACGCGCCTGACTACTACGGCGCCTATCTGCGCGACCCCGAGGGCAACAAGCTCCATGTCGTGCATCGCGGCGGCTAACCCTGTCTTGCCTCCGCGATCAGCGCCTTGAAGCGGGCGATGACGGCGGGCAGGCCTTCGAAGACCGCCTGGCCGATCAGGAAATGGCCGATGCTGACCTCGGAGACCTCCGGGAAGGCGGCGACAGCGCCGACGCTGTCATAGGCGAGGCCATGGCCGGCATGGCAGATCAGGCCGGCGGCCGCCGCGACCTTTGCTCCTGCGGCGAGCCGTGCGAGATGCGGCGCGCGGGCATCGGGCGCGGCATCGGCATAGGCACCGGTGTGCAGCTCGACGACCTCAGCCCCGATCGCGGCCGCCGCCTCGATCTGGGCGCGGTCGGCTTCGACGAAGATCGACACACGCACGCCGGCCGCTCGCAGCCGCGCGACGCTGGCGGCGAGCGGCGCGCCGGCGCGGATCACATCGAGCCCGCCTTCCGTGGTGAGCTCGGCGCGCTTCTCCGGCACGATGCAGCAGGCATGCGGGCGCAGGCGCTCGGCGAAGCCGATCATCTCCTCGGTCGCCGCCATCTCGAAGTTGAGCGGCGCCGCGACCTCGGCGGCGATGCGCTCCAGGTCGCCGTCGCGGATGTGGCGCCGGTCCTCGCGCAGATGCAGGGTGATGCCGTCGGCACCCGAGGCGATGGCGAGCTGCGCGGCCGCGACAGGGCAGGGATGAATGCCGCCGCGCGCATTCCTGAGCGTCGCGACGTGGTCGATATTCACGGAGAGCAGGAGCGGCGTCATGGCATGCGATTCCGGGCGATCTCGGCGGCGAGCCGGATGGCGGCGATGAGGGAGGAGGGATCGGCAATGCCGCGGCCCGCGATGTCGAGCGCGGTGCCGTGGTCCGGGCTGGTGCGCACGATGGAAAGGCCGAGCGTGACGTTGACGCCGCCATCCATGTCGAGCGCCTTGATCGGGATCAGCGCCTGGTCGTGGTAGAGGCAGATCGCGACGTCATAGCCGGGGCGCGCCTTGGCGGTGAACAGCGTGTCGGGCGGCATCGGGCCGCGCGCATCGATGCCCTCCGCAAGCAGCATGGCGACCGCGGGGGCGACGATCTCGATATCCTCGCGCCCGAGCGTGCCGGCCTCGCCGGCATGCGGATTGAGCCCGGCGACCGCGAGGCGCGGGCGGGCAATGCCGAAGTCGCGGATCAGCGCGGCATGGGTGATGCGGGCATGCTCCGCGATCAGCGCCGGCGTCAGCCGGGCGATGGCGGCGGCCAGCGGCTCATGCACCGTCACCGGCACCACGCGCAGCATGGGCGAGGCGAGCATCATCACCGGCGGTAGGCCGGTGCCTGCGATTTCGCCCAGGAACTCGGTGTGGCCGGGGTGGCGGAAGCCCGCGGCATAGAGCGAGGATTTCTGGATCGGATTGGTCACCACGCCACTGGCGCGACCGAGGCGGGCCAGCGCCACCGCTTCCTCGATGGACGCGATCACCGCGGGTGCATGCGCGGCGTCGATTCGGCCGGGCACCGCTGGCGTCGGCAGCGGGCGATGCAGCACGGGGAGCGCCTCGGCGAAGCTTCCGGTCGCCTCTTCCGGCACCGCGATCCGCCGCACCGGCACGCCATGCACCGCATCCGCATCGCCGATCAGGAAGAAGGCCGGGCCGTCCATGCGCAGAGCCGTCCAGGCGCCGCCCGTGACCTCGAGCCCGATACCGGCGGGCTCGCCCATGGTGAGTGCGAGTGGGATCATGATCGGCGTGTTTAAACCAGATACGATGGCCAGCACACCCGCGGCCGCACCCTCCTTCGCCGAGGCTTCGTAGGGCAGGCCCTCCTACCGCGCCTCCGCGGCTGTAGGCCGCCACCGGTTCCTGCGGAGCGAGGCGAAGCCGATGCTCCGGGGCCGCGAATGCGGCCCCGCGCGCGACCGACCGTTGTCGCCAACGCGCCCTGACAGCGCGCAAGCCAAGCCGGCGGATGCCGGCGCCGGCGTTTGAGGACAAGGAAAAATGCTCCGCCTGCCCTCTCATCCCGGCTCAGGTGAGAACCGCCTCTTGAGCAGGCGGAGCGTGAAGCTCGAACGCGTGTGGCGGATGCCGGGGAGGCGATAGATCTTCTCGCGCAGCAGCTTCTCGTAGCCCGCGGTGCCGCCGACCGCGACCTTCAGCACGTAGTCGTATTCGCCGCTGACCAGCCAGGCCTCCAGCACCTCCGGCATCTCCGCGACCGCTTCCTCGAAGCGGTGCAGGATGGTGTCGTCGTGCTTCTCCATCTGGATCTCGAGGAAGACGGTGTCCGGCATGCCGAGCGCCGCCTGGTCCAGTAGCGCGTGATAGCCCTGGATCACCCCGGCCTGCTCCAGCCGCTTCACCCGCGTCCAGCAGGGGGAGGGCGAGAGACCGACGCTCTCCGCCAGCTCGGCATTGGTCTGCCGGGCCTGGTTGGAGAGCGCGCGGAGGATTCGGCGGTCGGTGGCGTCCATCACGGCAGCTTCTTCCGTGATGGCGCTGGGCTCAACCGGAATTGGGGCTCACGTCGGCAACAGCAGCCCGCCATCGGCCAGCTTCCGGAGCAGCGCGCCGGCCGCCGCCCCGGGATGCGCGGCGGCGAGCTCCGGTTCGGTCACGTCGTTCCGTGCCAGCACCCAGCCGGCCGCCTCGGCCTCGGCCGCATCGAGGGCGAGCGCGCCCTGAGGCGTCTTCAGGGCCCATTCGGCACCGCGCCGCACCGGCTTCGCGCCTTGCGCCAGCACCCGGAACACGACGGCGTCGGCGCCATTGGCAGCGACCGGGGCGACAGCGGGTGCGATGCCGCGCGCCGCCAGCAGGTCGAAGCCGCCGCGGTCATAATGGTAGTCGGCGATGAAGCCCCGGATCACCTCCATGACTTTGGGGTCGCGGCAGAGCTCCGCCAGGCGTTGCCCGAGCTGCCCGATCCGGGTCGAGAGCGCGAATTGCGCCGGCGCGCTGCCATCCTGGCGCGGCAGCGGCTGGCGGAAGGTGGTGTCGTGCAGCGCCCGCTCCAGCAGGATGTTCATCACGTCCATCCCGAGCGGCGCATGCACGCCATAGGTGACGTGGACGCTGGCGGAAGCCTCGGCCAGCGCGTCGTGGTACCAGCCGCGCGGCAGATAGAGCAGGTCGCCGGTCTTCATCAGGATGCGCTCGCGCAGCTTGCCCCGCGCCTGGTCATGATGCGCCTGCGGCTGGCCGCGGAAGACCGGGTGCGGGATCGGCCATTCGGCGCGGCCTTCCCAGATGTTCCAGCTCTTCTCGCCTTCGACCTGCACCGCCCAGACGTCATGCGTGTCGTAATGCGTGGCGAAGGCCGGGTGGTCCTGCCAGGAGATGTAGATATTCGCCTGGGCCTTGCCGAGCCCGGCCCCCTCCAGCGCCGCGGAGACGGCAGCGAGGCCCGGCGTCAGACTGTCCACGTCGTTCATGACAGCGCTGGCGCCGCGCTTGATCCATTCCTGCACCAGGCGGGCGTTCGGCTGCAGAACCGGCTGGCCGTCGCGGCCCTGGGCGCGCAGGCAGAACTTCTCCGGCGGCACGGTGGCGTTGTCCATCACCATGCGGAAGCTGGCGCTCGACCAGATATGAGTCATGTCCAGCAGGCGGTTGATCTGCCGCCAGGAGATCACCTGCGCGAACTTCTCCGCCCCACCTCGCACGAGCAGGGGCTGGCGGTCGTAGTACTCCGCGAAGAAGCGCTCCGTGGTCATCGGAGAGAGGAGGTCGGCCAAGGTCATCTGCATGACGGCGACACTAAGCGGATGGCGGCGGCGCTGTCATTGCCGGGAGGCAATCCGGCCCCGCTTTCCGAGGTGGGGTGACGCGCGAAGCTCGTACCGGGGAACGCCTGTCTGGCAGAATCTTCTTCTGTTTCTTCGGCGCTGCAAAACAGAATTCGGGAAACTTCGCTGGCTGGGCGGGCGTATCGTCTCCGCAAAGGCGGCGCTCTGCCGCCGCGGAGGGACGGTGCTTCACACCGCCCAGGAGGGACAGCGCGATGGGCAACATCCAACGCCCGGAGGCGACGCTTGAGGAACGGTGGGACGTGCGCGACGCGCCCGTGCTGCTGACCGGCATCCAGGCCCTGGTCCGGCTTCCCCTGCTGCAACGCGAGATGGACCAGGCCGCCGGCCTCGACACTGCGGGTTTCATCGCGGGCTACCGAGGTTCGCCGCTCGGCGGCTATGACAAGGAATTGGCGAAGCAGGCGGCGCGGCTGGCCGAGCACAACATCGTCGTGCGGCCCGGGCTGAACGAGGATCTCGCGGCGACCGCGGTCTGGGGCAGCCAGATGCCGGGGCTCCGGGAGCGCGCGAAGTATCAGGGCGTCTTCGGCATCTGGTACGGCAAGGCACCGGGGCTGGATCGCAGCGGCGACGCGCTGCGGCACGCGAATTCGGCGGGGACGGCGCCGCTTGGCGGCGTCATCGCACTGGCCGGCGACGATCCTTCCGCCAAATCCTCCACCGTCACCTCCGGCTCCGAGCACGCCTTCATCGACCTCGAGATGCCGATGCTCGATCCCGCCGATGTGGCGGAGGTGCTGGAATACGGCCTCAAGGGCATCGCGATGAGCCGCTTCGCGGGGCTCTGGGTCGGGCTGAAATGCGTGGCCGACACCATGGATGCGGCCGCTTCCGTCCGCATCGATGCCGCGCGATTCGCGACCCTGCCGCCGCGCGGGCTGGAGGCTTCGCCGGACGGGCTGCATATCCGCATCGGCGATCACTGGGTCGCGCAGGAACGGCGGCACCGCCACTACCGGATCCCGCATGCGCTGGCCTTCGCGCGCGGCAATGGCATCGATCGCATGGTGATCGACCCGCCCGATGCCCGCTTCGGGATTGCGGCGCGCGGCAAGGCCTATGCGGTGCTGCGCCAGGCGCTGATGGATGCGGGCATCGACGATGCCATGGCGCGCGATGCCGGGCTCCGGCTCTGGAAGGTGGGCCTCGCCTGGCCGCTTGATGCCGAAGCAGCGCGCGGCTTCGCGCGCGGGCTCGAGGAGGTGCTGGTGGTCGAGGATCGCCGCGCCGTCATCGAGCCGCAACTCCGAGAGGCGCTGTACCACCTGCCGGACCGCCCGCGCATCGCCGGCAAGGCGATGCCGGAAGGCCGCCCGCTGCTGTCGGACCTCGGCGAGCTCGATGCCGCGCAGATCCTCCGCGTGCTGGAGGCGCGGCTGCCGCCGGCGCTGAAGACCGAACGCCTGGCGAGCCGCATCGCCGACCTGGATGCGCTGGCGGCCGGTGCCGTGGCGCCGATCCATCTGCGCGATCCCTATTTCTGCCCGGGCTGCCCGCACAACACCTCGACCCGGGTGCCGGAAGGCAGCCACGCGCTGGCCGGCATCGGCTGCCATTTCCTCGTCACCCGCATGGACCGGCAGGCGGAGTTCTTCACCCAGATGGGTGCCGAGGGCACGCCCTGGATCGGCATGGCGCCCTTCGTCGAGGACAAGCACATCTTCGCCAATATGGGCGACGGCACCTATGCCCATTCCGGCAGCCTCGCGATCCGCGCGGCGATCGCCTCCGGCGAGAACATCACCTTCAAGATCCTGATCAACGGCGCCGTCGCGATGACCGGTGGCCAGACGCCGGAAGCCGATACCAGCGTGCCGCGGGTCGCGGCCCAGCTCCGTGCCGAGGGCGTGGAGCGCATCGCGATCGTCGCCGATGATCCCGACCGGCACCGCGGCGACCCCATGATCCCGGCCGGCGTCACCTTCGACCACCGCTCCCGCCTCGACGCCATCCAGCGCGAGCTCCGGGAGATGAAGGGCGTCACCGCCATCCTCTACGACCAGGAATGCGCGACGGAGCGGCGGCGCCACCGCAAGCGCGGCACCGCACCCAAGGCGACCAAGCGCGTCGTCATCAATCCGCGGGTCTGCGAGGATTGCGGCGATTGTTCCCGCGCCTCGAACTGCCTGGCGGTGGAGCCGCTGGAGACGGCATTCGGCCGCAAGCGCCAGATCGACCAGAGCGCCTGCAACCAGGATTTCTCCTGCCTCGACGGCTTCTGCCCGAGCTTCGTCAGCCTGGAAGGTGCCGAACCTGCCAAGGCGGCGGCGCCCATCATGCCGGGTGCGCTGCCGGAGCCCGTCGCTCCGGCGCTGCGTGACGGTGCCTGGAACATCCTGCTGGCGGGCGTTGGCGGGCAAGGGGTGACGGCGCTCTCCGCGATCCTGGCGGAGGCCGCGCATCTGGAAGGCCGGCCGGTCCGCTCGATCGACCAGCTCGGCCTCGCGCAGAAGGGCGGCGGCGTCTATGCCCAGCTCCGCATCGGGGCGGAGGGTGCGGCGCCGGAAACGCTGCGCGGCCCGCGCATCGGCCAAGGCCAGACCGACCTGATGATCGCCGCCGACATGGTGGTGGCGCATGGGCTCAACGCCCGTCCGTTGCTGGCGAACGACCGCAGCGCGGCGGTGGTGAATGTGGCGCTGGCGCCGACCGCGCAGTTCGTGCGCAACACCGACACCCGCTACGACGCCGCCGGCATGCGCGACAGCCTGGCCCGCGCGGTGCGGGAGATGGTGACGCTGGATGCGACGCAGCGCGTCCTGGACGACCTCGGCGATGCGATCTTCGTCAATGTCTTCCTGCTGGGCGTCGCCTTCCAGCGCGGGCTGCTGCCGCTCTCCGCCGCCGCCATCGAGCGGGCGCTGGAGCTGAACGGCACCGCCGTCGCACGCAACAAGGCGGCCTTTGCGCAGGGCCGCGCCGTGGCGCTGGAGGAGCCGAAGGCGCCCGCCGCGCCGCAGACCCTCGACGCGCTGATCGCGCATCGCGTGGCCGACCTCACCGCCTATCAGAGCGCGCGCTACGCTGCTGACTATGAGGGCTTCGTCGCGAAGGTCCGGGGCGTGGCATCGGAAGCGGTGACGCGCGCCATTGCGCATCAGCTCCATCGTCTGATGGCCTACAAGGACGAGTACGAAGTGGCGCGGCTGCATGCCGATACCGCTTGGCAGGCCGGGCTCAGGCGCGACTTCACCGGCACCAGGCGCATCGTGATGCATCTGGCGCCGCCGATCCTGGCCAAGGTAGACCCGGCCACCGGGCGGCCGGTGAAGCGCGCGTTCGGCCCCTGGATGCTGCGCGCCATGGGGCTGCTGCGGCATGGCAAGCTGCTGCGCGGCACCTGGCTCGACCCCTTCGGCCGCACCGAGGAGCGCCGGACGGAGCGTGCCCTGCCGGGCGAGTTCCGCGCCGGGCTGGAAGACCTGCTGGCGCACCATGTGCCGGAGGCCGACCTGCTCGCCTGGATCTCGGCCTGGGATGCCATCCGCGGCTACGGTCCGATCAAGGCGAAGAACCTGGCCGAGGCCCGCCCGCGCATCGCCGCACTCGCCGAGGCCGCCCGCACCCCGCCGGCGCTCGCGGCCGAGTAGCGCCGGCGCCGCGGCCGGCGCAGACTGGGGCAGGAGGAACGCCATGCCGAGAGATGCCGGCTTCGACCTGTCGGAGGACACCCGCGCATTGCAGGACGTCGCTCGCGCCTTTGCGCGCGACGTGCTGGCGCCGAGCGCAGAGGATTGGGACCAGCGCCGCCATTTCCCGGTCGAGGAGATGCGCCAGGCGGCGGCGCTCGGCATGGCCGCCCTCTATGTGCGGGAGGAGAGTGGCGGCGCGGGTCTGACCCGCCTCGACGCCGCGGTGGTGTTCGAGGCGCTGGCGACGGGATGCCCGACCATCTCCGCCTTTCTCTCGATCCACAACATGGTCGCCTGGATGATCGACCGCTTCGGCGATGACGCGCAGCGCGCTGCGCATCTGCCGGATCTGATCGCGATGACCCGGATCGCGAGCTATGCCCTGACCGAGCCGGGCTCCGGCAGCGACGCGGCAGCGCTCACGACGCGGGCGCGGCGGGATGGCGACCACTACGTGCTGAACGGCGCCAAGCAGTTCATCTCCGGCGCCGGCGTCTCCGACCTTTATCTCACGATGGTGCGGACGGGCGGCGAGGGGCCGGGCGGCGTCTCCGCGCTACTGATCCCGAAGGACACGCCGGGCCTCAGCTTCGGCGCCAATGAGAAGAAGATGGGCTGGAATGCCCAGCCGACGCGTTCGATGGTTTTTTCCGATGCGCGCGTGCCGGTCACCGCTTTGCTGGGCGAGGAAGGGCAGGGGTTCCGCTTCGCGATGGCCGGGCTCGATGGCGGCCGGATCAACATCGCCGCCTGCTCGCTCGGCGGCGCCGAAGCGGCGCTCGAGCGAGGATTGGCCTATGTGCAGGAACGGCGAGCCTTCGGGAAGGCGGTCGCCGATTTCCAGGCGACCCAGTTCCGCCTGGCCGATATGCGGACGGAGCTGGAGGCCTGCCGCGCCCTGCTGTGGCGCGCCGCGGCGAAGCTCGATGCCGGGGCGCCGGACGCGGCCACCTTCTGCGCCATGGCCAAGCGCTTCGTGACCGATACCGGCCACCGCGTGGCGGACGAGGCGCTGCAGCTCCTCGGCGGCTACGGCTACCTGGCCGATTACGGGATCGAGAAGCTGGTGCGCGACCTCCGGGTGCACCGGATCCTGGAGGGCACGAACGAGATCATGCGGGTGATCGTCGCGCGCCAGATGCTCGGGCGGCGATAGCCGGACGCCAGGGCGCGCCAGCGGTCGCGGGATGGCGCGGCGCGAGCGGCGGCAGCTCTGCGCAGCAGTGGCGGATGGCGGCGTCGATGACTTCCGCGGGCAGCCAGGCATGATAGGCGTGGGCGTATCCCCAGGCCCGACCGCAAGCTTCGTCCAGCGACAGGCGATGCACCTGCACGGCATTGACGATGAGGTTCATCATGCTCCGCAGGACCTTGTCGTCGATCTGCGGAGGGGGTGCGGGGTCGGCCATTCTGGACCTCCTGGCTGGCAGAAGGCGGGGAGTCATGTTCCAGTTTTGTTCTCTTGTCCAGAGCGGAAAGCCGCTCGCTCCGGCTGGACCCAGGGCGCCGTCGCGCCCATGCTCCGCGCCCTTCGACCACCAGTGATGGACAGTTCCGCATGGCCAGCCGGCAGGGCGCGCTCGACCGCGCCGCGATCTTCTTCGACCAGGGCCACTTCAAGGCGCTTCTCGGCGACCTCGTCGCCATCCCCTCCACCTCCCAGGAAGCGGGCGCCGAAGCTGCCCTGACGCAGTACCTCGAAGAGGGCATCGCCCCCTGGGCCCAGCGCCTCGGCTTCGAGACCGTGATCCACCCGAACCCGCTGCCCGGCTTCGGCCCGATCCTGACCGGCATCCGCATCGAGGATCCGGCCTTCAAGACCGTCGTGCTCTACGGCCATGGCGACACCGTGCGCGGGCTGGAGGACCAGTGGCGCGCCGGGCTGAAGCCCTGGGCACTGACCGAGGAAGGCGATCGCTGGTACGGCCGCGGCACCGCCGACAACAAGGGCCAGCACGCGCTCAACATGGCGGCGCTGGAAGCGGTGATCGCCGAGCGCGGCGGCAAGCTCGGCTTCAACGTGAAGCTGGTGATCGAGACGGCGGAGGAGCGCGGCTCCAAGGGCCTCAAGGAATTCGTGGCGGAGAATGCCGGGCTGCTGGCGGCCGACGTGCTGATCGCCTCCGATGGGCCGCGGGTCGAGCCGGCGATGCCGACCATCGCGACCGGCACCCGCGGCACCTTCCATTTCGACCTGGTGGTCAAGTTCCGCGACGGCGGCGTGCATTCCGGCCATTGGGGCGGGCTGACGCGCGATCCCGCGGTGATCCTGGCGCATGCGATCGCCAGCATGATGGACCGCAACGGCCGCGTGCTGGTGCGCGGCATCCTGCCGCCGAGCCTGCCGAATTCCGTGCGCACCGTTCTGGATGGTTGCCCAGTCGGCGGCGGCGCCGATGCCGCGACCATCGATGCCGGGTGGGGCGAGCCCGGCCTCTCCTCGGCCGAGAAGATCTATGGCTGGAACAGCCTGATCGTGCTCGCGATGGTCAGCGGCCGGCCGGAGAACCCGGTGAACGCGGTGGCACCCGATGCCCGCGCGCATTGCCAGATCCGCTACACCGTCGATAGCGATCCGGCCGGCTTCACGGCGGCCATCCGTGCCCATCTCGATGCCGCCGGCTTCCCGGAGGTCGCCGTCGAGAATTCCTTCGTCCGCATGCCCGCGAGCCGCACCGATCCTGATCATCCCTGGGTGCGCTGGGCGCAGGCCAGCATGCAAAAGACGCTCGGCAAGCCCGTGCAGATCATCCCGAACTCCTCGGGCGGGCTGCCGGGGGATGTCTTCATCGACCATCTCGGTGTGCCGCTGGTCTGGGTGCCGCACAGCTACAATGGCTGCAAGCAGCACGGGCCGGACGAGCACCTGCTGGTCGCCCCGGCGCGTGAGGGGCTGCTCGCCTTCGCCGGAATGTGGTGGGATCTTGGCGAAAAGCCCGTTTCCTGAGGGTTTGGTTACGATTCGTCGCGCCCTGCTGGGGCGCGCGCAATCGGCCTGTTACAGCCCGCCGTCACCCTGTCGTCATCGTCGCAGATGACAGGAGAAGACGAATGCAGAAGTCAGGAAAGATCGCGGTTCTCGCGGGCGTGTTGGGGCTTGGGCTGGCCGGCGCCGCGATCGCGCAGCCAGCGCCTCCGCCGCCCGCCGAGCGCGGCGCAGGGGAGCACGGCCGCGGAGAGCATGGCCATGACCGCGGCCGGCGGGGCGGCATGGGTGGCTTCGCGCTGGGCGAGGCCTTCGCCCGCGCCGATGCCAACAATGACGGCCGGGTGACGCTCGACGAAGGCCGTGCCTGGCTGCAGGCCCGCTTCGCGGAAGTGGACCAGAACCGGGACGGCGGCGTCACCGTCGACGAGTTCATGGCCTATATGCAGTCGCGCCGCCCCGCCGGCCGGCCGGCACCGCGGCCGGAGATGCTGGAGCGTATGCGCGCCAATGTGGAGCGCGGCTTCCGCTTCGTGGACACCAATGCGGATGGCCGCGTGACCATGGAGGAACTGCTCCCGGTCGCCCAGGCCCTGTTCCGGGTGGCGGACGCGAACACCGACGGCGCCCTGACCCGCGAGGAGGTACTGCGCGGCGGCCGCCCGGCGCCGATGCCGCGGCATCGGGGGGAGGGCGCTCCGGCCGCCCCGGCGACGCCCGCGCAGCCGGCCCGCTGATCCTCTGACGTACTGCGCCCGGCTTCGGCCGGGCGCAGCCTTCATACCATCGGGTTCACGGCCGGCTGCGGCGACACACATCAACGGCTCGCCCACGGGAGCCGGATGCCATGCCCGCCTATCTCATCTCCGACGTCACCGCCAAAGATCCGGAAGCCTTCCGAATCTATCGCGCCCGTGCCGCCGCTTCGATCGCGCGGCATGGCGGCCGCTACCTGGTGCGCGGCGGTCCGATCGAGCCTCTGGAAGGGGATTGGGCGCCCCACGCCGTCGTCGTGGTCGAGTTCCCGGATCTCGAACGGGCGCGGGCCTGGTACCGGTCGCCCGAATACGCATCCGCCCTCGCTGTCCGCGACGAGGCCCTGAGCCGCAACCTCATTCTCGTCGACGGTATCAGCGAGGTCGGGTAGGCCGCGCCGGCTCAGGCCGGGCGCAGGCAGGCCGCGACCAGCGGCATGAAATGCGCGACGGATGGGGTCTCGAGCCCTTCCACCTTCGCTTCCTCGTCATAGCGGCGAAGGATCACCGCCGCCTCGGCCTGCGGCAGGGCACGGAAGGCCGCAACCTCTGCCGGGCTCATCGGCCCGCCCTGGAGTGAGAGGCTGAGCACCGAATCCGGCGCCAGGCGATCGAAGTAGCCTTCCTCGGTTGCGCAGAGATAGCGCTTCGCGGCGACATGCAGCCGCACCGGCTCGGTCACCTCCGGCCCGAAATGCCGGCGCAGATAGGCATCGCCCAGCGCCTCGTGCCGGTCATCGACACCCTCCGCCGCCGGGTTCTCCCCGAGGTCGTGGACCAGATGGCCGATATCGTGCAGCAGGCAGGCGACGATCAGCGGCGCCGGATGCCCGGCCTGCTCCGCCGACCAGGCCGCCTGCAGCGCATGCTCGCGCTGGGTCACGGCGTGCAGGCCATAAAGCCCGTCGGCGCGGTGGGTCAGCAGATGCTCGATCTCGGCAAGGCGTGGGTCGGTCATGGAGCGCGAGGCTAGTCGCCCCGGGCAGGCGGCGTCCATCGTCGCCTGCCTCAGGCGCCCGGGGCGGCGATGCGGCTCGGCAGCAGCTCCCCGTTGCGCTCCAGCACCGGATAGGCGGCGGCCGCGATAATGTGCGAGTTGATCAGCTTCATGTCGCGCAGCAGGTCGAGATGCAGCGCGCTGGTCTGCGCCGAATCCAGCCGCCCGGCGCGTAGTCGCGCGAAATGCGCTTCGGTCGCCACGCCCTCGGCTTCCCGGAAGGCGACCTTCTCGGCAGCGAGCAGCCGCGCCGCCCGCGGATCCTCGGTCATGAAGAGGGAGGCGGCGGCGCGCAGATTGGCGATGAGACGGTCGAGCAGCGCGATCAGCTCCGCCTCGCCATGGCTGGAAAAGGCAAGGCCGCGCTTCAGGCGCTTCGCGGCATGCGGCAGCAGGTTGAGGTCCACGACATCGCCCGCCTGCTCCATGTTCATGGCAAAGGCCAGGATGGCGTGCAGCCGCCGGTGGTCGGCCTCGCCCAGCTCCTCCGTATCGATCGAGGTCAGGTAGGCCTTGATCGCGGTGTTGAGGCTGTCCAGCACATCGTCGAGGCGCCTGGTCTCCCCGATCTGCTTCCGGTCGCCCTTGGACAGCGCGTCGCGGGCGCCGCGCAGCATCTCCTCCAGCACATCGGCCAGGCGCAGCGCCTCTCGCGCCGCGCCGCCGAGTGCGACGATCGGCGTCTCCCGCGCTGAGCGATCGAGGTAGAGCGGCCGCGCAGGATCCGCCGGATCGGCGCGCGCCGGCAGCAGCCAGCGCAGCAGCCGGCTGAAGGGGGTGAGCAGGGGGAAGAACAGCGCTGCCAGGGCGAGGTTGAAGAGGGTGTGGAAATCCGCCACGGCGCGGCCGGGATCGGCGATGATGGTTTCCGCCAGCCGCGCGAGCCAGGGCAGCGCCATCAGCGCGATGCCGGCGCCGATCGTGCGGATCAGCAGGTTGCCGACCGGCAGGCGTCTGGCGGCCGGATCCTGGCTGGTGACACCCTCGATCACCGGGTTGATGGCGGTGCCGAGATTGGCGCCGAGGGTGAAGGCGATCGCGGTCTCCATCGGGATGATGCCGCGGGCGGCGAGCGACATGACCAGCAGCACCACAGCGACGCTGGAATGCACCGCCCAGGTGACGATGGCCGCGAGCAGCAGGTCGAGCAGCGGCACCGAGGCGATGGCGCCGAGCAGCGCCCTGAGCCCGGGCGCGTCCTCATAGGTGGCCAGCATGCCCAGCATCTGATGCAGCGCCATCAGCATGAGCCCGAGGCCGATGAAGACGCGGCCGAGGTCGTGCAGCAGCGGGCTGGCGTCGCGGCGGAAGAGGATAAGGCCGATCAGCACCAGCGCCGGCGCGAAGGCGGCGACATCGAAGGAGAGGAGCTGGACGATCAGCGTGGTGCCGATATTGGCACCGAGCATCACAGCGAGGGCCGGCACCAGCTCCACCAGGCCGCTGGCGGCGAAGCCGGTGACCATCAGCCCGGTCGCGGTGCTGCTCTGCAGGACCGCGGTGACGCCGGCGCCGACCAGGACGGCGCGCAACCGGTTGCGCAGTGCATGGCCCAGCGCCGAGCGCAGCCGCGGCCCGAAGGCACGCTGCACGCCGGTCTGCACCATATGCGTGCCCCAGAGCAGCAAAGCGATCGCGCCGGCCAAGCCGACCAGCGCCACGGACATCGCCATCTCCGGCAGATCCTCCTGCGGGCGAATGGGCCCAAGAAAATCAACTTTGGGCGCAAGGGCGCTGCCGGCAAGCCACAATTTCTACAATTGTCGAAATGTCGGCGGCCGGTTCCGGCTGCCCTGGGATCGCGGCGGATCCCAGTGGTGGGTGCGACAGGGATTGAACCTGTGACCCTCGCCGTGTGAAGGCGATGCTCTCCCGCTGAGCTACGCACCCGCTGGGGCCGCGACGGATAGGGCGCTCACCAGGAGGTGTCAAGCGGGAGCGGGACTGGCGTTCGACAAGTGTGCTTCCATGCCCACCGCCATGCGCAAGCGCCTCCTCGCCACGCTGCTGCTGACGCTGCCCGGCCGGCCGGAGGCGGCGCCGGTCGACCTGACCTACACGGTTTATGCGGCAGGCCTTCGCATCATGGAGGTGACGGCACGGCTCGATCTCGGGGATGATCGTTACCGGATCGAGGCGACGACCCGCACCGTGGGCGCGGCCGCGCTCTTCGCGCGCAGCACCCAGGTCACGATGGTCGAGGGCGGCTGGCGCGGGCCGGAGCCGGTGCCCCGCCGCTACCGCGCCGACGGCACGCTGCGGGGCGAGCCGCGGCATGTGCATATCGATTTCGATGGCCGTCGGCCGCTGCTGCGCCGGGTCGAGCCTCCGAACGAAGTGGAGCGCGAGGCGGTGCCGGAGGCGATGCTGCCCGGCAGCGTCGATGCGCTCTCGGCGCTCGCTAGGATGATGCGTCTGGCGGGGATGGAAGGCAGTTGTGATGCCCGCGCCAGCACCTTCGATGGACGGCGCCTGCAGGCCTGGCGCAGCCGGACGGAAGGCGTTGAGCGCCTGACCGTTCGTTCGATCCGTTTCGACGGCACGGTGCTCCGCTGCGGTTTCGAGGGGCGGGTGGTCGCCGGCTTCCGCAACGGCGATCCGCGCGGCGATGCGGCGCGGCCCTTCGGCGGCACCGCCTGGCTCGGCACCGTCAGCCCCTTTCTGCCGCCGGTGCCGGTGCGACTGGAGTTCGACACGCGCTGGTTCGGCACCGCGCGCGCCGAGCTGGAGGGCGTCGCGACGCCGCCGGTCACCGCGCCGTGAGCAGCGCTCCGGCCAGCGCCGGCACCGACTCCGGCGTCTCGGCGACCGGTGCATCGGCCGCCATGGTGCGCGGGCCGTAGCCCCAGCCAGCGAAGATCGCGGGGATGCCGGCGCCGCGGGCGGCGTCGATGTCGTTGGCGTGGTCGCCGAGCATGACCGCGGCCTCGGCCCGGCCGCCGGCCGCCTCCAGCGTCGCCAGCAGGTGGCGCGGGTCGGGCTTCTTCACCGGGAAGCTGTCGCCGCCGCCAATCGCGGCGAGATGCGGCGCCAGGCCCAGGCTGCCGAGCAGGGCACGGGCCGGCGCTTCCGGCTTGTTGGTGCAGACCGCGAGGCGCCAGCCCGCATCACTGAGCGCCCCCAGCATCGCGGCGATGCCGGGAAAGGGGCGGGTGAGCTCGGCGGCGCGCGGGGTGTAGTCGGCCAGGAAGGCGGCGGCGGCTTCGGGCGGTTCGCGCATGGCACGGGCAGCGAAGGCGCGGCTGACCAGGGCCGGCACGCCGTCGCCGACCATGGCGGTGACCTCCGCCCGGGTGAAGGGCGTGGCCCCCAGCGGCACCAGCAGGCGATCGAGCGCGGCCAGCAGGTCGGGGACGCTGTCCACCAGGGTGCCGTCGAGGTCGAGCAGAAGGATAGGGGGCATGGCGCTGGCGGACCCTTGGCGATTGGAACGGCCTCTTATGCCGCGTCATCTGCTGCAATGCGAAGTGACGGGCACCAAGCTTGCCCCGGCGCGGCCCCAGGCGCTACGCGGTGCCCATGCGCGCCGCCATCATCCTTGCCGCCGGCCTCGGCACCCGCATGAAGTCCAGCCGCCCGAAGGCGCTGCACGCCATCGCCGGCCGGCCGATGCTCGCCCATCTCATCGCTGCCTGCGAAGGCCTCTTCGATCGTATCGTGGTGGTGGTGGGGCCGGAGATGGTGGCGCTCGAGAAGGTCGCCGCGCCGCATGCGACGGTGGTGCAGCATGAACGCCTCGGCACCGGCCACGCCGCGCTGCAGGCGGCGCCGCTGCTGGACGGCTTCGCCGGCGACGCGGCGGTGCTCTATGCCGACAATCCACTCATCACCCGGGCGACCTTGGAGCGCCTGGTCGCGGCACGGCGGCAGGCGGGCCTCGCGCTGCTCGCGATGCGCCCGGCCGACCCCGCGCGCTATGGCCGTGTGCTGACCGACGCGAATGGCGATATTACCAGGGTCGTCGAATGGGCCGATGCGACGGCGGCGGAGCGCGCCGTCGGCCTCTGCAATGCCGGCGTCGTCTGCGCGGAAGCCGAATCGCTGCTGCGCTGGCTGCGCGCTGTCAGCAACGACAATGCCAAGGGCGAGTATTATCTGACCGACGTGGTGGCGCTGGCCCGGCAGGATGGCGAACGTGCGGTCGCCGTCGAGGCGCCGGAGGCCGAGCTGCGCGGCATCAATTCCCGCGCCGAACTCGCGGAGGCGGAGGCCGCGATGCAGGCGCGGCTGCGCGCCGCGGCCTTCGAGGCCGGCGTGACGATGCAGGCGCCGGAGACGGTCTTCCTCGCCGCCGACACGGTGCTGGCACCGGATGTGGTGATCGGCCCGCATGTGGTGTTCGGCCCCGGCGTGACGGTGGCCGAAGGGGCGGAGATCCGCGCCTTCTCGCATCTCGAAGGCGCGCGGGTCGAGCGGGACGCGATCATCGGTCCCTATGCGCGGCTCCGGCCAGGCACGGTCGTTGAAGCACGCGCCCATGTCGGCAACTTCGTAGAGCTGAAGGCGGCGACGCTGGGCGAAGGCGCCAAGGCGAACCACCTCAGCTATCTCGGGGATGCCACCATCGGTGCCGACGCCAATATCGGTGCCGGCACCATCACCTGCAATTACGACGGCATCGCCAAGCATCGCACCGAGATCGGCGAGGGCGCCTTCATCGGCAGCGACACGGCGCTGGTGGCGCCAGTCAAGGTCGGCGCGCGTGCATTGGTCGCGGCGGGCAGCGTCATCACCGAGGATGTGCCGGCCGATGCGCTGGCGATCGCGCGCGGCCGCCAGGTGACGAAGCCGGGGCGGGGTTTTCGGGGGAAGGGGAAGTAGCGCATGTGCGGAATCGTGGGCGTCGTCGGGCGTGAGGATGCGGCGCCCCGTCTGCTGGAGGCGCTGCGCCGTCTGGAATACCGCGGCTATGACAGCGCCGGAATCGCGACGCTGGTGAACGGCCATATCGATCGCCGCCGCGCCGAAGGGAAGCTCACCAACCTCGCCACCATCCTCGATCAGCAGCCGCTGCCCGGCACCACCGGCATCGGCCATACCCGCTGGGCGACGCATGGCGCGCCGACCGAGCGCAACGCGCACCCGCACGGTACCGCCCGCGTCTCCGTCGTGCACAACGGCATCATCGAGAACCACGCCGCGCTGCGCGATGAGCTGGAGGCAAAGGGCCAGGTCTTCGAGACCGAGACCGACACCGAGACCTTCGCCCGCCTGCTCGACCAGGCGCTCACCGAAGGGGCGACGCCGGAGGAAGCTGCTTCCGCCGCACTGAAGCGCGCGCATGGCGCCTTCGCGCTGGCCATGATTTTCGCCGGCCACGGCCGCAAGCTGATCGCCGCCCGCCAGGGCGCGCCGCTCGCGATCGGCTATGGCGAGGGCGAGATGTTCATCGGCTCCGACGCGTTGGCGCTCGCGCCGATGACCCGCCGCATCGCCTATCTGGAGGAGGGCGACTGGGCTGTCGTCGATGATGGGGGCGCGCAGTTCTTCGACGCGAAGGATCACCCCGTGCAGCGGGCGATCAAGGTCACCGCCTTCTCCGGCGCCGCGACCGGCAAGGGCAATTACCGCCACTTCATGGAGAAGGAGCTGCACGAGCATCCGGTCGTGATCGGGGAGACGCTGCGGCAATATGTCGACCCGGCGACGCGGGCGGTCGCGCTGCCGCCGCTGCCTTTCAATCCCGCGATCGTGCCGCGCCTGACCGTCACCGCCTGCGGCTCCGCCTTCCTCGCCGGCCTCGTCGGCCGCTACTGGATCGAGGGGCTGGCGCGCATCCCGGTGGAGGCGGATGTCGCCTCCGAACTCCGCTACCGCGACCCGCCGCTGGCCGAAGGCGGCGCCGCGCTGCTGGTCAGCCAGAGCGGCGAGACCGCGGATACGCTGGCGGCGCTCCGGCTGCTGAGGGCCGGCGGGCAGAGCGTGCTCGCCGTGGTCAATGTCGATGAGAGCAGCATGGCGCGGGAGAGCGATGCCGCGCTGCTGACTGTGGCGGGGCCGGAGATCGGCGTCGCCTCCACCAAGGCCTTCACGGCGCAGCTTTCGGTGCTGGCGTGTCTGGCGATCGGCATGGCGCGGGCGCGCGGCACGATCGATGCGGTGCGGGAGGCAGCGCTGACCGCCGCGCTGCTGGAGCTGCCGGGCCACGCCGCCGTGCTGCTGGAGGATGGCGCCACCATCCACGCGCTGGCGGAGGAAGTGGCGCAGGCGCGGGACGTGCTGTTCCTCGGCCGCGGCAACCTCTTCCCGATCGCCATGGAAGGTGCACTGAAGCTCAAGGAGATCAGCTACATCCACGCCGAGGGCTATGCCGCCGGCGAGATGAAGCATGGCCCGATCGCGCTGATCGATCCCGCGGTGCCCGTGATCGCGCTCTGCCCCTCCGGCCCGCTCTTCGAGAAGACCGCGAGCAACCTGCAGGAGGCAGCGGCGCGCGGCGGCCGCATCATGGCCTTCACCGATGCGCTGGGTGCGCCGGCGCTGCGGCGCTTCGCGAAGCATGTGATCGAGCTGCCGACCGTCGATCCCTTCGTCGCGCCGATCCTGCATGCGATGCCGGTGCAGTTGCTCGCCTATCACGTCGCGGTGCTGAAGGGCACCGACGTCGACCAGCCGCGGAACCTCGCGAAGAGCGTCACCGTCGAGTGACGGCCCATCCCAGAGCGGTTTCCACTTCGCTGTGCTCGTTTCAACCGCTCTGGCGTTTATCTTGGCGAGCAGATTCACGCCTCCGGGCGATTCCGCCCTCCGGCGATCTGCTCTGGGGCGATCAGATCCTGCCCATCAAGAGCAACACGATGATGATCAGCAGGATCAGCCCGAGGCCGCCGGAGGGATACGGCCCCCAGCCGCGGCTATAAGGCCAGGCCGGCAGGGCGCCGATCAGCAGCAGGATCAGGATGATGATCAGGATGGTGCCCATCCGGCGCCTCCGCGTTCCGTTCCTCCGGCCAGGTGCCGGCGCGGAGACGGAACGGCGGAATTGTCGCTTTGGTTGCAGCCCTCCTGCCAGCTTTCACTCCGGCTGCACGCCGAGCTCGCGCAGGATGCGCGCATAATTCCCGAATTCGCTGCGCACCATGGCGGTGAATTCGGCGCGTGGCATGAAGTTCACCACCACCCGCCCGGTCTCCGCCACCCGGCGGAATTGTGGGTCGTCGACGCCACTGCGGCAGGCCGCCTCGAGCTGGTTCAGCACTGGCTCCGGCGTGCCGTGCGGGGCATAGATGCCGACCTGACTGAGCTGCTCGGCATCGATGCCCTGCTCGCGCGCGGTCGGGACATCCGGGTAGGCGGGGTGCCGGTGCGTGGAGAAGACGGCGATCAATCGTAGCCTTCCACTGTCCACCAGCTCGCTCGCCGAGGCGACCACGGTCGAGGAGAAGTCGAGCCGCCCGCCGAGCAGCTCATTCAGATGCGGCGGGTCGCCGCGATAGGGGACATGGGTGAATTCGACACCGGTCGCGCGCTGCACCCGCCAGATGGCGAGTTGCGGCAGCGAGTTCGGGCCGGCGCTGCCGAAGGTGAGGGAGCGCCGCCGCCCTTCCGCGACCAGCCCCGGCAAGTCGCGGATCGGACTGTCGGCCCTGACCACCGCGCCGAGGATGTTTTCGTTGGTGCCGCAGACCGGCGCGAAGCTGTTCGGCCCGATGCCGGCGTTGCGCAGCAGATGCGGCTGCACGACGATTGCGGTCATTGGAGTCAGTCCGAGCGTATGCCCGTCCGGCGCGCTCAGCGCCACCGAGCGCATGCCGACCACGCCGGAACCGCCATCGCGGTTGGTGACTACCATCGGCTGCCCGAGCACGCGCTGGAAATGCTCGCCGAGTGCCCGGGCATAGCCATCGGCGGCACTGCCCGGTGAATAAGGCAGCACGAGCGTGATCGGCCGATCGGGGTAGGCGCCTGCCGGCAGCGTGGCCGCGAGTGACAGCGCGGCGGCGAGGAGCAATCGGCGCATGGCTCTCACTCCTCCAGGATCGCGACGGCGCGGGTCCAGCCGGCGGAGCCGCGATGCACCTTCACCGGGAAGCAGGCGACCGTGAAGCCGTCCGCGGGCAGGCTTTCGAGGTTGCTGAGCTTCTCCATGTGGCAGTAGCCGATCTCACGCCCGGCGCGATGGCCTTCCCAGATCAGCGACGCGTCGCCGGTCGCCTGCACCTGGCGCTTGGTGTGGGAGAAGGGCGCGTCCCAGCTCCAACCATCGGTGCCGGTGACGCGCACGCCGCGCTCCAGCAGCCAGAGCGTCGCTGCCTTCCCGACGCCGCAGCCGGCGTGGATGTAGTCCGCCTCGCCGTAGCGGCTGCCGGCGCGGGTGTTGACGACCACGATCTCGAGCGGGCTCAGCGTGTGTCCGATGCGCTTGAGCTCGGCCTCCACATCGCCGGGTGTGGCGACATAGCCATCCTCGAAATGCCGGAAGTCGAGCTTGACGCCAGGCTGGAAGCACCAGTCGAGCGGCACCTCGTCGATCCGCCAGGAGGGTTCGCCGCCCGGCACCGTCCGCTCGTTCATGCGGCTGAAGAAGTGGTAGGGCGCGTCGAGATGGGTGCCGTTGTGGGTGCTGATATGCACGCGCTCCACGGCGGCGTATTCACCACCCGGAAGCTGGTCGATCGCGATGCCGAATTCCTGCGCCATCATCGGCGCGGTCATGTGGTGGTCGTGATACTCGATCTCCGGCAGCATGCGCGGCGGGTCGCTCGCGATGCCAGCCTTCAGGGCGACCGAGATGTCGATGATGCGGCGGGCCATGTGGTGACGTTCCCTCTTTGATGGTTCAGGCCTGGGGCCATTCCGGGGCGGGCAGGACGGTGCCGCGGCATTCGCCGAAGCCGATGCCGACGAAGCCCGGGCGCTCGGCGCGGGCGCGGAAGGTGACCTCGTCGCCATCCTCCAGGAACATCCGCTCGGTGCCGTCGGCGAGGCGGAGCGGGTTGTTGCCGAGCGTGATCTCGAAGAGGCAGGCGCGTTCGTGATCCTCGGGGCCGGAGACGGTGCCGCTGGCGATCAGGTCGCCGGGCCGCAGGTTGCAGCCATTGCTGGCGTGATGCGTCAGCATCTGGCCGAGCGTCCAGTACATGTGCCGGAAATTGGTCGCGACGATGCGCTCGGCGCGCGCGGCGCCGGCGGGCTTCAGCCAGGCCTCCATGGCGATGTCGAAATGCCCGGATGCCTGGTCGAAGGGGTCCGAGAGGTGGGGCAGGGGCGCCGGATCCCCTTCCGGCCGCACCGCCGCCGCGCAGCGGAAGGGCGCCAGCGCCGCCGCCATCACCACCCAGGGCGAGATCGTGGTCGAGAGGGATTTCGAGAGGAAGGGGCCGAGCGGCATGCTCTCGAAGCGCTGGATGTCACGCGCCGACCAGTCGTTCAGCAGGCAATAGCCGAAGAGGTGGTCGGGCGCGCGGCCGAGCGGGATCGGCTCCCCAATCGCGTTGCCGGGGCCGATGAAGGCCGCGAATTCCAGCTCGAAGTCGAGCGCGGTGCAGGGGCCGAAATTGGCGCCGCCGCCGCGCTCGCCACGGATGCCGAGCGGCCGGCGCACCGCCTCCCCGGAGACGCGGAGCGAGGAGGCGCGGCTGTTATAGGCGATCGGCAGCCAGCGGAAGGCCGGCGGCAGCGGATTGTCGGGACGGGTGGCGCGGCCGCCGCGCAGCGTGTGGTCGTAGGAGGTGAAGAAGTCGGTGAAGGCGCCGACCGCGGCGGGCAGGTGCATCTCGGCTGCCGCCATCGGTACCAGATGCGGCAGCGGCACCGCACCCTCCCGCAGCAGTGCCGATAGCCGCGCGCGCAGCGCGGCGGCGGCGCGGTTGCCGAGCGCCATCAGGGGATTGAGCGTCGGGCCCGCGGCGGCGGCGGCTTCGGCCGCCGCGCCTTCGAACAGCCCGGCCTCTCGCGCCGCGGCGAGGTCGAGGATCGCATCCCCGATCGCGACCCCGGCCCGAGGGGCGGTGCCGGGGGTCGAGAAGATGCCGAAGGGCAGGTTCTGGATCGGGAAATCCGTCCCCGGCGCATTCGCGGCCGCGACCCAGGAACGGAGCGACGGGTCATGCGTGGCGTCGGTCGCGGCATCGCGCATCGGAGACGTTCCTCGAAGATGTTTGACGTGTTGAAGGCAGAAAAATATATTTCATTGGAATTGTCGATAGGGAGTCTGCATGCCCGAGCCGATGGGCGACCCGGCGACCGCCACCGAGGCGGCCGCCCGGCTGCTGCGGGCCGACATCCTGGCTGGAATCCTGCCGCCGGCGACCCCGCTGCGGCTGCGCATGCTGGCCGACCGCTACAACATCGGCGCGACCCCGCTGCGGGAGGCGCTGTCGCGCCTGGCCGCGCAGGGCGTTGTGGTGTCGGAGGGACAGCGCGGCTTTTCGGTGCCGCCGGTGACGCGCGCGCATCTGCTCGACATCACGCAATCCCGCCAACTCGTGGAGCCGGAGGCGCTGCGCCTCGCGATGCAGCATGGCGACGCCGCCTGGGAGGATGAGATCGTCGCCAGCTTCCATTTGCTGAAGCGAGAGCTGGAGCGCCGCGTCTCCTCGAGCGAGGCCTGGCTCGATGCCTATGAGGCGAAGCACCACCGCTTCCACCGCGCGCTCATCGCCGCCTGTCCGCTGGTCGCGGTGAAGGCTTTCTGCGACGCGCTCTATGAGCAGAAGACCCGCTATCGCCGCGTATTGAAGAGTGCGGGCCTGTTCGCGGACCGCGCCGTCGCGGTGCACGAGGAGCTGATGCAGCTCACCCTGGCGCGGGACGCCGAACGGGCGCCGGCCGCGCTGGCGCTGCATATCGGCACCACGGCGGACGCGGTGCTGCGAGTCTTCGACGCCGCACCCGGCTGACAGCAGGCGGTGCGGCGCCTATCTTCCTCTCGCAAGACCAGGAGGACGCCATGCTCGATGCCACAACGAAGCTGCCGCTGAAGGATCCCGATCTCTTCCGGCAGGCCAACTACATCGACGGGCAATGGGTGCAGGCGGACAGCGGCAAGACGCTTGCCGTGAAGAACCCGGCGACCGGTGAGGTGATCGGCCACGTCCCGGCGCTCAGCGCCGTCGAGACCCGCCGCGCGATCGAAGCCGCGAATGCGGCCTGGCCGGCCTGGCGCGCGATGCTGGCGAAGGAGCGCGGCGCCATCCTGCGCCGCCTGAACGACCTGATGCTCGCCAATGCCGACGACCTCGCGGCCATCATGACCGCCGAGCAGGGCAAGCCGCTCGCGGAAGCGAAGGGCGAGGTGGTCTATTCCGCGAGCTTCATCGAGTGGTTCGCCGAGGAGGGCAAGCGCGTCTATGGCGAGACCATTCCGCAGAACGCCAAGGGCCGCCGCATCCTGGTGACGAAGGAGCCGATCGGCGTCTTCGCGGCGATCACGCCCTGGAACTTCCCCTCCGCCATGATCACCCGCAAGGCCGGCCCCGGCTGGGCCGCAGGCTGCACCGGCGTGATCCGCCCGGCGTCCCAGACGCCGTTCAGCGCGCTGGCGATCGCCGTGCTCGCGGAACGCGCCGGCATGCCGAAGGGCGTCTGCAACGTCATCACCGGGCCCTCCGGCGAGACGGGGCGCGAGCTCACCTCCAACCCGATCATCCGCAAGCTCTCCTTCACCGGCTCGACCGAGGTCGGCCGCGTGCTGCTGGCGCAATGCGCGGAGACCATCAAGAAGACCTCGATGGAGCTCGGCGGCAATGCGCCCTTCATCGTCTTCGACGATGCCGACCTCGACCAGGCGGTGCTGGGCGCCATGGCGTCCAAGTACCGCAACACCGGCCAGACCTGCGTCTGCGCCAACCGCATCCTGGTGCAGGACGGCGTCTATGACGCTTTCGCCGCCAAGCTGAAGGTCGCGGTCGAGGCGCTCAAGGTTGGCAACGGCATGGAGGATGGCGTCACCCAGGGCCCGCTGATCAACGCCGATGCGGTGACCAAGGTCGAGGAGCACATCGCCGATGCGCTGAAGCGCGGCGCCAATGTCGTCACCGGCGGCAAGCGCCACGATCGCGGCGGCAATTTCTTCCAGCCGACCGTGCTCGCCAACGTGCCGCATGACGCGCAGATCTTCCGCGAGGAGACCTTCGGCCCGGTGGCGCCGCTGTTCCGCTTCAAGACGGAAGCGGAGGCGATTGCACTCGCCAATGACACCGAATTCGGCCTCGCCTCCTATTTCTACGCCCGCGACGTCGGCCGGATCTTCCGCGTGGCGGAGGCGCTGGAATACGGCATCGTCGGTATCAACGAAGGCATCATCTCGACGGCCGAGGTGCCGTTCGGCGGCTTCAAGCAATCCGGCCTCGGCCGCGAAGGCAGCAGCCACGGCATCGAGGAATATATCGAGATGAAGTACCTGGCCCTCGGCGGCATCGGGAGCTGACGGTTCGGGGCGAGGGGCCTCGCGCCTCTCGTCCCGGCCAGCAGGTCAGCTCGGGAAAATCACGTCGGCGACTACTGAAACGGCGTCGCTGACGAAATCCGCAACAGCATCGCCGGCATGGTCCGGGGCCGCGTCATGTGCAGTCTCCCGGATACGCATTTGCACCTCCTCCAGCGCCGCGTTGCCCGCGGCATCCAACAGCGAATCCCGGAACTGCCGCTGCTGCGGAGGCTCGGCGTCAGAGGCCGGCGGATCGGCGTCGGGCGATGGCGGGCTGGTGTCGGACATGGCCGTCTCCTGTGGCGCTCATCGGAAGCTGACCATCGATATCGTTTCGATCAAGGGGCGAGCATCGCCTCCACCTCCGCAATCACAGCCCGGATCTCCGGCTCCGGCCGGTCCGCCAGCCGGGTGAGCAGGGAGCGCCGGAAGGGCTCATTGGCCAGGCGCGCGGATTCCCGGAACCAATGCGCGGCCTCCTCGATGCGGCCGAGCGTGGTCAGCAGAGTGCCGAGGTTGAACTGGCCACGGAAATCGCCGCGCTCGGCCGACAGCCGATAGAGCTTCACCGCGCCTTCCGGGTCGCGCGGCATCTGCCAGCCTTCCTCCATGTAGCGGGCGACCATGTTCAGCGACTTGGCGTGGCCCTGCGTGGCTGCAGCGCGATACCAGCCGAGCGCCGCGGCGCGATCCATCGCCACGCCGTCGCCCCGGAGCAGCATGTTGGCGAAGTTGTACTGGCCCCAGTCGAAGCCGGCCTCGGCGGAGCGGCGGAACCAGGCGACGGCCTCCCCGAAGTCGATCGCTGTCCCCCAGCCCAGCTCATGGCAGCGGCCGAGCATGTTCATCCCCTCCGGCTCCCCGGCCCAGGCCGCCGATCCGAACCAGAAGAAGGCGGCGTCCCTGTCCTGCGGCACCCCGTGGCCGTCCAGCAGCATCTGCCCCCAGAGGGTCTGGGCCCTGGCCATGCCGTATTTGGCGGCCGCCTCCACCCAGGGTGCGGCCTCCTCGGGCGGGGCGCTGAAGGCGGCGGCCAGGGCGTCCGGGCCGGCGGCGCTCAATTCACCGAAGGAGATGCTGCGGCGCGGCGCCGGGGCGGGGCGGGGGCGGAAGAACATGTGTCGCCGATAGCTCGTTTGCGAGTCGTTCGCAAACAGGCAAGCTTGGCGCCGGGCCGTCGGCACCCCAATCTCCTGCGCCGATCCTCAGGAGTCTGCCCAGCATGGCCGCCTATGATTTCGATCTCTTCGTCATCGGCGGCGGCTCGGCCGGGGTGCGCTGCGGCCGCATCGCCGCGGGATACGGCGCCCGGGTGGCGGTGGCGGAGGCGCGCTTCTGGGGCGGCACCTGCGTCAATGTCGGCTGCGTGCCGAAGAAGATCATGGTCAATGCCGCCGAATACGGCGCCTGGGCGGATGATGCCCGCGCCTTCGGCTGGGACATCGCCAAGGGCGCGCATGACTTCGCCGCACTGGCCGCCGCGCGCGATGCCGAGGTGACGCGGCTTTCCGCCATCTACAGCCGGCTGCTGACCAATGCGGGGGCGACGGTCTTCGATGCCCGCGCGAGTTTCATCGATCCCCATACCCTCGATGTCGGCGGCAAGCGCGTGACCGCGGAGCGCATCGTCATCGCGACCGGTGGGCAGACCGTGAAGCCGCTGATCCCGGGCGCCGATCTCGGCATCGATTCCGATGGTGTCTTCCTGCTGAAGACGCTGCCGAAGCGCATCGCGATCGTGGGTTCAGGCTACATCGCGGTGGAATTCGCCGGCGTCTTCCGCGGCCTCGGCTCGGAGGTCGAGCTGATCTACCGTGCCGAGCGGCCGCTGCGCGGCTTCGATGAGGATATGCGCGCCGCCCTCGATGAGGCGATGGAGGCGGACGGCATCCGCCAGCACCGGGGCGAGACGCCGGAAGCCCTGGAACGGGCCGGGGAGGGGCTGCAGCTCCGGCTCTCGAGCGGACGGGTCATCGCTGCCGATACCGTGCTCTTCGCCACCGGCCGGGTGCCGAACACCGCGACGCTGGGGCTCGAGGCGGCCGGCGTGACGGTGAGCGCGACCGGCGCCGTGGTGGTCGATGCGGAGCATGCCACCTCGCAGCCCCATATCTTCGCGATCGGCGACGTCACCGACCGGCTGAACCTGACGCCGATGGCGACCGCTGTCGGCCACGCGCTGGCCGACACGCTGTTCGGCAAGACGCCGCGCCGCGCCAGCTACGAGAACGTGCCGACCGCGGTCTTCTCCTCGCCCCCGATCGCGACAGTGGGACTGACGGAGGAGGAAGCCGCCGCCCGCGGCCCGGTCGACATCTATCTCTCCCGTTTCACCCCGCTCCGGCACACCATTAGCAAGCGGACGCGGCGCACCACCATGAAGCTCGTGGTCGACCAGAAGACCCGCCGGGTGCTGGGCGCGCATATGCTCGGCGACGATGCCGCCGAGATCATGCAGGGCATCGGCATCGCCGTCGTCATGGGCGCCACCAAGGAGGATTTCGACCGCACCATCGGCATCCACCCGACGGCGGCCGAGGAATTCGTGACGCTGCGGACACGGACGCGGGAGGCTGGCATCCCCGCCCCGCATGGCCCCGCCGGCACCGGCGCTTCCACCTGACCCTGGCCTGTGGCTATGGTCACCTCCCTTCGATCGGAGCCTGGATATTCCATGACTGCGCGTGGCTGGAGCCCGGATAGTTGGAGGCAGATGCCGATCCGGCAGGTGCCGGATTACCCCGACATGGCGGCCCTGGCCGCCATGGAGGCCAAAATCGCGCGCTTCCCCCCGCTGGTCTTCGCCGGCGAGGCGCGGCGGCTGAAGGCTGCGCTGGCCAGGGCCGGCGAGGGTCAGGCCTTCGTGCTGCAGGGCGGCGACTGCGCCGAGGGCTTCGCCGATTTCACCGCGAACACCATTCGCGACAGCTTCCGCGTCCTGCTGCAGATGGCTGTCGTGCTGACCTTCGGCGCCTCCCTTCCGGTGGTGAAGCTCGGCCGCATGGCAGGGCAATTCGCGAAGCCCCGCTCCTCCGACACCGAGACCAAGGACGGCGTGACGCTGCCTTCTTATCGCGGCGACATCGTCAACGGCCCGGACTTCACGCCGGAGGCGCGCATCCCCGATCCGTCGCGGATGGAATTCGCCTATATGCAGTCGGCGGGCACGCTGAACCTGCTGCGCGCCTTCGCGACCGGCGGCTATGCCGACCTGCACCAGGTGCATCGCTGGAACCTGGGCTTCGTCGCCCGCAGCCCGCTGGCCGACCGCTACGCCGACCTGGCGCACCGGATCGACGAGACGCTGAACTTCATGCAGGCCTGCGGCATGTCCGACGCCCCGCAGGTGCGGGAGACGGATTTCTACACCTCGCATGAGAGCCTGCTGCTGCCCTACGAGCAGGCGCTGACGCGGGTCGATTCCACGACCGGCGACCCCTATGCCTGCTCCGCGCATTTCCTTTGGATCGGCGACCGCACCCGGCAGCCGGAGGGCGCGCATGTGGAGTTCCTGCGCGGCGTCCGGAACCCGATCGGCATGAAGGTCGGCCCGACCATGGAGGCCGACGAGCTGGTGCGCCTGACCGAGATCCTGAACCCGGCGAATGAGAAGGGGCGGCTCACGCTCATCTCCCGCATGGGGGCGGACAAGGTCGAGGCGAAGCTGCCGCCGCTGCTGCGCGCCGTGCGGCGCGCCGGGCGGGAGGTGGTCTGGCTCTGCGATCCGATGCACGGCAACACCACCACGGTCGGCAGTTACAAGACCCGCAGCTTCGACGCGATCCTCGGCGAGGTCCGGCGCTTCTTCGACGCGCATCTGGCGGAGGGCACCTTCGCCGGCGGCGTGCATGTCGAGATGACCGGCAGTGACGTTACCGAATGCCTGGGCGGCGCCCACAAGCTGACGGAGGCCGACCTCTCCGCGAATTACGCGACCTTCTGTGATCCGCGCCTGAATGCGGAGCAGTCGCTGGAGCTCGCCTTCCTGATCGCGGAGGAGCTGAAGGCCCGGCGCGTGCCGGGGACCGCACCGGCGGTCGCTGCGCAATGACCACCGACCGCGCGGCGGAGGAAGTGACGGACGCCGCCATCGCCGCGCGCACCGACAGCTATTTCAAGCGCACCCGGGCCGTCGTCGAGCGCTTCGGCGATGCGCGGGTCACCTATGCGGTGTTCCTCCGACGCCCGGTGATCTCGGCGCCACGCCTGGCGCTCGATTTCCTGCGGCGTGCCGCGGCCCAGCGCGGCACGGATTTCGCGATCGAGCTGATGCACGAAGAAGGGCAATGGGCCGGCGCCGGCGATCCGCTGCTCTACATCTCCGGCAGCTTCGCGAAGCTCTCGGAGCTGGAGACCATTCTGCTCCAGAAGCTCGGCGCGCCTTGCGTCGCGGCGCACAACGCCTACCAGATGTGCCTCGAACTGCCCTCCGCCTCCTTCCTGGCCATGGAGGCCCGGCACTGCGCCGGCGCCGAGATGCAGGAGATGATGGCCTATGCCGCCTCCGTCGGCAGCGCCGCCGCCCGCAAGGAAGGGGCCAAGGGCTTCATCGGCAATGCCAATGACGCGACGGCTCATTGGTTCGGGGAGCCGGCGGGGCGCGGCACCATGCCGCATGCCCTGATCGGTTATGCCGGATCGACCGTCCGCGCCGCCGAGATGTTCCATGAGACCTTTCCGGATGAAGGGCTCACTGTGCTGGTGGATTATTTCGGCCGCGAGGTTTCGGACGGGCTGGCGGTCTGCGCCCGCTTCCCGGAGATCGCGGCTTCCGGCCGCATGGCCGTCCGCCTCGATACCCATGGCGGCCGCTTCCTGGAAGGGCTGGATCCTGCCGAGAGCTACGCAGTGCTGGAGCGCCACGTGCCGGGCGCCATCCGCCGTTACCTCAGCGAGACGGAGCTGCGGCACCTGGTCGGCACCGGCGTCTCCGCCGCCGCCATCTGGCGCATGCGGGAGGCACTGGACGAGGCCGGCTATCCGCATGTGCGGATCGTCGCCTCCTCCGGCTTCGGGGTCGGGAAGTGCCGGGTGATGGCGGAGGCGCGGGCGCCGATCGACGTCGTCGGCACCGGCAGCTTCATCCCCGACGCCTGGAGCGAGACCTACGCCACCGCTGACATCGTCGAATATGACGGCGCCGCGCGGGTGAAGATCGGCCGCGAATTCCTGCTGCGGCGCAATGGCGCGCGCAAGAAGAACGGGCATGGGTGAGCGCGTCCGATGACCGGTGCGCCGGAGGCGTGGAGGTCTGAATTGGCCGCGCCTCCCCGTGAGTTCCTCCGCGCCTGACGGGCGAAGGCTGAATCGGTTGACCAGCGAAACGGAGGCAGCGCTCGCGCGGGAACGCCGCATCGGCTGGCTCTGCGCCCTCGCGGTGGTGCTGATCTGGGTCGGCTTCCAGATCACTGGCCGCGTCGCCGCGCTTTCCCCGCTGACCGCCTGGGATGTCGGCGCCATGCGCTATGTCGGCGCCTTCCTGGCCGTGCTGCCGATCCTGGCGCTGCGCGGCCTGCCGCGCATGGCGCCGCACCGGCTGGCCGCCGTGGTCGCGACTGCCGGCATCGCCTTCCCGCTCTCGGCCTATCTCGGCTTCACCCTGGCGCCCGCCGCCCATGCGGCGGTGATCATGTCGGCCGGGCTGCCGGTCGCGACCAGCCTGCTCGCCTGGATCTTCCTGCGGGAGGTCCCCGGCCGGACGCGCCTGATCAGCCTCGGCGGCGTGGTCGCCGGCGTCTTGCTTCTGGCCTTCGAGGCTGGGCCCGCCGCGACCGGCGCCTGGCGGGGCGATCTCTGCTACGCCGCCGCCGCCTTCAGCTGGGCTGCTTATACCCTGCTGGTGCGGCGCTGGCGGCTGCCGGCGCTGGAGGCGACGCTGGCCGTCGGGCTCTATGCCGCGCTGGTCTACCTGCCGGTCTGGTGGCTGCTGCTGCCTTCGGCCACGGCGGAGGCGAGCCTCGGCGCCATGCTGGTCCCGGTCGTCTATCACGGCGCCCTCGCCGCCGTCGTGGCCGGGCTGTTCTACACACGCTCGGTCGCCGCCCTTGGCCCCGGCCCGATCACGCTCTCGGCCGGGGCGGTGCCGGCCCTGGTCGCGGTTTCGGCCTGGGTGCTGCTGGGCGAACAGCTCGGGCCGGCCGGCATCGCGGGTGTCGGGCTCGCCTGCGCGGGGCTGGTATGGGGTGTCGCCGCGGCGCGCAGGGCGTGACGATATGGGCGATCCGCACTAGATACGGCTCATGGCCGAGACCCTGAAGATCGCACTGGCGCAGATCAATTCGCATGCCGGCGCCATCACCGCGAATGTCGCGCGCATCCGCGCCGCCCGTGCCGAGGCCGCGCGCCTCGGCGCCGACCTGCTGGTGACGCCGGAATTCTCGATCGGCGGCTACCCGCCCGAGGATCTCGTGAAGAAGCCCGCCTTCGTCGCGGCCTGCGCGGAGGCGATCGCGGCGCTGGCCGCCGAAACCGCCGATGGCGGGCCTGGCGTCATCGTCGGCGGCCCCTGGCAGAATGGCGAGCTGCTGCACAACGCGGCCTTCCTGCTCGATGGCGGCAAGGTCGCCGCCCGGCGGGCCAAGCATGAGCTGCCGAATTACGGTGTCTTCGACGAGAAGCGCGTCTTCGATGCCGGCCCAGCGCCCGGCCCGGTGCCCTTCCGCGGCTTCCGCCTGGGGATGATGGTCTGTGAGGACTGGTGGTTCCCGGCCGTCTCCGAGACCCTGTCGGAGAGCGGCGCCGAGATCCTGCTCTCGATCAACGGCTCCCCCTTCGAGGTCGACAAGCATGAGCGCCAGCGCGTGCCGCTGGCGGTCTCCCGCGTGGTCGAGACCGGGCTGCCCTTCGTCTTCCTGGCCCAGGTCTGCGGCCAGGACGAGCTGGTCTTCGAAGGCGCTTCCTTCGTCATGAACCCGGATCGCGGCCTCGCCCACCTGCTGCCGATGTTCCAGGAGGAGATCCGGCTGACCGAATGGCACCGGGAGGGGGAGCGCCTGGTCTGCGCCCAGGGTGCGGTCGCGCCGACGCCGGAGCCACTGGCCCAGATCTATGGCGCGATGATGCTGGGGCTCCGCGACTATGTGGAGAAGAACCGCTTCCCGGGCGTGGTGCTGGGCCTGTCGGGCGGCATCGATTCCGCGATCTCGGCCGCGGTCGCCGCCGATGCGCTCGGCCCCGACCGGGTGCACGCGGTGATGATGCCGTCCCCCTACACCAGCGCCGAGAGCCTGGAGGATGCGGCCGCCTGCGCCGAGCTGCTCGGCATCCGCTACGACAGCATTAATATCGGCCCGGCGATGGAGGCCTTCGGCGCCATGCTGGCGCCCGCCTTCGGCAATCGCCCGCCCGATATCACCGAGGAGAATCTGCAGTCGCGCATCCGCGGCGTCACCCTGATGGCGCTGTCCAACAAGTTCGGCGAGATGCTGCTGACCACCGGCAACAAGAGCGAGATGTCGACCGGCTACGCGACGCTCTATGGCGACATGTGCGGCGGCTATTCGGTGCTGAAGGACGTCTACAAGACGACCGTCTTCGCGCTCTGCCGCTGGCGCAACGCGCATGTGCCGGCAGGCAGCCGCGGTCCGCAGGGGGCCGCGATGCCGGAGCGTGTCATCACCAAGCCGCCCTCGGCCGAGCTCAAGCCCGATCAGAAGGACCAGGACAGCCTGCCGCCCTATGAGGAGTTGGATGCCATCCTGGAAGGCCTGATCGAGGGCGAGAAGTCGGTCGATGCGCTGGTGGCTGCGGGCTTCGACCGCGCGACGGTGCTGCGCGTCTGGAAGATGCTCGACCGCGCCGAATACAAGCGCCGTCAGGCGCCGCCCGGCGTGAAGATCACGCCGCGCGCCTTCGGCCGCGACCGGCGTTACCCCATCACCAACGGCTTCACGGCGCTGGTGTCATGAGCGGGCTGTTCTCCCCGGAAGGTGGCTTCAGCGTCCGCATCCTCGACATGTCCGGCGCCAATGGCGCCGAGCCGGTGGAGACGATCCGAGGCTTCCTGACGCTCGAGCATGCCAATGCCTTCGCGCGCCGCTATGTGCGCGACAGCCTGGAGCGCTGCCGCGCGCCGGGTATGGCGGCGGATGCCGTGCTGGCAGCCTGGTTCGCCTATGGCGAGGATGCGGAGATCGAGGAGGGCGGCGACCAGGCCTGGAAGAGTGCCAAGGAACTGGATGCCTTCGCGGCGATGCCGCCGAGCGATGCGGAGGAACGCAACTGGCGTGTCCTCGACCCCCGTGCCGACGAGGATGACGACGAGGATGACGATGGAGACGAGACGGCATGAAGCCGCCCCGCCACCAGGTCCTCTGCGGTGACTTCGCCGCCTACCAGGATCCCGAGGAGGAGTGGACCGTCGAGGGCTTCGCCTCTGCCGAGGCCGCGCAGGAATACGCCCGCCGGTTCATCCGCGCCCAGATCGAGGATTTGCGCGCCGAAGCGCCGGATCCCGAGGCGCTGCGCGCCGCCTATTTCGGCTGGGGCGAATACGCGGCGACCGAGGGGCTCGACACCGAGGCCTGGGTCGCCCATTGCATCGCCAACCCCGCGACCTCCCCGCGTGACACGAACTACCAGGCGATCGAGCCATGAAACTCCGCTTCGCGCCGTCGCCGACCGGCCTCCTGCACGCCGGCAATGCCCGCATCGCACTCGCCAACTGGCTGCTGGCGCGGCGCCATGGCGGGCGCTTCGTGCTTCGCCTCGACGACACCGATACAGCGCGCAGCACGCCGGAATTCGCCCAGGCGATCGAGGAGGATCTGCGCTGGCTTGGCCTCGACTGGGATGAGCGCTTCGCGCAGTCCGAGCGGCTCGATCGCTACGCCGCCGCCGCCGAGCATCTGAAAGGTGCCAAGCGCCTCTACCCCTGCTTCGAGAGCGAGGAGGAACTCGCGGCCAAGCGCGAACGACGCCGCCGCGAGGGCCGCGCCCCGGTCTATGACCGGGAGGCGCTGAAGATGACGCCGGAACAGTACGAGCGTGCGCTGGCGAACGGGAAGCAGCCCTATTGGCGTTTCCTGCTGTCGCCGCGCAGCATTACCTGGCGCGATGCGGTGCTCGGCGGGCGCAGCGTGAAGCTGCAGGCGATCAGCGACCCGGTGCTGATCCGCGCCGATGGCTCCCCGCTCTACACCTTCACCTCGGTGGTGGACGACCTCGAGACCGGCGTCACCCATGTGGTGCGGGGCGAGGACCACGTCACCAACACCGGCATCCAGATCGACCTTTTCGAGGCGCTGGGCGGCGATTCCGGCCGGTTGACCTTCGGTCACCTGCCGCTGCTGACCGATGCCGATGGCGGGCAGCTCTCGAAGCGGCTCGGCTCCATCTCGCTGCGCCAGTTCCGGCGCGACGGCATCGAGCCGGCGGCGCTGGCGGGCTATCTGGCCGCCCTTGGTACCTCCGCCGACCCGGTGCCGGGCATGCCGCGGGAGCTCGCGAAGGATTACCACCTCGGCCGCGTCTCGCACTCGGCGGCGCGCTTCGACCCACGCCATTTGCTGGCGCTGAACCGGCGGGTGCTGCACACGGCCTCCTTCGCTGACGTCCGCGACCGGCTGCCGGAGGAGGCGGACGAGGCCTTCTGGAACGCGGTGCGCGGCAACCTCGACCTGTTGCGGGAAGCCCGGCCCTGGTTCGACGTAGTCCGCGGCAGCATCGTGCCGCCGGCGCAGGAGGCGGAGCTGGATTTCCTCCGCGCCGCGCTGGACGCCCTGCCGCCGGAGCCCTGGGACGAGGCGACCTGGGGCATCTGGGTGGAGGCGTTGAAGGTCACCACCGGCCGCAAGGGCAAGGCGCTGTTCCTGCCGCTCCGCCTGGCGCTGACGGGGGAGGAGCATGGCCCCGACCTCAAGCGACTGCTGCCGCTGATCGGGCGGGAGAGGGTGGTGCAGCGGCTCAGGCTGGGCGCTTCCGCTTGAACCTGGGCCCGCGACCGGGCAGAAAGGACGCCATGTCCGCGTCCAGGCTCCAAGCATCCGCGCTCTGTCGCTGAACCGCCGCCGGGGAGAAGAAATCCCCACGCGCCTGCCTGACCGCACCCCTGTTCCTGGACCACCATGACCGAACTGCACCTGCACAACAGCGCCGCCCGCAAACGCGAGGCTTTCGCGCCGATCGATCCCGGGCATATCAGGCTCTATGTCTGCGGCCCGACGGTCTATGACCTGGCGCATCTCGGCAATGCCCGGCCGGTCGTGGTCTTCGACGTGCTGGTGAGGCTGCTGCGCCGGCTCTATCCGCGCGTCACCTATGTGCGGAACATCACCGACATCGACGACAAGATCAATGCGCGCGCCCGCGAGAGCGGGGAGCCGATCGCGGCCATCACCGCGCGCACCACGGCGGACTTCCACCGTGACATGGCCGCTCTCGGCGCCCTGCCGCCGGATGAGGAGCCGCGCGCGACGCAGAACGTCGCCCAGATGATCACCCTGATCGAGCGGCTGATCGACCGCGGCCATGCCTATGCCGCGGAAGGGCATGTGCTGTTCAGCGTCCCTTCCTACGCCGGGTATGGGCAACTTTCCGGCCGCACGCCGGACGAGTTGCTGGCCGGCGCCCGCATCGATGTCGCGCCCTACAAGCGCGATGCCGGCGATTTCGTGCTGTGGAAGCCGTCCGACGACACGACGCCGGGCTGGGACAGCCCCTGGGGCCGCGGCCGCCCGGGCTGGCACATCGAGTGCAGCGCGATGTCCTGGCGCTATCTCGGCGAGGAGTTCGACATCCATGGCGGCGGGCACGACCTGCTCTTTCCGCACCATGAGAATGAGCTGGCGCAATCCGCCTGCGCTTTCCCCGGCAGCCGCTTCTCCCGCTACTGGATGCACAACGGCATGCTGCTGGTGGACGGGGAGAAGATGTCGAAGTCGCTCGGCAACTTCATGACCGTGCGCGACATCCTGGCGCGGGGCGCCTGGGCCGGCGAGGCCTTCCGGCTGCTGCTGCTGAAGACCCATTACCGCCAGGCGATCGACTTCACCCTGGCCGGGCTCGATGAGGCGAAGCTGGAGCTCGACGACGGCTATGCGATGCTGGCCCGCGCGCCGGCGGCCGACGGCGCTGATATCGCCGCCATGGCGGAATGGGCCATGGCGCCGCTCCGCGACGATCTCAACACACCCGGCACCATCGCGCGGCTGCGCGACCTGCGCACGCTCGAGAATGTCGCGACGGTCGGCGGCAGCGCGACCGCGGTGCTGTCCCGCATCGGGCAGGACTGGGCGCCGGCGCCAGGTGAGGCGGCGGCGGCCTTCCGGGAAGCCGCCGGCGTGCTCGGCCTCTTCCAGGGTGATGCCGAGGCCTGGCTGCGCGGCGGCGTCGATGCGGCGGCGATCGAGGCCGCCATCGCGGCGCGGCTCGCCGCGCGCAAGGCACGCGACTTCGCGGAAGCCGATCGGATCCGCGCCGAGCTGCAGGCGCAGGGCATCGTGCTGGAGGACGGGGCGGGCGGCACCACATGGCGGCGGGCCTGATCTCGCCCCCGAGGAGGTTCCGATGACCGGCCGCGATGGCGGCGCCGATCTGGTGCCGCCGCCGGGCGAGAGCCCGGTGGTCGTCCTGGTGCGGCCCCAGCTCGCGGACAATATCGGCGCCGCCGCCCGCGCCATGGCGAATGGCGGGCTGTTCCATCTGCGGCTGGTCGCGCCGCGCGACGGCTGGCCGCAAGAGCATGCCTGGCGCATGGCCTCCGGCGCCGACCGCATCCTCGATGCGGCGCAGGTCTTCGACAGCGTTGAGGCGGCGGTCGCCGATTGCCACCATGTCTTCGGCACCTGCCCGCGGCCGCGCCACGTCATCGTCCGCACCCTGACCGCCCGTGCCGCCGCGGAGGATCTGCGCGCCCTCAACGCGCGGGATCAGCGCGTCGCGGTGCTGTTCGGACCGGAGCGGGCGGGGCTGACCGCGGAGGACCTCGCCTGCTGCGACACGCTGGTGCGCTATCCGCTCAACCCCGCGCATATGTCGCTGAACCTGGCGCAGGCGGTGATGATCCTTGCCTATGAATGGTGGACCGCGGCGGAGGCGACGCCGCCGCGCCTGCTCGTCACCAACGAGACGCGGGTCGCGACCAAGGGTGAGCTGGAAGCCTTCCTGGAACGGCTGGTCGCCGAGCTCGATGCCAGCGGCTTCCTCGACACCGAGCACAAGCGACCGACCATGGTGCGCAACCTCCGCCACTGGTTCCAGCGCGGTGCGGTGACCGAGCAGGAACTGCGCACGCTGCATGGCGTGGTGACCGAACTCTCGCGTGGCCGCATGACGCGCGGCCGGCTGCCGGAGCCTGACCCGGCACCGCCCTGGGGCGGGGCAGGAGAGGCGGACGAGGGACAGATCCCGCGCCGGTGAATCACCCGGGCTGGCGAAGATGCTCTAGTCTTGGGCCATGGACGCCTCTGCCGCCCCATCGAGTCCCCGCCGGCGCAGCCGCCTGTCGCGCCCGACCCATGCCGAAGCCCTGGCGACGCAACTGGCCGAGGCGATTGTCGGCGGCGAGCGCCCGCCGGGCACCGCGCTCGAGGAACTGCAACTCGCGGCCGAATTCGGCGTCTCCCGCACCCCGGTGCGCGAGGCGCTGCGGCAACTGGCGGCAACCGGGCTGGTCGAGCATCGTCCCCGCCGCGGCGCCGTCGTCGCCCGGCCGGATACGGCGCGGCTGCACGGCATGTTCCAGGTGATGGCGGAGCTGGAGGCGATGGTCGCGACCCTTTGCGCCAGCGCCATGCCGCCGCGCGAGCGGCGCGCGCTGGAGGTATTGCACGGCAGCATGGCGGAGATGGTGCGGTTTTCGCGTCTCGCCGAGTATCGCGCCGCCAATGTGGAATTCCATCGCCGGCTCTATGCCGGATCCGGCAATGCCTATCTGGCGGAGTTGGCCGGCGCGACGCGGCAGCGCCTGGCCCCCTTCCGGGGCGCGCAGCTCGAGGCGCCGGAGAGGCTGCGGCGCTCCCACGCCGAGCATGGGGAGATCCTGACCGCGATCGCGCGCGGGGATGGGGCGACGGCCGCGGCGGCCGCCCGGCTGCATCTTCGGCTGACCGAGGAAGCCTGGGCGCTGATGGCCGGCATCTGAGTAAAAATAAGGCAGAATCCATCCAATCCGGGCGTTGTGCATACACGAAGAGCCGATGATGCCAGGGACTTCCCTGTTAACTTCTTGAGTTGGAACAATTTCTGGGCTTCCGTGCTCTGGCACGCACATTGCTGTGTTCCCAGGCCTGGGGAACGCGCCGATGCCTGCTCCGCCGACCGACATAGCCGGCTATCGCACTGCCTATGAGGGCGGCATGCGCCCTGCTGACCTGCTGGCCGCAGCCCATGCGGCCATTCAGGCCTGCCCAGATCCCGGCGTCTTCCTCGATGTGACGCCGTTGCCGGGGCTGCTGGCGGAAGCCGCATCGCTGCCGCCCTTCGACCCGGAGCGCTTCCCCCTTTGGGGCGTGCCCTTCGCGGTGAAGGACAATATCGATGTATCAGGGCGGCCGACGACCGCGGCCTGCCCCGCTTTCGCCTATCTGCCTGGGACGGATGCGCCGGCGGTGGCGCGGCTGCGCGCGGCGGGTGCGATTCCGGTCGCCAAGACCAATCTCGACCAATTCGCGACCGGGCTGGTGGGCGTGCGCACACCGCACCCGGTGCCGCGCAACACCGCAGCCCCCGATCGCGTACCCGGCGGTTCCAGCTCCGGCAGCGCGGTCGCGGTGGCGCTCGGCCTCGTGCCCTTCGCCCTCGGCACCGATACAGCCGGGTCGGGGCGGGTGCCGGCGGCGCTGAACGGCCTGGTCGGCCTCAAGCCATCGCCCGGCGTCGTCTCTGTTCGTGGCGTGGTGCCGGCCTGCCGCAGCCTCGACTGCATTTCCGCCTTTGCGCGCGACGTCGCCGGCGCCTGGACGGTCTTCGACGCAATGCGTGGCTATGACCCGGAAGATCCCTATGCGCGCGCCGCTGCGCCCGACGATCCGTCGCCGATCGCGCGCCTGGGCATTCCCGACACCGCCACACTGATCTTCGACGAGGCGGAGGCGCGGCATGCCTGGGACGCGGCCCTGCCCACGCTGCAGGGCGCTGCGCCGGCCGTGTCGCCGGTCTCGGTCGCCGACTTCCTCGCCATCGCGCGGATGCTCTACGAGAGCGCGCTGGTCGCCGAGCGCGATGCCAGCTTCGGGGGTTTCGTGCGCGCGAACCCCGCGGCGACCCATCCGGTGGTGCGCGAGATCACGCTCGGCGCCGACCGGTTCACCGCGACCGACGCCATCCGCGCCATGCACCAGCTCGCCATCCTGCGCCGCCGGACAGAGGTAGTCTGGGAGCAGGTGGAGGCGATCGTCCTCCCCTCGGTCCCGCAATTCCCGACGCTCGCGGCGCTGGAGGCCGATCCGATCGGGCCCAACGCCCGGCTCGGCACCTACACGAATTTCGTGAACCTGCTCGGGCTCGCGGCGATCGCCGTCCCCGGGCCGCTGCGGCCGGACGGCTTGCCGGCAGGCGTCACCTTCATCGGCCCCTTTGGCTCCGATGCGCGCCTCGCACGCCTGGCCGCACGCTTCATGGGAGAGGCGGCATGATCGAGATCGCGGTCGTCGGCGCGCATCTCTCGGGACTGGCCCTGAACCATGAGCTGACCACGCGCGGCGGCGCGCTGCTGCGCGCCGTCGCGACCGAACCCTGTTACCGCTTTTTTGCGCTGGCCGGCGGGCCGCCGCGCCGTCCCGGCCTGCTGCGCACCGCGGCGGGGGAGGGCTTCGCCATCGCGACCGAGGTCTGGGCGCTGCCGCCGGAAGGCTTCGCGGCTTTCGTCGCCGCGGTGCCGCCGCCGCTCTGCATCGGCACCCTGCTGCTCGCCGATGGCTCCCGCCCCAAGGGCTTCCTCGCCGAACCCGAAGGGCTGCGGGGCGCCGAGGAGATCAGCCGTCACGGCGGCTGGCGCGCCTTTCTTGCATCCATCGCCGAACAGAAGGAGGCCGTTCCATGATTCGTCGCCGTCACCTCATCACGGGCGCCGCCATCGCGCCGCTCGCCGTCCCGCATCTCGCGCGCGCCCAGGCAGCCCGCACCGTGAAGATGGGCTCGCTGCGCCTGATCCATTCGATGACGCCGCATTTCTACCAGCGCTTCGCGCCGCAGGGGCTGACCGTAGAGATCATCACCTTCGACAGCCCGACCGACGGCAAGAACGCGGTCGTCACCCGCTCCGTCGATTTCGGCGGCTTCGGCATCGCGGCGGCGACGCTCGGCGCCGCGGCGGGTGAACCGATCGTCGTGGTCGGCGCCTTCTGCAACCGTGGCATGGGCATCGTCTCGAAAGCGGGCAGCGAGCTCCGCACGCTGCGCGACCTGCGCGGCAAGCGCATCGGCATCTGGCCGGGCTCGACGCAGGAGGTCTTCATCCTCGACCGTCTCAGGAGCGAAGGCATGACGGTGCGCGACATCACCGCGGTGCGCGTGCCCTTCGGCGAGATGCACGCCATGCTCCAGCGCGGCGACATCGACGCCTATGTGGGCGCCGAGCCGGGCCCCGGCCTCTCGCTCTCCTCCGGCATCGGGCAGCTCGTCGAATACCCCTACGGCACCGCGATGGGCGGGCTGAACATGATCTTCGGTACCAGCGAGCAGATGATCGCCCAGGATCCGGCCCTGGTCACCACCATGCTGCGCATCCATCGGCAGGCCAGCGAGTACATGGCTGCCAATCCGCGCGAGGTGGCGGAGGCGACGGTGCGCATCCTCGGCGCGCCGCGCGGGGCCGTCGACAATGCACTCGGCGCGCAGAACGTCGAATACATCTGGCGCCTGGATGAGACCGTGGTTCGCCAGTCGCGCACCTATGCGCAGCGCATGCTCGACCTGCGCCAGATCCGCCGACTGCCGGATTTTGCGAAGTTCCTCAATCCGCGCTTCTCCAACGAGGTCGCGGCGGCCGCCTGAGGCAGAACCGGAAGGAGAGGGGGCCGCCATGTCGCAAGCCGTCGCCGAACCCGTGCCCGCGGCACGGCGCGTGCCGCCCTTCAGGCGTTTGCTCGACAGCGCGGGGACGGTTGGCCTCGCGCTGATCGTGCCGTTGCTGCTGCTGCTGTTCTGGCATCTGGCGGTGGCCGGGGGGATGACCCAGCTCATCCCCTCGCCCTATGACGTCGCGGAATACATGGTGGACTTCGCCTGGGGCGGCATCTGGGACGATGCCTTCTCCGGCACCTTGCTCATCCACCTCGTCGCCTCCGCGACCCGAGTCTATGGCGGCTTCGCGCTGGCCGCGCTCTGCGCTGTGCCGCTCGGCATCCTGATCGGGCGGGTGCCGCTGATCCGCGACCTGCTCGACCCTTTCCTGCAGCTCATGCGGCCCATCCCGGTCACTGCCTGGCTGCCGCTCTCGATGATCCTCTTCGGGCTCGGGCCGCGCTCGGCTTTCTTCCTGGTCTTCCTCGGGGCCTTCTACCCGATCCTGCTCAACACCATCTTTGGCGTTCGCAGCGTCGAGACGCGGCTGTTCGAAGCGGCGTCGATGCTCGGCTGCCGGGGCAATGCGCAGTTCTTCAAGGTGGTGCTGCCGGCCTCCCTGCCATCCATCTTCACCGGGCTCCGCCTCGGCCTCGGGCTCGCCTGGTTCGTTATCGTGGTCGGCGAGATGACCGGCGTGCCGCAGGGCCTCGGCGCCGTCATCATGGATGCGCGGACCTTGTCGCGCACCGAGCTCGTCATCTGCGGCATGATCGTGATCGGTATCGCCGGCTTCATCTCCGATCGCATCGTTCTCGCCCTGATGAACCGCCTGCTTCGCTGGAGCCCGCAGCATCATGGTTGAAATTCCCATCCTCGAGGTGAAGAACGTCTCCAAGCGCTTCGTGCTGCAGGGCCAGAGCATCGACGCGCTGCGCGACGCGAACCTGACCGTGCGCAAGGGCGAGTTCATCTGCTTGATCGGCGCTTCCGGCTGCGGCAAGTCGACCCTGCTCCGCATCGTCGCCGGCTTCGAGCAGCCGACATCGGGGGAGGCGCTGATGTGGGGCAAGCCGGTCCTGGGCCCGGCGCCCGACCGCGGCATGGTGTTCCAGGATTACGGCCTGTTTCCCTGGCTCACCGTGCGCCAGAATATCGGCTTCGGCCCGGCCTCCCGCGGGCGCCCCAAGGCGGAGGTGCGGGAGACCGTCGACCGCTTCGTGGAGATGGTCGGGCTGACGCGCTTCGCCGATGTCTGGCCGCACCAGCTCTCGGGCGGCATGAAGCAGCGTGTCGCGATCGCGCGGGTGCTGGCGAATGACGCCGAGATGGTGCTGATGGACGAGCCCTTCGGCGCGCTCGATGCCATGACGCGCGAACGCCTGCAGGACGAGCTGCTGGAGATCTGGCAACGCACGGGCCTGACGGTGCTCTTCGTCACCCATTCGATCGAGGAGGCGATCTTCCTCTCCAATCGGGTCGTGGTGATGGAGCCAGGCCCCGGCCGCATCGCCAGCACCCATGAGGTGGAGCTGCCGCGCCCGCGCGATGTCGCGAGCCCCGAATTCAACGCCGTGCGCCGCGTCCTGAGTGCCCGGCTGCACAGCCATCACGCGCCGAAGGCGGCATGATCCGCCGCGCGGCCGTTCATCGCGTCGCGATGCGCCACCCCGGCGACGTCGCGGCCATTGAGGCGCTGTTCGACGCCGGCGTGCCGGACCCGCGCGATGTCGTCGCCATCCTCGGCAAGACCGAGGGCAATGGCTGCGTCAACGACTTCACCCGGGCCTTCGCGGTGCAGTCGCTGACCCAGATGCTCGCGGTGCGACTCGGCACCGCGCCGGCCGAGGTTGCGCACCGCGTCGCGATGGTGATGTCCGGCGGCACCGAGGGCGGGCTGTCGCCGCATTTCCTGGTCTTCAGCGTCGGCCGCACCGATGCTGCGGCGAATCCCGCCGGTGCACTCGCCATCGCCACCGCCTTCACCCGCGATTTCGCGCCGGAGGAGATCGGCCGCATGGCGCAGGTGGAAGCCACTGCCGAGGCCATCCGGGCCGCCGCTTCCGGCATGGCGGAGATCCACTACGTCCAGATCAAATGCCCGCTGCTGACCACGGAGCGCATCGCGGAGGCCGCATCCCGCGGTGCCACCGTCGCGACCCACGACACCTATGCCTCGATGGGCCTGTCGCGCGGCGCCTCGGCGCTCGGCGTCGCGCTGGCGCTGGGGGAGGTCGCGCGCGACGCCCTGGCCGATGCGGCGATCGGCAGCGACACGGCGCTCTATTCCGGGCGCGCCGGCACCTCGGCCGGTGTCGAGCTGATGCGCAACGAGATCATCCTGTTCGGCATGAGCCCGGACTGGGCGGGCGACCTCGTCATCGCCCATGACGTGATGGCGGATGCCATCGACCTGCCCGCGGTGCAGCGCGCGCTGCGCGCCGCCGGTCTGGATGCCGGCGGCGGGCAATTGCCGGACGCCGAGCAGGCGCGCCTGGTGGCCGTTCTGGCCAAGGCGGAGCCATCCTCGGATGGCCGCATCCGCGGCGCGCGGCACATCATGAACGAGGACAGCGACATCAACGCCACGCGCCATGCCCGCGCCCTGGTCGGCGGCGTCATCGCTGCGGCCACCGGCCGCACCGCGCTCTTCGTCTCCGGCGGCGCCGAGCACCAGGGGCCGGATGGTGGCGGCCCGGTCGCGGTGATCGCGCGGCGCGCAGATCTATAGGGAGCCCACCATGCCGCAGCGCCCCGAGCAGCGCCTGGCTTACACCGCCGCGATCGACCGCCCGGCACTGACGCTGCCCGGCGGCGCGAAGCTCGCCATCTGGCCCGTGGTGAATGTCGAGCACTGGCTGATCGACAATCCGATGCCGCGCCAGGTGCTGTCACCGCCGACCGGCGCCGCCCTGTTGCCGGACGTGCCGAACTGGGCCTGGCATGAATACGGGATGCGGGTCGGCTTCTGGCGCTTCGCCGATGCCTTCGCCAGACGCGGCATCCGGCCGACCCTCTCCTGCAACGCCTCGGTCTGCCTGGAATATCCCCGCGTCGCCGCGGCCGCGCGCGATGCCGGATGGGACTTCATGGGCCATGGCTTCCATCAGGTGCCGACGCATCGCATCGAGGATCAGCGGGCGATGATCTTCCGCAGCGTGGAGACGATCGCCGCCTTCACCCAGGCGCCGGTGCTGGGCTGGCTCGGCCCAGGCCTCACGGAGACGCTGGAGACGCCGGACCTGCTGGCCGAAGCCGGCATCCGCTATCTCGGCGATTTCCCGGTCGATGATCGCCCGTCGCGCATTGCGACGGCGCATGGGCCGCTGGTAGCACTGCCCTATCCGGTCGAGCTGAACGACATCCCGGTGGTCATGATCCAGCACCATGCGGAGGAGGAGCTCGGCCGCCGCGCCATGCTCGCCGCGGCCCGGTTGCTGGCGGAAGCGGAGACCAGCGGGGCGCGGGTGATGGGGATCGCGGTGCACCCCTATATCTCCGCGGTGCCGCACCGGATTGCCGCCTTCGAGGCGATGCTGGACAGCCTCGCGGCCCTGCCGGGGGTGGTGTTCCGGCAGGGCCGCGACCTGCTTGACTGGTATCTCGCGAGCGGCGATCCCGCCTGACACGGGCCGTTGCCGGCCCGCATCCGTCCAGCGGTGCCCGCTTACTTCGTGATGCGCGGGCCGCCGAGCCCGCCGCCGGGCTGGCCGCCGCCCGGCTGGCCGCCGCCGGTCTGGGCGCCGCCGCTGCCCGACCAGGCCTCACGGATGCGCTCCAGCACCGGGGCGGTCGCCTGGGTATTGTCGCCGGCGACGGTCGCCACCACGACGCCCGCGGACGGGACGCAGTAGATGGTCGCGAGCGTCGTGCCGTCCTGCGGCTCGGCGCCGACGCTGGCATTGCCGGTCCCCAGCACGCGCAGCCCGGCGCGCTCGAAGACCTCGCGCGCCCGCTGGTGGCAGTCCGGCATCGGACTGTTGCGGCCGATCGAAAAATGGATCTGGCTGACGCCATAGGCGTTGGCCTGGCTCAACGGCAGCGCCGCGAGGGCGGTGACGAAGCAGAGAGCGGTGAGGCGCATCGACGGAGCTCCCGAACGGTTCTTGCTGACAAAACCTAGAACGTTGCGTGGCCGGTAGTGAAGCCGTGGCTGATGAAATTCGCTGAAAGAGTCCAGGAAGTGATCGCAATCGTTCAGCGCAGGCCGCTGTCCACGCGCCGCGCCAGCCGGCGCGCGAGCAGATAGCCGATGATGCCGGAAAGCGGTGCCGCTGGCAGCACCAGCAGCCAGCCAATATGCGCGCCCTGCACGGCGAGCCCGAGCCCGACCCCGAGCATCAGCCCACCCACGAGGCTGCCCATGACCCCCGCGGTCAGGCCGAGGACCAGGATTTCTTCGCGCGTCACCATGGCGCCGGAGTAGGGGCCCGGCCCATGGTTTGACAAGCCCCGGAGGCGCCCCTATAGCCGCGCCTCTTCCCGGGAACGTGGACGGGCCGGGGCATCGCGCATGCGCATGCCCTCGCGGCCTGCGCCCGCCAGGGTCCGTCCGGGACCCAGGACTACCGGGACAACAGAGCGACGAGGCCCTGGCAAGGGGTCCGCGCGACGACGACGAAGGACACGCGCATGACGAAGCGCGCCGAAAGCAAGTACAAGATCAACCGCCGCCTTGGGGTGAACCTCTGGGGCCGGGCGAAGAGCCCCGTCAACAAGCGGGACTACGGGCCGGGCCAGCATGGCCAGCGCCGCAAGAACAAGCCGACCGACTTCGGCATCCAGCTCATGGCGAAGCAGAAGCTGAAGGGCTACTACGGCAACATCGGCGAGAAGGCATTCCGCAAGTATTACGAGGAGGCCGTGCGCCGCAAGGGCGACACCTCCGAGAACCTGATCGAGCTGCTGGAGCGCCGCCTGGACGCCGTGGTCTACCGCATGAAGCTGGCGGTGACCCCCTTCGCGGCCCGCCAGTTCGTGAACCACGGCCATGTCACGGTGAACGGCAAGCGCCTCAACATCCCGTCCTACATCGTGAAGGACAATGATGTGATCGAGGTGAAGGAGAGCTCGAAGCAGCTCGTCGCCGTCCTCGACGCCGCCCAGAGCGGCGAGCGCGAGGTGCCGGAGTACATCGAGATCGACCACCGTGCCATGAAGGGCCGCTTCCTGCGCGCGCCCAAGCTCTCGGATGTGCCCTACCCCGTGCAGATGGAGCCGAACCTGGTCGTCGAGTTCTACTCGCGCTGATCCGGCTGCCCTGACGCGATATCGAAAGGCCCGGGACCGATGGTCCCGGGCCTTTCTTCTTTCTCAGCCGGCTTGCGGGGCGCCGGCCTCGAGGGCAGGCGCCAGCCCGCGAGGCTTAGGCCTCGGCCTTGTGCGGCACGCCTTTTTCGGCCAGCAGCGCGGAGAGCTCGCCGGACTGGAACATCTCGGTGACGATGTCGCAGCCGCCAACGAACTCGCCCGCGACATAGAGCTGCGGGATGGTCGGCCAGTTGCTGAAGCTCTTGATGCCCTCGCGCAGCTCCATGTCCTCCAGCACGTTCACGCCCTTGAAGGGCACGCCTATGTGGGAAAGGATCTGCACCACGCGGGCGGAGAACCCGCATTGCGGAAAGACCGGCGTGCCCTTCATGAAGAGCAGCACGGGGCTCTGGTCGATTTCGCCCTGGATGCGGGCGTGAACGGCTTCGGTCATCGCTGTGTCCCTATTCCGGTGCGGCCGTCTGCAGGGCGAGGGCGTGCAGCACGCCCCCCATGCGGCCCTGCAGGGCAGCGTAGACGATCTGGTGCTGCTTGACGCGGGAGATGCCCCGGAAACTCTCGGAGATGACGGTCGCGGCATAGTGGTCGCCGTCGCCGGCGAGGTCCTCGATCGTCACCATGGCGTCGGGGATCGCCGCCTTGATCAGCGCTTCGATCTCCGCCGGCTGCATCGCCATGCCTCAACCCCCCATCAGCGCCGGGAGCGTCGCCTCATGCGCCGCCCGCAGCTCGTTCACGGATATGGAACCTTGACCGTCCAGCGCCAAGGCCCCACCGCCGGTGCGGCCCAGGCGATAGGCCGGCACCCCGGCACCCGCGGCGGCGATCTTGAGGTCATCGGCGCTGGCCACGGCCACGACGTAGCGGCCCTGATCCTCCCCGAACCAGAAGGCATGCGGCGGGATGGTCTCCGGCGCCGGCTCCAGCGCCACGCCGACGCCCTTGCCCATCGCCATCTCCGCGACCGCGACCAGCAGCCCGCCATCGGAGACGTCGTGGCAGGCCGTGATGGTGCCATCCAGGATGCGGGCGCGGACGAAATCGCCGGCGCGGCGTTCGGCCGCCAGGTCGACCGGCGGCGGCGCCCCTTCCTCCCGCCCCGCGATCTCGCGCAGCCAGAGCGACTGGCCGAGCCAGCCATGCGTCTCGCCGAGCAGCACGAGGTCGAGCCCGGCGTCGAAGGCGAGGCCGATCGCCTGGGCCGCATCCTCCAGCACGCCGACGCCGCCGATCGCGGGGGTGGGTAGGATCCCGCGGCCCTCGGTCTCGTTGTAGAGCGAGACATTGCCGGAGATCACCGGGAAGTCGAGCGTATGGCAGGCGGACGCCATGCCACGCACCGCGGCGGCGAACTGGCCCATGATCTCGGGCTTCTCGGGGTTGCCGAAATTCATGTTGTCGGTGATGGCGAGCGGTTGGGCGCCGACCGCGGTCAGGTTGCGCCAGGCCTCGGTCACCGCCTGGCGGCCGCCCTCCTCGGGGTCCGCGTAGCAGTAGCGGGGCGTGCAGTCGGTGGTCATGGCGAGCGCCCGTTTGCGGCCCTCGATCTTGACCACGGCGGCGTCGGCGCCGCCCGGGCGCTGCACGGTCTGACCGTTCACTAGGCTGTCATACTGGTCCCAGATCCAGCGGCGGGAGCAGAGGTCGAGCGAGCCGACCAGCGACTTCAGCGCCGGCAGCACGCCGACCGGATCGGGGATGTCGCCGGCCTCGAGGATCGGGGACCTCGGCGTGTCCGCGATCGGGCGGCGGTAGAGGGGGGCTTCCGATTCCAGCGGCGCCAGCGGGATGTCGGCTTCGACCACGCCGTTGTGGCGGATGACGATCCGGCCGCTATTGGTCAGGTGGCCGATGACAGCGAAATCCAGCTCCCACTTGCGGAAGATCGCCTCGGCCTCGGGCTCCCGCCCGGGCTTCAGGATCATCAGCATGCGTTCCTGGCTCTCGGAGAGCATCATCTCGTAGGCGCTCATCCCCTCCTCGCGCTGGGGGACGCGCTCCATGAACAGCTCGATGCCGACGCCGCCCTTGCTGGCCATCTCCACACCGCTGCTGGTGAGGCCGGCCGCGCCCATGTCCTGGATGGCGACGATGGCGTCGGTCGCCATCAGCTCCAGGCAGGCCTCGATCAGCAGCTTCTCGGCGAAGGGGTCGCCGATCTGCACGGTCGGGCGCTTCTCCTCGCTGTCGGCGCTGAATTCGGCGCTCGCCATGGTGGCGCCGTGGATGCCGTCGCGGCCGGTCTTGGAGCCGACATAGACGACCGGATTGCCGACGCCGGCGGCGGCGCTGAGGAAGATGCGGTCGGAATGGGCGATGCCGACGGTCATCGCATTGACCAGCGGGTTGCCGTTGTAGGCGGGGTGGAAATTCACCTCGCCGCCCACCGTCGGCACGCCGACGCAATTGCCGTAGCCGCCGATGCCGCGTACCACGCCGTCGATCACCTGCTTCATGCGCGGCGCGTCGGGGCTGCCGAAGCGGAGCGCGTTGAGGTTGGCGATTGGCCGCGCGCCCATCGTGAAGACGTCGCGCAGGATGCCGCCGACCCCCGTCGCCGCGCCGTTATAGGGCTCGATGTAGCTCGGGTGGTTGTGGCTCTCCATCTTGAAGACCGCCGCCAGCCCCTCGCCGATGTCGATGACGCCGGCATTCTCGCCCGGGCCCTGGATCACCCAGGGCGCCTTGGTCGGCAGCTCCCGCAACCAGACGCGGGAGGATTTGTAGGAGCAGTGCTCGCTCCACATCACGCTGAAGACGCCGAGCTCGGTGAGGGAGGGGGTGCGGCCGAGGATGACCAGCACCCGCTCGTACTCCTCCGGCTTCAGGCCGAATTCGGCGGCAAGCTGCTGGGCGCGGGCGGCGTCGAGGGGGGCGGGGGCGGACATAACCGCGTTGTCGGCAGGCGCGCGCCGAATGTCCAGGGGGGCCTTCGTCACGGCCCGCAGAGCGGAGGCGCATGGCGTTCATCGCAGCTTGCTGCGACCTCATCCCCAGAGGTGGGACGAGCGTCCACCTCTCGGATACACGGTGACGTGCTCGGGCGGAAGCCAAAGCGTTGCAGTTTCGGATCGACGACTGCGGCGGCCATCGGCGATGCTGGCGACCGGTCATGGAGGTGGACGATGCCGGGTTTCAGGGGCCTCGCGATTCTTCTGCCAATGCTGCTGCTGGCCGGGGTTGGCGACGCCTTCGGGCAGGGCAAGCCGCCCGCCGCATCGGCCGAGCCCGCGCCCTCGGCAACCGCGGCCCCGACGCAATGCCCGGACGACATGACGTCCTATGCCGGCAGCGACGAGGTGCTGACCTGCATCTGCCCGGCGGAGCAGGTGGCGCGCGGTTCGGTCTGGGGCACCGACACCTATTCGGGTGATTCCGCGACCTGCCGGGCAGCGCTGCATGCCGGCGCGGTCGGCCGGCAGGGCGGCACGGTGACCTTGCGGATGCTGCCGGGCCAGGCCCGCTATCCCGGGACCACACGGCGCGGCGTGGAGAGCATCAGCTTCGGCGCCTACCGGTCGAGCTACCGCTTCGAGAATGTCGCGCCGGCTGCCGCGCCAGGGACCGCCGCGTCACCATCCGTACCCCCTGCCGTGGCCGCGGCCCCGACGCAGTGCCCGGACGACATGACCTCCTATGACGGCAGCGACGAGGTGCTGACCTGTGTCTGCCCGGCGGAGCAGGTGGCGCGCGGTTCGGTCTGGGGCACCGACACCTATTCGGGTGATTCCGCGACCTGCCGGGCAGCGCTGCATGCCGGTGCGGTCGGCCGGCAGGGCGGCACCGTGACCTTGCGGATGCTGCCGGGCCAGGCGCGCTATCCCGGGACCACGCGGCGCGGCGTCGAAAGCATCAGCTTTGGCGCCTACCGGTCGAGCTACCGTTTCGAGAATATCGCGCCCGCGGCCCAGGCCGCGGCGCCGGCCGCCAGCGGTCCGACGCAATGCCCGGACGACATGGCCGTCTATGCGGGCAGCGACGAGACGCTGACCTGCCTCTGCCCCGGGGAAGCGACGCTGCGCGGGTCGATCTGGGGGAGCGATACCTATTCGGCGGATTCCGCCACCTGCCGCGCCGCAGTGCATGCCGGCATCATCCCGCTGACCGGCGGCACGGTGTCCCTGCAGATGCTCCCCGGCCAGCCGCGCTATATCGGCACCACGCGCCGGGGCGTACAGAGCATGAGCTTCGGCGCCTACGGCGCGAGCTACCGTTTCATGGGCGGGCAGGCGGCAGTGCAGGGCAGCGGCCCGGTGCAGGCGCCGGTCGCCGAGACGCTCCGCCGCACCGGGCAGGTGCAGCTCTACATCACCTTCCGCACCAATTCGGCCGATCTCGATCTCTCGGCCGCGGCGGTGCTGGCACAGCTACGGGAGGCGTTGGCCGCCGATCCCGCGCTGCGCCTCGGGCTGATCGGCCATACCGACAACCGCGGCTCGGCGGCGATCAACATCCCACTTTCCTACCGGCGCGCGGAGGCGGTGCGGCAATGGCTGGTCGCCTCCGGCATCGATGCCGGGCGGCTCAGTGCGCTGGGGCGCGGGCAGGACGAGCCGATCGCGGACAATGCGACCGAGGACGGCCGGTCGCTGAACCGGCGCGTGCAGGCGGTGAGGGCGCCGTAGCGCCGCTCTCAAGCCGTCTCGGCCAGGCTCTCCACAAGGCTCTCGAACATCGGCAGCCCATCCTCGCCGCCCATCAGCGGGTCCACCAGATCCTCCGGATGCGGCATCAGGCCACACATCCGGAGGTTGGGGGAGAGGATGCCGGCGATGTTCCGGGCGCTGCCGTTGCGGTTGGCCTCGGGCGTCACCTCGCCGCGATCGTCCACATAGCGGAAGGCGACCAGGCCCTCGCCCTCCAGCCGGTCGAGCGTCGCCTCGTCGGCGAAGTAGTTGCCGTCGCCATGCGCCATCGGCGCGCGGAAGGTCGCACCCTTCTGCCAGCGGCCGGTGAAGGGGGTGCCGGCACGCTCCACTCGCATGCGGCAATCCATGGAGAGGAAGCGCAGCGTCGCGTTGCGCAGCAGCCCGCCCGGCAGCAGCCCGGCCTCGATCATGATCTGGAAGCCGTTGCAGACACCGAGGACCAGGCCGCCACGATCGGCATGGGCGCGCACCGCCGCCATGATCGGCGACTGCGCGGCCATGGCGCCGCAGCGGAGATAGTCGCCATAGGAGAAGCCGCCCGGCAGCACCACCAGATCGGTGCCCGCCGGCAACTCGGTCTCGCGGTGGAACAGCATCGCCGGCGCATGGCCGGAGGCGCGCTCGAGCGCGATCTTCATGTCGCGCTCGCGGTTGGTGCCGGGGAAGACGATGATGGCGGCCTTCATGGCATCGATCCCTGTTGCAGAACGCGGAGCCAGTGCAGCCCGCCCATGATCGCGATGGTCGCGACGGCGGCGAGGGCTGCGGCGGTGATGTAGCGGTTGGCCTTCGCCTTGATGCCGCCGATGAGGCCGAGGCGCTTCGGCTTCTGATGGCCCAGGTGCACGGCGCGCTCCTCGCGCCAGCGCAGCCCGATGGCGATCAGCACCGTGAGGGCGACCATGACCACCAGGCTGAGCTTCATCGGCATCGGATCAGGCGGTCTCCACGCGGAAGCTCTCGATGACGGTGTTGGCCAGCAGCTTGCGGGCCATCTCCTCCGCCGCGGCGCGGGCCTTGGCGGGATCGGTCTCGGCGACGTCGAGCTCGATCACCTTGCCGGCGCGCACGTCGTTGACGCCGCCGAAGCCGAGGGTGCCGAGGGCCTGAGCGATGGCTTTGCCCTGGGGGTCGAGGACGCCGTTCTTCGGCATCACGGTGACAAGCAACTTCATGGTTCAGACCTCCGATTCACGTCTCCGGTGCTCGCCTCCGGCTCCGCCCTGCGACGATCGGAGGTCATTGCATCGCCTCCGGCCCCTTCATGTCGCGCACGCCCGCCTCGGGCAGGATGCCGAGGCGGCGGGCCACTTCCTGATAGCCTTCCTCGACCTTGCCGAGGTCGCGGCGGAAGCGGTCCTTGTCCATCTTCTCGCCGGTCTTGCTGTCCCAGAGGCGGCAATTGTCCGGGCTGATCTCGTCGGCGAGGACGATGCGCATCTCCTCATTCTCGAAGAGACGGCCGAATTCCAGCTTGAAATCCACCAGCGAGATGCCGACGCCGAGGAAGAGGCCGGTCAGGAAGTCGTTCACGCGCAGCGTCAGCGCCACCACGTCGTCGAGGTCCTGGGTCGAGGCCCAACCGAAGCAGGTGATGTGCTCCTCGCAGACCATCGGATCGTTCAGCGCGTCGTTCTTGTAATAGTATTCGATGATCGAACGCGGCAGACGGGTGCCTTCCTGGATGCCAAGGCGGGTCGCGAAGGACCCGGCGGCGACATTGCGCACCACGACCTCGAGCGGGATGATCTCCACCTCGCGGATGAGCTGCTCGCGCATGTTCAGGCGGCGGATAAAGTGCGTGGGTATGCCGATCTCGGTCAGGCGCGTCATCAGGTATTCGCTGATGCGGTTGTTGAGCACGCCCTTGCCGGTGATGATGCCCTTCTTCTGCGCGTTGAAGGCGGTGGCATCGTCCTTGAAGTACTGGACCAGGGTGCCTGGCTCGGGTCCCTCGAACAGGATCTTGGCCTTGCCCTCAAAGAGCTGTCGGCGTCGCGCCATTGAATCAGAATCCTTGCGGCCGCCGGGCGGGGGGCGCCTGACGGAAATCAGGCGCCGTATAGCAGCGGCGGGGTGGGGGCGCCACCGGGGCGGGTCTGCGCTTGACGCGGGTCGGCGGCGCGTGGCGGTTCCGTGGGCCCGCCGCCGACGCAGGTCATCGTTACGCCGTGGCCGATTCCAGCGCCGGCCGTTTGCGGAGCAGCCAGCAGGCCATTCCGGAAGACGATGTTCCAGGGCGCGGCATCGCCATGGCCGATGATGTCCCAGCGCGCCCCCCCCGCCTCAGGCGAGTGCCGCCGCGACAGCGCGGCCGACCGCGGCGAGGCTGGCATCGCGCCGCTCCGGGGACGCGGCAGCACTGGTGAGGAAGGCTGCGACCAGCACCGGTGCGCGGCCTGGCGGCCAGAGGATCCCGACATCGTTGCTGGTGGGGCTGTGGGTCCCGGTCTTGCTGCCGATCCGCCAGCCCGCGGGCAGCCCCGCCTTCAGCCGCGTATCATTGGTGCGGCAATCCAGCATCCAGCCGAGGAGCTGCGCCCGCGACGGCGCGGAGAGGCGATCGCCGAGCGCCAGCGCCTGCATATCCGCGAGCATGGCGGCGGGGGTGGTGGTGTCCCGCTCATCGCCGGGCGGGACCACATTCAGCTCCGGCTCGAAGCGGTCGAGGCGGGTGACGGCGTCGCCGATGCTGCGCAGCCAGGCGGTGAGGCCGGCGGGGCCGCCGATGGTCGGCAGCAGCAGGTTCGCGGCGGCATTGTCGCTGATCGTCGTGGTGGCGGCGCAGAGCTCGGCCAGCGACATGTCCCGGCCCACCCGAGTCTCGGTGACCGGCGAATGCGCGATCAGCGCCTCGCGCGGGATGCGGATGCGGCGGTCCAGGCTCTCCTGCCCGGCATCGGCGCGGGCGAGGACGGCGGCGGCGAGCAGCAGCTTGAAGGTGCTGCACATCGGGAACCGCTCCTGCCCGCGATGTGCGGCGCGGAAGCCCGAGCCGGTGTCGAGCACGGCGACGCCGAGCCTGCCGCCGCTCTCCCGCTCGATCCGCGCGAGGGCGGCGGGGAGGGCTTCCTCCGCCGCGCGGGCCTGATGTGCTGCCGTCATGGCCAGGGTTGCGCCGAGGGCGAGGGTCCGCCTGCCGATCATGAAGTCCGCTCCATAAGGGTTCGTGGCGCGGGGAGGTATGGCCGCGGCCGGCAGGCTGGACAAAGCATGATGTCTTGCGCGAGGCATGAGGAAAATTTGGGATTCTGCCATGGTGCGACCGAACCTGCCGCTGAACGCGCTCCGCGCCTTCGAGGCCTCCGCGCGCCACCTGAGCTTCACGCGCGCGGGGCTGGAGCTGCACGTGACCCAGGCGGCGGTGAGCCATCAGGTGAAAGGCCTTGAGGAAATCTTGGGGCTGCGGCTGTTCCGCCGCCTGCCGCGCGGCCTCGCTTTGACCGATGAGGGCGCGGCGCTGCTGCCGGTGCTGGAGGAGGCGTTTCGCCGCATCGGCGCGACGCTCGACCGCTTCGAGGGCGGGCGGGTGCGGGAGGTGCTGACGGTCGGCGCCGTCGCAACCTTTGCGGTCGGCTGGCTGCTGCCGCGGCTGCGTGATTTCCAGGAAGAGCACCCCTTCGTCGACCTGCGCATCCTGACCAACAACAATCGGGTGGACCTGGCGGGAGAGGGTCTCGATTGCGCCATCCGCTTCGGCGACGGCGCCTGGCACGGGACGGAGGCGGTGCGGCTGCTCGACGCACCGCTCTCCCCACTCTGCGCCCCGCCGCTCGCCGAGCGGCTGCGCCAGCCGGCCGACCTGGCTTCGGTGCCGCTGCTCAGGAGCTACCGCGCCGACGAATGGGCGCACTGGTTCGCGCAAGCGGGCGCGGCCTGCCCGGCGCTCCGTGGCGTCGTCTTCGACAGTTCCGTCGCCATGGCGGAAGCGGCGGCGCAGGGAGCTGGTGCCGCGCTGCTGCCGGTCGCGCTGTTCGCGCGCGACCTGCGCACGGGGCGGCTGGTGCGGCCCTTCACGACGGAGATCGCGGCCGGGGCCTATTGGCTGACCTGGCTGAAGTCGCGGCGGGAGACGGTGGCGATGGCAGCATTCCGCACCTGGCTCACCGCGCAGCGAGGGCGGGAGGAAGCGTGAGACGTGCTCAGCTCACCCGGCCCGCGGCGCCGGAATGCCGGCGCCTTGGCCGGCATCGGTGCCCGCCACCGGCCGGCCGGCATGAAAGACCCGGCGACGCGGCGGATGGGTGGCGATCGCATCCGGCACATTCTCGGCCGGCAGGGTGAAGAAATTCGCGGGATGGCCGGGCGCGATGCCGTAGCGCTCGATCCCGAGCGCGGCCGCGCCCTCCGAGGAGATCATCGCGAACAGCTCCTCCAGCAGGTGGTCGTGCCGGAGATCCTCGCGCCAGCCGATCACGGAGGCGCGTTCCAGCATGTCGGCGGTGCCATAGGGGCTCCAGGTATCGCGCACATCGTCATTGCCGCAGAACACGCGCACGCCTGCCCGGCGCAGCAGCATCAGCGGCGGCAAGGTGGCGCTGCCCGCCCCATGCGTGACCAGCGAGACGCCGGAAGACGCCATCAGCGCCGCTGCCGCCTTCTGCTTGGATTCCGGGATTCCGCCCAGGCAGAAGCCATGACTGACCGTCACCTTTCCCTGCATGCCCCGGGCGCGCGTCCGGGCACAGATCTCCTGCAGGCTGTAGAGGCCGAGCTCGCCCGGCTCATGCAGATGGATGTCGATCCCGACCCCCCGCCGCTCCGCCACCGCGAAGATGCCGTCGAGCTGGCCGGCGGGGTCGCGGTCCACGTCGCAGGGATCGATGCCGCCGACCAGATCGGCACCGGCGCGGACAGCGGCATCGAGGAGATCGAGCATGGTGGTGGCGCCCTGGCGCATCACGCCGGCCTGCGGGAAGGCGACGACCTGCACGGTCACCGCGTGTGCATGCGCCTCCCGCGCCTGCAGCACGCCTTCGAGCGCCGACAGGCCGAAGGCGGGCAGGACATCGGCATGGGTGCGGACATGGGCGGTGCCATTGGCCATGCAGCGGCGCAGCAGATACCCGGCGCGCTCGGCCGTGCCGAGCGGCAGCCCGGGCAGGACCCGCTGGTCGGTCTCGATGCGGCTCTGCCGGAAGGGTTCCGCCGCATGGGGCTGCCAGGGCAGGCCGGACAAGGTCTTGTCCAGGTGCATATGGCCGTCGACCAGGCCGGGCAGCAGCAGGTCGCCTTGCAGGTCCAGGACCTCGCGCGCATTGGGGGCCGGGGCACCCGGCTCGAGGATGGCCGCGATGCGGCCGCCGGCGACCGCGATCCGATGGCCCGCGGCGGCCCCATGCGGAAGGCGGAAATTGGTCAGCAGCAGGTCGCATCCATGATCGGTCATCGCAGTGCCTCCCATGCCGGCGCCGGTGTTCAGCCGGCCGTCTTCGCCGCGTCGCTGATCGCCCGCAGCAGGGTCAGCAGCGTCTGGTTGCACGGCGTCGGGATGCCGTGCCGTTCGCCCGCCGCGACGATCGCGCCGAGGATCGCATCGGCCTCCAGCGGTCGGCCGGCGAGGGTGTCGAAATACATCGAGGTGCCGAGGCCCGGCGCATAGGTGAGCAGCGCGGCCATGATGCGCTCCGCCTCGTCCTCGGCAAGCGCCGCGCCCTCGGCGCGCCCGACCGCGACGGCCTCGCCGAGCACCGTGAGGCACAGCGCGTGGATATCGGGGCGCCGCAGCACCGCCTGGCGCTGGCGGGTCAGCGCGGTCATCGGGTTGGCGGCGGCGTTGATCAGCAGCTTCCGCCAGAGCAGCGTGGTGAATTCGGCGCTGGTCGCGACGCGCAGCGGCGTGCCGTCGAAGAGCGCCGCGAAGGCGCGCCCCGTGGCATCGTCCGAAACCGCGACGTCGCGCTCACCGACCGGGGTCAGCCGCACATGGTCGGGCGCCAGCCGCTCGCCATTGTAGTAGACGATCGCCGGGACCACGGCCGCGCCGCCGATGAAGGGCGCGACGCGCTCGGCATGGCCAAGGCCGTTCTGCAGCACCGCGACCCGGGTCGCGGGGCCGCAGAGCCGCTGGAGCCAGGGGCCGATCGCCTCGGTCTCATGCGTCTTGGTGCAGACCAGGACCCAGTCGACCGGCTGCGCCGCATCGGGGCTGGTCAGGGCGCGGAGCGGCAGCGTCGCGCTGCTGCCGGGCCGGTCGAGCGTGAGGCTCTGCAGCGGCCGCCGCACGCAGGCAAATAGATCATGCAGCCCTGCGGTCAGCAGGCATCCGGCGGCGATGCCGCCGATGCTGCCGAGGCCGATGACGGCGATGGTCGACGGGGGCTGCGCTGCTGGGGGCGACATCCCGCAAGTGTGGGTGTGTGCCCGGCACCGTCAAGCGTGGCTGCCGCGCCTCACGCCAGGCGCTCCACGCGGCCGCCGATCCGGCAGCCCGGGCCTTCCGGATCCGGCCGCACCCGGATCTCGCTCGGCCGGCCCATGGCCTCGCCCTGCCGCACGACGATCCCGCCGGAAGGGGCGCCGAGGCCGTGGAACAACGCGGCGGCAGCGATGCCGGTCGCGGCATCCTCGGGATAGCCCGAGCCGCGCGGGAATTGCCGGGCATGCAGGATGCCGCCGGTATCGGCTGCCCAGGGGTAGAGACCGGTCGAGCCGATCGCCGCGCAGGCCGCGCCGACCGCCGCGGGGTCGGGGGCGAGGCGGTGCAGCCGCGCGGGATCGGCGAGCGGGACCAGGGTCTTCACCCGGCTGGTGGCGGCATTGAGCAGCCGTGCGCCGGGCAGCAGGTCTCGCTCCGTGACTCCCAGCGCCCCCAGCACGGCCGGAACCTCCGCGACCTCGGTCGCATGGCCGGCGGGCTGGGTGATCTCGACCGATCCGTCCGGCCCGAAGATCGCCCGCACCGGGCCGGAGAGGGTCTCGATGCGCAGGCCGTCACAGGAGAGCGCCGCTCCCTGCCGCAGCAGCCAGGCCGCGCCGAGCGTCGCGTGCCCGCACATCTCCATCTCATGCGCGGGCACGAAGAAGCGGAAGCCGTAATCGACGGTGGCGGCATCCGCCGGCGGCAGGACGAAGACGCTCTCATGGCCATAGGCGGCGGCGAGCGCCTGCATCGCGGCCGCGTCCATGCCGCTGGCGTCGAGCACCACGGGGCAGGGATTGCCACCGCCCGGACCGGCCGGGAAGACGGAGAGCAGGATGGGCGTGGGCAAAGGCTGTCGCATGCCCCCAGCCTAGACCCCGCCCGGGGCCTGGGCGCGCGCCGGATCGGGCCCTATCGCGCGCCCGATCGGGACGCGGCGGGGGCATGGCCCAGATGCCGGCGGAACAGCCGCGCCAGATGCGATGGCGAAGCGAGGCCGACCGCATGGGCGGCCGCCAGCACGCCTTGCCCCGCGGCGATGCGCCGCGCCGCCTCGCGGGCGCGGAGCTCTCCGAGATGATCGGCGATGCTGGCACCGATGTGCCGGCGAAAAAGCCGGGTGAGCTGCCGGCGGGAGATCCCGAAACGGGCCGCCAGGTCGTCCAGCGCCTGCGCCTCGTGCAGCCGGGCCCGGAGATGGTCCGCGACCGCCTGCGCCAGCGCGGCGCCGTGCTGCGCCGGCACCGGCGCGGGGGCGTTGCCGCAGGCTTCCTCCAGCAGCAGGCGCTCGGCGAGCCCCGCCCGCGCCGAGCCTTCCGGCACCGCGTCGCGATAGGCCAGCAGCGGGAGCATGCGGGGCGGCAGTGCGCCGAGACGCCAGCCGCGCGGTGGCAGCCAGGCCGCGAGGCGGGCCGGGCGCGCATAGAGCACGATGTGCCGATGCGCGGCATCCGCCGCACGGGTGCGATGGCCGACACCCGGCGCGACCAGCAGGGCTTCGCCGGGGCGGATCACGGAAGGCCGCCGCACCCCCTCCAGCGCGCAGAGCATGCGCCCCTGCCGGGGCAGGAGCAGCATGGCGCAGTCATGCGCATGCCAATCGGTGGCGTAGTCGCCGCCCGTCACGGAAGCGGCGGCCCAGTCGTCCTGCTGCAGGGCGAAGACCATGGCCGATTCCCCAACAGGTTCTCAGATCGAGCGCTTGTACCAGAAGGCATTGGCCAGCGGCGCCATGCCCATGCGGTGATAGAAGCCGACGGCATCCGGCATCGAGGCCAGGACCAGGCTGACCTTCGGCCCGAGCTGGCGGCGCGCCTCCTCCAGCAGCCCCTTGCCGATACCGAGCCCCTGCACCGAGGCGGAGACCGCCAGTTCCGAGAGGTAGCAGCACCAGGCGAAATCGGTGACGGCGCGAGCCACGCCGACCAGCGGCGTGCCGGGCTGGTCGAGCCGCGCCGTCAGCACCAGGTCGGCGGCCGCGAGCATGGCCTGCAGCCGGGGCTCGTCATCGACCGGGCGGGTCGCACCGAGGCCGGATTCCTCCAGCACGCGCCGGAACTCGGCGACGTCCAGCGCCGATTCCCGGGCATAGAGGATGCGGGGCGGCTCGCTCATGACCGAAGACTGCCCGACCCACGGCGCGACGCCGAAGCAGTTTCTGGGCCGGGGATGCCGGTGACGCGTCTTTGACGGCTGCCGAGGCTCATGACGTCAAGCGGGAGAAATCCGGCGGCCGGCGCTCTGCAAAGGCCTGGAAGGCCTCGCGAGCCTCGGCGCTCTGCAGGCGTTCGCCGAAGATCTGCCGTTCGCCGCCCATCCGCGCCAGAATGCCCGCGACATCGCGCATCAGCCGTTTGGTCGCGAGCACCGCTCCCAGCGGCCGTTCCGCCAGCGCCTTCGCCGCGGCACGCGCGGCGGGCAGCACCTCCGCCGCCGGCAGGGCCTTGTTGGCGAGGCCGAGCGTGAAGGCCTCGGCGCCGGAAAGGCTTTCGCCGAGCGCGAACATGGCGAAGGCACGCGCATGGCCGATGCGGAGCGGCAGCAGCAGGCTCGACGCCGCTTCCGGGACGAGGGCCAGGTTGACGAAGGGGGTCGAGAGCTTCGCCGTCTCGGCCACATAGACCAGGTCGCAATGCAGCAGCATCGTCATGCCGACGCCGACGGCGAAGCCCGGCACCGCGGCGACGATCGGCTTCTCCGCGCGGCCCAGCGCCTCGATGAAGCGGAAGGCCTCCGGCTCGCGCCGCTCGCCGCCGGCGGCGGCGGCGGCGAAATCGGCGATGTCGTTGCCGGCCGTGAAGGCATCGCCTTCCGACCCGAACAGGACGACCCGGATGCTGCCGTCGGTCTGCGCCGCCTCCAGCGCCTCGCGCGCGGCGCGGTACATGGCGTTGGACAACGCGTTCTTCTTTTCCGGGCGCGCGAAGAGGATCTCCAGCACCGGCCCGTCCCGCCTGACCTCGATATGCTCGCTCATTCCCTGGCCTCCCTGGCTTGCTTCGACATACGCCTTTTTGTCGCCGGCCGCGCCCGCACGGCCTGTGGTCTACGGATTCACAGCGGCAGCGCCGCGCCGTCGCGCAGCACCGCCTCCGCTTCCGGGGTGAAGCCGTCCTCCGCATGCAGCACGAAGGGCGGCAGCACCCGGGCCGGGCCGCGGCCCTCGCGGCGGCCCTGCAACAGCACGCGCTTGGCGGGCTGGCCGGCGCGGGGCGCGAGCGGCAGCAGGACGAGAGAACCGAAACCCGCTTTGCGCAGTGCGGCGACGCCGGCATCGAAGCGGGCGGCCGGCAGAATCAGGGTCGCGCTGCCGCCCGCGGCGACGGCGGCGGCCAGAAAGCGCGCCCAGGCATCGAGCCCGGCGCCGCGCTCATGCGTGGCCGCGGCGCGCAGCGCCTCCGGCGGCGCGGTGCCGCCCGGCCAATAGGGCGGATTGGCGAAGCCGTGGCGCAGGGGGCCAAGGGTGCGGGCGAGGGCCGCATCCGCGACATCGCCGATCGCGACGCGCGCCGGCACGCCGTTGATCTCGGCATTCCCCGCGGCAAGCGCCGCCATGGCAGGCTCGCGTTCCACCGCCGCGACGCGGATGCCGGGAACACGCGCGGCGAGGCAGAGGAAGGCAGCGCCGCTGCCGCAGCCGGCCTCGATCACCGCTTCCCCACCGCGCGCCGGGACCGCGGCCGCGAGCAGCACGGCGTCGAGCCCCGCCCGCAGGCCGCGGGCGCGGGGCTGGATCAGGCGCACGCGGCCGCCGAGCAGCCCATCCTCGGTGGTGTCGTTCATGCGGCTCCGTCGGCCCCGCCATCCTCGCCGGCCTCGCGCAGCACGGCGAGCGCGCGGTCGGCGTCTTGCTCCGCAACCGCGAGGCGGCGGGGAAAGGCGCCGATGCCGCCTTCCACCGCGCTGATGTGCTGGTCGAGCACCACTGTCCCGATCCCCGCATCGGCGAGCAGCGCGGCAAGGAAGCCGAGCCGCACCGGATCCGTCGTCCTGGCCACCACACGCATCTCGTTTCGCCTTGTTTTCCCAGCATTTCCCGCGCCTTGCCGCTGCGGGACCCCATCGGTATGGTGCCGCCAGCAAACCGGGGTCAAGCTGTGTGAACGCGTCCGCCATTCGCCCGAAAGACACCACCGGCGAGGGCGCGCTGGAGGCGCTGACCGCGCTGGTGGATGCCGATATCGCGGCCTGCAACCGCCTGATCGTGGAGCGGATGCAGAGCCCGGTGGCGCTGATACCGCAACTCGCCGCGCATATCGTCGCGGCGGGCGGCAAGCGGCTGCGGCCGCTGCTGACCCTCGCCGCCGCCCGACTCTGCGGGCATGAGGGCACGCGCCATATCCGGCTCGCCGCCTGCGTGGAGTTCATCCACACCGCGACCCTGCTGCATGACGACGTGGTGGACGAAAGCGCGCTGCGCCGCGGCCAGGCCTCCGCCAACGCGCTGTTCGGCAACAAGCCTTCGGTGCTGGTGGGCGATTTCCTGTTCGCGCGCGCCTTCCAGCTCATGGTGGAGGATGGGTCGCTCGACGTGCTGGCGATCCTTTCCGCGGCCTCCGCCACCATCGCGGAAGGGGAGGTGCTGCAACTCGTCATCCAGAACGACACCGCGTCGACCGAGGCGCAGTATCTGGAAGTGATCGAGGGCAAGACCGCGGCGCTCTTCGCCGCGGCGACCGAGGTGGGCGGCGTGGTCGCGGACCGGCCGGCGGCGGAGCGGGCGGCGCTCCGCGCCTATGGGCGGGCGCTCGGCATTGCCTTCCAGCTCATCGATGACGCGCTCGACTACAGCGCGGAGCAGGCGAAGCTCGGCAAGACCGTGGGCGACGACTTCCGGGAAGGGAAGATCACCCTGCCGGTCCTGCTCGCCTTCGCCCGCGGCACGGAGGAGGAGCGCGCCTTCTGGCACCGCACCATCGAGCAGCGTGAACAGACCGATGCCGACTTGGAGCGTGCGACGGCGCTGATGCGCGACCGCGGCGCGCTCGCCGACACGGTCCGGCGCGCGGAGGATTACGGGGCGGAAGCGCGGGCGGCGCTCGGGCTCTTCCCGGACAGCTTGGCGCGCCAGGCGATGATCGGCATCATCGATTTCTGTATCGCCCGCGCGCGCTGACGGCGCCGCCGTGTCGGCCTGGAGCATGATGCGCTCGCAACTGCTCACGCATCATGTGCTCCAGCACTTTGTTTGATTGTGTGATTCAGACTTCTTGGCGATTCCGCCTCAAGTCATCACACTCTACGGCGCCGTGCCGCGCCGCTCCGCGAGGACGCGCAGCACGGCGTGGACGATGCCGCGATAGCCGGTGCAGCGGCAGAGATTGCCCGACAGCTCCTCCCGCACCCGTGCTTCATCGGCATCGGGCAGCCGCAGGATGATGTCGCGCGCTGTGATCAGCATGCCCGGCGTGCAGTAGCCGCACTGCAGCGCGTGCTCGGCGGAGAAGGCTTCGCGCAGCGCCGCCATCACCGGATCGGCGTCGAAGCCTTCGATGCTGCGCACAGCGGCGCCGTCGCAGGCGCCCGCATGGGTGATGCAGGACCTTGCCGGGATGCCGTCCAGCTCCACGGTGCAGGCGCCGCAGACGCCATGCTCGCAGCCGAGATGGGTGCCGGTGAGCAGCAATGCGCCGCGCAGCAGATCGGCCAGATGCGTACGTGGCTCGGCCACCAGCTCGGCGGCCTTGCCATTGACCGTCATGCGGATCGGCATCCGGCTCATTCTTCCATCTCCCAGGCGGCCAGGGCGGCGCGATGCAGCGCGGTGCGCACCAGGGCGGCCCGCCAGGGATCGCGCAATGCCAAGCCCGCCACGATCCGTGCCGCCTCGGCCTCCGGCGCCGCGAGCAGCGCACCGGCGTCGGCGATCACCAGGGGGGGCATGTCGAGCGCCGCCAGCACCGCGCGCGGCGGTTCGCCCGGTACCGCCAGGACGCAGGCTGTCGCCTTGGAGAATTCGCCCGGCTTGCGGCAGAATTTCCAATGGCCCCATCGCGCCTCCGGCGGCAGCACCGGCAGCTCGATGGCGCGCAGCACCTCATCCGGCCGCAGCGCCGTCTCCATGAGGCCCAGGACGAAATCGGCCAGCGGAATCCGCCGTTCCCCGGAGGCACCGAGCGCGATCGCCGCACCATCGAAGCAGGGCAGCACCGCGACCCAGTCCGCCGCGGGATCGGCATGCGCCAGGCTGCCGCCGATCGTGCCGCGGTTGCGCACCGCGCGATAGGCGATGCGCCGCGCCACACCCGCCAGGATCGCGCCGAGCCGCCCGGGGATCGCGCCGTCCTCGATCTCCGCATGGCTGGTGCCGGCGCCGATCCGACAATACCCGTCCTGCACCGCGACGCCGGCAAAGCCCGGCAGATGCCGGAGATCGATGACCGTGGCCGGCTGCGCCAGCCGCAGGTTCAGCATCGGGCCGAGCGACTGGCCGCCGGCCAGGGGCCGCGCCCCGTCCCGCAGCAGCGACAGCGCCTCGGGCCAGTCCCCGGGCCGGGCATAGCCGAAGGGCGCGGGTTTCATCGGCGGCGCCCCGCTTCGAGCGCCGCCAGCACCCGGGCCGGGCTCGCGGGCAGGTCGGTGAGTTCTGCGCCGAAGCGATGCAGCGCGTCGTTGATGGCGTTGACGATCGCGGCCGGCGGGCCGATCGCGCCGCTCTCGCCGATGCCCTTCTGGCCGAAGCGGGTCCAGGGGCTCGGCGTCTCCATGTGGTCGAGCCGGACATCCGGCACCTCGGTGGCGCCGGGCAGCAGGTAATCGGCGAGCGTGCCCGCCAGCGGCTGGCCGGCGGCATCGAAGGGCATCTCCTCATAGAGCGCCGTGCCGATGCCCTGGGCGAGCCCGCCCAGCACCTGGCCATCCACGATCATCGGGTTGACCAGCTTGCCGCCATCCTCGACCACCACGTAATCCTCCAGCGCCACCGCGCCGGTGTCGCGGTCGATGCGGGCGATGACGGCGTGGCAGGCATAGGAATGGGTGCCGGTGTCCGGATCCGGGCGATAGCCGGCGGTGACCTCGAGCCCTCCGGTATCGACGTCGCGTGCCAGATGCTGCGGCCGCCGGTACCAGGTGCGTGCGATCTCTTCCAGCGCGACCGCGGCGCTGCCGTCGCGCCGCCGCACGGCGCCGCCGGCGAGCTCGACCGCCTCGGGCCCGGCCTGCAGCAGCACGGCGCCGATCGCGAGCGCCCGCTCGCCCAGCAGGCGGCAGGCTTCGGCGACCGCGCCACCGGCCATCACCATGGCGCGGCTGCCCCAGGTGCCAGTGGAATAGGGGGTCAGCGCGGTGTCGCCATGCACCACCCGGATGCGCGCGGTGGGCACGCCCAGCACCTCATGCGCCACCTGCGCCAGCGTGGTCTCCAGCCCCTGGCCGTGGCTGTGCACGCCGGTGCGCAGCTCCAGCCCGCCATCCGGGGTGAAGCGGGCCAGCGCCTGTTCGTAGCCGGGCACCATGGGGATGCCCCAGCCGTGATAGACCGAAGTGCCATGCGCACCCTGCTCGCAGAAGATGCCGAGACCGAAGCCGACGTATTCCCCCGCCGCCTGGCGCGCGCGCAACCGATCGAGGTCGAAGCAGGCGATGGCGCGGCGCAGTGCTTCCGGATAGTCGCCGCTGTCGAAGACCTTGCCGACGAGGTTGCGGTACGGCATGGCCTCCGGTGGCACGAGATTGGCGAGGCGGATGGCGTCCGTGCCGATGCCGAGCTGGCGCGCCAGCGCATCCAGCGTGGTCTCCATCGCATAGCAGACGCCGGTGCGGGCGACGCCGCGATAGGGCAGGATCGGCGGCTTGTTGGTGCAGGCCGAGACGGTGCGGCAGCGGAAACGCGGCAGGGTGTAGGGGCCGGGAAAGATCGAGCCGATCTGCGCCGCTTCCAGGCAGGCGCTGAAGGGGTAGGAGGAATAGGCGCCGGCATCGACCGTCGCATCAACCTCGACGCCCAGCAGCCGGCCTTCGCGATCCGCCCAGGCGGTGACGACGTAATGGTGCTCCCGGCAATTGGCATTGGCGGTGAGCTGCTCCAGCCGATCCTCGATCCAGCGCACCGGCCGGTCGAGCCGCATCGCGAGATGGGCCGAGACTACCTCCTCCGGCAGCAGGATGCCCTTGTAGCCGAAGCCGCCGCCGACATCGGGCGCGATGACGCGCACCTGCGCTTCGTCCAGGCCGAGAATCTCCGCGAGCCCGGTCCTGATCACATGCGGCATCTGGGCGGAACTGGTGACGATGAGCTGCTCCAGCCGCGGATCCCATTCCGCCAGCACGCCGCGGCCTTCGAGCGGCGCCATGCAGTGCCGCGCGGTGCGCAGCCGGCGGGTCACCTTGGCAGCGGCAATCCCGTCGAGGTCCGAAAGATCCTCCTCGCGTCGCGTCTCGAGGAAGGCGTTGTCGGGCCAGTGCTCATGGATCAGGGCCGCATCCGGCGCGCGGGCGGCCAGCATGTCCGTCACCACCGGCAATTCCTCGTAGTCGAGGGTGCAGGCGGCGGCGAGGTCCTCAGCCTCGGCGCGGGTCGGCGCGACGCAGGCGGCGATCGCCTCGCCGACATGCCGCAGCTTGCCACGCGCCAGCACCGGCTGCTCCGAGACGCGGAAGCCCGCCAGGTTGGAGGCGGCGCGGATGGCGCCCACCCCCAGCAGGTCGCCTGCGGTGAAGACGCGATCCTCGGCGCCCTCTGGCTTCGTCACTCCGAGCAGGCGGGCATGCGCGACGGGGCTGCGCAGGAAGGCGACCTCCAGCATGCCGGCTTGCGTGATGTCGCCGACATAGCGCCCACGGCCGCGCAGGAAGCGCGCATCCTCCTTGCGGCGCAGGCTGGCGCCGACCCCCTGCGGCGGCGCGTCGGCCGCTCCCACCGCCGTCACGCGGCCCCGGCGAGCACAGGGCGCGGCAGCACCACCGAATCGGCATCGTAGCGGCGGCCCGCACGCAGGCAGAACAGCGGCCGCAGCAGACGCTCCGCCACCACCTGCGTGCCTTCATTGTCCTGCAGCAGGAAGCGGCCGCGCTCATCGGAGAGGATGGAGATGTCGGCTTCCGTCCCGGGGCGCAGCGTGCCGATCTCGCCCGGCATCCGCAGCATCTCCGCGCAGTTGCTGGTGACCATGCGCACCACCTGCTCCAACCCGAGACCGAGTGCGAGCATGCTGGTCATGGCGGAGGCGAGGGAGAAATTCTGCTTGCCGGCGAAGAGGTGCATCTCCTCCTTGTCCGGGTGCTCCTCCGGCGTGCCGCGCGGCTTCGGGATGGTGGTGTTGTAGCCGTGCATGTCGGCGCCCAGCGTCTCCGGCACCACGCCGGCTTCCAGCACCAGCCGCGCCATCCGGAAGGAGAAATGCGAGCCGTGGCCGACATCCACCTTGAGGCCGCGCGCCAGGGCTTCGCGCACCACCGGATGCAGCTTTCCCGTGCGGTCGACGAAACCGCCGGGGTGCCGGGTGAAGGGATGCGCCAGGATGTCGCCCGGGCGCATGATCTCGATCATCTCCGGCAGGATCGCATCGGGGTCGTAAGAGGCCACCTGCTCCGGCAGCGGCCAGAGCTGGCCGAAATGGATGTAGAGCGGTCGGTCGAGCTCGCGCGCGATCATCGCGGCGCGGCGCATCGCCTCATTGCCCCAGCGGGTGAAGCCGCCGATCTCGGCATGACCCTTGATGCCGCGCACCAGATCGGCGTTCTCGCGGCCGCAGCGGACCGTGTCCTCCACGGCGATGCAGTCGGGGCGGTAGAGCTCGGGATAGTAATGCCCCTCCAGGCCGCCGACCATGTAGGCGGAGAGGAAGGCGAGGACGCGGCTCGCGGCCGGCTTCACGGCGTATTCGCGGAAGCCCGGGAAGGTCAGCACCGAGGGGCCGCCCTGGTCCACCAGGGTGGTGACGCCCGAATGCACGCCGACCATGTCGGCATCCAGCCCGAAGCGGCCGGTGACATAGCGGTAGACATGCGCGTGGGTGTCGATCATGCCCGGCAGCACCAGGCGGCCGGAGGCATCCACCACCTCCCGCGCCGGTCCGGGGAGCGCGGCGCCGACCGCGGCGATGCGGCCTTCCCGCACCGCCACATCGGCGATGCCGTCGATCCCCTGCGATGGATCGATGACCCGCCCGCCGCGCAGCACGATGTCATAGGGTCCCGCCTCAGTGAAATCCATGACCGGCCTCCTGCATCCGGCGGGCTTGCCCCGCGCGGGGATGTCTCCGGCTGAAGCCACGCAAGGCGCATGCCATTCCGGACAGGCGTCGGAGGACGCGCAATGGCTGCGATACGTCCCGCCATTATGTGGCTGGCACCACGCGAAGAAATAGCCGGCTTCTCCGCATGTCTGCACGAAATATGTGGGTGTCAGCACATTTTTTGCGCATCCGCGGAGCCGTTCGCCGGAGAGATGGGCGATCGCCGGTGAGGCTTTGCGGCCGGATATCCGAATGGTGTGTGTCGTCGTTGCGGGCGGCTTTGGGTCGGACATGTTTGGCATCGGGCTTGCTTGGCATCGGTCATCCGCTGCGCATGGAGGCGCTGGCCCATGACCAGACCCGGTTTCGGTGACCTGCTGGCCGTGCTTGCCCTGCTGATCACGGCGCTGCTGGCGCCGGCGCGATCCGAGGCGCAGACGGCCCTTCGCTTCGCCTGGGATTGGGCGCCGCAGGGCTACCACGCCATCTGGGCGCTGGCCGAGGAGCGCGGCCTGTTCCGCGACGGCGGGCTGCGCGTGCAGATGGATCGCGGCTACGGGTCAGGCGACACGATCGCCAAGGTCGCCTCGGGTGCCTATGACGTCGGCTTCGCCGACGTCAACTCGCTGGTGCAGTTCAACGCCCGGACCCCCGAGCGCCGCGTCATCGCCGTGATGGTGGTGTTCGACCGCAACCCGGCCGCCGTGGTCACGCTGCGCCGCACCGGCATCCGCACTCCGGCCGACCTCCGGGGGCGCAACCTCGGTGCGCCGGAGGGCGAGTCCAGCCGCCTGCTGTTCCCGGCCTTCGCGCGCGCCGCCGGCATCGATGCCGGCACGATCCGCTGGACCTCCATGACCGCGAGCCTGCGCGAGGCAATGCTGGCGTCCGGCCAGGTGGAGGGGATCACGGGCCTGCAGATGTCCGCCGTGATCAGCCTGCGCGCCGCCGGCGTGCGGGCGGAGGACATCGTCGTGCTGCCCTATGCCGATGCCGGGCTCGATCTCTACGGCCACGGCGTGGTCGCCTCCGCGTCCTTCGCCGAGCGCAATCCTGAGGCGCTGCGCAGCTTCATCCGCGCCACGCTCGGCGGCCTGCGCGCGGCGCTGGCCGACCCGCAGGCCGGCATGGCGGCGATGCGGCGCCGTGAATCGCTGTTCGACGAAGCCCTGGAGCTGCAGCGTTTCACCATGACGCGTGACGTCGCGATCATGACCGACGGTGTCCGCCAGAACGGCTTCGGCACCATGGCGCCGGATCGCATGCAGCGCCTGGTCGCGGTGAACGCAGAGGTCAACCAGGTGGCCAATCCGCCGGCTGCGGAGAGCCTCTACACCAACGACTTCCTGCCGCCCGTCGCGGAGCGCATGCCGTGAGCGAGGCGCCGCTTGGCGGCAAGGTCGCGGTGGTGACGGGCGGCGGCGCCGGCATCGGCTATGCCCTGGCCGAGGGGCTGGGGCGGCGTGGGGCCGCCATCCTGATCGCCGACCGCATCGGCGCGGAGGATGCCGCCGCGCGGCTGCGCGATCAGGGCCTGCGTGCCGAGGGCGTTACTGCCGATGTGACCTCGGAGGCGGAGATGGCGGCGATGGCCGAGGCCGCCGAGCGGCAATTCGGCGGCATCGACATCTTGGTCAACAATGCCGGGATCTACGCCACCCTGACGCCGAAGCCCTTCGAGGAGCTCGACGTCGCGGAGTGGCGGCGGGTGCTGGATGTCAACGTGATCGGCACCTTCCTCTGCTGCCGCGCGGCGCTCCCGGCGCTCAGGCGGCGCGGCGGCGGGCGCATCGTCAACATCAGCTCGGGCGTCGCCTTCAAGGGCAACCCCTACATGGCGCATTACGTGTCCAGCAAAGGCGCGGTGGTGTCGCTGACGCGGGCGCTCGCCACCGAGCTCGGCCGGCATGGCGTGCTGGTGAACAGCGTCGCGCCGGGCTTCACGCTGAGCGACGGGGTGCGGCGCAACCCGGCCTTGGTCGCGGGCGTGAAGGAGGCATCGCTCCGTACCCGCGTCCTCGCCCGCGACATGCTGCCGGCAGACCTGGTCGGCGCCGTGTGTTTCTTCGCGGGTCCCGATGCCGCCTTCATCACCGGCCAGACGCTGGTGGTCGACGGCGGCGCCTATTTCCACTGAAGGGGCGGAACCATGGGTGGCATTCCGGTCATCGATCTCAGCACCGCGTTCGGCGGCAGCGCCGCCGAACGTCTGCGGGTCGGCCGTGAGATCGACCGCATTTGCCGCGAGATCGGCTTTTTCACCATCGCCGGCCATGGCGTGCCGGCGCCGGTGATGGACGCGCTGCGCGACACCGCCAACGCCTTCTTCGCCCTGCCGCTTGCGGAGAAGCAACGCGCCATCCATCCGGTGAAGGGGACGCCACGCGGCTACATCGCGCTCGGTGTCGAGGCGCTGTCGCTCGGCAATGCGCTGGCGACGCCGCCCGACCTCAAGGAGTATTATCACTTCGGCCGGCAGTCCTGGCCCGATGAGCCCTACTACGCTTCGGCCGAAGGGCAGCGCTATTTCCTGCCGAATCTTTGGCCGGAGCGGCCGCAAGGCTTCGCCGATGCCGCCGCGGCCTATTACGCGGCGATGGAGCATCTGACGGTCGAGATGATGCGCCTGGCCGCACTCGGCCTCGGCATTCCCGAGCACTTCTTCGACGACAAGATCGACCGCCACATCACCGCGATGCGGCTCAACCACTATCCGGAGCAGACCGCGCCGCCGGCGCCCGGCCAGCTCCGCGCCGGGGCGCATACCGATTACGGCCTGCTGACCATCCTGAACGGCGAGAACGTGCCGGGCGGGCTGCAGGTGCAGACCCGCGACGGCCGATGGCTGGATGTCGAGACGGATCCGCTGCGCTTCGTCGTCAATATCGGCGACCTCCTGATGCGCTGGACCAATGACCGCTGGGTCTCGAACGTCCATCGCGTGGTCAACCCGCCCGACAGCAGCGCCGCGCGCAGCCGCCGCCTGTCGATCGCCTTCTTCCATCACCCGAACTACGACGCCCTGATCGAGTGCATCGCCCCGCCGGGTGCCGCCAAGTATCCGCCGGTGCTCTCCGGCGCCTACCGGGACGAGAAGTACCGCCAGACCCGCGTCGCAGCCGCTTGATCCAACCCCAGGGAGCCACCCGCATGCTGAACCGACGCACCGCCCTGCTGTCAGGCCTTGCCATGCCGGCGCTTCTGCGAACCGCCAGCGCCCAGTCCGACGGGCCGATCCGCATCGGCATGACGCAGCCGCTGACCGGCGCGGTCGCCGCTTCCGGCAACTACGTCGCCAATGGCGCGAAGATCGCGGTCGAGGTGCTGAACCGCGCGGGCGGCGTCATGGGCCGGCCGCTGGAGCTGATCCTGGAGGACAACAAGTCGAACCCGCGCGAGGCCGTCGCCGCGGCCGAGAAACTGGTGCTGCGGGACAGGGTGCCGGTGCTGATCGGCGCCTGGAGCTCGACCTTCACGCTCTCCATCATGCCGAAGCTGCTGGAATACCGCGTGCCGATGGTGGTCGAGACCTCCTCGGCCGAGCGCATCACCACCTCCGGCAACCCCTGGGTCTTCCGCATCGCGCCGACCTCGGCGATGGAGGCGGCGGCCTTCCGCGAACTGTTGGGCAAGTTCGATCCGCCGATCCGCCGGATCGACTTCCTCTCGGTCAACAACGATTTCGGCCGGGGCGCCACGGAGAAATTCTCGGCGGCGCTCGGCGGTGCGGGGATCGCGATCGGCCGCAGCGAAACCATGACGCCGGAAGCGACCGACCTCTCGGCGCAGCTCACAGCGCTCAAGCAGTCGGACGGCGACACCGTGTTCCTGACCACGGGCGTCGAGCAGCAGACCCTGATGCTGCGCCAGGCGGTGGAGCAGCGCCTCGGCAAGCGCATCGTGACGACCGGCGGCTCCTTCCCCGACGCGCTGCTCGCCAATCCGCTGCCGCCGGGCAATGCGAGCTTCCACATCCTGTTCTACGCGCCCTGGTTCCCCGAGCGGGCGCCCTATCCGCAGATCGCCGAGACCTACACCGCCGAATGGAACCGGAAGGGCTGGGAATTCGCAGGGTTGACCGAGGGCTTCCGCGGCTATGACGCCGTGCTGACGGTCGCCGAGGCGATCCGGCTGGCCGGCCGGGCCGAAGGCGAGGCGATCCGCGAGGCGCTCTGGCGCGTCGATATCCATGGCGTCAACGGTGACATCCGCTTCGTCAAGGAAGGCCCGGCGGGGCGGGAGAGCGGCCAGAACCGGCCGAACGTTTCCATCATCCGCCTGGCCGAGGGCAGGACCAGCCTGCTCTGAACGCGTGAGGCGAATGCGATGGACCAGGCCCTGCAGCACCTCGTCAACGGCACTGTCCTCGGCGGCACCTATGCGCTGCTGGGGATCGGGCTGACCTTGATCTTCGGCGTCATGCGTGTGGTGAACTTCACCCATGGCGAGCTCTACGCCTTCGGCGCCTACATGGTCTACGCGCTGGTGTCGCTGCTCGGGATCAACTTCTACCTCTCGCTCCTGCTGGCGGCACTCCTCGGCGCCGCCCTCGGCGCGGCGATCGAGCTCCTGCTGCTGCGGCCGCTGCGCCGGGCCGACATCGATTCCGTCATGCTGGTGATGATCGGCGCCGCGCTGGTGCTGCAGAACGCGGAGATGTGGGGCTGGGGCGGCGTCGCCAAGCTGGTGCCGAGCCCCTTCGCGGGCACGCCGCTGGTGGTGGGCCCGATTTCGGTGATGCCGCTCCGGATCTTCGTGCTGCTGGTCGCCTGCGCGCTGCTGCTCGGCTTCTGGCTGCTGCTGGACCGCACGCGCGCCGGCACCGCCATGCGCGCAACCTTCCAGGATGCGGAAGCCGCGGCGCTGATGGGCGTCAGGGTCGGCTGGGTGAACACGGCGACCTTCGCCATCGGCTCCGGCCTCGCCGCCGCCGCGGGCGCGCTGCTCGGGCCGGTCTTCATGGTCTCGCCGACCATGGGGGATCTGGTCGGGCTGAAGGCTTTCGCCATCGTCATCCTCGGCGGCCTCGGCAATCTGCCGGGGGCGGCGATCGGCGGCTTTGCGCTTGGCTATATCGAGGAATTCGGCGGCGGCTACGTCTCCACCGAATACCGGGATGCCTTCGGCTTCCTGCTGATCATCCTGGTCCTCGCGATCCGTCCGCAGGGCCTCGTCGCGCCGCGGGAGCGGGTCGGATGAGCGCCGTGCCCGGTTGGTGCTTCGTCGCCGCGATGGCGGCGCTGCCGCTGGTCCTGCCGGACCTCTACCTGCTCTCGGTGCTGACCTCCGCCGGCATCTTCATCATCGGCGCCATCAGCCTGAACCTGCTGCTCGGCTATACCGGCCAGCTCAGCCTGGGGCATGCGGCCTTTTTCGGGCTCGGCGCCTATGCCAGTGCGCTGGCCTCGCTCGGCTTCGATATCGGCATCGGCTTCGGGCTGCGGCTCACGCTGCCGCCGCAGCCGGTCTGGATCGGCTTCCTGGCCGCCATCGCTGTCGCGGGCGGCTTCGGCTGGCTGCTCGGCCGGCTCGCCTTCCGGGTGCGCGGCGCCTACTTCGTCATCATCACCATCTGCTTCGCCCAGGTGCTGCGGATGGTGGCGCTGAACTGGGTGGAGCTCACCCAGGGGCCGATGGCGCTGATCGGCCTGTCGCCCTTCTCCCTTTGGCTGCCCGGGCAGGGCGTCGTGGAGCTTTATGCCAAGAACCAGACCTATTGGCTGGTGCTGGGCGTCGCCGTGCTCTGCTTCCTCGTGGTGCGGCAGATCGTCCATTCGCGCGTCGGCCGCGCCCTGGTCGCGCTGCGCGAGAATGAGACGCTGGCGCGTTCCGTCGGCATCCGGGTGACGCATTACCTGGTCATCGCGACCGTGGTCTCGGCCGGCATCGCCGGCGCGGCAGGCAGCCTCTTCGCGCACAACGTCCGCATCGTCGATCCGGACGTCTTCCTGTTCATCTACACCGTCACGATGGTCATCATGGTGATCACCGGCGGCAAGGGCACGCTCTGGGGGCCGGTGGTGGGCGGCCTCATCTTCGGCCTGCTGCCCGATCTGCTGCGCGGCGCGGCGCCGCCGGAAGCGCAGTGGATCGCCTATGGCGTCGCCATGATCCTGCTCGTCATGTTCCTGCCGCGCGGCATCGTGCCCGCCATCGCCGCGCTGATGCCCGCACGTCGGCCAGGCAGGGGCGCCACCGCCAGCCCCGTGTCGCAGGAAGCCCCATGAGCGCGCCGCCCCTGTTGTCCGTCGAACAGGTCGCGGTGCAGATCGGCGGCCTGGTCGCCATCGCCGACCTCAGCTTCACGGTCGCGGAGGGCGAGGTCGTCAGCCTGATCGGGCCCAACGGCGCCGGCAAGACCACCGCCTTCAACGTCATCACCGGCTACATGCGTCCGAGGGACGGCCGGGTCCGCTTCCGGGGCCAGGATCTCGTCGGCCAGGCGCCGGAGCGGATCGCGGCGGCGGGCCTGGTGCGGAGCTTCCAGCGCACCAGCATCTTCGGCCGCTGCACCGTGTTCGAGAACGCACGGATGGCGCTGCATCTGCGTGGCCGCACCGGGTTGCTCGGCGCCTTGCTCCGCCTACCCGCGGCGCGGCGGGAGGAAGCACGGCTGCAGGAGGAAGCCTGGGCCATGCTGGATTTCGTGGGCCTGGCCGCTCGCGCCGACACGCCGGCTGAATCCCTCGCCTATGGCGAGCAGCGCCGCCTCGGCATCGCACTGGCCGCCGCCGCGGCGCCGCAACTCCTGCTGCTGGACGAGCCCGCCGCCGGGCTGAACCCGTCCGAGACCGCCGAATGCATGGCTCTGATCCGGCGGCTCCGCGACCGCGGCACCACCATCCTGCTGGTGGAGCACGACATGGCGATGGTGATGCGCATCTCCGACCGCATCGTGGTGCTGAACCAGGGCCGCGTCATCGCCGCCGGGCCGCCGGCCGAGATCCGCGAGGATCCGGACGTCATCCGCGCCTATCTCGGCGGCGCCCCGGGATGGGAGAGCGCGCATGCTGCGGCTTGAAGAGGTCGAGGTCGCCTATGGCCGCGTCGCGGCGCTGCGCGGCATCTCGCTGGAGGTGCGCGAGGGCGAGCTGGTCAGCCTGATTGGCGCCAACGGGGCGGGGAAGTCCACCACGCTGAAGACCGTCAGCGGGTTGCTGAAGCCGGCGGCCGGGCGCGTCACCTGGGATGGGCAGCCGATCGCCGGGCTCTCGCCACGCGAGATCCTGCGGCGCGGCATCGCCCATTGTCCGGAAGGGCGGCGCGTCTTCCCGCATCTCTCGGTGCGGGAGAACCTGATGATGGGCGCATTGCTGCGGCGCGACGCCGCCGGCATCGCCCAGGATCTCGATGCAATGTATGCGCGCTTCCCCCGCCTGCAGGAGCGCGCCGGCCAGGCGGCCGGCACGCTCTCTGGCGGCGAGCAGCAGATGCTCGCCATCGCCCGCGCATTGATGTCGCGCCCGCGCCTGGTGATGTTCGACGAGCCCTCGCTCGGCCTCGCGCCAGCTTTGGTGCAGCAGGTCTTCGAGATCGTGCAGGAGGTGCGGCGCCAGGGGTTGATGGTACTGATGGTCGAGCAGAACGCGCTGGCGGCGCTCGGCCTCTGCGACCGTGCCTATCTGCTGGAGACCGGACGGGTGGTCCGCGCCGGCAGCGGGCCAGCGCTGATGGCCAGCGCCGATGTGCGCGAGGCCTATCTCGGTGGGCGCGCCTTCGCTGCCTGATACGAACGGCGCGATTGCTTTACTCGTGCCGAGCGCCCGAATGGGCGCCGCCGGTAGTCCGGCGTCACGCCGGAGGCGTGCTATTCGCACAAAGCCAAGCTGCGCGGATGCGCAGCGCGTCACGCGAGCAGCGTGCTCTTCGCACGACGCGTTTGAGGGGGCGTTGATCGCTTTTCGATCAACGACACAAGTATCATCTTACTTTTGGCGGAGAGTCGCCGATCGCGCTGTGATGGTCCACCAATTGCCGCAGCAGGCGCAGGAAGGGCGCGCGCCGCCGTTCCGGCAGGGGCTCCACCAGCCGGTCATGGGCCCGGGCGACGCAGGCCTGCATCGCGGCGAAGACCTCCGTGCCGCGGCGGGTGAGGAACAGCATCTTGGCCCGCCGGTCCTGGCCGCGCTTGGCGAGCAGGAGTCCGGCCGCCTCGAGGCGGCGCACCACGTCCGCGGTGGTGAAGCGATCCAGCCGCAGGCCGGCCGCGGCGACGCCCTGTTCCATGCCGGGCATATGGGCCAGCAGGGTCAGCAGGCTGTACTGCACCGGGGTCACGCCGAAGGCGGCGCATTCTTCCTGGAACATCGCCGAATGCACCTGGTGCAGCCGGCGGATCAGCACGCCGGGCCGTTCCATCAGCACAGCGCCCGGGTCGCCCCGGCGGGTTGTGGATGCGTTCGGCGAAGCAGGCCGGCGCCCCCGCGGCGCGGCGTCATCAAGGGGCGGGCGGGTGGCCATGCCGGGCACAACTCCTGAAGATCTCAGCCGGAGCGGTGTCCGAGCGGTGAGGGGCCGGACCCGGCCCCCCTTTTCCTTCCCGACCTGGGCCGTCAGACGACGGCCAGGCCTTCGCGGCGGAGCTGGACGGAGAGCGCGTCCAGCGCCTTGCCGAAGCGCGCGACCATGTCGTCCACCTCGCCTTCCTCCATGATCAGCGGCGGCGAGAAGGCGATGGCGTCGCCCGGCAGCATGCGCAGGATCAGGCCGTTCTCCTCGCCGAGCTTCACCAGCCGCGCCGCCGCCTTCTTCGCGGGGTCGAAGGGCGTCTTCTTGGCCTTGTCGGCGGAGAGCTCGATCGCCGCGATCATGCCGGTGCCGCGGACTTCGCCGACCAGCGGATGGTCGGCGAAGGCGTCGCGCAGCGCCTTCTGCATGTGCGGGCCGACGCGGCGGACATGCCCCAGGATGTCGATCTCGTCATAGATCTTCAGCGTCTCGATCGCGACCGCGGCGGGCACGGGATGGCCGGAATAGGTGAAGCCATGGCCCCAGGTGCCGACCGTGGCGGAGCCTTCGGAGATGCCCTGGAACACCTTCTCGTTCACCAGCACGCCCGAGATCGGCAGGAAGGAGGCCGAGAGCGCCTTGGCGCAGGTCAGGATGTCCGGCTGCACGTCCAGCGTCTGGCTGCCCCAGTAATTGCCGGTGCGGCCGAAGCCGCAGATCACCTCGTCGGCGACCAGCAGCACGTCGTACTTCTTCAGGACCGCCTGGATCTTCGGGAAATAGCCGCGCGGCGGCAGCAGCACGCCGCCGGCGCCCATGATCGGCTCGGCGAACATCGCGGCGACGGTGTCCGGGCCCTCGGCGAGGATCAGCGTCTCCAGCTCGGTCGCGAGGCGTGTCGCGAAATCCTCCTCGCTCTCGCCCTCATGGGCGAAACGGTAGTGGTGCGGGCAGGCGGTGTGCAGGATGCCGGCGATCGGCAGGTCGAAGAGCTTGTGGTTGGCCGGCAGGCCGGTGAGGGATGCAGAGGCCAGGGTGACGCCGTGATAGGCCTTCATCCGGCTGATGATCTTCTTCTTCTGCGGCCGGCCGATGGCGTTGTTGTAGTACCAGATCATCTTGATCGCGCTGTCGTTCGCCTCCGATCCGGAATTGGCGAAGAAGGCCTTGCTCATCGGCACCGGCGCCCGCTGCACCAGCATCTCCGACAGCTCGATCAGCGGCTCGTGCGAGCGGCTGGTGAAGCCGTGATAGAAGGGGAGCTTGCGCATCTGCTCGGTCGCAGCGGCGACCAGACGCTCATTGTCGAAGCCGAGGGCGGCGCACCAGAGGCCGGCCACCGTCTCGATGTATTCGCGCCCGCTGTCGTCGAAGACCCGCACGCCCTTGCCGCGCGTCATGATCAGCGGCCCGTTCTCGGCATGCGCCTTCTGGTCGGTATACGGATGCAGCGCATAGGCGATGTCGCGGGCGGCGGCGGAATTGGGCGCGGCGGGCGGGGTCATGATGCGGCCTTTCGTTGGGACGGCGTCCTCGGGCTAGTGTAGTCGCGAACGCCGTGCGGCTCCAACCGCGCGAGAGGATGATGACGATGACGGAACTTGTGAGTGGAGCGTCCGATTCAGACCTTGGGGCCTATCCGACGGGTACCTCGGACCGCTCCGGTCATCAGACGCTCAAGCCCCACGCGGCGCATTGGGGCGCCTTCGATGCCGTGGTGCGGGATGGCCGCGTGGTGGGCGTGAGGCCCTTCGCGCGCGACCCCTTCCCGGGAAGCCTGATCGACGCGGTGCCGGACGTGGTGCACGCCGCCTGCCGGGTCGACCGCGCCTATGTCCGTCGCGGCTGGCTGGAGGGGAAGCGCGCCGGGCATCTGCGCGGCGGCGACCCCTTCGTGCCGGTCCCGGCCGACCGCGTGGTGCGGCTGATCGCGGAACAGGTGGCGCGGGTCAGGGCCGAGGTCGGGCATGAGGCGATCTTCGGCGGCTCCTATGGCTGGTCCTCGGCCGGGCGCTTTCACCATGCGCGCAGCCAGCTCCATCGCTTCCTCGGCCTCGGCGGTGGCTTCACCGCGCAGCTCAACGCCTATTCCTACGCGGCCGGCCAGGCGCTGATGCCGCATGTGCTCGGCACCACGGAGGTGCTGCTCGGCCGGGTCACAGATTGGAACGCGATCGGGCAGCACGCCAAGCTGATGCTCTGCCTGGGCGGCCTGCCCTTGAAGAACGGGCTGGTGACCTCGGGCGGTGCCGGCGCCACCGAATATACGCAGCACTTCCGCCGCGCGGCGGAGGCGGGCGTGCGCTTCCTGAACGTCTCCCCCTATCGCGCCGACATGCCGGATTGGCTCAACGCCGAATGGGTGCCGATCCGGCCGGGGACGGACACCGCGCTGCTGCTCGCGATCGCGCATTGGATGGTGGCGGAAGGGCGCGAGGATCACGCCTTCCTCGCCAGCCACTGTGTGGGCTGGGACAAGCTCCGCGCCTATGTGATGGGGGAAAGCGACGGTCTCGCGAAGACGCCGGCTTGGGCGGCCGACATCACCGGCATCGCGGCCGACCGCATCATCGCGATCGCGCGGGCGATCACCGCGCAGCCGACCATGCTGACCTCCACCTGGTCGCTGCAGCGCGCCGATTACGGGGAGCAGCCCTGGTGGATGCTGACCGCGATCGCGGCCATGCTCGGCACCATCGGCAAGCCCGGGCTCGGGGTCGGCTTCGGCTATGGCAGCGTCAATGGCATGGGCAACCCGCGCCGCGACTACCCGTCCTTCTCCATGCCGGCCACGCGCAATCCGGTCGGGCGCTACATCCCGGTCGCGCGCATCACCGAGATGCTGGAGAACCCTGGCGGCAGCCTGAGCTACAATGGCCGGGAGGTGCCGCTGCCCGACACCCGCATCATCTGGTGGTCGGGCGGCAACCCCTTCCATCACCACCAGGACCTCAACCGCCTGCTGCGCGCCTGGGCGCGTGCCGAGACCATGATTGTGCAGGAGCCCTGGTGGACGGCGGCGGCGCGTCACGCCGACATCGTGCTGCCGGCGACCACGACGCTCGAGCGGAACGACATCGCGAGCTCCGGCCGCGACCGCTTCCTGCGCGCCATGCATCAGGCGATCGCGCCGGTCGGGCAGGCGCGCAACGACCATGACTGGCTGGCCGATATCGCCGAAGAGCTCGGCTACCGCGATCGCTTCACCGAGCAGCGCGACGAGGATGCCTGGCTGCGCCATCTCTTCGAGCGCTGGCGCCAGGCCTGCGCGCGGCAGGGTGTGGAGACGCCGGATTTCGACAGCTTCTGGGCCCAGGGCTACTGGGAAGCTCCGCCGCCCCCGCCGGAGGAGGCCTATACCCAGTTCGCCGAGTTTCATGCCGACCCGGCCGAGCATCCGCTCGACACGCCATCCGGCAAGGTGGAGCTGTTCAGCGCGACGGTGGCAGGCTTCGGCTATGACGACGCGCCAGGCCACCCGGTCTGGATCCCGCAGCGGGAATGGCTGGGGGCCGAGCCGGCAAAGCGCTTCCCGCTGCACCTCCTGTCCTTTCAGCCGGCGACGCGGCTGCACGGGCAGCTCGATCCCGGCCGGGTCGCGGCGGCCGACAAGATCGCCGGGCGGGAGCCGCTGCTGATGCACCCCGAGGACGCGGCGGCGCGGGGGCTCCGCGACGGCGAGATCCTGAAGGTGTTCAACGATCGCGGTGCCTGCCTCGCGGGTCTCCGCTTCGACGACCGGCTGCTGCGCGGCGTGGTCATGATGGCGACCGGCGCCTGGTTCGACCCGCTGCAACCGGGCATGCCGGGCAGCCTCTGCGTGCACGGCAATTGCAACGTGCTGACCGCGGATATCGGCACCTCTCGCCTCGGCCAGGGGCCCTCCGCGCAATCCTGCCTGGTGGAGGTGGAGCGCTTCTCGGAGGCGCTGCCGCTGGTTCGCGCCCATCGGCCGCCACCGATCCTGGAGATCTTGGAAGGGCTTGAGCCTAATCCACGCTGATATTCGCCGATTGCACCAGCGCCGCGTGGCGCTCGATCTCACTGGAGAGGAATCGCTCCAGGCTTTCCGGCGGCCCGCCGGCGGCGTCGCCGCCGATCTCCAGCCCCTGTTGCAGGAGCCAGTCGCGCCCGGGGCTGTCCAAGATCTCGTTGGCGGCCGCGTTGAGCGCGACGATGACCGGGCGCGGCGTCCCCTTGGGCGCCAGCCAGGCGAACCAGGTGCCCATCACCACGCTCGGGTAGCCCAGCTCCGCAGTTGTCGGGACATCGGGCAGGACGGTGGCGCGGCTTTCGGCCAGAACGGCCAGCACGCGGATTTCTCCCCCGCGACTCAGCGGCACCGCGCCGGGAGCGCCGAGGAACATGGCACTGAGGCGCCCGGCGATCACGTCGGTCACCGCGGCCGCGGGCGAGCTGTAGGGGACATGGGTCAGTTGCGTGCCCGTCGCCGCCGCGAGCATCGCCCCCGCCAGATGCATCGAACTGCCGCTGCCGGTGGAGCCGTAGCTGACCCCGCCCGGATTGGCGCGCGCCATATCGAGGAAGCCTGCCAGCGTGGTCACCGGTGAGTTCTTCCCCACCACCAGCGCATTGGGAATGGCGCCGAAGCGCGCGATCGGATCGAAATCCCGCTGCGAATGGAAGGTCAGATTGCGATAGAGCGCCATGTTGGTGGCCAGCGGCCCGGCCCAACTGAACAGGAGCGTGTGGCCATCGGCCTGCGCCCGCGCCGCCGCCGCCATGCCGACATTGCCGGAGGCACCGGGGCGGTTTTCGATGATGAAGGGTTGCCCGAAGCGCCTGGTGAATTCCTGCGCGGCGAACCGCGCGAGCGGATCGGAGGAGCCACCGCCCGCCGCCGGCAGGATGATGCGGACAGGCTGGCGCGGCCAGGCCGACTGGGCCGTCGCCCTGCCTGCCATCAGGCCCGCCGCCAGCCCAAGCAACGGCCGTCGGCTCATGCGTGTCTGCGACATTGGATCCCCCCGCTTCGGCTATCCCTTGATCGACGCCATAGCCCCTCTATTGCGGCTCGATCCCGGCGAGCCGCACCCGTTCGCCCCAGAGTGCGAGCTGCCGCTGCAGATGCGCGCCGAGCGCGGCCGGACCCATGCGCAGCGGCGTCAGGCCGAGATTGGCGAGCCTCTCCTGGAATCGCGGCGCGGCCAGCACCTCATCCAGCACGGTCGCGGCGCGCTCCAGGATCTCCCGTGGCGTGGCCGCCGGGGCGACGAGACTGAACCAGACACCGGCGTCGAAGCCGGGCACCTCGCTCGCCAGCGGCGGTATTGCCGGCGCCAGCGGGGAGGGCGTCGCGGCCGTCTGGGCCAGCGCGCGCACCCGGGCGGCATGCTGCTGCGCCATGCCGATGCCGAAATCGGCGAAGGTGCAATCGACGCGGCCGACCGAGACATCGGTGATCGCCTCGGCAGTGCCGCGATAGGGCACCAGGGTCAGCCGCAGCCCGGCGTCGCGCGCCAGCATCGCCGCCATGATCTGCGACCCGGCATTGCCATAGGCGAGCGTCAGGCCCTGCGGGCGGGCGCGGGCGGCGGCGAGCCAGGATTTCAGATCGCGGCCCGGCGCGTCCGGGGGCACCACCAGGATGTAGGGCTGCTCGGCGATGCTGCCGATCGGTGCGAAATCGCGGATCGGATCATAGGGCAGGCGGCGCAGGAGATGCGGGTTGATCGCCGCGGCGCTGGTGCCGAACATCAGCAGCGTGTTGCCATCCGCCGCCGCGGTGGCGACCACGCCGCTGCCGACCACGCCATTGCCACCGGGACGGTTCTCCACCACCACCGGCTGGCCGAACCTCTCCGAGAGCGGCTCGGCGAGCAGCCGCGCCAGGATGTCGGTGCCGCTGCCGGCGGGGAAGGGGGCCACGAGCCGTATCGGCCTGTCCGGCCAGGCGGCGCGGGCATCGCGCGGCAGGGCGAGCAGCGCCGGCAGGGCGAGGGCAGCGCGGCGGGACAATGGCGGAGCAGGCATCGGGTCAGCCTCCGACCAGCGCGGGCATGGTCTCGCGCAACGGCTTCATGTCGATCGCCAGCACCGCATCGCAGGCGCGCCGCGCGGCGGCGGGCGGGAGATGCATGCCGGCGGCCGCGAGGAATTTTGATGAGGCACCGGCAATGTTCAGCGCGCGCTCACCGGCGCCGCCGTTCACCCGGACATGTCGGCGCAGCCGTCGGCGATCCGACAATTCCAGTTCCACGCCGCCGGAAAAATAGGCGGGGAAGGCGGTGTCGGGATCGGCCTCGCAGTGGCTGCGGGCTGAGAGCGCCAGTACCTCGGGATCGGCCAGCGGCGCCGGCTCCAGCTCCGCCAGGCCGAAGCGGCCGCGCAGCAGGCAGGTGGCGATGACGAAGGGGGCGCTGAACTTCGCGGCGTAGTCGGTCTGCGGCCGCGCCTTGTCGGCAGCCGGCTCGGCGACGATCGGCAGGGTCGGCCCGGGCAGCAGGATACGGATGCTGCGGATCGCCCGCGGGTCCGGCACCTCCGCCCGCAGTTCCAGCGCGGCGTCGGCGGCACCATGGATGAAGTGGCACACCGGATAGGGCTTGATGGCGGTGTCCGCGAGGTCCCAGCGCTGGCCGAGCGCATCGGCGATCAGCGCCGGATCCGCCTCTCCGGCATGCGTCTGCAGATGCGTCTCCAGCAGCCCGAACTTGCCCTCATAGGGCCGCGAGGGCCCGACGAAGCCGTGCTGCGCCAGATGCGCCGCAGTGATGCCGGCGACGGCGCCCCAGCCGGGGTGGAAGCGCTTGGTCCAGGCGCCTTCCTCGAGGAAGACCTGCACGCCGGCGGCGGTGCTCGCCGCGATCCCCTGGGCGGAGACGAGTTGCTCCACCGTCAGCCCCAGCAGCTTGCCGGCGACGATCGCGCTGCTGAAATGGGAGACGATGCCGGTGGCGTGGAAGCCGGCGTGATGGAAGCCGCCCTTCACCGCGGCGCCGATGCGGATCGCCGCCTCCATGCCCGCGGCATAGGCCACCAGCACATCCCGCCCATGCGCCCCGAGATGCTCGCCGAGCGAGAGGGCGCAGGGCAGGCAGGCGGCGGTCGCGTGCACGATGCTGGCGAGGTGGGTGTCGTCGAAATCGAGCCCGTGGATGAGGATGCCGTTCGCCAAGGCGGCATCGCGCAGCGGCAGGCGCTCCGGTCGCCCAAGCACGCCGCAGTCGCCGGCACCGCCGAGCGCCTGGATACCGGCCATCGCCCGTGCTGCGAAGGGATAGGCATTGGAGGCGAGGCCGACGCCGAGCCCATCCAGCATCTGGATGCGCGCGCGTTCCCGCACCTTGGCGGGGATCAGGTCGTAATCCAGTGCAACGGCAAAGTCGGCGATGCGGCGGGCGAGGGGCGCAGTGCTGGCCTCAGCGGGCGTGGTGGCGATGTTCATGATCGTTTCCTCCAGCCGTGGATGGGCTCCTACTGCGATCGCGTCTCCCGCCAGGCGATGTAGCGGCGGATGCCGTCTTCGAGGTTGATCCTGGGCACCCAGCCGATCGTCGCTTCCGCGCGGCCGCGGCTGAAGCCGAGATGGGTGCCGCCGGCGGAGCGGACCGCGCGCGTATCCGGCCGATATTCCGGCTGCAGGTCTGAGCCGCAGATGCGCAGCACCGCCTGCACCACATCGGTCAGGGTGGAGTCCACACCGGTCGCCAGGTTCATGACGGCGCCGCTCTTCTCGCTCGCCATGGCGGCGAGGCAGCCGGCCGCGATGTCGGTCACATGGGTATAGTCATGCACTTCCCGGCCATCGCCGATGATGATGGGCTGCTCGCCCCGGCGGACGCGCTCATAGGTCTCGGCGATGAAGTTCGCATTCACCGCGCGCGCATGCTGGCGCTCGCCATAGACCGATGCGAAGCGGAGGGCGTTGAACTCCAGCCCGAATTTCTGCGCGTAAAGGCGGCAGAGGCTTTCGCCGAACAGCTTGCTGACGCCATAGACGGCGGTGACCGGCGACAGGGACGCGGTGACGGTCGGCGCGTCTTCGGCCAGCACCTCGGCCTCGGCATTGCCATAGGCGGCGACCGAGGAGGAGAACACCACCCGCCGCACCTTGGCGAAGCGTGCCGCCTCCAGCGTGTTCAGCAGCCCGACCGTATTGACCTGCACGCCGAGCGACGGGTTGGCGAACATGGGGATGGTGAGGAAGCCGGCCAGGGCGAAGATCCCGTCGGCATCCTGCGCCGCGTCCAGCAGCTCGGGCAGCCGCAGGATGTCGCCGCGGATCAGCGTCACCCTGGTGTCGTCGAGCAGATGCGCGATGGTATCAGGCGTGCCCAGGGAGAAGTTGTCGAGCAGCCGCACCTCGCTGGCGCCGGCAGCCAGCAGCGCATCCGTCAGGTGCGAGCCGATCAGGCTCGCACCGCCGGTGATCAGGTAGATCTTTCCCGCGACGTCCATGGCACTACTCCGCCGCGGCCGCGGTGACGGCCTGCGTGGCGTAGAGCCCGGCCGAACGTCCGGACAGCCGGCCGAAGACCGAACCCGACATCAGCCCGGCGCCGCCGAGGTAGTTCTGGTAGAAGATGCCGCCGACCAGCTCGCCGGCGGCGTAGAGCCCGGGGATGGTGGCGTCGGTGGTGTCCTGCACCTCGCCCTGCGTGCTGATCTTGAGGCCGCCGAAGGTGAAGGTGATGCCGCAGGTGACGACGAAGCCATAATAGGGCGGTTCGTTGATCGGCAGCGCCCAGTTGGACTTGGGCGGGCTGATGCCCTTGGTGCCCTTGCCGTCCAGGATGGCGGGGTTGTAGTCGCCCGGCTGGCAGGCTGCGTTGTAGGCGGCGACGGTGCGCTGCAGGCCCTCGGCATCGATGTCGAGCGCGCGCGCCAGCCCTTCGATCGTGTCGCTCTCGGCCTTGGTCACCTGCTTGATGCGGTATTCGTCACGGACCATCTTGATGGTCTGGCTGTCGAAGATCTGCACCGCGGCGCGTCCCGGCTGCTTCATCACCTCGCGGCCGTACTTCGCATAGGTATGGTTGCGGAAATCCGCGCCCTCGTCGACGAAGCGATTGCCTTCGAGATTGACGATGATGCCGAGCGGGTAGGAGTGCTTCTGGAAATTGTCCAGCACCACCCGATCCCCGAAGGGCGGTGCGCTGATATCCCACTGCACGGCATGGCAGGTGGACCAGCCGCCATAGGCCTGGGCGCCGATATCGAGCGCGGCGCGAATGCCATCGCCGGTGTTGTGCTTGGTGCCGCGCACGCGGCAGAGCTCCCAGCCCGGGCCGAAATAGCGGGTGCGCATCTCCGGATTGGATTCGAAGCCGCCGCAGGCCAGCACCACGGCTTTCGCCGCGATCTCCTCATAGCCTTTGGGACCGAAGGCGAGCACGCCGGTGACCTCGCCGCTCTGCGCCTGCAGCAGCTTGCGCAGGCCGGTGCCGTAGCGGATGTCGATGCCCGCACGCTCCGCGGCCTTGATGAGGAAATCCACCAGCCCCCAGCCGCCGCCGACGGCTTCGATGTTCACGCCGCCATAGAAGTGGTGCTTGCCGTTCACCACATAGGATTGGCGCCCGAACATCGGGATGAAGCGCACGCCCTTGCTGCGCATCCACACCACCGTCTCGCGGGAACGCCCGATCAGCAACTCGGCGAGGTCCTCGTTGGAGAGGTTCTCCGTCACCTTCATCAGGTCGGTCATGTAGAGGTCGGAGGGCAGCGGCGGGATGTAGATCTGGCCCGCCTCGGCCTCGGACAGGTCGACCAGCACGTCCTGGCGCAGATCCTCGAGCCCGTCATGGACGAAGCGGAAGCCGCCGGCGGTGAAGGTGGAATTGCCGCCGCGCTCCTCCTCGCTCGCCTTTTCGAGCACGAGCACCCGGGCACCCTGTTCGCGCGCGGAGAGCGCCGCACAGAGCGCGGCATTTCCGGCTCCAACCACGATGACGTCGTATTGGGCGGCGTTCGGCATCGGCGCGGATCCTCCTCTACGCCGCCCGTATCGCGGCGTTGTCCTTCGTTGGCGAAAGGATGTCGCCCCAGGGAATGCGTGTCAATACTCGTGTATGCACGAGTGTGCAGATTCTTCTTGAGGCGGCCGGCAGCGTGCCCCTATAGGTGCCGAGCCCGACGATGTGGGCATGGAGCGACAAGCGCATGAGTCTCGACATCCCGGAGCGCGGCGACGGGGACGACGAACGCGGCGGCCGCGGCCGCAGCGACTGGGCCTATGACATGCTGCACGAGGCGATCCGCGAGGGCACGCTCGAGCCCGGCCAGCGCGTCATGGAGCCGGAAGTCTCCGCCTGGCTGCGCATCAGCCGCACCCCGGTGCGGGAGGCGATGCGGCGCATGCAGGCGGAAGGCCTGCTGGAGCATGCTCCGGGCGGCGGTCTCTCGGTCGCGCTCTATGATCTCCGCGCGATCGGCGAATTCTACGCGACCCGGGAGAGCCTGGAGGGAACCGCGGCGGCACTCGCTGCCCGGAACGCGGATGACACGGAACGCCGCATCCTGGCATCGACGCTCGACGCCATGCGCAAGCTGCCTGACGCCCCGCGCGCTCACGCGCGGGAGAACCAGGCCCTGCACGAGCAGATCTACCAGGCGGCGCATAACCGCTTCCTGCTGAAGAGCCTGCGGACGCTGCTGAACTTCGTGCCGCTGCTCGGGCGGACCACCTACCACGCCCCCGGCAGGGCCGAGGTCGCGCTGCGTGAGCACGAAGCCATCGTGGCAGCGATCCAGGCGCGCGATCCGGCGGAAGCTGAAGCGGCGGCCAGGCTGCACATCCGCCATGCCTATGAAAGCCGGGTGCACGTCGTCACCGAGGATATCCGGGCGGCAGCCGAGCGCCGTTCGGCGCGGCGTCCCAGCCCGGGGCCAGGCGAGCGCGGATCGGCCAGGCGGCCGCCGGCTAAGGACGGAAGCTGACGCCGCAGCCAGGAAATCTGGGAGGGGAGGAAACCAAACATGTTCACGAGGCGCGCGGTTCTTGCCGGTGGGGCGACCATGACCGCCACCCGGCCATCCCTGGGTCAGCCTCAGCCGGTGATCCGGCTCGGCGTGCTCAACGACCAGTCGAGCACCTACCGCGACAACGGCGGCGTCGGCTCCGTCGCCTGCGTGCGGCAGGCTGTTGCCGAATTCGCCGCGGCCAATGGCCTCACTGTGGAGATCGTGAGTGCCGACCACCAGAACCGGCCCGATCTCGGCGTCAGCATCGCCCGGCAATGGTTCGAGCAGGGCGTGGATGTGCTGCTCGACATCCAGGGCTCGGCCATCGCACTCGCGCTGAACAACCTGGTGCGCGAGCGCGACAAGGTCATGCTGGCCAGCAACGTGGCGGTGGCGGAACTCACCGGCCGCAGCTGCACCCCGAACACTGTCCACTGGGCCTATGACACCTACATGCTGGCCCGTTCGACGGGTACGGCCGTGGTGCGCGCGGGCGGCGACACCTGGTTCTTCATCCGCGCCGACTACTCCTTCGGCAAGGCGCTGCAGGATGACGCCACCACCTTCGTCACGCGCGCCGGCGGGCGGGTCGTCGGCAGCGTCGCCATGCCCTTCCCGAGCTCCGATTTCAGCTCCGCCCTGCTGCAGGCCCAGGCCTCCCGCGCCAAGGTCGTGGGGTTGGCCAATGCCGGCGACGATCTCGTCAACTGCATCAAGCAGGCCGGCGAATTCGGGCTGACGCGACGCGGCCAGCGCATGGTGGCGCTGCTGCTCTTCATCAACAACGTGCACGCCCTCGGCCTCGAGGCGGCGCAGGGGCTGACGCTGACCGAAAGCTTCTACTGGGACCTGAACGACCGGACGCGCGCGCTGTCGGAGCGGGTCGTCGCCTCCGGCTTCAGCCGGCAATCGAAGCCCAACATGTCGCAGGCGGCCACCTATTCCGCCACCCTGCACTACCTGAAGGCGGTGGCCGCGATCGGTGCCGCGGAGGCCAAGCGCTCCGGCGCCGCGGTGGTCGCCCGCATGAAGACGATGCCGGTCGAGGACGATGCCTTCGGCGGCGCGACCCTGCGCGAGGACGGGCGGGTGGTGAGCCCCGCCTATCTCTTCGAGGTGAAGCGCCCGGGAGAGAGCCGGGGCGCATGGGATTACTATAAGCTGATCAGCACGGTTCCGCCCGAGGAGGCGTGGCGCCCGCTGCAGGAGGGCGGCTGTGGCCTGGTTCGCGGCGCCTGAGCCGCCAGGGGGAGGAGCGACAACATGTCCCATTACGAGATCTACGCCGTGCGCTACGCCCATCACGAGCGGCGGCGAAGCGACAATTTCCTGGGCGGCGACCCGCATGACGGGCCGATGCCGATGGATTATTTCGTCTGGGCGATTCGGGGCGAGGGGCGGACCTACATCCTCGATACCGGATTCGACGAAGCGATGGCCGCCAAGCGTGGCCGTCGCATGCTGCGTCCGGTGGCCGAGGGCCTGAAGGCCATCGGGGTCGAGCCGGATTCCGTGCAGGACGTCATCCTGAGCCATATGCATTACGACCATGCGGGCAACCACACGCTGTTCCCCCGCGCCCGCTACCACGTGCAGGACACAGAGATGCGCTACTGCACCGGCCGCTGCATGTGCCACCCGCATCTCCGGCTGCCCTTCGAAGCGGAGGACGTGACGGCCATGGTCCACCGCGTCTTCGAAGGCCGCGTGCAGTTCCATGACGGTGCGTCCGAGCTCGCGCCCGGGCTCAGCCTCCATCTCGTCGGCGGGCATTCGCGGGGGCTGCAATTCGCGCGGGTCCGCACGCGCCGCGGCTGGGTCGTCCTCGCCTCGGATGCCTCGCATTACTACGAGAATATGGAGCAGGGCCGGCCTTTCCCGATCGCCTACAATGTCGGGGATACGCTCGAAGGCTATGAGGCGATGCGCCGCCTGGCCGATACGCCGGCACATATCGTGCCGGGGCATGACCCGCTGGTGCTCCAGCGCTATCCGGCCGCCGTACCGGGCCTTGATGGCGTGGCCCGGCTGGATGCCGAGCCCATGGCGTAGGGGATGGCGCCATCCTCAGCGCGTGCCGTAGGCGCCGTTGATCCAGATGGTCTGCCCGCTGATCCATTGCGCGCGGGGCGCCGCCAGAAAGGCCACCAGCGGCACGATGTCGTCGATTTGGCCGAGCCGCCGCGCCGGCACTATGTTCGTGACATAGGCGATAGCCTCAGGCGCGGCCGCCTGGACGCCGTCCCGAGCCTCCCAGGGCGGGTGCCGGCAATGGGCGATGGTCACGCCGGGCCAGCGCGCGCGGGCGACGTCTGCGGTCCCGGTCATGACGATGCCAGGCTATTCGATCCGTGCACCGGAGGCGCGGATCACGGGTGCGAGCTGCGCCTCGCTCGCGCGCCGGAAGGCGACCAGCGCCTCCGGCGTGGTCCACCAGGGCAGGGCGCCGTTCTCGCCGAAGCGCTCCAGCAAATCGGGGCTTTGCAAGGCGGCGCGGGCGAGGGCGGACAGCCGCGCGACGATCGGCGCCGGCAGGCCGGCGGGGCCGATCATGCTGGCCCAGGAAGTGATCTCGAAGCCCGGCAGAAACTCCGCCATCGCGGGGATCTCCGGCGCCTGCGGATTGCGCTCCCGGCCGGTCACCGCAAGGGCACGGACCTTGCCGTCGCGAGCTTCGGCCAGGCCCTGCGGGATGTTGTCGAGCATCATGTGGACGCGGCCGGCCATCAGATCGATATGCGCCTGGGCACCGCCGCGATAGGGCACGTGCAGCATGTCGAGGCCGGCCATCTGCTTCAGCATCTCCCCGGAGAGATGCACCGTGGTGCCGGAGCCCGGGCTGGCGAAGGTGTAGACGCCGGGGTTGCGGCGGATCAGGCCGATCAGTTCCGGCACGCTCCGCGCGGGCACGTCGTTGTTCACGATCAGCAGGTTCGGCAACTGCCAGAGCCCGGCGATATAGGTGAAGTCGCGTTCGACATCGAAGGGCAGGTCAGGGCGGAGCGTCGGCGAGATCGCCATCGAGGAGACCGAGCCGAGCCCGATCACCGAGCCGTCGGCCGGTGCCCGGGCGATGGCGAGCGTACCGATATTGCCGCCGGAGCCTGCCCGGTTGTCCACCAGGAAGGACTGGCCGGAGAGCTCCGCCAGCTTGGCGCAAAGCAGCCGGACCAAGGTGTCGACCCCGCCGCCGGCCGCGAAGGGCGTGATGAAGCGCACCGGCGTGGCTGGGACCGCGGGCTGCGCCTGCGAGATGGCAGGCATCACGATCGTCGCCAGCAGGCCGCGCCGTGGCATGAACATGGATCGTCCCCTATTTTTCGTTGAGTCATGGTAGCGGGCCGGCGTACCGACAAGCCAGGAATTGGCGGGCACAGAGCGTCACTGAATTGAAATCTTTCTGTCACGCGGGTGTCGTCCCGTGCGTCTATCGCTCCCCCGCCAGCCACCCCTGGGGAGCGAGCCATGCCCGCGGACAAGCCCATCGAAATTGAAGATATCGGCAGCAACCCCGAGGTCCGGGAGAGCATCGGCGATCTGATCGAACGCCGCCTCTCGCGCCGTGCCGCGCTGCTTGGCGTCGCCGGCGCCGCGACGCTGGCCGACCAGCTCGTCGCGGCGGCCGAGCCGGCGCTGGCCCAAGTGCCGGCGGCGGGCGGGCCCTCCACCCTGACCTTCCCGGAGATCCGTCACCAGCTCAGCCAGCGCGACGCGGTGCCGGAGGGCTATGAGGTCCAGGTGCTGATCCGCTGGGGCGACCCGCTGCTCGGCGACGCCCCGGATTTCGACCCGAACGCGCAGACCCCGGCGAGCCAGGCCGGCCAGTTCGGCTACAACAATGACTACATCGACTTCCAGCCGCTGCCGCAGGGGTCGCGGAACGCCGAGCACGGGCTGCTCTGCGTGAACCACGAATACACCGACACCCAGCTCATGTTCCCAGGGATAGGCAGCGGCCGCGCCGCCCGGCTGCGCCCGACCGCCGAGCAGTCGCGGACCGAGCGCCTGGCGCATGGCCATACCGTGGTGGAGATCCGCCGCGAGGGCGGCCGCTGGTCCTATGTGAAGGGCAGCCGCTACAACCGCCGCATCACCGGCGAGACGCCGATGCGCGTCAGCGGCCCGGCGGCCGGCCATGACCTCCTGAAGACCAATGCCGACCCGACCGGCCGGCTGGTGCTCGGCACGCTGAACAACTGTGCCGGCGGCAATACGCCCTGGGGCACGGTCATCATCGCGGAAGAGAACTTCAACTACTATTTCGGCGGTGCCGCCGCGACCACCGGCGCCCAGAAGGATGCCTATCGCCGCTACGGCATCGTGGCCGAGGCGCAATATGGCTGGGGCCGCTTCGAGGACCGCTTCAACCTCGACAAGGAGCCGAACGAGCCGAACCGCTTCGGCTGGGTGGTCGAATACGACCCCTATGATCCGCAGAGCCAGCCGGTGAAGCGCACCGCGCTCGGCCGCTTCAAGCATGAGGGCGCGACCCATGTCGTGAACCATGATGGGCGCGTGGTCTTCTACTCCGGCGACGACGAGCGCTTCGACTACCTCTACAAGTTCGTCACCGCGCGGCCCTGGAACCCGAATGACCGCGCCGCGAACCGCGACCTGCTGGACGAGGGCACGCTCTTCGTCGCGAAGCTACAGGATGACGGCAAGCTGGAATGGCTGCCGATCGTGCATGGCCAGGGCCCGCTGACCGCGGCCAATGGCTTCGCCAATCAGGCCGAGGTGCTGATCAACACCCGCCGCGCCGCCGACCTGTTGGAGGCGACGCCGATGGACCGGCCGGAGGACGTGGAGACCAACCCGGTCAACAACCGCGTCTATGTCATGCTGACCAACAACTCGAACCGTACCGCGCAGCAGGTCAGCCCGGCCAATCCGCGCCCGCGCAACAACCATGGCCATGTGATCGAGCTGATCCCGCCCGCCGCCGGCAATGGCTTCGATCATGCCGCGACCGAGGGCGGCCGCTGGGCGATCTTCCTGATGGCCGGCAAGCCCGGCCAGGATGCCGGCGCACAGTATCACCGCGCGACCAGCGACCAGGGCTGGCTCTCCTGCCCGGACAACTGCGCCTTCGACGCCAAGGGACGGCTCTGGATCGCGACCGACGGTGCGCCGACCGCCGCGGGCATTGCAGATGGTGTCTATGCGACCGATACCGCCGGCGCGGGCCGGGCGCTGACCCGGCTCTTCTACCAGGCGCCGACGGGGGCCGAGGTCTGCGGGCCGCGCTTCGCGCCGGATGACAAGACGCTGTTCCTCGCCATCCAGCACCCCGGCGACGACACCGGCAGCACCTTCGAGCAGCCTTCGACCCGCTGGCCCGACTTCCAGGCCGGCGTGCCGCCGCGGCCTTCGGTGATCGCGATCGTCAAGAAGGATGGCGGCGAAGTCGGGACCTGATCCCAAGGCTTCGACGGAAACGGGGCGTGGCTGGCCGGCAGGCTGGCCGCGCCCCAAGTATTTTCAGCCTCATGGCTTAGCGGCGCGAAGGAATCGCGCGGGTAGCCCGACCAGGATCAACAATTGTCGATTTGCTCCGCGTCGATCGGGAGGCGGAGGATGACGACAAAGAGAGGGCCGCGACGAAGCGGCCCGGATCCTGGAGGAAACGATGTCTGCCACCACCCATCGCCGCGGGCTGCTCGCAGCCGCCGGCCTGCTGGCCGTGCCTTCTGTGGCGATGGCCCAGGCGAGCGCGCCGCGCCCGCGCATCACCGTCATCTCGCAATGGAGCGCCGGCAGCGACGGCGCCGCCATCAGCCGGCTCGGTGAGGTCTTCACCGCCGAGGGCGGCGTCTGGGAGCACAATCCGGTCCCCGGCTTCACCACCGAGATGATGAACAAGCTCCGCGCCGATATCCTGGCGGGCAATCCGCCGGCGGCGTCCCAGCTCAAGGGGCCGGAGATCGCCGCCTGGTCCCGCATCGCGCCGACCGTCGACCTGACGCAACTCGTCGCGGCCGCGGGCTATGAGCAGGTGGTGGCGCCCGACCTCGCGCGGCTGCACAAGCCGCAGGGCCGCTGGGCCGCGCTGCCGCTGCAGGTCTACCGCACCAACACGCTCTTCGCCTCGCGCCGCGCGATGGAGCGGGTCGGCGCCACCGCGCTGCCGAAGACCTGGGCCGAGTTCAACGACCTCGCGGCACGGATGAAGGCGGCCGGCATCACGCCGGTCGCCAATGGCGGCATCCGCTGGGATGACGGGCAGAAATTCGAATGCGCGCTGGCCGGGATCAACCCCGCGACCTACCGCAAGGCGATCATGGAGCTCGACGACGGCGCGCTGCGCGGGGCGGAGGTGCTGGGCGCCTTCCGCCAGCTTCGCATGATCTCGGAGTGGATGGATCCGGCGGCCTCCGGCCAGCATTACAGCACCTTCCTACCGCGCTTCGTCCGGGGCGAGATGGGCATGCTCATGATGGGCGGCTGGGCGCAGGGCGTCATCCGCCATGCCGGCTTCTCGGACCAGGACTACCTGGTCGGCCAGGTGCCGGTGGACAATGGACGCCCCTGCTTCGTGCTGAACGCCGACGCCTTCATCTTCTGGCGCCGGCGCGAACCGGAGTTCCAGGCCGGGCAGACCCTGATGGCGAACCTGGTGATGAGCCCCCGCGTGCAGGAGATGTATTCGCAGATCACCGGCTCCATCCCGGTGCGCACCGACATGGATCTCTCCGGCGCCGGCTGGTCCACCGGCCAGCGGGAAGCGGCCGCCTCGCTCGCCGCCGCCGTCCAGGCCGGGCAATCCGTGCTGAGTCTGGCGCACAACATGGCGCAGACCAACCAGATGTCTGCGGCGATGATCGATGTGCTGACCGAGTTCGTGCACAACCGGTCGCTGCGTCCCGAGCAGGGCCAGCAGCGCCTTGCCGAGGCGGTCGAAGCCGCGCGCTGAACCCGATGACTCCGGATCCAGGCCCGGCGACCGCCCCGGCCGCACCGGCGCTCGATGCCCCGCGCGCCGCCGCGCGCCGGGCTGCGGCACGGCCTGCCTGGCGTGATGCCATCGGGCGCTGGCTGCCGCATCTCGTGCTGTGGCCGCCGCTCCTGGTCAGCGTCGTCCATGTGCTGGGCTTCACCGGCTATACGACCTGGATGTCCTTCACCGCATCGACCCTGATGCCGGATTACGAGTGGGTGGGCTTACGCAACTACACGGCGGTGCTGAATTCGCGGAACTGGCAGATCGCGACCGACAACCTGCTGATCTACGGCGCCGGCTTCGTCGTGCTGACCACGGCGCTCGGCCTGCTGCTGGCCGTGCTCATCGATCAGCGCGTCCGCGGGGAGAACCTGTTCCGTACCATCTATCTCTATCCGATGGCGGTCTCCTTCGTCGTCACCGGCACGGTCTGGGCCTGGCTGCTGAACCCCTCCATCGGCATCCAGCGCCTGGTGCGAAGCATGGGTTGGGGTGGGTTCCGCTTCGACTGGCTGGTCGATCGGGAGATGGCGATCTACACGATCGTCATCGCCGGCGCCTGGCAGGCCTCGGGCTTCGCCATGGCGCTGTTCCTCGCTGGCATCCGCTCGGTGGATGCGGATCTGTACAAGGCGGCCCAGGTCGATGGCGCGGGGCCCTGGCGCATTTACCGCCGCGTCGTGCTGCCGGCGATCTGGCCGATCTTCATCGCGGTCCTGGTCATCCTGCTGCAGTACACGATCAAGACCTTCGACCTGGTGCGCGCGCTGACCGGCGGCGGGCCGGGGATCGCGACGCAGCTTCCCGCCCTCGTGGTCTACGACCTGATGTTCCAGCGCGGGCTGCTTGGCCGTGGCTCCGCGGCCGCGGTGATGATGCTGCTCTCGCTGCTCCTGGTGCTGGTTCCCTATTTCGGCTTCATGCGGTGGCGCCGGCATCGGGAGGCGCGCCATGGCTGATCGCCTGACGCCGGCGCGGGTTCTGATCTATGCACTGCTGGCGGGCTTCGCTGCCTTCTACCTGGTGCCGCTGCTGGTCGTGGTCCTGAATTCCGTCCGCACGGCCGAGGACATCGGCGCGACCTCGGTCGTCGGGCTGCCGCGGGAGCTCGCCTTCGGGAATTTCGAACGGGCCTGGGGCAGCTACTGCATCGCGCGGCGATGCGAGGGCATCTCGCCCTATATGTGGAACTCCTTCCTGATGGTGGTGCCGGCGACCATCATCTCGACCCTGCTCGGCGCGCTGAACGGATACTCGCTCGCGCTCTGGCGGTTCCGGGGCGACAACTGGGTGTTCGGGATCATCACCCTCGGCGTCTTCCTGCCGGAGCAGATGAAGCTGGTGCCCTGGACGCTGGTGCTGCGCGACCTCGGCCTCACGAACACCATCGCCGGCCTCGTGCTGATCCATGTCGTGCAGGGGATCAGCTTCACCACGCTGTTCTGCCGCAACTACTACACAGCCATCCCGCAGGAGCTGCTGAAGGCGGCGAAGATCGACGGCGCGGGCTTCTTCCGGATCTTCTGGCGCATCGTGCTGCCGCTCTCGCCTCCGATCCTGATCGTGACGGTGATCTGGCAGTTCACCCATATCTGGAACGAGTTCCTCTACGGCGTCACCTTCACGAGCGGCGCGCAGCAGCCGGTGACCGCAGCGCTGATCGCGCTCTCGGTCTCGGTCTCCGAGGCGCCGCAATACGGGGTGCAGAGTGCCGCGGTGCTGATCGCGGCGCTGCCGACCCTGCTGGTCTACCTGTTCGGCGGCAAGTACTTCGTGCGCGGCCTCACCGCTGGCGCCGTGAAATAGGCGGGAGGGGATCAATCATGTCGGCTCTGCGCATCGCTCGCCTCCGCAAGCGCTTCGGCGCGCAGGAGGTGCTGAAGGGCATCGACCTCGAGATCGGCAGCGGCGAATTCCTCGTCCTGGTCGGGCCTTCGGGCTGCGGCAAGTCCACGCTGCTCAACGTCATCGCCGGCCTCGAGAAGGCCGGAGAGGGGACGGTCGAGATCGGCGGCCGGGTGGTGAACGACGTCGCCCCCAAGGACCGCGACATCGCGATGGTGTTCCAGTCCTACGCGCTCTATCCGACGATGACGGTGCGGCAGAACATCACCTTCGGGATGGAGTGCCGCCGCGTGCCGCGCCCGCAGCAGGAGGAGGCGCTCGCGCGCGTCGCGCGGCTGCTGCAGATCGAGGCACTGCTGAACCGCAAGCCCTCGCAGCTCTCCGGCGGGCAGCGGCAGCGTGTCGCGATGGGGCGTGCGCTGGTGCGCGACCCCATGCTGTTCCTGTTCGACGAGCCGCTCTCCAACCTCGATGCCAAGCTCCGCGTCGAGATGCGGATGGAAATCAAGCAGCTCCATCGCCGCATCGGCGCGACTATGGTCTATGTGACGCATGACCAGATCGAGGCGATGACCATGGCGACCCGCATCGCGGTCATGCACCAGGGGGAGGTGCAGCAATTCGCCGATCCGGAGACGATCTACAACCGACCTGCCACGCTCTTCGTCGCGCGCTTCATGGGTGCGCCGCCGATGAACACGGTGGCCGCCCGTCTCACCGGCGGCGCCGAGGGGCTGGCCGCGATCATCGGCGCCGGCCGGCCGGACGAGATTCGCCTGCCGGTGCCGGAGGAACTCGCCGCGCGCGCCGGTCCCTTCCGCGACCGGGAGGTGGTGCTCGGCATCCGCCCCGAATGCATTGCCGAAGCCGATCGCCGCTTCGGTGCCGATGCGCGGCACTCGGTGCCGATCGAGGCACCGGTCGAGATGACGGAGCCGACCGGCGCCGAGACCATCGTGCTGATGCGTCTCGGTGGGGAGGCGCTGCTCGGCCGGGTCTCGCCCGATATACGGCTGCCGGTCGGTGCGCCGGCGCGCTTCGCGCTCGACACCCGCAAGCTCTGCCTGTTCGACCCCGCGACCGAAAGGCTGATCGCATGACGAGTTTCACCCGCTACGCCAGCCTCGAGGGGAAGGTGGTCATCGTGACCGGCGGTGCCAGCGGCATCGGCGAGGCTTTCGTGCGCGGCTTTTCCGTCAATCGGGCGCGGGTGGCCTTCCTCGACATCCAGGAGGAGGTCGGCACGGCGCTTGTCGAGGCACTGGCGCATGAGCATGGCGTGCGCCCGCTCTTCGTCGCCTGCGACCTGACGGATATCGCGGCGCTGCGCGAAGCGTTGGAGACGGTGCGGGCCAGGCTCGGTCCGGCCGCGGCGCTGGTGAACAACGCCGCCAACGATCAGCGGCAGGACTTCGCCTCGGTCTCAGCGTCAGAGTTCGACTGGACGATGGCGGTCAATCTGCGCCACGCCTATTTCGCGGCGCAGGCGGTGGTGCCGCAGATGCGCGAGCGCGGCGGTGGCTCGATCATCAACATGTCCTCCGTCGCCTGGATGAACGGGGTGCCGGATCTCGAAGCCTATGCCGCCGCCAAGGCGGCGATGGTCGGCTTCACCAATTCGCTCGCGCGCCGGGTCGGGCTGGACCGGATCCGGGTGAACGCGATCGCACCGGCGATGGTGATCACCGAGCGCCAGCGTCGGCTCTGGTACCAGGATGAGGGCCGGATCGCCGCCGGGCTCGCCCGCCAATGCCTGCCGGACATGATCACGCCGGAGGATGTCGCAAAGGTGGCGCTGTTCCTGGCCGCCGATGACAGCGCGATGCTGACCAAGCAGTGCCTGGTGGTCAGCGGCGGGTCGCGCTGACGGCGCTGGGCCACCGAGAGACCTTTTGGAAAAGGCTGCGGGAAAATCCCTCGCCAGCCCTCCGCCGCCGCCTTTTCCAAAAGGTCTCTGAGCGCCCTGCGTCAGAACATGGTGTTGGTGTTGGCCGAGGTCTCCGGCACTTCCTGGACCACGTCCCAATGCTCGACGATCCGGCCCTCGGCGACGCGGAAGATATCGACGATTGCCCGGCCGCGATCGCCTGGGTTCGACCGTGCATGCACGTGCAGATAGACGAGGTCGCCATCCGCCGCGCTGCGTACGATGCGGGAATGGGCCTGGGGATTGGCCGCGAAGATGCGGCGGAAGGCGGCCAGGAAGGCGTCGCGCCCATCCGGCACGCGCGGATTGTGCTGGATATAGGTCTCGCCGAGCAACCGTTCCGCGACGCCGAGGTCATGACGCTGGAAGACCGCTTCGTAGAATTCGATGACGAGCGCGCGGTTGCGTTCCTCCCGCGCGAGATCGCGGGCCGGCTGCGCCTGCGCGGGCGTCGCCGCCAGCAGCGGCAATGCGGCGAGGCCGCGGCGGGAGGTGGGCATGGGCGTGGTCCCTTTCAGGGCGGTTGCGCGCCACCAGGACTAGCACGGCGCGGGCAAACCCTTTCGCCGCGGCGCGTGTTACCCCTGGCGGATGTCTCCGGAGACCGCCGCATGAAAACCTACCGCAAGCAGGATTTCCCGGTCTGGCAGATCCGCCGCTACCTGGAGCCGGGGCCGATCGTGCTGGTCAGCAGCGCCTGGAAAGGCGCTGGGAATATCATGACCATGGGCTGGCACACGGTGATGGAGTTCGAGCCCTCGCGCGTCGGCTGCTTCATCACCAGCGCCAACCACAGCTACGAGATGATCCGCCGGTCCCGCCAATGCGTGATCAATGTCCCGACCGCGGAGATGGCGAAGACGGTCGCCGGCATCGGCAATTGCACCGGCGCCGAGGTCGACAAGTTCGAGCGCTTCGGCCTGACCCCAGAGGAAGCCGAACAGGTGCAGGCGCCGCTGATCGCGGAATGCCCAGTCAGCCTGGAATGCCGCGTCGCGGATACTTCCCTGCTGCGGAAATACAGCTTCTTCGTGCTGGAGGTTGTGAAGGCGCATGCCGCGCCGCGCCCGAAATACCCGAAGACGCTGCACTACACGGGCGACGGCGTCTTCATGGTCGCGGGCGGGCACATCAACCTGCGCCGGCAGTTCCGGCCGGAGATGCTGTAGGCATGTCCAGCGCGACGTCGGGATCGTCTGCCGGAATCCTGGGCCGCGCGCCGCCGCTGAGCAACTGCCACCGCCCGCTTCTCGGCAGGAGCCAGAGCGGTTCCTGGCTCGCCGGATCCGCCTCCAGCCGCGTCAGCTCGAGCTCCAACTCGCCGGAATTATTCGCATAGGTCTGCCAGAGGTCATTCGCGAAGAGGTAGAGCAGGCCCGCGGGCCTTTCGCTGCGGATCAGCAGGCTGTCGCCGGGCTGCATCAGGCTGCTGCCGAGCGGTGCCACCTGGTTCAGCAGCAGCCGCGGATCGCGCAGGAAGAGATAGGCGAGCGCCAGCTTGATCGGCAATTCGCGCAGCGGCCAGCGCCGCGGTCCGGCGATGGTGGCGCAGAGGGTCATCCAGGGGGCGTCTCGCACGCGCCTCCGCCACCGCGCCCGCCGGCGGGGATCCCCCTCGCGCTCACCATCGAGGTTGCCGGCGGGGCCGCAGGGCGGGCAGGCGGCATCGCGCCATGCGCCGCCGCGCCAGCGCAGGCGGTAGAAGATCGGCCCGTCCTGCCCGCCGCGGAGCACGAGGCCAGTCCGGTCCCACTGCCTCTGGGCCTCGGCGCGGAAGCTGACCGTCTCCCCGGGCTGCAGGTCGTGCAGGTCGTGGCGCCCGGTCTCCTCCCGTATCAGTCGCGCGCGTTCGAACACGCTGGCATGCACGACGATTCCGGCGCCGGTGCTGGCGACGCCGGGCAGGACCATCGCCCATCGCGGCCAGGTGCCGAGCCAGCTCCAGGAGGGGCGCGTCGCCGTCTCATCATGCAGCCGCGCCATCGGATCGGGCTTCAGTGGAATGAGGGCGCCGGGCCGGAGCGCCAGGCCGTGCCGCGCCGCGCGTTCCAGCATCCAGCCGAGCGTGATGTCCGACAGCCCGGTCTCGGGATAGCCGCCGCCGATATCGCCATGCGCGCCGCGGAACCACACCTGCTCCAGCGTTTCGGTCCAGCCCGAGCGCGTGCCGCCGGCGCGCCAGAACAGGGTAGGGAAGAAGGTCGCGCGGCGCTCATCCATGGCGAGGGCGTGGTAGACATGCCGGCAATTGGGCATGGGGCTGGTGTTGAGCGCGCGGTTGCGGATGCCGCGCGGATTGAACCACCAGCCCCAGAGCGGCGCGCCGAGCGAGGCCACCGTGTCGAAGACGCCAAGCATCTCGATCGGCACTTGCCGGTGCACGAATTCCGGCTGGGCGGGAACGCCGGTGCCGCGCCCGAGCCGCGCCCGGTACAGCGCCATCAGCGCCGGCGCGTAGCGAAGGTTGGAAGCCTTGAGCAGCCCGCAGCAGCGGATCGCGCCGGCGATCGCGCGGGCGGTATAGGCGCCACGGGAGAAGCCGAAGATGTAGATGCGGTCGCCCGGGCGGTATTGCCGTGCGATCTCGCTGTAGCCGTCGAGGATGTTGTCGCCGATCCCGGTGCCGGTGAGCCCTTCCCAGGCGGTCCGCAGCCGGCCGGCGAGGCCGAGCGCGGTTGCCAGCGGCGAGAGCCAGAGGCGCCCCGCCCAACGCTCGAGCGATGCCGCCACCTTGGCCGGGCGGGAGGTGCCGGTCGCGACACCCGGATCGTACCAGAGGGTCTGCGTCTCATCCTCGACCAGCGCCTGGCCGATCTTCCAGACATTGGTCGCGGCGGGATCATGCGCATCGGGCTGGCGGTTGCCGGTGCCGTCGCAGAGGATGACGATTCGTCGCCCCGTGGCCTTCGGCGGGTGGTCCGGCAGCGGGGGTAGGTCCGCCTCCGCCAGATGGCCGCCGAGCAGCGCCTCGCCCAGCGCGAGCATCTGCCGGAAGTCGTTGGCGACGCGCCAGGTGGCCCAGAATGCCGCGAGCACCGCGGCCAGGATGCCGAGCCAGACGGGCAGGCCGAGGCAGCCGCCGAGCCCGCCGATGGGGGCGCCGATCGCGGCGGCGAGCAGGACCGCAACCAGCCATGTCTCCGTGACGCGGCGCGGGCGCCGCTCCGGCAGCAGCCGCCAGACGCTGCCGCGGCGGCGCAGCACGACCTCCAGCGCATAGGCCGCGAGCCAACCCGTCGCGAGCAGCAGGCCGACGCCGATGGCGACCCGGCTCGCCAGATCCAGTGCAGCCAGCATCTTCGACAGGCCCCTCGATACGAACGGCGTCAGTCTAGCGCCGGAACGAGCGTCCCATGGCAGGGCATCGCCGGTCGGTGCCGCCGCGCACCGTCAAGCGGCGCGGGCGGGCTGATCGATTGGCCCGCACCGGATCACCCGATAGCTTCTGCGCATGCCGAGTTCCCCGCGCGCCTGCCCGGCGAGGATGCTGCGCTGGATCATCCTCCTGCTACCGCTCCTCGCGCTGGCCCGGCCGGCCGCAGCCCAGGACGAGCCCTGGACTGCCTGCCGCCGGGCGATCGCCGCGGCGGAGCCCGGCTCCGGCCTGCCGCCGGGGCTGCTGCTGGCGATCGCTTTGGTCGAAGCCGGCCGCAGCGATCCGCGCACCGGCCGGCTTGAGCCCTGGCCCTGGTCGTGGAACGTGGAGGGCGAGCCGGGCTTCGCCGCGACGCGGCAGGAGGCGGTCGCCGAGGTGCAGGGGATGCTTGCCGCCGGGCGGCGCTCCGTCGATATCGGCTGCATGCAGGTGAACCTGCGGCATCATCCGGATGCCTTCCGCGGGCCGGAGGAGGGCTTCGATCCCGCCGCCAATATCCGCTATGCCATCGGCTTCCTGAAGGCGCTGCGCGCCCGCACCGGCGACTGGGCGGGGGCGATCGCCGCTTATCATTCCGGCGACGACGAGCGCGGGCTGGCCTATCACCGACGGGTCGCGCTGGCCCGGCTCGGCGCCGCCTGGGCCGCGGGCGGCACGGTGCCGCTCCCGGCCCGCGTCACCTCCGGGCTCTGTGCCCCGGGGCTGCGGCCGGCCCTCACCATTCGGCGGCCGCGGGCCGGCGTCGCGCGGCCGCGCCTCACCTGCCATCGGCCGGGACGCTGAACTGACTGTCCATCACGGAAACGCCGTGCCCGCCGCAATTGGCGGGCACGGCGCCGCATCGCAGCGGCGGGGGTGAAGCGGCCGCCAGGCACGCGGCCGCACGCCCCCACCTTCGCTCACACGAAGCTGATATCCGAGGCCTGTAGAGCCGGATGATTGGTCAGTGTCGCCAGCAGAACCGGCGCGACACCACCCGATCCGTCACTGTCGAAGGACAGGTTGCCGGTATCCGTCTCATAGGCCAGACGCGTATCCGCGTCCGTGGCAACGCCGCTGTCATTGGCCTCGAAGGCCCCCGGAGCCGGCGCGCCCGGCGCCAGGCCGAAGGCCGCCCCGACCAGCCCGATACGATCAGCGCCGCTCGCAAAATCCTGCACGACATCGCTGTCGGCCGGATTGGTCGAGCCGAACAGGAAGGTGTCGTTGCCGCCGTTGCCCCAAAGCTGGTCATGGCCGACGCCGCCATCGACCACGTCATTGCCGGCGGCGCCAACCAGCGTGTCATCGCCTTGCTCGCCGGCGACCCAGTCATTGCCGTCACCACCGTCGAGGCCGTCATTGCCGACCCAGCCGGTGAGGACGTCATCGCCCGTGCCGCCGAAACCGTGATCGTCGCCATCGCCGCCCTGCACGACATCGTTGCCGTCATCGCCGCCCAGCACGTCATTGCCGGCATCGCCGCGCACGACGTCGTTGTTGGCGCCGCCGGTCAGGGCGTCATCCCCGGCCTCGCCGCTCAGGTCGTCATTGCCAGCTTCGCCCGACAGCAGGTCGGCGCCGTCCCCGCCGCGCAAGGCGTCGTCACCGTTCTGGCCGTAGAGCTGATCGCTGTTGCCGGCGCCGAACAGGCTGTCATTCCCATCCGCCCCGAAGACCAGATCAGGCCCATCGCCGCCGGCGATGGCGTCGTTGCCGGGGCCGCCCTGCAGCACCTGCGGCAGGTTGGCGTCAGGAAAGGCGTTATTGAGCGTATTGTTAAGATCGACTGCCATGTATCGCGTTACCCCATTCTGGTGGTCTCGGTTCACGCCACCGCTCCGGGTGGCTGCGGGGCGAACGAACGAGGCCGGGCAGGGTTTGCTGCGACGCTAAAGCTTGGAAGATCAAGACGCTGTGCGGTGATTCTGTGTCGACGTGGGAACGCTGCGAGGCTCCCGCCTCCGATCGGCGCTCCCTGGCGAAGGCCCTGGCGACGGGTTGCTCGCTCGGATCGCGGTCGGAACGCAGTGCGTCCGACGGCGGCGGCATCGCATCGAGGGGAATGGTGCCCAGGGGCGGAATCGAACCACCGACACTGCGATTTTCAGTCGCATGCTCTACCAACTGAGCTACCTGGGCCCATAGCAGACCCGCTCGCGCGGGGCCGTGTAGAGGACGCGGCGTTTAGCGGATGGCGGAGGGCCTGTCCACCCGTCCCGTCGCCCGGATCGACCCGGCTCAGGAACTGCCGATGAAGATGCCGGTCAGCAGCACCAGCACGCCCCCCAGCACCACCTGCACGATCGCCGAGTGGAAGGGCGTTTCCATATAGCGCCAGCGAATCCAGGCGATGGCGATTAGCTCCAGCACCACCACCACGGCGGCGACCGCCGTCGCGGTCCAGAAATCATGGATCAGGTAGGGCAGGGTGTGGCCTAGCCCGCCCACCGCGGTCATCACGCCGCAGGCGATGCCGCGAATCCAGGGCTTGCCCCGGCCGGTGATCTCGCCGTCGTCGGACAGCGCCTCCGTCAGCCCCATGCTGATGCCGGCGCCGAGCGAGGCCGCCAGCCCGACCAGGAAGGCGTCCGCGGAGTTATGGGTGGCGAAGGCGGCCGCGAAGATCGGGGCAAGGGTGGAGATCGAACCGTCGATCAGCCCGGCCAGCGCCGGCTGCACGATCTGCAGGACATAGAGGCGACGCGCGACAGCCTTCTCCTGGTCGCGGGCCGTCTCGGTCAAATGCGTCTCGGTCAGCCGTTCGGCCAGGGCCTCATGCTTCTGCTCGATCAGCGCGAGGTCGCCGAGAAGGCGGCGCACATCGACATCATGCGCCTGCTCGGCAGCACGCGCGTAGAACTGCCCGGCTTCGAGCTCCATCACGCCGACCTGGCGGCGCACCGCGTCGATGCGCAGGTCGTCGGCGAGCCAGAGCGGGTGCCGCTTCAGGAAGCCGCGCACATCGGCGCGGGTGATGTAGGGCAGCTCCTTGCCGAACTTCCGGTCATAGGCCTCGAGCAGCAGGGTGCGGTGGCGCTGCTCCTCCTGCGCCATGCCGTCGAAAATGGCGGCGGAGGCCGGGTAGTTGCCGCGCAGCCGCATCGCATAGGTCGCGTAGATGCGCGCATCCTCCTCCTCATTCGCGATGGCGAGCGCGAGGACTTCGGCTTCGGTCAGGTCAGCGAGGCGCTTCATGTCCCGATGCTACCGGGGACGGCCGCCGCCCGGAAGCAGGACGGGAAGAAAAACTCAATCATATCAATGGTTAAAACGAGACGCAGAGGCATTCGCAACAACGCGCGAAGCCTCCTGCCTCAGTCCTGGCCTTCTTCGTCCTCGTCGCGCGCCGGTTCGGCCGGCACGGCGTAGTCGCCCGAGAGCCAGCGCCCGAGGTCTATCTGCGCACAGCGCGGCGAGCAGAAGGGGCGGGTCTGCGGCTGCGGCGGCTTGCCGCAGATCGGACAGCGCGGACGCGGCTCATTGGCCATCGGCGGCCTCCTCGATCATCCAGCCGGAGGTGGTGGCATCCGGCCGCAGCACCAGGGCGAAGCCGGCCCCGGCGGCGTATTCCTCCAGTGCCCCCGGCAGGTCGCGCAACGCACCGATCACGCCCGGCGATGCCCGCAGCGCCAGGCGCGCGCCGCCGCGGACCGCGGCCTCCCGCGCCGCCATCCGCAGCGCCGCCAGCCCTATTGGCAACGGCCCTGCCATCACCTCATGCAGCGGCGCGTGGATGCGTGCGCGCTGGATCTCGAACAGCCCGAGCCCGGTCACGCCGATCAGCTTGGCCAGCGGATCGCCCGCCAGCGCGGCGGCGAAGGGGTCCGCCAGCACCGCGCGCTTCTTCGCCGGCAAGCCCGCGACATCGACCAGGATGGCACCGGCCAGGTTGCGCAGCCGGATCTGCCGGGCAGCCTCGGCGACCGCGGCCGCGTTCAGCGCCGCGAGCGCATCGCTCCGCGCGCCGGCCGCGCTGCCGGCATCGACATCGATCGCGACCAGTGCCGGCGTCGGGTGGATGGTCATGCGGCCGCCGCCCGGCAAGGGCACCGCTGCCCCGCAGGCCTCATCGAAAGCAGCCTCCAGGTCATCGTCGAAGGCCGGCCCGCGCAGCGGCGGCACGCCCCAGGCGGCGGCCTGCGCCAGGCCATCGCAGAGCAACGGCGCCCCTGGGTAGCGCGCCGCCAGGCGCAGCGCCGCCGGCTTGCCCCGCCGCAGCAG
>NZ_JAAGBB010000008.1 GCF_018129085.1 Plastoroseomonas hellenica
GATCATCGACGTCTTCATCTGCAAGCTCCGCCGCAAGCTGGCCGAGGCCGGGTTCAGCGGCGCCATCGCCACCGTCTGGGGCCGCGGCTATGTGCTCCGCGAGACCGCCGAGGCGCCGGCCACCGCGCCGCGCACCATCGTCGCCGCCGCGCCGGACGTCGCCCGCGCCGCCTGACGCCGCACGCCTACAGGGGGATACAGGGAAAGCCCGCCCGGATCGCTCCGGGCGGGCTTTTGCTGTCCGGCGCGCCGCCGGCTGGAGCCACCGGTCTGGCGGGGCGTCGGCCATTGCTTTGCCTCTCACACCGAAACGCGCCGGCTGGTCTCGGAAGACCACCGCACGGGAGCTAGAGCTGTAGGCAGCATTGCCGCGCCGGTGTGGCCAGTTGGAGCAGCGCGAAGTGGGCTGCGCCGAGGACCGGGAGCGAGCGGCCCAGACCCGTTGGCTGTGATGCTGTGGAACCGCACAATTCGGATTGCAGCGATGGCTGCTCGGGATTCACCCTCGCAGCGCACACGCACGCGGCAGCGCTACTCGCCGCTGCCAGCAACCCTGTCCCAGAGACCGTCAGGATCGGCGACAGCGAGATCCAACCCGCGACGCGTTGCCGCTTCGAGGGCCGTCGCTGCTGCGGAACGCACATCGACGGGCTCGGGCGCGGTGAGATTTAGAACGGCACCAGGCACCGCCAATGAGGGCACGAGGACCTCCCCTACCCGCCGGCCGGCATCATCAACCCAGACCCGCAGCGTGACCGCGCCGTCGATCGGCGCAACCACTTTTCTGACCCTCATCAACGCAAGCGTCCCCTCTTCGATGTGGCTGCGTCCGATTGCCACCGATCAACCACGACCGCCGATGCGTCTGCTTCTCTGCGGCTGCCGAGAGCGAACAGGCATGGCAATCGGATGGTTGGCCGCACACAGGCCATGACGTTACGTCATACAAATGTGATGACGCGCCGCTGCATCCCCCAGTTCCAGCGCTCACTTCACGGCAATGGACATGTGCACGCAGTGAAGGAATCCGGCGTGGACGAGCTTTCTAGGCAGGTATCACCCAGCGTCGCAGCTTCGCGAAGACTCGGAATATCGGCAGCTCAGTGCCGTGGCGCGAGAGGCCTGTTAAACCTCGGGCGGAAACAACTGGCGGAGTTATCTGGCGTTTCGCCCGCTACGGTCCACAGCATCGAGAACGGCGGGTGCCATCTTAGGTTGTCTGCCCTTGCCCGCGTCCGCTCAGCACTCGAAGAGCTCGGAGTAGTTTTCATCAAGCCAGCTGATGGCGGCGAAGGTGTGTGGTTGCGAGGCCCCAAGATCACCGCGGCGGTGGATGAGGAGTTCATTTCCCGGCTCATGACTGCTCCCGGGAAGCAGGACCAACCCTCGACCGACGAGGGACTGCGAACCACCTGCCCGCCCAGCGGGCAGACTCTGTCGCGCGCCCTCCGGCCAGACGAGTTGCACCGGCATTCTGGGCATAGGAAACGGTACAAGGTCAGATTGGATCGCAGCCAGGCGATTGCGCCAAGTACCGTCGTGCCCGCAAGAAGCGATGGTTCTCCAGCGTCGCAGCGTTGAAGGGCGAGGCGCTTCTATCCCGTAGGCGGGACTCGAGGGCACCGATCGCGCCGAGGGGGAGGCCTCGCAGGTTCTGGATCACGCCGCTGGAAGCCAACGTGGCGGCGGAACCGGGTCACGTCAGCTCGGCTGAGCTTCCAGCCCGCTGTCTCAGGCTTCGCCTGCGCGCACAGCCTCTATCTTGGCAGATCGGTCGTGCGCCGGTCTCCTAGAGTTCGTTACCCGCTTCGCGGACGGCGCGGTCCGACCCGGTACTCGCGGCCCACAGAGGACGCAGCGCGGCTCGCATCCAATAGATCTTGCGCCGACGGGTGCGATTCCGCACAATATCTAGACTCGGCAGATGATTCCGACGCGGAGTGGGCGCGATGGCCGACGACAAATATCCCTGGGACCTGCATCCGGCGCTGACCGCCGAGCGCTTGGTGACGGTGTCGCGCCTCCTCTGGGCTGCGCGTCGCGATGCCCTGGGCAATGCTGCTTGGGCGTTGGGGGATGATGCGTGGTCGATCGGCTGCCGGGCCTATGCCTTCGCCAAGAACCGCATCACTCGGCTCGCCGAGCGCGGCGCCCATAACTGGTTGCGGGTTCTCGATCACTCGAACAACTTCATCTTCCTGATCGAGGGCGTGCCCGTCCGATTTTACCGCGGCCCCGCCGACGAACCGACCGATCGCACCCTGAGGCAGCAGGAAGCCGAGGCCCAGCAATTGTCGCTGGCCTTCCACGGCGACGAGGCCGCGGAAGGACTGCTCTTCCGGCTCGCTGTTGAAACAGACGAACGCGGCCAAGCGTCGCGTGTCGTGTTTCTCGCCCTTCGAGGCGAAGGCGGCCGCGTGGAATGCGCCTGGAGCGTTCCGCTTCAGGTCGAGCGAGCCTCGCCAGCCGTCACACCGACGGTGCAGCTCACCCTGCTGCAGAGTGAGCCTCCGCCGGCCAAGCCGCGCAGAGGCCGCCGGGCAGCATAGCCCGGCTGAACGATGCTGGGCGAAAGCGGCTTCGAACACCGCACCTGGCGCGCTGACCGGGTCGTTGCCGCGCGAAGGCTGCAGGGCGGTGCGTCGGAACGTGGTGGTGCGGACATTGCAGCTGCGCACGCCAGGCGGAAGCGCCGAGGGCACCTGTCCCGCGAGGGGCCAGGAGATGCTCCGGGGGTGGGCAGGCGTTGCGTGGCTTACGGATCGACAGCCCCCCTCCCCTCCCCTCTCGGCCGTTGCCGCGTCTGGATATGGCGGTGATGGTGCGACATCAGATCGGCCCGCCGAGTCGAACCGATGATCTCGGTACGCCCAAGGACGCCCGATGATGTCGGTACGGCGGACCGATGATGTTGGAACATGGAATCCGAGTCTCGCCGATGGCCTCGGTACGGGACTCGAGCTGCAAACGATGATGTTGGTACGCATACCTAAGACTCTTTTCCGAATGTGAGTCCTAAGCGGCGCCTGCGAAGCGTACCTTTTGCATCGGTAGATTTGCGATTTCCGGGCGCCAACCGCCGCATTTTTAAAAACTGCTCGACTGAGCACCAGCTTGTGCTATTCGACGGCAGGCAAGCACCGTTGCCGAGTCGCGAGGTAGTGCCAGCGATGCGCGAACCGCCGTTGGGCCAACGTATTCACGCTGTTCTGGTCACGCAGGGCCGCGATGCAGCTGTGGCACTGGCCCGGGAGGCGGGGCAGCCCGACCTCTTCGATCGGATCAACGCCGTAGCGGCCGAGGAGCCCAGCCCAAGCTTCTTGCACTCTGCGCTTTGCGCGATGTCGCTTCCCGTGCGGCGGCCTGCAGACGATTGCGCGCCCATCATCCGCCAGGATGGGCAATACACCCTGGCGATCACACCGAAGCCAATCCTCCGACCGGTCGACGGGAAGCAGCGGCTCGAGGTGCTTGGGGTTCCGTACGGCTCCCTGCCCCGGCTCATCCTGATCCATGTGATGACCGAGGCTGTCCGTACGAAATCCCGTCAGATCCTGCTCGGCACATCCTTCACCGACTGGATGCGGCGGATGGGCTTTCGAACGGTGAGCTACGGACCACGCGGTTCCGCGACGTTGATCCGTCAGCAGCTGGACCGGCTTCTTGCGTGCGAATGGATGATCCGTTGGGACGGCGAAGACGCGCGAGGCACGAAAGAGTTCGGCATCAAAGAGATCAAGCTGACCAGCGAATATGTCGGCAGTGACGCACGCAATGGGGCGTTCATGCGCGAGATCATCCTGACCGATGGCTTCTTCGAGCATCTTCGGCAACATGCGGTGCCGCTCAACGAGAATGCGATTCGCCAGCTTCGCGAGTCCGCCACGGCTCTCGATCTGTATACTTGGCTGGCTTATCGCCTGCCCCGCATTAGCGGCAAGCGCCCGGCCGTTCTGAGTTGGCAGCAGCTGGCGGCCCATTTCGGAAACGAAGGTTCGAATATTCGAAAGTTCCGTCAGACTGTCCGCGACGCGTGGGAACGTCAGGTGTCAGGCGTCTACCCGGAGGCCCGAGCCGAATTCGACACGGCGATGATTCGCCTCCACGCCTCCCCTGCCCCGCTGCAGCGGACATTGACCCCCGGCTTTAAGCTCGTCGCAGCGCCCGAGACGGCACCGAAGACGACCGATGCTGATGGTACGCCTGTGGCCGCGACTACGCCCGACACCGCGACGGGGCTTATGAAGGCGCTCCGCTCGCGGCTGGATCCGGCGATGGCCCGGATGTGGTTGGCGGATTGTTCGTTTGCCGAGGTCGACGGGGAGTGGGTTCTGCTCGCGCCCACCCCGTTTGTGGCGAACTGGCTTCGCCAACATTTCGAATCTGAGCTGCGCGGCGCCGGTGCCGAGCAGCGAGTGAACGGCGTGGTGACGGTCGCAGTCCGTCCCCGCTAACTCCCTTCGAACCCCTGGTTATGAGAGGGCTCCAGCATGGACGCCTTGAATCCGATTCACGTGATCGAGCGGCTGTACGAGCGCTCGCTTGATGTCCTGGGCTCCCTGCGAAACAGCGCCCGGGCAGCAGACGGCCAGGTGCGGCAGGCGCCCCGGTTCCCGATTACAAAGGTCTCCGAACTGGTGGGGCGCACTGCCGCGGCCATCCGCGAGGCGGAGAAGGACGGGCGGCTTCCCACCGTCGAGCGCACGGTATCGGGACGACGGGTTGGCTACACCCTCGCCGAGATCAACCATATGCGGGAGGTGTTTGGGACGCGGCCTTGGCGGACGACGGAAGATCCGCTGGCGGTCATCGCTGTCCAGAATTTCAAGGGCGGCGTCGGCAAATCGACGGTTTCGATTCACCTGGCTGAGTACCTCGCCATCCAGGGCTATCGGGTTTGCCTGATCGACTGCGACAGCCAAGGGTCGTCGACGACCTTGCTCGGCTATGTGCCGGACCTCGATATTGCCGAGGAGGACACTCTCTATCCGTTCATCCGCAATGCCGAGATGACGAGCCTCGCATATGCGGTTCGTCCGACCCACTGGGACGGGCTCTATCTCATCCCGGCGAATCTGCGCCTGTACTCGGCCGAGTATGAACTTGCGGCGCGCATTGCCCGAGCGGAAGCGACGCTCTTGAACCGGCTGTCCGAAGGCATCGCCTCGATCGCGGACCACTTCGACGTCGTGATCCTGGACCCGCCACCGGCGCTCGGCACCATCTCACTATCGGCCATGCGCGCCGCCAACGCCTTGCTGGTGCCGATCCCGCCAACGGTTATGGACTTCACCTCGACGACAGCTTTCCTGGCCATGCTGCATGAGACCATGGGAGTGCTGCAGGAGAGGGGGCTCCCGGTCGACTTGCGCTGGCTGCGGGTGGTGGCAACCCGGGCCGACGAACAGAAATCGATGCAGCGCGAGCTCCTGAACATGATGCGAAATGTCTTCGGCGATACCATGCTGCGGACCGTGCTCAAGGACAGCGCCGAAATCGACAACGCCTCGGCGCGCCTGATGTCGGTGTATGATCTTGAGCAGCCGGTGACGTCCCGCGAGACCTATCAGCGCGGATTAACGTATCTGAACGGCGTGAACGCCGAGGTCGAGACGCTCATTCGGCTGACATGGCCTAGTCACGCGAAGCGGCTGCGGGAGGAGGGGGTCCTCTAGCGAGTTGCAGGCCTGCAACTCGCGCCTAAGACGCTGAAAAGTTTGGGGAAATAGGGGCATGGCTCGAGGCAACAGAGGGTTTGGCGATCTGATCGCAGGCGGAGAAGGTGCGCGGCCCGCCAGCCGCTTGCCGCCGAGGACAGGTATCCTCGGAGCACGGGAGAACCGCCTGGCCGAACTCGCCGGCGGTGCAGCGGTGAGCCGGGTCCATGAGCTTGTTGACCCTGCGCGATGCCGCATTTGGGAGGGGCACAACCGCGATTACGCAGCCCTCAGTGAAGAACTCTGCGGAGACCTGATCGAGAGCTTCCGGGCGCAGCGAAAGCAGGAAATGCCCGCGATCGTCCGTCGGGTGGCAAACGACCCAGACCACGATTTTGAGGTTATCTGCGGGGCGCGGCGCCACTGGACCGTATCCTGGCTCCGGAGCCACGATTATCCCGATTTTCGCTTCCTTATCGAGCCGCGAGAGCTCAGCGATGAGGAGGCCTTCCGGCTCGCGGATCTCGAGAACCGCAGCCGCAAGGATCTGACGGATTACGAGCGCGCCATCGACTACGCCCGCGCCATCGACCGGTATTACGACGGCAGCCAGCAACGCATGGTGGAACGGCTCGAAGTCAGTAAGAGCTGGCTCAGCCGCTACCTCGAGCTGGCGCGTCTTCCGCCAGAGGTGGTGGCGAGCTTTGGAACCTCGAAGGTCATTGGGATCAGCCACGCGGCCCGCCTGGCGCCGCTCCTCAAGGTGCCGCTGACGCGTGAGCGCGTCGTGACCGAGGCTGTCGCCATCGCCCAGGAACAGCTTGCGCGGGAACAGCGCTCGGAAGCGCTTATTTCCGCGGCGGCTGTGACGGCCCGCTTGGCCGCCGCCGCGACAAAGCGCCAAAAGGCAAGTCAGCCCAAGGAGCTCGTGGTCCATGGTGGCGAAGGCACCGTCCTGGCGCGCGCCCAGAAGGTCAGGGGAGGGGGGCTCGCGATCACGGTCCCCTCGCTCCGTACGGACAAGGCGCAGATCCTGCAGGCGCTCAGCCAGCTTCTGGATCGCGCGGTCGGCTGACCCTCTCGGCCGACCGATGATCTTGGTACGCCCGCGCCAACCACCGATGATCTCGGTACGGGGGCGGTAGAAGGCGGCAGGAGTGCACTGGCTAGCTACACGCGGCCGCTGACGAGGATAGACTCGGCGTTCGCCGGCCCAGTGGCAGCGCCCCTCGCACGCAAAGGGCCGGCAGGACGCCCGTCGCCAGGAGGGCAGGGGAGGTTCCCCTCCGCTTTCAGCCGCACCATAGGCGCCACGGCAACACGCACGCGCCTCGCCGTGGGGGGCCTATCACTTTCGGCGTCCTGTGACGTTCCGCCCAGCGCCGGCGGCCTGTCGCGAGCAGCCCTAGGAGGTGTGGACTCTAGGGATTCCCTGTTGGGTGATGGTGTGATTCAAAGCTGCCTTTTGGAGGCGGCGAATGGGTGTGCTGGATCGGTTGATCCTGAGCGATGAGGCGTGGGCGCGGATGGCGCTGCACATCATTGGTGACGAGCGGACGCGCGGGAGTTCCGATCGTGATAACCGGATGTTCGTCGAGGCGGTGCTGTGGATTGTCCGCACCGGTGCGCCGTGGCGTGACCTGCCGGAGGTGTTCGGGAGTTGGAACAGCGCCTTCCGTCGCTTCAGCCGCTGGAGCGCGAAGCGGGTCTGGCATCGGGTTTTCGCTGCCATGGCCGATGATCCGGACTTCGAATACCTGATCCTCGACAGCACCATCGTGCGGGCTCACCAGCATGCGGCGGGGGCAAAAAAGGGGCTCAGGATCAGGCCCTTGGCCGATCCCGTGGCGGCCTGAGCACCAAGATCCACCTTGCGGTACGCGGCCTCGGCTGTCCTGCCAGGATCATCCTCACCGCCGGTCAGCGTGGCGATGCCCCACAGGCCGCCGCCCTGCTCGCCGAGGATCGCCCGGCCGTCGTGCTGGCCGACACCGCCTACGACGCCGATCACTTCCGCGCCGCCATCGCCAATGCAGGCGCTATCGCGGTCATTCCCAACAACCCATCGCGGACAAAGAAGCACCCGCTTGACCGACAAATCTACAAAGAGCGCCATCTCATCGAATGCTGCTTCTCCAAGCTCAAGCAGTTCCGACGCGTCGCCACCCGGTACGAAAAGACCGCCCGCAACTTCCTCGCCATCGTCACCATCGCCGCCACCATTCTATGGCTCAGGTAACCGTCCACACCGCCTAGGTGCTCACCACACTCCGGCCTTCGCACGTCGGCAGGGCGGGTTTGCAACTGGGCATCGGCCGCCCCATATTCTGCCCTGAAGCGAGGCAAATAGCGGGGCGCGCGGCGATGCAGGAAATTGCCTTTCTGACCCAGACAGCGGGTGAGGCGGGGGAAGTCGCGGTCGAGCGACTGAGCGGCCTTCTTCACATTACCCGCGGCGAGCTGGCTGTCGCTGCCGGCCTGTCCCGCGACGCCGTGTCCAAAGCGACCAGAGCGCGTTCGGCGGCGACCCAGTCCCGCCTCCGAGACGTCGTGGAAATCCTCAATCGGGTGCGTCAGTGGGCTGGCTCGCCCCAGCAGGCCTTCGCCTGGTACCGGTCGCAGCCACTGCCTTCATTCGGCGATCAAACCGCTGAGGCGCTCGTGAAGGAAGGCCGGGCTGAGGCTGTAAAGCGCTACCTCGACCGAATCGCCGTCGGCGGCTTTGCGTGAGGCTGCAAGGTACTGTCTTCCGCGCGCATAATCCGAAATGGGCCTTCTCACCGGCTTCTGGTGACGGCGCCGCTCTTTATGGCGGCCGCTTCAATCCGCGCGGCGTGCCGGCGCTCTACACGTCCCTGCGCATGGAAACCGCTTGGCGAGAAGCTCAACAGGGGTTTGCTTTCAAGGCCCAGCCACTGACCATCTGCGCTTACGATGTCGATTGCGCCGAGGTCGCCGATCTGACGGACGCCCGCGTCCGCGCTGATCTCGGTATCGATGAGAGCGAGCTATCCTGCCCCTGGGAAGACCTGGTGTTGCAGGGGGTCGAGCCCGGGAGCTGGGTGGTCGCCCGCAGGCTGATGGGCACAGGGACCGCTGCCATCATCGTCCCTAGCTTCGCGCCCGGGGCGATCACTCCCGATCGCAACGTGGTCTTCTGGCGGTGGGGACCAAATCTTCCCTATCGCGTCCTGGTTGTTGATGAGGAGGGCCGGCTCCCAAGGGATCAGCGGTCCTGGTCCTGAGCCGCCCGATACCAGTCGCTGCCGGGCCAGGAGAGCAAGGCCAGCAATCGCGCGGTTGAGGGCCGCCGGTAATACGGTCGGCCAGCACTGGGCCGGATACACGACCCCCTGAAGGGCATATTCCTCCGAATGCCGCTTCCCAGGGCCTGCCGCCGCGCCGTGCGCTTGGGAGGTGGCGCCCCCTGGCCTGCGAGCCCTGAGCGCCCTCGATCGGGCGGCGTATCCGCTGATGCGGGCGAAGCCAGCGGGCCTGCCGATCGGCAGGCCTGGTGCCGCGCTGAGGAGTAGGGGCGGCGCAGAAGCTGGTCGACACGCCGCCGCGGGCATGCCGCTGCCGGCCAGGGTGCAAAGACTTGGCGCCGGCGGCCTGGGGCCCTGTGTTCGCCGGCAGGCGATGGCGCGGCGCTTCCGGCTCCTTGGGGCGGCAGACGGCCTCCTGGGCAAAGAGTGCCTCTGAGGGCCTCGGAGTGGCGCTGCAGCGGGCTGCCTTGGGCCTGATCGTGCCGCGTTTACGTCCTGAACGGCCGCCTTTCCGGCACGTACTGCGGTAGGTTAGGCACGATAATATCCTATTATCGTGCCTAGTCATCTCGAAGAATGCAGTTGCCCCAATTGCTGCCCTGAATCAGAATCCCAGGGCGGCCAGTGGCGCCGCGGCGCGAGGGGGCGCAGGGCAGGGGATGGCGCAGGAGGGTGGGACGACGGGCGCGGGCGCGCAGGACGGCGGATCTCCGCCGCTTCAGGGCGCGAAGGCCTGGCTGGCGCGGCGGCCGCTTTCGGCCGGCTGCTCAGACGGGGAGGTCGGCCAGCAACTTCGGCAGGTCGCGCGCCATGTGCACGAGGCGCAGGATGCGGGGCGGATCCGCCTGATCGGTATAGACCAGGAGGTAGGAGAAGCGGCGGAGTGGCCAAAAGCGATACCGCTGGTCGGCCAGCGCCAGGCGGTGGGCGCCGATCGCCGGGTTCCCGCCGATCCGGCGCGCCGCGTCGAGAACTGCGTCGTTGAGCGCATAGGCTGCGCTCAGGTTGTCCGCACCGATACGTCGGGTCGCCGCCTGCAGATCGAGCCGGGCCTGGCGGGTCAGCGTTGCCCGCGTCACCGCGGCGTCCGGGCCATCTCCTCGATCATGGCGCTGATCTCCGCATGCACGTCCTCGGCGTCGAGGAAGCCGTCCCGTTCGCCTTCGGCCTCCGCGGCCTCGAGCGAAGCGATAAAGGCGGCCCGCTCTGCCTGGGCGCGACGCACTAGGTCGATCCCGGCCCGGACCACCTCGTTCAGATCGCGGAACAGGCCTTGCGCCACGGCTTCCGCGGCGAAGCGCTCCTGCTCGGGGGTGAGGGTCACGGTGGTCATGACCAATAAAATAGGAGCGGGGACTGCCCGAGCAAAGGCCAAACGACAAGCCGGGGCCTTGGCGTGAGCGCGCAATCCTCGGACGCCGCCGGCCAACCCTCCCCGGAGGCCCGGACCACGGAAGGCGGCCATTCCGGTGCCGCCGGCGTGGGGGGCGCGCTGGCCGTGCGCGTCGCCCGTCTCGCCGGCGGCGGGCTGCCGGAGGAGGTGCGGCGGCTGCTGAGCGGGCCGATCGGCGATGCGGTGGCGGAGGCCGCCCGTTTCGCCAGCCAAGCGCACTCCGACAATACCAAACGGGCTTACGCCGCCGACTGGGCCGATTTCTCCACCTGGTGCGCCGCCGGCGACGTCGCGGCGCTGCCGGCGTCGCCGGTAGTGGTCGCTGGCTATCTCGCGAGCCTCGCCGGCCGGCTCGGCCGCAGCGGCCTGCGGCGCCGGCTCGCCGCGATTGCGCATGAGCACCGCCGGACCGGCCACCCTTGGGAGACCCGCCACCCGGTGATCAGCGCCACCATGCGCGGCATCCTGAAGAGCCAGGGCAAGCCCGCGCGGCCCGCCGCGGCGCTGGCCTCGCCCGAGGTCAAGGCGCTGCTCAACGCCTGCGGCAGCGACCTGCGCGGCCTGCGCGACCGCGCCCTGCTGCTCGCCGGCTTCGCCGGCGCGCTGCGGCGCTCGGAACTGGTGGCGATCAACCGCGAGCATCTGCGCTTCACCACCGAGGGCATGACGGTCCGCATCCCCCGCGCCAAGGCCGACCAAGAGGGGGAGGGGGCCACGATCGGCATCCCCCGCGGCCTTAACCCGATCACCTGCCCGGTGCGGGCGATGGAGCAGTGGCTGCGCCGGGCGCGGATCGAGTACGGCGCGGTGTTCCGACGGATCTCAGTCGGCGGTCAGCTCGAGGACCGGCTGACCGGCAACGGCGTCTGGAAGATCCTGCGCCGGCGCGCCGAGCTCGCGCGGATCACCGTCGACGAGACCGAACGGCTGTCGCCGCACGGGCTGCGCGCCGGCTTCATCACCGAGGCCTATCTGAAGGGCGCGCTGGACGAGCAGGTGATGCACCACGCGCGGCAGAAGAGCATCGCCACCACCCAGGGCTACCGGCGCCGCGCCAAGATTACCCGCGACAGCCCCGCCCGGCTGCTCGACCTGTAGCCGGCGGATGACCTCTCCTGCCGCTCCGGCCGCCCTGATGCCCGCCTCGCAAGAGCGGGCACCGGTCCACACCGACTGGCTGCGCAACACCCTCACGGTCAGCGGGCCGGTCGAGGCGATGGCGAGCTTCCGGGAGGCGGCGGCGGGCTCCGGCGTGATCCCGTGGCGCTACGACCTGGAGCGGATGCAGGAGGACTGGTTCCTGGGCCTGGCGGCGCCGCCGGACGGCGAGCGTGCCATCAGCCTGCAGGGGGCGCGGATCCTGGCCTGGCGCCTGCGCGATGCCGTCGCCGTCAACCAGCAGCGGGCGATGGCCCGGATGGCGACCGATCGCCGCTGTCCCTTCGACCTGCACCGGCTGCTGCCGATTCCGCCGCTGATCCTGGAGCTGGGCCCGGACGAGCCGGAGGCGCAGGCCTGGCTCCGGGCGCATTGGGGCACCACGCGCGGGTTGCGGCACGTCCGGGAGCTCCCCGCCGCGGGGGACCGGCGGCGCCGGCGGATGGGCGAGATGCGGGTGGAGTTCTGGTCGGCGGATTGGTCGCCATGGCAAGCGCTGCTGCGGTTGCGCCACGCCTCGCCGAGCCTGACCTTCGACCTGGTGCCGGACTATGCGAGCGCCGGCGATGCCTGACGTCCCGGCATCCGCCGCGGCGGCCGATGCCGCGGACTGGGATGACGGGGGAGGGGAGGGCCGCGCGCTGCGGGCCGGAGGCGCGCCGCGGCTGAGCCTCGACGGCTTCGAGGGGCCGCTGGATTTCCTGCTGGAGATGGTGCGGCAGCAGAAGGTCGACCTCGGCCGGCTGTCGGTGGCATCGCTCTGTGACCAGTTCGTCGCGGCGCTGGATGCCGACGCCGGACGGGTGCCGCTGGAGCGGCGCGCCGACTGGGTGGTGATGGCTAGCACCCTGGTGGCGCTGAAGGCGCAGCTGCTGGCGCCGGCGACGCCGGAGGCGGCGGCTGCGGCGGAAGCGGACGCGGAGCGTCATCTCCGGCGCTGGGACGAGCTGCTGGTGATGCGGGCGGCCGCCCATTGGCTCAGCGCGCGCTTGCAGCTCGGCGTCGATGTGTTCGGCCGTGGCGGCCGGTCGCGGACGGTGCGTCCGCAGGCCGAGCTGCAGGTCGCCTTCCTGGAGGCGACGCTGGCGATGCTGGAGGGCAGTGGGGCCCAGCGGGACCAGGAGATGGCCGCCACCTATCGGCCGATCCCGCCGGACGTCTGGTCGCTGCCGGAAGCCCTGGCGCAGCTGGTGCGCCGGCTGCAAGCGCATCCGGCCGGCGCCGAACTCCGCGAGCTTGCGCCGCGTCGGGCCGGCGCGTCGCCGCTGCGCGCGCGCTCGGCGATCGCGAGCACCTTTCTGGCTGGGTTGGAGCTGGCCAGGCAGGACCAAGTCGGCATGCGGCAGGCGTGCGCCTTTGGCCCCATCGTCCTGTCGCCCGCGGCAGCGTCCACACGCACTTGAAAGGCGGCGCTGAGCCCCCGGCAAGGGACGGCATAATCACGTGATGATCGACGTCCGCAAGGTCGCGTCGAGGGCCAGATCGTCAGCCCGGAGGTGGCGCGACGCCGCCTCGGTCCCCTCCTCGCCACCGGTAGGACACCTGTGAGACGCGATAGCCCCGAACCGCCTCACCGCGAGGGAACTAAAGCGTCACGGCGCACGTTAGACGCCGGACCTTCCAACGAGTGATACCGTGAGAAGTCCCTTGCTGAGCCTGTGGCTGAGCGGAGTCGACGCCTGGATGGGCGCGGTTCACGGCATGTCGTTCGCCGAGTTGCAGCGCGAGCAGATTCGGATGGTCCATGAGTTCGCAGCACGGGTGACCCAGGCTTGGGGGGCGGGGTGGATGCCCTCCTTGCCCGCCAAGCAGCCATCGATCACCGAGCGGATGGCCGCGCTGTCCTTGCGGGTGGTGGCCGGCGGGCGCCGCTGAGGGCGTGCCCCAGCCCGGGCGGGAAAACGCATGGGCGCTGGTCGCGGAGAGATGCCTCTGCGCCTTTGCGAGCGCCTGCGCCACCGAGGAACCTGCCGGAGCGAGTTGCGGAAACTCCGGTCCTCACCGAGCCATTTGGCGACGGCGCCTAGCGGCAGCAGCGAAGAGCTTGCTCGCTCCCGCTTGGCATGCCGACCGAGATGGCGGGGGCGTGGCTGACGCCGGAGGAACGCTTCGCCCGCTCACACGTTGAGGCGTTGTCCGCTCTCTAGGAAACCTGCGCCATGGCCCCTAAGCCGTTCTGGAAGGGATATCTCAAGCTCTCGCTGGTCACCTGCCCGGTGGCAATGACCCCGGCGACCACCGATAGCGAAAAGGTCCGCTTCCACACCCTGAACCGCGAAACGGGCAACCGGGTTGTCAGCCAGTACGTCGACGCCGAGAGCGGCAAGCCTGTCGACGACGACGATGAGGTGCGGGGCTACCAGCACGGCGAGGATGAGTTCGTCCTCCTGGAAGATGACGAACTGGCCGCGGTAGCGCTCGAGAGCACCCGGACGATCGACATCGAGACCTTCGTGCCCTCCGACAGCGTCGAGTGGATCTGGTACGACAAGCCGCACTACCTCACGCCGGACGACCCGGTGGGCGAGGAGGCCTTCTGCGTGATCCGAGACGCCATGGAGGCCAGCAAGACGGTCGGCATCTCGCGGCTTGTGATGTACCGCCGCGAGCGGCCGGTGATGCTGGAGCCGCGGGACCGGGGCATCGTCCTGTGGACGCTGCGCTATGGCGATGAGGTCCGCGATCCCGAGCCCTATTTCGGCGGCATCGGCGACGAGCAGCCCGATACGACGCTCAAGAAGATGGTCGCCACCCTCATCGAAGAGCGCACCGAGGCTTGGCATCCCAGCATGGTGCGCGACCCGGTGCAGGAGCGCCTGCTGGAGATCATCGCGTCGAAGAAGAAGGGGCGCCCGCGTCCGGCCGCGAAGCCGCGAACGGAGGAGCCCTCGGGCGGCAACGTCGTCAGCATCATGGATGCACTGCGGAAGAGTCTGTCGCAAGAAGGCAAGGCTAAGCGGCGATAGACCGCGGCGAGGGCCGACCAGACAGGAAACCGCTGAGTTCGAGCGCTGTTTGCGTCGAGTGACGCCGAGGCTGCTTCCCGCTTCTCTGGATGCCGGGCCGCGCGGCGTCAGCTCGCCTTCCGACGAGTCGAGGTGCTGCCGCCCGAGCCTTTACGGGCGGCGGCAGTTTTTGGCTTAGCCTTCGTGCGGGCTGCCGACTTCTTCGGCGCCGAGGCGGCTTTCCCTTTCGGCGTAGCCATGGCCTTCGCCGACTTCACGCCCGCGCTCTCGCGCAGCGCGTCCAATAGGTTCACGACGTTGGCGGCCTTCGGCGGCCGCTTGGCTTCGATGGGGCGGCCCTCGAGTTTGGCTTTCACCAGCTCCGCCAGGGCCGCCTCGTACCGGTCTTCGAAGGCGGTCGGGTCGAACTTGCCGAGCTTCGACTTGATGATGTGCCGTGCGAGATCGAGCATCTCGCCCTTGATCTTCAGCTCGGGCACATCGCCGAAGGCGTCGACGGCGGAGCGGACCTCGTAGTCAAAATTCAGCGTCGTCGCGATCAGGCCGTCGCCGTGGGTGCGGATCAGGAGCGTGCGGACGCGGCGGAAGAGGACGGTGGTGGCGAGTGCCGCAGCACTTTTCGCCCGCATACCTTCGCGGATCAGCGTGAAGGCATCTACGGCGTTCCGATCACCGGGCGCCAGGTAGTACGGGCGGTCGAAGTAGACGTCGTCGATGTCGCCGCACTCCAGGAACGCACGGACCGATAGCGTCTTGTCGGAATCGGGTACGGCGGAGGCCACCTCTTCGGGTTCCAGGACGATGAATTCGCCCTGGGCGACCTCGTATCCCTTCACCTGGGCATCGCTCTCCACCGGATCGCCTGTGCTGCTGTCGACGAATTGCCGGCGGACGCGCTGGCCGGTCTCCCGGTTGAGCGTATGAAGGGCGATGCGGTCAGAGGTCGAAACCGCCGTGTAGAGCGCCACCGGACAGGTCAGCTCGGCGACCTTCAGGAAGCCACGCCAGTTTGCCCGCAGCGCCATTGGTGCCTCCTCGTCGGGAGCCCAAGGCCAGGCTCGGCTTCCGAAGCGATGCTAACGCGGCAGTCTGCAGGTGGTTACAGCATGGTGAAGCTAGGCCCGCGCCGAGCCTGCTATCCCTTCTTCCACGGGGCGCATGGGGGGCATCACCGCGACCGCCCCGTTCGGCGCGCGGCTTCTGGAGGATTGCACGAGGTTGGGGGACCAACCGGGCATCCGAAGCGACCACGCGGCCCCTTCCCCCCCTTGGGGACCTGGCCGGTCCCAGCTCTTCGCCCAAGGGCTCGCCCGCAACCGCCTACCGCATCGGCGCGTCCGCTTAGGCTTCACCCTCATCAGGGATGTGCAAGACGGTGCCGCACGCCTTGCAGTGCACCGCGTCAGATTCGTGGCGCCGTAGGCCGCAGGCCGGGCACTCGAAGCGCACCTTGGCGGGCCGGAAGATCGTTTGCGCGAGGCGGAGGAATAGCGTGACGCCGAAGATCATGATCGCCACCGAAAGCATCCGCCCAGCGGTCCCCGGCAGCGTGATGTCGCCGAAGCCCGTTGTGGTGAGCGCCGTGACGGTGAAGTAGAGCGCGTCGACATAGTGGCCGATGAGGGGGTTCGTCCGGTGCTGCGTCTCGTAGACGATTCCGCTCATAATGAAGACGAACACCACTAGGTTGGTCGCGGCGAGCCACACCTCCTCGTTCCTGCGGAAAGCGCGGAAATCCTCCCTTAGGCGGACCAGCGTCTTGTAGCCGTGGAGCACGCGAAGCGTCCGCAGCGCCCGCAGGAAACCCGCCCCCTCGCCGGTGACAGGTATCAGGAAGGATAGGATCGCGACCGCATCCGCGAGCGTCACTGGGTGGAGCAGATCGCGTCCGGGGGTGGGGCTCGCGGCGTGACGGGCGATGAATTCGGCAAGCAGTGCGACGCCGATCAGCGCGTCCGCGGCCTCCAGCACCGCGGACCGAGGGTGGAAGGAGGTGCCGACCACGAAAAGCAGCGTTCCGAGGTCGAAGGCCAGCAGGGCGTACCGGTACCGGCGTGCCCGTGGTGTATCGCCCTGATAGAGCTCCTGGAGCAGCACCTTCATCTCGTACCGCCCTCCCATCGCCGCCTCGGAGACGCCAACGGTCCGGGGCCGCGCGTAGGAACTGTAGGACGCGCCACTGGTTGCGCACAGCCAGCGGCGGCGGCCCTCCCGGGCGCCTCCGCGCGCACCACGCGATGTGGCTAATTGCGCGGACGCTGGAACTCGCCACCACCTGAGGCACCGAGGGCCAGGACAGCTCACCGTGCGTGTGGCCTTGGCGCGCCTTGCGATGCCGCACCGACGGGCGCGACCTGCACCCGCGTGTCATCAATCGGGAAATGGAGAGCGGCGGCGACGAACCCGGCGATGGCTGTGGCTACCCAGGCTGCCCTGTAGGAGTCGGTGATGATGTCGATGACGAGCCCGCCCGACCAGGTGCCCAGGAAGCAACCGATCTGTGGCTGAGGAAGCATAGGCCGAAGAGCGTGCCGAGATGCCGCGTGCCGAACACCTTCGCCACCAGCCCACTCGTCAACGGCACCGTCCCCAGTCACATCGGCCCCTGCGAGGAGCACCGGTTCCGAATTCGGGGCCAGGAAGAAGGCGAGGATGACGAGGCCGCGCAGCAGGTAGATCCACCCTAGGACATTCTGCTGGGGGAAGCGCACGCCCAGCCAGCCGCAGGCCCAACTGCCGATCATGTTGACCAGCCCGATCACAGCCAGGGCCATCGCGCCCGCGCTGGCGGTCATGCCACAGAGACTCAGGTAGGCTGGCAGGTGGGTGCTGATGAAGGCGAGCTGAAAGGCTTTCTGGTGCAGCGCTCGCAGAGCGCGGGGACTCGCGGCCGATCCCCTGAGTACGAAGCCCATCCTCAGGTTCTGATGAACGCTCTGCGCCGCAGACTGTGGTCGGTCCTCCGCTGACACTGGAAAGCTTCCGGCCGATCGGAGGGGCAGAAGTTCCACGTGGGGGGCGGCCGTGGCGCAGCCGCCCAGCCTTGGCGAACCCTGCGGGCATCGTGCCGCCGGACCTGGCGAGCCGCTACGCGGACGCAAGGCGCGTCCAACAGCATTACCTTGCTAGCATCGAGGCGACGCCCCTGACGGGGCCGTGCGGTCCTCCGTGAGCGGGGAGGGCTGTTGAGCCTGCCGGTGCATGACTCCCTGATCGTGCCGGGAGCAGGGGCGGCGGTCGCGGCGGCGGTCTCATCGTGGAGAGCGTCGAGCGGAGCGCGGGGTTCACGCCGTGGGTGAACACCTAGGGGGGCTGGTCCATGGGCTGGCTAAAAGGTCTGCTGATCGGGGCGCTGAAAAGCCCCACGGAGAACCTCTGGCGGGTGCCTCTCCGGATACCAGGGACTGGACCACTGCCCGTAGCGAGCTCGGGCTTCGGCATGAGTGCCCCCGCCGATTATTTCTCGCCATCCCATGCATGCTCCTATTGAGCGAGTTTCGACTTCGCATCGCCTCCAGGGTTCTCCCAAGCGCATGCTTCCGGATCAAGCCTCAGTTGCCTCAGTGGGACCGATCGAGGATCAGTGGAGCCGAAGGCTTGCCAAGGTGGTCCGCGAGTGCGGCTGGCAGCCTCGAGAGCTCGGCCCTGTGAGCGGGAAAATTCGCAGCGTCCGCAGCAGGGCGCACGGCATAACCCGCAGCGACGAGGCGGTGTCGCAACTCCGCGTAGTCGAACGGTTGGGCTTGCGCAGCCTTGGGGATCTGCAGGAGGTCGATCAGCGCCTCTGCCATCCGCGTGCCGTCCTGGCGCAGCAGTGCTGCCCGCCCGCGAAGCTCCGGGATTTCAAGACAGTGTTCGACGATAAGGGCGAGATCAAGAAGGGCTCCGAGCGTGGCTGGCCATCCGGCCCCTGTGCCCACGGACCGGAAATAGACGAGGGACGGGTGCGTCGTATGGCTCTGCTGGACCTGGGCGCACCAATCCCGGCCATCCTTCATCACATCGGCCAATTCGGCGCCGCTTCCGATCGCAGCGTGCCGCTCAAGCAGCGCTAGGGCCGATGGCGGATCCCCGGCCGAGCTGCACATCTTGAGGATAGCGGCGTCCCGTCCGGCGATGCTGCTCTGCACCTCCAGTAGGTATGTCACCGCCATGGTCATGACTGCCAAGCCGCAGAAGCCTGCTGCGACCACGACCCATCGCGCGACGCCGAGCGCGTCCGTCTCACTCAGGCCGATGGTAACGAGCGCGCTCCCGGCCAAAAAAACTGCCTGCGAGAAGCTCGGCAGCGGGGGTTGGAATGAATCGCTAAGCGCATGAGCCATCATTCCGAACGCGAGCGTTAGAAGCACCATCCAGACGACGAAGGACAGCACGAGCATCAAAGGGCCGAAGCTCGCGGAAACGCCATTCCTGGCACGGATGCGCTTCCAAACCGGCAGCAGCAGGAACACGGAGCGCTGCGCCACGCGGAGAGAGGTGCGGCTTCCGCCGGGCACGACGACCGTGTCGAAGACGTCGCGTAGCGTGGCTACGGCAAGCGCCATTCCTCCGAGAAGCTCAAGGGTGCCCATAAGCATGACTTGAGAACGTCGGAATGCGGTGTCAGTTCATACTGCAACGCCTCACGGCTTTCACCTCCTCCGCGAGAAGCCGCCGGGTGGGCAGCCCGGCCGGGCCGAGGTGATCCCTACCACCGATCTCGCCGAACATCTGCGCGCAGCTCCGCCGGGACCGGCGCTCCCCATGAGCCAGGCGACCATTCGGCGGCTGCGCGTGGCGCTTGGCCTTCCAACGCCGCGGCCTTCCGACAAAGGAGATCGGGCGACGGCTGGGCACCACCAAGGACGCCGTGATCGGCCAGCCGCACCGTCTGGGCCTGCCGCCGCGCGAATCCCCCATCCGAGGCGGCCCTCGCGGGCCGCGGCTGCCCCGCTGATCGGCTTTGCGGCTGGCCTGCGGTGCGGCACCATGCGCCGCGTAGGGAGGGCAGGCATGACTGATGAAGCCCGTGTGCCGGACCCGCCCAGGCTATGAGGCGCCTGCTCGTTTTCGGCTTCCTCGGGCCGCTTCTGGGCTACCTGACGCTCCTGACTATTGTTCAGCCGCTCGTCAACTGGATGAGCGGCGGCCAAGGCGATTACGGCGCGAACCCGATGGCGGAGATCCCTTTGGCATATGTGGTTGGCGTCATTCCGGCGCTCGCAGCCGCCGTGGCTGACCGCTGGATTGCCCTTCGAGGGATCCCCTGGCGGCCAGCTTGGGCCGGAGTATGTGCATTCGGGACAACGCTGGTTCCCGTTGTTGTTCTCGCGCCAGAGGCGCTCCTGGATGATCCCGCGATAGCTGTTCTGGGTGTCATCGGCGCCGTGCCTGGCAGCATATGCTCCGTCCTATCGGGCGGTCCGACGCGGTGCTGAGGCAATCGGAGGTCTCATGTGCATCTGTATTCCGAGATCTCGAACGTTGAGGGCATTCGGCTGCGGAACCTTCATAGAGCCACCGTGTCGGCGGAAAGTCACCGATGGCGCTGGTGACCAAGCATGCAGAACGCATTGCTCACGGTCAGGTACTTTTGGAGGGTCGCCGCGCGCCTCGGCAACTATCCGGAACTCGGTCGGCGGGCCGCGGCGGCGATCCCGAACGCGACGCTGGTCGAGTCCCCCGAGCTCGGCCACTCACCTCAGGTCGAGGCACCCGAGCAATTCGACGAGGCCCTGCTTCGCGAATAGCGTCGCGCCAGTGAGACTGCTCGCGACACCCTGGTCGCCAACCCCACTGCTAGCGGACGGGGTGCCCTGGATGCAGGACGGCTTCGGCGGCCAGCCGCGATTGGAACGTGTGGATCCACGCAATGGCTTCGCGCGGCGGCATCGGTCGGGCGAAGTGGTATCCCTGCATCGCCTGGTAACCCAGCTCCTTGAGCGTCTCCAGTTCCTCGGCGGTTTCGACGCCCTCCGCCAGCGCCTCGAACCCCATGACGCTGCCCAGGTTGAGCACGGCCCGGAGCAGGATTTGCGCACTCTTCGAATCCGAGATGCCGGAGACGAAGCTCCTATCGACCTTCACTCTGTCGACACGCAGCGTCTGGAGCGAGCCAAGGGAAGAGTAGCCAACGCCGAAGTCGTCGATGGTGATGTGGACCCCGGCGGCCGAAAGCGCCGACAGCCTCTCTCTCACGCCGGGACGGTTGGCCGTCGCCTCCTCGGTGATTTCGATCTCAAGGTTGCTCGGTGGGATGTCGAGGCGGCGCAGCTTCGCGAGCACCACCTCGTCAACGGGCACTTGCGCCAGTTCCCGAGGAGAAACATTCATGGCGATCCGAAGGTCCGCAAGCCCAAGCACCCGTAGCGTCTGAATCATCCCGCAGGCGTCCTTGAGGACGAAGCGCATCAGGGGCTCGGAAAGACCTGTCAACGCGGCCAGGTTCACCAGCTCCGCGGGCGGGATCCAGCCGTGGCGCGGGTGCTTCCAGCGCAGCAGCGCCTCAAAACCGCGGAGCGTTCTTCCGCCGTTGGACACAATCGGCTGGTACCAGACCTCGAGGGCGTCATGCCCGAGCGCCCGCGCGAGATCGCGCTCGACGTCTCGCCGCATCTCCAACGCCGACCTTAGATCGTCATCGAAGATGACATACCGGTTCCGGCCCTTGTTCTTCGCGGCATACAGGGCCGCGTCGGCCCTGACCAACATCTCGCTGATGTCGAGGCCGGAGGCCACACATATCCCCACGCTGGTGCCGACCCTCACTGCCTCGAAGGCGGTGAAAGGAATCGCGATCGTCGCGATGAGTTCGGACGCGAGCGAAGACGGGGGCCCCATGTCGCCTGAGCATCCGTAGAAGATGGCGAATTCGTCGCCGCCGAGCCGCCCGACGACGATGTCATCATTCAGGCAACTCCGCAGCCGCCGGGCAACTTCGGCAAGCACGCTGTCACCGGCGGTATGACCGAGCGCGTCGTTGACCGACTTAAAGCCATCGAGATCAAACAGCATCAGGCAGAACGGAGAGGCGCTGGAAATGCGGGCTCGTGCCTGCTCCAGGAAGCCGCTGCGGTTCAGGAGGCCGGTGAGGCCGTCGTGCACGGCGCGGTGGCCCATTTCCTGGGCGGATCTGTCTGCCCGCGCGCGCGCCACCTCGATCGAGCCTGCCATCGCGGTCGCTTCGTGCTTGAGGCGACTGGCATCCCGAACCATCGCCTCGCTCTCCTTTGCGGCGCGAACCAGCGCTACGAGGTAGAGCACGACGGTGGCGGCCAGGCAGGTGCGCTCGAAACCCCCAGCGTAGAAGAGGCATCCAGCCACGGAGAGCAGCGGCGGCGTGATGAAGCAGATGGGGATGGAGGCGTAGGCGAAGCCGTGGGTGACGGCACCCGCGGTGATGCCGCAGACCACGACCAGGTAGAAGATCGTCTCGGGCGCTGTGTAGCCATCGCACAGGAGGGGGATCAGGGCCCAGACACCTCCCGAGACGAGCGCGAGGAGCCAGTGCAGCCGCAGATGCCCGCCGATGGACCGCGCGATGAGCCCCGACCTGCGCCTCGGCGGCTCCTCTCGGTAGCCCCCGGAGCCCGGAAGATCCGCCCTGCACAGGATGATCCTGGATGCGTTCACGATGGTCGAAAGGAGCAGCCAGGCCAGGCCGTCGGCCACATGCCCGGAATGGACGGCGACGAGCGTGATCGTGAACCCCAGGATCATGTTCACGGGAATTGAGATCAGTACAGTCCTGCGAATTGCAGAAAGCTGGTCCCTTCTGACGTCCGTGCTGTGGTCCGGCGCGCTCACCGCAGCTTCGTGAGGCAAGCGTGCCGAGTTCGAAACAAGCATTTGACTTTCGCCCGCATTAGCGATGTGGCCATCGGCCCGGGGAAAGTACGCCGCTGGAGTTAGCATCTCATTGACGCAGGTGCGCGGGAGTTAACACTTTTTCCGTGGAAACCCCTTCAGATCGCACCGTGAATCGATTCAGGCAGAGTGGGCGCGACCGGGTGGCCCTGATTGCGGATTGGATGCTGCGGCGAGTGGTGCCCCTCGGGGCACTGTTCGCGGCTGCGCTGCTCACAACCGTCGCGCTCGTGCTGCTCGACGCCCGAAGAGACGCCTGGGGCCAGGCCACCAACTCGACCTCGAACTTGGCCAGAGCCCTTGAGCGCGACCTCTCCGCAGAAATGCGGTCCATCGACCTGGCGCTCGTGGCCATCAAGGCGATTCTGAGGGACACGGAGCATGGGCGGATCAGCCCGGAGTTGCAGCGCACCCTGATCCAGGAGCGGGTTCGCTCCACCCGATATCTCGAAAGCGTCGCTGTGCTCGACGCGAATGGCGATCAAATCTTCGACTCTCGCGGGGAGGTGCCGCATGGCGCTCCTAACCTCGCCGATCGCGACTACTTCACGGTCCACCGAGACCGGATGGATGTCGGCTTCTTTGTGAGCCGACCTTTCCGCAGCCGCCGCAGCAATATCTGGTCGCTGGGATTCAGCCGTCGCCTGGCCTACGCGGATGGCCGCTTCGCCGGTGTCGTCATGGGGGCCGTACGCCTCGACCAGCTGGAAGCCGCGGCTTTCACCGGGCTTCAGCTCGGACCCCAGGGCGCGCTGACCGTGTTCCGCCAGGACGGCGTCATCCTGGCGCGCAGCCCGAACGAGGAAGGCCAGCTTGGCCGTGACCTCAGCGCCTCTCCCGTGGTTCGTCAGGCGCTTACGGTACCGGCCGGGCAATATGTCACCGTCGCCGCGGTCGACGGCGTCCGACGGATGTACGCGCACAGGCGCCTCCGGGACGCGCCGCTCATGATCAATGTCGCGATGGCCGTGGACGACATCTACGCGGCCTGGTGGAGGAAAGCGCTCGTCATCGGCTCGATTGCGATCATCCTGGTCGCGATCGCCGTCGGGATGGCGCTGCTGCTGCAGCGGGCGCTGGCGCGGCGACGGCTGATGGAACTGGCGGCCCGCGAAAGCGAAGCGGGCTTCCGCCTGCTCTCTGAGAACTCCAACGACGTGGTGTCCCGCATGGATGCCACCGGTCGCCGTCTGTACTTGTCACCTGCTTCGGCGAGAATCTTCGGGCGACCTATCGAGGAGCTACTGGCGCGCTCGACCCTTGACGACGTGGTGCCCGAGGACGCTTCACTGGTGCGGGGAAACCTGCTGCGTCTGCAAGCTGGCCAGCGCGAGATCATAACGACCTATCGCATCACGCGGCCGGATGGTTCGATAGCCTGGCTGGAAGCGTCAGCGCGCGCGATCATTGACGAAGAGAACGGTGCGGTCACTGGAATGGTCGCCGTTGTCCGGGACATCACAGAGCGGAAATCCGAGGAGGAGAAGCTCGCCTCGCTCGCTCGCACCGACGGGCTGACCGGCCTCGCGAACCGCCGCTGCTTCGACGAGACGCTGGCGAAGGAATGGCGTCGCGCAATGCGCGACCGGACGCCGTTGTCGCTGCTGCTGCTCGACATCGACCACTTTAAGCTTTTCAACGACGCGTTCGGGCACCCTGCCGGGGATGCCTGCCTGCGACACGTGGCCCACGAAGTCCAGGCGGCTGTCAGGCGTCCGGCGGATCTCGCGGTCCGCTACGGCGGCGAGGAGATCGTCCTGCTGCTGCCCAATACCGTAGGCTTGGGCGCGGCCATGGTTGCGGAGCAGGTGCGTGCGGCCATCGAGAGCCTCGGAATCACGCATGCAGGAAGCGGCGGCATCGACCACGTGACGGTCAGCGTCGGCGTTGCGACGGCTATCCCGTCCGCGGATGCGGAGCCGGAGTCTTTGCTGGCCGCCGCCGATGCGGCGCTCTACCGGGCAAAGCGCACAGGTCGGAACCGGGTCGCGGTGACGTCTGAGCCGATCAGTCGGGCCGTTGCCGCTGGATGGGCGCCGCTCGCCGACGCCTAACATCTGCGGAAGTAGGATTGGACAAGGTCTCCGCCTTCTCCACCCCGCTTTGCATCGCCCATGTGCCGTTCACTGCGACGGCCGATGATGCAACCGGATCCGTCCTGGTCGCCTGCTCAAATCTTCTCCGGTGGCTACGCGATCGCGCTCGGGCCAGGCCATGGATCCATCCCGACACGGCGCATGGCCAGCGGCGACGCCATATTTCAGTACCAGGTCTACGCAACGGCTGCGCGCACCACGGTCTGGGGCGATGGCACGGGCGGCAGCATGATCGTGTCCGGAGGCGGCTCCTTCACCTGCAATCAGGCCTACAGCGTCTACGGGCGCGGGTCTTCGCGCGGCAGCACGCGGACCCCGGCACCTACGTCGACACGATCACCGTGACCGTGACGTTCTGAGTGCACGCGCAACTCGGTCGCGGCGGCTCAGCATCCGGAGACCTCATCGCCCGTTTCCACCCGTCGCGCAGCGGTGCGCCTTCACATGGGTGCTGTCGAGCAGGACCTCCGCCGGAGGGCCGCCGGCCGCAGCCAACGCCTCGAAGATCTCGCGCCAGACGCCTTTCGCCGACCAGCGCACGAACCGATTGTAGAGCGTTTTGCGCGGCCCATACGCCGCCGGCACGTCGATCCAGCGACCGCCCGACTGCAGTGCCACCACGATACCGCTGATCACCCGACGGTCATCCACTCGCGGCACGCCACGCGGCTTGTTCGGCAGCAGCGGCCGCAGCCGATCCCATTGCGCGTCGCTCAGCCAGAAGCTCTCCGCCATCGACCGTTTCCCCTCAACGGGAACGGTGAATCACAGCACGCCGCGTCGCGCCAAACGCTTTATGGGTCCGGACCCTAGGCCGAGTTTCTGGTATCCAGGCCATGTGAGGAAACGCGGCGGAGCCGCGTCCCTCCCAGCCAGCAGAGATGCTTCGCGAGGTCCGTCGATACTGCGTCAGCGAAGTGCGCCGATAACTGCCTCTGCCAGCGCGGCGGTCGAGGTCGGATTCTGGCCTGTCAGAAGGTTGCCGTCCCGCACGACGTAGGAACCCCAGTTCGGGCCCTGCTCGAAGACCGCCCCGCGCTTCCGCAGGCTGTCCGCAAGCAGCCACGGCGCATTTGCCGCGGTGCCGAACTCGATCTCCTCCTCGTCGGTAAAGGACGTCATCCTACGCCCGGCGAAGGGCCAGCCATTCTCGTCGCTCGCAGCAAGCAGGGCGGCGGGTCCATGGCAAACTGCCGCGATTAGCTTCGACGCTGTGTTCGCTCTGACTAGGATGCGACCCATATCGGGGTCCTTGTAGAGATCCTCGACAGGGCCATGACCTCCGGGGATCACGATGGCGTCGAACTGATCAGGGTCGATGTCGGCCAAGACGAGCGGATTGTTGAGGCGTTTGGCGTTCTGCGCCAGATATTCTCGGTAACGCTCGGCGGTTTCCGGGCCGATGATTTTCGTGTCCAGGCTGAGCGCGTCGATGGTGGGCGACACGCCACCGGGCGTGGCGAGGTCGACGCTGAAGCCTGCGTTGATCAAGGCCTCGTCCATCAAGATGAATTCCTCAGCCCAGATGCCGGTGTCGTAGGTCGATCCGTCGGCTCGCGTCCACTTGTCCGCTGCAGACAGCACAGTCAGCACGCGTGTCATCTTCTTCTCCATCGGTTGATTTGCCGCACCCCCGGACGAGACCGCCGGCGACTGGCTCAGTTGGTGGGGATCAGATGTTCTGACCGCCCGAGACCTCGATGCGCTGGGCGGTGATCCACCGGTTGTCCGGGCCAAGCAGGCTTGCGATCGCAGGGCCGATGTCGTCGGGCACCCCGACGCGACCGAGGGCGGTCATGGCGGCGAAGGCCTCGTTATAGGCCGGCGTGTCGCGCACCGCTCCGCCGAGGAAGTCGGTCTCGATCGCGCCAGGTGCGATCGCATTGGCGGTGATCCCACGAGCCCCGAGTTCTTTGGCCATGTAGAGGGTCAGGGTCTCGACGGCGCCCTTCGCCGCCGAATAGGCGGAGAAGCCGGGATAAGAGACCCGGGTCAGGCCGGAGGAGAAGTTCACGATCCGGCCACCGTCCGCCAGCAATGGCAGCAGAGCCTGCGTCAGGAAGAACACACCTTTGACGTGGACGTTGAAGATGAGGTCGAACTGGGCCTCGGTGGTTTCGGCGAAGCCCGCCATCTCGCCGTGTCCCGCGTTGTTGACGAGGTGGTCGAGACTGTCGCGTCCCCACGCCTTTAGCGCCGCACGAACCTGCTCGACGAAGCCGGGAAACGCTGCGGTGTCGCCGGTGTCGAGCTGGATCGCGACGGCTCGGCGGCCGAGGGCCTCGATCTCCGAGATCACAGCCTTGGCCTCATCGGCGCGGCTGCGGAAGGTGAAGATCACGTCGCCGCCGTGGCGGGCGATGCTGATAGCGGTGTTGCGGCCCAGGCCGCGGCTGCCGCCGGTTACGATAGAGACGGTGCGCATTTCAGAGAGTCCTGTTGCTAGAGGTGTGGGGTCTCAGACCGCCGTTTCGAGCAGCCTGGGTTCGTGGCGACGTCGCCGTCGGACGTGCGGTGGAGGCGGAGCAGCGCTTCGCCGCATGCGCTTTCGAGGAAGAGGGTCGCGGTGGCCGCCAGCAGGGCGACGAGACCGCCGCTTCCGAACGTCAGCATGACCAGGCTGACGGCAGAGGCCGCAGCCGCGCGGCTCTGCACCAGGAAGGCGCCGGCCAGGCCCAGGACGGTGGTGGCCGCGAACAGCGCCACCGCGCCGTTGAGCAGGCTGAGTCCGCGCAACTGCAAGCGGATGCGCCGCAGGGCGAGGGCGATCGCAGCGTCGGGAGAGACGTACTGCAGGGACACCCTGTCGTCCGCAGCCGCCAGCGAGGCATTGAACTCACGCCACTGGGTGATCGCCAGGTTGTAGCGTGTGGTCGCGCCGTTCTGCAGGACCGCGCTTGCGTTCGTCAGGATCGCCGGGCCGGCGATGAAGGAGAGTGAGGGGAAGGGATCTTCGAGCATGAGGCTTCTCCATCGCCCGGCGGTTGTGCGGCCGGGCGGAGATCGCTGGATCGGAGGCTGCGCTAGCGGACGCTGACGTGCTTCGTGCGCTGGTAGGGCTGAAGGATCTCGACGCCGCCTTCGGTATCGATGCCGCTTTCCTTCCAGCCGCCGAGCGCCGCCTCGGGATAGTGGGTGACGGGCCCGTTCACCCCGACGACGCCGTATTCGAGCGCTTCCGTCAGTCGCCGCTGGCGGCTGATGTCGTGGGTGACCACGTAGGAGGCGAGGCCGAACTCGGGCCGGTTGGCCTTGTCGAGCATGGCCGCCTCGTTGGTGAACGGGAGGATTGGGGCCACGGGACCGAAAGGCTCCTCGCGCAAGATTTCCGCTTCGTCGGGGACATCGACGATCACCGTCGGCGCGTAGAAGAACCCGCGCGTACCGCTCCGCTTACCGCCGGTCAGGATCGAGGCGCCGCGCGATCGCGCGTCCTCTACCAGTCCCTCGATCGCGGCGAGCCGGCGGGCGTTGGCGAGCGGGCCCATCTCGCTAGCGGGATCGATACCGGCGCCGACGCGAAGTGCCTGCGCGCGGGCGACGAACCGCGCGGTGAATCGCTCGTGGATGGGCGCCTCGACGAAAAAGCGCGACGGGCTGAGGCAGATCTGGCCAGCGTTGCTGAACTTCGCGGCCGCCATCATATCGGCGGCCCATTCCGGATCGACGTCGCCGCAGACGATCACCGGCGCGTGGCCGCCCAGTTCCATGGTGACCGGCTTGATGACGGCGCCGGCGGCCGCTGCGAGATGCTTGCCGACCGGGATCGAGCCGGTGAAAGTCAGTTTCGCGACCTCGCGCGCCGCGATGAGGTGGTCGGAGATCAGATCCGCATGGCCGAACACGACGGCGATGGCCGCCGGGGTGACGCCCGCCTCGAGCAGGGCGCGCGCCATGACGAGGACAGACCCGGGAGTTTCCTGCGATGGCTTGCAGATGATCGAGCACCCCGCGCCGAGCGCGCCGGCAAACTTCTTCGCCGCCAGCGCCATCGGGAAATTCCAAGGGGTAAAGGCCGCAACGACACCGATCGGATGGGTTTGGACCTCGACACGAGCGCCTGGTGTGCGGCCGGAAAGGACGCGGTCGGAGATGCGACGCGCCTCTTCGCCGCCCCATTCGAGAAAGTCCGCGGACCGCTCGACTTCGGTCCGAGCCTGCTGCACGGGCTTGCCCTGTTCACGCGTGATGGTGAGCGCAGCCACGTCGATATCGGTGCGCAGGATGTCGGCCGCTCGCTTCAGGATGCGCCCGCGCTCCCACGGCGACGTCGCCGCCCAGTCGCGCAGGCCGCGCGCGGACGCCGCGACCGTCTCGCGAAGATCCTCTGCCGAGGCGTAGGCGACCTTTCCGATGACCTTTTCGGTCGCCGGATCGACGATCTCGCCGGCTTCTCCGGTCGAACCGGCGCGCTCGGCGCCTTCGATGAGCAGACGGAACTCGTGGGTCATGCGTTGGCTCCCGGCGCAGGCAGCGCGCCCTTGGTGCCCGGCGATCCACGCCGGGCGTCAACTACGGAAGAGGTGGCAATCCGCCGTCCTCGTCATGCCCAGGCGGTATCTTGTTTGCCCGGCTCGGGCTTCGTACCAGCGCTAATTCACACCGAGAATGACTTCGTTTATGTAGAGTCCATACCTTGAAGGCATGACACAGGATGGAGCTTCGCCACCTCAGGTACTTCGTCGCTGTCGCCGAGGAAGGCAGCCTCACGGTTGCTGCCGAACGTCGGCTGCATACTGCGCAGCCATCCTTGAGCCGTCAGCTTCGGGACCTTGAGCTCGAGGTCGGTGCGCAGCTCTTCATCCGCAGCTCCCGGGGCGTGGAACTCACGCAGGCGGGGCGCGCATTCTTGGAGCACGCCAGGCTGGCGCTGCAGGCGGCGGCCGAAGCGGTCGCCGCCGCGAGGCGCGCGGCGCGGCCGCCGAAAACCAGCTTCTCGGTTGGCTTTTTGACCGGTCAGGAAGTCGAATGGCTGCGGCACGTCACCCACGTGCTCCGCGCGCAGTTGAAGGACATCGACTTCAGGGTCTCGAGCGATTTCTCACCGGACATCGGCGAAGCGATCCAGCGGGGAGAAATCGACCTGGGGTTCTGCCGGCTAGAGCCGCAGCCGGATGTAACCTACAAGGTCATCGCGCACGAGCCGATCCTGGTCATCTTGCTCAGAGATCACCCTCTGGCGGCCTACTCCGCGATCGACGCGCGCGACATCGATCCAACCGCCTTCATCGGCTACTCCGATACGCCGCATGTTCTGCGGGGCGTCGTCGACCGCTATCTTCGGGACCGCGGTCTAGTCATGTCGCCGGCCCACTTTCTTGACGGCATCGCAACCGGGATCTCGTTGGTGGCGTCCACGGGCGGCGTGACGCTGCTACCTGCATATGTGGAGCCGTTGCTGCCTCGCTCGGTGGTGAGCAGGCCGTTGACGGGCAATACCCCGGTGATCGAGATTGCCGCAGGCTATCGAGCGGATAACCCTTCGCCCGTATTGCGGTTCTTCCTTGAGAACGTTGGGCAAATCATCGCTTCACGAGCGGGCGCGGTTCGGGGCTGATCCGATACTGTTCACCGGCCGAAAGCTGAATTCCCGAACGCCTCGACGCCCGTTCTCAGGACCCGCCGAAGTTCGCTCATTGTGTGGCGCGTTACCGGCGACGCGCCAAGATCACCCGCGACAGCCCCGCCCGGCTGCTCGACCTGTAGCCGCCGGCAATGGCGGGCTTCCGGGAGGCGGCAGCCGGTCCGAGGGGATCCCCTGGCGGTTCGCTCTCAGTCGCGTTGAGAGGAGAAGGCCGAACTTGGCCGGCTGTCGGTAGCATCGCTCTGCGACCAATTCGCCGCGGCGCTGAATGCCGACGCCGGACGGGTGCCGCTGGAGCGGCGCGCCGACTGGGTGCTGCTGGTGATGCGCGCGGCGGCCGATTGGCTCAGCGCGCGCCTGCAGCCCGGCATTATTGTGTTCGGCCGTGGCAAAGCGTTATGACCCTGCGAAGGTGGCCCCGGCATCCGGCTGCAGCGTCGCCCTGAAGGCCGGGTTGTCCAACGCCTGGTCGATGGCCTGGCCGAGCACGCGCGTCGTCAGGGCATGCAACTCCTCGACGGAGCCGAAGACCCCGGCCGCTGTGAAGAGATGACCGTCGACCTCATAGACCCGGACGGTGTCGGCCCACAACTGGCGCCCGCTCTCGGCATCATGCAAGGTCAGCCGCAATGCGACGGTCGCTTCGCGGCGGACATACTGGTTAGCGTCGAACTGGGTGACATCGACCGTGAGTCGGCGCCGCGCGGCAGCGCCTTCCGCGAGTAAGCCGCGCGCGCGCAGCCCCGCACGCAGCGCCCGCGCGACCACTTGATCGATTGGCACATCGGCCTGCAGCGCTTTGAGCGGGTTGCCGTAGCCGCCGCGGATCGTGCCCACCCAGACCGGGTCTTCCCGCCCCGTGTGGCGACTGAGCGTCACCTGTCCCACATCGACGAGCGGCTGCGCCCCGGCGGCACGGGTGACGGTCGCGGGTGCCGTGTAGTTCAGCGGCATCTGGGTGGTGCCGCAGGCCGCCAGCGACAGCAGCACCAGGATCGTAGCCACTGCTTTTAGTATACACATGCGCGTCTTCCCCCAAAAGTTTCGCTGTCCTGGGGAATATCGGACATCATTGCTGAGGTTATATTAACGGCTGAGGCCGATGCGTTGTGGCGCCCAGCCCCTAGCCTTTCCGGAATTTTGCGCAGACCGCGCCCTGAACAGCCGAGCAGGCCTGGATTCCGGGCTTCGATCCGCCAAGCTCAACGGGATTGTCCGCCTGCTGGGCATATGGCCCTCCACCAGCAAGAAAAGGCGCTGCAAACCGAGCTCGTGTGGGATCATGAGACGCCGCGGCACCACATTGTTGACGCTCCCTCGTCGCCAGGGCCCTCTCAGGCTGGATATTCCTGCCTCACTCCAGCGCACCCGAAACCGAACTCCGGGGGATGCCGGATTACTGCCTCATACCCGGCAGGCGTCCGACATTTCGTGCCAGGAAAGAATGGATCTGCGCGATGACGGCGGCACCCTCGCCGACGGCGGCGGCGACCCGTTTGGTCGAGCCGGCACGTACGTCTCCAACGGCGAAAATGCCGGGGCAACTCGTTTCCAGCGGCAGTCGCTCGCCATCACCGACGCGTTCCCCCGTGAGAACGAAGCCCTTTCCATCGATCGCGACACAGCCGTCGAGCCAGCTCGTATTGGGATCGGCACCGATGAACAGGAAGAGATGGCGCGACGCGCACTCCTCGGTCTCGCCGGTTCGGACGTCACGGAACGTGGCGCCGGTCAGACCAGTCTCGCGATCGCCATGCAAGCCTGCAATCTCGCTGCCCACATGCAGTTCGATATTGGGCAATGCTGCGATCCGGTCGATCAGATACTGGGACATGGTCTGCTCGAGCGGTCGCCGGACAACGAGATGCAGGTGCCTGACCTGTGGTGCGAGATAGGCAACGGCCTGGCCGGCCGAGTTGCCGCCACCGACCAGAGTGACTTCCTCTCCGGCACAAAGGCGCGCCTCGATCGGCGAAGCCCAGTAGGAGACGCCGGCCCCCTCCAGCGCATCGACATTGGGAACATCAGGCCGGCGGTAGCGCGCTCCCGACGCGATCACGATGGAACGCGCCCGTGCAGTACATCCATTGCTGAGCTCGAGGGAGAATGGAGCTTCCGCATCGGCTCCATGACAGCACAGCTTTCCAACGGTCAGCGGGATCGCGAGCTCGGCGCCGAACTTCGTCGCCTGATTGAAGGCACGGCCCGCGAGAGCCTGTCCGGAAATACCGGTCGGAAAACCGAGATAGTTCTCGATCCGGGCGGATGCGCCTGCCTGGCCACCGAAGGCCCGCGAATCGAGAACTAGAACAGACAGGCCCTCAGATGCCCCATACACGGCAGTGGCCAGCCCCGCCGGCCCCGCTCCGACGATCGCCACGTCATAGACGCTCTTCGGATCGAGATCCGGCATGATGCCGAGACAGGACGCAGCATCCGCATCGCTCGGATTTCGAAGCAACGTGCCGTTCGGACAGATCATCAACGGCAGATCTTCAGATGCGATGCCGAGCCGCTCAACCAGCTCGCGCCCCTCAGCCTCGCATGCGGCGATGATGGCGTGGGGATAGCCGTTGCGGGTCAGAAACCCGGACAACCTGACGATGTCCGGGGCATCCCGGCGTCCAACCAGGACCGACCCTGCGCCGCCGATCCGCCCTTCCTCGATCAGCGATACGCGTCGGAGGATAAAGGCGCGCATGATCGCTTCACCGAGATCCGCCGACCCAATGACAAGCGCACGAAGATGTGGCGCATCAAAGGGTATCGCCAGCACGCCCTTGTCGCCCGCGACCACCGACGCCAGGGTGGCGTGCCCGGACAACTGATTGGTCTCGCCGGTGAACTGGCCGGGTGCGTAAGTGGCGATCACGGACGACCTGCCAGCCGCGCCGCGCTGAATCGCGTCAGCCGAGCCCTCAAGAAGCAGCCAAGAGGGGGCGTTGCGAGTGCCGATTTCATAGAGGATGTCACCTGGGCCGAAGCGGCGCGGCTCACCGCTCGCGAAGCGTCGAGCCGTGCCGATTTGAAGAGCCGAAAGTGTCGGATAGGTCTGCCCTTTCCGATCGTCGCTAATCGCCATGGTGTGAACTCCGTATCGGCCTATGCATCCTGCTGATGCGTGACATCGTCCGGCATCAATTCGTCAGCCTACGCTGCGCACCACCCAAGCCAACTCTTTCCGCAGGTCGTCTACCGCGTACATCCCCGCGCACGCCATGGCGGCTTACGCGGGTGCGAGCTGAGGCGCCTTCGGCAGGGTGAGCGCGAATACGAGAAGGCGCAGAAGCGTCAGGCCGCCCCCGACGGGCGGCTGGTGGCATCCGTGAGACGGTCACGTCCGCACTCCCATCGCCTCCCCCGCCGTTACCGGCGGATGACAGATCCAGCACCGCCACCCAGGCCCAGGCCCCGGCCCGCGGCCACCACCACCGTCCGCCGGCCTTCGGGATGGCCATTCGGGTAACACAGCGCGTAAGCGGTTGATTCAGAGGGATGCCGCCGGCTGAGTGCTGGGGCTGCCGGGGAGGGGGGACATCCTCAGCGGGGGCGCTAACCAGCGGACATGGTCGCCTGCCTTCCCGATGGCCTCCGCGACAGACCCCGCCGGTCCTGCGGCCCAGCACCCAATGGCATCAACGTGCCCGCGTGGCCGCGATCGCCCTTCTCCAGGAGCACGCTCTCTTCCCGCCCCAGAGAGGTTGTGAAGAGGCGCTGGGCGGCACGCGCGCCCGCCTCGTCGAACTCGCAACCAAGTTACGTGCTGTTCCTGCTGCACCTACTGGGACTGGAATCGAGGCAGGCGGTCCTGGAGATCGGCTCGGGCTCCGGCTGGCTCGCGGCAGTGATGGCGCGGCTGGTCGGCCCCCCCCGGAAGGGTCATCGGCGTCGAGCTGATCCCGGACTTGGCGGCCCGGAGCCTGGCCGACTTGGAGGCGCTGGGCCTGGACAACGTCAAGGTGGTCACGGGGGATGGCACTCGAGGGTTCGCGGCTGATGCGCCATACGACCGCGCAGTCGTCACCGCCGCAACCTGGAACGTGCCCACAGCGCTTCTGGACCAGGTCGTCGAGGGTGGGCGCGTCCTGGTGCCGGTTGAATTGCGAAGCGGTGACGGGTGCGACGTCACCGTGCTCGAGCGCCGCGGCCCATCATTGGTCGACGGGCGCGCGGTGCCTGGCTGGTTCGTGCCCCTCCTGGGCGACGGGCAGAACCACAGGGCCACGGCGCCGAGCATGCTGCCGCACGGCGAGCCGACCGCCCACTTCGCACTGCCTCTGGGCGAGGCTGGCCACGGGCCTATTGCTGCGGCCGCGGCGGTGTTTCGCGCTTACCTCGGCCGGACCGAGCCCGGCTTCGTCATTCGTGCCGATGGAGATCTCTCCTGGCGACCAGGTATGCCGATGCCGCCCTTCGGCCTCGCGGAAGCCGACGGATCGGTGGCGTTCTGGGCGGCGGGGGAGCTGGTCACCTATGGTGGGCGCGTGGCCGCCGAGCGCTTCGCCAGAGCCTATGCCCCCTGGGCGGCGGCGCTTGGCCTGCCTGGCACCGGCACTTTCCGGTTGGAAGTCCATCATGCCGATGCCGCACCTCCTGCCGCGGACGGACCATCTGTCGAGGTACGAGGCGAGAACGCATTGCTCTGGCGCCTGAGGGCGGGTTTGGGAGATTGGCGGCTACTGACGGGTCCCGAGCAGGGCCGACCGTCCTCAAAAAAGCGAGTGAAAACGCGACCGCGCAGCCAGCGGTCAGCGTGGCGCTATCCAGATGTACTGATCGCAGGATCCCGCACCGACCCAGCCAGTTGCGCCTCCAGCGCCGTCACATCCACGCTGTCGATCTGCGCAGCGCGCAGGAAGCTCTCGGCGTAGGTCCGCCACAGGCCGGAGTGGAGGAAATAGCGGAACACCTGCACGTCCAGATGCCGCTCCGAGCTCATCACGGCCATCATGCCGAGGGATTCGCTCAGCGTCCGTGCTGGTTTGTACGGGCGGTCAGGCGCGGTCAGCGCTTCGAACACATCGGCAAGCGCCATCACACGATCCAGAACGGAAAGCTGGCCAGCGCCAAGGCGACGCGGATAGCCCAGTCCGTCCATGCGCTCGTGATGGGTCGCCGCGATCTCCGGTACCTGTCGCAGATGCGCGGGCCAGGGCAGCCGACGCAACATCAGGTAGGTCTGCACGATGTGATTGTTGACCGTGAAGCGCTCCTCTTCGGTCAAGGTGCCGTGCCGGACCGAAAGGTTGTGGAGCTCCCCCTTGTTGGCCTGGTGCTCCGGCAGCGCCATATCGAAGCCGCAGACATTGCCAGGATCATCCCGCTCGACCGGTGGACGGCGATCGCCCCAGAGCGCGACATGCTCTGGCCGGTCGGCGAGCAGTGGTTCAAGAGTGGGGAGCACAGCGTGGGGCAGTTCCGCCAGCCGCCGTGCTTCTTCCCGCGACAGACCGAGGCGGTCGTCGAAATGCCGCATCCAGGACTGGGCGGCGATTTGCCGCAGCCGCCCGACAGCGTCCTCGGGCATGCCGTCGACGTCGGTGTTGCAATGGGCGACGAAGGTGAATTCCTCCCGCAGCCGCTGTCTCTCGGCCAGCAGCCTGGCTTCGGACAGCACGGCGTCCTCGCCCGCCAGCAGGCGCCGCAGGTGCTCGATCTCCACGTCGCGCCACAGGATCTCGAAGCGGGTGCGAATCTCGTGGATCCGGTTGGTCACCGTCTCCAGCTTCGTGGCCTTGTCGATGACATGCTCCGGCGTGGTGATCTTGCCGCAATCATGGAGCCAAGCCGCCATCTGGAAGGCGTGACGCTCCTCCCGCGTCAGGCGGAAACCACTGTAGGGCCCATTCGTCTCCTCCGTCATGCGGTCGACGATCATGGTCGCGATCTGCGGGACGCGCTCGCAATGCCCTGCGGTGTATGGGCTCTTGGCATCGATCGCATGAGCCAGCACGCGAGCGATGGAATCGAGTAACGCGGCCTGCGCGTCGATTAGCCTGCGGGTCTCGATGGCAATCGCGAGCGCGCCGGACAGTTTTTCGGCGAAGGCGCGGAACTCGTCACCGGCATGGAATTCATCATTCGGATGGTTCAGCACGAGAAGCCCAAGCGGGGATTGCATGCGGTCCCGCAGAATGATTGCAAGCTGGCTGGCGTCGGGGGCGAGGCGGCCGAACACAGGCGGCTGGCCCTCAGGCGACGGCATCGGCAGCCGCTCAGCCAAGCCGTACTTGACCCGCTCCAAAGAGGGTTGGGCTCGCCCCGATACCGTATCTGGATCGGCTATGGACGCGAGCCGCAGTTGGGCCGTCTCTTCTTCCTCCACGAGATAGACCGCACCGAAATCGCACCCCATCGTCTCGACCATGCGGTCGAGGACCATTTGCAGGATGCGTTCAAGCTCGGCTTCCGCGCGGATCGCTTCTGTCGTGTTTAGGAAGTTCTGGATGGTGACGCAGACCGAGCGTACGACCGCTTCCAGCACGCGGATCTCCCGTACCACGCCGCCAGTGGACGGAAGCTGCCGGAAGTCGAAGCGCATGAGTTGTTGTGCCTGTTGGGTCAGCCGGGTCAGGGTCAGGCCGAGCCGCCGCCCGGCGAGCCATCCGAGCAGCAGCAGCGCGCCGGTTAGTGCGAGCGTCAGCCAGAGCTGGCGCGCGAGGCCGCGCCGAACTTGCCCGAGCAGGTCGTCCTCTGGTGTCGCCACGAGTAGCGTCAGTTCGTGGCCGGGCAAGGCGTCTAGAGGGATGCGAGTGCCAAACCAAGTCTCGCCTCCGACGGAATAGGCGACGGTGCGGCCGGCCTCGGCCGACATCGCCGCCAGGCTGGTGAGGGGCGCCACATGCAATGTGGACAGGGGTTGGATCGCGGTGTGCCCACCATCCGGGCGCGCGGCGCCACCGATCTCCGGATGCGCTAGGACCATGCCGTCTCCGTCCAGCACCGCGAACTCGGCATGCGGGGTTGGGCGGAGGCCGCGCAACTCCGCGTTCAGATCGAACAGCGCGATGTCGAGGCCGATGATCGGACCTCCCGACCGGTCCCCCAGGCTCATCGTGATGCCGGTCTGGCCGGTGGTGTAGAAGACGTAGGGGCGGGTCATGCTCTGCGGCCCGCCGGCCTGCGCGTTGCGGAACCAGGGCCGCTCCCGGGGGTCGAAGGCGGTTTCGACCCTGTCCTGGCGAAGCAGGCGCAGCCCGTCATCGTAGAAGCGCCATTCGCCGAGGGAACGGCCGTCCTCGCGCTGGATGGATTGGACCAGAAAAGCCGCACCTGGCGGTGGATTGGCGCCACCCCAGTCCACCCCTTCGCCCAAGCTGCGCACCAGGAAGAATTCCCCGTCAGGATAGCCCGCGTAGATCGCTGACACGAAGCGCAGATGGCGCAGGGCGCCCACCAGAACCGGCAGCCGCTCGAGCCGCTGCGGCAGAGACTGCGCGCCCGCCAGCGGATCCTGGGCGAGATGGCGTAGGGTCGCGCTGGCTGGGGCGACGACCCGGCCGAGCTTCTCGTTGATCAGCACACCCATGGTGTCGATGGCATCGCTGGCCGAGGTCAGCATAAGGCCGCGTGCAATCTGCCAACCCTGCGACATCAGCAGGCCGCCGAGCGACGCCATGGCGCAAACCACGACGATGGGGATCAGCAGTTGCAATGGCAGGATCCAGCCGCGGCGTCGCACCGGAAATCGCATGTCGTCTGCCTGCATGCGGGAATATTGCGTTCGATACGAAGAAGCCACCAAGGCAATAATGAAGAATCGTTGTCACGGGCAGCGGGGCCGGTACGAGTTCAAGGCGGCGCTGTCCTTTGGCATGGCCGACGCGGTGCGCAGCCCCACGACGTTGATTCCGGCCGGGTTCACCACCGAGAATCTGGCCTCGGGCGAGGCGGATTTGGCCGTGCAGCAGGTAAACGAGCTGCTGGTCGTCCTCGGCATCGCCGCAATCCGCAGGGTCCGCAAACCAGTGACCGGGACATCAACCTCGGCCGCCCGCTGGCGCTGGGTGAGGCCGCTGGAGCTCCTCCGGCCGCATCCGGTTTTTCTCCAGACCTCCGCGCCACCTCTAGGATGCCCGCGAGGTGCGTTAGCCCGGAAGGCCTTACCGCCAGGGAACTGAAGCGCCACAGCGCGCGTTAGTCGCGGGATCATCCAGTGAGCGGTCCTATGAGGGATCCCTTGCTGAGCTTGTGGCTGACCGGAGCCAATGCCTGGATGGGCACCGCTCAGTCGATCACGCCTGAGTGCCTGATCTGCCTCGAGGACGGGAAGAAGCTGAAGATGCTGAAGCGGCATCTGAAAACTTCCTACGACCTGACGCCGGAGCAGTACCGGGAGCGCTGGGGTCTTTCCGCCGACTACCCGATGGTGGCACCGAACTACGCCGCCCACCGCTCCGCGCTGGCGAAGAAGATCGGGCTCGGGACGAAGCCGCGCGGGCGCCCTGTTCTTGGTCGCAAGGCGGGCGGCAAGGGGACCTGATCCGCTAGCTGAGGCCGAAGCCGCTACAGCTTTGGTGCACGCCCCAGGTTATCTGGTCGGTCCGCAGCCGGAGCTGGTCGCAGCCACCATCCCGCGTTCGACCGGGTCGAAACCTGCTGAACCGGACTCGAATCTGGTAGATAGTACCTGAAACGAGGCGGCCGCTCTGGGTAGATTCGGGCATAGCGGTAAAGATAACGTAGATCATACCCAAGGTCGGTGGTTCGCTCGTTCCGTCTCCAATTTGGCTATTCTAAACGATGGATGCGGTTCAGCTTGAGGCGCAAGTGCGCCTGCCGATTGCAACGGAGACGCGATTTTGGATCACGCCGCCGCTTCTGCCTCCCCCGCCGTGCACCGATCCCGGAAGCTGCCTTTGCCGGCTCGTGTGAACCGCAGCCGAATCGTGACGCGCTACGCGGTGACGGTCGGGCTGTACCATCTTGTGGCGCTGCTCGCGCTGCTGCCTTGGCTGTTCAGCTGGACGGGCGTGGTGCTGGCGGTGCTTGGCATGTACGTGTTCGGCAGCCTTGGCATCAACCTCTACTATCATCGGCTGCTAACCCACCGTGGCCTTGTGGTCCCCCGCTGGGTCGAGTGCATCCTCGGCGTTCTTGGCGTGTGCTGCATGCAGGACACGCCGGCCCGTTGGGTTGCCGTGCATCGCTGTCACCATGAGCATGCCGATCAGCCGTCCGACCCGCACAGCCCACTGGTGAACTTCTTCTGGGGCCATGTCGGCTGGATGCTGGTGGAGAACGGCGACCTCGGCCGCCTGGGTATCTATGAGCGCTATGCCAAGGACATCGTGCGTGACCCGTTCCAGAAGTGGCTCGAGCGCCGCTATGGCTGGATCGTGCTTGCCCACTGGATCGCCTTCTTTGCCGTAGGTGCGGCGACGTCGCTGGTCGGCGGCGGCTCCACGATGCAGGCGCTGCAGCTCGGTGCCAGCCTGCTGATCTGGGGCGTATTCGTGCGGACCGTGCTGGTCTGGCACATCACCTGGTCTGTGAACTCGCTGAGCCATCTCTGGGGCTACCGCAACTACGAGACAGACGAGGACAGCCGCAATAACGTGTTCGTCGCCCTGATCTCCAACGGCGAGGGCTGGCACAACAACCACCACGCCGACCAACGCTCCGCCCGGCATGGGCATCGCTGGTTCGAATTGGATGTCGTCTACCTGACCATTCGTGTGATGGCAGCGTTGGGCTTGGCCCGAAACGTGGTGATGCCGAAGCGATCACCGCTCGCTCAACCTTAGACTGCGGCTCCCGTCGCGTTCGGTCGGCGCAGATCCCCAACGGTTGGGGGTTTGCGCGATGCTACGATTCCCGCCACCGCCCTCGATGCGCTCGCGAAGCCCTCGATCTCGGAAGCACTGCGGTGAGCACGCGATAGCGCGCCGAATCCAGGACTAGAGCAGCGTTGCGTCTCCGACCTGATAGGAGCGCGTTGCGATGAATGAGGAAACGCGCGCGGACTCGCAGCTCTCGCCGACCGGCAATCTCTCCGACCGCGCGGAGTGGATCCGCAACCCGGACGACTGAAGCGCGTGTTTGGCAAGACGCTCAGCGTGCCGCTGTTCCAGGATCGGGCGATGCAGGTCACGATCGTCGCCGCCGGCTTTACCCCGACGAGGGTGCCTTACATCTCGGATGTATCGCAACAGGGTCCGATGACGTTTCTCGGTGTTATCGCGCCCGACGGCCTCATCCAATCGAAGGAGAATGAGGTGGGACGGCCAGCGCGATGGTTCACCTCACTCAGGATCTCCTCATAGCTGCGGATGAACAATCCTGTCGCCTGGCTCATTCCGGCCGCTCCCGAGTAAAGGTTCGCGACGTCCCTAACACTGCTCGCCAAAATTTTGGAAGGAGCGAATGCCTTGCTTGCCAGGTCTTCGGTGAGCACCGAGGCACGGGCTCCTACTCTGCAACTGTAGGCGCTGCTGCCATCCTCGCCGCTGCGGTAAAAGGCCGCCAGCGCACCACGGCGGTGCCCGAGGATCCGCGCGCCTCCGCTATCGAGGCGACATGGTCGTGGTGCGTGAACAGGATGACCTGCGTCGACCGACCGAGCTCGATGAGCAGTTCCACCGCGGCGACCGCGCGGTCGTCGTCGAAGTGCACCAGCAGGTCGTCGGCCACGAAGGGCAGGGGCTCGGAGCTCGCGACGTGCGCCTCGATCGCGGCGACCCGGAGCGCCAGGAACAGCTGGTCGCGGGCGCCTTCGCTGAGGCCGTCGACCGGGCACTCGGTCCCATCCCGCTGGATCGCGACCAGCAGCGGCTTGCCCGCAGCGTCCTCGTCGGTGCCAAGGCGCGGGTATCTGCCGCGCGTCAGAGCGGCGAAGTGCCTGCTGGCGGCTGCCAGCAGCGGGCCCTGCTGCACTCGGCGGAAGCGTTCGATCCCGGCATGCAGGAGGACGCGCGCCACATGCAGCTGGGCGTACCGGCCCGCCGCGGCGGCCGCCTCGGCCAGGAACTGCTGCTGCTCCTGCAGGGCGCCGGCGGCGTCCTGGCCGCGCTGCATCCCCTCGAGCTCGGCCTGGGTCCGGGCGCGTTCCGTGCTCAGCTCCTCGCGCCGGACGCCAAGGGCGGCGACCTCATCATCGATGTCACGAAGGCGAGCAGCAGCAGCATCAAGACGAGGAGCAGCACCATCAGCGTCAGCACCGGCGGCTTCAGCACGGAGAGCAGCCTCGTCCAACCCGTCGCCCTGCGCCCCCAGTTCCGCCTCAAGCTTGCTAATTTCCTTCTCCGTCGTGTCGCGGCGGCGGTCCCTCTCGATTTCGGCCGCCAGCGCGGCGTCGTCCTCGACCCGCGCGATCCTACGCAGCTCGGCCAGGTCGGCCTCCGCGGCCTCACCCCTCCGCCGCGCCTCCGCCAGGGCTTGGCTGGTCTCCTCGATGCGTTTGGTCAGGGAGGCCGCCTCCGCCTCAGCCTTCCGGGCCTCCTCAAGCTGCCTGAGCAGCCGAGCGGCCGCGGCCGAGGCGGGCTCCGACAGCGGCGGGGCACCGATGGCGGCGAGCGCCGCTTCGACCGAGGCGCGGAAGGACGCAGCTGTCTCCTGCTGCTGCTCCATCCGCTTCGCGTCCTGCCGCCAGGCCGGTGCCGTCTCGGCGATCCGGGACCAGGCCGCGAGCGCCGCCTCGGCGTCGGCTACGGCTGTGTCCTCGGCCAGCCCAAGCTGCGCCACCGCCGGACCCCACTTCGCCCGCCAGTCCTCGAGCGCGGCCTCGGCATCGCGCGTGGCTGCTTCCAGCTCGGGCAGCGCGGCGGTCTCCCGCTCCCATCCTTCGGCGAGCGCCCGGTAGGCGGCCTGCCTTTCCTCGGCCGCGGCGCAGGTCGCCTCGGCGTGGGCAAGCAGGGAAGCGATCGTGCCGCCGGAGGAGCCACCCGGGAGCTGCGCCAGCAGGGCGGCGCGCGCCGCTCCGCCCCGCCCCGCCACGAGGTCGCGGCGCCGAGCCGCCACCATGGCTTCGCTGTGCAGCCGGAGGACTTCGTCCCGCGCCCGCCGCCACTCCGCCATCGCGGCGACCGTGGACGGGCTGACGCCGGATGGCTCCCAGAGTTCCCGCCAGCGCGAGGACGCTGCCTGAAGGCCTGCGGCGGCCTCTGCCTGCCCTTCCAGTTCGGCCGAGCGCTGTTGAAGCAGCCTCTCCCTGTTGGCGGTCTCCGAAAGGAAATCCGCGACGCGGTGGGCCTCATCCGCCCGCCGGTCAGCGAGGCGATCGGCATCGTCACGCTGCTGCTCGAACCGGTCAGCCACGTCCTCGGGGTCCGTCGCCTCGGGCGGCGGCTCGCCACCGAGCAGTTGGCGCACGCGCCGCCAGGTCGCGTCCCGCTCCTTTCGGGCGGCGGCAACCGCGGCGGGCGTGGGGACAGTGCCGCCCTCCGCGAGACTGCGCAGGCGCTCCTCGGCGCTCGCGAGCTCAGCCTCCGTCTTCGCGACCGCGGCACCGGCTGCGACCGCCGCCGCCTGGGACGCTTCGAGCTCGGTGCCGATGGAAGCGACCTCGGCCTGCAAAGGGACGGGGCAGGCGGCAAGGCCATCCGCGTCGCCGGTCCAAAGCGGCAAGGCTGCGAGTGCCGCGTCCGCCTTCCGCCGGGTTGCGTCCGCAGTGGATTCAGCTTCCGCGAGGTCCGCATCCAGGCGGCCCTCGCCGCGAACCATGGTGATGGTCTGACGCAGCACGGCCGGGTCGGGCGGTGCCGGGTGCGCGGCAAGCGCGGCGTCAGCCTTCTCGCGGCGCGTCCTGGCCGAGGCCTCCGCCTTCGTAGCCGCGGCGGCAGCGGCGGCGAGCCCGGCGTGCTCTCTCGCGAGGGTGCGGACCCGGTTCCGGGCCGACGGCTCAGGGACCGTGTCGCGCGCGGCCTCGGGGCTCACGGCCAGCCCCAGCTCCCGTAGAGCTTCGGCCACGGTCGCGCGGTGACCCTCGATCGCGAGGCGAAGCATTGGCAGGTCGCCGTCAGCCTGGACGGCCGCGTGCCGTGCCTCCGCCAGCAGATCGATCGTGTCCTGAGCGGCGAGCGGGGAAGCGTCCGGCGCGAATTCGGCGCGGCGTGCCGTCAGGGTGGCGACGGCGTCGCTTTCGCGGGTGGCGTCCCTGGCGGCCTGGCTTCGCGCCTCAATCGCGGCGGCGAGGCGCTCTTCGGCGTCGAGCGGGATGGTTGGGACGCCAGCCAGATCTTCGAAGCGCCTTCGCGCGGCGTCCAGGGAGACGAGGATTGGCGACACCCGCCGCAGCCGCTGCAGGCGGCTGGCCTCGATCTGCAGCTCGCGACTCTTTCCCTGGAGCTCGCGCAATTCGTTGGTCGCGGCCTCGAGCGCCGCCGCGGCTTCGCGGTGGGCTTTCGGCTGCACGGACAGCTGCTCCACCCTGCGCTGAGCCTGCCGCCAGCCCTCGACGGCCTCGCTGACCTTGCGCCTGCCCCTTGCGCTGCCGAAGAGGGACTTGGCCTCCTCGTCTATGCTTGCCTGCGCCTCGCGCAGGCCCAGGAGGCCGGTGCCCGCGGCGAACAGGCTTTCGCCCACGCCTCCGCCGCCGGTGGCCAGCGTTCTGCCCCCGGCGCGCAGCCGGTTACCGTCCAAGCCGAAGCCCTGCTCGAAGAGCTCCCGGCTCGCGCCGCCCAGGAAGGGCGCCAGGGCGGTGTCGGGGATGACCTCGTCGGCATTGTCGCGGAGCGTGCCGCTGCGGCCTTTGCGCCGAATGAAGCGGCCTTCGCGGCCGTCTCCCGCCATTACCGTGAATCCGACGCGCAGTTGGGGGGCGCCATGGAGGAAGTCGAAGTCCGTTCGGTGCCCGAAGCCGAACAGGGCGTCGCTGATGGCGGCGAGCGCCGTGGACTTGCCTGCCTCGTTGACGCCTTGGACGACGCACAGTGGCGCGTCGGCGGGAAAGTCGAGCACGGCATCCGCGAGGTGGCCGTATCGCACCAGGGCGAGCTGGCGGAGCCTCATGGCGTTTCCGTGCCGGAGAGCGCCTCGGCGGTGAGCGCCCAGGCGTCCTCGGCCAGCTGACGCAGCCCCTCGGCGTCCCCAGGCAGCTCGAGGAGAGCCTCCGCCGGGAGCCGCCGCCGCAGGTCGGCGAGATCCCGCAGCAGGCTTTCGATGAGCTCCGGGTCGTCCAGGCCTCCCATGAAGGCGTCCTGCAGTGGTGCAAGGAGGGCGGCGTCGGTCGACCGGGGTAGCCGTGTCCGGATCCGTACCTTCTCGGTCCACAGGTCGCCACCGGCGGCCATGGCGGCAGCGCGGCATTCGGCGGCCAGGCGATCCGGGTCGCCCAGCAGGGCTCCGTGAAGCCTGGTCTCACCGATCAGCGTCAGCCTTGCCAACAGTGGCCGCCCGGCGGCGGCTTCCACGGCGGTCTGCGCCGCTGCCTGGATCCGCGCAGACAGCGCGGCCATGTCCGAGTTCGTGGCGTCCACCTCCATCGCAGCCCAGCGAAGCACGTCGACGTCGCGGTGCTCGACGCTGGTGATGACGCGATCCTCGACGGTGACCAGGGTGCAGCCCTTGGCGCCTGTCTCCCTGGCGTGGCGGCCCTGAAGGTTCCCAGGAAACACGATCCAGGGACGCTCGTGCAGGACCTGGCGCGCGTGGATGTGGCCAAGCGCCCAGTAGTCGTATCCCTTGAGCGCAAGGGCGGCGACGCTGCAGGGGGCATAGACCTCGTGCTCACCGGGGTCTTCTGCCGACGTGTGCAGGACGCCGATGTTCAGCATGCCGGGCACGGACGGGCGATATGCGGCCGACAAATCCTCGGGGACCGCACGGTTCGGGAAGGACCTCCCGTGAAGCGCGACGCCGAGTTCGGGAAGGGGGAGGGTCTGGCAAGAGTGCGAGGAGAACTCCTGCACGTTCGGCGGCAGGCTCAGGTTCCTTGTGATGACCGAGTGGGCGTCGTGATTGCCGCGCAGCAGGAAACAGGGGCGGTTGAAGCGCCGCATCTGCTCGGCGAAGAACAGGCCGGTCGAGAAATCCTTCCAGTCGCCGTCATATAGGTCACCGGCGATGACCATGAAGGCGACGTCCTCCTCCAGCGCCAGGGATACCATCGCCTCGAAGGCGCGCCGCGTGCAGCGCTGGATGATCTCGGCCGGGAGATCCGCGCGCGACTGCAGCCCAGAGAGCGGGCTATCCAGATGGATGTCTGCTGCGTGGAGGAACTTCACGCGGAGACGTTATCGCAGGATGGGCGTTCGGTCACCGGGCTGGCGTCGAGCGCCTGTGTCTGGCCCTCGCGCGGGCCACTGCGCCAGCGAGTCGGCACCACCTCGGCCAAGCTTTCCTCGCGACGCTTCGCCATCATGATGCCGGTCGAAATTACATGGTGTCCGTGACTGCGGCCTATGGGACGTACGCTTCAACCAGCCTGCGGCGCTGAGCCGCGCTGTCGAGCGCGAGATGCGGGTTCAGTTCGTTCGCGATCGCCTCTCGCAGCTGGCTGACCTCGAAGGAGAGCAGCGCCAAGCCGCCGAACTTCTCCTGGGTATCGATGACGCATCTCGTCCCGTCGGGTGTTTTCAGCGCCATGGTGCGTGACTGGTTTCCGACCATCGCGGCGAGGTTCCTATCGGCCGCCGCCACGATGGCGAGCTCCTCCCAGGGTGCCACCGCCAGGTCCGCGTCGGCGAAGTGCCACACGAGCCCCGCCACCTCGTAGCTGCTCAACTTGATTGCGTCCGCATATGCGATCTCGATACCGCAGCGTTCATCCGGGAGACGCCGCGTGTCGGCCTCGATTCCTACAACAGGAGCCTCGTGCGCAACGCGCATGGCTCAATCGACATACATTTCGGTTCCGCCGCGCCGGCGGGTCGGGACGCGAACTGGATTCCGACCGTGGCGGGCCGCCCATGGTTCTGCCTGTTCCGGTTCTACGGGCCGGCGCGGTGCCGCAGGGGGCGTCGAACAGTCAGGCGATCGTGCCGCGCAGTACCGCCCAGCGCGCGATGACAATGCGTTGCACCTCCGAGGTGCCGTCCAGGATCCGGAACAGCCGGGCGTCGCGGTACAGCCGCTCCGCGGCTGAGCCTTCCATGTAGCCCTCGCCGCCATGCACTTGCAGGATCCGGTCGGCGACCCGGCCGAGCGCCTCGGTGGCGAACAGCTTGGCCGCCGCCGCCTCGCCCGCTACCAATTCGCCACGGTCGCGCTTCCGCGCCAGCTCGAGCGCCATGCAGCGGGCCGCCAGGGCATCCGTCGCGCTGTCGGCGAGTAGCGCGGCCACCGCTTGGTGCTCGTGCAGCCGCTTGCCGAACTGGCGCCGGCGCTCGGCGTGGCGCACGCCTTCCTCCACCAGCCGCTCCGCGGTGCCGGCGCACAGCGCGGCGAGATGCAGCCGCACCTTGTCCAGCCCCGCCAGCGCGGCGCGCAGCCCGCCGCCGCGCGGGCCGAGCAACGCATCCGGCGGCAGCCGCACCTGGTGCAGCCGGATATCCGCCACATGCACGCCGCGCAGCCCCATCTTGCGCTGTGCCGGCAGCACTTCGACGCCGGTCGCACCGGCCGGAACGGCGAAGGCGCTGATCTCGGCCTCGCCGCTGCGCGCCATGACGACCAGCAGCGCGGCCTCCGGCGCATTCGTCACCCAGCGCTTGGTGCCGTCCAGCACCCAGCCGCCATCCGGCTCGAGCGTCGCGGCGCATTGCAGTGAACCGGCGTCCGAGCCTGCCTCGGCCTCGGAGAGGCAGAATGCAGCCACCACCTCGCCGCGCGCCATGCCGGGAAGCCAACGCCCCTGCTGCGCCGGCGTGCCGACGTGCAGCAGGATCTGCGCCGCGCCGCCGCTGTTCAGCGCGTAGCGGGAGCGATAGGCCGGGGCGGCGCGCCCCAGCACCAGCATCAGCTCCGCCTCCTCCTCCATCGTCAGGCCCAGCCCGCCATGCGCCTCGGGGATGGAGATGCCGAATAGCCCGGCCTCGCGCAGCGCGGCCAGCACGCCGGCGGGCACCTCGTCGGTGGCGTCGGTCTCCGCCTCGGCTGGGATCAGCACCTCCTGCACCAAGCGCATCGCCATGGCGAGCCGCGCCTCCTGCGCCGCACGGTCGCGGATCATCGGCCGGGCTCCCCGCGTAGCGCCGCCAGCGCGTCCAGTGCCACCAGGCCCTCTCCCGCTGGCAGGACCAGCAAAGGGTTGATCTCCAGCGACTCCAGCGTGTCGCTGCGCCGCAGCGCGTAGGTGGAGAGCGCCACGATCGCCTCGGCCAGTGCTGCCTCGTCCGCCACGGGCGCGCCGCGGAAACCGCGCAGCAGGCGGATGCCGCGCAGGCGGCCGAGCATCGCCCGTGCCTCCTGCGGGGACACTGGGGCGAGCATGAGCTGCACATCTTCCAGCGCCTCCGCCGCCACACCGCCCAGACCGACCAGCACGGCGGGGCCAAAGGCCGCGTCGTTGCGGATGCCGAGGATGATCTCGGCCACGCCGCGCGCCATGGGTTGCACCAGCACGCCTTCGATCCGCGCCCCGGGCACGGCGCTGCGCGCGGCGGCGAGGATGCGCGTGCAGGCCGCCTCGGCGTCCTCAGGCGCCACGTCCAGCGCCACGCCGCCGGCATCGGACTTGTGCGGGATGTCAGGCGACTGGACCTTGAGTGCCACCTGGCCGCCGAAGTCGCGCGCGGCCGCCGCGGCCTGGCCCGGTGTCGCCGCCAAATGGCTCCGCAGCACCGTGACCCCGGCCTCCCGCAGCAGTTCCAGTGCGGCATGCTCGGCGAGCATTCGCGCCGGCCCCGGACGCAACGGCGCGCAGGCGGGGTCGGCGGGCGCCGCCACCCCCGCCACCACGCCGGCCAGCGCCGTCACGCAGCGAACCGGATCGGGAAAGTTGGGCACGCCCGCCGCGGCCAGGATCTCCTGCGCCTGTGCGGCGGTTCCGGGCCGCGGACACCAGCTGACGACCAGCGGCTTGGAGGTGCTCGCCGCCGCGGCCGCGATTGCGCTGGCGACGCTGACAGCCGCCGTGCCCTGCAGCACCGTCGGCACCACCGCGACCATGTCGGTCAGCGGGTCCTCGGTGACCAGGTCGAGCGCGGCGGCCAGCATGTCCGGCTTGCCGATCAGCGCAGCAGTGACGTCCACCGGGTTGGCGGCGGAACCGAAGCTCGGGATGACGTCGCGCAGTCGCGCGGACGTCGCCTCGGCGAGCGGCTCCACCAGCAGGCCGGCGGGGTCCGCGGCATCGGCCATGGCGACGCCGGCGCCGCCGGACACGGTGACGATGGTCAGGCGCCGCCCGGCCGGCCGGCGGCCCTGCGAGAGCACCAGGGCGCGGTCCGCCATCTCCGTCACGCTGGCCACCGGGATCATCCCGGCGCGCTCCAGGAGCGCGCGCGTGAGGCGCGCATCGGTGGCGAGCGCTGCGGTATGCGCGGCGGCGGCGCGCGCACCGGAAGGCGTCACTCCCGCCTTCCAGGCGAGGACCGGCTTACCCGCCGCGGCGGCGCGGGCACCGAGCGCGAGCAGCCGCCGCGGCTCTTCCAGAGCCTCGAAGAACAGGCTGATGACTTCGGTCTGCGCGTCCTCCACCAGCGCCTCGGCCAGGTCCAGCACACCCAGGCCCGCGGCATTGCCGAGAGCGAAAGCGCGGGAGATGCCGACGCCCTGCTCCTCGGCGATGCCGGCGATGCCGAAGATGAAGCCGCTCTGAGAGACCAGCGAGAAGCCGCCCGGCTTCCAGTGCCGGTCGTTGAAGGCCGAGGAGAAGCCGGCGAAGACGCGGCCCGGCACGTCCATGAAGCCCTGGCAGTTCGGGCCGATCAGGCCGATCCCGCGCCGTGCCGCGATCGCCGCCAACTCCTCCTGCGCCGCCGTATGGCCGACCTCGGCGAAGCCCGAGGAGCAGACGACGGCGAAGGGAATGCCGGCCTCGCCGCATTCTTCCAGCAGCGCCGGCACGCGTGCGGCCGCCGTCATGACCATGACGATGTCCGGCACCGCCGGCAGCGCGGCGACCGACGAGTAGCAACGCAGCCCCTCCACTTCGGAGAGCCGCGGGTTCACCGGGAAGATCTCCCCGGCATAGCCGTGCATCCCGAGGAAGCGCTGCGGCAGGGAAGGGATGTCGCCGCGGTCGGTGGCACCAAGTATGGCGATGGCCTTCGGCGACAGCAGGCGAGACCAGTCGGGCGCGCACATCGGCATGCTCAATCGATCCGCGCGCCCGAGGCGCGGACGATCGGCTCCCACTTCTCCATCTCGGCGCGGATCAACGTCGCGAAGGCGTCCGGTCCCTGCGGCCAGGGCTCCGCGCCCGTGGCGCGGAGCCTCGCCGCCACCTCCGGCACTTCCACCGCGCGGGTAACCTCAGTTGCCAGGCGCTGCACGATGGGGGCAGGCGTGCCGGCGGGGGCGACGATGCCGAACCAGACATACATCTCGAACCGCGGCAGCCCGGCCTCCCGCAGGGTTGGCGCGTTCGGCAGCGAGGGATGGCGCGCGGTGCCGGTGACGGCGATGGGGCGCAACTGCCCGCCCTCGATCTGCGGCAGCACGTTCGGCACGTTGTCCCAGACGATGGGCACGTTGCCGGCCACCGCGTCGCTGACCGCGGGCGCGCTGCCGCGATAGGGCACATGCTGGAACTGCACACCGCCGGCCTGCTGCGCGAACAGCTCCGCCGCCAGATGCGGGGAGCTGCCGATGCCGGACGTGGCGTAGGTGAGCTGTCCACTGGCGGCGCGCGCCCGCGTCAGCAGATCCTCCACGCTGCGGATGCCGCTGCCGGGATGCACGGCGATCATGTTCATCAGCCGGGCACCGACCGCGACAGCGGCAAAGTCGCGTGTCGGCTCGTAGCCGACATCGGGCTTCAGCAGCCGATTGAAGATGAGCGTGGAGAGGTTGGCAACCGCCAGCGTGTTGCCGTCCGGCGCGGCGCGCGCCAGTTGCAGGGTGGCCAGCGCGCCGCCGGCACCGGGGTTGTTCGCGGTGACAAAGGGCTGGCCGAGCACCGAGCCCAGGCGGTCGCTCACGGTTCGGCCGAAGATGTCGTTGAAGGCGCCGGGCGAGCCGGGATTCAGCACGCGGATCGGGCGGTCCGGCCAGGCGGCCTGCGCGCGGGCAAGGCCGGGCGTGGCCAGGGCGAGGGGGAAGGCGCCAAGCAGCGCCCGCCGGGTGGTCTGGGTCATTGTCGTTTCCTCCCGCTTACCGTTGCGCGGCTCAGATGAAGCCGGGGCCGGGAATGGCGAACAGCCGCTGCGCGACCGCTTCGTCCACCTCCACGCCCCAGCCCGGCCGGTGGTTGGCACGCACGCAACCCGCTTCGTCCAGAATTGGCTTCGCGCTGCACAGCTCGTCGCGGTAGGGATTGTCGATGGCCGCGTCGAACTCGTACCAGGCGCCGTTGTCGATCGAGCCCAGCAGGTGGATGGCGGCGAAGAAGTTCAGCGGGCTGGCCGAGGAGTGCGGGCAGACCGGCAGCTTCCAGGCCGAGGCCATGTTGGCGATGCGCAGGCATTCGGTTGGCCCGCCCGACTTTGACAGGTCGGGCTGCAGGATGCCGACCGAGCCATCCTCAAGCAGGCGGTGGAATTCGAAGCGGCCGTAGTGATTCTCGCCTGCGGCCAGCGGGCAGGCATGCAGCATGGCCCGCGCTTCCCGGTACGGCCGGTGGTCGTGTGCCGGGAACGGCTCCTCCACCCAGTACACCCGCATCTCCTCCAGCACCGGCGCCGCGCGGCGGAAATCCTGCAGCGTGTAGCTGCAGTTGAGGTCCACCATCAGCGTGAGGTCGGGGAAGGCGCGGCGCACAGCGGTGAGGCGCGCGAGGTCGATGTCCAGCGTCTCGCCAAAGCGCAGCTTCACCGCGCGGAACCCCTGCGCGACGAAGCCCGCCACCTCCTGCACCAGGCTGTCGACCGGCTGGAAGCCGAGCGTGATCCCGCCGGCATAGGCCGGGATCGGCTTGTCGGTGCCGCCCATCAGCTGCCAGCAGGGCATGCCGAAGTAGCGGCCGCGCGCATCCCACAGCGCCATGTCGATGCCCGACAGCGCGATGAGGGTGCCGGCGCCCTGGCCATGGCTCGCGATGTGGCGCGCATAGACCGCGCTCCAGGCATCCACCGGGCTGGCGGCGCTGCGGCCGAGCACGAAATGCGACAGCGTGTTGTTGATGAGGTCGGCGATCGAGGTTGGGCCACGACCGTGATGTGCTTCGCCCCAGCCGACCACACCGCATTCGGTCAGCACGCGCACCAGCACCATGTCGCGCTTCACCGCGGCGCCGATGCCGTGGCGGACCACGCGCCCTTCCGGCACGCGGAAGGAGAGCGGGACGGCACGGATCTCCTTGATCTTCAGGTCGCGCACCGCGTCGCGGCTTGCCGGGGCGTTGGCATTCATCAGGCGCTCTCCAAGGCTTCGAGGGGGGCGATGCGTGCGCGGAGCGGCCAGAGCTCGGCCATCTCGGCTGCCGCGCGGCGCAGGCGGGGCAGCAGCGCGTGCATGCGCGCCTCCGTCAGCCACAGGCTGGGCGCGGCGATGCTGACGACGCCCGCGATGACACCACCCGAGGCGGGAGGGCGGATTGGCGCGGCCATCGCGCTGACGCCGGCCTCGCCCTCCTCGATCGCCATGCCCCAATCGCGCTCGCGCGTTGCCCGAAGCGCGGTCCTGAGGGCGGTGCGGGATGTGATGGCGCGCGGGCCGACGGCCAAGCCGTCCGGCCCCTGCGCCGCGTAGAGGCGGAGCGCGGTCTCCTCTGGCAGGCTGGATAGCCAGAGCTTTCCGGTAGCAGTCGCGTGCAGCCGCACCAGGCGACCGGTCACCGGCTCATAACGCAGGCTGGTGCGGGCGCCCTGGGCGCGGGCGACGTAGGTGATCCGTTCACCATCCACGACAGCGAGGCGGGCGAAGGCGTCGGCATCGGTGGCAAGCGCGGCCAGAGCGGGCTGGCAGGCATCGGCGGCACCGTGCGCCTCGAGGAGACGGAAGCCGAGCGTGGCGAGGCGGAGCGTCGCCAGGTAGTGCTGCGTCGTCGGATCCTGGCGGACGAAGCCTTGCTCGGTCAGCGCCTGCAGCAGGCGATGCGCGGCACTCTTCGGCACGCCGACGGCATCGGCGATGCGGGTCAGCGGCAGGCCGACCGGCGCCGCCTCTACCAGCCGACCGAGCACGTCCATGCAGCGCTCGGGGGCACTCATCCTTGGGGAGACACTTGCTCGTTCCTCCGCCGGCTCGCGGTCGATTTCAGAACACTGTTCCAGAAGTTCTGAGGGTCGTCAATTTGGGGAGGCGTTGGTTGAGCGGCGCCCGGCTCCAGCAGCCAATGGCCACGTGAGGTCACCGACCGATCACCGCGCAGCCTGGCCCCGTCACCTCGCGCTCGAATGCCAATCTCCGCAGACTGCTGGCTACGCGGGTCAACGAGGGAGCAAAGCCACTCTTTGGAGCGCTTCGGTTGCAGCAGCGATCCGGTGCTGGCTGACAAGCCCTCGAGAGATCGCGCAGGCGATCGCGGCGACGGCTAGCCAGCCAGACCAAGCAGCTACCGCAAGAAGCAGAGCAGCTGGCGCAGCGATGGGAAAGCCTATCGATGGCGGATGCCCGAGCGATCCTGCTGAAGCTATCGCGGGTGGAGGCGCATCCGGATCGAGTGGACCTGAATCTGCAGCCGGATCAGCTGTGGGGCAGTGCTCGAGGGTGCAGGAAGCCGCATCGGCCATTCCCCGCATGCAGCCGCAGCAGCGCCGCTTATCCTCTCGGTGAAGGCGAGCCTCCGCCGCGCTGGTATCGAGATGGCGCTGGTGGTGGATGGGGCGGAGCGGCCGGCCCGTATTGACCCGGCGCTGATCCGTTTGCTGTCGCGCGCCCACGCGCTGCATGAGCGGTTCATCCAGGCGGAGGATGGCACCCTGGCGGAGTTCGCGGCGCGCGAGGGCCTGAGAGCCGCCGCTGTTCCGCGCCGCCATTGCGGCGGAACACCCGGACCAGAAGTCGCTCTTCGACGAGCCCAAGCCATCACTGCCGGCGATGGCCGAGGGGGAGGCGATCGGGCTGGACTACGGCAGCACGGGCCTGACGCTGGGGCGCCATCCGCTGACGCTGCTGCGGCCGGTGCTGGCGCGGCTGCGGTGTGACGATAGCCGGTTGCTGGCGCGAGCGCCGCAGGGTCGGCGCGTTCGCCTTCCTGGCCTGGTCCTGATGCGGCAGCAGCCGATGACGGCGAAGGGCGTGATCTTCGTGACGATCGAGGATGAGCACGGCAACGCCAACGTCGTGGTCTATGCGCATGTCTCCGAGCGCGACCGCGTGCCGCTGCTCACCTCCCGGCTGCTGGTGGTGGAGGGGCGTGTCGAGCGTGAGGACAAGCATGCCGAGGTGCCGATCGTGCACCTGATCGCGTCGCGGCTGATCGACCGGTCGGACCTGCTGGACACGCTGGCGCAGATCGACGGGCAGGATGATGGGGCGTGGGCGGAGCGGATGTTGGGGCGGGCAGATGAGGTGAAGCGGCCGGAGCCGGGGTCGCGGCGGGTGAAGATGCCGGGGCGCGGGATTTTCGGTGACACCCAATGAAGCCGGCGTCACTCCCCGCCCGTCGTGCCTTGTGAACGAAAATCAAGACGATCTCGTTGCAGGGGCTGCCATCGCGCTGCTTCGCTGGTCGGCAAGCCTGCCCACGACGCTGGTCGCCCTCACTCAAGTCGAATGCCGCGACGCCGAATGAAGTCGGACCAGCGTCGGATCTCCGCCGCCTGTTGCACAGCAAACTCAGCGGGCGTGCCGCCAGCCGGGTCCATGGCAAGGCCGGTTAGGCGCTGGGCCATCTCCGGAACACGCAGTGCGGCATTCGCTTCGACAGCCAGTCGATCAAGGATCGGCTGCGGGGTTCCGGCCGGAGCGAAAAGCGCGAAATCAATGATCGCGCTGTAGCCTGGTAGGCCACTCTCCGCGATGGTCGGCACATCTGGCACCTGGGCACTGCGGGAGGCCGATGTGATCGCAAGCGCGCGTAACTCGCCGGAGCGCATGTAGGGCAACGCTATACTCGCGTCCACAAACGACGTCGCTGCCTCTCGCTGCATCACCGCCTGTGCCGCTTGCACGCCGGACCGATACGAGACATGCAGCATCTGCACATCAGGTATTTCCAGCATCTGCTCGACGAAGATGTGGCTCGTCGACCCAGCGCCGGCCGAGGCGTATGTGATCTGGCCTGGGCGCGCCTTCACTGACGTCATTAGATCGCTAACAGAGCGCCACTCCGCCGACGGATGCACACAGAGAAAGATCGGCGTGGTCGCGAGCATGGTGACCGGCGCAAATGCGCGTTCCGGATCGTACGGCAATCGATCGTACAGTGCTGTTGCCATGGCATAGGTGCCGTTCGGAGCGATGGCTATGGTGTAGCCATCTGCACGCGCGCGTGCGAGCGCGGCCATACCAATGGTTCCGGTAGCCCCACCCCGGTTGTCCACCGGCACGGCTTGGCCAAGCGACTGAGCGAGTTGCTGTGCCAAGAGCCGCGCAAGGATGTCTGTCCCACCGCCGGCGCCGAACGGAACGATCATCATGATTGGGCGGCTCGGCCAGCGCTCCGGTTGTGCGACCACTGACCGTGGCATTGCGGCGGGCACTGCGGCCGCGGCCAAAGGGAGCATGAAGGCGTGGCGACGAGTTCTATGCATCATTGGTTCCTCCCGTAGTCGACCGAAGCCCGGCTCACCTCTGCGGATGATTTGCAGCACATCAGCACAACTTCATCCCTCGCGGAAATCGCGATCAGGGCGACGTCCTCGCTTGGCTTCGCGCTGCTTCAGAGCGAATGGTCGGTGGCGCGCACACGTCGCGCTGCCCCACTGAGGGGCTTGCGCTGATAGCACCCGTATTATCGGGTGCCGAACCGGAGCCCCACGATGACCGAGCTTTCCGACACCCAGCGCGTCATTCTCAGCCAGGCTAGCCAGCGCGCCGACCGGCTGGCCATACCGCCGGAGCGACTGCCGGCCGCGGCGCGGCAGACGGTGGCGAGGGCGCTTCTCAAGCACGGGCTCGTCAACGAAGAACAGACCGCTGCGCGCCGCGCGTAGGTGCAGCAGAGCAACCGGCCCGCGACCAACGCGAACGCATGGAAGCGGGGCTCGCCGTAGTCGCGGCGTACGTTCGGCGCCACCCGATCGGGCTTCGAGCACGAACACCGAGAGGGCCAGCGACATGCCGTGCTTGGCGATGTTGGTCTCAGTTGCGCAGGAAAACGCCCGGGCTCGGCTGAGCCCAGTGTCCCTGCTGGCATCTGGAGAAAAGCCAGGCCGGAGCACCTGTGGTTGGCGGCGGACCGCTGAATGAGCGCGTCCTCGCGACAACAGGCGCGAACTCGAGTGCGCCGTCAGCACTGCCCGGCATTCGCGGCTTGCGCGCCTGGGAGAAGAATGCAATTTATATTCCCAAGAAATGGCGGGGGGAAGCGGCATGACCAAGCTGCTGAGCCTCGATGCGATGACGCCCCCCAAGCGCCTGGCGGGCGAGGAGCAGCCGCTCCTGTCCGTCGAGGATCTGCGCGTGGAATTCGCAACCAGCCGCGGAGTCGTCCGCGCGGTTGATGGCGTGAGTTGGTCGGTGCGCGCTGGCGAGACGCTCGCGTTGGTCGGCGAAAGTGGCTGTGGCAAATCAGTCTCCGCCCTTGCGGTCATGCGCCTGCTGGCGAAGCCGGTGGGCCGCGTCACTGGCGGGCGCATCCTCTTCCAAGGCCGTGACCTGCTGGCGCTGTCGGAATCGGAGATGCGCGCGCGGCGGGGCCGCGAGATCGCGATGATCTTCCAGGAGCCGATGACGAGCCTCAATCCGGTGCTCACCATCGGCACCCAGCTCGCGGAGCCGCTGCAGATCCATCTCGGCATGAGCGATGCGCAGGCGCGCGCGCGGTCCGTCGAATTGCTGGGCCTGGTCGGCATCGCGGATGCCGAGCGTCGGCTCGGCCAATATCCGCATCAATTCTCGGGCGGCATGCGACAGCGGGTGATGATCGCGATCGGGCTGGCGTGTAACCCGCGCCTGATCATCGCCGACGAGCCGACCACAGCGCTCGATGTCACCATCCAGGCGCAGATCCTGGAGTTGATGAAGGATCTGTCGCGGCGCCTCGGAATCACCCTCGTCATCATCACGCACAATCTCGGCGTGGTGGCGCGCTACGCCGACCGCGTCGCCGTCATGTATGCCGGCCGCATCGCGGAGGAGGGGCCAGCCGAGCGCGTCTTCGCCACGCCGCGTCATCCCTATACCGTCGGTCTGCTGCGCTCCGTGCCACGGCTCGACCGCGCGCGCGGCGGTATGCTGGAGACCATCGAGGGCCTGCCGCCGAACCTGCTCGCGCCGCCATCCGGATGCCGCTTCGCACCGCGCTGCCGCTGGCGGCAGGCTGCATGCGACGCCGATCCGGTTCTGCGTCCGATCGGCGACGGGCAATCCGCCGCATGCCACTTCGCCGAGGCCATGCCGCCGCCGGCTGAGCCGGCATCCACCGAAGCCGGCGCCATGCGCCATGTCGGGCAGCCGCTGCTCACCGTGAAGGGGTTGAAAAAGCACTTCCATGTGCCACTGCGCGGGTTCTTCGGCGGCACAGCGACAGTGAAGGCGGCGGATGATGTCTCCTTCACCATTGGCCGTGGGGAGACGCTCGGCCTGGTCGGCGAATCCGGCTGCGGCAAGACCACGGTTGGCCGCGTGGTGCTCCAGCTTGAGAAAGCGACGGGGGGCGCGATCCTGTTCGATGGCGAGGACCTCGCCACCGTATCCGCCAGGCGCATGAAGGCGCTGCGCACCCGCATCCAGGTGATCTTCCAGGACCCCTTTAGCTCACTCAATCCCCGCATGACCGTGGGCGGGACGATCGCGGAGCCGCTGCGAAAGCGCCGTGGCTTCGGCCGCGCCGCGGCGCAGGATCGGGTCGCGGAGCTGCTCGATCAGGTCGGGCTTTTGCGCGACATGGCGGATCGATATCCGCACCAGCTCTCCGGCGGGCAGCGCCAACGGGTCGGCATCGCCCGCGCCTTGGCGATGGAGCCTGATTTCATCGTCTGCGACGAGCCGGTCTCGGCACTCGACGTCTCGATTCAGGGTCAGATCGTCAATCTGTTGGCCGGGTTGCAGGCGCGGCTCGGCATCGCCTATCTCTTCATCGCGCACGATCTGGCTGTGGTGCGGCATCTCTCGCACCGCATCGTCGTGATGTATCTTGGCCGGGTGATGGAGGTCGCGGACCGCGACACGCTTTATGCCGCGCCACTGCACCCCTACACCAAGGCTTTGCTGGACGCCGCGCCAATCCCCGATCCGGCGGTGGAGCGCGCCCGCGCGCCACGGGCGCTGAAGGGCGAGCTGCCGTCGCCGCTCGCGCCACCGACCGGCTGCGTCTTCCATACCCGCTGCCCCATCGCCGGTCCGGAATGCCGGGCGGAGGTGCCGTCGCTCCGTGAAGTCCGCCCCAGCCACATGGCCGCGTGTATCAAGCTCTGAGGGTCGCGTCATGCTCCGCTACGCCGCACGCCGCATCGCTCTGATGGTCCCGACGCTGCTCGGTGTCGCGCTGCTGACCTTCGTCATGCTCCGCATCGTTCCGGGCGACGTGGTGGAGGTGAAGCTGCGTGCCGATGGCGGTTATGTCACCCAGGAGATCATCCAGCGCGAACGCGCGCGGCTCGGCCTCGACAAGCCGCTGCCCGTGCAGTTCCTGGACTGGATGCGTGGGCTGGTGACGCTCGATCTCGGCAACTCCATGTGGACCGGCCGGCCGGTCGCTGAGGAGATCGGCACCCGCATCGGCCTGACGATCCAGGTGGCGCTGATGGCGGCGATTATCTCGGTGCTGATCGCGATACCGCTCGGCACCATCTCGGCCCTCTTCCGAGATACCTGGATCGACTACGTGGTGCGCATCTTCACGATCGCGGGCCTGGCGGTGCCGTCCTTCTGGCTCGGCATGTTGACGCTGCTGCTGCTGCTGACGGTGTTCCATTGGTCGCCGCCGGTCACCTACACGCCCTTCTTCGAGTCGCCGCTGCAGAACATGTCGCAGCTCATCTGGCCGGCGCTGGCGGTGGGGTATCGCTACGCGGCGGTGGTGGCGCGGATGGTTCGCTCCTCCATCATCGAGGTGATGCGGGAGGATTATATCCGCACCGCCCGGGCCAAGGGCGTCTTCGAGCGGCTGGTCGTGTCGCGGCACGCCATGCGCAACGCGTTGCTGCCAGCGGTCACGGTGGTCGGCCTGGAATTCGCCTTCCTGATCGGCGGCCTGGTGGTGACCGAGCAGGTCTTCAACCTCAACGGCATCGGGCGGCTGTTCGTGGAAGCCGTCTCGCGCAACGACTTCATGCTGATCCAGGCGCTGGTGATGCTGCTGGCGGTTGTCTTCGTCACCATGAACCTGCTGGTCGACATGCTCTACGGCGTGCTCGATCCGCGGGTCCGGCACGGCTGAGGAGGAGGCGTTATGTCCGCGACCACCCTCGCGCGTCCCCGACAGCCGAACCCTGTCCTCGGCTTTATCCGGGCGCAACCGCTCGGCGCCGCGGGCCTGCTCGTGATCCTCATCATGGCCACAGCCGCCATTCTTGCTGAGAAGATTGCCCCCTACGATCCGGAAGCCATCGACTTCATCGCGATGCTGACGGCACCATCGATGGAGCATCCCTTCGGGACCGACGCCTTTGGCCGGGACATCCTGACCCGGATCATCTATGGCGCGCGCACCGCCCTGACCATCGGCTTCCTCTCCTCCTTCATCGGCTGCACCGCGGGCGGGCTGCTCGGCATCGCCTCCGCCTATTTCGGCGGCCGCGCCGACATGATCATCCAGCGCTTCGTCGATATCGTGCTGTCCTTCCCGATCGTCGTGCTGGCGCTGGTCGTCGTGGCGGTGCTCGGTAAGGCGGCGGTGCTTGGCGTGGATATGAATCTGGTCGCCGCGATCGCAATTCCGATCGTCCCGCGATCCTGTCGCGTGGTGCGCGCGGCGGCACTCTCTGTGCGCGCGATGCCCTACATCGATGCGGCGCGGGCGGGCGGCTATTCCAGCCTCCACATCATCTTGCGCCACATGGCGCCCAATGTCCTGGCGCCCTACCTGATCCTGCTGACCGCCTATATCGCGCAGGCGATCCTGCTGGAGGCATCACTCTCCTTCCTCGGCCTCGGCGTGTCGGAACCGAAGCCGGCATGGGGGCTGATGCTCGCGGGCGACAGCTCGAATTTTTATCAGGAGGCGCCCTGGATGATCCTGTTCCCGGGCCTCGCCATTTCGCTGGCGGTCTTCGCCTTCAACCTGTTTGGCGATTCGCTTCGCGACTGGCTCGATCCGAAATTCCGCGCATAGGCAGCACAAAAAACCCATAAGGGAGATGAGCATGGTCGAGGAGTTTTCCGGCGTGTCGCGCCGCACATTGCTGGCGCTGCCTGGACTGACCTTCAGCGGTGCCGCATTGGCGCAAAGCACGGCCGCGGAAGCGCCGCAGCGCGGTGGCATCCTGACCTATGCGGTCGCCGCCGAACCGCCAACCTACGACCTGCACCAGACCGGTACCTTCGCGGTCATGCATCGCTCCGCGCCGCACTATTCCACTCTGCTCTGCTACGAGCCGGGCAACTACCCCAACATCATTGGCGACGTGGCCGAAAGCTGGACCGAGGCCCCCGATAAACTCACCTATACCTTCCGCCTCCGCCCGAATGTACGGTTCCACGACGGCACGATTCTCACCTCCGAAGATATCCGCGCCAGCTATGCGCGCATGATCGCGCCACCGCCCGGCGTCACCTCCAATCGCCAGCCTGCCTTCTCCCAGATAGCCGCCATTGAGACACCAGATCCGCTGACCGCCGTTTTCAAGATGAAGAAGGTGGACGCGTCGATCATGGACACGTTCGCCTCACCCTGGAATTCGATCTACAGCGCAGCGCGGCTGCAACAGGACGCGAACTTCCCGGCCCGCAACATCATGGGCACCGGCCCCTTCCGCTTCGTGGAACATGTCGCCGGCTCGCACTGGGTTGGCCAGCGTTTCGACGGCTATTTCAGGGAGGGCAAACCCTATCTCGACGGCTTCCGCGCCATCACCATGTCTCCGTCGGCCATGGTGAATGCGCTGTCGGGGCGGCAGATCCTGGCGGAGTTCCGCGGCTTTACGCCAAACGAGCGCGATCGCATTACCCGTGCGCTCGGCCGCGATGCCCAGACCTACGACAGCAGTTGGATGCTGCATCTGCTGATCAGCTACAACAACGAGAAGCCCCCCTTCAACGACGTGCGGGTGCGACGGGCGGTGTCGCTGGCGATCGATCGCTGGGGCGGCTCCACCAACTTGGCGCGCATCTCGCAGCTCGGCCCGGTGGGCGGCATGGTGCGGCCAGGCAGCGAATGGTCGGCGACGCCACAGGAGATGGAGCGCTGGCCGGGCTATGGCCGCGACATGGCGGCGAACCGCGCCGAAGCGCGGCGCCTGCTGCGGGAGGCAGGGCAGGAGAACCTCTCCTTTACCCTGATGAACCGCAACATCCAGCCCTATGTCACCGCGGGCGTCTTCGTGATCGATCAGTGGCGGCAGATCGGTATTCGCGTGGAGCACCAGCAGGTGGAGCTGGCCGCCTGGTACGCCAACCAGGGCAGCGGCGGCTTCGAGGTGATGATCGACAGCTTCACCCAGTTCAGCGACGACCCGACCAATGTGCTGGTCAAGTATATCTCGATGGACCGGGCGGAGGTGGCTACCGCACGCGCCACCGACCGCGAACTCGATCGCCTCTTCGACGCCCAAGCGGAAGAGCGGGACAAGACCCGGCGCAAGCAGCTGGTCCGGGAGTTCGAGACACGCGCCATGGAGCAGGCGCATCTGGTGCCGCTCCTCTGGTGGCAACGCATCGTGGTGATGAATGCGCGGGTGCGGGGCTGGTCGATGTCGCCGACGCACATGATCTACCAGGACCTGCCGGATGTCTGGCTGGCACCGGAGCGCAGCTGATTGATGTCAGCCCGCCGCCGCCATCGCCTCGCTTGCCAGCAGGTCGCGCCAGCCGCTTTCGATATGCGCGACCATCGCATCGACGGCGGCCTCCATGTCACCGGCCTCGACCAGGCGCAGGAAGCGTTCATGCTCGTCGATGTGCTTCAGGCGCCGCCCACCCCGTTCCTGGTCGATGAACGGGTATTTGGCCCAGAGCACCCGGATGAACTGCAGCGTCTGCGGCCGGTCGGCGAGCTCATAGAGGCGGAAGTGAAAGCGGTAGTTCTCGGTCCGGCTCGCCAGCCGTGTCCCGCCGTCGGCCAGTGCCGCGATGACGGCCTGGCTTTCTCGCAGCCCTGTGAGAGTCGCGCGGTTCATGCGGGCCAGCGCACGCGCGGTCAGATCGCCTTCCAGCTTGAGGCGCAGTTCGAAGATCTCGCGCGATTCGTGCAGCCGCACCGGAGGCACGATCAGGCCCTTATGGGGCACACTCTCGACGAATCCCTCGGCGCCCAGCATGTGCAGGGCCTCGCGCACCGGCGTGATCGAGACCTCCAGATCTTGCGCGATGTCGAACTGCTTGAGCTTGGTTCCACGTGGATAGGCGCCGGAGAGGATGCGCTCGCGGATGATCTCGGCGACCTGGTCCTGCTTGGTTTTGAACGCCATCCCTCGGGTCTCTCAGACGAGCTGCACGGCCGCCGCGGCAGCGCCGCCACTGCCGGCCAGTCGCAGGATGCGACAACGCGCCTCCTCCTGCGATATTTTTATGCACTGCACAATATAAATTATACCGCCCGCGGCGATGGCGGGCTGCGCCCCCACCCAAGACACAGCCAAACCTCAGGAGGCCAGACGTGACCGAAGGGTTCCGCCCCTATGCCGGCATCCGTATCCTCGACATGACGCATGAGCTCGGACGCTACGCCACACGGCTGTTCGCCGATCTCGGCGCGGAGGTGCTGCGGGTCGAGCCGCCCGGCGGCCTGCCGGATCGGGAACGCGATACAGCCGCGGTGCCGGGCGGCGCGGAGGCTTTCGCCTTCTACAACGCCAGCAAGAAGAGCATCGTCCTCGACCTCTCGGGCAATGCCGGGCGGGCCGCCCTGGCCGACTTGGCGCGGGACGCGCAGGTGGTGGTGCTGGAGCGCGGCGGGCCCATCGGCGCCGATGACATCGCCTGGCTGCGTGGGCTGAATCCGGCCTCGGTCATCACTTACATCTCGCCCTACGGGCTCGGTGGGCCGCTGGCGGATGCGCCGGCCTCCGATCTCACGCTGCAGGCGGCCGGCGGCATCGCCTGGATGACCGGGCGCGGCGGCGAGCCGCCGCTGCGCCTGCCCGGCCAGCAGGCGGCGATGGTGGTCTCGGTTTATGCCGCGGTCGCGACCGCTGTCTCGCTGCTCGATGCCGAGGCACGCGGGCGTGGCCACATCCTCGACGTCTCCGCGCAGGAAGCGATCGCGCATTCGCTGCAGAACGCAATCCAGGTCTGGGACCTGGAGCGGCGCATCTCCCATCGTGCCGGCGAGGGCACACGCGACGCCAGCGAGAACATCTATGAATGCCGCGACGGCCATGTCTTTTTGGCCTCACCGCCCACCACAGGCGTGTCCTGGAAATCGCTGGTGGCCTGGATGCGTGAATGTGGCCATCCCTCCGCCGAGGCCTTCGCGGACGAGAAGTGGCTGGACCGCAAGTACCGCTCGCGCCCGGAAGCCCGCGCTGAGTTCCAGCCACTCTTCGAAGCCTTCACCCGTGGCTTCACCAAACAGGAGCTGGTGGAGAATGCACTGAAGCGGCGCATCGTCATGTCGCAGGTGAGCCGCGTGCGCGACGTGCTGGATGACCGGCAGCTTGCCCACCGCGACTACTTTGTGCGGATGGGTGAGGGCGGCGCCCGCTTTCCAGGCGCTCCGTACAAACTCTCCGAACCGGTCTGGCGCGTCGCGCCGGCGCCGGCACTCGGCGAGCACAACGCGCTGTTGGCGCGACCCTGATCGGACAGGAGGTATCATCATGCGGCCCGATTTCCTGAGCGGCATCCGCTTCACCGACCTGACCTGGGCAGGCGCCGGTCCCTTCGGCACCAAGGTCTTCTCCGATTTCGGCGCCGAGGTGCTGAAGATCGAGAGCATGTCGCGCCCCGATCCGGTGCGCCGCGGCGGCCCCTTCAAGGACGGCATCGCCGGCACCAACCGCAGCGGCTACTTCGCATCCCGCAACACCGGCAAGCACAGCGTCGCGCTCGACCTGAAGAGTCCGGAAGGGCGCGCTATCGCGTTGCGGCTGATCGCGCAATCCGATGTGGTGAGCAACAACTTCGGGCCGGGAGCCATGGAGAGGCTCGGCCTGACCTATGACGAGGTCCGCGCGGTCAAGCCTGACATCATCTATCTCTCGATGCCGATGTATGGAGAGGATGGGCCGCTCTCGACCCTGCTCGGCGTCGGCATGACCATCGCGGCGGTCACCGGCATGATGTGGATGACTGGCTATGGCGGGCAGGAGAAGCCGCTGGGGCCCGGCACTCATTACCCGGATCACGCCGCCAACCCCTATCACGCGGCCTTTGCCGTGCTCGCCGCGCTGCGTCACCGGCGTCACACCGGCCGGGGCATGAAGATTGACCTCAGCCAGGTGGAATCGACCGCGAACTTCGTCGGCACCTCGATTCTGGAAGCCTCGATGCGGGACGCGGAGCCAGAGCATCCGGGCAATCGCTCCCGCCGCGACGCACCGCACAACATCTTCCGCTGCGCCGGCGACGATGCCTGGTGCGCGGTCGCTGTGGAGAGCGATGCGGAATGGCTGGCGCTGGCCGCGGCGATCGGACGCCAGGATCTGGCGGGGCGGCCGGATCTGCGCAGCGCTGGCGGCCGCCTTGCCGCCATGGCGGAGCTGGAAGCGGCAGTCGGCGCCTGGACCGCTGGCCGCGGCGCGGTCGAGGCGGCATCCGCGTTGCAGATGGCGGGGGTCCCCGCCGCCCGTGTCGCCTCCGCCCGCGACCTGGTGGAGGAGGATCAGCAGCTCGCGGCACGGGACTACTGGCAGCAGCTCGACCATCCAGAGGTGGGGCCGTCACTCTTCACCTCACCGCCCTTTCGCATTGATGGCGAGCGGCTGGAGCTCTGCCGCCCGCCACTCTTTGGCGAGCATACGGAGGCGGTACTGACAAACCTGCTCGGTATGCGCCGCGAAGAGATCGCGGACCTCGCGGAAAAGAAGATTCTCGCATGAGTTCCCCGGTCCCCGCGCGTGCCATGCGGCATCCCAATCCCCGCAACCGGCGCGCCGCTGCCGTGGTGGGCGTCGGCCACACCGACTGGGTGCGAGACTGGGCGCGCTGCCGCAACGGCGAGCGGCCGAATGATTCCTATGGCTACGCGCTGGAAGCCCTTCGCAACGCATTGGCGGACGCGAAGATCGGGCGCGACGAGGTCGACGGGCTGATCGCCGGCCCGACCACCGCCTATGAGCGGCTGGGTGAGCTCAGCGGCATCAATCCGCGCTGGGGCGACCAGGCGGATGCCGTGCTGGCGGTCGCACAGGCGGTGATGGCGATCGAGGCCGGGTATGCCGAGGTCGTGGCCCTGGTCTATGGCAACGACCAGCGCAGCGTCGGCACCCAGTACGGCGGGCCGGAAGCGATGGGCGGCAATGCCTTCCTCTCCTATGTCTATCATTCACCCTGGGGCTTCACCTCGCAGGGCGCGCTCTATGCGCTGACTCTGCAGAGCTACAAGCACGCGCGCGGATTCACCGAGGCCGAGATGGGCGAGGTCTCGGTCGCGCAGCGCGGCTGGTCCGCGCTGAATCCGAACGCGATCATGCGCAAGCGCATCACGCTGGAGGACTACCTCGCTTCGCATTTCGTCTGCGAGCCGCTGCACCTCTTCGATTATTGCCTGATCAATGACGGTGGCGTCGCGCTGATCATCGCCGAGGCGGAGCGGGCGAAGCGGATGACGGATCGGCCGGTTTTCATCGAAGGCGTCGGCCGCTTCGATCTCAACCGCGGCGCCACCAGCCTGGAACCGCGCATCGATGATTTCTACCTGCCGGCGCAGCAATCGGCGGCCGCGCAATCCTATGCGGTTTCCGGCCTGGGGCCGAAGGACATGGATATTCTGCAGGTCTATGACAGCTTCTCGGTCCATGTCCCGCTGGCGCTCGAAGGCTATGGCTATTGCGCGGTGGGCGAGGCCGGAAAGTTCCTGCGGGAAAGCCGCATTGGACCAGGCGGCAGGCTGCCGCTGAACACCAGCGGCGGTCATCTCTCGGAGACCTACATGCAGGGCTGGGCGCATCAGATCGAGTGCGTCCGCCAGCTCCGCGGTGAATGTGGGGAGCGGCAGGTCGCGGGTGCCCGCCATGCCCACTACACCTCGGACGTTGCCGGCAAGTGCTTCTCGGTCATCTACGGACGGTGAGCGTCATGAACGCGACCGAGGCCAAGACCCCGCGCCCCGTCATGGGGCTTTATGACAAGCCGATGTGGGAGAGCATCAATGCCAAGGCGATGCGCCTGCAGCGCTGCCGAACCTGTCGCACCTGGCTCTATCCGCCCGGCCCAGCCTGCCCGCGCTGCCTCTCCTGCGAGCTGGAGTGGGCTCCGGTTTCAGGACGCGGCCGCGTCGTCTCCTGGGTGGTGTTCCACCGCCAGTATCTGCCGGCCTATCCGCCGCCATACAACGCGATCTCCGTCCGGCTGGAGGAAGGGCCGTGCATGATCAGCAACCTCGAAGGCGCGATGCCGGACGAGGAAAGTATCGGGCGAGCGGTGCGGCTGGTCTATGCGACGATGCCGGACGGAATGGTGCTGCCGCGCTTCGTGCTGGATGGGACTTGAGGTGCCGGACATCGTCCGCAGGTAAGCGGCGGTCTGCCGCCTAGGACGGTGCCAAGCCTCCCTACCAGCCCTAAAAGCACCCCAAACGGACGCAGCGCGGTTTGGCGCCCGGCTTAGCGAGAAAGCCCTAGGCGGCTCCGGTATCCGGGAATATAATTTATATGAAAGCGCTTTCAGAAGGCGCGGAGCAAGCCGGTGCGTCTCCAGCGCACCGGGGGAGAAAACGAGATGGAAGGCATTCGACCGGGCGGCGGCGGGCACGGACCTGTCGCCATGGCGCGGGCGCCTCGCGGATGAGCGATGGTCGCCAGCTCAAGGACCGCATCGCGATCGTCGGTGTCGGCAACACGCGCTACGGCAATTTCCCCGACACCGACGATTATGGCCTCGGCGCCCACGCCTTCCGCAGCGCGATCGAGGATTGCGGCCTCGCGAAGGACCGTATCGACGGACTGCTGACCTGCCGCGTCCCCTACTACGCGCGCATGGGCGAGATCCTGGGCCTCAACCCGCGTTGGACCGCCGCCATGCCCGCGCATGGCCGCATGTCGGGCATGGCGATCATCGAGGCGGCGGCGGCGCTGGATGCCGGCCTTTGCGACTACGCCGCGCTGATCTACGCCAATATCGGCCGCTCGCGCCGGGTGAACTACGGCGGCGATGAGAGCCCGGGCATCTGGGATCCCTGGGGCTTCACCTCCCCGGGGGCGGCGCATGCACTGATGTTTCAGCGTCACCGTGCGCTGTTCGGCACCAGCACCCGCCAGCTCGCGGAAGTCTCGGTCGCTTTCCGCCACCACGCCTGCCTGAACCCCGATGCGGTGATGAAGCAGCCAATCACCATCGATGACCATGAGGCGGCGCGCCCGATCACGGAGCCGCTGCGCCTGCTCGACTTCTGTCTGATCAACGACGGTGCCGTCTGCATCATCATGACGACGAAGGAGCGTGCGAAAGACCTGAAGAAGCGCCCGGTGATGATCTCGGGGATCGGCGCGCGGGAGGCCTACGGCACCGCCTCGATCCCCAATTTCGATCTGAACTTCTGGTACGACCAGATGCGCGATGTTGGCACCCAGGTCTACGGCATGGCGGGTGTCGCCCCGGCCGATGTCGATGCCTTCATGTGCTACGACAATTTCAGCCCGACCGTGCTCTTCAGCCTCGAAGGCCTCGGCTTCTGCGGCCAGGGTGAGGCGGGGTCCTTCGTCGAAGGCGGTGCGCTGAAGGTCGGCGGCAGGCTGCCGACCAACACCGATGGTGGCCATCTCTCCAATTCCTACATGCAGGGCTGGGCGCTGAACGTGGAGGCGGTGCGCCAGATCCGCGGCGAATGCGGCGCGCGCCAGGTGAAGGATGCGGAGGTCGTGCAGTATGCGGGCGCGACGCCGTGCTGCCGCTCGATCATCTACACCCCAGGCTGAGGAGCGAGCCCATGAGCGCCACCGCCGCCAGGCCGCGTCCGAAGATCGATCCCATCAACCGCGGCTTCTGGGAGAATGCCCGCGCCGGCATTCTCTCGGTTCAGACCTGCGACAACTGCCGCGATGTCCATTTCCCCGGCTCGCCGGTCTGTCCGCGCTGCCTCTCCGGCGACCAGTCCTGGACACCGGTCTCCGGCCGCGGAACCCTGCTCTCCTGGGTGCGCTTCCACCGCGCGTATTGGGATGGCTTTCGCGCCGAGCTGCCCTACCTGGTCTGCCTTGTCGGTCTCGAGGAGGGCCCGCTGCTGATCAGCAATATCTTGGAGACGGACCCAGAGAAGCTCGTTATCGGCTCGCCGGTGGAGGCTGTCTTCGAGACCGTGGACGAGGAACTCACGCTGCCGAAATTCCGTATGCGCGGCTGAAGCATCGCATCTGAATGCGCGCCAAGGCGCAGGGTGCTCCGGGGAGGTAAACAACGATGAAGCGCTGGTTGCATGGCCTTGTCCTCATGCTGGGCGTGGTCGGCGCCGACGGCGTCGCCGCGCAGGATCGCGCGCGCACGCTGCGGGCCGTGGTGCACGCCAATCTCCAGATCCTCGATCCGGTCTGGACCACGGCCTACATCACGAACCGGCATGCCTACCTGATCTACGACACGCTCTACGGGATGAATTCCCGCTTCGAGCCGCAACCGCAGATGGCCGAAGGGCATGAGGTGTCGGAGGATGGGCTGGCTTGGCGCATCCGCCTGCGGGAAGGGCTGCGCTTTCATGATGGCACGCCAGTGCGTTCGGCGGATGTGGTCGCATCGCTGCGGCGCTGGATGGCGCGCGATCCGATGGGCCAGCGCCTCGGCCAGAACACGGCCTCGATCGACATCATCGACGATCGCAGCTTCACGATTCGGCTCAGCCAGCGCTTCGGCCTGGTGCTCGAGGCGATTGGCAAGGCGGCGACGCCTGCCTTCATCATGCCGGAACGCATCGCGCAGACCTCGCCCCAGACGCAGGTGACGGAGACCACTGGCTCCGGCCCCTTCATCTTCGTGCGCGAGGAATGGCGGCCGGGCAACCGCGTCGTGTATCGCCGCAATCCGGACTACGTGCCGCGCAGCGAACCCGCGGACTACCTCTCCGGCGGCAAGCGTGCCCTGGTCGATCGGGTGGAGTGGCTCTACATTCCCGACCAGAACACCGCACTTGCCGCGTTGAACGCGGGTGAGATCGACTATTTCGAAGCGCCGCCACTCGACTTCATCGCGACGCTGGAGCGCAACCGCAACATCCGCCTCATCAACATTGATCCGCTCGGCACTCAGGGCTTGATCCGGCCGAACCAGCTCTTCCCGCCTTTCAACGATCCACGCGCGCGCCAGGCATTGGCGCATCTCGTCCGGCAGGAAGACTACATGCGGGTCGTCGTCGGCAATCCGCGCCTGTATGAGCGATTCTGCGGCGCCTTCTTCCAGTGCAGCTCCGGCAACGACACCCAGGCTGGCAGCGAGCCCTTTCAGCAGCCGAATGTCGAACGTGCGCGGCAGCTCCTGCGGGAGGCCGGCTATAATGGCGAGCCGATCGTCGTCCTGCAGCCGACCGACCGCGCGCAGTACAACGCAGCCACCATGGTGCTGATCCAGAGTTTGCGGCGCGCCGGTGTGAACGTCGACGTGCAGGCGATGGACTGGAGCACGCTGCTCACCCGCCGCGCCAGCCGCAACCCGCCCAACCAGGGCGGCTACCACCTGTTCATCACCACCCATGGTGGCCCCGACACCGCGATGCCGACCTCGAATACCTGGTTCAACTCACGCTGTGACCGCGCCAATCCCGGCTGGGCCTGCGACATGGAGCTCGACGGCATGGTGGCCGAATGGGCGCGGGAGAGCGATCCGGCGGCACGTCGCCCGATCCTGGAACGCATCCACCGCCGCGCCTGGGAGTCGCTGCCCTATATCCCCTTCGGGCAGTACACCCAGCCCATCGCGGTGCGCTCCAATGTGCACGGTGTCCTGGCGGCGGGCATGCCGATCTACTGGAACATCGAGAAGCGCTGATGTGGCCCTATGTCATCCGCCGCGTCCTGGCCACGCTGCCGGTGCTCGGCGTGGTCGCGGTCATCGTCTTCCTGTTGCTGCGGTTGAGCCCCGGCGACCCGGCCGCCATCATTGCCGGAGACAATGCGTCGGCGGACGACATCCTGGCGATCCGCGCCCAGCTCGGCCTCGACCGGCCGATGCTGGAGCAGTTCCTGCTCTGGCTCGGTCAGTTGCTGCGCGGCGATTTCGGCAAGTCAATCTATCTGAGTCGGCCGGTGCTCGGCCTGATCGCGGAGCGGGTGGAGCCGACCCTGGCGCTCTCGCTCAGCACCATGGCGTTCGCGATCGCACTCGCGATCCCGATGGGCGTGCTGGCCGCCTGGCGCGCCGGATCCTGGATCGACCAGACCATCATGGCCGTCTCCGTGCTTGCCTTTTCGGTGCCGGTGTTCCTGATCGGCTATGGCCTCGTCATCGGGCTGTCGCTGTCGCTCGATCTGCTACCCGTGCAGGGCTTTGTGAGCCTCACCGAAGATCCGGTCGCATTCGTGCGGCATCTGGTGCTGCCGACGGTCGCGCTTGGCCTCGTCTACACCGCCCTGCTGGCGCGCATCACCCGCGCCACCATGCTGGAGACGCTGAACGAGGACTTCATCCGCACCGCCCGCGCCAAGGGTCTGGCGGAACCGCGCGTCCTCATCCTGCACGGCCTCAAGAATGCCTCGGTGCCGATCGTCACCACCATCGGCACCGGCCTCGCGCTGCTGATCGGCGGCGTCGTCGTCACCGAGAGCGTCTTCGCCATCCCCGGCATCGGCCGACTAACGATCGAAGCGGTGCTGCAGCGCGACTATCCGGTGATCCAGGGCGTGATCCTGGCGATTGCCTTCGTCTATGTGCTGGTGAATCTGGTCATCGACCTCAGCTACACGCTGCTCGACCCCAGGATCCGCTACTGATGGCCACGACCGCGATCGCCGCCGCCGATCCTGCCGTCGACGCTGTCCGCAGGCGGCCGGGCCTGTTGCGCCGCTTCCGGCGCTATCCGCTGCCGGCGCTCGGCGTGCTGCTGCTCGCGGCGTTGGTGACCAGCGCGATCGGGGCGCCCTGGTTCGCGGGGCAGGATCCCTTCGAGATGAACGTGGTCGACAGGCTGCAGCCGCCCTCCGGGGATTACTGGTTCGGCACCGACGCCTATGGGCGCGACATCTTCAGCCGCACCTTGCATGGTGGCCGGGTGTCACTGGTGATCGGCGTCGCGGTCGCGGCGGCCAGCACTCTCATCGGCTTGCTGATTGGCGTCGTCGCCGGCTATTTCCGCACCGCCGATGCGGTGCTGATGCGGATCATGGATGGCCTGATGGCGATCCCGGGCATCCTCCTCGCCATCGCGCTGATGTCGCTGACGCGAGCCAGCCTATGGGTGGTGATCGTCGCCATCACCATCCCCGAGGTACCGCGCGTGGTCCGGCTGGTGCGCGCCGTCGTGCTCTCAGTGCGGGAGCAGGTCTATATTCAGGCCGCGACCGCGATCGGCACCAACTTCCCCCGCCTGATGCTGAAGCACATCCTGCCCAACACCCTGGCGCCGCTGATCGTGCAGGCGACCTATATCGCTGCCTCCGCCGTGCTGGTGGAATCCTACCTGAGCTTTCTCGGTGTCGGCACGCCGCCAGAGGTTCCGAGCTGGGGCAATATCATCGCCGAGGGCCGGCTCTACGTTCAGATCGCCTTCTGGAACATCCTGTTCCCGAGCGTCTTCCTGGCGCTGATGGTGCTGTCGATCAACGTGCTCGGCGACGGGCTGCGCGATATGCTCGACCCGCGCCTGGCGAGGCGGCTGTGACGGGCCTCGCGGTATCCCAGCCCGTGCTGGTGGTGGAGGGCTTGCGTACAGAGTTCGCGACCGGGGAAGGGCACCCGATGGTCGCGGTGGACGGGCTCTCGCTCTACGTCCGGCGCGGTGAGACGCTCTGCATCGTCGGCGAGTCCGGCTGCGGCAAGAGCCTGACCGCGCTCTCCATCCTGCGCCTGCTGCCGCGACCCTATGGTCGGATCGGCGCCGGGCGGGTGCTGCTCGACGGGCAGGACCTGGTGCAGGTGACCGAGGCCGAAATGCGGGCGGTCCGCGGGCGCGCCATCTCCATGATTTTCCAGGAGCCAATGAGCAGCCTCAACCCGGTCATCACGATCGGGCGCCAGATCGCCGAGACGGTGATGGTTCATGAGGGGCTGGACTGGGCGGATTGCATGGACCGCGCGCTTGCGATGCTGCGCCAGGTGCGCATCCCGGAGCCAGAGCGGCGCCTGCAGGAATACCCGCACCAGCTCTCGGGCGGCATGCGGCAGCGGGTCACGATCGCGATGGCGCTCGCCTGCCGGCCGCGGCTCCTGCTGGCGGATGAACCAACCACGGCGCTCGATGTCACCATCCAGGCGCAGATCCTCGACCTGATTCGCGACCTGCAGGCGAAGACCGGCACTGCCGTCGTGCTGATCACTCATGACCTCGGCGTGGTGGCGGAAATGGCGGAGCGGGTGCTCGTCATGTACGCAGGCACCAAGGTGGAGGAGGCCGGTGTCGAGGAGCTGTTCGACAACCCGACTCATCCCTATACGCGCGGGCTCATGGCCGCGATGCCGCATCTCGGCGGCGCTGGCGGCGGGCGGCGCCGGCTGCACGAGATTGAGGGCGTGGTGCCGTCGCTGATGGCGCGTCCTGCCGGTTGTGCCTTCGCGCCTCGGTGCGAGCTGGCGACCGAGCGCTGCCGGAGAGAGGCACCGCCGCTGGTCGGCATCGGCGGCACCCACAGCGTCGCCTGCTGGGTGACCGCGGGCGAAGGAGTGCTGGCATGACGCCGGTGCTGGACGTGGCCGGGCTGGTGAAGCATTACCCGCTCTCCGCAGCTTGGTTCGGCCGCGCGCGCGGGCAGGTCCGTGCGGTTGATGGCGTCAGCTTCGCGATCGGCGAAGGCGAGACGCTCGGCCTGGTGGGAGAAAGCGGCTGCGGCAAGTCGACCGTCGGCAAGGCCGTGCTGAAGCTGATCGAACCGAGTGCGGGCAGCATCCGCCTGAACGGCGAGGATATCACGGCACTGAAGCCTGCAGCGATGGTGGCGCATCGAAGACGCATGCAGGTGATCTTCCAGGACCCGTATTCCTCGCTCAACCCGCGGATGACCGCGGGCAACATCGTCGCGGAGCCGCTGATCAATTTCGGCATCGGCAACCGCGCCGAGCAGCAGGAACGGGTCGCGGCCCTGTTCGGCCGGGTCGGGCTGCGGCCGGACCAGCGCGACAATTACCCGCATGAATTCTCCGGCGGACAGCGCCAGCGGCTGGGCATCGCGCGCGCCCTGGCGCTGGGGCCGAGCCTCATCATCGGCGATGAACCGGTTTCGGCGCTCGACGTCTCGGTGCAGGCGCAGGTCATCAACCTGATGATGGATCTGCAGGAGGAGTATCGCCTGAGCTACCTTTTCATCGCCCATGACCTTGGCGTCGTCGAGCATATCAGCCACCGCGTCGCTGTCATGTACCTGGGCAAGATCGTCGAGGTGGCGCCGCGCGCCGCGCTCTTCGAAGCGCCGCGCCATCCCTATACTGAGGCGCTACTCGCGGCGGTGCCGGTGTCGCATCCGCGTCAGCGTCGTCGTCGTCTGGTGCTGAAGGGGGACGTGCCGAGCCCGATCAACCCGCCATCCGGCTGCCGCTTCCACACCCGCTGCCCGATTGCGGTCGAGCGCTGCCGCTCGGAGGAGCCGCTGCTGGTCGCCGATACCGATGGCCATGCAGCCGCATGCCATTTGCGGGAACCCGCACGGTGACGCGATCGGAGCAACCGCTGGCAGCGGGAGCGGTATCGGCACCACTGCGCGGCAAGGTCAGGATCGAGGAGGTGGCGCGCGCCGCCGGCGTCTCGGCAGCGACCGTCTCCCGCGCGCTGAACAGCCCCGGCCTGGTCAGCGAGGCTCGGCGCCGGCAGGTCGCGACGGTCGCGCAGCAGCTCGGCTATGTCGCGCATGGCGCGGCGCGGGCGCTGGCCTCGCGGCGCTCGCGGGCGCTCGGCGCCGTCGTGCCGACGCTGACCAACACGATTTTCGCTGACGCCATCGAAGGCTTCCAGCAGCGCATGGAAGCGGAAGGCTATACGCTGCTCCTCGCGACCTCCGATTATGACGCGGATACCGAGTACCGCCGCGCCCGCACCATGGTGGAGCGCGGCATCGACGGGCTGATGCTGGTCGGCGTCAGCCATGACCAGCGCCTCTATGAGCTGCTCGAGGGTTCAGGCGTGCCCTTCGTGCAGAGCTGGGCGCCGGCCAAGGCGAGCCCCTGGCCGACCATTGGCTATGACAACGCGACCCTGGCCCGTGTCGTGATCGATCACCTGGTGGGCCTCGGGCATCGCGAGATCGGGGTCGTCACCGGCCTGACGCAGCACAATGACCGGGTGCCGGCGCGGCTGGCCGGGCTGCGCGCCGCCCTGCGACACTATGGGCTGTCGCTGCCGGAAGGTCGTGTGGTGCGGACCGCCTATCGTACAGTCGAGGTGCGGGAGGCCTTTCGAGAGCTCCAGCGCCGCGGCAAGCTGCCGACCGCGCTGATCGCCAACAATGACATCGTTGCCATGGGCCTGATGGTCGAAGCCGCGGCGCAGGGCATTGCCGTGCCGCGGCGGCTTTCCATCGTCGGCGTCGGCGATCATGAGATCGTCGCCCATCTGCAGCCGCCGCTGACCACCGTGCGCACGCCGAAGACGGCCATCGGCATGATAGCGGCCGACTACCTGCTGGCGCGCATTCGGCAGCAAGACTTCGCCTTGCCCGCCGAACTGCCGCTCGAACTCGTGGTCCGCGGGACCACTGCCGCACCATCCCGCCATCGCCGCAAGGATCCAGGCCCATGACGCAGAGCCCCAGCCCGCATCCCAGCGCCACCGCGGTGGGCAAGCCCGGCATGCTGGACGGTCTGCGCGTCATCGAGGTCGCGGACGAGCGCGCGGAGTATGTCGGCCTCGTCCTATCGGGTCTCGGGGCGGAGGTGGTGAAGTTGGAGCCGCCCGATGGCGCTCCCACCCGCCGCATTGGACCATTCCTGGAGGACCGGCAGGGGCCGGAGCGGTCGCTGCATTTCTGGACCTACAATCGCGGCAAGCGCTCCGTGATGATGGACCTCGATGCAGCGTCGGGCGTGGCGGATCTCCGCCGGCTGCTTGGCTCCGCCGACATCTTGCTCGACGGCAGCGGTGGAGCCGTCGCGTCCGCGCTCGGCATAGAGTCCGAAAGGATCGCCGCGCTCTTCCCGGGCCTCGTTGTTGCACGCATGACACCCTTCGGCGACGAGGGACCTTGGAAGGACCACAAGGCCAGCGACCTGGTGCACCTGGCCCTTGGCGGCGTGATGATGAACTGTGGCTACGATTCCGAGCCATCGGACACTTACGACCTGCCGCCGATCGCGCCGCAGCTCTGGCACGCTTACCACATCGCTGGCGAGCAGCTCGTCGTCGGCATCATTGCCGCGCTGATCCACCGTCTGCATACCGGCGACGGGCAGGATCTTTCCGTCGCCATCCATGATGCGGTGTCGAAGAACACCGAACTCGACGTGATGTCCTGGGTGATGCGGCGGGTGCCGTTGTTCCGCCAGACCTGCCGGCACGCGGTCGAGAACCCGACCCGCGTGCCGACCATCGGTCATACCAAAGATGGGCGCTGGTACATTGCGACCGGGGTTTCCGTGCGCGACCAGACCAATTTGGTGCCTTTCCTTGCCGGCTACGGCATGCAGGCGGATCTGGAATTGCCGGCCGAGGGTGCGGATAGCCGGGCACGAAATGTGCCGGGCTCCGGCGCCGGCGACGAGAGCAAGGCGCACATGGTGGAGGTCATCCAACGCTTCATCCGCTCCTACCGCTACGAGAACATGCCCTGGCGGCAAGCACAGGATGCCGGCCTGCTCTGGGCGCCGCTGCGCAAGCCGCATGAGAATGTCGTCGATGCGCATTGGCAGGCGCGCGGCACCTTCGCCGAGATTGAGCATCCGGAGCACGACCGCCACTTCCACTACCCGGTGAGTCGTTGGCTCTCGACCGCCACCAGTTGGAAGGCCGGACGCCGCGCGCCGTTGCTCGGCGAGGATACCGGTGCGGTAATGGCGGCACTGACCCCGAGGGCCGCCCCAACCCAGCGGGCAAGGCCGCGCGCGGCCGGTGCGCCGGTGGTGTCGCCCCACGGCAAGCCATTCCCGCTGCAAGGTGTGCGGATCTTCGATTTCTCCTGGTTCCTGGCTTCGGCCGGTGGCACTCGGTTCGCGGCAGCGCTCGGCGCCGATGTCATCAAGGTGGAGTGGAAGGAGAATCCTGACACCCGCCTCGCCGCCATGTCGCCGGTCGGTGGCCGCGCCGCCCGTGAGGCGGCGACGGCGCCCTTGAAGGGCGTCGCCGATTCCGACATGGGCGGGCAGTTCAACAACAAGAACGCCGGCAAGAGCGGCATGTCGCTGAACATCCGCCATCCGAAGGGGCTGGAGATCGCGCGCCGCCTGGTGGCGCAATCGGATGTGGTGGCGGAAGGCTTCTCGCCCGGCGTCCTGAAGCGGCTCGGCCTAGGCTACGACGTCATGCGCTCGCTCCGGCCGGACATCATCTATGTCCAGCAATCCGGCATGGGCGGCGTTGGCACCTACGGGCGCTTCCGCACCATCGGGCCGGTCGCCGCCGCCTTCGCCGGCACGTCGGAGATGTCTGGCCTGCCGGAGCCTGCCATGCCGGTCGGCTGGGGTTACTCCTATCTCGACTGGATCGGCGCCTATAGCTTCGCGACCGCGATCATGGGCGCGCTGTTCCACCGTGATCGCACCGGCGAGGGGCAATGGATCGACAGTTCGCAATGCGAGTCCGGCATCTTCCTGGGTGGCGTGCCGGTGCTCGACTGGTCCGCCAATGGCCGCATCTGGTCGCGCATCGGCAACCGTTCCCCCTATAAGGCCGCCGCGCCGCACGGTGCCTATCGTTGCATGGGCCAGGATCGGTGGATCGCAATCGCTGCCTTCGATGAAGCCGAATGGCGGACGCTCGCGCGCGTTGCCGGGCGCGGTGACTGGCTCGATGATGCGCGCTTCGCGACACTGTCGGCGCGGCTGGCGAACCAGGATGCGCTGGACGCAGCGGTGACCGCATGGACGCAAGGTCAGGAGGCTTATGCCTGCATGGCGGCGCTCCAGCAGGCGGGTGTGCCCGCCGGCGTCTGCCAGACCGCCGAGGATCGCTGTGATCGCGACCCGCAGCTCGCGGCGCTGTCCTGGCTGACCGAAGTGACCGGCAGCAAGATCGGCCGCTGGCCGGTGACGGAGATGCCGATGAAGCTCGCCGCCACGCCGCCCTATAGCGGCGGCATCATCGATCGTGGCGCGCCCTGCTATGGCGAGGATAACCAACGCATCCTCGGCGAGCTGCTCGGCTACTCGGCGCAGGAGGTTGCGGCGCTCGCGGAAGAGGGCGTGATCTGACCATGGAAGGCGATGTCGTCTTCATTGGCGATATCCATCGCCAATGGCGCCACGTCACCCGTGGCCTCGCCGCGCTACCCCGCCGCCCACGCGCTGCCGTGCTGCTCGGTGACATGGAATGCGACGCGCCGCTCGATAAGCTTGTGGCGCCGCTGCTCGAGGCAGGGATTGGAGTGCACTGGATCTTCGGCAACCATGACTATGACGGGGGCCCGGAGATGTGGGCCAATCTGGCGGCACCCGACCGTAACCCGCTGACCCGCGACGGCGCCTTGCATGCACGGGTCCGCGAAGTCGCGGGGATGCGCATCGCGGGCCTTGGCGGTGTGTTTCGGCGCCGGGTCTGGGAACCGCCGGAACTGCCGCGCCTGTATGGGCGGGCGGAACTGCCCGCTGACCTCGCGACTCTCGGCGTGGAATGGACGACGGAACAGCGCGACGCCATGGGCCATGCGCTCGCCGCAATGGCGATCTGGCCGGAGGATTACGAGGCGCTGGCCAGCCAACAGGCTGATATCCTGGTCACGCATGAGGCACCCTCGAGCCACGCTCAGGGCATGCCGGCGCTGGAGGCGCTCGCGCGCCGCATGGGCGCCAAGCTGATCATCCACGGCCACCACCATGTCTGCTACCGGGCTCGCGCTGAGGATGGGCTCGAAGTGCAGGGCGTCGGGGCCGGCTGGGCGCTCGGCGTGGATGGCGCGGTCTGGTGGTCGGGGGAGCCGGACCGTTGGCTGGATCCGCCGCAGCCGGGTTGGCAGCGCGCGTAAGGACAGAAAGGGTAGGGACAGATGAGGATCAGCGACCTGGAGGGCAAGGCGGCCCTGGTCACCGGCAGCTCGACCGGCATCGGCGCCGCCGTCGCGCGCGGTTTCGCGGAGCAGGGCATGCGTGTCGCCATCCACTGCAACGCCAGCCGCGCAGAGGCCGAGGCACTGGCCGTGGAGATCCAGGGCGCCGGCGGCAGCGCCATCGTGCTGCAGGCCGATGTGCGGTCGGTCGAGGCCTGCACCCGGTTGGTGCAGGAGGCGCATGCGAAGCTCGGCAGGCTCGACGTGCTGGTCAACAATGCCGGCGGCGTGGTGAAACGGCACCCGCTGCGCGATATCGACGACGCGCTCTACGATGACATCGTCAACCTCAATGCCCGCTCGGTCTTCGCCTGCTCGCGCGCCGCACTACCGATCATGGAAGCGGCGGGTGGTGGCGCCATCATCTCCACCACGTCGCTCGCTGCGCGCAGCGGCGGCGGCAGCCGCTCCACGCTCTATGCCGCGTCCAAGGCCTTCGTCTCCACCTTCACGCGCGGCCTAGCGAAGGAAGTGGCGCGCCACGGTATCCGCGTGAACGCCGTGGCGCCTGGGGTGATCGGCAAGCCGGACAAGGCGAAGACCACGCCGACGCACCAGCTCGAAGCCTCGATCAAGCTGACGCCGATGCGCCGCATCGGCACCGTGGAGGAATGTGTCGGCGCCTACCTTTTCCTCGCCTCCGGCGCCCTGTCCGGCTTCATCACTGGCCAGGTGGTCGAGGTGAATGGCGGCCTGCAGATGCCATGACGTGCCGAGGGATGCTTGCATAGGCGACGGGAGCATCCCGGCGCCTGGTACCCCACGCCTAAATCTGGCGAATTCGATCGAGGGGACCATATCTCGCGAGACAGTGCTTTCCAGACAGGCTGCCCGCCCGCGTCCTCAGACTCTACGGTGCAGTGCCCGAGCCCTACGGCCTACCGGTGATGGTGGGAGCCAGAATGCTCCGATGATTGATCCGGCTGGCTCATTTGGAGGAACGCTGATGTCATTCTACCGAGGCATGACCTGCGAGAATGTCGCGCTCATAGGCGACGGGGAAACCCCGATTACCGCCTATGTGGCCAAGCCGGAGGGCGCCGGCCCGTTTCCGGGCGTGGTGCTGGTCCACCATTTGCCCGGCTGGAGCGAGTTCTACATCGAGACGACGCGGCGCTTCGCGCACCACGGCTATCTCGCGATCTGCGCCAACCTTTATGAGCGCGCGGGCGAGGGCATCCCGGACGACATCGCCGCCAAAGTCCGTGCCGAGGGTGGCGTCCCCGACGCTCAGGTGGTGGGCGACACCGCGGCCGCGGTGAAGTGGGTGCGCGCGCAGCCCGAGCACAACGGCAAGGTGGGCGTTTTCGGCTCCTGCTCTGGCGGCCGGCATGCTTTCCTCTATGCCGCCCAGCAGAAGGGCGTCGACGCTTGCGCCGACCTCTGGGGCGGACGCGTGGTGATGGGCAAGGAGGAGCTCAATGCCAAGACACCTGTCGCGCCAATCGATCTGACGAAGGATCTCTCCTGTCCGCTGCTCGGCATCTTCGGCAACGACGACCGTGCGCCGAGCCCCGAGCAGGTGAACGAGCACGAGGCCGAACTGAAGAAGCACGGCAAGAGCTATGAGTTCCATCGCTACGATGGTGCCGGACACGGCATCTTCTATTGGCATCGACCGCTCTATCGCCCCGAGCAGGCGATGGATGGCTGGAGCAAGGTCTTTGCCTTCTTCGGCAAGCATCTGGCGAAGTAGGAGGCCTGCAGGATGTGTACATCCATTGTCGAGATCATCCCCGCCGAAGGCATGGCGAAGCGCGGGGACAAGTGGTTTGCGTTGACGCAGACGGTGGTCGCCTATGACCACGCACGCCACGCGCCCCTGGGCGATGTCATCGCGCTCGACTTCATCAACACCGGGCTCGACGCCGGCGCGCGCGCCGGTGTCGAACTGACGCTCGAAACCGCCAAGGAGCTGCGCGCCGCGCTCGACCGTGCGATCGCGGCGGCCGACCTTGAGGAGGCCGAGGTGCGGGGCAAGGGCAGGCCGCCGAGCCTGGTCCGCGCAGCCTGACGGACGCGCCAGGCGGGCGAAAACCGCCTCTCCTCTCTTCTGTTGCGTCGCGCTGCTCTGTGGCCCTGGCTTGGTCTCTGGCCGCGCAGTCCGTCCGGCGGCTTGCAGGTGCCGCCGGGCGATCTCCGCGTCGATCCGCAAACGGCGAATGGCGGGCTGCGGCGGGCCAACCGCACCTACTGCCGCGGTGGAACGGGACGCGACATTGTTTCCGGCGTGGAGCGGCTGGTCGGCGTGGGCGCCGAGGCGCTACTCCCCGGCGAACGCCGGCGCCGCACGCGACGCAGCTCGGCACCTCGCGCCTCTGGTGAGCGGAGAGGCGCGTTCCCTGCCCCTCGGACCAGGCAGAGGGGTGGCGCCGACTGCGGCAGGCAGGGAGGCACCTCGGCCGCCCTGGGCTGCGTTCGCGGTGTCAGAGGGCTAGCGCCTCGGCCTCCCAGGAACCACGCGCGAAATCCAGGACCTCGAATTCGCCGCCATCAGCCCAGAGGATACTCAACAGCTTCGTCCCGGCGCGCCACACTTCGAGCCCGTAGGGCAGCCCGGGCCGCGTGTGCTGCCGTTCGATTGCGTGCCGGTACCCCGGGGAGGATGCCTCCTCCGGGGAAAGGTCGTTAAAGGGAGTCCAGTGTTCCACGGTCCAGGCTCCGGTCCGGAGCGCCAGCAGCCGGATGGCATCGCGCTGGAGCTCGAGGGTGCCGCCTTCGCGGACGAGCGGCAGGAGATGATCCCGGATCGCCAGCGCTTGGTCATCGCCGGAAGAGACGAGCGTCAGGGTCATGCATCCCCCCATAACACCCCATGGTCGCTTCTGCGCTCAGGTCGGGGCCGATCATGCTGAGGTTGGTGCCCGCAAAATTTCATCGTGACGCGCCTCTTTGTTGGCGGGCCTGGAGCAGGAACCATCAGCCCTGACGCTCCTCGCGCGTGTCTTCGTCTTCTCGGCACGACGGATCCCTCGATAAGCATGAGGCAGGGCGGTGGCACCGCGGCCGACGAATACACATCGACCGAGACGATGCGCAGCGATACACCGATGTGGCTAGGTAGAGGCATCTGTGTCGTCGCCCCGCAGCGTGGAGAGGACGCGGGCTAATGCCTCTGTGCTAAACGGCTTTGTCAGCACCGTGCGGTCTGCAAAGCGCTCCGGCAGCCCCAGCCGACCATAGGCGCTCACGAACGCGAACGGGATACGGCGCTGGGCCAGGGCATCGGCGACCGGAAAGCTAGTCTCGCGACCGAGCTGGATATCGAGCAGCGCAAGAGTGGGCCGACAGTCGAGCAAGCCAATGCTTGCCTTGGCCGTAGCGGCTGGGCCGACGACGCCGTAGCCAAGACGGTGAAGGATCGTCTCGATTAGAGATGCGATCATCCACTCGTCTTCGACTACCAGCACGCTTGCCTTGGCCACGTCCCACTTCCACCGCTCGGCTCGCAATACAACGTTGGTTAACCACAAGGTTCTTGGTCAATAAACCGGGAACAAAGGACGTTTGCAGGCGCGGCTGAGCCGGGCTGCGGCCGGCTGCCATTTAGGGGTGAGCCAGGCGTGCGGGTGCAATGCGCGCGCTTCGACCATCGCCGGTCCGGATGGGAAGTTCGGCCGAACGCTCCTGGGTCGTCTTCATCCAGATGGGTCTGGGGCTGCGCTGGCGATCGAAGCCGTTGTGCCGGTCCTGGCGCTCGCGCCTCTAGGCATGCGGCGAACGGAATCGATGGCGCACTTTCCTCGAGATGTCCCGCGGACATCGTCGAGGGGGCGGCGTCACTTCGCGCGCCGCTTCGCCCTTTTCACCGAGGCAGCATCAATCGCCGCGGGCTTACCCGAATTTGTTGCCTCGCCGCCGCCCGGGGGAGCCGCGATCTGGCCTGTCGCGCCCGTGATGACGGAGCTGGACGGAGGATCGCTGGCCGGAAAACTGCCGGCCACCTCCTGATCGAGCTGCGCCTCTTGCTGGTCGATCTCGCGCTTGGCGAGGAACCAGAAGTGCTGGTCGCTCGCCTGCGGCGAGCCCGCCTCTTCCCAGAGCTGATGGGCTCTCTCGCGGATACGCTGTTCGAGAAGGGTATGGTCATTCGACATGGTGGTTCCGGAATTCGTGGGCATTTTCTGCGCAGCACCAACCCCGCGCGCCCTTGAAGGTTTCGGAGCGCAAAGAGGTGGCGCAAACCAGGCTCCCAAACAGCCACAGCTTGCTCCGTGGGTGCACCCTGCCGCTACAGCCCAGGACATTTGCCGCCCTCACCCGGGACGAGGTTCTGCCAGATGCCGGGCCCGACCGGTCGGCCTCACCGCGCGAGCTGGTCCGACCCAGATCGGACCAACCCCTTCAATCTCGGCGCGCAGGATTGGAAGTGACGAGAGGGTTCGAGCGGCGTTGATCAGGTGTGCGGCCCTCGTCAGACGCTCACGGGCCCCTGCGGCCGCCGCCGGTGCGTCAGAGATGGGAGTGCCCTCTACCAGTCGCGGCATCGCGTGGAGGAGAATGCTATGAGCATCACGCAAGGGACTGGGGCCACGGAAGCCCCACCCAACGGGGTTGGCGCCCCGCCTATCCCGAGCAGCTCCGGAGAGCTGATCACCGTTTTGGCTCATTTCCACAGAGCCGAGATTGCACGGATGTCGGGGTGGCGCGATCGCATTGACCTCACGACGAATTGGGCCATCACCGTTGTGGCGGCGATGCTGTCGGTCTCCCTGTCGACGCCGAGCGCGCACCACGGTGTGATCCTCTTCGCCATGCTCGTGGTTCTGCTGTTGCTTTGCATCGAGGCGCGGCGATACCGGTTCTTCGATGTCTACAGGACACGGGTCCGGCTTCTGGAGCGGAACTACTATGCGCATGTCTTCGCCGCGCAACCTGGGGCGGAGACGGACTGGGCCCGGCAACTCGGCCAAGACCTTCGCGAGCCTCGATTCCTGACCTCAATGCGGACTGCGATGTCTCGCAGGCTGCGTCGGAACTATTTCTGGATGTTCCTGATGCTGCTGGCAGCCTGGACGCTAAAGATCTCTTCGCCATGGCTGCTGGCGGCGGAAGATGCGCCTGACGGCACCGGACCTGCGCGCGGTGTGATCGAGCACTTGGCGTTCGGCCCGGTCGCGGGCTGGGCGGTGCTGATCCTGGTTGGCGCATTCTACTGCTGGCTCGCTTGGGCCACCTTCCGTCCGCACACGCGGTCGGGCGAGCTGGCCCATGGAGAGGTCCACGTCTGAGCTTGAGGGGGCATCCGGCCCGGCTCTGGCGTCCCCCGGCATTCCAGGAGGAGGCCGGGGCGCGGTGTCCCGCATTCCACGAACGACGTGCCCACGGCCGCGGGAAAACCGGCGGCGCGTTATGCCGTGGCGGCCCGGCCGTTGGGTGGCGCCGCACATCTTGGAGCGACCGCGTCTGACGCAGCATCGCGCTCGCCCGATGCGGTACTCCGGCATTGTCCCAGGCAAATCGCCGGGAGCCGACGAGCGCGCAACGTCGAAAGCTGAGCCGGTTTGCCTCCATGGGGCGGAGCGCGGCAGCCCGCGACGGACGTCCGAGGCCCGTGAAGCGCGTTGGTCGGTCAGTCGCCGACTTTGCTCTCGGCAATTCCAGCGGCCCGCCTCCGGGCGGCGGGGGAGAGGAGCATGATCAGGATCAGAAGCGACAGAGCAAAGCAGCTGGCATTCGTCGCGATCAGTGGCCACTGCGATTGTATGATCCCGTACATCAACCACAAGCCAAAGCCTGAGACCGTCAACGCGTACATCGCCACGGAGAGGCCTTCGGTGTTGCCGGTGCGGATAATCTTCAGGGCCTGCGGCGCGAAACTCGAGACGGAGCACAGCGCTGCGATAGCTCCGAGATGTCGACGGCATCCATGCTCGGCGGAGTCCTCTTCGCAACCCGAGGCAGTGTTCACGCCCTCCAGGGGTCAGACTAAACGAGGCACTTCGGGCGACGTTGTCGCGCATTTGGGTGATCGCGATGTGAGCGCAGCGAAGCCCCTGCGGACGCGCAGCCTGCGCGCACCGCGACGACATGCTGCTGCTAAAGTGCGTCGGTCGTGAGGCGAGGGTATGAGCCCGGTCTTGCCTGCTCTGTCGCAACCGGTCGCACGCGAGATCAGCGGGTGAAGGCGGGCAGGATCCCGTTTGCGAGGAGGGGGTGCCGAGAAAACACCTGTCCCGGGACACGCGGCCGGTCGGTCTCGGAGGTCATCACCACCGTCAGGCCAAGCTGCGGGAGCACATAGAGCATCTGGCCGCCGTACCCCCACGCGAAGTTCACGCCTTGCCCCGCGGCCTCGCCAACCCACCATCCGAGGCCGTATTGCTGGCCGCTGAAGCTGGAGCGCACCGCAGGCCGCCAGGCTTCGGCCAGGAATGCCGAGGGGATGACCTGACGGCCCTGGTGGCGGCCACCGTTACGGCAGCACTCCCCAAAGCTCAGCAGAGCGCGCCGACGAACGCCGACGCGCGCGCCATCGAAGGTGCCATTCGCCTTGAACGGCGGGCCATGGGTGAGCTCGGTGAGGATGCGCTGACCCTCCTCGCATGCGACCAGATGGGCGCTCAGTATCCCATGACGCTCGCGATCGGCGATCGCGTGCGTCTCTTCGACAGGGTCAACGCGCGGTTCCTGGACGGCGGCCGCGGCAATATTGGCAACAACGGTTCGGTCCTCGAAGTCCGGACCGTCTCGGCCGAGGGCGTCTCGCTCCGCACCGCCCATGGCCGCGACGGCTTTGCTAGCTGGGAGACCCTGGCAGATAAGCCCTCGGGCCGCATTCGCCTGGCGCTGGGCGATGTCCTCACGATCGACTCTGCACAGGGCATCACCAGCGACGAGCCTATCAACGCGCTGCCAGCCGGCAGCACGGGCGCAAAGGATTCAAAGCCTATATCGCGGAAAGCCGGCATCGTGAGCAAGCGTGGCTGCTACGTCAGACGGCGCCGCCGGGGGCGCGAGTTGCAGCGTATCTGGCGGCACAGGCTACGTGCCGCAGCCGCCAGCCTTCCCTGCCAGTCGAATACGAAGACCTGCCTTGGCACGGCGCCATGCTGCCCCTCCGGCCGCAGCCTGCGCAAAGTCATTGAGTCCGGCGGCGGCGTAGCACCCGGCATGAAGCGCGCCAGGAGGTCAGCATCGACGGGCCGATGGACGCCACTAAACTGAGGCGGTCCGCACCTTCTCGATGAGCGCGCGGATGGCGTCAGCTTCTGGGCTGCTGGGGTTATCCAGCGACTCGGCATCCGCCTGAATAAGTTCCGCCAACGCCGCGGCGATCTAGCAGCGCCCTCTCGTCGCCGGTCATTGGTGGCTCCCAGCTTGGTTAAAGGCCAAGCGCCTGGCGCACGGTGGGGTTGCTAGACTTTAGCGAGCCGTCTGATCCTTGAAGGCGCCGGAGGTCTCGCCCGCGCGGTGGGTCTCGCCTTCGACCTTCTTCTTGGCGCGCTCAGTGTGGCTTTCCACCTCATCGGCCTGTCTGCCGTGCGCGTCCGTGCTGCGAAGGTCGATGTTATCCTTCTTGGCGCTGCCAGGAATGGGTTGCTTGCTCGCGGGCACTGGCTTCGGCATGGGTGCTCTCCGTTCTGGTGAGGGATAGCCCGCGCGGAATCAAACGTTGCCGCGGGGCCTCGGACGGGTCGCCAGGCGATGAAATGCTTCACGAGCCCGGACTTTTGATTTCGCTCATACGGTGGCCATCAGAGCCCGGATCTGCTCGGCTTGGCTGCTCGCCGCATCCAGAGAGGCGGCGTCAACGTCTAGTAGGGCCGCCATGTGTTCCGCCAACTCTGCAGCAGCGCGCGCTCGGCTTGGGTCATAACGGCCACCCTTACTCTTTGAAGGCCAAGCGCGCGGCGGGCATCGGAGTTGCCGCGGTCTAAGCGGCCCATTCGTCAGCGCTTCGTCCATCCCGGTAGTCGGCCCTCATCCAGCCAGGCGTCAACGATGTGCGTGATGGTCCCCGGAACGCCGAAGCTTGTCCGGGCACTCCACGGGTGTCCCTCCAACACCAGACTGCAGACGTGCCCGCCTGGGTTGCAGCGGATCTTCGCACCGCGATAGCTGTAATTCGGGCCGCCCCACTCGCCGACCTCGGCGGTGCGCAGCAGCTCGCCGCGCGGTTCGTACCAGGGACGGGTGATTGGCGATAATGTGGGGCCTGAGGACATGGCCCTTTATCGCTGCGGCGCCCGATAGTCGACAACCTCACGTTCACCCGTGCGTTGAATCCGCCTTCCAGAGAGGCGCGTCATGGGCAAGCCGCCGCCAGCCGCTCCGAAACGCACTGCGCGGCGCCTAGCGCCAGCGGCGGTCACGCTACCGCCCGTCATCGGGATCCCGTCGCGCTATCCCGGCTTCATAGAGCCGGCCCTCGCAACGCGCATTCTCCGTTGCGGTTGCAACACCGAACAGGATTCTTGGTGATCGGGCAAACTTTCCAATGCCGGCTCTGCCGGCACCCGCCGTGACTAAGGTCGCTCCCCTTCGCACCGAGGCTGGTGCTACCCGCGCCGCGTTCGCGGAGGTGGAGGGCACGGCGCTATGGAGATCTTGGGCTTCTTGGTCGGGATCGGCCTCATGATTCTGTGGCTCATACACCGCGAGGTCATGGGGGTAGTCTTCACGATCACCGCGGTACTCATGTTCGTTGTCGGCGTGATCAAAGCTATTCTCTGAGCCGCCGGCACGCCTCACCGCTGAGTGCGGAACCGCTCCAGGGCTTCGATCAGGACGCGCGCCAGCCTCGCCGCATCGGCCGGTGTGAGCGCGATGGGCAAACGCTCATCTCTGGTCTCGACTGCAAAGGCGATCCTGCCCTGGAGAACGGCGGCCTCGCTCTCGACGGCTATCGCCTCCACAAGTTCGTCCCAGGGATCATCCCGTGGTGTCTGCATCTGACCTCGATGGCCACGCGCGGGCGACCGTGAGCAAGCGCGGAATGACCAAGCATTGGGCGGATTTCATAGGTGCCTGCGTCGTGCGGGCACCTCCGCGGAATTTCCGCGCTACTCACGGCGGCAGGTCAGCAAGCCGGTTCAGCGGCCGCTTCGGCGGCATCCGGGTGAAGAAGAACCCGCGCTCCCAGATCGCCCGACGCGCAGCCGCGGCATCGACGCCGACCACCGACACGTGGGGGTCCAGGTCGATCGACTTCCACGGCGACCAGGGGGCATGCTCGGCCGGGAGGATGGCGCTATCCGCGTCGGTCCGGGTCAGCGCCATAGCATCGCCCAGTCCGCGCCAGGCGAGGACGCGCATCCCGTCTACCCATTCCCCAGCCCGCAGCGGCGCCTCAGCACCGGCACTCCGCTGCGGCGGCGGGTTCGCCTTCCAGAACCGCGCCACCTTCTCCAGCCACGCAGCGACCGGCTCAGGGACCGCGTTGCGGCCTCTCTCCCACTCATAGCCGGCGCTCGTCGCATATCCGAACAGGGCTGCCAGCGCGCGGCTGCTCAGCCCCATCATTTCCCTGATCTCGCGTAGTCGCTCTGGCGTCATGCGGCTTTCTCGGCAGCCTTCGCCATCCGGCGCCGCTGGCTGCGCAGCATCATGCCCAGCAGCGCCCGTAACTCGCCGCTGAAGCGCGCCTGTGGAGACACAAATGCAATTCACCCTCCCTCTCTCGCTCTCTCTACATCCATATTCCTTCTCTGCGACCGCTGCGACCTTCAACAGGCCGTTGAGCACCTGTTCCCTGGTCGGCATCTCGACATCCACGATCGCCTTCGTGCGCTCTGATCGGGGGCCATCCGGTGCAGGGGCGGGTGCAGGCACGCTGCGACCACCGACAAAGCGCAGCAGGGGCAATGCGTGCTGAGCATCGACCTTGCGGAGGGCGTGGGCGGGCAGAAGGGGGGCGAGACAGCCGAGCCCGGACCCTGCGCGGCACCCCTGGCCGACCGGCCGCAGACCCCCCCACCCCGTCACCCCCGGCGGCAGGTGGAGCGGACGGGGTTCCCTCCCTCTCACCGCTTCCTGCTTCTGAAAATTCTGCGGTCGGGATTTCGCCCCGTGTTGCGGATCCAGTTGCTCGGGCGGCGGCGCTCTGCATCGAGGCGTCGCGGGAGTTCGGGGTGCTGTCGGATGCGGCGCTGCGTGCGGATGAGGACCAGGCGAGCGCGGCCTATGGCGACATGTCGGACCGCATGATGGCGACGGGGCGGGCGATAATGGTGCTGCGAGGAAGAGCGCTACCGACTGGGATGAGGTGATCGTTGCGCGCGTTCTGCTAAAGGCGTCCGCCGACATTCTGCAGTAGTCCCGCGTCTGCCTGCATTTCGGCACCAGAGCTGAGATCGAAGACTCGTTCTGCGAACATCATCGTAAGCGCAAGGGCGAGCCCGAAAGCAAGGCAGAGAAAGTAGTCGCGCATCGCGACCTCCATCGTTGCGCAAAAGCATTCGCGGGGGCATCGCTTCTACGGGAGGCACGCGAGGGGAAGGCTACCAGGCATCTCGAACGGGCGGCGGGGATTCGCATTCCGCAACATGTGCGCACCTCCACGACAACCGGCGGACCGGCATGACCGGAACGGCTGAAGCCCGCCGGCTTCGCAAATCTGTGAACATGCTGCCGTCGGAGACGAAGGCTTTGCTCGCGGCCCCGGACAAGGCCGCGGCGCTGAAGCGCGAGGTTGCGCAGCGGATGTCTGAAATCCGCCTGCACCTCTATGAGCCGTACCCGAAGCAGATGGCGTTCCACGATGGCCGTCAGGTGGTAGGCCGCCTCGGCGCCCGCCGACCACGTCTTGCCGGTCTGATTGCCAGCCATAAGCAGGCGCTCGCGATACGTCGCCCCCGCCTAACTATCCGGCCTCGTCCAAGGGGCGCCGGTTCCACAAGCCGACGGTGGGCTGGGCGACTGGGGTCAACGAGCTGACGCGCGACGCGGCGCAGCGGGTGCTTTGCGGCTGAGCGGCGGCGATCAGCGTGAGACGGTCGCGAAGGACACGGTCATGTCTTACGCGCCAGGAAGTGGCGGCGCGCAAGGGAGGGAAAATTCGCTGCTTCTACGATGTCTTAGCAGGTACTCGCGGGTGATCGGAATGGAGGTTAGGCCAAATTCTAAATATGTAAGACTAAATGAGGCACTTCGGGCGACGTTGTCGCGCATTTGGGTGATCGGCGATGTGAGCGCAGCGAAGCCCCTGGGGACGCGCGGCCTGCGCGCACCGCGACGACATGCTGCTGCTAAAATCCGTCGGTCGTGAGCGAGGGTATGAGCCCGGTCCTGCCTTCTCTGTCGCCACCGGTCGCACGCGAGATCAGCGGGTGAAGGCGGGCAGGATCCCGTTTGCGAGGAGGGCGTGCCGGGTGAACACCTGTCCCGGGACACGCGGCCGGTCGGTCTCGGAGGTCATCACCACCGTCAGGCCAAGCTGCGGCAGCACATAGAGCATCTGGCCGCCGTACCCCCACGCGAAGTTCACGCCTTGCCCCGCGGCCTCGCCAACCCACCATCCGAGGCCGTATTGCTGGCCGCTGAAGCTGGAGCGCACCGCAGGCCGCCAGGCTTCGGCCAGGAATGCCGAGGGGATGACCTGACGGCCCTGGTGGCGGCCACCGCTACGGCAGCACTCCCCAAAGGTCAGCAGAGCGCGCGGGGCGAGCGCCATGTCGTTGCCGCCAAAATAGAAGCCCTGCGGGTCGCGCCGCCACTCCGGCACCGCAAAGCCGAGCGGCCTGCCCAACCAGTTTTGCACCAGGTCACGGAGCGATTGGCCGGTCGCTCGCGCCAGGGCCGCGCCTAGGATGTGGGAGGAGCCCGTCGAATAGATCATCTGGCCGCCCGGTTCATCGGCGAAGGGCCGGGCGAGGGCGAAGTGCAGCCAGTTACCGCTGGCGACCCAGCGGCCGTAGTTGCTGCCGGACGTACTGTCCAGCCCGGCGCGCATGCCGGCCAGGTGCCGGATGGTGATGAGCGCCACGCGTGGATCCGCGTCGGACGGCACCAGGCGGCCGAGGATGGGGGCAATGCGATCATCGAGCGAGAATACACCCCGCGCCGCGGCGATCCCGGCCAGGGTGGCGATGATCGTCTTGGCCGCCGACTTGATGTTCTCCGGCCGGCTCAAGCTGGCCCCACGCCAGGCGCGCTCGATTTGGGGCACACCCTGCTGGGCGACGATCAGGGTGCGGAGGTCGGGTGTGGCGTCGGCCAGGGCGCCTGCGTGCGAGAGTGGGGAGGGCTCCGGTCCGGCTCCGGCAGCGCGGGCCGGGGCCGCTGCGAGGACCAGGGCAGAGCACAGGGCGGTACGGCGGGTGGGAGGCATGATGGAGAAATGGTCCTGCGCCCGCATTCCGCTACGCATCACGGCCCCTCCGGTCCACGGCTGCTGGTTTCGATTGCAGCGCGTCATCGCCTGGACGCACGAGGACGTCGGTCTGGGCGGCCCACGGGCGGCTGCCATTCCTGGCGCTTGCGCGCGGACCAGGCGTAACGGGGATCGCCGTCGAGGAGGTGCAGGTGGTCGGAGAGACGATTGCGCTCCATCCACCCGATCGCGGCCTCGAGCTCGCCGAGCGTCATCTCGGCCCGGCTCTTGTTGCCGCAGATGCGCTTCAAGCAGGCGTTGTAGCGATGATAAAGACCGGGCCCGGAGAGACCGCCGCGCATCCCGGCGCGGCCATCCTCGTCTTCGATGGCCTGCGTGCCGACGAGCTCGCCGAGCTGAGCCCTGAGCCTTCGCTCGATCGCGGAGGGCGGGCCCAGCATGTCGGCCTGCGTGGCCTCCTGCTCCGGGCGCCGAAGGGCGAGGTCCGGACCGGGCCGAAGCAAGTCGAAGCGCATGGCGAGGGCATTGGACTGCAGCGGGATGATGCTGTCTCGCGGGGGCGGGAGCTGATCTCGGAGCCAAAGGGGCAGGGCACCTTGTCCGCGGCCGGGCTTTGGTCGGCGGGCCAGGGTTCCCTGCTCGGTCTCCATCCGCCGCCGAAAATCCGCGAACAGGGGATCATCTGGATGGAACACCAGTGCGCGTTGTGTTTCGTAGGCGCCGGCATGCGGATCCACGCGGGTGGCCCTTGCGATCATCTGCTCGAGCCATGGACGGGAGCGGATGTGGGTGAGGGCGGCGACGACCGCGACCTCGGGAACGTCGAGCCCTTCGTAGGCCATCGCGACGGTGACCAGGATCGAGGGCTCGGGGCGGAGCCGGAAGGCGGCGAGCACCTGATGGGCATGCGCTTGGTCGGAGGTGGCAAGCTGCGCGACATGATCTGCCTGAGCGGCCGGGATCCAGCCGCGGATCACATCGAGGTAGTGCTTGGCCGCCAGCTGGTCGGGAGCGACGACGAGCAGCTTGCCGAGCCCGCGCGCGGCCGTGCCGGCAGCGAGGCCCCGAGCTTCGCGTCGTTCCGCGCGGATGCCGCGGACAGCGACGAAGGCCTCCCGCAGCAGCGCCTCGGCGAAGCCGGTCCGCAACGCGGTGAACAGAGCCGGGCGGGTGGTCTCGGAGGGGTAGGGCGCGGAGAGGCGGTGAGGGCCCACCTCGACCTCCTCCTCCCGCCAGGTCGCCTCTCCGTCGAGCGCACCGAAGGTCACGGGCAGCACCGCTTTTTCGGCGAGGGCCTGGGAACGTGAGTATCCGATCACCGCCCAGCCGGGCGCGTCGAGCTCCACCTCGCGGGTGCGGGCTTTCCGACCCTTGCGGTAGGGCAGCCAGAGGATGGCTCTTCCGTCCGCTCGCTCGAGTGTGCCGGAGAGTAGAAGCCGCACCCTGGCACACTCCAGCAACGGCAGGATGGCGCGTGACCAGCTGCTGGCCTCATCCGTGTCCAGGAAGGCCGCCTGCGCAGCAGCGGCGGGGTCGGTGTCCGCTAGAGCGGGGAGGTGGTGCATCTCGTCGATGACGAGGAGCGTGCGGTACCGGCGAAATTCGGCGAGGTGCAGGTCAGGCGCCGCGGTGACGCCCTGATAGGTGGTGACGTATCCCGCGAGACCACGTGCTGGGTCTGGCGTGTTGTCGGCGGCACGGATGCTGAGGCTGTGCGGGAGGGCGGCCCGCCAGGCAGGGTCGGCGAACGCCTCCTCCGCCTGCAGGCGCAGGCTGTCGCGGGGGACGATCCAGCAAACGCGATCGACAATGCCGGCTTCGACCAGTCGGCTTGCGGCGAGGACGGGCAAGAGGGACTTACCGCCGCCCGGCGTGACTGCCGCGAGGATGTCGGGTGCGTCGCTTGCTCCGGTGGCGATGGCCTCGGCGATGCCGCAGAGCTGTCTTTGGTGCGAGCGAAAGGTGCGCGGGGTCAGCGGCGCTTCTCCGGTTCTGTAGCCGGCGAGAATCTTGATTCCTCGAGATTCCCGTGTCCAGCACCGGTGGCGTTGTGGGGTCGCGCGACGGCTACGTGTGGCGTTCCGGACTTGGTCGCATTGCGTGATGAACTTGTTGTCCGGCCCCAGCAGCGCCGGGCATCGCAGAGCGGGTTCTGGTCATCGGGCCGCGTCACCGCACCATGGAGCGGGGCCGCGACTGACCATCGCCGGGGCGACCTGTCCAGCGCCTCGGCCCGATCGGTGTCGGGCAGCATTCGACTCGGCGCCCGGATGCGCCAGCGGGCAGCGATAAGCGCCGCTCGGAGCGCTTCACAGCATCGGGTTCACTGGCGGCGCAGCGCGGGCTCGCTCCCGACCCGGGCACGCTTGCCGGGCCGACGCCGCGCCCCCGGCCACGCGTCGGACGGACGCGTTCAGCCCGTCTTGTGACCTTCCATGCGCTCCGGCGACCGCGTCGGCCGCGCGGTGAACGGCCGATGATCACCTGCTTCTCACAAGCTGGAGCGCCTGGGCGACGGACACCAAAGTGCTCTGCCGCGCGTTTTACAGCGACCCGGTTCTCCAGAGTGCGGATGTCCAGGGTGCCACCAACCCACCTTGGGGTTTGCCCCTCGTGCGCGTGCGGTGGCGCAGGAAGGTTGAGAACGCATCGCGGCTTGCATCGAAGCTGCGGCAGGCATGCGAGCGGAACCGCAGGTTAGGACCCATGCGCAGGTCAGCGAAAGATCGGTCGAGGGATTCTTGTCGCTTCGTTGCACCGGCGACCGCGTCCGCAACCTGCAACTGCCGCATCGCCCTCGGGCAAGCGCGCGAGCCGGGGAGTGCGCACGCCGGTCGTCGTCGCCTCGTCGCGCCGCCGCTCCTGGGTGCGGATCGATGAGAACCACGCTCCGGCTGCCCGCAGAGGCGTCTGCCGTCGATGACACCGCCGACCGTGCCCGCGGCGACGGCACCCATGAGGTTGCGCCAGGCTTGGCCTACTTGCGCTTGGCCATTGTCAACGTCGCCTTCATAGGGCGGCATGGAGCCGGCGATCGCGATTGGATGCTGGTCGATGCCGGCTTGCCGGGCACGCGTGCTTTGATTGAGCGCGCCGCCGCCAGACGGTTCGGGTCAGGATCCCGCCCTGCCGCAATCCTGCTGACGCACGGCCATTTCGACCATGTTGGTGCGCTCGAAGGCTTGGCGAGACATTGGGATGTGCCGGTGATCGCGCATCGTCTCGAACTGCCCTACCTCGATGGCTCGGCGGCGTACCCGCAGCCGGACCCGTCGGTTGGCGGTGGATTGATGAGCCGACTCTCGCCGCTGTTGCCCCGCCGACCCGTGAATGTCGGGAGCCGCCTGATAGCATTGCCGCAGGACGGCTCGGTACCGATGCTGGCTGGCTGGCGCTGGATTCACACACCAGGCCATAGCGTCGGCCACGTTTCCTTCTGGCGAGAGGAGGACCAATGCCTCCTATCCGGCGATGCCTTCGTCACCACGCGCCAGGAGTCGCTGTACGCCACAGCGATGCAGAAGCCAGAAATGCACGGGCCGCCCGCCTACTTCACAGTGGATTGGCAGGAGGCCGGAGCATCTGTGCGCCGGCTTGCGCAGTTGGGGCCAGACCTGGTCGTCTCAGGTCACGGCCGCGCCATGCGTGGACCGCACATGCAAGCGGCACTCCGTCATCTGGCCGCCGAGTTTGAGCTCTGGTCCACGCCTGAGCACGGGCGGTATGTCACGACGCCCGCCACAGTTCTGGGCGGCACGGCGTATATCCGGAAGTGACGCACAGCTGTGAAGCCGCCGCCCACCGCCCAATGGGTCGGCGGCTAGAGAGCCGGACGAGAATCGTCCTTCGCGAACGCCCGGCCATCTTCCAGCCGGCTCACACGCGAAGGTCGGCTGGCCGAGGCCTCCGCTCTGCTGCAACGCCATTTGGGTGGTGGGACGCCACCCAACGTCTCTGATGCGGTGGCGCAGGGGCGTGCCGGTCACATCGCCGCAGGGCGGCCGCGCATCACGGACGTCGATCCCGAGACGGGCGAGGCGCTGCGCGCGGCCCCGGCGCTGCTGAAAGGCATGACCGCCCCCGGTCCAGGGCGGACCGATCGTCTCAGCGTGCCCGCCATGCCGCGGACATGGACGTCACCGCGGAACTTTCTCGACCGGCTCCCCCAAGGTGGATGGGGGCATGGCCCGGGCGTCCTGCGCGCGCCGACGCGCGTGCCGGAACCGATGCCGGATGGCGCCGAGTTCTTGGCGGGCTCCCACTCTGGCGATGCTGGGAGCCGCAGCTACAAGCTCTACATCCCCAGCACCTATCGTGGCGCGGCGGGGCCGCTGATCGTCATGCTGCACGGCTGCACCCAATCACCGGACGACTTCGCCGTCGGCACTCGCATGAACGCGCTCGCCGAGGAGCACGCCTGCCTGATCGCATATCCGAGTCAGACGCAAGCAGCCAATCCCCAAAGATGCTGGAATTGGTTCAGCCCTGGTGATCAGCAGCGAGACCGAGGCGAGCCCGCGCTCATCGCCGGCATAACGCGCCAGGTCATGCGGGACTACACGGTCGACCCAGGGCGCGTGTACGTCGCCGGGCTCTCCGCCGGCGGCGCGGCAGCAGCCATTATGGCGCGCGCCTATCCTGATCTTTACGCCGCGGTCGGCGTCCACTCCGGGCTGGCCTGCGGCGCGGCTCGCGACATGCCCTCCGCCTTCGCAGCGATGCGGAACGGCGCGCCGGCGCCGGGGCAATCCGGTCATGAAGGAACAGCCGGAGGAAGAGTCCGGCGCACGGTGCCGACCATCGTGTTCCATGCAGATAGGGATGCCACGGTGCACCCGCGCAATGGCGAGCAGGTCATCGACCAGGCCGGGGCGTCCGGGTCATTGCGGCCCGAGGTCCAGCGCGGACAGGTGCCTGGTGGGCATGCGTACACGCGAACCCTATACGCGAACGGCGCCGGGGAGGTCGTCCTGGAGCACTGGCTCATTCACGGCGGCGCGCACGCCTGGTCCGGAGGTAGCGCCGCCGGGTCCTACACCGATCCGCGCGGTCCTGATGCTTCGCGCGAGATGCTGCGATTCTTCCTGGCCCATCCGCATGGCGCCGGGAGCATCTGAGTGAGCTGCGAGCGCGCCGCCGCCAGCGCGCCAGGAGGTACTCGGGACCTCTGGGCTACGGCATTCGCGGCGACGTTAGGTTCCAAGCCTACACTGCAGACGACGTGTCGGTTGCTTGCCTCGGGGGTCCGACCGCTATGCTTCTGTGTTGACGATCTGGGTCGAGGCGACGCCCGGGTGCGACGATGGCGCGGCCTGCCGACCAATGCGCCGGCGGCAGCGGGTACATTCCGGCTTCTCGGAGCCGGTGCTGAGGTGAGGACCGGTGCGCCGCCGCCGCCGGCTTGAGACATGAGCCTCCAGACGCGCGAAAGCTCCGCAACTGTCCGAAGCCAGGCCGCGTTCTTGGCGAACACCTGCTGTCGTGACCGCCACTTCGCGAGGAAGCCAACTTCGCACAGTGCAGTCCGGATCGGGCGCTACTGACATGGGTTCTGGCAGGGCCGCCGTAGGTGCCGCGACCTCGAATGCGAGGCGGAGATGGCGGCCTCGGTATGGGGCGCGGACGGGCTGCCGCGCCCCCGGCGCGCGTTGGATCTGGTTCGAACAGGAGGTCTCAATGCACCCGCCCCTGCGCATAGGGCTCGTCGCCCACGACGCCAAAAAGGCCGAGCTCATCGCGTGGGCGCAGCGGTGGGAGGATTGGCTGGCCCGCCATAGCCTCGTCGGGACCGGCACCAGCGCCGACGACATCGAACAGGCCTGTCCTTCGCTTCGTGTCGAACATCTGCGGAGCGGCCCTGACGGTGGTGACATGCAGCTCGGGGCGTGGATTGTCGATGGGGGGATCGACGCACTCGTGTTCCTCCTCGACCCGGCAAGCGCCCATGCTCATGAGGCAGATTTTCGCGCTCTGATCCGCGTCGCTCTGATCGCCGGCATCCCAGTCGCACTCAGCGAAGCCAGCGCGGAGCACCTTGCGATAGGCATGTCACTGCCGGCTCCGGCGGTCGCGGAGCCCGAGTTCCGCGAAATCTATTCGAGCTCCAACGGCGATCACTGGAGGCTTGGAATCGTACGCGGGCGGATGTTCGTCCGACACCAGCCGAACGCAGCTTCCGGCGGCACCACGACCGACACCGACGTCGAGCAGTTTCTCAGCAGCGGCACGGGCCCCGAGCATCAGGCGCTGAGGCGGATGATCGAGCAGCGGAGGCGCGGGACCGAAGCGCCGTGAGACGGATGACGGTCCAAACGTCACTTACGAAGATTGCAGACCTGAAACTTTCTCCGCCGCTCGGCGTTGATGCAGCGAGCGCATTCCGCTCACGGAGACTTCTATGAAGCATTATCTCTGCGCTGCGCTGGCTGCAGGTCTGCTGCTGGGCGTCGCGGCCTGCTCAAACCCGCGCAACGATCCGCCTGGAACGGCCACACAGCGTGCCTACGATCGCAACATGGGCACGAACACCTCCGGCGCAAATCCGACGCAGTCGGATGGCCGGCCTGGCAATCCGCCCGGGAACGCCGCCGAGCGTGCATACGATCGCGCGACTGACTCGAACACGTCTGGCGCCTATCCCCGCAACCGGTGATGGCCGGTCCTGCCTCGGACCTTCTGGGTCCGGGGCAGCAGCCAAGGGATGCGAATGACGGATCGCTCATTCTATGTTTTGTGCGTCGGCGGCCGCTGGAAGTTCAAGTGCGGTCGGCGGGAGCAGGACGCTGACGATCGTGCTTCGGCGATGCTCAGCGCGATTCTTGCCGCCCACGAAGCTGGAGAACGCGGCAGCAAGGCACGCGTCATGTGCCGCGGCGAGGATGCACAATGGCGGGCCGAATGGACCTACGGCCGTGACCGGCTGCCGACCCTACACCCGGATCGGGCCCGCTCCTGACGCCCAAGCTCCTGAGACGTCAAAGCCGGGCGGACGGTCCGTCCCAGGCGGCAGTGGCGCGATCCGAATTGGCGTCGGTTCTGATGCGCAGGCCTTTCGAAGTGGCAGGCGACGACGTGCGGCGCGGGTACCCTCACTCAAGTTTCGGCTTGCCATTGGGGAAACCGGACCGGTCGCGATAGTCCCGAGCGGTGCCACGGCGCTGGTGCAGTGATGAGAGCTCCTGATGGCAGTACAGATCGAGGAGGCTGACGCCCGCAACCGCCAAGAGAGCAAGCTCGACGTTGTCGCGTTGCTTTCGGGTGCGGCAATTGGCTGCCATCAGCGTGAGTAGGTCGAGGCCATCTCCACCGATCCGGCTGGCGATCCCGGAAGCGGGATTGATCGAGAGTGCCCCCAGTCCGGATGCGATTTCGCGCACGCCGTAGCTCCGGATGAGCCATTCGGCGCCTTGCATGCCGAATGCACGGGCGAGGCGCCGCGCGCCCAGCAGCTCGATGACGCCGAGCGCGATGCTGAACCAGCCAAGCCCGCGGGCAAGACGGTCCGGGCCGCGCAGCGAACTCCGCCCAGTCTCGAGGATCCGGGGCTCGCGCGCCGACCGTGCACGGTCGGCTGCTCTAGCGAGGATGGTCATGGGCTGGCCCTCATGGCTTCAGGACGACTTTGATGCAGCTGTCCTGCTTGTCCCGGAACACCCGGTACATTTCTGGTCCGTCTTCGAGGCGGACCGTGTGAGTGATCACGAAGGACGGGTCGATCTGCCCTTCTTCGATGCGGCGCAGCAGATCGTCCGTCCACCGGTTCACATGCGTCTGGCCCATTCGGAAGGTCAGACCCTTGTTCATGGCCATACCCAGCGGAAGCTTGTCGACCAAGCCGCTGTAGACGCCTGGCACAGAGATCACGCCGGCGGGCCGGCACACATAGATCATCTCGCGGAGCACGTGCGGCCGGTCATTCTCCAGCATCAGCATCTGCTTGGCGCGATCGAGGACGCTATCCGGCTGGGCCGGACTGACATGCGCCTCCAGCCCCACGGCATCGATGCATTTGTCGGGACCCTTGCCGTCGGTGAGATCGTTGAGGCGACCAACGACGCTGTCCTGCATGAAATCGATCGTGATGGCGCCCGCCGCCTCCGCCATCGAAAGCCGCTCGGGCAGATGGTCGATGGCGACCACCGTCCTCGCGCCGAGCAGCATCGCGCTGCGGATCGCCATCTGCCCGACCGGCCCGCAGCCCCAGATTGCGACGATGTCCGTGGGGGCGATGTCGCACTGTGCGGCAGCTTGCCAGCCGGTCGGGAGGATATCGCCAAGAAAAAGGGCCTGTTCGTCGCTGAGCTGCGGGGGGACCTTGATGTGCGTCGCGTCCGCGAAGGGGACGCGGAGATACTCAGCCTGCCCGCCAGGATATCCGCCGGTCAGATGGGTGTATCCGAACAGGCCGGCGGTCGTGTGCCCGAACACCTTGTCAGCGAGCGCCTTCTTGCGGTTCGTGCGTTCGCAGACCGAGAAGTTGCCGCGCTTGCACTGATCACACTCGCCGCAGATGATCGTGAATGGCACGACGATGCGGTCGCCCTTTCGCAGGGCGTTCTTCGCGGTGGAACCGACCTCCACCACCTCGCCCATCATCTCATGGCCCATGATGTCGCCCGGCAGCATCGCCGGGATCAGGTTATGGAAGAGGTGAAGATCCGAGCCACAGATCGCGCAGCTCGTCACCTTGATGATGGCGTCGCGCGGATCCTCAATTTCCGGGTCGGACACCCTGTCGCACCGGATGTCCTGCTTCCCGTGCCAGACAAGCGCTTTCATGCAGCCTCCGGTGGGCCGTACAGGGCGGCCCATGACCAAAATGGGAGGAAGCCGCCTGCCACCTTGCGCGGGCCAGCGGAGTGGATTGGGGGGCGGCTCCTTGACCGCTTCCCAACGTCGGCGAGTGAAGGCGGTTTCTGATCCGAGAAGCGCGACAGGCCACGTCGCGGCACTGCGATTCGAGCTGTCTATCTTGCCGGTGCCGAGCTCCGGCGCTGTACGAGGAACGCTTTCGCTGCGTGACGCGCGAGCGCATGGCAGGACGGCTGTGAAGCGTACACGCGCAATTCACAAGCTTGACCGCTGGTGGTCGGGTGCCGACGCTGGCGTCGCGGTACTTGGCGTGAGCCGATCGCACGCTGTACGTCCGCGAGCCCCGGGGGTCACCACCGACGTCTGGCAGGGCCGGCATGCCGGCCCTGCCGAGGTGAGAGGAGCGCGTCTGTTTACTTCGCCGTGCAGCGGGTCGGTGCAGGCAACTGCCACCACGGCGCCCGGCGTTGTCTCGGCATGCAGACAAAAAGAAACCTCAAGGCGGCGCTCGCGGTGGAACCGGAGAGCCTCCTGGCTGCCCGCCTCGCCGAGCAATTGGCGCACGATGGCGGTCTCATCTACGTCACACGGAGCGAAGCGCGCGCACGCCGCCTCGCCCTCGCGGCACGCACGCTGGCGCCGGACGCCATCGCCGTCCGGCTGCCGGGCTGGGACTGCTTGCCCTATGATCGCGCCTCACCATCCCGGCAGGTGATGGGCAAGCGGATGGCTGCGCTGCTTAACCTCTCTGCGCCGACCGGGCAGCCCCGGCTGCTGATAGCGAGCGCCACGGCAGCCATGCAGCGCTTGCCGCCGCCCGCATACCGGGATGTCCTCGTGCTGCGACGTGGCGAGGTGCTCGACCTTGCTGCGGCTGAGACGAGGCTCCGTCGCATGGGCTACCTCTTCGATGATCGCGTTGATCAGCCCGGCGAGGCAGCAGCGCGGGAGACCATTCTGGACGTTCACCTGCCCGAGGATGCGCTGCCGTGTCGCGTCGAGGTCGCAGGGGGGCATATCGCCTCGATCCGCCGGTACGACCCGTTCACGCAGCGAAGCGTCGTCGAGATCGAGGTGGCTGTGATCTACCCGGCCTCCGAGCTCGTGCTCCCGGAGGGATCGGACGTGACGCATGCACCGGGGATTGAACACTCGCTCGGCGCCTTCCACGATCCGCTTGGGACCATCTTCGACTTGCTGCCCGGGGCGGTTGTTGTGTTGGAGGCGGAGGTCGCGTCCATTCGGGCGGAGCGCACGGCGGAAATCGAGGATGCGTATCGCCTCAGAGCGACGGTGCCGGGCGAGGTGTCGCGACCGCCGACACCGCCGCGCAAGCTTCATCTGCTCGGCGAGGACTGGGACGCGGCGGTCGGATCGCGTCGTGCGACGGTGCTGGACGAGGTAGCGGAGGACGTTGCCGCCGGCGTGCCGGACCTCCTGCAGACGAACGACCCGGAGCAGGCCTTCGTTGATCTGCTCAGCAGCCGGCTCGATGCCGGCAGTCGCGTCGCCCTATCGGGCGGCACGGATCGCGGCACCCGCTCGCTTCTGCGCTTGGCCCGGGAGAGGCTGCAGCTCCAGGCAAAACCGGTCGCAGGCTGGCGTGCGCTGATCGCTGCGCCACCCGGCACCTTCGGCCTGCTGGAAGGTCGACTGGACGCGGGCTTCGCGACGGAGGACGCCGCGGTGATCGCTCCCACCGATGTCTTCCCCGCGCATGGTCCTCGTGGGGAGACGGAGGGCTGGCGCGCGCTGCCCTTTGAGGGCGGGCTGCAGCTTGGCGATGCGGTCATCCATCTCGACCGTGGGATCGGCGCGTTGCGAGGCGTGGAGCCGGTTACAATCGGAGAGGCAATGCTTGATTGCCTGCGGGTCGAATATGCGGGTGGCGCGACGGAGCTTGTCCCGCTCGACCAGATGGATCGGATCTGGCGCTATGGTGGGAATGCGGATGGGGTGACGCTCGACCGGTTGGGCGGGGAGGCTTGGCCGAAGCGCCGGGCCGAGGTCGAGGCGCAGCTCGCGAAAAGCGCCGAGGCGCTGACATCGCTCGTGGCGGAGCGCGCGCGGCGGCGAGCGCCGGTTCTGAAGGCCCCCCGCGCTGCGTTGGATCGAATTGCGGCGCGGTTTCCGCATCTGCTCACAGACGACCAGCGCGCTGCCATTGCCGCCGTGATGCGGGATCTGGCCTCCGGCCGCCCCATGAGCCGCCTGATCTGTGGCGATGTGGGCTTCGGAAAGACGGAGGTCGCGTTGCGTGCTGCCGCGGTGGCGACGCTTGCCGGTCGGCAGGTCGCGCTGCTGGCGCCGACAACGGTTCTGGTACGCCAGCATCTTGAGACCTTTCGGCGCCGTTTCGCAGGGCTGCGTGCCGGTGGCGAGGAGATCCGGGTGGAGAGTCTCTCGCGGCTGACCAGTCCCGCGGCAGCGAAGGCGGTAAAGGCCGGCCTCCGCGAGGGGAGCGTCCAAATCGTGATCGGGACCCAGGCCCTTGCTGGCAGGGAGGTGCACTTCCATGACCTCGCCTTGATCATCATCGACGAGGAGCAGCACTTCGGCGCGCGCCAAAAGGCAATGTTGCGCCGCTTGGCAGGGGACGGCCATGTACTGACGATGACCGCAACGCCGATCCCCCGCAGCCTGCAGGCGGCGATGATCGGGCTCGAAGATCTCTCCGTCATCACGACGCCGCCGCCAGGGCGGCAGCCGACGCGGACGGTTCATCAGCCGATCGGAGACGCCGTGCTGCGCCAGGCACTGGGACGGGAGCACCGGCGCGGCGGGCAGAGTTTCGTGGTCTGCACGCGGATCGACGACCTGCCGGACATGCGCGCCCGCATCGCGCGTTTGCTGCCCGAGCTTGAGGTCATTGAGGCGCATGGAGAGCTGCCGCCGGAGGAGATCGACACGGCGATGGTGCGCTTCGCAGGAGGGCAGGGTGACGTCTTGCTTTCGACGAACATCGTCGAGGCCGGCTTGGACGTTCCCCGGGCCAACACGATGCTGGTGTGGCGTGCCGATCGCTTTGGTCTCGGCCAGCTGCATCAGCTCCGGGGTCGGGTCGGCCGCGGGCGCGTGCGCGGATCGATCATCCTCCTGACGGATCCGGAAAGCCCGCCTTCCACCTTGACCATGAAGCGCTTGAAGGCACTCGAGGAGCTTGACCGGGTGGGCGCTGGCTTCGCGATCAGTGCCCGCGACTTGGATCTTCGCGGCGCCGGGGAATTGCTGGGCGAAAGCCAGGCCGGGCACCTGTCCCTGATTGGGGTCGAACTTTACCAGCACCTTTTGGAGCGCGCGATGCGCGTGGCGCGTGGGGAGCAGGTAACGGAGGAGTGGATGCCGGAGCTCGCGATCGGGGTCTCCGCTGGCTTTCCGCGCGACTACGTGAGCGAGGAGACGCTGCGGGTAGAGCTGCACGGTCGGCTGGCGCGTATCCTACGCCGGGGCGAGCTGGCGTCGCTGACCGCGTTCGAGGAGGAGATCGAAGACCGCTTTGGCGTGCTGCCGGAAGCGGTTACGAACCTGTTGACACTCTGCCGCCTCAGGGCCCGGTGTCGGCGCCTCGACATCGCACGCCTGGAGGTAGGGCCGGCTGGCGCTGCGGCGACGTTCCGAGGGGATCCGCCTCGCGTTGCGCCGCCCCTCGAGATCCGTGGCGGCCGGGTTCTGCTGTCCGGAAGCGATCCGAAGACAGACCTGCTCGAGGCGGCGCTGAGCTTCCTCCGCGAGCTGCAGCGCCAATGCCGGGAACCCATCCCCCAACGATGATCAACGCGAAGCCGGCCCGCTCCGCCTCACACCACCCGCGGCCGCGCGATCCCCCTCGGCTGGGGAGCCACACCTACCTCTGTCCCGCGCAATCTGCCGTGGGTCGGCACGCAGCACAGCTTGCAGAGATCTTCGGCCCATAGGCCGTCACACTGCATCGGATTGGGGTTTCGGGGCGGCGGCAGATGTCATCCTGCGCCGGCGACCCGGCGCGGTGTCAGCCGACGCCGGCGCTGCTGTTGCCGTGGGGGCTGCGCAAGATCCGGGTCACCCGCCTGCCCAACTGATCAATGGAGAACGGCTTCTGCATGACCTCGATTCCAGGCGCCAGGAACCCGGCCTCATCGCCTGCATCCCGCGTGTAGGCCGTCATCAGCAGAACCGGCATATCGGGGCGGATCTGCCGCGCGATCTCGGCGATCTGCCGCCCGTTCAGCCCTGGCAGGCCCACGTCGCTAATCAGCAGGTCCAGATGGCGACGCGACTGCAGGATGGGCACGGCCTCCTTGCCGCTCGCCGTTTCGATGGTCCGATATCCAAGCTCCCGGAGAGCATCCAGCATCAGCCGCAACACCGCCGGATCATCCTCGACCACAAGCACGATCTCGCCGCTGCCCGTGATCGCCGTCGGCATCTCCGGTGTCGCCTCGCCTTCGGAGCCGCCATCGTGGCGGGGCAGGTAAAGCCGGATCTTCGTGCCGCGCCCTTCCTGGCTTTCGATCGCAACATGTCCGCGCGACTGCTGGACGAACCCATAGATCATCGACAGGCCAAGGCCTGTGCCCTGGCCCACCGGCTTTGTGGTGTAGAATGGGTCAAAAGCCTTGGCGAGGACTTCCGGAGGCATGCCCAGACCGGTGTCCGTCACCAGGATTTCGACGAATTCCCCGGGCTGCGCCTGATCGCTTCCGGCCAGATCCGCCTCCGAGAGAGACGCATTGCGGGCGGCGATGGTCAGTCGCCCGCCGTCGGGCATGGCATCGCGGGCGTTGATCGCCAGGTTGAGGATGGCGCTTTCCAGTTGGCTTTCATCGGCCAAGGTGGTCCAGAGTTCGAAGGGCGTATCGATATGCAGCTCAACCTGCTCCCCAAGGGTTCGCCGGAGCAGGTCCTGCATGGAGCCGATCAGGGTGCCGACATCGAGCGGTTGATTGTCGAGTGCCTGGCGTCGGGAGAAGGCGAGCAGCCGGTGAGTCAATGCCGCCGCGCGCTGCCCGGACTGCATCGACGCTTCGAGGAGCCGGTCGACGTCCTCGAGCCGACCCTGCGCCAGCAGCATCCTGGCCATGTCAATGCCGCCCATGACGCCGGTCAGCATGTTGTTGAAGTCATGTGCCAAGCCACCGGTCAGCTGTCCGACTGCCTCCATCTTCTGGCTATGGCGCAACTGCTCCTCGAGCAACTTGCGCTGGGTGACATCGCGACCGATGCCGTAGATCGTCTCGCCATCCGACATGCCGGTCCAGTTGATCCAGCGATGGCTGCCGTCCTTCGCCCGCAATCGTGTGTCAAAGGCGGCCACCGGCTCACCGCGTGCTAACGCTTCCAGCCGCGTGCGCGCAAGCGGGAGATCGTCCGCATGGATCAGGCATTCCATCGATCGGCCGACGAGCTCCGCTTCATCATGGCCCAGCACACGTTTCCAGGCCGGGTTGACGGCTCGCTGCGTGCCATCCGGCTCGATGATGTTCAAGAGATCGCCGGAGAGGTTCCAGATGCGGTCCCGCTCCTGTGTTCGGGCCTCGACACGCTCCTCGAGGGTCTCGGTCAGAAGCCGCAGCGCCGCTTCGGACCGCTTGGAGGCTGTGATGTCGTAGATGACCCCGATGAAGGAGACACCGCCCCTGTCCGCAGGCCGGTACTCGCCCCGCGAGGCGAGCCACCGTTCCTCCCCAGTGTCGGCGCGATGGATGCGGAATTCATGGAAGGCCGTCCCGAGTGCGCCGCTGCCGTCACGCCCCTGGATAATCGGCGGGTCGTCCGGATGCACGACGGAATTGATGGTCCGCACGGGGAGGCTTTTGGCGGTGTGCAGCCCCAATAGACGGCAGAACTCGTCAGAGACGTCAGCAGTGCCATAGCCACTCAGGTACTCGAAGGAGCCGACGCCGCCCGCCGTCTGCGCGATGCGCAGCCTCTCCTCGAGCCGCTTCTGCTCGGTGACATCCGTAAGCCTGCCGGCGAAGCGCGTTGGCGTGTCTGTCTCGTCGAAATACGTGCGGCCGCGCGCCGACACCCAGCGCACCTCACCATCTAGCAGGACCCGATAGTCGCGCGCGAAGACTTCCGCACCGCGCAGTGCGCCCGCCACGGCGATGCGCAGGCGCAGGCGATCCTGCTCCAGCACCGGTTCGAAGAAGGCCGATGCCGGCAAGCCTGCCGCGGCGGCGGCGGGATCGAGACCGTAGAGGCTGGCGAAGCGCGCGTCCGCGACCAGCAGCCGCGATGCGATATCCCAGTTCCAGGCGCCGACCGCGCCGGACATGTCGCCATTGGTGGGCGGAAGTGGAGCGGCGTCGGCCATGATCACATAGCGTCGCCGATGACGCGGGCGATGAACTCTGCGATCAGGCCACGCAACGCCTCTATGGAGGGCAGATCCATCAGCATGGCGATATAGCCTCGAATCTCGCGGTCGTTGATCGCGAAGTTGATGTAGAGGAACAGCACGACCGCGTCTTCGCTGTTCGAAAGCGTCAGATCGAACAGCGCGGAGCCGTCACCGCGGACGACCTCCGGCAGGGACATCGTCAGCGGCTTCTGCAGCATGTTGGCCATGGTCGCCAGGCAGCTGTTGAGCACGACATTGCCGGTTTCCGCGAGTGCCTCGTCCTCCAGCTCCGCCGCGTCCTCGGCAGACAGGGACCCGGCGGTCACCGACCGCACCAGTGCCATGCTGTTGGATTCCGGGAAGATGAGCAGGGCGCGGCCGGAGAATACTCCGGCGAAATCCTGGCGCACCGCGATCAGCGCGCCGCTCTCGCGCTCCCGGATGAGTGTCGTCGCGCCCCGGCGGGTGACAACCTCCACTGCAGGGACGGAGAGCAGGACCTGCTCTCCAGCCATCTTCCGCAGGCTCACCGCCGCGCGGCTGACCCCGATATTGACCAGCTCGGTCAGGGCATCCCGCTCCAGATCGTCGAGTGGGACGATGAGGGAGGTCATGCGCGTGGTGACCGCAGGCGCAGGGCGGCGCCAGAGACGAACCCGCGCAGCCCGTCCTCCGTGACCGGCTTCGGCACGAAGCTCGCGTTCGCCGCGCGCGCCCGCGCGATGATCTCATCCTGCAGATTGGCGGTCGCGACGGCGATCGGCATTTCGGGAAAACGCTCCCGCAACTCCTCGGCCAATGAGAGCCCGTCCCGGCCGGGCATATTGTAGTCGAGGATTGCAACATCGACAGTTTCAGATGCGACCTTTGCCAGCGCTTCCTCCGCATTTGACGCCTCGATCCGGCGCCATTCAGGCTGCAACGCAGCCACGGCCTTGCTCAGAACGATCCTGGCAAGCTTGCTGTCGTCGACAATCAGAACCGTCGTACCCATCAACTCCATCTCCAACCGGCCGCCACAGGCGGTCTTCCGACTATATCGGGCGCTGCCCTCGCTGTCTCTCGCCCGCCAGGAGCGGCAAGATCAGGTCGCGCAGCACCGGATCGCTCGGGGTGCCAACGACCTTCGGCGCGAAGGCGAGCAGGGCCTGCACGACGGCCGCGTGCAGCCCCTCGCAGTCGCCGAGGTCCACGGTCAGGCCAGGCGTGGCGTGGAGCAGGCTGGCAAGCGGCTCAGCATCTTCTACCCGGCAGCGGCCTTGCAGGCGGATAGTTGCGCCGTCCCGGGTGACCGTCACGAGAGCAGCTCCGCCAAATCCAGCACCAGCAGGACGCTGCCATCGGGCATCAGGGTGCTGCCCGCCAGCCCCGGCGCGCCGGACAGCAGGCCGTCCAGCGGCCGCAGCGCCGCGTCCATCCGGCCGACGATGGCATCGACCGCGAAACCCACCAGCTCGCCGCCCACCCATGCGATGACAACGCGTTCGGCGCCTCCCCGCGGTGCCAGTGCCCCTTGGCTGCTACCGCCGACCAGTTCCCGAAGGATGACCAGCGGCACGACCTGATCGCGGAACTGGAAGGCTTGGCGCGAGCGCATGACGACCAGGCGATCGGCCGCGATCCGAGCGGTCTCCACAACCGAATCCAGGGCAAGGCCGTAGCGCTCGCCGCCGCAGGTGACGACCATGAGCTTGGTCAAGATCATCGTCATCGGCAGCACGAAGCGCACGATCGTGCCGCGGCCCGGCTCGCCAGACAGGGTCACCTTGCCGCCCAGCCGCGCAGCGGCCGCGCGCACCACGTCCATCCCGACGCCGCGTCCAGACACCGCATTGACGGTGGTGGCCGTCGACAAGCCGGGGACGAAAATGAGATCCACCGCGTCGCGGTCATCCAGGGCATCGGCGGCATCGCGGCCAAGAACGCCCCGGGCGACTGCAAGGTTGCGGATTCGCGCCGGGTCTATGCCCGCGCCATCGTCCGCGACCTCGATCACCACCTGGTCCCCGGCGGCCCGCGCGGTGACACGGACGAGGCCCGCCTCGGGCTTGCCCGCAGCGCGGCGCCGCTCCACCGGCTCCACACCGTGGTCCAGCGCGTTGCGCAGCACATGCAGCAGCGGATCGAAGAGGCCGTCCACGATTGTCTTGTCCACCTCGATCTCCTGTCCCTCGAGCTCGAGCCGGACGGACTTGCCCAGCGCGCCGGCGGTCTCCCGCGCCAGCCGTGGAAAGCGCGCAAAGAGCGGCGCCAGCGGCGCCAGCCTGACCTTGCCGACCGCGGCGTGAAGATCGCCGACCAAGCGGTCGAGCTGAGCCTGGCGGCTGCGCAGTGCCTGGCCCAAGGTATGCCCGCCCGGCAAGGCCTCCGCTGCTATCGCGAGGTCGACCAGGCCATTTTTCGCCGTCACCAGCTCGTCCGCCAGAATGCCGAGGTGATCGATGCGTGCCGCGTCGACGCGCAGCGTGCGCCGGGTCGTCATGCCACCCGCCGGCGCGCCGGGTTCGGCAGCGGTCAGCTCGGCGAGCTCGACCTGATCGGCGACGAGGCGGAATGCCGCCTCGATCTCCCCCCGCGGGGCGGCGGAGACGGCTTCGATCACCAGATTGCACGCGAAGGGGTCGTAGTGCTCAAGTTCGCCCCAGGCGTCGCGCGGTGCGATCGAGAGCGCTATGAGCTGAGGCGTCGCCGCGACGATCGCCACCGGATCGTCGCCCGCAAAGTAGCAATCCACCCGCGGGGTGTAGCGGATCGCCGTGCCGGACAGCCCCGTGAACGCTGCTGAAAGCTGCCAGTCTGGCACTGCCGGCAGCTGGGCCTCGGCTTGGTCCAGGGCCGGTGCCGCATCCCTCATCCTGGCTTGGATCGCACGTCCGGCAGCATCGGCATCGGCCGGCAGGGCGCCATCGCCCTCCAGGGCGTCCAGCCAACGATCGACCTGGTCCACGGCCTCGAGTACCCGCGCGAAATCCTCGGCATGGCCGGGTCGGCCGGCGCGGATCGCCGCCAGCAATTCCTCCGCCGCGTGCAGCATCGCCCCCATCGGCTGCAGGTCGAAGAGGCCGGTCGAGCCCTTGAGGGTGTGGATGGCGCGGAAGCAGCCATCGAGGGCCGCCACGTCGTCGGGCCTCGCGATCAGCATTGCAAGGTCGCGGCTCGCCTCCGCGACCAGCTCGCGACCCTCGACCAGGAATTGGACCATGAGCTCCTGGCTCATGGTGCGCCGGGCCTTTGGTAGACGGTCGCATCATCGAAGCGGCGCAGGGTGAAGCCGCCGCCGATCCGGCCCATCGATTCCGTGTGACCGAGGCAGAGATAGCCGCCGGGCGCCAGGCGGTCGAAGAGATTGCGGGCCGCGACCAGACGTGATTCGTCATCGAAGTAGATGAGCACGTTGCGGCAGAAGATGACGTCGAAGGTGCCCTGGTCAGCCAGGCTTGCCGCGTCGACGAGGTTTGCCTGGCCGAAGCTGACGGATTCCCGCAGGTCCTCGATGATCTGCCAGAAGCCGGGCCCGGCGGGTTCGAAATAGCTCTCCAGCAGGTTTGGCGGCAGCCGCGCCAGGGCGCGGCCGCCGTACAGGCCGAGCCGGGCCGCTTCGAGCACGCGGGTATCGATGTCTGATCCGATGATTTCGATATTGTAAGCGTCGACCAAGCGCCAATTCTCGAGGAGCCAGATGGCGATCGAATAGGCTTCTTCCCCAGTCGAGCAGGGCGCCGACCAGATTCGGATCTTTTCGCCCGGCCGGCGTCCAGCGATCAGATCCGGCAGCAGCGAGCGGCCCAGACAGGCCAGTTGATGCTCTTCGCGGTAGAAATAGGTCTCGTTGATCGTGAACGCGTTGATCAGCGTCTCCCGCTCATCCGCATCCGAGCGCAGCAAGGCGAAATAGGCCGCGAAATCCGGGCAGCCGGTCGCGGCGAGACGGTCGCTCAGGCGGCGTTCGATATAATAGCGCTTGCTCTCGCCGAAGAGCATGCCGGTCTGGCGGTAGAGGAACGCGCTCAGACGCTGCAGGTCCTCGGCGGTCAGGCTGGTGGCGTCGGCGCTTGGCATCACACCGGAGCCAGCGCCATCAGTCGGGCGGCAATCGCATCCAGCGGCGCCACCTGCTCGGCGCCGCCCATCCGCACGAGCTCGCCGGGCATGCCCCACACCACCGCCGTCTCCTCCGCCTCGGCGATCGTGCGGCCGCCGGCGATCCGGAGCGCGGCCATGGATGCGGCGCCATCATTGCCCATACCGGTCATCAGCACGCCAACGAGCCGGGCTGGCGGCAGTTGCGCCATTGCGCTGGCCACCAGCCGGTCGACGCTCGGGTGCCACCGATGCGCGGGGCTGGCCGGCGCCGGCAGCACGATCGGGCCGGCGGCGCGCCGGCTGACCGTCATGTCGGCGTCACCCCGGGCAACATAGACGTTGCCGGGATGAAGTGGCGTGGGCCCGGCGACCTCGACCACGCGCAAGGCGCAAATCGTGTCCAGGCGCCGTGCCAGCGAGGCGGTGAAGGCGGCCGGCATGTGCTGCGCCACCAGAACCGGCCAGGGGAAGCTCCCGGGCAGTGCCGTCAGCACGGCCTCCAGGGCCGGTGGGCCACCCGTCGATGTGCCGATGATCACGGCACCGGCGAGGTCGCCGGGGCGCGTTGGGTGATCGGCGATCACGGGCGGCGGTGCGGGTGCGAAGGCGGGCAATGCGGCGCGCCGCGCGCGCAGGCGCTCGGCAAGCCGGTGCGACCGCGGCACGCGCGACGCGGCGGCCGCTCGCACCTTGTCGAGGAGGACCGGCGCAAGCTCGTCGAGCGCGAGCGATACCGTCCTGTCTGGCTTGGGCACGAAATCGAACGCGCCGAGTTGCAGCGCCTCCAATGTGGCATCGGCACCGTCGGCTGTCAGGGAAGAGACCATGAGAACCGCGCAGGGGCGCTCGACCATGATCCGATCGAGGCAGCGGAGCCCATCCATCCGTGGCATCTGCACGTCCAGCGTGACCACGTCGGGCCGGAAGGCGTGGAGCTTCGCCAGCGCCTCCACCCCGTCGCGAGCGAACTCCACCACGTATCCGCCCGCCTCTTGGAAGAGCTGACCCATAACCCGACGCATCAGGGCGGAATCATCGACGATCAGCAGCTTGATCACGAGGGCCCAGACGCTGCGAGATCGCGCAGCAAATCTGATTCCGCGCGATTGAGCAGCGCGGTGGGATCGATGAGCAAAATCAGGTCGCCATCGCGTTCGAGGGGGATAGCGCGGTCGAACAGGGCGCCGTCGTCGGACAGCGCCGGTGCCGGCAGCAGCGCCGAGGCTTCGACCTCCAGGATTCGCGTGACGGCGTCCACGGCGAAGCCCACCTGCAGCGCGCCGATGGTGATCACCACGACGCGGCCATCGGTGGCCGCGGCAGGTGCTTCATCGACCGCCACTGCGAAGCGCTGACGCTGGTCGATGACCGGGATGACGCGGCCGCGCAAGTTCATCACGCCCTGCACATAGGCCGGCGCCTTCGGCAGACGGCTGAGCGTCTCGGGCAGGCGGGTCACCTCGTCCACCGCACCGATGGGCAGGCCATAGACTTCACGACCCAGCCGAATCACCACGAAACGCTCCCGCGCCGCGGCCGCAGCCATGCCGGACATGCTCTCCTCCTCGCCATGGTCCGCATCAGTCATTAGGCGCGCCACGCGCTCGTCGGCCAGGACGCGCTCTGGCGCCAGGATGGCAACCAGGCCGCGGCCGTCGACCAGGCGCAGCACGGCGTCGACGCGGGCCTCGCCGGCGCCGCTGTTGAACAGGCTGGGGGCGGGCCCGATGCGATTCGGCGCCGCGCGCAGGATTCCGCTGATCCGGTCAACGACGAGCGCCAGGCGTTCACTCCCAATCCGGATGATCACCGCCCGCTCGGTCCCGAGTGCGCGCCGCTCCGGCAGGCCCAGCAAGGCGCGCAGCGCGACGGCCGGCAGCACCTTGTCACGGAAGCTGAAGACCCCGAGCAGCACTTCGTCGGTATGCGGCAGCGCGGCGAGCGCGGAAGGCAGCGCCAGGACCTCGGCCACGGCGTCCAGCCGCAGCGCATAATCCTGATCCGCGAGGGTGAAGGCGAGAAAGGCCAATTCCTGGGCCTCGCCCCCGGCTGCCGCCCGGACCTCGGCGCGATCCTGCGCGGTGCGGACGAAGCCCCGGCGTGCGGCGAAGCGCTCCTGCAGCGCGGTGTCGAGATCGAGCCACCGGGCGCCGGTCTCGTCGAGTTGCAGGCGGCCATCGGCTGGTACCGGGCCGGCGCCCTCGATGGCCTGCAGCGCCTCGACGCTGTCGACTGCTAGGCCGATCCGGGGATCGCGGCGCAAGACCACGACGCGCTCGGCGCTGCCTGCAGGGTCTCCGGCCGCGAGCAGGCGGCTGAGCGACACCACCGGCAGGATCGTGCCGCGGAGATGGGTGACGCCGAGCAGGCAGGGTGGGCCACTCGGCACCCGGGTGATGCGTGGTGCGCGGATCACCTCGGCGACGCCGCTGGCCGCGAGAGCGATGCGCGTGCCCCGTGCGGTCACCGTCAGCCGATGCGCCGCCCCGCCGGGCACCGCGTCAGCCCTCCGCCGGGCGCTGCAACTCGTTTGCGAGCAGCGCAATTTCCTCAATGGCGGCGGCCAGGTCCTCGGCACCCTGAGATTGCTGACGCGCGGCGCTGGCCGCCTGTGTTGCCGCCTGGCTTGCCTCTTCCGCCGCGGCGGCGATCTGGCGGACGCCGGCGGTGACCTGGGCGCTGGAAGCGAGGACGTCCTTCGCCCCCTTGGCGATGTCCTCGGACCCGGAGCGGAGCGACTGCGCATCGGCCATGACCGCGTCGAGCCGCGCCTCGATCGCGCGGTTCCTCTCGAGTTCCGCCTCGGCCAGGACCGATACCTGCTCGACGTCGCGACGGACCTTTCCGATCTGGACGATGATGGCGGTCACGATGGCCTTGACTGCGTCGGCATTCGTCGAGGCATCGCGCGCAAGCGTGCGGATATCGCCCGACACCACCGCGAAGCCGCGGCCGCCATCCCCGGCGCGGGCCGCTTCGACGGCGCCGCTGGTGGCCAGCATCGTGGTCTGAACGGCGATGAGCCCGAGACCATCTACGATGCGTCCGATGCCGGCCGCCTGATCTTCTAGCGTCTCGATGAGTTCCTGAACCGCGGCATTGCCGGCCACAGCCACGGTCACTCCCTCGGCCAGGGCACCGATCGCTTGCCGGCCGCCAGCGAGGAGGGTCTGCATGTCGCGGACACGGGCGGCATTCCCAGCGGCTCGGGCACTGGATTGCTGCGCTGCCTTCTCGATCTGAACCATGGCGGCGCTGGCCTGCTGCGTGGCTGCCGCCTGAATCTGGGCGCCCCGGCTGATCTGGTCGACCGCAACCAGGATTTCGTTGGCGGCACCAGACAGCTCCTGCACGGTCGCCGACAGTTCCTCGGCGGCGGCGGCGGCCGCTTCGCCACCGCTCGCTCCACCGGCCGCCCCGCTCTCTAGCGTCTCCGTCAATCGGGCCAGGGCGGTCGCCGCCACCTGGCTCTGCTCCAGCGCCTGGCTCTGCTGCTGCACGGAGCGCTGCGCTTCGGCGGCGGCGGCGGCCTGCTCCTCGGCGGCACTCGACACGCTTTGCGCGCTGCGCCCTGTCTCGGCCGCAGCGCTTAGCGCTTCTACGGCGGCGATGAGGATTTTCTGGCTCTCCTCGCCCAGGACAGCCATGTCCGCACGGATCGTTGCCAGCGTTTCGCTGAGCTTCGCCGCGGCAGCTGCTTCCGCTCCAGCGACGCTCGCGGCTTGCCGCAGGCGGCCGGCGACGTCGCGGACCGAACCGGAGATGCCGTCGGCCAGGTCCTGGATCTCATGCGAGCGCTTTTCGGCCGTCTCCGCCAGCGCCCGCACCTCGTCGGCGACGACCGCAAACCCGCGCCCGCCCTCACCGGCGCGGGCTGCCTCGATGGCGGCATTGAGGGCCAGGAGATTGGTCTGGTCGGCGATGTCGGTGACGCTGCGCGTGATCTCACCGATCCGCGCGACGTGGCCCTCCAGCGCCTCGACGCGCTGGACCGTCGCCAACTGGCGGTTGGCATGGGCGCCCACCGCCCGCACCGACGCATCGATCGCGTCGCCGGATTGCGCAAGCTGGATCTGCAGGGACTCGGTGCGCTGGCGGGATGCCTCTGCCATGTCGCGGGCCTGCTCGAAGGTACCGGTCATGGCGACCACCGCGGCCAGCGACTCATGGGCCGCGCCCGCCGCCTCCTCAGCGCCGCTGGCGATCAAGCCAAGGCCCCGCTGCAGTTCCTCCACGGCGCTCGCGGCTTCGGTGATGCCCCCCGCCAGTTCCAGACTCGCTGCAGCCATGCGTTCCGCCGCGGTCTCCCGCCGGCTGGTAGCCTTGTCGGCGTTTGGTCGCCTCGGCGTCGCCGCCGGCTGACCTGGCTTGTCCGGCGGCGACCTGCGCTGCCTCGGTCTGGCCGCGAGCGTGGATTTCTTCACAAGCGGCATTTGGCTTCCGATACATGCGACCGAGGCCGCGAGTTGCAGCGACGCTTCGCCCCGCCTCGCCCGCGGTGGCTCGGGGCCGACCTTACCGAATCGCCTCGATCTCGGTAATCCCGGGCGAAAGCCGATGCAACCCGAGCTACAAGTGTGGCGTTAGGTGTCGGGGAATACCTCCCCGACAGGCCAATCTCTCTCGCGCGGACCGCCCGATCCCGGCCCAGGGGGCGTCGCAGATGCAAATTGGCCAGGAGCTTTCAAGCCCATGCCGCCGGTCTTCCACGCCGAGCCCGCCCTGGGCAAGCCGGCAAGGTCCCCTCGCACCATCCTCCTGGTCGACGACGAGGCGCTTATCATTTTAGCGTCCGCGATGATCCTCAAGCAGACGGGGTACAGGGTATTCGAAGAACACTCGGGCGCGCGCGCCCTGTCCTTGCTTCGGGGGGAGGAGCCGGTAGACTTGCTCATCACCGATTTTTCCATGCCGGGTATGGATGGCGGGCAGCTTGCCCGTGCGTCCAAGGAGCTGCGTCCCGATCTGCCGGTCCTGATCACTAGCGGCTACATGAACTCTACTCTTGATATTGGAATCAGCCACCACACGCTCCGGAAGCCCTACTTGTTGAATCAGCTCCTCGAAGCCATCGAGAAGATCATTGGCAAGCCTCAGGAGTGATTGAAGGCGCGGTCCTGCCAGCCGCCTCTGCGTTGCCCGATGTGGAAGCTGCGCTTTGGACGAGCAAGAAAGGCCGAGCGGTTGGCAGTGCGTTGGTCTGCAGATGCGGTCCTGGTGAAGAAGCCTCGCCGAGGCACGCAGCGGCCACCGTGGGGGGCACCTCGGCGGCCGAGCGCAGGATCTCCGTCAGACTAACGCGAGGTATTGGCGACCGCCGATGGGCGGTTGCACCGACATTGGCCTTGTCCATCGGGCGATGTGGAAAATGACGCGCGTCGGCACCCGGCAATGTCGTTCGGCCAGCACGAGGGCGGCCACCGCCTACCCATCAATCGTGGACGGTTCTACGCGCCGGTAACTCCAAATGCAGCGCGAGCCGCCCGACGCGTCGTGCAGTCGAACCTCGGCCTCGCCGCGTGCGCCTCGGGTCAGGCTTGCGTCGGCGATGGCGATTGCAATCGCCTCGTCTTTCGAGGCGTGGGCGGAGTGCAGGGCGCCATTTCGAAGTACCTTCCAGCCGGCGGGATCCTCAACGACTGCGAAACTGGCGATGTCAGACATGTTGCTCTCCGGCCTGGGCTACACAGGCGCTCCCGAAGCGATCGGGTCGCGCACGGCCCTATCGTCACCACCCTTCGTTAAGGGATTCCTGAGCCTGTCTGGAGCTGCGACGCGCTTGCCTCTGCCGATGCGAGCGCCGCTTGGCCCGGCCGGCGCCAAACCGCTGCGGCGCCGGCCAGTGCGACCCAGCAGAGTGCGTCACAAGAACCTAGCTCAGGTATCGCTTCGGACGTGCCCTGCCTATGCGATCGCCTGGTGGGCCGATGCTTTACACTGCAACGACCGGATCGGGTTCTTCCGATAGCAGCGGGCACGACGCTGCCGTGCCACCCTCTCAGCGCACTGATCCCATCGGCACCGTGTCGGGCGCCGCAACGACACGGTTCCGCCCAGACTGCTTCGCGCGATAGAGCGAGGCGTCCGCCGCGGCTACAAGCGCTACCGGCGTGCAATCCGGTGCCGGCCATGGACAGGCAGTCGCCACCCCGATGCTGACTGTAACAACGCCTGCCGGTGGATTGGCCTCATGCGGGAGTGCCAAGGTCTCAATGTGAGCTCGAAGCCCTTCAGCCAGGAGCCCTGCATCCGCAGCGCCGGTCTTCGGAAGAAGGATCGCGAACTCCTCGCCGCCGTAGCGCGCGACCACATCCGCGGGGCGGCGCCCGATCTCGGCCGCGGCGTCCGCCAGCCTCTGCAGACAGGCGTCCCCTGCGAGATGCCCATAGGAGTCATTGAACAGTTTGAACCGGTCGGCATCGATGAGAAGCAGGGAGAGCGGAGCTTCATTCCGACGCGCGCGGTGCCACTCCCGGTCCAGAGCCTCGTCGAAGACCCGGCGGTTGGCCAAGTCAGTCAGGGCGTCGGTACGCGCCAGCGCAGTCAACCGCGCTTCAGCAAGCTTGCGGTCCGTGACGTCGCGGGCAACCGTCACGTAGCCCTCCGGCTTCCCGGTGGCGTCGTTCAGGAGGGGCCGGGCCGACGCTTCGATCCAAACCTGTTCTCCGTCGGGGCGCAGGATCCGGGCTTCGAACGTGATGGTTCGTTCACCGCGCCAGAGACGGCGAAACGAGTTTTGAACGAAAGTGCGGTCTTCCGGTGCGACGTCGTCGAGTGCGGCGCGCCCCATCAGCTCTTCCAGTGGGCGAGCGAAGATCTCGGCCGCCGCCGGTGAGACGTAGAGCCGCCTCCCCACCAGGTCGATATGGGAGACCATGTCGCTGGAGTTCTCGGCAAGCAGTCGGAAGGACGTCTCGCTCCGGCGCGTTGCGAGCTCCGCATCCTTGCGGCGGGCCAGCTCTCGGTGGAGACGGATCACCATGGTCAGCATCGCGATCACCAGGATGCCCGTGAGGCCGCTGATGAGAGCCGCCTTGCGCCACCAGGAATCGTAGATATCACTCACCGCCAGAGCGACATTGAATATGAGCGGTGCGCCGTCGAGATGGCGGTAGGTGTAGAATCGCTCAACCCCGTCGATTGCGGCGACGGCTAGGAACTGTCCGGATCGCGCCAACTGCATTTGTCGCACCGGCCCAGCGCTTCCGAGATCCCGGCCAAGCAAGCGAGCATCAGCCGGGTTGCGCGCGAGGACGACACCGTCCTCTCGAATCAGCGTCATCGTGCCGCGTGATCCCAGACGCATTCCTTCGAACGCCGCCTGCAAGTCCTGGACTTGAACCGCTGCGAGCACCACTCCAGCGAAATTGCCGTTCGGGTATGACAGTCGGCGGCTAACCCCAATCGTCCACAAGCGATCCACCAAGCGGCTTGGGTAGGGCGCGCTGATGAAGAGGCCGACGTCGGGTCGATCACGGTGAGCCGCGAAAACGTCCTGCTCCGAAAAGTTGACGGTGGTCGGTAAGATATGCTGCCGGGTGTCGAACATGGCGTCGCCGTGCTCGTCCAGGATCACAACAGCGTCCAGGTACCTGGATGAACTGAGACGCTCGAGCACGAGGGCCTCGCGGAGATCAGCGGAAGAGTGCTCGAAGCCGGTTCTCGCCATGAGGCCCGCCACGGCGCGCAGCGTCAAATCAATGGCTCTGATTTCGGAGGACAGGTCGCGCTCGACGGCGAGGGTGAGGTTGGCCGACGCGTCGCGCACCCGATCCCAAGCATCCTGGCGGACATCGAGAAGTACCGCGGCCACCGTGAGGAAGACGCCAGCCGCGAGAAGCGCGCCGGTTATCATGACCCTGCCGCGGGCTCGGGCGAGCCACGCCGCGATGGACTTGATCGACCTCAGGCTTTCCTCCGCGCGCGGTTTTGGTCCTGGCGCTACTGTGTCTTCCGGACCGGGCAGCCTACCGGCGCTCATGTTAAGCGCGGGTCAAGACAGGACGCTGGATCGGGACGGATCTGTGCCTAACGCGTCACGACAACTCGCGATTTCGGCTTCAGTGTCAACGTCGCTGGGCCGGATGAGGCGCCGCTCGAAGGACGTCGTGCCTGCCCTCATGGACTGGCACTGCCTGCGCGATCTCTGGCGAGAGCCGCCAACGGTGGGGCCCTGTCGAACAGGAACACCTCGGCGAACTCGGCCGGCGGCAACGCGCGGCCGAACAGATATCCTTGGCCTTCGTCACACCCCTCCTCTCGCAGGCGATCGCGCTGCGCGACGGTTTCGATGCCCTCCGCGGTCGTGGCCAAGCCAAAACTTCTGGCCAGGTCCAGAATGGCGCGGACGACGTTGGCGTCTGGCCCGGCGTTCATCACAGTCTGGACAAAGCTGCGGTCGATCTTCAGGCGCGAGAGGGGGTAGCGCTTGAGCAAGCTGAGCGATGCGTGTCCTGTCCCAAAGTCGTCGAAGGCGATGCCGACGCCGTGTCGCTGCAGCTCTAGCAGAGAGTCGAGCGTCGCCTCATCTTGGTTCAAGACCGTGTTCTCGGTGATCTCGAGCTCCAGGCAGGCAGCCGGAAGGCTTCTCCGCGTCAGTGCGGCGATGACGGTTTCCGCGAGGCTTCCAACCTGGAACTGCGCCTGGAACAAATTCACTGCGATGCGCAGGTCCGGCGCGGCAAGGTCGCGCCATGCGCGTGCCTGGGCGCACGCCGTATCAAGCATCCATTCCCCGACGATCGCGGCGAGCGGTCCAGCCTCAAGGGCCGGAAGGAAGGCGGCGGGAGAAAGCAGGCCACGCTGCGGGTGCTGCCAGCGAATGAGCGCCTCGGCGCCGGCGAGCGCGCCGTCGCTGAGGCGGAATTGCGGTTGGAAGTGGAGGCGAAGCTCGTTGTTCTCCACCGCTCGATGGAGGTCGACGGCAAATTGCCGATGCGAGACCGCTTCCATGCGCAGCGTCGGCAGGAAGACAAAGCTGCGGCGCTTGCCGCTTCCCTTGGCGTGGGCCAGGGCGAGTTCCGCGTTGCCGATGAGCTCGAGGGCGTCTTCCGCGTGCAGCGGCCCCATAGCGATGCCCGAGCTGGACGCAAGGCGGATCTCGTGGCCGGCCACCATGAACGGATCCGCAATGCGCACCGTCAGCGTGTCCGCCACGCCTCTGGCGTGCTCGGGGCTCGGCGCGTCCGGAAGCACGATGCCGAACTCGTCGCCACCAATCCTGGCCAGCACGTCGGCGGGGCTGACCGCATGGCGCAGGCGTCGTGCCACTTCGCGGAGCACTTCGTCTCCGATGGCGCGGCCGAGTGCGGAGTTGAGCGCCTTGAAGCCATCAAGCCCGACGACAACGAGGGCGGCTGAGCGCGCCGCCGCCAACATCTGTTCGAGGCTGACCTGCAAGGAGGCGCGGTTTGCCAGCCCCGTAAGATGATCCGAGCTGTTGAGGCGGCGGAGCTCCCGTGCATGCTCCTGGCGCTCGGTCGTGTCCCGCAGGGTGGCGCTGTAGCGTTGCTGGCCCTGCTCCTGCCAGCGGAATGGCGTAAGCTCGAGCGTGAACTCCTCGCCACCTTTCCGCAGACCGCGCAACTCGCGGCGCTCCAGAGCGACTGCGGGAGACTTCTCGCGACGAAGAAGCTCCCGCAGCATGGCTTGCAGCGCGGGTTGGTCTGGGCCGGCCACCAACATGGCGACCGGAGAGCCGATCATGTCCGCCGGCAGATAGCCGTGCAGCTCTGCTGCCGCCTCGTTCAGCGCCAGCACCGTGCCAACCTCATCGAAGCAGATCACGGGCGCCGGGAGATGACTCGGCATGCTGGCGATGTGAGGCTGGTTTTGCTGCGCGAGTATCGTCAGGCGCTGCACCTCGAGCCGGTCGCTCGCAAGGCGCGCCAGTTCGCGCAGGCGGTCCTGGTCCTCGGTGGTGAAATCGTCGCGGGGTTTCGTGTCCACGACGCAGAGCGCGCCTATGGCGTGACCGCAGCTGGAGCGCAGGGGGACGCCCGCGTAGAACCGGAGCGATGCCGCGCCCGTCACCAGGGGGTTGTCCTGGAAGCGCTCGTCCAGCGCTGCGTCCGGGACGACCATGACGCCACGCTCGGTGATGGCGTGCGCGCAGAAGGATACGTCCCGACGCATATCAAGCGTACCGAGCTCCGCGCCTGTGCTTGCCGCAAAGAAGACGTGGTCGCTGCCGACGATGTTCACGGCGGAGATTGGCATGTTGAAGGCGCGAGCAGCTACTCTCACCACCGGGTCGAGGCTCGGCATAGGGCGGTCGGCGCTCAGGCCGTACTCCGAAAGGGCGCGGAGGCGCTCCGATTCTTCCGGGAGTGCCGGTGGGCACTTCATGTTCAGCTCTCTCCCTGGTAGCCGCAGTCGCCGTTCGCTCGTTTTGGCGCGCAGCACCGAACCTGCGAGCTCGCAGAGGGTTTCGGTACTCGGACCCGTGTTACAGTCGCCCGAGTTGGCGTCGCCCGCTAATCACCTGCGAGCCGTCCCGTCGGAGACTGGCAGCTCGGTCATACCTTTGAAACGATAGCGAATGGTGAACCGCTCGCGTCTCATCGAGACTACGTACAGAACTCGGGCGCCGCGCTGACAATTGAAAGAGGCGCACTAGGAGGAGGCAGTATTGGTACCAGAGCCGCATTGCACCCGTTACGACGACGGGTCTACTCCGGCGTGATGAGGCGAGTATCGGTCGGCGTACGCGGATCTTTACTTAAAGTCCCGTGGGCGTACTTTGATGGTGTCGATGTGGAGGTCGCGGATGTAGATATCGCGCACGCGGCTCGCCTTGGCCGTGCCGTCGCGCGGATCCGGCGTCGGACTGCCATGGTGGAACTCATCGCCGCGACCATGCGGCAACGGGAACGCGGCGTTCCGCTCGCCGACGCTGGCGAGCTCCCCGGACAGATCGGTGAGCTGATGCGCGACGAGGTGCACGACCTCACCCTCGCGCTGGATTCTTCCCTTCACGGCCATCATGCCAGCCGACAGCACGGTCCGCCGGAATTGCTCGAAGATCTTCGGCCAGACCACCAGGTTTGCGATGCCGGTCTCGTCCTCCAGGGTGATGAACATCACGCCCTTGGCTGAGCCAGGACGCTGGCGAACGAGCACCATGCCCGCGGCCTCCAGCCACTTTCCGTCTCGGGCGCCCATGGCCTCCGCGCAGGTGACGATGCGGCGCGCGCGGAGATCGGCCCGCAGGAAGCACAGCGGATGGTCCCGCAGCGTCAGGCCGACATGTCGGTAGTCCTCGACAACTTCCCCACCTGCGGTCATGGGCCGCAGCGACACCGCGGGTTCTTCGATCTCCGCCACCGCCGCCTGCGCAATGGCGGCCGCGGCGGCGAAGAGCGGCAGCGGCTCGTCGCGGAGCGCTTTGATGGCCCAGAGCGCCTCCCGGCGCTCCAGGCCCAGGGCCGGTCGGAAAGCATCGGCCTCGGCTAGCTGGACCAGGGCAGCCGCCGAGACGTCGGCCCGGCGCCAGAGATCGTCCACGGCGGCGAAGGGCTGGTTGGCGCGAGCGGCGATGATCTTCGCGGCGTCCGCATTGGCAAGGCCGCTCACCATCCGCATGCCCAGGCGGACGGCGAAGCGTGACTCATCCCGGGTCGGCTCCAGCGTGCAATCCCAGCGCGAGGTGTTCGCGCAGACGGGTCGGACCTCGACGCCATGCTTCTCGGCATCCCGTACGATTTGCGCAACGGCGTAGAAGCCCATCGGCTGCGCGTTCAGCAGCGCCGCGCAGAACACATCGGGGTGCCAGCATTTCATCCAACTGCTGGCATAGACGATCAGCGCGAAGCTCGCCGCGTGGCTCTCCGGGAAGCCGTAGCTGCCGAAGCCCTCAATCTGCTTGAAGGTGTGCTCAGCGAAGTCCCGCTCGAAGCCATTGGCGACCATGCCGTCGACCAGCTTCGCCTTGAAGGCGCTGACGCCGCCGGTGAACTTGAAGGTCGCCATCGATTTCCGAAGCAGATCGGCTTCGCCCGGGGTGAAGCCCGCGCACTCGATGGCGACCCGCATCGCCTGCTCCTGGAACAGCGGCACCCCGAGCGTCTTGCCGAGCACCTTCTCGAGCTCCGGCTTCGGGTAATGGACCGGCTCCAATCCTTCGCGGCGACGCAGGTATGGATGGACCATGTCGCCCTGGATGGGGCCAGGGCGCACGATCGCCACCTGCACGACCAGGTCGTAGTAGGTCCTGGGCTTCAGCCGCGGCAGCATGGACATCTGCGCGCGTGACTCGATCTGGAAGGTGCCGAGCGTGTCGGCCTTGCGGATCATCGCATAGGTGCGCGGATCCTCGGCGGGTATGGTCGCGAGGTCGAGCGCGATGCCCTTGTGCTCGGCGAGGAAATCGAAGGCGCGCTTCATGCAGGTGAGCATGCCGAGCGCGAGCACGTCGACCTTCATGAACCGCAGCGCGTCGATGTCGTCCTTATCCCATTCGATGACCTGACGGTCCTGCATCGCCGCGGGCTCGATGGGCACCAGGTCGTCAAGCCGGTCACGGGTCAGCACGAAGCCGCCGGGATGCTGCGACAGGTGCCGAGGCGCGCCCATGAGCTGGCGGGCGAGCTCCAGCGCCAACCGCAGCCGCCGATCGCCCATGCTGAGGCCGACGGCCTCGACATGCTCCGGCTCCACGCCCTCCTCGGACCAGGACCAAACCTGGGAAGACAGGGTTTTGATCAGGTCTTCGGTGAGGCCGAGCGCCTTGCCCACATCGCGCAGCGCACCCTTGGTGCGGTAGCGGATGACCGTCGAGCACAGGGCGGCACGGTCTCGCCCATAGGTCTCAAAGACCCATTGCATGACGGTCTCGCGCCGCTCGTGCTCGAAGTCCACATCGATGTCGGGTGGCTCGCGGCGCTCCTCGCTGACGAAGCGCTCGAACAGCAGGTCATTGCGGCCGGGGTCGATGGAGGTGATGCCGAGCACGAAGCAGACCGCCGAGTTCGCCGCCGAGCCGCGCCCCTGGCACAGGATGCCCTGTGAACGCGCGAAGCGCACGATGCTGTTCACGGTCAGGAAGTAGGGCGCGTAGTTCAGCCTGCCGATGAGAGCCAGCTCATGCTCCAGCGAGCGGCGCACCTCATCCGGCAGCCCCTCCGGGTAGCGCTCGGCGGCACCTTGCCAGGTCAGCTTCTCGAGCGTCTGTTGCGGCGTCAGAGTCGGGTCCTCGCGCTCCTCCGGGTACTGGTAAGAGAGCTCGTCCAATTCGAACCGGCAGCGCTGCATTATCTCGAGTGAGCGCGCCAGGGCTTCCGGGTAGCGGGAGAACAGCCGGTGCATCTCCTCCGGTGGCTTCAGGTAGCGGTCCGCATGGCGCTCGCGGCGGTGGCCGAGCGCGTCAATGGTGACGTTGTGCCGGATGCAGGTGACGACGTCCTGGAGCATGCGGCGGCCAGGCTCGTGGAACAGGACATCGTTGGTGACGACGGTCGGCACCCGCATCCGCGTCGCCAGGTTCGAGAGCTTGTGCAGCCGGAGCTGGTCGTTCGGGCGTCGCCGCAGCGAGAGCGCCATATAAGCCCGCTCGCCAAAGGCTTCGCGCAGACGGCGCAGGCGCATGCCACAGGTCTCGTCCGCCTCGTCGGGGACAAGGACAGCCATGAGGCCTTCGCCGTGCTCGACGACATCGGGCCATTCGAGGATGCATTTCCCCTTGCCGCCGCGTTTCTTCCCCAAGGACAGCAGGCGGCAGAGCCTGGAGTAGGCGGGCCGGTCTGTCGGGTAGGCGAGCAGCGAGGTACCGTCGGCGAGATCCAGGCGGCACCCCACAACCAGCCGGACGCCGGTCGTCTTAGCCGCTTCATGGGCGCGGACGATGCCTGCCAGGCTGTTGCGGTCGACCACGCCCAGCGCCGCGATGCCGAGGCGCGCTGCGCGTGCGAACAGCTCCTCGCAGCTGGAAGCACCCCGCAGGAAAGAGAAGTGGGAGGTGACCTGCAGCTCGGCGTAGCCCGGGCCGGTGCTCATCCGAAGATCCCGTGGATGAACCAGCCCTGCGATCCGGTCGCGGCATCCTCGCCGTCGCCGGCGCGGTAGAGCCAGTACCGTTCGCCTGCCTCGTCCTCGACGCGGAAGTAGTCGCGGACCGCGGCGAGCTCGGGGCCACGCTTCCACCACTCGCCAAAGACGCGCTCCGGCCCGTCGGCGCGGCGGACGCGCCGACGGACACCCCGCCAAGTGAACCAGACCGGCGGATGGTCCGGCAGCAGCGCCACGGTCTCCACAGGCTCCGGCGTTGCCAGGAGCCGGGATGGGCGTGGCCAGTGGTCGGGCCAGGTGGCGCCGGTCTCCGGGGCCATCGCCGGAATCCTCTCCACCGAGCGCTCGGGGACATCACTCGCCACCGGCGCCGCCCGGTAGATCCGCCGCTCGCCCACCCTGTTGGCGAGGATGTCCACGAGATCGGAGACGTCCGGCGGGCTGTCCTCGATGAGGGAGGTCGCCACCTGCCTGGCTTCGAGGGGTTCGGCGACGATCGCGGCGATGGACATGATCTCGATGCCGAAGCCCGGATCGATGGTCTCGATCTTCTCGCAGAGGAGCCGGGTCAGCCGCTTCGGGTCGCGGACGGGCGTGGCCGTGCCGATCCGGGCCACCTGAAGCCTGTTGTCCACGCGATGGCAGACGAGATCGAGGCGCCGAGCACCCAGGCCCCGGGCACCCAGTGCCTCGCAGAGCTGCGGCACGAGCTTGCCGATATAGCGAGAGATCGTCTCCGCGGCACTGATGGGTTCGGCGAACACGCGGCGCACCTCGACCAGGTTCGGTGGCCGGACCGGTTCCATGGGCTCGCTGGTTGTGCCGAGCGCCTGGTCGATGCGGCGGCCGAGCTCGGACCCGAACCGGAGGGCGAGGGGTGCCCTGGGCTGCGCCAGCAGGTCGCCGATGCGCTCGAATCCCAGGACGCGCAGGCTGGCGACCATGTCGACGGGCAGCCGCAGGGCGGCGATGGGCAGCGGGGCGATGGCCGCCTGGGCGCCGCGCTCAGGCGCGATGGTGATCGGCGCGATGGCATAGCGGGCGAGCGCGTGGGCGGCGCCCCAGGTGTCGGCGACGGCGGCCCGGACGGTGATGCCGGAGATCTCCAGTCGTGCGGTGAGCTTGGCCAACATCGCCTGCTCGCCGCCGTGCAGGTGGTCGGCGCCGGTGGAGCCGATGACGATGCCGTCCGGCGGGTCGGCGGCGACGATCGGGGAGAAGCGCTCGAGCACCCAGATGGCCAGCCGCTCCAGCCCCTCGGCATCCGCGGCAGGGTTGGCGTCCTGGATGATCAGGCCGGGAACCAGGACCTGCGCCTGGGTGGCGGCCATGCCGACGCGCAGGCCTGCCGCCCGGGCGGCGGCGTCGACGGCCAGGACAACGCGCTTTCGACCATCGCTGCCGACCAGGGCGAAGGGCTGATCAGGCGGAGGCGCCGCGTCGCCGGCCCGCCTTCTGATGCGATCCGTCGGCCATGTCGGCAGGAAGAGCGAGACGACCCGAGGCATCGCAAGCCTCCAACGTGAAGTCCGCGCTGTCGCCGGCGCGGCAGCGGATGAGTTCGACCAGCCAGCGGTGGCGCCCGACACCCGGCACGGGCAGGGGCTCGGAGGGCATCACGGAGACCCGCCAGCGGGTCACGGCGGCGGTCGGTTGCCCGAAATCGGCGGCCTCGGTCTGGCGCCGCCAGCGGCGCAAGGCGATCCCGATTGTCCCTGTGCCCTCAGCGGCGAGCTGGAGCCGCCTGGAGGCCGTCATGGACATCCGGCCGACCTCGCCCACCGCCGTGCCCAGGCCGCCGTGCCGCAGGCCTTCCTCCAGGCAGGCAAGGACGGCCTGGTCGTCACCGGCCTCGACATAGATGACCCGGTCCGGCCCCAAGCCAGCCTGGGCGAGTGCGGGGGCAAAGAGGTCCGGGCGCGTGATGCACCAGAGCACCTTGCCCCTGGTGCGGGCCGCTACCCCGGCGGCGAAGAGGGCGGCAGCGGCGCCATCCACGGCGGCGTTCCCGCCGCCGGCGACCTCGTGCAGGGCGCCGCGCGCCAGCCCGCCATCCGGCAGGCGGGCGTCGACCTCCGGGACCCCGAAGGGGAGCACGGCTTTCGCGCGCCGGCGGCTTCCCTCGATCCGCCGGATTTGCGCGCGCAGGTCATCAATGGCGGGCGTTGGCCGCACCTTGGGCTCCAATTGCATACGATGCGGTGGGGAGATAATGTTCGCCTTATGTTCTCCAGCGCCGTTCGAGAGTCAAGGGTGGAGGTCTGGTCCAGAGCCTCCGCCCGTCCGCACCAGCTGGGTACCCCCCTTGCATCCTGAGGCGATGACGGCAGCGCTGGCAGGCGGCTGCGTCGGCGGATGTCGAGCCGTGGCTTGGTAGCGGTGCATGCGACTGTGCGGCAGGGCCCCAAGCTTGCCGTGGGACGTCCGCCCCAGCCAGCAGCGCGCGGAGCCCGTTCCGCTCTGCCCGTTGATCGCCGCCCGCCACTCGCAAACGTGCTTCGTCCAGAAGCTCGTCGTCATGCCGATCCTCTCCTGATGGATCGTTAGCAGTGCTCCATACCCATGCTGGGAGAGCACCATGGCTGTCGAATACGGGATCAACTGGGCCCCCGACCGGCTCGTCACGGAGGTCGACGTCCTTATCCCCACATACGGGAACTACGGTGCTCCGCACTACACGGGCGGGCTCATCGACCCCGGCTATTTCGTGGATGTGGCGCCGATCGACCCACTCGATGCGCTCTTCAAGGCGCATGATTTCGCCTACTTCGCGATTCCGAGCACGGATGTCGAAGCGCTCGCGAGGTCGGACTTGGCACTCATCAGCGACATCATGGCGCTCGATGACAGCCAAATGGGCGGGGAGGCGCATCTCTACGCGGCAGGGGCCGAACTCGCATTGCTTTATAATGTCGTCGAGAACTACGAGGCCGGCGCCTTACTGACACCGGAGCAGACGGTGGCCATCACCGCCGACGCGGCAAACCACCTCCAGCTCGCTACCATCGAACCGCAGGGCATTGCCGAGCAGATCGGGCTGGCCCAGATCCTGAGCCAAAACGACAATGTATGGTAGATTCGCTGCCGCCGCTGGAACACCGGGCGGACCGATGCCTGCGCAGCCGCCACGGGATCTCATGCGTCGTCGTGACTGCGGCCCTCCACAGACAGACGTCCCCGGGGCATTGGCTCTGAATGTGCCGCCGGGAAGGTCGCCGCGGTGGATTTGCGTGAGGTCCCAAGCCCGCGCCGGGCACCCTGGGCTGTTGCTGCGCTGGCGTGCGACACAGGCCGCTCCGTGGACGCCAGCGGATGCCACAGGATCGCCCGTGCCGGCCGGCGCGGCCTGGGCGCTGCGTGCGCCGGCGCCGAACATTACCAGGTGACGAAAAGCGAGAGCCGCGGCCGTCCGCCGAGCGCATGCGGGGGAACGAGCGAGCCCCCGTGGCGTTGGCACCGCCAGAGCAGTGGGAGGGCGAGGGAGATGGACGTCGCGAAGGCGGCCGCGCTGCTTGCGGCGGCACGGGACGGAGATGAGGCTCGCGTCAGAGAGCTGCTCTCGCCCGCCGGTGGCTCAGAATCCGACGGCCCTCATGAGGCGCCGGACGGCGTGACGCCGCTGATGGCTGCCGCGGCGGGCGGGTACGAGGCTGTCGTGGAGGTGCTGCTGGGCCACGGTGCGGACCCAGCCCGGCGGGACCATCGGGGCCGCAGCGCCGCTGCGCATGCGCGCCACGCAGGCCACACCACGTTGGCGGAGCGGCTCGACACCATCGTGGACAAGGAAACGACGATCTGGTGACCGCGCGAGGCGCGACGTCGATCGTCCTGCGGAAGACGAAGCCCGTGCGGCCCTGGGCCCGGCCCGCGTGACGCGGGTTCAGGGCGGCCGCAGCGGCTGTCTGAATCACGATGCCCTGTCCCAAGCAGCCGTGTGCTCTGCAATCAGGAGCGCCGGCCATTCGCTGGCCCGGACCCGGCCGCGGCGCCAGCACGCAAACGTGCCGAGCGCGACCATGCACCGATAGCGCCTGGGCCACGTTGCAACCGAGCCTTTCCGGTGGAGAACGGCGATGGAGCGGGGCGAGGCTGACGGGTTGGGCGCGGATAGGAACGGGACGCTGCATTGCTTGATCGTTGGTGGGGGACCGGCCGGGCTGACGGCGGCCCTCTACCTCGCCCGGTTCCAGCGGCGGTTTCTGCTCGCGGATAGCGGCCATCCCCGGGCAGCCAGTATTCCGGTCAGCCACAACATCCCCTTCTTCCCGGAGGGTATTTCGGGTCTCCGTGTGCTGGAACTGCAGCAGGCGCATCTGCGTCGGTACCGATCGCGCCCGGTCACAGCCACCGTCACCCGTCTCGAACGGCGGGAAGATGCATTTCACGCCACGCTGGAAGATCCCGGTGGTGGGCGGCGAACGATTGAGGCGCGCAGGGTGATCCTCGCCACCGGCGCGGTTGACGTGGAGCCCGATCTGCCGGATCTCCCCGATGCAGTTCGGCGGGGGCTGGTACGGTACTGCCCGATCTGCGACGGCTTCGAGGCCCGCGGTCGACGCATCGCGGTGATCGGCCACGGCGACCAGGGCCTCGGCGAGGCGGTATTTATCGCCAGGACCTATTCGAACGACGTCAGCCTGCTGACGCTCGGCACCCCCATGGCGTTGACCGCCGAGCAGCGCTCCCAGGCGGCCCGGCATGGCATCACCGTTCTGGAAGCACCGGTCCGCAGGCTTCTCATGGAGGACGGCCGGATATTGGCGCTCCACACGGGCGAGGGCGTCGAGCATCGCTTTGACCTGCTCTATTCCGCGCTCGGCCTGACGTTACCGAATACGCTGGCCCGCTCGTTGGGCGCCCGATGCAATGACGCTGGCGCGCTGTTTGTGGATGACCATAACCAGACGAGCGTTCCTGGGCTCTACGCAGCCGGCGCCATCGTGCACGGGTTGGACCAGGTGGTGATCGCGATGGGGCATGCAGCCGTGGCCGCGACGCATGTTCATAACCGGTGCGATTTGCCGTTCGTCGACGAACGATGACCCCGTGACTGCGTTTGCCAATCAAGGCGCCGCCAGAACGCGGTGGCACATCCGATGCTCGTGACGCTCGCTGTGCCGCGCCTCAGCCCGGCCGATGCGGACAGGGCGCAGGCGCGCAGGCTCAAGCAGGACGGACGGCTCTTCGGCGCCGTTGAGCCCGTGACGTCGCGAACTTCGTCAGGGGATGATGGGCGGGCACTGCGGTTGCACGGAACGCGATCCCGTCAGGCTTCATGTCGGTGATGTTGTCGGCGAACTAGTCCGGAATCTCGCCGCGGACATTCTGACGGAACTTCCCTGGCGGCGGGCATCTTGGGCAACACGTGGCCGCCTCCGCGCGTTGACCTGCCGCTTCGGGCGGCGATGGCAGGGTACGAGCTCAGGAGGACGGGGCATGGCCGAAACTGTCGGCGACTTCTTCTGGCAGCGCTTGGCAGAGTGGGGCGTACGCCGTGTCTTCGGCTATCCGGGCGATGGCATCAATGGCCTCCTCGGCGCCCTCGACCGAGCGCAAGAGCGCGTTACATTCGTCCAAGCCCGCCACGAGGAGATGGCGGCCTTCATGGCCGGCGCGCACTCCAAGTTCACCGGGGAGGTCGGCGTCTGCGTCGCGACCTCCGGTCCCGGCGCGATCCATCTGCTCAACGGTCTTTATGACGCCCGGCTGGATCACACACCGGTCTTGGCGATCGTCGGGCAGCAGGCACGCGCGGCGCTTGGCAGCCACTACCAGCAGGAGGTCGATCTCCACAGCCTCTTTAAGGACGTGGCAGGAGCCTTCGTGCAGCAGGTCACGGTGCCGGAGCAGGTGCGCCACCTGATCGACCGCGCCATGCGGACATGCATGGCGGAGCGCCGAGTTGCCTGCATCATCGTCCCCAATGACGTGCAGGAACTGGATGCGGTTCCGGTTCCAGCGCATGCGCACGGCACCGCGCACTCCGGTGTGGGATATGAGCGACCGGTCGTCCTGCCCGAAACCGGGCAGCTGCGGCGCGCGGCCGATGTCCTCAACTCCGGCAGCAAAGTCGCCATGCTCGTCGGCGCCGGAGCGCTGCACGCGACGGACGCAGTCATGGCCGTCGCGGACGCGCTCGGGGCGGGGGTCGCCAAAGCTCTGCTCGGCAAGGCGGCCGTCTCCGACGACATCCCTTGGGTGACCGGTTCGATCGGCCTGCTCGGCACGGAGCCTAGCTGGGAGATGATGCAGGCATGCGACACGCTGCTGATGGTTGGCAGCGGCTTTCCGTACTCCGAGTTTCTGCCGAGAGAGGGCCAAGCCCGGGGCGTTCAGATCGACATCAAGGCAGATATGCTCAGCCTCCGCTATCCGATGGAGGTCAACTTGCACGGGGATAGCCAGGCGACGCTGGAAGCGTTGCTTCCTCTCCTTCAGCCGAAGAAGGACCGCGCCTGGCGGCAGGGGATCGAGAAGAGTGTCTCTGCGTGGTGGGAGAAGCTCGAGGCACGCGCGATGCAGCCCGCTGAGCCGTTGAACCCGCAGCGGGTCTTCTGGGAGCTCTCGCCGCGTCTTCCCGAGGGCTGCATCATTGCAGGGGACAGCGGCTCGCACACCAACTGGTACGCGCGGGACGTGAAGCTCCGGCGTGGAATGATGGCCTCTTTGTCCGGCGGCCTGGCAACTATGGGGTCTGGAGTGCCCTACGCCATCGCAGCCAAATTCGCTTACCCGGACAGGCCGGTGCTGGCCATCTGCGGCGATGGCGCGATGCAGATGAACGGGATGGCGGAGCTCATTACCATCGCCAAGTATTGGGGGACCTGGGCCGATCCGAGACTGATCGTGCTCGTGGTGAACAACCGCGACCTCTGTCAGGTCACCTGGGAGCAGCGGGCGCTCGCCGGTGATCCGAAGTTCCTTGGCTCGCAGAGCATCCCGGACGTGCCGTATCATCGTTTTGCGGAGCTGATCGGACTGCAGGGTATCTTTGCCGACTCGCCCGATGATATCGCCGCGGCCTGGGATCAGGCGTTCTCCGCCAATCGGCCGGTCGTCCTGGAGGCGTACACCGACCCCAACGTCCCTCCGCTGCCGCCGCACATCACCCTGAAGCAGGCAAAGGCGTTCCTCTCCTCGCTGGCGCGCGAGCCCGAGCGGGGCAGTGTGATCCGAAACACCGCCCGAGATCTGATCGCGACCATTTTGCCGGGTCGGTCAAGCTGAAAGAAACCGCTCATAGCCTTCGCGCGGGCGATGCAGGGGCGAAGAGGCCACGTCCGTATCGATGTCGGGGCGTGCTCGGCGAGAGAGAAAAGCTCGTCGCAGCTGATGTCGCAGTCTCAGGTGATCAAGGCCTTCAACTCGGCTTTCAACGATGCTTCAGAGACCGGCTTGGTCAGCACCCGACACCCCTTGAAGCGCCGGGGCAGGTCGTCTTCGCTGTACCCGGTGAAGAATGCGAAAGGGGTCGCTTCCTCCAGCAGTCGATCCGCCACGGCGACGCTGCTCTCGTGACCGAGTATAGTATCGAGCAGGACCGCGTCGGGAGTCTCCGCATCCAGTGCAGCGAGCGCGCCGGCGACCGATCCGACTGGTCCGAGCGCGCGGTAGCCGAGCTCCCGAACTGCGCGCGAGAGCGCTTCGGCGATCAGCCATTCGTCTTCGACCACGAGGACTGTCGGAGCATCGGTGCGAGGCTCAGCAAACATGGCGTGTTCCTCAAAAAGTCGGCTTTGCCGAGTGGCCTACTGCGGCGTTCGCGATTCCCCGGTCCCGCTGCAGAGCCTCTCGGAAGTTCGCGGCGTCCTCGCCAATCCGCGGCTGCATACTCGGCCTCGGAGCCAGAGGGGTAATGGCTGAAAAGCCGAGGGGCCGGCAGGGTAGCACGAAGTTCCGGCATTCTAGTCCACAAGGCCGGAGGGGAGATCTGCCCGGCATCCGGATCTCACGTCCGGCGCTCCCAATGCGAACGCCCAGTGAGAGGCGCCGGTCGTATCCGCCGGCGTTCGGGCCTGGAGGTTGGCGGCGCCGCTCCTGATTATCGTCGCAACGTCGAGATGCCGCATCGGGCCAATGTCGCGTCATCGCCCTGCGATGCCGCGGTGCGGCAACAGTGGCGATGAGATCCTTAAGGGATGGGGTAGGGCGCCAGGCACCGGCACTCGGCGCGCCCCATCATAGCGGAGGCGAGCGCCTCCCCTCTGCTTCCGCTGAATACGAGTTCAGTCTAGCGGCTTCCGCCCCCAGGCGTGGCCGGAGGCGCCGTCAGCCGCGGATCTTCGGGCCAAACCGGCAGCTGCGCCCCGCAGTACAGGCACGCATAAGCGTACCCTTTGGATTGGCTCTGGCCGGAAAGCTCGCTGAGCGTCCTGCCGCCCGCATCAGCTTCGGCGCTGCCTGGCTTCGTCCGCCCAGCAGGGGCGCTGCACTTCGGACACACGGCCTCCGGCATCGTCTGTTCTCCTGCGGCGGCGCGACATCAGCACCGGAAACCCAAGCGAGTGGAACGGGCGGCGGTTGCGGGTTCACGGTGACCTGATCGAGACCAGGGTCGATCGGCGGCAAACACAATGCTCATGCCGTCAGTGGCAATCGGCATGTCGCCTCGCCTCGCCTCGCCCCGCGGAATCACTCGGAGCTCCGATAGCATGCTGGCGTGCCGTTCGGAGGCGCGCATGACGCTCCGTAGAGCGCTGCAGAGTGTCTCGGCGGCGATGTAGTCAATTGAGCCGCTTGCCGACGCTGCGCATGGCGGTCAGGGGTTGGTGCGGCACGAGATGGCGGCCACGCGCGATAAGATCTGTGGAAGGAAGCGGGACGCTTAGGACCGCCGCGGCCGTCGCTGAACCGCCAGCGGCTTATCGCTCCATGTCTAGGGCGCCCATGCCGGCTGGCTCATGCGCTTGGGTCGGGTGCCTGCTTGGGAGACCGTGCCGCCCGGTCCAGCTCCGATCGCATCACCCGCAGCACCTCCTTGATCGTGTAGGGCTTGCGAATGACGGGCAAACCGCCGCCGACGCGCGCAAGCGTCGATTCGAGCGGAAGCGAACTGAGAATGATAACCGGAATAGCGTTCAGCACGGGATCCTCGCGCATCATCTCCAGCATCGCGGGGCCGCTCATCACGGGCATCATCATGTCCAGGAGCACGATGTCGGCCAGCGGCTGCTCCGCCAAGCGGGCAAGAGCCTGCTTCCCGTTCGACGCGATGGATACGACGAACCCGGCGTCCTGCAGAGCCGCCTCGAGGGCCATTGCGATCAGAGGTTCGTCTTCGACGACCAGGACGAGGGTCATGTGCCCTCCCGCGCGGTCGGACTGCCGCTGCGTTCAGCGCTCCCGCTCAGTAGCCGCTGGAGGCCCGTGAATTCGTCCTGCACGACGATGCCGCGGCGGTCCTGGATGACGAACTGGCGAATGCCAGGGTCGAACCCGCTGTCGCGCAACTTGAGGATGGCGAGTAGGCGGCGGGCGCGGGAATCATGCTCGACGTACCGGAGGGCGATGAGGTTCTCGACCAGGGACGAAATACCGGTGACTGGCATCTCGACACTGGATCCGAAGATATCGCGGGTCTCCATGGTGTAGAGCAGCGAAACACCCCGGGCCTTGAGCTCGTTGGTGAGAACAGCGAAAAAGCGGCCGATCCGCTCGGGCTCGAGAGACGCTTCGAGGAATCCTCCGAGCCCATCGAGCAAAACGCGTCGCACATGTCGGCGCTCGACCGCCCGGAGCAGGCGGTGTGCCAACGCGTCCTGAACGTTTTCTCCGCAGGGTTGCCACAGTACCTCCACGGTGCCAGCGTCCACCGCGCTCTTCAGGTCCACTCCGAGACTCGCTGCTTTCTGCAGGAGCCGCGGCGGCGTTTCGTAGAAGCCGAAGATCAAGCCTGGCTCCGTCGGCCGCGACTGGCCAATGAAGTGCACTCCGAGGCTCGTCTTGCCGACGCCCGAGGGTCCGACGATGCCTGTGATCGTCGCTTCGGGAAGGCCACCGAGGAGCATTGCGTCCAGCCCCTCGACGCCCGTCGATATTTTGTCGGGCCATGCCTGATCTGCATGCGTCATCTCGTGGTAGGCGACTTCTATACGTGGATAGATCACGAGACCGGCGTCAGTGATGCGGTAGGTGTGGCGACCCGGCATGAAGTCACTGCCGCGATGCTTGCGCACCCAGAGCGCGCGCTCGATACGCGAGCCCCTTTGCGTCTCGCCGAGCTCCAGTATGCCGTCCACCATGGTGTACTCAGGTGGCACCCTCCGGCCCTTCGCCGTCGTGAGTAGGAAAGTGGTGCAGTCCTGCAGAGCGCTTTGGGTTTGAAGCTCTTGGATGAAGGTCTTGAACTCAGTATCCGATGCAGCGCTGTCCTGCGCAGCGACCAATCCGTCCAGGACCAGCACCGTAGCCTGGTGCGCAACGATATCGCGTCGCAGAAGGGTGATCAGACCTTGAAGGCCCTCGCTCTGCAGCGCACCGAAGCCGCTGATGTACGAGATCTGATTGAAGAGGCGATCGGGCTCAAAGAAGCTCATGGTGCCGAGATTCAGCAGCATGCGCGCGTGCGTCTCCGACAGCAGAGTGACGTAGAGGACGCGCCCGCCTCCCACCGCGTGATGATAGCTAATCTGGTTTGCGAGGGTCGTTTTGCCGACGCCCGGGGTGCCCTGCAGGATATGAATGCCGCCGCGGGCGAAGCCGCCATGCAGGATCGCGTCCAGACCTTGAACGCCGCTCGGCACCCTCTCAATCCGATTTAGCGTCATTTAGACCGCCCCTTCCCGCTCCCCGTCACGTTCGTCCAGCGGCAGATCCACTTCGAAGCTCGCCCCCTGGCCGGCCTCACTCGACACATGCATCGTCCCGTCCATGGCTCGAACGAGTTGGTTGGATAACCACAGGCCCACACCAAACCCGCCATGTTCCCGGCGCGTGACGGCGCGTTCGAACCGCTCGAATATTCTCTCTCGGTCCGCCTCGGGAATGCCAATGCCGTTGTCGCGCACCATGAGCCGAGCCCTTTGCCCGTGGGCGGAGACGCGGATGACGACTGGCGCACCCGCGCCGAACTTAATCGCGTTCGAGACCAGATTTTCGGTGATTTGCTCCAGAGCCATGCGGTCCCATCGGCCAACCACCCGATCGGCGAGATCGGCCTGGACTTCGCACCGGGCGAGTTGGGCGGCAATGGCCTGTCGGCGAAGAACATCCCGGGCGACTTCGGAGAAGTCGACGACGGACCGCTCGAGCGTGAGTTGGCCGGAGGTGATGCGGGAGGTGTCCAATAGCGCGGTCGCGCGACGCAGGAACTCCTGAACCGCGACCTGGAGCAACTCGACGCGGGGTCGCAGAACATGCGGGACGCATCCCCCCGGCTCCTCGATGGCAGCAGCCAAACTCCCGACTTGCATGAGAATCGGCGTCATTGGGTTACGCAGCTCGTGGGCGGCGATGGCAACGAACTCGTCGCGCGCAAAGACGGCCTCCCGCAGTTCCGCGATGAGGCGGTCCCGGGCGTCCTCCTCGTCACTCGGCCCTGCAAAGCCGTGTGCATCCTCAGCCATGCGCTTGCCCTGACATTCCTGCGAGACGCGCGGAGCGGCGAAAGAGTTGCAGACTCGATTGCCGCCAGTCGGGCAGGCCGTTCACAGGTCCGCTGCGCGCCTGACGAGGGCGCCGCAACCTCGCCTGCGCGGGAACGTTAAGAGAACGCTTCTGGAGGTGATCGGACATGACACAAAACAACAGGGCGCCTGGCTTTCGCGAGGGCAATTCGGACCCGAACGCAAATCCCAAAGCCCATCCGGACCCGAACTCGAACGCGGTTAAAGACCCGGACGACTGGACCACAGGGGACGAGCCGATGACCGGTGCGCAGGCCTCATACCTCAAGACGCTCTGCGAGCAAGCGAAGCAGCCCTTTGATCCCGGCCTGAGCAAGGCGGAGGCGTCGAATCGAATTGACGAACTGCAGGACATCACCGGACGAGGTGGCTAGTCGCGGGAGTTCTTCTGCCGTCGCGCGGCTACTATCGCCCGTACATTCCGCCTGCCTCTACCTGGGCGGCGTCAGCTTTCGCAGAACACGGGGACAGTGCTGGGCTGGGTCTCCATGATACGGGCTCCTGCTGAAGCGCCGATATCTTGCGTCCGGGGGCGGGCTCCCGTCTGCTCTATGCATCCTTCTCACTGTCGACCGCGCCGGCTCCGCATGCTGGTCTCGCCGCGGCTCCAGCACTGGACGCCAAGATGCGCCGCATCGAGGTGACAGCGGCACAACCTGCCCATAACCGATAAGGTGGTCGCGGTGTCCCGCTTCGTGGCGAGCACCGCATCCAGCGCTACGGCATCTCAGGGTTGAGATCGCGTCTGTGCCGGCGGTGTGGCGCTCGGACGCGTTGCCCGAGTGCAACGCGCTCCGCTACACGCGCCGATGCGCGCGAGCGTCTGCCTGTCACCGGAATTGCTGTGCCTCGCGGTCGCGCGATTGCGGGGCTGAATGGCGCCGACACCAGCTTGCGGGCGGGTCGGCAAGCTCCGACAGCAGGGTCTGGCGGTGCGGCTGCTGCTGGTCGCCGGTGAGCTGGATGCTGCGATGATGGAGCTGGCGATGAGCCCTCCTTCCCGCCGCGGCCGGACCGGTGCCCAGTGCCGGTTCCACGACTCTCCATTGGCTCCCAAGAGCAAGGGCGTGGCTCAGTACCGAGGCTCTCGCGGGCAGGTCTCTTGCATCCGCCTCTGCCGAAATCCGTCTGCTGCGCGCCGCCAGTATTCGCTTCAGGTTTTGAGGACTGCGTGACGACCTTAAGCGTGTGAGCTTGGGTGAACCGGCTCCGCTGCGATAGGCGGCGAGCAGGGCGGGTCTCACCCGCAGCCACGTCTGCGCAGCAAATCGACGTATTGCCGCGAATTTTCTTGTTCTGCCGATAGCTGTTCGGGGCGCAGCCGGCCGTGGCTTGAGCGGTGTCCCTGCACGCTGGCGTGCGTGCAGTCTCGGCAACCTGCCCGCTCGTGACGAGGTTCAACGCGCGGCGCGGTCCTGCGCCTATGCGGGAGGTCCACATGTATTTCCATGACAAGCGGTTGCAGTATCCGGTGCGCGTCGAGACGCCCGATCCGCTTTTCGCGCGCCAACTTCAGCAAGCGATAGGCGGGGTGGAGGGTGAGATCCGGGTCTGCCTGCAATACTTCTTCCAGGCCTGGGGGGCACGCGGTCCGAGCCCGAAGTACCGCGATATGTTGCTGCATACCGCGACGGAAGAGATCGGGCATATCGAGATGCTCGCGACCGCGGTTGCGATGAACCTGGAGAACGCACCGCTCACCCTGCAGGAGAGCGCGGCTGAGGCCCATCCGATCGTCAACGCCGTGCTCGGCGGAGAGCGCCCCCGGCACGTCGTCGAGGGTATGTTGCAGCGGCATATTCTCTCGACAGGCCTGGCGGCGCTGCCGGCAAATTCGGACGGGCTGCCCTTCGATTGCTCGCACGTCTATGCCAGCGGCAACCTCGCCGCCGACATGTATGCCAACGTCACGGCAGAGGCGACCGGTCGCGTCCTGGCCGTTCGACTGTTCCACGCGGCGAAAGACCCCGGGATGAAGGACATGCTGTCATTCCTGATCGCGCGCGACACCATGCATCAGCAGCAATGGCTCGCCGCGATCGAGGAGCTTGGCGGCGCCGCCGCGCTGCCGATCCCGAACAGCTTCGACCAGGCGCAGGAGAAGCAGGAGTTCAGCTACGTCTTCCTGGGCAGCGAACGCGGCGGTGAGCCGCCGCCGGCCGGACGCTTCACCAGCGGCCCGTCGCTCGACGGGAACGGCAGCTTCTCGATGCGGCAGAATGCGCCGCTCGGTCAGGAGCCTATGCTCGGTCCCGCGCAGCCGAATTCGGGCGCGCAGATCGAGCAAATCTCGGCCCAGGTCTGAAGTCCATGGAGGGGCGGAGGGGGGCGCCCCTCTCTCGGTTTGGAGTTCTGAATGCAGTCCCATGATCGCGCCACCCGTCTGCCGGCCTCGTCGGCGCGTGGCCGCCTTGCGGCGCTTCCGGTCGCGGCTCTGCTGCTCGGGGCCGCTGCCGTTACCAACTACCTTCTCGCGCGTTGCACGGAGGATGGCCACCCGCCGAGGGGGCGCTTCGTCGAGGCGGATGGTGTGCGGCTCCATTACCTCGAGCAGGGCGAAGGCAAGCCGGTGGTTCTCCTGCACGGTAACGGGGCAATGGCGGAGGACTTCGCGATCTCCGGCGTATTCCAGAGGCTGGCCGCACGCCATCGCGTGATCGCCTTCGACCGGCCCGGCTTCGGCTATAGCGAGCGGCCGCGTGATCGGGTCTGGACGGCCAGCGAGCAGGCGGCGGTGATCCGGGAAGCGCTTCGTCAGCTCGGCGTTCGCCGGCCGATCATCCTTGGTCACTCATGGGGGGCCATGGTCGCCCTCGAACTGGCATTGGCGGACCCGCTCGACACCAGTGGCCTGGTGTTGCTGGCCGGCTACTACGCGCCCACTGCCCGCATGGATGTCGCCTTGCTGTCGGGCACCGGGCTGCCGGTGCTGGGAGATCTGCTCCGCTATACTGTCTCGCCCTTGCTCGGCCGGCTGCTCGGGCCGTGGTTCGTCCGAAAGCTGTTCGCCCCGCAGCCGGTCACTGCCGAGTTCCGGGAGCAATTCTCTCTGGAGATGGCGCTCCGGCCCTCGCAGCTCCGCGCCATGGGGGAGGATACCGCGCTGATGGTGCCGAGCGCCGCCGCTCTCGCGAAGCGTTATCCAGCGCTGTCGGTGCCGGCGATTGTCATGGCAGCCGCCGGCGACCGCATCGTGGATATCGACCGCCAGTCCCGAGCGTTGCACGAGCAGTTGCGACGAAGCGAGTTGTGGATCGTGGATTGGAGCGGACACATGGTCCACCACATGGTCCCAGAGGATGTGGTCGCCGCCGTCACTGTGATCGCGGACGCCGCGTGGGAGATGCCGGTGTCGGCCCTCCCGTCGACCGCGGCCAATGACGACTCCTCCTGACGGCAGCGGTAGACGCGGCGCTCCCGCGGCTATGGGCCTGTCGAGCGTCGGTGACAGCTCAGCCACATGGGGGGCCTTGTAGCATTGGATATGACCTCGAACCCGACGCGCTCTACATTGTCGCTATGGAGATTATCAATGAAGGCTCGCATCGTACTGCCCGTTCTGGTGATGTCGCTGGTCGCTGCATGCGCAACTTTGCCGTCGGAGAATGCCACTCTGCCGGAGGCCGCCGTCCAGGGACTTGGAGACTCCGGCCGCTATGCCATCCTGAATACTTCCTACGCTTTCGCGACCCCGGCCAACCTGGCGCAGAGGCCGGTGGACTCGGCGCTCGCGATTGCGCAGGCGGAGTATCTTGCAGTCGATCTCACCAGCAATCAGCGGTGGCGGGAGTTCTCCCCGATCATTGCCCAAGGCTTTCTGCAGGCGCGATCCGAGTGGCGCGCGGCAGCTGGCATTGCGCAGGATGCGCCGCCGCAGCCCGTGATAGGCGCCTTGTTCGTGGCGCGCGATGGTATGCTGAGAGGCGACACGGGCGGCGCCGCAGGCGCGCTGTCTGCTCCGATTTTCGTCGGTGGTGGCGAGGCCACTCTACGGCGCCTTTCATCGCTGCCCTACCTGCCACGAACCGCAGCTGCGGCCCGGGGAGCGGAGAACGAGCTCACGCGGATGCAAATGGCTCCGGACGAGTGACGCACGCTCCGGCTTTGGTGCGCCCAGTTCGCCAGTGACAGCCCAGGGAGGCACCCGCGGCGCGGGTGCTTCCGCTGCGTTGCCGCGGCCCAAGCTATTGCCCGCGTGAGCGCGCCTACGCCTCACTCCCGCACCGGCGCGACCCGCGTCGCCGCTCTCGTGTGGGAGTTGGACCGGAAGCTGTCCGCTGCTCGTCCCGCGGCGACCGCATCGCCTGGCTCAGGGCGGTCCAACTGGGGTCCCAGCGCCGACTCCAGCGCCTCACCGGCATTCGGCTGTGCCGCAAGCGCTAAAGCGGAGCGCAGGCGGCACTCTCTCTCACGCATGCACCACTCCGCCAGCCGCCGACCCGGCGCCTTGTGAACGCTCAAGCTGCGCCGAGCAGTGTGCTCGTCCTGGGCGTGTGCGGGCTCGAACTTCCCCGTTTCGGGATAGTTAATCCTGCCATGAGCCGTGCAGGTGGACGTTCCTGGGAAGTCGAGGGGCGACCGGCTCATGGCCGCACCCACTGAGGCGGCGGGGAGGACTGGTATGTGGGGAACCGCTCGCGGCCACGGGCTTCAGGGATTGTCGAACGCGCGTGCCACGGTGCCTGCCATGACCCTCCGGGACTCGTTCGGCTTTTGGCTGAAGGTCGCGCTGCCGACCTGGAACAAAGGCATCCTCATCCGCCGTCGAAGCATGGTGCGTGTGTCCGCCGGGCTCGACCTCGACAACGCTGCGGTTGCCCGTATGCAGGCGCTGCGGGAGGCCTACGGAGACGGGCCGGTGCTGATCCGCAACCCCATCCGTCCGCAGGCGCTGTTGCTCGCCTCCTCGGACGTGCAGCGGGTGCTGAACCAGACGCCCGATCCCTTCTCGCCGGCAAGCAGCGAGAAGCGCGCGGCACTCGCGCATTTCGAACCGCATGTCTCACTGATCTCGGCCGGGCCGGAACGGGCCGAGCGCCGCGCCTTCAACGATCAGGTGCTGGACAGCGCGCGGCCAATGCACCGCCTCGCAGACGGATTCCGCGCCTGCGCGGAGCAGGAGGTGGAGGCGCTGCTACACGACATCGGCCCGGCACCCGAGCTCACCTGGGCCAACTTCATCGAAGCCTGGTCCCGCATGGCACGCCGCATCATCCTCGGCGACGGGGCGCGCGACGACCGCGCACTGACGGACCTGCTGGCGCGACTGCGCGGCCGAGCCAACTGGGCCTTTATGGTGCCAAAGCGGCGGGGTGCTCTGGAGGCACTTCAGGCCCGGTTGAGCACGCATCTCGCTCGCGGAGAGCCAGGCAGCCTCGCCGGGCTCATCGCCACCATGCGACCCGGCGCCGCGGCCGCGATTGCGGATCAGGTCACCCACTGGCTGTTTGCGATGGAACCAGCCGGCATTACGGCGATGCGCGCGCTCACGCTGCTCGCTGCGCATCCGGCGGAAGCCGAGAAGGCGCAGGCGGAGGTCAGCGTCATCGACAACCCCGGGAGCGACCTGCCCTATCTCCGCGCCTGCATCCTCGAGACGCTGCGCCTCTATCCGACGACGCCGGTGATCCTGCGTCAGACCACCCAGGAGACCGCGTGGAGCAACGGCACGCTGCCGAGCGGGTCCGGCATCCTCATTTTCGTGCCCTACTTCCAGCGCGAGGAGCAGCGTTACCCCGACGCGCACCGCTTCCGTCCGATCACCTGGCTCGGGCTCGATCCGGCGCACGCCACTCCCTTCATCCCATTCAGTGGCGGCCCAGGGATTTGCCCGGCGCACAACCTCGTTCCGCTGCTTGCCGCCTCGTTCCTGGCAGCCATCGTGCGTCGCTACCGAGTGGCGGTGCACCAGCCCGTCGATCTCGTTAGCAGTGGGCGGCTTCCGGGAACGCTGGACCACTTCCGAGTGCGCTTGGGGCTTGGCTGATGGACGCGATGACCGCAGCTCGGAGCGGCGCCTCCGTCAACCTGGCCTTGCGCGCCCGGACGCCCGGAGGACGCGGCAACGCGGGGCGGAGCGGGCCAAAGTTCGCGCCTTCACCGGACGGGGAATTTCGGACGATGCAGAAGAGACCTTTCAGGCCTGCCTCAGCTGACGGGATGGGGCGATGCAACGATCAGGCAGCCGGGGCTGGTCAACGCGGCGGGGCGGCAGCGGCGCACGAGATGCCCGGTGGCGGCGAGCGGGGTGCGCCCGGACGATCCGGTGAGACGCCGAAGCCGAAGCGACGCGGCAATCACACCGCCCAGCTTCCTTCACGTGCTGGGCGCGGGGACTAGGCCGGAATGCCTTGGCCGGGTGGCGAGGAGGGAAGAGCGATGCTGGGTCGGACAATCGCGCGCCAGAGTGGTGAGCAGCATCCGGTCGTGGCCGGACGCTCCGGCTCACCGGAGCAGAAGCTGTCTGGAGCACGGCGATGAACAATGCCTCGTCCGCCGCCGGACCGCTCGTCGGCCCGATGGAAGTCACCGCCGCCTGGGTTTACCGCGGTCCGCACCTCTTCAGCGGGCCGGCTGGCCCTTGAGTTGATCAACGCGCTGCTGCCGTCGGAGCTTCGAGGCGTGCGCGGGCTGCACCTCGTCCATGGCGGCGCGCGTTTGCCGGACGTGCCTAACGGCGGAGCGGCGGTCGACGCAGTGCGGCGCGTGGTGGAACGCTCCGCCCTGGGTCCCACGACGGGGTCCTTGGCGCAGGAGGCGGAGCGTCGCGGGATCCCGGTGATGCGTCTTGATGACTTCAGCCTGCTGCAGCTCGGACACGGCAAGCGCCAGCAGCGCTTACGCGCGAGCATCACCGGGCGGACATCATCCATTGCGGTCGAGATTGCCGGTGATAAGGACCTCACCAAGACGCTCCTGGCGGATTCGGGCCTGCCGGTGCCGCGGGGCGAGGTCGTGCGATCGGTCGAGGACGCTACCGGCGCGGCGGAGAGGCTCGGCTACCCCGTTGTCACCAAGCCGCTCGACGGCAACCACGGACGCGGCGTCAGCCTCGACCTCCGAACACCGGAAGCAGTGCGCGCCGGCTTCGACCACGCTGCCGAGCGCAGTCGTCGCGTGATCGTCGAGCAGCAGTTCGTTGGCGAGGACCACCGCATCCTGGTCATCGGCGGTGAGGTCCGCGCCGTCGCTCAGCGCGTGCCTGCTCATGTCGTCGGTGACGGCTCCGCGAGCATCGCTGAACTCATCGAGCGGGAGAACCGCGATCCTCGGCGCGGCAGTGGACATGAAAGGACCATGACGCGGATCGAGGTTGACGGCCAGCTGCGCGCGATACTGGCACAATCCGGGCTCACGCTGGAGAGCGTGCCCGAGGACGGTTGCTGGGTCCGGCTGCGGTATGCCGCCAATCTCTCCACGGGCGGCACCGCGATCGACCGTACGGATCATATTCACCCGGAAAACGCTGCCATCGCCCGGCGTGCAGCCCTCATCATCGGGCTCGACGTCGCGGGCATAGACTTCATCGCACCCGATATCGGGCGGTCCGTCCGGGAGACCGGTGGCGGGATCATCGAGGTGAATGCGGCGCCGGGCTTTCGCATGCATCTGGAGCCGTTCGAGGGTTGGGCACGCGATATCGCCCGGCCGGCGATCGAGACGCTGTTTCCTGACGGTGCGACCGGCCGCATTCCGATCCTGGCAATCACCGGCACCAACGGCAAGTCGACCACGACGCGGACGGTCGGCCATATCCTGCGGCATTGCGGCTACACCGTCGGCATGACCAGCACCAGCGGCATCTGGATCAACGATGATCGGATCATGGAGGGTGACTGCAGTGGTCCCCGCAGCGCGCGCATGGTGCTGAGAGATCCGACGGTCGAAGCCGCGGTGCTGGAGACGGCGCGAGGTGGGATCCTTCGTGAGGGGCTGGGATTCGAACTTTGCGATGTAGGCGCCGTTCTGAATGTCCAGGCAGATCATCTCGGGCTCAAGGAGGTCGAGACGTTGGAGGACCTGGCAGCGGTGAAATCGGTCGTGGTTGAGTCGGTGCGCCGTGAGGGTTGTAGCGTGCTGAATGCCGATGATCCGTTGACGCTGGCGATGGCGCGTCACGCTGGCGGCCGCATCGCCTGGTTCTCGATGCAGGACAGCCTGTCGGATGTCGTCCGCCAGCATGTCTCGGCCGGGGGGCTCGCCGTGGTGCAGGAGCCAGCGAGCATCGGCAACGAAGTTGTTCTTTATGACAACGGGCGGCGACTGCCCCTGATGGGTGTGGCGGAGATTCCGGCGACGCTTGGAGGCTTGGCCGCATTCAACATCCAGAACGCGCTCGCGGCTGTTGCGATGTGCTACGCGCAGGGTATTCCGCCGCCGGTGATCCGCGGCGCCCTGCAGCGCTTCTCCTCCTTCGAGCAGTCGCCAGGTCGCTTGAACGTGCACGACGGCCATGGCTTCCGGGTGATCATGGACTATGCACACAACCCCGCCGGCCTGCGGGCGCTTTGCGACCTCGTCACCAAGCTGCGGCCGAGGGAGGGCCGCGTGATCGGGATGGTGAGCACGCCGGGGGACCGCAGGGACGACGACATGCGGGAACTCGGACGAATTGCCGGCCGCGTCTTCGACGTCGTGGTGCTGCGCGAACGCCCGGACGGTCGTGGACGCGCTCCAGGCGAAGTGATGCGGCTGATCGCGGAAGGGGTCGCCGCCGTGGACTTTCCACCCGAGCGGCTCCACCAGGTGCCCGACGAGATCGAGGCTGTCGATCTCTGTCTGGGGATGGCACATCCGGGTGATTTGGTGGTTCTGACGCCGACCTCGGTGGAGGCCGTCTGGTCGCGCGTGCTGGCCTTCACGCCGCCGCTGCCGTCCGAGCTTCCGCGCCAAGCCGCCGAGGTGGTCTGACCATGCATGGCCAAACCGAGGGCTGGACCATTGCGCTGCACGGGGGAGCGAAGCGGATCGCCCGTGATAAGGAGCAGGCCAACCGGATGGGGTGTCTCCAGGCGCTCAAGGCAGGCCTTCACGTTCTCCGGTATGGGGGCAGCGCCGTCAGCGCCGTCGAAGTGGCGATCCGAAGGCTCGAGGATGACGGCACCTTCAATGCCGGACGTGGCTCATCCCGAAATGCCGACGGCGACGTCGAGATGGATGCAGCACTGATGGAAGGCGGCAGGCTCGATCTGGGCGGGGTTGCGGCCATTCGTGATGTGCGCCATCCGATCACCGTGGCACGGATGATGCTGCGTGAACGTCCGACACTGCTTGTGGCGGATGGCGCGCGTCGGTTTGCTCTGGCGCATGGCGTCGAGCTTGCCGACTTCAACGCGGGAGCGGAGTTGAATGCCGGCGGCTGCGACACTGTGGGTTGCGTCGCACTCGACGCGCGCGGCGATGTTGCGGCGGGTACCTCCACGGGCGGAATCGAGGGCTGCCTTCCGGGTCGGGTTGGGGACTCGCCCCTGCCCGGTTGCGGGCTGTACGCCGACAACGAGCGAGGGGCGGTCTGCTTCTCCGGGGATGGGGAGGGGATCGCGCGGGCGCTGTTGGCCGCGCACGCAATGGAACTCCTCGTGGAATCGCCGCAGCGCGCGATGGACGACGCCATGGCTCGAGTCCAGCGCCTTGGCTATGAGGCCGGCGGCGTTGCGATCGATCGTGCCGGGCGGATTGGCTGGGCGCACAATACAGCGCATTTTGCGGTTGCCATGGCGACCAGCAGAGATGGCCGCCCTCGGATCTACCTGCACAAGCAGGAGGAAGCCGGGCCATGACCGACAGAAGGCGTGTGGGCACCGGCCCACTGGTGATCATCGGCGGCCATGAGGACAAGGAGGGCGACCGAGTTATCCTGCACGAGGTGGCCCGACATTTGCGGGGCGGACGGCTCGTCATCGCGACGGTCGCCTCGCACCAGCCAGACGGGTATTTTGCAGCCTACCGTGAGGCGTTCACGGCCATAGGGGTGACCGACCTGGTCGAACTCTATGTCGAGGAACGGTCCGAAACCCACGACGAGGAGAAGCTTCGCCTCTTCGATGGCGCGGGCGGCGTTTTCTTCTCCGGCGGCGACCAGCTTCGGATCAGCAGCCAGTTGGGCGACACGCCGGTGGAACAACGCGTCCGTGCGATTCATGAGGCCGGCGGGGTAATCGCCGGGACCTCGGCGGGCGCGTCGGCCATGAGCGACACAATGCTGGTCAGGGGCAGCAGCCGAGAGACGCACCGGATCGGTGACTTGCATCTTGCTCCCGGACTTGGCTTCGTGCGCGACGTCATCATCGATCAGCACTTTGCGGAGCGTGGGCGCATCGGCCGCCTGCTCGGAGCTGTTGCGCAGAACCCGCGCGAGCTCGGCATTGGCATCGACGAAGATACTGCGATTGTCCTCCGAACGGATCGCTTCTCCGTCATTGGCAGCGGTGGCGTCTATGTCGTCGATGGGGGTGGCGTGACTCACTCGAATATCGCCGAAGCGGAGCCGCATCGCGCCCTCTCGATCCATCACGTCCGGCTTCACGTCCTTGGTGACGGCGATGGCTTCGACTTGCTGGAGCGCCGACCGGCAGCGTCAGGAGATGTTGGGGCAGAGCGGCCAGCCGAAGAGACGGCAGCGGACCGGGCCCGGCATCAAGACGCGGCGGAGCTCTAGCCTCCACGCGGTGGAGCAACAGAACGTCGGTGAATTGGGCCGAGCGACCCACAGTGTACGGGGAGAACGTTAGGAGGGTAGACCAATGCGCACGATGCTCACGCATAGAGAGCAACAGACAAAGCTGGCGGAACTCAATGGTCTGCTGAACGACCCGGAGGTGCCCTTGGACCCGCACCGGGTCTGGACACTTCTCGCCGAGTTGGAGATCCGCGAGCCGGGCGGAACTCGGGCAGCCCCGCGACGGCGGGCGAGCCTGCAACCGCAGCTCCGCTGCGGCCGCAATGCGCGAATCCTGTTGGGGCGTTGCCGGCGCCTGTGACGCTGCCGGCTTCCATGCCCGCCATGCGCGGCTGCTCTCTTTGAAGCAGGGGCGCGTCACGGACCGGATAGGTCCCGTCTGCCTCGGCGGTATCTCGCAGTTGAGCGCATACCGCTCGGCGCCGTGGGGCATAGGCAAAATCGTTCTTGCGAGGCTGACCCGGCCGCGCCGGGAGGATGGGGCGAATTCGCCCGAGCCGGGAGCCGGCCGCGAAGGCCACTTGCGGCGGCCCGCCCCGTTTCGGGGCGTGGCTACCAGCCGCGGCCCGCACGCGCAGCGCCCCCGCATTCCCGAGGGAGCAGGGCTGGCCGCTCCGCTCTCGTGGCCGGTCAGCGAGAGCGTACAGCCGCGAGGTCCTGAGACGATCGCGTCGTCATGGCGATCGCGATGTCCAAAAGCCCGACAATTAGGTGCGGCCAGAAGACGCGGTCGGCGAAGCCGAAGAGCCATGGCGACGCTGCCAACAGCGCGCCCAGGATCATGTCGAGCCCGATGTGGGCGGGCATCGGGATCACCCGAGCTACGCCCAGCTCATAATCGGTCATCAATGATGAGGCCAGTATCGCGGCCCCGACGATCTGCGGAACCCACTGTGCCGCGGTGGCATCCGCGAAGCCCAGGACATAGGGCGCGACGATGAGCAGCAGGGCCGTTAGGTAGTCGATCACGGCATGCGTGCGCGTCGAGAATACTTTCATGAAGTCCTCCAAATGCACCAGCAGCAGGCGAATGCCTGCCTGGAGAGATGACCGCGTTCACAGGCGACATGCGGGTTGGGCGAAAGCATGGTCCGTTCTGCGACGCCACTCTGCGGAAGGCTGCTGCAAGAGCTCCGCCGCGCCCGCAGGAGCAATGCGGCAGGCGGATCGCTGTTGCCGGATGGGGGCGGTCCTCACCCCTGAGATCAACGTGACAAGCTGGAGCGAGTCGGCCGGCTGTGGAAAGCGCGCGGCACGGTGTCAGATGGCCCCGGCCTGACCAGGCCGGCCATCGCAAGCCGCGCGTGACCGCCGCCAATACACCGCCGCAGTTCGTGCCCGAAGGCGGGCAACGGCATGGCGGGACGCGGATTGATCCTCGCGGACAGGAGCGATCGCCGTGATGTTCGTCGGGGTGCGACTGCCACTCAACGAGCAGCATCAACGGGAGAGGCGCATGGAGAGCCGTCATGGATGAACGGGCGTGCCGCCCCGGACCGCCCGGGGATGCGGAGGGCGCACGCGATCATCTCGGGAGTCCTACACAATTCATCTGGCACTACATTTCTCGGTGGCGGGCGCACTTCGCCGCGCTGGCCGCCGCCATACTCCTCGCTGCCTCCTGCGCCGTGGCAGTCCAGTTCGAGATGAAGCTTCTTATCGATGCGATGGCCGGCGAGGCGCCTCACACGCATAGTGCGGTTTGGGCTGCCTTGACCGCTTTTATCGGGCTGATCGCGGCGGAAAGCCTGCTATGGCGCGTGAGCGGCTGGATCGGCTGCAAAGCCACCCTTGGTGCCGGTGTGGAGATGCGGGCCGACTTGTTCTCCCACCTGGGTGGCCACCCGATTTCCTACTTCCTCGAGAATCGCGCTGGCTCCCTGGGCCAGCGCATCACTGCGACGGCCGGCAACTTCGGTGCGCTTGCGAATACCGTGACCTGGCGGATCGCGCCGCCCTGCGTCGACTTCGCGGGGGCGATGGTCGTGTTCAGCATGATCGACTGGCGTATGGCTCTGGTGCTTGGGACGGCTGTTCCTGCAATCGCAGTGGGGCTTTTGCTGCTGGGCAAGAAGGGTAAGCCGCTGCACAAAGCCTATGCCGCGGAAGCGGGAGAGACGGCCGGAGAGCTGACGGATGTCATCTCCAACATGTGGGCCATAAAGGCGTTCTCCGCACGGGTGCCTGAGGGCGAAAGGCTGGTGGAGAAGTTCAGAAAGGAAGCCGCGATCCAGCGTCGGAGCTGGATGTACATTGAGAGGATCCGCCTGCTCTTCGACGTCGTGCTCTGGGTTGTTGCGACCACCATACTTTGCTGGGCCGTCTACCGCTGGCAAGAGCGTGGCATCACCAGCGGTGACGTCGTTATCGTGAGTGCGCTGACATTCCGGATCCTGCATGGGGTACGCGATCTCGTGCTGTCCCTCGTGGATATTGGACAGCAGTTCGGGTTCATCGAGGAGACCCTCTCGCTGATCGGCAGCCCGCCGCTCCTCACGGACGGGTTGGGATCCTGCAGACTGCAGCGCGGCGGCGGCAGCATCGAATTCCGGGATGTCAGCTTTGGCTACAGGGCGGCTGGCGAGGACGCGATCCGCAATCTGAAGCTCTGCATCCCGAGCGGACAGAAGGTCGGGATCGTGGGTCCCTCTGGGGCGGGTAAGTCGACGCTCATAAGCCTCATCCAACGGCTATACGACGCGCAGGAAGGAGAGGTCCTTGTCGGCGGCCGGTCTGTGCGCAGCGTCACGCAGGACAGTCTGCGAGACGCGCTCGCAGTCGTGCCGCAGGAGGTCAGCCTGTTTCATCGGAGCGTGATGGAGAACATCCGGATCGCGCGCCCGAGCGCGACCGATGAGGAGATCTTCGCCGCGGCGCGCGCGGCCCTGTGCGACGGCTTTGTCCAGGGATTGCCCTATGGCTACCACACAGTCGTGGGTGAGCGCGGTGCCAAGCTGTCGGGCGGACAGCGTCAGCGCATTGGGCTCGCGCGCGCGTTCCTGAAGATGGCGCCAATCGTCATCTTTGACGAAGCCACGTCCGCACTCGACTCGGAGTCGGAAATTCTGCTCCAGAAGGCTGTCGTGGACCTGATGGGTGGGCATACGGTGATCGCCGTCGCGCACCGAATATCGTCCATTCTGGCCTTCGACCGTGTGCTTGTCATGCAGAACGGAACTGTCGTCGAAGACGGCCGGCCTGCCGATCTGCTGCAACAGGCCGGTCATTTCCGTAGGATTTGGCGGTTGCAGTCTGGCGCCCTGGGGAACGGCGCACCGGCATTCCAGGAATCGCGGCCCGAACTCCACGGCCTCTGACCTTCTAACCTGAATCTCTATTGGGCCTCGACCAGCTGCAGCGCACGCACGCCCTCGTACCGTGGCACGGGGCGCGCCCTCGGACCGCGCCCGGTGCCGACAGCCTGGCTGCGCCGGCGGCACCGGCGGCGCGCACCGCGGTGTAATCGCTCGACGCAGCGGTAAGCCTGTCTCCGGAAGTGCGGCGACTGCGCGGGCGCGGCGCGTTGGCCACCGCGTTCCGCATCGCTCGCGGTCGACGTCGATGGTGCCCCGGTTCAAGGACCCAACGCTCATGTTCGAGCACCTTCCGCGGCGTAGCTTCAGCCTAGAACAACCGACGGCCTGGGATCGGCTTTATCAACTCAGCCGCGGGTTCCCGCGCTCTGAGGTGCTGTCAGCTATGGCGCCCCAGCTCTTCAGACGGGACAGCCAATATGGTCATCCAAATTACACGGAGTCCGGAAGCGATGCGCATGGACGTCCGCGGCTCAGGTTGCTCGATCGAATGCGTCGCTGCCGCCCGGGGGAGGGCCAGCGTCCGGGCGGAGGCGGTGCAGGGTGCCCAGGGCCGCCGACGGCGCGCGTAGTTCCCGCACCCCTCCTCTCGAAGCAAGGACGATAGCGCCATGGACACTGCCGGCGAAGGCCGCGCGGCTGCGCATGCAGCCCAGAACAATCCTCTGATCTGCTTCTCTCATCTTCGCTGGGATTCCGTCTTCCAGCGGCCTCAGCAACTGATGTCCCGCTTTGCGCAGCAGCGCGATGTCTCGTTCTTTGAAGAGCCGCTTCAGGGCGAGACTGACGCCCTCCGCATCCACATCTGCCAGCGCACCAACGTCCGCGTGCTGACGCCGATATTGCGCGACCCCTCGGCGATCGAAGCGGTGCGAAAACTGCTGGACGGCTTCCTGGAGGGCCGGGCGCCGGCGACGGCGTGGTATTACACTCCCATGGCACTTGCCTTCTCGGATCATGTTCCCTGGAGCGCGATTGCCTTTGATTGCATGGACGAGCTGTCGGCTTTCCGCTTCGCCCCAGAGGCGCTGAAGGTCCAGGAGCGCCGGCTGATGCGAGTGGCCGATGTCGTCTTTACTGGCGGAGTGAGCCTATTCGAGGCCAGGAAAAGCCGGCATCCCAACATCCACTGCTTCCCGAGTGGAGTCGATCTTCCGCATTTCGCGGCTGCGCGTAGCGGGCTGCCGGAGCCGGCTGATCAGCGCGCGATCGGTCGACCCCGGATTGGGTATTTTGGCGTCATCGATGAGCGCCTGGATATGGGATTGCTGTCGGAAATCGCGCGGCTACGACCGAGCTGGCAACTGGTGATGCTCGGCCCCGTCGCGAAGCTGCGGCCGGACGAGATGCCGCAAGCGCCGAATATTCATTGGCTCGGCGGCCGAGATTATCGCGATCTTCCGGCCTATCTTGCGCACTGGGACGTGGCGCTGATGCCGTTCGCGATGAACGAGGCGACGCGGTTCATCAGTCCGACGAAGGCGCCGGAGTATCTGGCCGGTGGGTGCAGGGTTGTCTCCACCCCGATTTGCGACGTGCTGAAGCGCTTCGCCGGTCTGGACGCCGTCGGCATCGGCGCTGACCCTCAGAGCTTCGTCGCAGCGATCGAACGCGCCATCGGGCGGCAGGAAATGGCTGATTTCGAAGCCGTCGACGCAATGCTTGCGGCGATGTCCTGGGACGGAATCCAGCGCAGCATGCGAGAGCTGCTCGGACGGGTCGAGCGCCGGGCCTTGCAAGCTCCCGTCGCGATGACGACGCCTGTCGCAATGGCCGATTGCTTGGTCGTCGGCGCCGGATTTGCAGGCGCGGTTGTCGCGGAACGGCTTGCCTCGGCCGGTCGGAAGGTGCTGATCGTAGACCGCCGCAGCCACATTGGCGGCAATGCCTTCGATGAGCACGATGCGGCCGGTATTCTCATTCACCGCTACGGGCCGCACATTTTCCATACCAATAGCGACGAGGTGCTCGGCTACCTCTCTCGCTTCACGGCGTGGCGCCCTTACGAGCATCGCGTCCTGGCGCAGGTGACGGCCGGGCTGGTACCCATGCCCATCAATCGGACCACGCTGCGCCGGGTGTACGGGGTGGACCTTCGATCGGAGGCCGAAGCGGAAGCGTTCCTGAAGACCTTGGCGGAACCGGTCGACCGCGTCGTCTCGGCCGAGGACTTTGTGGTCACGTCGGTCGGACGCAGGCTCTACGAGATGTTTTTCCGCGGTTACACGAGAAAGCAGTGGGGGGTCGACCCTTCGCAGCTCGACCGCTCCGTCACTGCACGGGTGCCGACCCGGACCAGCGACGATGATCGCTACTTTCTCGACCGGCACCAGTGTATGCCGCGCCACGGGTACACCCGGCTGTTCGAGAACATGCTGGACCACGACAACATCACGGTGCTTCTCGGCACGCAGCACAATGACCTGCCGAAAGGCCGGTACGCTCACATGGTCTACACTGGTCCGGTTGATGACTACTTCGGCAGACGCTTTGGTCCGCTGCCCTACCGCTCGTTGGTTTTCGAGCATGAGACGTTGCCGGTGGAGTTCCACCAGCCGGTCGCCACCATCAATTATCCCGTCGAGGACACGCCGTACACGCGCTGCACCGAGTTCAAGCACCTCACGGGACAGCAACATCGATGGACGAGCATCTGCCGGGAGCGATCACGCGCTGATGGGGATCCCTACTACCCCGTGCCCAGTGCTGCCAATCGCGAGCTCTTCCGGCGCTACGAGGCGCTTGCGGATGCGGAGACGGGCGTCACGTTCCTCGGCCGGCTCGGCACCTACCGCTACATGAACATGGATCAGGTGGTCGGGCAGGCACTTGCGACGGCGCGAAAGCTCCTGGCCCCGCGAACCGAGGCCGTCGCGGTGGCTGCGCAGTAAGGTGCGGCAACCGCGATTTCGCAGCTTCGCGTGGGGGGGCTTCGAGGGGGCCAGCCACCATCGCTTCGACCGTCGTCGGGTGGATAGCATCGCGGGGACGGCCCACGACCGCTGGGCGTTTCAGGACCATGAAATCCTCAAGCGCTGTGGCGTTGAGACCGCGCGCGAGGCATTTCGGTGGCACCTGATTGAGCGCGGCGCCGGTCTCTATGACTGGAGCTCGGCCCGAGGCCAGGTCCAGGGAGCACTCGAGGCCGGCGTCGAAGTGATCTGGGACATCTGCCACTGGGGGCTGCCCGAGGGATTGGATGTCATGGATCGCGACTGGCCGCGTCGGCTTGCAGACTTCGCGGTCGCCTGTGCTCGCATGCTGGAGCAGGAGGGAGCGCCTGCCGCCGGTCTGGTGCCGGTCAACGAGATCGCCTTCTGGGCTTGGGCCGGTGGGGAGACAGGCAGGTTCGCGCCGTTTCTGGTCGGCCAAGGTGACATGTTAAAGGCACAGCTCGTTCGCGGCCATCTCACCGCCGTGGACGCGTTGCGAGACGCTGGGGTGCGCGCGCCGATCGTTCTGTGCGAGCCGCTCATCTGGATCGCGCCGCAGGACGAGAGCGAGCGGGCTGTTCGCGACGCTAGCAGATACCGCGCGGCCGCCCTGGATTCGGTTGCAGCCATACTCGACGCGGATCCATCTGCGGTCGACATGCTTGGGCTCAATCACTACCCCCACAATCAGTGGGTGCTCGGAGGCCCACGAATTGCCGCGGACGACGTCAACTATCGCAGGCTGAGCTTATTGCTGGGCGACGTGTTGAAGCGCTTTCCGGTCCCGCTGGCGCTGGCGGAAACCGGTGCCGAGGAGCCGGACGGCGACGCCTGGTTGGCGTATGTTACGGAGGAGCTAAAGGCGGCGCAGCGAGCGGACATATTTTTGGAGGGCGTCTGCATCTACCCGGTGATGGATTACGCGGGGTGGGACAACGAACGCCATTGCCCCTGTGGCCTCATCGGCCGGGATGGCGAGACGCGCTTCGTCCGGCCCGGCCAGCGGGACGCCATCCGTGCACTGTCGTCGCTTCTTCGCGTGTCCGCGGGGCGAACCTAGGGGCCCCCGGTGGGCCAGCAGGGCGGCGTCTCGATCGGTCCTGGGATCAGGCGCGGCTGCGGGACACGCATCCAAGCGGCGAGCGGATCGTCGGGCCATGGCACGAGGTAATGTGCCCAATCGGTCGTCGCTTGGAATACAGACTGACGCGCCGCTTCGATCAGCGAGCAATGCGGGCTGGCTGACCAGGCCGGCTTGGTGATGAGCGGGCTTGCCTCCATCGAGGATCCAGCAGCCATGATCGCCATACAGGCTAGCAGCCCGTAGCGAGCGATGCGCGCCGCCGGTCGGGTGATGGGCACGCGCAGCGCGGCGCCCGACGCGGCGGCGAGAATGGCGACCGGCGACAGGCCGCCGCGCGACGTCATCTCGTTCCCGGGGCCGAAGACGTATGCCGGCAGGAGGCAAAGCATCACCACCGAGGCGGCAAGGAGCCAGCTCCTCAGCAACACCGATGCGAGCGCCGCCCAACATAGAACCTCGACGGTGAGGAACAGGGCCCACCTGCCGAAGGCTTCGCCGGTGTCGTCGCGGGACAGGAGAGGGTAGTGCGGCACGCCACCGGTGCCGGCGACGAGGTAGAGGCAGATTGGCACTGCGAAGATCGCGGCCAACAGGTTGGCTGGCGCTGTGCAGCCTCGCAGAAGGGCTGATCTGCCGGCGCGTAGCAGCGCCGCCGCCGCTAGGACGGCTGCAGCGGTCGCCGCGAGCGGGCTCCAGAAGGCGGCGCCCGCGAACGCCACTACCAGGCCGCGCTGAAATCCTGGATCGCGTTCATGTCGCAGCAGCAGAAGCGCGAGCAGCCAAGCCGGCAATGCATGATTAGGCACCCAGAGGGTTGCTGTGACATGGCCGGTGTATTGGAATAGGCGGGCCCACCACTCCCCGCCGCGCCCCCAACTGGCAAGCAGGCCCGCGCCAGCCCGGCTGTCCAGCCAGAGGTTGGGCACGACATCGAGGCCGCCGAAAAGCATGAAGACGCTGGCGAGCACAGCGAAGCTGCGGCCGGGCCGTGGCAAAGCCAAGGCCGCCGCAAGTGCGGCGAGAAGCATCAGAGTGAGAGCGAAGCCGGCGGCAGACCACAGCCAGAGCGCCACCTGTGCGACCGGGACCCCGAAGACCTGGCCGACGAGACCGGCGGGAAGATAGTACCCGACTGGCGCGCGGAGGAGCCAATGCGGCCCGCCCGCCACTTCTGCGTAGGCCACAGGCCAGGGCCCCAGCGACAGGTCGCGGAGCACGGCATCTCTGATTTGCCAGTCTGCCGTGCTGTAGACGAGATGATGACAGCCCGTGGCGGCCGCCCAGACGAGCCCAGCCGCGGCGCAGAGCAACGTGATCCGCTTGCCCAATGGCCATTGGCACCGCCATCCCGGCGCGCAGGCGAGCGCCAGCACGCCGCTCAGGCCAGCGGTCGCGCTGACCCAAGGCTGGAACCAGGATGTCACGAAGAGAACGCCGGGCGCAGCAAGGTAGAGCGAGACCGCGGCCGCGAGTGAATCCACTGGGGTGGCGCCCCACCGGGTGTCCAGATCGAAGCGAAGGTGGGGCGGAGGCGGCATGGGATCTCGTCGGCGGGCGTGGACGGCGGCCCAGGAGGTGATATCAGAAGGGGACCTCAGCGCGGCGGCGCAGTTGGGCACCACTGGCCAACTGTGATTGGCATGCCGGCGCTCGACGGCGTCGTCGCGAGCGTGGCAGCCTCCGCGTCTAGATGGGCCCAGGCGCGCACTGCCCGCCGAGGGGCTGCCACACCTCGCGCTCAAGCCTCTCACCGCCATGTTTTTGTTTTCGCCGGAATCTGCCGGCCCAAGCATGAACTGCCCGATGCTTTCCGCGTTAGACATGGACCGCCGCATTTGCAGCGGGCGTTGAGTGGTCTCCTCGGACGGGCACCCGCTGCAGGCACTTCGCTCTGCAGCGGGTGCTTCCGCGATTCGATCAGGGAGTGCGCGCGGCCTCCGCAGCCGACCTTCCAAGGGCCGCGTCGTGAGCAGCGGCTCCCCGGCCCAGGGGTGTGCGGTTGCGGATCCTGGAGAGCACCTGTGAGGCGGGCGACCGCGGATGCCTGCCTTTTCCGCTGGGAGGCAGGCGGCCGCGATACGTCGCGCAGACACTCGCACCCGATCTCGTGTTGCTTTTGCAAATGCCACCCTGGAGCGCCTCGCGGCGGCCTGCCCTCCCGGTGCGGGTAGGGAACCACCGCGACACTCAGCCGGGCCACTGCCGGGGTTGGATGCTCGAGCTGGACACGCAAGTTTGGGTGCACGGTCCTTCGCCTGAAACCCGAGCGCTGCGTTGGACGTGCTTCTGACAATGAGAAGGGAATACCGATGTCGAAAGCTCACCTTCCGCCTGTGCCGGCACAGAACCCTCGCAGCATGGCGTCGGTGCCTCGCCCAAGGAGAGCCTGAACCCAAAGCGGGCAAAGGCCACGGCGGAATCCCGAAACATCGATCCAACCAAGCAGGGCCAACAGGGCGGAGTGGCCCAGAACACGCATCATCCGGGCTATCAGCAGGATCGCTGAAGCCGCGGCCACACCACGAACGGTGAGGTGGCCGGTCCGGCCCCGACGGTAGAGCGCGCCGGGCATTGCAACCCAGCCGCGGTCAGGATCACTGAGGCTCCAGTGCGCAGAGCTGTCGACGTGGGCTGCCGGGCTGCGGGAGAACGCTCGCGCTAGCGCCTGTCGGCCGCCTCGGCCTCGGATCGCCACCCATGCCATTTCGCCGGCCCGTCGCTGCGCTGTCAGGAGTCTTGACGTCACGTCAGACGCGGCAGCAAGGGCCACGGTGCGAAGCTCGCCGCATGCGCGAGACGCTACGCAGCGGCCCTTCATTGATGCGAGGCTGTTCGGGAGCGTCTTGGTCTCCTGGTGAGGGCCAATCCCTGCAGATCCGTCGCTCTTCAAATGAGCGCCTGGGACCGGCATCTCAGAAGTCGGGATGATGTGTACATGTGATCAACTTGACCTTGGCATTTTCCTGCCGGCCTCGTGGGATGCTGGTACGAAGGGAGATGCCGAATCGTTGCCCCACACCCTCGGAACTCGTTGGTACCTCCTCGACGAAAGCATCTCACGTCTTACGAGGGCTGATGGAATTGGGGGCTGAACCGGGCACTCGGTATCTTCTGTCCGACGTGATCCGCTCAATGCCCCATTACCCAGCATCTTCGATTGTCGAAGGCATCAAGCACGGTCTCTTGCTGGGATGGTGGGCGGTTGCGTCGCTCGGCCGGATCGAAATCACTCAGGCCGGCGCTGCTGGTCAGACCGCTGCAAGAACCTGAGGGCAGAGTTCGTTATCGGATTGGCGAACGCCCGCCGCTGTTCGTCATGGTCATCATGCGTGACTTTGCCGGACGGGCGCTGAACGGTTGTCGAGGCACGCAGGCCCGAGTATCCGCAAGATCTCGGCGGCAGCCACAGCCGGCAGCGATCCAACGGGTCCATGCAGAGCAATCGAGCAACCGAACACGGGGATGGCTATGCGGACGCAGCGCCAGCCGCAGCGGACCGGTGAACTGGCACTATAATACCAACCTTCCCGCTATTTGCCTCAGCACCAACGGCTTCTCAAAGAGCGGCACGGACGCGTACCGGAGAGGGATCGTCGCACGCGAATACCCTGTGATGAATATGTACGGCACCTTCCGCGCCGTCAGCTCGTCCGCAAGGCGATAGACATGCTCATCTTCGAGGTTGATATCCAACACGGCCCCGTCGACCTTCTCCGTCTCGAGCAGCTGAACTGCGGCCTCGACCGTGGCCGCCGGGCCGACAATCGTGGCGCCGGCCTCGGTGAGTGTCGCCGCGACATCCTTCGCGATGAGATAGTCATCCTCCGCAACAAGCACACGCTTTCCGGCAATGCGGAACGGCGTCTCTGGTTCCGGCCTGGGATCGTCGCGCGACTCGTACCCTCGTGCACCGCCTTTCCGGCCGGCGGTCATGGCGAGGTCGCGATTGCGCGCAAAAGCGCGCTGCCCGGCTTCGACATTGCGGCCGCCGCGAGCGGAGAGCGCGCGGTGCTCGTCCGGTGACATCGCTGCGAACCCACGGCGCGACCGCGGCGTCACACGCCCCTCAGTTCCCTCAGGACGCTTCATATTTCAAATGATCCTGCTTTCTCAGTCCAGGCTTGTTGCCAACTATAGTTATTGCGCCGTTTCAGACCGGGCGCCCTGCACGCTTCGCGGCGCAGCTAGAGCGGAGCTGCGGCCAAGCTCAAGCTGATGCCGATGCTGCATTCCCGCGCAGCAGTGTCTGGCCTCGATCCTCCGCTGCAGAAGCGCCAAGCGTGTGTCGTTCTTCCGCACGGTGCGACCGCACGACAGTCCGGCCACTGCAGATCAAGAATAAGTGACGAGCTTGAGCGCGGTGTTGCGAAGGCACTGCGCGAGGCCAGCAGGCGGCGCGCAATCTGCAGCAGAGTAACCGCATCGTGGAGCCGCGATGGACCGGCAAGCGCGAAAGATTGCCCGCATTTGTGATCAATCCGAATTGGATCCAGTACGTTATGGCGGCTGCACCGCCTGGGGGGCGGGCCTCGGGGTCAGCGCCGGACTCTCAGGCCCGTCGCGGTGCCGGTCCAGAATGCGGGTTCCATTCCCGGCCACGTCGCGATGACTCATGATCTGACGGAGTGCAGGTGATGTGACGGAGTTCAGGAGCACTGGACGAGTTCTCCGGGACGCGAAGCAGCGGGAGGCCTTTCTGCTGAGGCTTAGTGACGCTCTTCGGTCGCTGGGAGACCCGTCGGCCATTCAATCGGCGGCGGCCAAGCTGCTTTGCCAGGCGCTCCGTCTCGACCGCGTCGGATACGGCGCAGTGGACACGGCCGGCGAGGTGATGTCGGTGGAAAGCGACTGGTCCGTGCGACGCTTGGCGCCCTGGGCTGGGGAGAGACGCCTATTGGAGACGTTCGGCAGGGGGCTGATCGATGCGCTCCGTTCCGGCGAAACCATCATCGTCAACGACTGTAGGAGCGACGCCCGAATAATCGAGGGCAGCTGCGCCGACGCTTGGGCCAGCGTCGGCACCCAGGCACTTCTCGCCGTGCCGCTCACGAAAGATAGTCGGCTATGCGCCATTCTTTATCTGCAATCGGCGCAGCCGCGCATGTGGACCGCGAGGGAGATTGCCCTCGCTGAAGAGGTCGCTGAACGGACCTGGGCCGTCGTCGAACGGGCAAGGGCAGAGGCTGCCTTGCGTGAGAGTGAGGAATTGCACCGCCTGATCCTCGAAAGCGCCCGAGACTATGCGATCTTCGTCATCGATGAATGCGGGGTTATCCGGACCTGGCCTGCCGGAGCCGAGGCGGTGTTCGGGTGGTCGGCTGCGGAAGCGGTCGGAGCCAATGCAGCGATTACGTTTACGCCCGAGGATCGCGCGGACGGCGCACCAGCGCAGGAGCTGGCCGAGGCGCGGGAGAATGGGTGCGCGCCGGACGTGCGCTGGCACATCCGAAAGGACGGCTCGCGCGTGTTCATTGACGGTTCGACGCGCGCCCTTCGAGACAGCATGGGAAAGCTCATCGGCTTCTTCAAAATCGGCCAGGACGTGACCGCCCAGAGGGAAGCGGAGCGAGCCGTGCGGGCGAGCGAAGAGGGGCTACGGAGCGCATTGAAAGTCGGCCAGCTTGCGACCTGGGACTGGGATCTGTGCACCGGGGAGACAGTCTGGTCTGATGAGTATTACCGGATGCACGGCTACGACGTCGGAGAGGTAACGCCGAGCTACGGCGCCTGGATCTCTCGCGTTCATCCCGCGGACCGTAAGGAGACGGAGAGGAGGCTCAGGGAGGCGCGGACTCGAGGGCAAGAGTATGCAAATGAGTACCGCGCGCTTCACCCTGACGGAAGCGTCCGCTGGCTGACCGCGCGCGGGCGCTTCTTCTACGACGAGGGTGGCGCGCCCACTCGCATGGTCGGTGCCATGTCTGACGTGACCGAGCGACGTGAATGGGAAGAACGGCAGAAGATCCTGGTGGCGGAGCTGCAGCACCGCACCCGTAATCTCCTCGCCGTGGTTCGCTCCATTGCAAACGACACGATGGCAGAGACTTCGGCACCAATCCTGTTCCGGGAGCGCCTGTCCGCTCGGCTTACGGCACTCTCCCGGGTCCAGAGCTTGCTGTCACGGGCAGCGGGGGAGCCGATCACCATTGGCGCTCTGGTCAGGATGGAACTGGAGGCACTGGGCGCGGACGACGCGCCGGGCACGGTTGCCGTGAGCGGTCCGGATGTCCCGCTCCGCAGCTCATTGGTGCAGACGCTTGCACTCGCCGTGCACGAGCTTGCGACGAACGCGCGCAAATACGGCGCGCTGGCAACTGCGGAGGGGCGGCTCCGAGTGGCCTGGAGCACGACGGACCAAGGGCAGGACAGTCCCAGGCTAGCATTCGAGTGGATGGAGACCGGAATCGATGGCCGCGGCGTGGCGGACGGGCGTGCACGCATGGGCTACGGGCGCGAGCTGATCGAGCACGCCTTGCCATACACCTTGCATGCGCAAACCAGCTTCGAGCTAAGCGAGCATCAATTGCGTTGCACGATTGTCCTGCCCCTGGGCCGCCGCGAAGAGCAGGAAGCGGCTTGAGGTGAAACATGGAATGGACGTGGCGCCACAACCATGGCCAGCGCGGAGCGGGATCTGCGGCGGAGAGCAATGCTCCCGATGCCGCCCGACCGGTACGGTCACTTTCGGGGGCATCGAGGGATGAGTTGCAGCCGGTGGTCGAACTCGCGGGGCGGCATGTGCTCATCGTCGAAGACGAATATCTGATCGCGCAGGAGATGGTCGGCCTGTTCAGAGCGGCGGGTGCAGAGGTCGTCGGGCCCGTTGCGACGGTGCAGGGTGCTCTGGAGCTCGTGGAGAAGGCTGAGCGCCTCGATGGCGCAGTGATCGACATCAACCTGCGCGGCGAAATGGCTTATCCGGTTGCCGATGCGCTGGTAAAGCGTGGTGTGCCGGTCGTCTTCGCTACGGGGTACGACGTGAACGCTCTGCCGGCCCGCTACGACGGCCTGCCCGCCTGCGAGAAGCCCGTCGACGTGCGGCGGGTCGCGCGCGCGTTGTTCGGTTGAGGCTTTGGTTTTCGGCGGTGCAGTCGGTCGGTTTCGGTGGTCACCGGCTTTCTGGTGGCGCGACCAGCGCTCTCGTCGGGTCAGGGCTGGACGCTCAGCTGCCACGGGGGTTCGGCCCGCGGGATCAGGCGGCCTGGAGATGCAGCTCAATAGCGCTGACCGACGCCGCCGGAAATAGCCACTGCGGCGATGGGACAATCGACAGCGATTTCTCCACCGGCGCAAAGACGTCCGGCTCCTCGGGGGTGACCGCCTGCCGCAAACGATCCGGGGCGATCTCCAGAACGCGACCGCCGGCGACACGCCGTCCGTCTACCGCGATCGTTCCGCGGATGGCATTGGCGTCGCTGAGATTTGCGACATGCAGGAAGATCGTGTCGCCACTGCGACTGGCGGCGATGTCCAGATCAGATGGTGCGGTGGTCACGGATACCGCGCGCTCGCCGTTGTGCCGTTGAAACAGGCGCATCACCGATCCGACGGGCATGAGATAGCTCCGACCTCCAGGAACTGGCAGCCGCACGGCGACGACGCTCCACCGCGTGCCCATGAAGTCTGCGGCGGTCGCGATGCGCACTGTGCGACCATGCCTCTGGTAGATGTTGAGCATGCGGGCGTGGTAAGCCCCGCTGAGCCATTCCTCCAGGATCGGGTTCGCATTGTGCGGCGTCAGGCTTAGATGCCCCTCAGTGACCGCAATCGCCGTGGCGGGGCTTTCCGCGGCGATCACGCTCTCCACCTCAGCAAGCCGCTCCTCCGTGCCAGCCGCGATGTCCATGAGCTCCGACCATGCTTGGCCCGGCGCGTCTTGGTAGCGGCGCCCGTGGAGCACTGAGTCGGATCGTGTCGGGAGTTGCTGCATCATATGAATCGCGAGGTAGTCCAGATGCTCGCCCGCCTGCCGCAGCATGTCCCTGGCCCAGAGAGAGGGGTCCGCGGCACGGCCGCGATCGCCCCAAGCGATCACTTTGATGGAGGGGTCACGCACCCGCATGGCCCGTGCGAACGCAGCGGTGTGGCCGATCGCCTCCGACTTCGAGAATCCGTTCTCGCCATACGACGTCTCATTTCCAAGCTGCCACAGCTTCACGTCGAACGGGGCTTGCTGCCCGTGCGCACGTCGCGCGCGGTTATCCGGATCGTTGCAATATGAGACCCAATCAGCCGCTTCACCCGCGTCGGCGGTGCGATCACCGGTGCTCGTGTGTCGGAAGCGAACATGCCCGTCCGAGAGGAAATTGACCGTGAAGATCGGGTCGGCTCTCACCTGCCGGCAGAGGGCGACAAGCTCGGCAGTGCCCACGCGATTGGTTTCCCAACCGCCCCACTGGTAGTTTCGCATGGGCTGCCGCGCGTGCAGCGGGCCAATCCCTTCGCGCCAGCGGTAGTAGCGGCTCATCAGCCCACCCCACCGGATGGCACCGGGCGCGAGATCACCGACAATCTCCACGAAATCCTGGCGCCAAGTGTCGGCGTCATCATCCCAGGCCGCCGCGACGGCGCTATCAGTCGCGCCCAGCGCTTCCATGAACTGCATCGATAGGTGGGGAGAAATTAGATGGAGCGGCGCGGGATCGATGGAGATCAGACCTGGCGGGGTCTGCCTCGGCAGCGCTGGCACCTGTGACCTTCCTGGCCGGGGTACGACAAGGGCGGCGGCATTGGCTGCGAGGATGGCTCGGCGCGTTGAATGCATGGCTTGGCCCAGCGTACGGGACGGCAGAGAAACGCCCGTCGAGAGCCGAAGTTCAGCTCCCGTCGGCGCGTGGCCGAGCGATCGCTCGGCAGGGCGCTCGGCCTGCGGCTCAGGCAAGCAGGCCACGGCAGGCATCTGCGCGGTTGCCGTCAGCCTCGCCCGTCATCCGGCGCAGGCGCTCCAGCCTCAGTGACTGCTCTGGGCCTGTCCGTACCAGGGCAACCGCGTGTCCGACGACTCTGCGACACGCCTGCGAAACTCCGCGTCCGCCGCCGGAAGCTCCGCAAAAATCGCATCCGACCCCGCATCGGCAGGACCACGGATGAGGAAGCCCTGTTTGTCGGGCGCACTGAGGGCCCATAGCTCGACGCCCGAATATCGGCGCTGGAGGCATCTTTGTGTCGGCATCAATGTCCTCCTCTCGTCACTGCTCAGGTGAGAGTATCAGGCCGTGCTGGGAGTTGTGTGGATACGCTCCAGCTACTCCGCATGAACTGACGAAATGCACCACGCTGCGCGGCGCCGGCCACTCGTTGGAGTGCCAATCGCCTTCCGCGGCGTCCAATAATGTCCAGACGGAGGGCATTGCTCGTCTGGTCCAAGGCCAGGAGAGTCCAATGCCCCGACGCTCATCCGCACCTTCCTGTCGAGACGAGCCGCTGCAAGCACCCTGCACCGGTTCATCGGTCTCGCTGTCGCGGCGGGGGAAAAAGTCACGCCGGCGCTATGTGCGCCGATCGCAAGCGACGCGGGACGGTCTCTGTGCCGGTCTGGAGGATGACCTGGCCGCCTTGGATGGTCCGGCATGATGGCTGCGACACCTGGCGCGATGCGGGTCGGAACTCCCGCTGTGGTCGGGTGCTGGACCGCGCGCCGCCTCGCTACGCTCAAGCTTCTGTCGGGCTTCGTGTCAGGCTCGAGCACGACCGGCGCTTGCGGTGCCGACGGATTCCGGCTCGGGTCTACTGCGTAGGAGAGCTCACATGCCGCGGACCAGCCGCATCGACGTGGATGTCGGAACAGCGATCCAGGTTCGCCAACACCTGGCCGTCCTGAATCTCGAAAACGGCGATCGGATCGCGGTCCACGATCTCTTGCGCGCGCTCATGCTCTATGATGCACGCGATGTAATGCAGGTCATCAATGACGGTGTAGCCCGGGGCTGGTGGCGCTGGGGGCCGACCGGAACCATCGTGATGGCCGCCGATCCGCTCCCGCCTGGAGCCTCAGGTGCGCTGGACGGCGCTGGCGCCTGGTGTCAGGTGAACGCGGACGCCGGGTGAGGCCTGACGGTCGCCGGCGGCTGCGTGCGGCGCGCTCCGCCGAGCAGCGTCTGGCACGGGCCATCCCGCAGCTTCGTAGCAGCTGCCTCGGCGCTCGGGTATCGGCGGCCCGTTCGACCGCTGATGCATGATCGGGAAGACGAACTCCTGCCAGGGCGGTGACCGATCACCCTCAAGGTCGGCACAGAAGCGTGTCGGCGCTGCGTGCCTTCGCGCGACGCTGTGGCGCGTTCCAGCGATGTCACGATTTACAGGCGAGGAACTGCACCATGATGAACCGCCGATTCCTGTCCGCCGGCGCCGCAGCTGCCGCTGTTTCGCTTGTCCGGCCCGCCGAAGCACAGAGCCCCTCTCCGTCGCGAGCGCAGGCACCGTCTCAGCCCCGCCCACAGTCCCCCGCCACACCAGGTTCACTCTCCTCGGCTCGAGAGATGGCCCTCTCCGCTGGCGCCTTCTCGATGCAGAGCAGCGAGCTGGCGAAAACCCGTGCGACATCGCCAGCCCTGAAGCAGTTCGCCGAGCTCGAAAGCGAGGAGCAGCGGGCGGTGATGCAGGCGCTGCAGATTGTGGGCGTCCCGCTGCCCAGTGCCGTCCAGCTCCCCGCTGAGAAAGCGGAGATGCTGCGGCGGCTGCAGGCCGCCAGCGGTGCCGAATTCGATCGGATGTATTTGGCTGGGCAGGTGGCCGGACATCAGGAACTGCTGCAGTTGCATATCGCCGCCGCTGGGAATTCGCCGACGCCGGGCGAGCGTGCGATCTCGACGGTCGCGGTTCCAGCAATCCGCTCTCACATGGCGTGGCTGCAGGGCGTACAGGCCCAGATGCGCGGCTAACCGTCCGGTTGCCGGAGCCGGGGCCGAAGCCCTCCGTCGGCGCGCCTAGGGCTGCTATCGCCTGAGGCTCTGCCCCGACAGAGGCCCGGGCGACGTGCTCGGCCGCTATCGCGCGACCTCCGTACAGCGCAGGCCTGGTGGCCGCAGCCCTACGCCGGCATCGGCGCCGCTTCCGCGCGTCCGAGCTGGGAAGAACCTGAACTCCGGGTCCAGCAGCATCCGCCATCGGAACGCCGACATGGCAACGCGCGAAACGTCGTGCGGCCGCCGCAGGGAGGAGGATCACCCTTCCTCACCCCGTGTTGCGCTTCCCTTCGGATTATCCGCGCGTTTCCCTACTACAACGCCGAAGGGAGGAGGTTGTGACAGATGCGGCGCGGATGACGGTCCTCATCGTCGAGGACGAATGGATCATTGCGGAAATCGTGGAGCAGCAGCTACGAACTGCGGGCTACGACGTCCTGGGCCCGGCGTCCAATGTCGCGGCGGCGATGAAGCTGTTGGACAAGGTGAAGCCGCACTTCGCGATCCTGGACGTGCAGCTCAGGGGTGAGCGATCTTACGCGGTCGCCGACGCGCTTCTTGCGCTGGGCGTCCCATTCCTGTTTGCGACGGCATACACCGCGTCGGTTCTGCCAGAGCACCTAGCCTCTCGACCTCAGTTGTCGAAGCCGTTCGCGACGAGCGCGCTGCTCGCCGCGCTCAGTGATCTTCAGCAGCGAACTGAGGCGGAGATGGGGAGCCAACGCGGCGCCTAGGAAGATCGCCCGCGGAGGAGGATCACCGAGCGGAGCAGACCGCCTTTCTCGGTAGCTTCGCTTGAACGATGCACGTCAGCAGCTCGGCCGAGGCTTTGCTGACCGTGGCATCTTGGCTTTTCCGGCAATCACCCCCGGCATTCGCAGGTTCGCGGTCACGTAAGCAGGAGGTTCCGCGACCACGAGATCTGGCCGAAGCTGGACTGGTGGCCGGTTGCCGAGGTTGCGACGACAGGGTTGCGCCGACGCATGGGACAGTGTCAGGAGTTGGCATTGGCTGGTTGGACCCGCACAGGACGTTGGACACCGCCTCGCACGCAAGGCCGGGCCGTGGCTCCGCCGAAAGTTCCGCGCAGGCGTGGGCGTGCCATACGCCGTCAGCGGCGGCACCTCCAAACTCGAGCATCTGAAGCGGCACCTTGGCCGTCGTGCTTGCGCCGTAGCGCTTCTCAGGGCGGCCGGCCTTGGCGAGCCAATCGGCGCAGCAGGAGCGGAATGCGCAGCGGATGCCTCCGCGGGAAGCGCCAATCGGTCACTGCCTGAACATGTGGCGCAGCGGCTGATCGCCCGGAGGGTCACTTTCGGCGCTGCATTCCCGAGCACTGCCCGCACGGGTGGGCCAGGCACTGGTCAGCCGGTTCGACCATGGCGAGACGGAGGACTCCGGCGCGTCGGCGCGCTAACCCGCGCTCAGGGGGGATCTCTACCCCTGAAGCTAGACAACCAAGCTTGAAAGCGAGCGAAGCGCGGCACTTTGCCGGCCGTGGCAGGATGCGATGCAGCGGCTCAGTCCCTACCAGGCAAGGAGGTGAGCGTGGCGCAAGCGCATGAGTTCCGCCCGACGGCGCCGGACAGTCATGACATCCACGACCATGCGCCTGGATTCGCCGCAAGGTGGCTGTTCTCGACGAACCACAAGGACATCGGAACGCTCTATCTCCTATTCTCAATGATCTCAGCTGTCGTGGCGGTCGCATTCTCCATGCTGATGCGCGTCGAGCTCGCCGAGCCCGGAATGCAGATCTTCGCAGACGGCCAAGCCTGGAACACCTTCGTCAGCGTACACGGACTGGCGATGATTTTCTTCGTGGTCATGCCCGCGCTGATCGGCGGCTTCGGAAACTGGTTTGTGCCGATCATGATCGGCGCGCCGGACATGGCCTTTCCGCGCCTCAACAACATCAGCTTCTGGCTGCTCATCCCGGCCGTCGCCATGCTGTACGGCAGCCTTTTCGTCGGGTCGGGTGCCGGTGCCGGCTGGACGCTCTACCCGCCGCTTTCGACGAACACCTACCACGCCGAGCTGGCGATGGACCTGCAGCTCTTCTCCTTGCACCTGTCGGGTGCGAGTTCACTGCTAGCCGCTGTGAACTTCATCACGACCATCCTGAACATGCGCGCACCAGGGATGACCATGCATAAGATGCCGCTGTTTGTATGGTCGCAGTTGGTCACGGCATTCCTGCTCCTACTCGCGCTTCCTGTCCTCGCCGGGGCGATCACCATGCTTCTGACCGACCGTATGTTCGGCACGGCGTTCTTCAAGCCTGAGGGCGGGGGTGATCCGGTGCTGTTTCAGCACCTCTTCTGGTTCTTTGGTCATCCAGAGGTCTACATCGTGATTCTGCCAGCCTTCGGCATCATCAGCCACGTGCTTTCGACCTTCAGCCGCAAGCCGATCTTCGGCTATCTCGGCATGGTCTATGCGATGGTTGCAATCGGTGTGGTCGGGTTCGTGGTTTGGGCCCACCACATGTTCACCTCCGGTATCGATGTCGACACCCGCGCGTATTTCGCCGCTGCGACGATGGTTGTCGCCGTGCCGACGGGCATCAAGATCTTCTCCTGGATCGCGACCATATGGGGCGGGGCGATTCAGCTTAAGACGCCGATGCTTTTCGCACTCGGGTTCCTGCTCACCTTCACCGTCGGCGGAGTCACCGGTGTGAAGCTCGCCAACCCCGGAGTAGATATCATCCTCCACAACACCTACTACGTCGTCGCACACTTCCACTACGTGATGGCCATGGCGGCCGGCTTCGCGATCTTCGCGGGCTTCTACTACTGGATCGGGAAAATGAGCGGTCGCCAATATCCCGAGCTCCTCGGGAAAATTCATTTCTGGCTGTTTTTTGTGGGCGTTAACATCACGTTCTTCCCGATGCACTTTCTAGGCGCGCAAGGGATGCCACGCCGCTACCCCGATTACCCCGAGGCGTTTGCCTCCTGGCATGGTGTGGCTTCCGCCGGCGCTTTGGTGACCGGCGCATCCTTCCTGCTATTCCTTGTGGTGGTCGCCCGCACGCTATGGGCTGGGCAGCGCGCCGCAGGGAATCCTTGGGGCGAAGGCGCCACAACACTCGAGTGGCAAGTGAGCAGCCCTCCGCCTTTCCACACCTTCGAAGACCTGCCGCGCGTCAGATAGCGCTTTGGGGCGTCGTGCCGGCCAGTCGCCGGAGGCAAGCTCAGGACGATGAACCGAGACCGTACGTCACCCGTCGGTGTCAAACTTGGCCGGTTCGCCCAGTGGAACTGGTGGCTTGCTGCAGCATTGCCGCTGCAGACCGGCCGGCGTGGCGAGCCGTCCGGCGATCTCGGGCGGACGGCGGGGCGCGCCGCCTCCCACGCTTGCGGCATCTGTAAATCCAGGTAGAGCCGCTGGAAGACGAGGAGTTGGCATGGGAGATCTTACGAGCGCGGGTCGCCTTCGCGTCGTCGTCGTAGGAGCGGGTTTCGGTGGGCTAGAGGCGGTACGCGCGTTGGCGCGCGCGAATGCCGACGTCACGCTCATCGACAGGAATAACCACCACGTCTTCCAGCCACTGCTTTACCAAGTGGCGACGGCCGCCTTGTCTCCGGGCGACATTGCATGGCCTGTGCGGTCCATCTTCCGGCGCCAGGCCAACGTCACGGTTGTCATGGCCGATGTGGACGGGGTTGATGCGGAGCGACGCGTCGTCCACGCCGACGGAGGACCCGCTTTTCCCTACGACATACTTGTGCTCGCGACAGGAGCAACCCACTCCTACTTCGGTCATGAAGAGTGGGCGACGGCCGCACCCGGCTTGAAGACGATTGACGACGCGACGGACATTCGTCGGCGGTTGCTGCTCGCCTTCGAGCGGGCCGAAATCGCGACGGACGAGATGGAGCGCCGGCGCCTGCTCACGTTCATCGTGGTGGGTGGCGGGCCGACCGGCGTTGAACTGGCGGGCGCCATGGTGGAACTCGCGCGGCACTCTCTGGCCCGCGACTTTCGCCGTATCGACCCCGCTGCTGCTCGGGTCGTGCTGATCGAGGCGGGACCACGCCTCCTGCCTACCCTCCCGGAGCAGCTTTCGGTGGTTGCGCGCAGAGCGCTCGAACGCATGGGGGTGCAGGTTCTGGCGGGCACTCGGGTTACCGGATGCGAAGCGGGAGTGGTTCACTGTGGCGAGGATCGAATCGCCGCAAGCACCATAGTCTGGGCCGCGGGCGTCGTAGCGTCTCCCGCTGGCGCATGGGATCGGCACCGAGCGCGACCGGGCTGGCCGACTGCGGGTCGAGCCGGATCTCACCGTCCCAGGACATCCAGAGATCTTTGCCGTCGGCGATTTGGCGGGCGCAGTCAACGCAGACGGGCGGCCGGTCCCGGGCGTGGCGCCGGCAGCCAAGCAGATGGGGCGCTACGTCGGGCGGGTGATTGCCGCACGTGCAGGCCGGCGCAAGGCACCTGCGCCGTTCCGATATCGCCACCACGGCGACCTGGCCACGATCGGGCGTCGGTCAGCCGTGGTCGCAATGGACGGCGTGCGGTTGACGGGGTTGCTCGGCTGGATCTTCTGGAGTGCGGCCCACGTCTGGTATCTGATCGGCTTCCGAAGCCGGGTGGTGGTCACGTTCGAATGGGCCTGGAGCTATGTCACGGCCCAGCGCGGGGCTCGGCTCATCACCCGGGAACCACGACGCCTCGAGCAGGCGGCACAACCGCTGCCCGCGCAGCTCCGGCCAACAACGGGCAGGGTGCCCACCGTCCACGAGCTGAAGGCATAAGCAGCTCCAACCTGGGGCGCCATTGCTCGCCCATGTCTGCGTCCGCAGCCATGCAGACGCTGACTCGACTCACGCAAGCTTTGGTTCAAGCGAAGTCGCCACACGTCAGGCGCCTGTGAGACGAAGGCGTCTCACTGCCAATGGTGATCATCCAGGAGTGGCGTCGGCGCTGGCCGTGCGCAAGCCTGCTTGCGACGACGGCAGCGTGACCATCTCGACCGACCCGATGCCCGGGATGGACCTGAGGGGCGGGTGCGGATGGTCTTCCCCGGCAGGCGCGGCAGCGGTCCGCAACTGCGTATTCGCGTTGCACAGTCCGGCCCGAACGACGGCAATGTGCAATGCCCGTCACGATGACCCACAGAGATGTCCCATTTGCTCCCGGGGCTCGATACCGACCTTCTCGCGCTCACGCTGCGCCGTCACCTGTGCTCGGACCTCGCCCGACTGCTCTGAACTTCCGCCACAAAACCTCGTTCTTCGCCTAGCCGCTCCGGCTGCGCGGTTCTCCGCGTTCCACGCCACCGCCACGCAAGAGTCAGGTCCGCGCAACATGACGCCACCCGATGCTTCCTCCTCCCTCACCGTCGATGCCAAGCGCGGGGAGGCAGAAGCCAGGCCGAAGGGCAGTCGCGGCGTGGCCCTCTTCTTCCGGCGCTGGATGGCCAACCCGCTCCGCATGGGATCGGTGATCCCCTCCTCTCCGGCACTCTGCAAACGCCTCGTCCGCCAGGCCTGGCCGAAGGATGGCGAGATGGTGCTGGAACTCGGCTCCGGCACCGGCGTCATCGCCCGCGCGCTCCTCGCCGCCGGCCTGGCACCCGAGCGGCTGGTGGTGGTCGAGATCGAGCCCGACATGGCTGAGATGCTGCGCGAGACCATGCCTGGCGTCACCGTCATCGAAGGGGATGCCCGCGAACTGCCGCGGCTGCTGCCCCAGCGCCTGCAGGACCGGATCGGCACCGTGATCTGCGGCATCCCCCTGGTTCTGCTGCCGGTCACCGAACAGCGCCGCTTCATCGATGCCATGCAGGCCGTCGCCCCCGGCCGCGGCTTCCTCCACTACTCCTACTGCGCCACCTCACCCCTGCCCTGGAAGAAGCACGACCTGGCCGCGAAGCGCGAGGAATGGACGCCGCTCAACTTCCCGCCCGCCAGCGTGTGGCGGTACACGCCGCGAGTTGCGTGACGGTATCAGCGAAGACCGCCTCGGACCGAGCCGAGCCGGTCATGCCGCTCCGTGGGTTGGGTACGGCGTCGCTTCGCGTTGACCAAGTCTGTCGCCGGGGAGAGTCGGCGTCATGCTCGTGTCGCACGAGCGGGTACGCCATTCTGACGCGGCGCTGCAACGTCGCGCCGGCAGCCGTGCTTCGCAAACCGAATGAGCGGCTGGTGCGGGCCAGTATTCAAAATGCGCACGCGGGCTCAAGGGCGTCTAGTATTTTTGGCGCATCTGCAACCCTTGCAGATATGCCAGGCGCTCAGCAGACGGATCCGCAGTACAGCGATATGTAGTGAACGAATTAGAGCGCTGCGCGTTGTATTCGCGGCGGGTCGGAGCCGGCAGTGGTGCGGGTCACTCGGCCCCGGAGGCAAGGTTCTTGGCGCGCCTGGTAATCGTATCGAATCGCGTGCCGCCGCCCCATACGCGCGGCGCGCAGGCGGGCGGCCTCACCGTGGCGCTGAAGGACGCGCTGCGTCGACGGGAGGCGATGTGGTTCGGCTGGTCGGGAGATATCGCCGATCCGCCGGGGGCGCCGCACAGCGTCACCGTCGGGCGCCATCGCTACGTGACCCTGGACCTGACGCCTGATGAGGAGCGGCTTTACTACACGGGCTACAGCAACGGCACGCTCTGGCCGATGCTGCACTACCGCGTCGGCCTGCTCGAGTTCCGGCGCGAGGAGGAGGAGGCGTGGCGCGCGGTCAATAAGCGCTTCGCGCGCCGCCTGCTGCCGCTGCTGCGGCCGGACGACATCATCTGGGTGCACGACTTCCACCTGATCCCGCTGCTGCGCTGCCTGCGCGACCTTGGCGCGCAGCAGCGCCTGGGTTTCTTCCTGCATGTTCCCTTCCCGCCGCCGGCGTTGTTCGCGGCGCTGCCGCGGTCCGAGGCGCTGCTGCGGGACCTGGGCGCCGCGGACCTGATTGGCATGCAGACGCAAGGCGACGCCATGCACCTGTCGGCGGCGCTCGCGGAATTCGGGATCGAGACGCCGGTCGGGGCCTATCCGGTTGGAATCGATACCGCGGGGTTCTCCCGCGCCGCTGCCGCCGCCCTGACCAAGCGCGAGACGACGCGGCTGATCGCCAGCCTGGGAGGCCGGTCGCTGATCCTCGGCGTCGATCGCCTCGATTACAGCAAGGGCCTGCCGCACCGGCTGCGCGGCTATGGGGCGCTGCTGCGGCGCTTCCCGGAACATCGCAAGCGCGTCACCTTCCTGCAGGCCGCCCCGGTCTCGCGCGGGCAGGTGGCGCAGTATCGCGCGCTGCGCCGGGAACTCGACGAACTTGCCGGCCGCATCAATGGCGAGCATGCGGAATTCGACTGGATGCCGCTGCGCTGGCTGACCCGACCGCTGGCGCGCAGCTTGGTCGCCGGCTTCCTGCGCCATGCGCGGGTCGGGCTGGTCACGCCGTTGCACGACGGCATGAACCTGGTCGCGAAGGAATTCGTCGCGTCCCAGGATCCCGAGGATCCCGGCGTCCTCGTGCTGTCCCGCTTCGCCGGCGCGGCGGCGGAGCTCTCGGGTGCGCTGCTGGTCAACCCGCACGATCCCGAGGACATCACGGAAGCCCTGCACCAGGCGCTGACGATGCCGCTCGCGGAGCGGCGCGAGCGCTGGCAGGGCGACTGGCAGGCGTTGTCGAACCCACCGGGCGGCAACTGGGCGCAGGCCTTCCTGGAGCGACTCTCCCGCAGCTAGACCGCGCACAATGGTCCCGGCCGCCGCCGCTCAGCATGGTGGGCCGATCGCTGGTCCTGGTCGCTGCAACTGCCAGGGTCGCCCGGACGCAATCCGCTCACCTTCCGCCATTTCGCGCGTTCAGGTAGGGCGCGGGAATCTACCCGGCCAAGGGACTGGCCAATGACTTTCCTTCGTTCGATGCTCTTCAATCTGCTGTTCCTCCCGTTTACCGCTCTCGCCTGTATCGTCGGACAGGTTTTGCTGCTCGGGCCACCGGTGCGGATACAGGCGTACGCGCGCGGTTGGGCGCGCGGGGTCCTTTGGCTGCTGCGGACCACCTGCGGTATCGGGGTCCGGATCGAAGGTCGTGAGCATCTGCCGTACGGCGCCGCTGTCATCGCTTCCAAGCACCAGTCGACCTTCGATGCGATCATCTGGCTGCTCGTGGTGGACTGCCCTGCCTATGTGCTCAAACAGGAGCTTATAAGACCGCCGCTCTGGGGAACTCTGGTGCAACGTTGCGGGCATATTGCGGTCGAGAGGAAAGGCGGCGTCGCAGCGCTGCGCGGCCTAGTCCGGGCGAGCCAGGCGGTGCTTGCAGCGCAGCGCAAGATTGTCATCTTCCCTGAAGGCACCCGTACTGAGCCCGGGCAACGCGCACGGTATCATCCTGGCGTGGCGGCGATAGCGGAAGCGCGCCGGGTGCCGCTCGTGCCGGTGGCGACCGACAGCGGCCGTTTCTGGAGGCGGCGTGCTTTTCACAAGCAACCAGGCACTATCACGGTTTCCATCCTGCCGCCGCTACCTGCCAACCTGCCGCGCGCTGCGCTCATGGAGCGCCTGCAGGCGGTGATCGAGGCGGAAACGGCGCGGCTCTACGACTCACCCGCCTCAGGTTCTGGCCATGAGCGCGGAGGGCTCTTTCGCGGGCAATGATGACGGCGGCAGCCGGTCATGACGGTGCGGTCGTCCCCGCGGACCCATCCGGACAGCAGGGCCGTCTGCGGCATCGCACGGTCGACTTCGGCTGGTGCGCGGCCTCGGTCGCCAGGGCCATTCAGCGCCATCAACTTCCAATGCCGGCCACTGCGACACCTCTATCGAGGCGGCGCCTCACAGGCGTCGAGCAAATGCAAAGCGGCCCGGCGGGCGCGCGCTCTCCATTGCAGGCCAGCGCGGCACGTCGGCAGGATGCTGGCGCGGGGTGAGGGTTCGAAGGTGACCTGACTTAGGCTCTGCGGACGGCGACAGCAATGTCGCCACCTGAAAGGGTGACGGGTAGGGTCAAACCTGCCGATGCGGCCGTCACCTCCTGACGACCAGTCATCTGTCCTTCTCGCGTATTCCAGTAGGTCGCCTGATAGGGGCCTGACGTGAGCCCGGGCACCTGCACGGCGGCCACGATCTCACCTTCACCTACCACCTGACGCAGGCCGCCCACCGCGGGCGCAAGGTCCTGCCGCAACAGCCAGACCAACGCCTGCGCGGCATCGCCACAGCCAAAAGCCTTCAGCCGGGGATTATCGACCTTCAATTGATCATTCAGATTGCGGCGATCGAAGCGCGGCCAATCGATCAGAGGGAGGAAGTCCGCGAGCGCTCGCTGGGCACGCCGCATCCCCCCGGTCAGCACATGCGGAGTGCGGTTCGGCCAGCGCATGCCTCCGCCAGCACCGCCTGAGGCAAGGTGCGCCCACTGCATATGACGAAAATACTCGTCATCGAAAGCTTCGGGCAATGTGCGGTGGCGATCCTTGAAGTGGTGAATCGGCCCGTGCTCAGAGTCGAAGAAGGGACGCTGATCGGTGATCTCGCGTAACGCCTCCTGCGTCAGCCGCCCGACGGCGATCGCCGGTGTCACCGTGTCGCGCGGATCGTCGATCGTGCCTTCCTCGTAGAAGTGGCTGTTGGCGAAATCCAGGCACTGATGGCGAAATACAGGATCGACGGTCCAGGGCTTCCAGATCAGCTCCGGCCCGAATATCGAGACGCATTGCAGATGCGCCTTTCCATGCAGGCGCATCTCGATCTCGCGCAGGAAAGGACTGACGTCGTCGATAAACTCCGCAAAGGCGTCCGCCTTGTTGTCGGCCTGGGCAGGATGCATCTCGTTCCAGAGATCCCAGGCGAAGATCACTCCACTGCCACCCCAGCGGTCGGTCGCGAAGGCCAGGCGCGCCTTCACCGCCTTTCGAGTGGCCGGGCAGATCAGCAGCTGCTCGCGGGCATCACAGGGGCCCCCATTGGCGGCGTTGTAGGGATGGTGCCGCCACCTCGTCCAGGTGAAGAACGTATCATACGGCGTCAGCAGCACGCGCATCCCCACTCTGCCGCACAGCGCGAAAAGATCGTCCCAGAGTTGCACCATCGCTGGCACAAATCGGCCGACCGGCCGCTCCAGATATCTGTGCCGGCCTTGTGCATATTCCAGCATCAGCCGCAGACAGGTCACGCCATGGTCCCGCAGGTGTCGGAGGTGCTGTTCTACGGCCGGTAAGTCGCGGCGGTGGAAGAGCCCTGCGAGTTCCGGCCAGGTTATCGCGTCATTCTGGCCGATCGGCGTCCAGGCCTCGCCGGTACCGGTTACGAAGTAGGGCGCGCCCGGCGCACGCGTGATCCACGGGAGCATCGGCATCCTTCTGAAATCACCGGGGCGATCTCGCCAACGAGATCTGCCCGAGATTGCTGCGAAACTCCGTACCCACCCGGTACCGCGTAGGTGCGTGCCGCTGCGTCTACGGCTCAGCAGTCCGGGTTCACTCAGCCCTGCCTCCGTGCCACCGCTCAGCAGGATGGCGAGCGGCCGCCTTCACCGCGATGGCTCGGCCGTGAGGGCAGCGATCCGCGCGGCCGCTGCCCTCCGCGCTGCCTCAGGTGCGCCGGCAAGTGCCATGCAACTGCGCGCTTGCGGCGTTCGATGACGGCGGAAGGCCGGTGGGAGTAGGCGGGAAGGTGAGCGAAGCAAGCGGCTCTCACGAGGATCGATAATCGAGCCCTAGCGGATCCGATATCCATCACGCGTTCCCCACCCGGCGTCGCCGCGGAGCGATGCAGCCCGGCGTGCGCCCGCCATCGACCCCAGCGCCGCCGCTACTGCCCCGAGCAACATGGTGGCGAAGGCCCAGAAGGATCCCATGGCGACGCCCGTGGCCGCACCGTCCGCCGCCGCTCGTGCCCGCTGCTCGAGCGCCTGAGCGGCCTGGCGAGCCTGCGCTTCAGCCTGGTCAATGCGCTGGCCCGCCTCCGCGGGGGAGATGCCCGTCTCCGCGGCGATGAGCGCCTGAAGACGGTCCCGCGCTCCCGCCTCATAGGAACCTGCCGCGACGCGCTGCGCGGCGATGTGTCCGATCTCCGCCATCCGCTGTTCGCTCGTCATCTGCCGTGGGTCATCGCGCCGCGTAAGAACGCTCCGGGCGCGCTCCATGGCGGCCCGCGGGTCGAGCGCTTGCCCAGCCGCACCAGCAACCGAGCCAAGGCCTTGCGCCGCACCGCTGAGCGCGCTCCCCGCGCTGCTGGCGGCCGTGCGCACGGCTCCAGTGGCGTTGCTGCCCGCGACCGCAGTTCCGACGAGGAACGCCAGCGCCCACACCGACAAGCCATGCAACGCGCTGTCGGCCTTGTCGACGTTTCCGGATAGCCGCGCTGCGACGTATCCGCCGAGGCTGAGGCCGATCAGCGTGGACACCAGAAGCCAAGCACCGGCGGCCAGTGTCATCGTGCCCGCGCCGGGCGTCGCGCCAGGGGTTTGCGGGTCGATCGTGGTCGCGCCAACAGCGACGCCAAGAAGATTCAACATGAGCCCGACGGCGGCGGCTACGGCAGCGCCGGCGATGATGGCTTGGAGTGATATGCGGTCGCGAAGCTTCGGGCCACCCTCTACCGCCACCGCTCCGGTCCTGCCTTGCACGACTGTCGACATCTCGTTCTCCATCAGGGCGGCGATGACGGTCAGCGCTACAGCCCGCATCTTCTGAACGCCGGAACCCCCAGGCGTTTGCTCGGGCAACGCGAATGTGCGTTCGAGAGCGGCCGCTGGCCTCGACCGCTGACGGCCGCGAGCCTTGTCAGACGCACGGCTCGCCTCAGCGGTGCCCGTCCGAGCTTCTTCTGTAGCGGCTAGGCTGAGACCGGACGCGGTGCTGTTGCGGCCTTCCCCGCAGCAAGGTCCGGCGTCTTTTGAGCAATACACTCGCGACGCTCTCGTCTATCAGCCTGTGGATTGTCGCGCAGGGACGCACGGCTGCACTTGCTGGCCGACCGGATCAGTCGCAGTGCCTTGCCACCCTTCGGGGGATATTTTTTACTGCTTTCAGTGGAGCCAATACAGTATTGCTGAAGCCGACAAGCCCGGCCGCCGCCCCCGCGTTGAATCCGCCCTCCAGAGAGGCGCGTCATGGGGCAAGCAGCCGCCAATCCTACAAGCGCATGGCTCGCCGCCTAGCGCCGGCGGCGGCCTCGACGGCGCCTACCATCGGGTTCCGTCGTGCTCCCCCGGGTTCATCGAACCGGCCCTCGCCACCCTCGTCCCTGCACCTCCGATCGGCTCGCGCTGGCGGCACGAGATCCAGTTCGAGGGCTATAAGCGGAAGGGCACAGAGCTTTCCTCCGGCGCTGGCGAAATCCGGGTTCAGGTGCTTCTCTATTGAGCCCTGATCAGCTGCGACCCGGAGGTGCAGCGGGCGGCTGACTGGCTGTGGCGCGCAGTGCTTCGGCACCATCGGGCGGAATGGGATGCCGCGGCCCAGCGCCTGGTCGATAACAGGAACGGCCCCACTTCGCCGCTCCACGACCTCCCACGGCGGCAGCGGGGCGAGGCTGAGGACGAATAGCCGCTCCGAGGGCGGCGGCGTAGGTGGATGCTGCTCCCGAGTGATAGTCGGAGCGTCCGGCGGGTGCACCGTCGTAACCCTGACCTAATCCTCCGGCAGCCAGCAGCTCGGAACGCGGCGGTCACGCCGACAGGGCGCGAACCACCGCCAGGAAGAGATAGTCCTTGGTTCTCTCCTCCGGCGGTAGGTCATCGTAGGGCACGAGGCAGGGATGCTCCTTCTGCTCGGGAGCAAGCTGCGGTCCATGCTTCCACCCGGCGCAACGCTTCTCTTCCATCCAGCCGTCGTGGATAGCGGCCGGGCCAGCGCCCGGATTGGCCTGCGCGAACAGGACACCCCTTATGGCGCTCTGCCGCTGCCAGTCCGGCGCGTCTTCCCAGGTCGGCTGGGAGAGGTCGCCAAGGCTGGCGCAATACGCTCGGATCACCTCATGGCACACGCGAGCGATTGCTTCGGACACAGGAGGCCTCCTCGGCAACTGTGGAACATGCTGCCCGCAGCGAGCCGGCACGGCCTCGACCGCGGTCGCACCCAGCTAGCCAGAGCGTTCCCACAAACGCCGCCGGGCCTAGTTCGGTTGAGCCAAATCGTGCCGCCTCAGTGCCTCGGTCAGCCCCAAATGCCGGGGCTCATTGTGGCTGCGCGCCGCCGCGTGCCGACGTCGCGCGCAGCGTCTCCAGCACCACTCGGCGCATCCCATCCGCCAGAACAGATATCCGCTCGTCGCGGTGCTGCATGCCCATATGCTCCATCAGGCTCGCGAGCGTCTCCGGCGGGATGCCTGCGGCTTGGCTCAGCGCCAACGACAGGTTGGCGATCAGCATCGCCTGGCTGTGCGCAAGGAGCGCGAGCACATCGTGCAAGGCGACGTCGAAAGCGGTGCTCATGCCCGCCGCTACTTCGCTCCCTTGCGGCCGCTGCGCGACTTCGCCTTCGGCTTGCTGCCAAGCCCGATCTGCTTGGCCATCGCGGACCGCTTGGCCGAATAGGCCGGCGCCACCATTGGGTAGTCCTTCGGCAGCCCCCAGCGCTCCCGGTACTGCTCCGGCGTCAGGCCGAAGGACGTCATCAGGTGGCGCTTCATCGACTTCAGCTTCCGGCCGTCCTCTAGGCAGATCAGGTAGTCGGGCGTGATCGAGCGTTTGATCGACACGGCAGGCTGTCGCTTCTCCTCCGGCGGCGGCGCCGGACGCTCGCCGAGGCCGGCTAGCGTGCGATGCACGTTCTGGATGAGGGCCGGAAGGTCGGTTTGCGTGATGGAGTTGTTCGCAACGTGGGCCGCCACGATCTCGGCGGTGAGGGCGAGGAGGTCAGGCGCGATAATTTCGTCCAGCATGCTTATCCCCAATAGGTTCGATCGAGTCCCAACATTGTATTCAAAATGCGCGGCCATCGCGCATTGATCTGGGCCGTGTCCCGCCAGAGCACTTTAACCAAGTCACCGCGACGGTCGCGAAAGACGAAGACTTGGCCGCTAAACAGGGCTTGGCAGGCGCTTCCTGCACCTGTCGCACTGAAGCACATGCCGTGCTGACGAGGCAGAGCCAAGCGCAGGCAGATCAGACATCATGGAGCAAAGTAGAAGGTTAGTAGGAACGCGTCCATGCCGCCGGCTTTCGTGGATGGCAGCCTACTTAGGTCGACCTTGAGTGTTATTCGTCAGGAGCAGAGATCGGGCTGCCTCCCCATGACTCGCGTCAATGGCGGCTTCGATAAGAGCCTGACTCGGAACCCCGCTTCCGCAAACGATCATCACCTGCCAGTGGCTCACGCGAGCACTCCCCTTGCCGGCTTGTCCTTGGTAATCCAACCAGATCGTATCGCTGGAGCCTTCTCGGATGCCTTGAAAGTCTACGCTGACAGTACCTTCTTCCCAGAGCGTGTCTTGGTCTCCGAAGCCTGATGAAGTGTTCGAGTTTCCGTAGATTTTAAAGTGCTTAAAGATATGACTCGCGTATAGGGCGTGATCTTTAAGATAAGGATTTTTGGCATACTGCAACGTGGCGCGAGCGTCCTGAGAAACGGGGTCGGGTAGCCATTGCGCCACGGCCCGAGCAGGCTGTGCTCCCGTCTGAAGTAAATGATGCTGCGGCTTACACTTTGAACAATACTGTCCACTTTTTGTAGATGCCTTTTGCTTACATTTACCACACACGAACAATTCGGGCGGCTTGGTCGACTTCGGTATCGTTGGTACTGGAGTCTGGTTGGGAGTGGCCGACTTCTTGCTAGATTTGCTGCTCTTTTTCGAATAGGACATCGGAACAACCCTTGTTGAATATGGCTATAGTGACGCTAAACCTTTGATTGCGGCTTCGGAAGAGGTTCGCGCGGAATTCCAGCCAATTCCGCGCTCGCCGTCTTCGCATCATTCGTCTGTTGAGAGCGCAACCAAGACACGCTCAAGAAGGGCTCGGTTGTCTTGGATGACGACGCACAGAGAAGACAGACGTCAGACCGCACACCACTCTAGCCACGGACGATCCGAGGTGAGAACCAACCGAGCGCTTGCATGACCGTCGGCGCATGATGCGCGAGCTTTCGAACGCGCTCAGACCATCTCCGAACGGACTCGCTTTCACCCTCTCGTCGGGGAGATGAAATGGAACGGCGATACTTCCTTCGTGATATCGGTCATGACCTCGATCAGGCAGGGCGCGTTCGCGGCCAGCGCCTCTCGAAGAGCACCGCGGAGTTCGATGGCATCCTGAACCCTCCAGGACCGCACGCCGAAGGCTTTGGCGTAGCTCTGGAAGTCAGGGTTGCTCAGCTCCGCGCCGGAATGGCGTCCGTCAAAAAGCCTGCGCTGATCCCGCAGGACGTTGCCATAGGAACCGTTGTTGAACACGACGGTCACCAGGTTGATTCCGAACCGCACCGCGGTCGCGAGATCGGATCCTCCGAAGAGAAAGCCGCCATCGCCCGTGACCGCCACCACCGCGCGATCGGGATGCGCGACTTTGATTCCGAGCGCGGTGGGAAAGCCGGCGCCGAGGTTGCCGGAGAAGCCCGAGTTAACAGCCGTGCGCGGGCCGTAGAACGGCATCCCGAACCAGGAAACGTATCCGACCTGGGTCATATCATCGCAGAGGATGCCGTCCTCCGGTAGCGCATCGCGGATTGCGTCGAGGAATGACATCTGTGGCTGGACCGACTGAATCTCCTCGTGCACCTCAGCTTTGGCCTGAGCAATCTCAGCCGTGCGGGCCGGGTCGCTATGACTTCTCACCGCCTCGGTCAGAGCGCGTGCCGCGTCTGCTGCGTTCGCGACGATCCCCAGATCGACGGCGAGGCGCCGCATCTCGGCAGGATCGATGTCGATGCGCGCAATCCGGATCCCCGCCGGCATCTTGCCCCATCGCGCGGTGGGCACATCCAGTCTTGTTCCGAAGGCGACGAGCAGATCGGTTTCGGGCCACAGCTTGAAGCCCGCGGGGACGGTCAGGCTCAGAGGATGCCGGTCGTCGAGGACGCCACGTGCGCTGCGGAACCGTACGACCGGTGCGCCGGTTTTTTCCGCCAGTGCCCGGATGGAGGAGCCGGCGTCGACCGCGCCGCCGCCGATCCAGATCATCGGCTTCTTTGCCGCGTCCATCATCTCGGCCAGGCGAGTGATTTTATCCGGGTCGGGCGTTGGATGGGGATGCTGCGCCAGTGGGTCGCACGGGGTTACATCGGCCGTCGCTGGCAACTGATCGAGGGGAATTTCCAGCGCCGCCGGGCCCATTCGGCCAGAGGTCATCTCCTGAAAAGCACGCGCCAATTTGCGGGGTGCTTCGGTCGGATCCTCGATGCGATCCGCGTGCGGCACCAGGCTGCGCAGGGTCGCGAGCTGGTCAGGCAGCTCATGCAGCTGCCCGCGGAGGCGGCCGATCTGCGCGGAAGGCACCTGACCGGTTAGGCAGAGGACGGGTGCGTTGACGCTCCAGGCGGTTGAAAGAGCAGCGGTGGTGTTCAGCACGCCGGGGCCAGGGACGACAGCATAGACGGCCGGCCTGCCGGTCGCGCAGGCATAGCCGAGCGCCATGTAGGCCGTTGTCTGTTCATGGCGTGCGTTGATCACTCGGATGCGGTTGGCGTTGCGGGCGAAAGCGTCGAACAGGCCATACATCTGCACGCCCGGTAGCCCGAATACGGTGTCGATCCCATGGCGAAGGAGGCTGTCGACGATCGCGTCGCCACCGGTCATGCGCGGCATGGTGGTTGTTTCCCCTGATGTTCGACGTGCTCGGGACACGCGTTGCCGTCGCATGGGACCATCGAACGGCCGCCCAGCCAAGTGCCGGAGCCGGCGCGAGCCAGCGGATCGGCCGCCGTGTAGCAAGGCGGTGCTCTGTGGGTCGCAGACGCTCGCTCACGGCCTGTAAGCGTTCCCCGGGAAGGAGGTCGATGATTTCAGGGGGGGCGCTGGCTCCCGCACTAGATGGGACTATGGCCCGGTCAAGGGTGAAGCCTCCGAGGTTGACATGTCAGACCACCGCCGAGCCTTCTCGCTGGGCTCTGGCGCTTCCGCCCGACCAGGCGCCGGCCGGTGACCTTAACCCCGAGGCAACCCCGGTCGCGCGATGGTCAGCCATGCCAAATTTCCCGCCGCACGGCGAGGCGGTCCTCGAGCGGAATCGCTTCGTCGCCTTCGCGCTGACCGCTGCCGAGTTGCTGGTCGAAGTGGATCCCGAGACGGGAATCAGC
>NZ_JAAGBB010000009.1 GCF_018129085.1 Plastoroseomonas hellenica
CAGGGCGCAGCACCCGGCGGCAGGCCGGGGCCCTTCGCGCCGGCGCCGGGCGTTCGGCTGCAGCCCGGCGCGCCGGTGCCGCAGCAGCAACGCCCGGGGCAGACGCCACAGCCGGGTGTCACGCCGGGTCAGCAGATCCCCGGGCGGCCCGGTGGCTTCGTGCCGGGTGCAGGCCCGGGCCAGCCGGGCGGCGTACCGCCGCAGGGGAGCTTCGGCCGCCCCGGTCAGCCTCCGGGCGGGCCGAACGCCTCCCTGCCCGGCCAGCCCGGTCCTGGGCGACAGGGGTTCGAGTCAGGACAGCGCCCAGGCTTCGGCGCCAATACGCCTGGCGCCGTGCAGACACCGCAGGCACCCGGCCGCCCCGGCTTCGAGCCAGGGCAGCGCCCAGGCTTCGGCACCAATACGCCTGGCGCCGTGCAGACGCCGCAAGCACCCGGCCGCCCCGGCTTCGAGCCAGGGCAGCGCCCAGGCTTCGGCGCCAATACGCCTGGCGCCGCGCAGACACCGCAAGCACCCGGCCGCCCCGGCTTCGAGCCAGGGCAGCGCCCAGGCTTCGGCACCAATACGCCTGGCGCCGTTCAGACACCGCAGGCGCCCGGCCGCCCCGGCTTCGAGCCGGGACAGCGACCGGGCCCAGGCAGCGCCACGCCGGGTGCCATCCAGACACCGCAAGCGCCCGGCCGCCCCAGCTTCGAGCCGGGACAACGACCGGGCCCAGGCGGTGCCACGCCGGGTGCCATCCAGCCACCGCAAGCACCCAGCCGTCCCGGCTTCGAGCCGGGACAGCGACCGGGCGCCGCCTCGCCAGGCGCCGTGCAGACGCCCCAGGCACCCAGCCGCCCCGGCTTCGAGCCAGGGCAGCGGCCGGGCTTCGGGGGTACGGCACCAGGCGGTCAGGGCTTCCGGCAACCGGCGCCGCAGCCGCAACCCCAGCGGCCAATGGCGCCGGCCGCACCACCGCCTGCAGCCCGACCATCGCCACCACCACCGGCACCGATCGCTCGGCCCTCACCGCCACCGGCGCCTATCGCGCGGCCATCACCACCACCGGCACCCGTCGCACGGCCTTCGCCGCCACCGGCCGCGCACCCCAGCCCGCCGCCACGGGCGAGCGCCCCGCCGCCGCAGAACCAGCGGCCGCAGCGGCGCCCTGAGGATCAGCGCTGAACGGAAGCCCGCCCGGCCGCGCAGGCGGCCGGGCGGCTGCCGTTCCCCACCTCAGCCTTGCGAGCGTGCCCGGCTGCGCCGCCAGGCCCGCAGCAGGTGCAGCGCGTAGCCGCCGACCACCAGCGCCACCACCACATAGCCGAGCGGCTCCACATAGCTGTCCACTTCGGCGTAGTGGTCTTCCAGCAGCAGGCCGAGGCTGGCCAGGAAGACCAGCCAGACGGCCGTGCCCAGGGCAGTCCAGAAGTAAAAGACCGGGCGCGGGATATGCACGAGACCGGCGGGCACCGAGATCAGCGTGCGGATCCCGGGCAACAACCGGCCGAAGCTGAGCGCGACCGGGCCGTATTTCCGCAGCACCTGCTCGGCCTCCCGCATGTCCTCCCCGGTGATCGCGAACCACTTGCCGTAGCGTTCGACCAGTGGACGGATGCGGTCGGCGCCGATCCGGCGCGCCAGCTCGTACCAGACCGCGTTGCCGACGAGGGTCCCCAGCACGCCGGCCACGACCGCGCCTACAAAGGACATCTTGCCCTGCGCGGAGGCGAAGCCGGCCAGCGGCATGATCACCTCCGAGGGGATCGGTGGGAACAGGTTCTCCAGGAACATCAGGAAGAAGACGCCAGGCAGGCCGAAATCGCCGACCGTGCGGATCACCCAATCGACCATCTCAGAGTCCGTTTGGGAATGGGGTGGAGGTGGTCTGGCGAGGCATTTTTCGCTCCTGTCGTGTCGGCTGACGTAGCCGATGCTGGTGGCATCGGCGAGGAGGCCGGCGCGGCGGGGGCGGAAAAGGACCGCCAGAGCGCCCCACAGCCATTCCCAAACGGACTCTCAATCCACCCTGTAGAGCTGCAGCGTGAGCCAGCGCCCGCGCGAGTAGTTGATGCCGGTGACCAGCCCCAGCTCACGCGGGGTGATGCCGCGGGCGGCGGCTTCCTCGCGGAAGCGCGCCTCGTCGCGGTTGCCGACGGCGACGATACGGCCCGGCGCCTCTGCCAGGAAATCCGCCGCCGCCGTGCCATCCCGCAGCAGGCGCGTGGCGCCGCCGGTCGCGAAGAGCAACGAGGGCTCGTGGAAGCCGGCGATCCCGAAGCGATCTGGCGGCACCGGGATCGGCAGGTCGGGTGCAGCGCCCGCGAGCGCCGCGGCGACGCGCGGTGCGATCCAGACCGGATCCAGCCGCGGCAGCACGCCGCCGAGAATGGCCGCGAAGAAGGGAATAGCGAGGATCGGCGCTGCCAGCGCCGCCCGCCCTTCATGGCCACCGCGCATGTACTGGGTGACCGCGAGCGCGAGCGCGATGCCGGCGGCGAGCGCCAGCAGCGCGAAGGGATCGATCTTTCCCGCCTCCAGGTAGTAGACGAGCCCGACGACCGCCAGCGGCAGCCCCAGCGCCACGCCCCAGAGCGCCGCCATGGCCAGCCAGCGCAGCCAGCGGCCCGGCTGCGGCGCCAGCGGATCGAGCACCCAGCGCGCCGCCAGCAGCGTCAGCGCCGGAAAGACCGGCAGGGTGTAGTGCGGCAGCTTGGTCGCCACTGCCTCGAACAGCAGCCAGACAGGCACCACCCAAGCGAGCAGGAAGCGCACGGAGGGCTGCAGCCGGGCATTCCAGGCGGCGGGCAGTGCCCGCAGCACGAAGAAGGCGGCCGGGAAGGCGGTGATGCCGAAGATCAGCGTATAGAGGCCGGGCGGCCCCCAGTGCTGCTCGCCCCCCGAACCGACCTTGCCCAGCATGTCGTCGCCGACCGCCTGGGTGAAGAAGCGGCCCTCGGTCGCGATGCCGATGGCGATGAACCAGGGCAAGGCGCAGGCGATCATCAGCGGGACGCCCCAGGCGGGGCGCAGCGCCCTGAGCCAGGGGGCGCCGGTCCGCCAGGAACGGTCGGCGGCGGCCAGCGTCAGCCCCGCCAGCAGCGGCACCATAGGCGCGATCGGGCCCTTGAGCAGCACGCCGATGCCGAGCGAAAGCCAGAACCCCGCGGCCTGCCGGGCGGTGAACGTCTCGGGTGCCAGATAGGCGCGGCCCATCAGCCCCATCGCCGCGGTGATGGCGGCAAGCAGGGCGGCATCGGTCTTGGCGATATGGGTTTCGACCACCAGCACCAGGCAGGAGGCGAGCAGCGCCGCGGCCACGAAGGCCTGGCGTCGCCCGACCAGCGCCCGGCCCCAGTGGAAACTCGCCAGCACCGCCAGCAGGGCGCCGATCAGGCTGGCGCCGCGATAGGCCCAGATATCGGATCGCGAGCCGAGACGCGTCGCTTCCAGCGCATGCACGATGGCGGCCTGGGCCCAGTGGATGCCGACCGGCTTCTTGTTCCGCTCCTCCTCGCCCAGGCGGATGCGGACATAGTCGCCGGTGTCGAGCATCTGGCGCGAGGCCTGGGCGAAGCGGCTTTCGTCCCGGTCGCCTGGTGGGATGGAGAAGAAGCCGGGCAGCCAGAGCGCCAGGCACAGCAATGCCAGCCAGAGACGCGGCCGCCGCGTATCCGGGAGCCGGTCGAGGAAGGTATCCACCGCTTGCCGCATGGCTGGCGGTGGTAGAGCAGATGGGGGGAAAGCGCGAGAGGGCGCTGCCCTTGCCTCTGGCGCTCCCTTCCTCGTCGCGTTAGGGGGCGCCATGTCCCGTGCCCCGAATGCTTCCGGCCTGCCGACGCGGCGAGCCGCCCTGGCGCTTCTCGATGCCGTGCTGGAGCGCCGCCGGCCGCTGGAGGAAGCGCTGGAAGCGCTGCCGCCATCGCTCGAGGCGCGCGACCGCGCGGCCGCGCACCGGATCGCGGCGGCCGTGCTGCGGCGCATGGGGTCGCTCGATGCGGTGCTGGAAGCCTTCCTGACCCGCAATCCGCCGCCGGTGGTACGGACGGCGCTGCGCATGGGGGCGGCCGAGCTGCTGCTGCTGGAGACGCCGCCGCATGCGGCGGTCGCCAGCACCGTGGGCGCGGTGCCGCGCCCCTTCGCGGGGCTGGTGAACGCGGTGCTGCGCAAGGTGGCGGCCGCCGGACCGGCGGCGCTGGAAGGGCTGGACGCTGCCAGGCTCGACACGCCCCCCTGGCTCTGGAGCGCCTGGCACACGGCCTATGGTGCGGCGGGAGCACGAGCGATCGCGGAAGCGCATGGGGCACCGGCACCGCTCGACCTTTCCCATCAGGGCGCCGCGGCGCTGCCGGAGGGCGCGGTGGCACTGCCGACCGGAAGCTGGCGGATGCCGGCAGGGACCCGAATCACCGAACTGCCGGGCTTCGCGGAGGGGCTGATCTGGGCGCAGGACGCCGCGGCGGCGCTGCCGGTGCGGCTGCTCGACCCGAAACCCGGGGAGCAGATCGCCGATCTCTGCGCGGCGCCAGGCGGCAAGACGGCGCAGCTCGCGGCGGCCGGGGCGCAGGTGGTCGCGGTGGAGCGCGACCCGCGCCGGGCGGCCCGTCTGCGGGAGAACCTGGCGCGGCTGCAACTGACGGCGGAGGTGGTGGAGGCGGACGCGGCAGCCTGGCGGCCGGATAGCCTCTTCGACGCGGTGCTGCTGGACGCGCCCTGCACCGCCACGGGAACCATCCGGCGGCACCCGGACGTCGCGCACCTCAAGCGAGCCAAGGACGTGGCGAGCGCCGCGGACCTCCAGCGGCGGCTGATCGCGGCCGCGGCGGCCCTGCTGAAGCCGGGCGGCCGGCTGGTCTTCGCCACCTGCTCCCTGCAATGGGAGGAGGGCGAGGCTCAAGCCGAGAGGGAACTAGCCGGCCTCGCCCCCCGGCCCTTTCCGGCAGACGCGCTGCCCGGCTTGCCGGGCGCCATCACACCGGAAGGGCATCTGCGCACCCGCCCCGATCTGATGGCGGAAGCGGGCGGCATGGATGGTTTCTTCGCCGCACGGTTCGAGCGCCGCCCGGGTTGAGCACCCGTTTCAGGCGCGCGCCGCCTCGCGCTCGAGCATGGTGCGGATCCGGCTCCGGTCGCCGCTCTGCACGCGAAGCTTGAGCACGACGCCGGCCGGGGCGGCTTCGATCGTCATGTGCTCGCGCGGCAGTGGTCCCTCCCGCGCCAGTGCCTCGAGCGCCAGCTTTGCCGCCTCGGCACTGGCGAAGGGCGCGGACAGTGTTGCCGCCCCGTCAGGTTCCGGAGCCGGGCCGGGCTTCATGTCCTCGACCGGCACGGCACGCGCGCCCTTGGAAGCCGGGTTCGCCGGCGGGTCGCTCGCGGGGAAGCTGTCGCGGATCGCGTCGTCGCGCTTCGGCTCAGCATGACTGGGCTTCTTCTGGGTCATGCGAGGGCAACGCGCCGCCATCGCGGTCGTTGCCCGCTCAATCGGGTGTGAGGACGATGAGTTCCTTGCCCTCATCGACGAGGGTGCCGAGCGGGGCATGCATTGCGGCCACGGTGCCGGCCGCGGGGGCGCGGAGCGTGAGCTCCATCTTCATGGCCTCGAGGACGAGAAGCGGCGCCCCCGCTTCGACGCGGTCGCCCACCGCGACCAGCACGCGGGTGACGCGGGCGGGGATGGGCGACGCGATGCGCGCGCCACCGGCGGCAGCGCCTTCCGGAGGCGCGAGCGGATCTTCGATCTGCAGCCGGTGCGGCACGCCGTCCAGGAGGATGGTGAGCATCTGCCCCTGGCGCAGGATCTTCGCCCGCCGGGTGACGGCGCCAAGCGTGAGCGCGCCATCATGGAGATGGGCCTCGGCGGAACCGGTGGGCAGATCGAGCCGGGCCCCGGCGGCCTGCGGGTGGATGCGGAGCGTGATGGCGTCGCCGCCGGGCAGGCGGAAATGCAGGTCCTGATAGGGCTCGGCGTTCACCCGCCAGCTATCGGCGGCCGACCAGGGATCGGCATCGGTGGCCGCACGCGCCGCCGCCAGCAGATGCAGGGCCGCGGCGGCGAGGAGCCAGTCCGCCGGCGCCTCCTCCGGCGCCAGCAGCGTTGCGGCGCGGGTGGCGATGAAGCCGGTGTCGACCCCGCCGGCGGCGAAATCCGGATGGCTGATGATGCGGCGCAGCAGGCCGAGATTGGTCGCGGGACCGGCGATCTCGTAGCCGCCGAGCGCGGTGTCGAGGCGACGCAGCGCCTCCGCACGATCGGCGCCATGGACGATCAGCTTGGCGATCATGCTGTCGTAGTAGGGCGTGATGGCATCGCCCTGGCGCACGCCGGTGTCGATGCGGGCGCCTTCGGGCTCGCGGAGATGCTGGATGGTGCCGGTCGCCGGCAGGAAGTCCCGCGCCGGATCCTCCGCGCAGATGCGGACCTCGATGGCATGGCCCTGCGGCGCCACGGGGGCTGCGGGCAGCGCTTCGCCGGCCGCGACGCGGAGTTGCCACTCCACCAGGTCGAGGCCGGTGACGCATTCGGTGACCGGATGCTCCACCTGCAGGCGGGTGTTCATCTCCATGAAGTAGAAGCGGCCGTGCTCGGCGATGAACTCGACGGTGCCGGCGCCGACATAGCCGACGGCGCGCGCGGCGGCGACCGCAGCCTCCCCCATCGCGGCGCGCTCAGCGGCATCGAGGCCCGGCGCCGGCGCTTCCTCGACCACCTTCTGGTGCCGGCGCTGGATGGAACAATCGCGTTCGAACAGCGAGACGGTCTTGCCGTGGCTGTCCGCGAAGACCTGGATCTCGATATGGCGCGGCCGCGCCAGGTATTTCTCGACCAGCACGCGGTCATCGCCGAAGGCGGCCCCGGCCTCGCGCTGCGCGGCCGCCAGAGCCTCGGGGAAGGCCGCGGCATCCGCGACCACGCGCATGCCGCGGCCGCCACCGCCGGCACTTGCCTTGATGAGCACGGGGAAGCCGATCGCGGCTGCTTCGGCGGCGAGATGCGCGGCATCCTGGTCCTCCCCATGATAGCCGGGGACAAGGGGCACGCCGGCGCGCTCCATCAGCGCCTTGGCGGCGGATTTGGAACCCATGGCGCGGATCGCACTCGGTGGCGGTCCAATGAAGACGATGCCGGCGGCGGCGCAGGCCTCGGCGAAATCGGCATTCTCGGACAGGAAGCCGTAGCCGGGGTGGATCGCCTCGGCACCCGCGCGGCGCGCCGCGTCGATGATGGCGTCGATGCGGAGATAGCTCTCGCGCGGGGGCGCGGGGCCGATGGCGTAGGCGGCGTCGGCCATGCGCACATGCAGCGCCGCCGCATCGGCATCGGAATGCACGGCGACGGCCGCGATGCCGAGGCGCCGGGCGGTGCGGATGACGCGGCAGGCGATCTCGCCGCGATTGGCGATCAGGATGCGGCGGAACATGCTAGGCTCCTCATCTACATCCGGAACAGGCCGAAGCGGGTCGGCTCGATCGGCGCGTTGAGCGCGGCGGAAAGGCCGAGCGCCAGGACGCGGCGGGTGTCACGGGGGTCGATGATGCCGTCATCCCAGAGCCGGGCACTGGCATAGGTGGGATGGCCCTGGGTCTCGTACTGGCTGCGGATCGGGGCCTTGAACGCTTCCTCCTCCTCGGCCGGCCACTGGCCACCGCGCGCCTCGATGCCGTCGCGGCGGATGGTGGCGAGGACGGAGGCGGCCTGTTCGCCGCCCATCACGCTGATCCGGGCATTGGGCCACATCCAGAGGAAGCGCGGCGCATAGGCGCGGCCGCACATGCCGTAATTCCCGGCGCCGAAGCTGCCGCCGAGGATGACGGTGAATTTCGGCACCGCGGCGGTGGCGACGGCAGTGACCATCTTGGCGCCGTCCTTGGCGATGCCGCCGGCTTCGTATTTGCGGCCGACCATGAAGCCGGTGATGTTCTGCAGGAAGACCAGAGGAATGCCGCGCTGGGCGCAGAGCTCGATGAAATGGGCGCCCTTCTGCGCGCTCTCGCTGAACAGCACGCCGTTGTTGGCGACGATGCCGACCGGAAAGCCCCAGATCCGGGCGAAGCCGGTGACGAGCGTCGATCCGTAGCGCGGCTTGAACTCATCGAACTCGGAGGCGTCGGCGATGCGGGCGATCACCTCCCGCACATCATAGGGGGTGCGGGTGTTCTCGGGGATGATGCCGAGCAGGTCTTCGGCGTCATGCAGCGGCGCCACCGGGGGACGGAGGTCGAGTGCCGGGCGCTTCACCGTGTTCAGCCGCGCGACCGCGGCGCGGGCGAGCGCCAGCGCATGCCCGTCATTCTCCGCGAACTGGTCGGCGACGCCGGAGATGCGGGTGTGGACATCGGCGCCGCCGAGATCCTCAGCGCTCACCACCTCCCCCGTCGCTGCCTTCACCAAAGGCGGACCGGCCAGGAAGATGGTGCCCTGGTCGCGCACAATGATCGCCTCATCCGACATCGCCGGCACATAGGCGCCGCCGGCGGTGCAGGACCCCATGACGACAGCGATCTGCGGGATGCCCTTGGCGGACATATTGGCCTGGTTGAAGAAGATGCGGCCGAAATGGTCGCGATCGGGAAAGACATCGTCCTGGTTCGGCAGGTTGGCGCCGCCGGAATCGACCAGATAGAGGCAGGGCAGCCGGTTCTGCTCGGCGATCTCCTGCGCGCGCAGGTGCTTCTTCACGGTCAGCGGAAAATAGGTGCCGCCCTTCACCGTCGCGTCGTTGACGACGATCATGCATTCGCGGCCCTCGACCCGGCCGATGCCCGTGATAATGCCGGCGGACGGCACCTCCCCGCCATACATCCCCTCTGCCGCGAAGAGGCCGACCTCGAGAAAGGGCGAGAAGGGATCGAGCAGCGCGCGGATGCGGTCGCGCGGCAGCAGCTTGCCGCGCGCCAGGTGCTTCTCCCGTGCCGCCGTGCCGCCACCTTCGCGGATGCGGCCGGATTGTGCGCACAGGTCCTCGATCAGCGCGCGCATCGCCGCCGCATTGGCCTCGGCCTCCGGCGCGCGCGGATCGTGCAGGCTCGGCAGCACCGGCATCAGGCGGTCTCGGTGAAGAGTTCGCGGCCGATCAGCATGCGGCGGACCTCGCTGGTGCCGGCGCCGATCTCGTAGAGCTTCGCGTCGCGCAACAGGCGTCCGGTCGGGTAATCATTGATGTAGCCGTTGCCGCCGAGCGCCTGGATCGCCTCCAGCGCCATCCAGGTGGCCTTCTCCGCGGCGTAGAGGATTGCGCCCGCGGCGTCCTTCCGCGTGGTACGGCCGGCATCGCAGGCCCGCGCCACCGCGTAGACATAGGCGCGGCAGGCATTCATCGTCGTGTACATGTCGGCGATCTTGCCCTGCATGAGCTGGAATTCGCCGATCGGCTGGCCGAACTGCCTGCGCTCATGCACGTAGGGCATCACCACATCCATGCAGGCCTGCATGATGCCGATCGGCCCGGCGGCGAGCACCACGCGTTCATAGTCGAGGCCGCTCATCAGCACGTTGACGCCGCGGCCGACGGCGCCGAGCACATTCTCCTCCGGCACCTCGCAATCCCTAAAGACCAGCTCGCAGGTGTTGGAGCCGCGCATGCCGAGCTTGTCGAGCTTCTGCGCCGTGGAGAAGCCGGCGAAGCCCTTCTCAACCAGGAAGGCGGTGATGCCGCGCGGGCCGGCGGCAGGATCGGTCTTGGCATAGACCACCAGCACATCGGCGTCGGGGCCGTTGGTGATCCACATCTTGTTGCCGTTCAGCACATAGCGGTCGCCGCGCTTCTCGGCCCGCAGCCGCATGGAGACCACGTCGCTGCCGGCACCGGGTTCGGACATCGCCAACGCGCCGACATGGCTGCCGTCGATCAGCTTCGGCAGGTAGCGGCGCTTCTGCGCCTGGTTGCCATTGCGGCGGATCTGATTGACGCAGAGATTGGAATGCGCGCCATAGGAGAGGCCGACCGAAGCCGAGGCCCGGCTGATCTCCTCCATCGCGACGCAATGCTCGAGATAGCCGAGGCCGACGCCGCCATATTCCTCCTCGGCGGTCACGCCGAGCAGGCCGAGGGCGCCCATCTTCGGCCAGAGATCCATCGGGAAGTCGTTGCTGGCGTCGATCGCCGCAGCGCGCGGCGCGATCTCGGCGGCAGCGAAGCCGGCGACCTGATCCCGCAACGCATCGGCGACCTCGCCCAGGCCGAAATCAAGCCCCTGTCCCATGTCGGCCATGCCGCGCGCCTCCTGCCCTGGCGGGAATCATAGGGGGCTGGACAGGGCGGTTGCAAACCCGTCGCGCAGATTGCGCCAGGACAACAGGCAGGCTTGCGCGCCGGGACGGCCCGGTGGAGCATCCGCGCCTTCATCGGGAGCCGCCGACACTCATGCCTGTGCACAACCGGATCGCCGACCTGCTGCCGGACATGACCGCATGGCGGCGCGACATCCATGCGAATCCCGAACTTGGATTCGAGGAGCATCGCACCAGCGCCATCGTCGCCGAGAAGCTGGAAAGCTGGGGCATCGAGGTGCATCGCGGCATCGCCGGCACCGGCGTGGTGGGCGTGCTACGCAACGGCACCTCCGATAAAGGCATTGGTCTGCGCGCGGACATGGATTGCCTGCCGATGACCGAGACCAACGGCCTGCCGCATGCGTCCACGGTCCCGGGGCGGATGCATGCCTGCGGGCATGACGGACACACCGCGACGCTGCTTGGCGCCGCGAAGTACCTCGCTGAATCCCGGAACTTCGATGGCGTGGTGCATTTCATCTTCCAGCCGGCGGAGGAGGGCGGCGGCGGCGGCCGGGTGATGGTCGAGGAAGGGCTGTTCGACCGCTTCCCTTGCGATTCGGTCTTCGCCCTTCACAACGATCCGGCGCTGAAGGTGGGCGAGGCCTCGGTCGTCGCGGGCACCGTGCTGGCAGCCTCCGACCGGTTCTGGATCACGGTGGACGGCGTCGGCGGCCATGCCTCGCGCCCCCATCAATGCGTCGATCCGCTGTTCGTGGGCTCGCAGATCGTGGTCGCCCTGCAGTCGCTGGTGGCGCGAGCGGTGGATCCGCTGCGCAGCGCGGTGGTGAGCGTGACGCAGTTCCACGCGGGTTCCGCCATGAACGTGATCGCGGAGACGGCGGAGCTGCGCGGCACGGTGCGCACTCTGCTGCCCGAGGAGCGGGACCTGGTCGAGGCCGGCATGACCCGCATCGTGGAAGGCATCGCATCGGCGCATGGCGCCACCGCGACGATCCGCTATCAGCGCGGCTACCCGCCGACGATGAACGACGCGGCGCAGACCGAGCGCGCGGCGCTGGCCGCCGCCCGCGTGCTGGGCGAGCGCCACGTGATCCGGGAGCGGCCGCCGATGATGGGCGCCGAGGATTTCTCCTACATGCTGCTCCAGCGCCCCGGTTGCTTCGTGCGGCTGGGCCAGGCGGGCGCGGACAAGGGGAGCGTGCCGGTGCACAACCCGAAATACGACTTCAACGACGACATCCTGCCCCTCGGTGCCAGCTTCTTCGCGAGCATCGTCGAGCAGGAATTGCCGCGGGGATGAGGTTGCAGGAACTGCCGCGGGGATAAGATTGCAGAAGGCGCGGGAAGGCGGAGCCCTCTGGCGCGCGCCGGCCTGCCCTGGCACCGTCCCTTCCCTATGCCCCGCCGCAACGATTCGCCGGACGGCCCGACGCCGCTGCTGCCCATCGCGCTGCTCCTGGCGCTGGTCTTCCTCCATTGGCGCATCGCGGCGGCGCCGGACGGCTTCCTCACCACCGGCGAGATGGCCGATCCCGATGCCTGGACGCGGTCGCTTCGCGTGCTGGCGCTGTATCTGGGCGCCGCGTGGCAGGATCCGATATTATCAGCGCTTTCGGCGCCGGACGGGCTGTCGCTGCATTGGACGCGGCCGCTCGACATCCTGATCCTGGCGCCGGCCTGGCTCGCCATGCGCCTCGGGGTCGATCCTCGGGACGCCATCCTATGGTCGGGCGCCTGGGTATCCCCGGTGCTGCACGCGGTGGCGCTCCTGCTCAGCGCCTGGGCGGCGCGCCCCCTCTGGCCCGGCATCGGCGCCTGGATCACCTGCGTTCTGCTGATGAGCAGCTGGGCCGTGCTTGGCTACAGCATGCCCGGGCGGGCCGATCACCACACCTTGCTGCTGGTCGCGGCCCTGCTGACGCTCGGCGCCGGCATGCGTGCCGCGGTGGACGAGCATCGCGGCCAACAGGCCTGGCTGGCCGGGATCGCCGGCGGCTTCGGCGTCTGGGTGAGCCCGGAAGCGATGCTGACGGTAGCGCCGCTTCTGGCCGGCTTAGGCTTGGCCTGGCTGATCGCCTGGGACGGCAAGCGGCTGGCATTGCAGGGCGCGCGGGTCGCCCTGGGACTGGCGCTCATGCTGGCGCTGGCGATCGCGACGGAGCGGCCGATCGCCGAATGGGGGCTGGCGGAGCCGGACAAGGTCTCCGTGCAGCACCTCGCCATCGCCGGCGCAGCCGCGGCCTGCTTCCTGCTGGCGGCACCGCTTGGGCGCCTGGTGCCCTGGGCCCGCGTCCCGGCCGGGCTGCTGCTGGCGGGGGCGGCCGGCTATGCACTGCTGCGGCTATGGCCGGACCTGCTGCGCGGGTCGTTGGGCGGCGCCGATGCGGGGGCGGTGGCGCTGCTGTTGCCGAACGTGCAGGAGATGCAGCCGGTCCGCTTCGGAACCAGGGAGCAGATCGGCGATGCGCTCTGGGTAATGGGGACGGTGCCCTTCGCGGTGCTGACGCTGCTGCTGGGCCTGGAATTCGCCGGCTGGGCACGCAGCGGGCGATGGCGCGCGGCGCTGATCGTGGCACTGGCGCTGGTCGCGGGAACCGGGGCGTCGCTGATGGCCCGGCGCTTCGCGCTCGATCTCGCACCGCCGGCGGCGATCGGGGCGGCCGGGCTGCTGATCCTCCTCGGACGGCTGCTGATGGGTGCGGCGCGCCTGATAATTTGTGCGGTCTTCGCCGCAATGCTGTTCGGATTGCCCTTCGTGGCGCCACTGCTGACGACGTCCGAGGCCGTATCGGCGCGCGGTTGCCCGGTGCCCGCGCTCGCGCGCTTCCTGTCGGCGGCCCCGCCCGCACCCCCGGGGTCGGTGATGCTGTCCGACAGCTTGAATATCGGGCCCGAACTCGCCTGGCGCACGCCCTTCCGGCAGGTGGCCGCGCCCTATCATCGCGGGGGCGCGGCGCTGCTCGACCTCAGCGCCGTCTTCGCGGCGACGGATGACGCGGAGGCCATGCGCGTGCTGGCGCGGCGGCAGGTGCGGCTGGTGCTGCTCTGCCGGGACACGCCGCCGCTCGGCTCCCCCTGGCCGGAGGAGTCGCTGCGCCGGCGGCTGCTGGCCGGGGAGCGGCCCGATGGCTGGACCGAGCTTCCATTGCCATCGGAAGTCTCGTCATCTTACCTTTTGTTTATACTGAATTGATGCAGTGCAGCATGGACGGGTTTTCATGTAACGGAATGCTGCAGGTGACCTGATTTCGGCGAAGATGCCCCAGGCGGCCTGCCCATCCTGGGACGGGTCGTTGCCAGGGGATTTGCCGATCATGCGCAAGCTGTTTCTCGCGTCGCTGGGCCTGCTGGGCCTGGCCGCCGTTTCGGGTGTGTCCACGCCCGCCGCCGCCGCTTCCTTCACCAATGGCCTGCTGCTGCCGGTCGCGGCCCCCGCGCCGATGGTCGAGCATGCCGCGCCGGTGCGGGACCAGATGACCGTCGCGCAGGACCAGTCCGATGCGCGCCGCCATCGCCGCCCGCGCCGCCATGTGCGCCGGATCGTGCGCCGCTGAGGCGAGCGGCATCGCGCCACACGAAGGGGCGGTGGCCGGGGGAGGCCGCCGCCCCTTCGCTTTTTTCGGCCCTCGTTAGGCGAGTAACTTTGCCTCTTCAGTGATGCCACCGGAGCAGGATCTGCTCTAGGATCGGCGCATGACCGACGCTGCCACCCCACGCCCCGAGGTCACCGCCTTCTTTGACCAGGCCACCAACACGGTGAGCTATGTCGTGAAGGACCCCGCCTCCTCCGCCTGCGCCATCGTGGATCCGGTGCTCGATATCGACTACGCGGCCGGGCGCCTCACCTATGAGAGCGCCGAACGCCTCATCGCCTTCGTGCGCGCGCATGGCCTGCAACTCGAGTGGCTGATCGAGACGCATGTGCATGCGGACCACCTCTCCGCCGCGCCCTATATCCAGGACCGGCTGGGCGGGCTGATCGGCATCGGCGCCGAGATCACCGTGGTGCAGGAGGTGTTCGGCAAGGTCTTCAACGAAGGCACCGAGTTCCGCCGCGACGGCAGCCAGTTCGACCGGCTATTCCTGGATGGCGACCGCTACATGATCGGCGGCATGGAAGCGACGACGCTGCACACGCCCGGGCATACGCCGGCCTGCATGACGCATGTGGTGGGCGATGCGGCCTTCGTGGGCGATACGCTGTTCATGCCGGATGGCGGCACCGCGCGCGCCGATTTCCCGGGCGGCGACGCGCATGCGTTGTACCACTCGATCCGCCGCATCCTGGCCCTACCGGACGCGACGCGGCTCTTCATGTGCCACGACTACGCGCCCGGCGGGCGCGAGTTCCGCTGGGAGACGACGGTCGCCGAGGAACGGGCGAACAACATCCATGTCCGCGACGGCGTCACCGAGGAGGAATTCGTGACGCTGCGCATGGCGCGCGACGCGTCGCTCTCGGCACCGAAGCTCATCATCCCGTCCATTCAGGTGAACATGCGGGCGGGAGAGCTGCCGCCGCCCGATGCCGACGGGCGACGGTTCCTCAAGGTACCCCTGCAGGGGCTGTAGCGCGTGACGACTTGAGGCGGATACGCCGAAAAATCTGCGTCACGCGATCAGACAACGAGCCAGGGCATGATGCGTGAGCGCTTGCGAGCGCATCATGCCCTGGGACGGTTTCCTCTGGAACGGTTTCCCCGCCGCTCAGTCCTTCAGCTCGGTCGGAACCTGGCCGCCATTCTCGGCGAGCTTGGTCATGACCTGGCGGTGCAGCCAGATGTTCATCGCGGCGCTGTCGTTCATGTCGCCGCTGAAGTGCAGCTCCTGCGCCAGCGCCTTGCGGTTCTCGAGTGCGCTGTCGAGGCCGAGGAGCTTCATCAGGTCGACGATGGAATGGCGCCAGTCGAGCTTCTGCCCGGCCTTCGACGCCAGCCCATCGAGAATCGCGGCGACATCCACCGGCGCGCCGGCCGGAGCTGCCGCTGGAGCCGCAGCCGGCGCTGCCGCCGGGGCCCCTGCGGCAGCGGGCGTTACGGCGGCAGCTTCGCGGGTACCGAAAATGCGGGAAACGATCGAACCGAAGATGCTCATGGGACTGCTCCTGCCGATCCGGGACCCGGGAATCGGATGCGCCGGCAATACACGCCACGGGCCGATCAGACATCGGACAATCGCGACGCGGTGCCGGCAAACTAGGAGGAGCGTCGCGTTGCTGTCGACGTGAACCGGCGCCGAAACGGGTTTTGCCGCAGTTCTTTCACGATTGTGACCTGATCGCGCCGGCGCGCCGTCTCACCCAAGGTCATCTCGCAGGCTGATGCCTTCGAGCCCTTTCCTACTCCACCCGCACCGCGGCCGCCCGCACCAGCGCCGGCCAACGGGCCGCTTCGCGGCGGACATGGGTGCCGAATTCGGCCGGGCCATGGCCGGTCACTTCGAAGCCCTGGCGGATCAGGCCATCGCGCACCTCGGACGTCGCCAGCGCCTTGGCGGTCTCCTCTGCGAGACGGGCGACGATGGCCTCCGGCGTATGGGCCGGCACCAGCAGGCCCTGCCAGGTGACCACGTCGAAGCCGGGATAGCCACTCTCGGCGACGGTCGGAATCTCGGGCAGGGCGGTGCTGCGGGTGGCGCCGGTCATCGCGACGGCGCGCAGGCGGCCGCTGCGGATGTGCTCGATGGCGGCCGGCAAGGTGACGAAGAGGGCATCCACATGTCCGGCGACGACATCGAGCACGGCGGGGCCGCCGCCGCGATAAGGCACATGGGTGTAGGTGACCCCGGCTTCGCGGGCGAAGAGGGCGCCGGCGAGATGCCCGATCGAACCATTGCCCTGGGAGGCGACGGTGAGCGCGCCATTCGCCGCGCGCGCGGCGGCGACGAAGCCGGCGACGTCCCGCACGGGGCTCGCGGGGTTCACGACCAGCACCTGCGGCGCACGCACCAGCTCGATCACCGCGGTGAAGTCCTGCACGGGATCGAAGCCGACGCGCGGGTAGAGGGATGGGTTGATGGTCAGCGGGTCGGAGCCGACGAGGATGGTCAGCCCATCCGGCCGGGCGCGGGCCACCAGCTCGAAGGCGATGTTGCTGCCGGCGCCGGTATGGTTCTCGGCGACCACCGGCTGGCCGAGCGCGGGCTGGATGGCCCGGGCGATGGTGCGGCCCAGAATGTCGAGGCTGCCGCCCGGCGCCACCGGCACGATGACCCTGACGGCGCGCTCCGGCGCCCAGGCATGAGCGGCGGCAGAGGGAAGAATGCCGGCCTGTGCGGCGCCCTGGGCGCGGGCGGCGGCAGGGACAAGCAGGGTGGCGGCGGCGCCCAGCAGGGCGCGGCGGCGGAGAACAGCGGTCACGAGAAGGGATTCCCAGCGAGAGTCTTGGAATATCCTTCTTTCAGATCGGAAAAATCGTGCAAGAGAAAGATTTTCTTGCCATTCTTGGCGCCAGACTTGGAGAATCAACCCCCATGCCGCCAGCCGCGGAGCTTGACCATATCGACCGCGCGATCCTGCGCCTGATCCAACGCGACGCCTCGCTCTCGCTGGCCGAGATCGCGAAGGAGGTCAGGCTGACGCCCACGCCCTGCTGGAAACGGATCCGGCGCATGGAACAGGCGGGCGTCGTCACCGGCCGTGTCGCGCTGGTGGAGCCGGCGGCAGTCGGGCTCGACGTCTCGGTCTTCGTCGCGATCGAGACGGGTGACCATTCCGCGGATTGGATCGATCGCTTCGCCGCGACGGTTGCGAAGATGCCCCAGGTGCTCGCCTGCTGGCGGCTCGGCGGCGATGTGGACTACCTGCTGCATGTCGTGGTGTCCGACATGGCGGCCTTCGATGCCTTCTATCGCCGCCTGACCGCGGAGGTGCCAAGCCTGCGCAAGGTGACCAGCCGTTTCGCCATGGAGCGGGTCAAGGACACGACAGCGCTACCGATTTGACTCTGTTGGCGGCGCGATGGGGGCGTTAGAATCAGCACTGTGTCCAAATCTGTGCGAATCGCCCCATCCCTGCTCGCCGCCGACTTCACCCGTTTGGGAGAGGAGGTCGCCGCGATCGCGGCTGCCGGCGCCGACTGGCTGCATCTCGACATCATGGACGGCCATTTCGTGCCGAACATCAGCTTCGGTCCCACGATCGTGAAGGCGCTGCGGCCGAAGAGTGCACTGCCCTTCGACGTGCATCTGATGATCGCGCCCGCCGATCCCTACCTTGCCGCTTTCGCCGAAGCAGGCGCCGACTGGATCAGCCTGCATCCGGAAGCCGGGCCGCATCTGCACCGCTCCTTGCAGACGATTCGGGCACTCGGCAAGAAGGCGGGCGTCGTGCTGAACCCGGCGACGCCGATCGAGGCCGTGTCGCAGGTGCTGGACCTGACGGACCTGATCCTGGTGATGTCGGTCAACCCGGGCTTCGGTGGACAAGGCTTCATTCGCAGCCAGCTCACGAAGATCGCGGCGTTGCGGGGCATGATCGATGCCTCCGGCCATGAGATCCGGCTGCAGGTCGATGGCGGCGTGACGGCGGAGACGGCGCCGCTCTGCATCCAGGCCGGCGCCGATGTGCTCGTCGCGGGGACGGCGGTGTTCGGCAGGCCCGACTACGCCACCGCCATCGCAGGGCTCCGGGGATGATCGAAGGCTTTTTCCGCAACGCCCGGCGGAATTTGGCGCGGCTGCGCCCGGTGCGCGTGTTGGAAGCGCCTTCCCGCCCCTTTCGGGACCTCTGGCCAGGCGATGCCGCGCGCGGCGCGCGGCTGATGCGCGGTGAGTTCGAGTGGGCCGGCACCGCGCGGCCGTTGCTGCCATCGGAGGATGACGGCACGCCGGGCACCGGCTGGGAGGATCAGGCGGGCACGCCACTCTGGCGCGCCGCGGCGCATGGCTTCCTGTGGCTGCGCGACCTGCGCACCCTCGGCACCGACGCGGCACGCATCCGCGCCCGCCTGCTGGCGGCCGACTGGCTCGCGGCCGGCGCCTCGGAGCCGGTGGCCAGCGCGCCGGAAGTGATGGGCGCCCGCATCTCCTCCTGGCTCGGCAACTGGGATTTCTTCGCGGCGACCGCGGAAGACGCCTTCCGCCACGCGATCATGCAGCGCCTGGCACAGGATGCGCGGGCGCTGGTCTCGGCGCTGCCGGCGGAAGCCCAGCATCGCGGCGCGCTGGTCGCGCTGAAGGGCGCGCTGGCGGCCGCCGTCGCCCTCGACGAGGAAAGCTTCCTCCAGCGCTGCGTGCGCTTCCTGCCCGCGGAGCTGGAGCGGCAGTTCCACCCGGATGGCGGCCATGTCGAGCGCAGCCCGGCGCAGCAACTCGAGGCGCTGAAGGACCTGATCGAGATCCGCAACCTGCTGCACGGCGTCGAGGTCGAGGCACCGCCGCACCTGACCGTGGCGCTGGACCGCGCGGCGCCGGCGCTGCGCAGCCTGCGGCATGGCGATGGCGGCCTGGCGCTGTTCAACGGCACGCGGGAGGAAAGCTCCTCCATGGTCGACCTGGTGCTGACCCAGGGCCAGGCGCGCAGCCGGACGCCCTTGTCGCTGCCGGAGACCGGCTTCCAGCGGCTGCAGGCCGGGCGCACGCTGGTGATCGTGGACTGCGGCGCGCCGCCCGGCGGGCGCGCGGGCAATATCGGCCCGGGCGGGGTGCCGCGCGGCGCCGACCGGTTGGCCCATGCCGGGACGCTCGCCTTCGAGATGTCGGTCGGGCGCGACCGCATGATCATCAATTGCGGCGCCGCGCCGGCGGCCGAAAGCGGCTGGTGCGATGCGCTGCGCGCGACCGCGGCGCATTCGACGCTGGTGCTCTCGGACACCAACAGCGCGGAGCTGCGCGATGGCGGGCTCGGCCGCCGGCCGGAGGTGGTGGAGGCCGACCGGCAGGAGGCGTCCGGCGCGCAATGGCTCGAGATGAGCCATGACGGCTATGCCAAGGCCTTCGGCGCGATCCACCGGCGGCGCCTCTACCTCTCGGAGTCCGGGGACGACCTCCGCGGGGAGGATGCGGTGGAGCTCGCCGAAGGCAAGCCGCTGCCCGGCTTCGCGGTGCGCTTCCACCTGCATCCCGGTGTCACCGCCAATGCCCAGCAGGACGAGACCGCGGTGCTGCTGCGCCTCGCTTCCGGCATGGGCTGGCGGCTGCGCGCCAAGGGTGCCCGGGTCGCGATCGAGGAGAGCGTCCATCTCGGCGGCGATGCCCGGCGCAGCCAGCAGATCGCGCTCTACGCCGATGAGAACGCCGCTTCCGTGCAATGGGCGATCAGCCGGGTGAGCCTGCCGCCGCCGCCCGAAGCGTGAAGGTCATCCAGGTCACCAACGTCGATTTCGCGCTCCGGCACTTCCTGTTGCCGCTGATGCGTGGTGCGCGGCTGCGCGGGCATGAGGTGATCGGTGCCGCGGCAGAGGGGCCGTTGCTCGAGGTGCCGCGCGCGGAAGGGTTCCGCATCGTGGCGCCGCCGATGGCGCGCAGCCTGAACCCGCTGGCGCAGTGGCGCGCCTATCGCGCGCTGCTGGCGCTGTTCCGCGTCGAGAAGCCGGATCTGGTGCATGCGCATATGCCGATCTCCGGCCTGATCGCACGGGCGGCGGCGAAACGCGCCGGCGTACCGCGCATCGCCTATACCTGCCACGGCTTCCTGTTCAACCAGCCCGGCCCGCTGTGGCGGCGCGGGCTGTCGTTGGCGCTGGAATGGCTCGGCGGGCGGATGACCGACCGCTTCTTCACCGTGAGCGCGGAGGAGGCGCAGGACGCACGCCGCCTGCACATCCATGCGCAGGCGACGGCGGTGCTGAACGGGCGCGATCCAGCCGTCTTCCACCCCGACGCCGACGCCCGGGCGGCCCTTCGCGCCGAGTTCGGCGCGGCGGAGGATGATTGCGTCGTCGTCGTCGTCTCCCGCCTGGTGCGCCACAAGGGCCACCCAGAACTGCTGCGGGCGATGGAACGGGTGCCGGGCGCGGTGCTCTGGGTGGTGGGGGAACGCCTGCCCTCCGACCATGGCGAGGATCTGGAGCCGCATTTCGCACGGGCGGAGGCGATGCTCGGGCGGCGGCTGGTGCGGCTCGGCTATCGGCACGATGTCGCGCGCATCCTGGCGGCGGCGGATGTCTTCGCCCTGCCCTCCCACTTCGAGGGGCTGCCGATGTCGATCATCGAGGCGATGCTGACCGGGCTGCCGGTGGTCGCGACCGATGTGCGCGGCCCGCGCGAGCAGGTGGTGCCGGAAGCAACCGGGCTGCTGGTGCCGCCGGCGGAGGATGGGCCGCTGGCCGAGGCGCTTGCCCGCCTGGCGGGCGATCCGGCGCTGCGGCTGCGCATGGGGGAGGCAGGACGCGCCCGGGCGCTTGATCTCTTCGACGAATCCCGGGTGGTCGGACGCACACTGGACCTTCTCGGCCTCTGAGCCGCACGGCAGGATCGAGGCATGACGCAGCTCCTGCCCGGCGGCATGCCGCCCGCCTCCCGCGACCTGCTCGGCCATGCCGGCCGCCCGCCGCATCCACGCTGGCCTGGGGATGCGCGGCTCGCGATCTCCTTCGTCGTGAATGTGGAGGAAGGCGCGGAGCTGTCGCTCGGCTCCGGCGACGAGCGGAACGAGCCGGTCCACGAGGTAAACCGGATCCTGGAAGGCGCGCCCGACCTCTGCATGGAAAGCCATTTCGCCTATGGCGCGCGGGTCGGCATCTGGCGGGTGCTGGACGCCTTCGATGCCTTCGGCCGCAAGGCGACTTTCTCCTCCTGCGGGCGCTGCATCGCGGCGACGCCGATCCTGGCCGCGGAGCCGGCGCGGCGCGGGCATGAGGTCAGCGCCCATGGCTGGCGTTGGGAAAGCCATGCCGGGATGGAGGAAGCGCTGGAACGCGCGGTGATCGCGGCGACCGTCGCTGCGATCGAGCGCGCCTCAGGCCAGCGCCCGGTCGGCTGGCACACCAAGAGCAGCGCTTCGGTGAACACCCGCCGGCTGCTCTGGGAGCATGGCGGCTTCCTCTATGACAGCGACGCCTATGACGACGACCTGCCGCGCATCCTGCCCGGCGCGCCGCCCGGGCATGTGCTGCTGCCTTATGCCTTCGACACCAACGACATGCGGTTCAGCCCGGGCGGCGGCTTTGTGCAGGCCCGGGATTTCTCGGATTACTGCATTGGCGCGATCGAGCGGCTGCTCAAGGAAGGCTCGGCCGGATCGCCGAAGATGCTCTCGATCGGCCTGCATCTGCGCTTCATCGGCCGTCCCGCGCGGATCGGAGGGCTGGAGGCGATCCTGGAACACATCGCGAACCGGCCGGAGATCTGGGTCGCCCGGCGGCGTGATATCGCCGAGCATTGGCTGACGGTTGCGGGCGCCGGCGGGCGGGCGTAATCCCCGCCGCATGAGCGATACCCCTCTGCCCCTCCGCCGCGCCCTGATCTCGGTCTCCGACAAGACGGGGCTCATCGAATTCGGCCGCTTCCTCGCCGCGCGCGGGGTCGAGGTGCTGTCCACCGGCGGCACCGCCAAGGCGCTGCGCGAGGCCGGCGTGCCGGTGAAGGATGTCTCGGAGCACAGCGGCTTCCCGGAGATCCTGGACGGGCGGGTGAAGACGCTGGTGCCGCAGGTGCATGGCGGCATCCTCGGCCGGCGCGACCTGGCGGACCACCTGGCGCAGATGGACCAGCACGGCATCGCGCCGATCGACCTGGTGGCGGTGAACCTCTACCCCTTCGAGGCGACGGTCGCGAAGGGCGCCGGCTTCGAGGAGTGCATCGAGAACATCGATATCGGCGGTCCCGCGATGATCCGGAGCGCCGCCAAGAACCACGCCCATGTCGCGGTGCTGACGGAGCCCCAGCATTTCGCGGAGGTACAGGCCGAGATCGAGGCCAAGGGCGGCACCACCCTCGCCACCCGCCGGCGGCTGGCCGCCGCCGCCTATGCGCGGACCGCGGCCTATGACGCGGCGATCAGCTTCTGGTTCGCGAAGCAGGAAGGGCAGGATTTCCCGCCCCGCCTCGCGGTCGCGGGCGTGCTGAAGCAGACGCTGCGCTATGGCGAGAACCCGCACCAGAGTGCCGGCTTCTACCTGGACGGCAGCGCCCGCCCGGGCATCGCGACAGCGGTGCAGGTGCAGGGCAAGGAGCTCTCCTACAACAACCTGAACGACACCGATGCGGCCTATGAGTGCGTGGCCGAGTTCGCGGAACCCGCGATCACCATCGTGAAGCACGCCAATCCCTGCGGTGTGGCGGTGGCAGGCGACCTCGCGACCGCCTGGGACCGGGCGCTGCTCTGCGACCCGGTTTCGGCCTTCGGCGGCATCGTCGCGGCGAACCGGGTGCTGGATGCGGCGGCGGCCGAGAAGATCACCGCGATCTTCACCGAAGTGGTCATCGCACCGGATGCGGACGAGGCGGCCCGCGCGATCTTCGCGAAGAAGAAGAACCTTCGCCTGCTGCTGACCGGCGGCCTGCCGGACCCGGCGGCGGCGGGCATGGTCTTCAAATCGGTCTCCGGGGGCTTCCTGGCGCAGTCGCGCGACGCCGGCCGGGTGGCCGAGGCGGGACTGAAGGTGGTGACCAGGCGCGTCCCGAGCGCCGAGGAGCTGGCCGACCTGATCTTCGCCTTCCGCGTCTGCAAGCATGTGAAATCCAACGCCATCATCTATGCCAAGGGGCTGGCGACCGTCGGCATCGGCGCCGGGCAGATGAACCGGGTGGAGAGCAGCCGCATCGCCGCCTGGAAGTCCGAAGCGGCGGCCAAGGCGGCCGGCCTGCCGGAGCCGCTCGCCAAGGGCAGCGTCGTCGCCTCCGACGCCTTCTTCCCCTTCGCCGATGGGCTGGAAACGGCGGCGGCGGCCGGGGCCACGGCGGTGATCCAGCCGGGCGGGTCGATGCGCGATGCCGAGGTGATCGCGGCGGCGGACGCGGCGGGCCTCGCCATGGTGTTCACGGGGATGCGACACTTCCGGCATTGAGGGTGCGAGTCGCGCGCCCCATCGCGAGGGAGTGCGGATGCCGCTGGAAAGCCTGCTGATCCTGGGGGTGCTGGCGCTGCTGGTGGTGCTGGTCGCGCTGCTGCTGATGCGGCGGCCGGCGCCCGACCCGGCGATCGGCGCGATGCAGGCGGCGCTCGATCGCCAGGCGGAGCGGATCGGCGCGATCCAGGGCGAACTCCGCAACGACATCCTGCGCGGCACTGCCGACATCGGCGAGAAGACTGCCGCCTTCACGCTCGATCAATCGAAGGCGGCGAATGAGGGCCAAGCCGCGACGCGCGCCGCGCTGGTGCAGCAGAAGGTCGAGCTGCTGGACCAGATCGGCCTGCTGAAGCGCGACCTGACCCAGGCCAATGGCGACCTCCGCACCGCGCTCGCCGAGGGCCTGGCGAAGCAGCAGAAGGCGCTGGCCGAGGAGATGGTCGCAGCGCGCAACCTGATCGACCGCAAGGCGGAGGAGAGCCGCGCCGCTGTCGAAGCGCGGCTGAAGGAGATGCGGGAGGCGAATGACGCCCGCCTCGCCGACATCCAGAAGAGCGTGAACGAGCAGCTGCAGAGCGCCGTCGAGAAGCAGATGACGGAGAGCTTCACCCGCGTCATCGACCAGTTCAACGCGATCCAGGCGATGATGGGGAATGTGCAGTCCGTTGCGTCGCAGGTGGGTGACCTCAAGCGGCTGTTCGGCAATGTGAAGACCCGCGGCGGCTGGGGCGAGACCCAGGTGAAGGCGCTGCTCGACGACATCCTGCCGGCCGGTTCCTATGAGACCAATGTGAAGCTGCGGGACGACAGCGCCGATGCGGTGGAGTTCGCGGTGCTGATGCCGACCACCGGCGAGCAGCGCGTCTTCCTCGCCGTCGACGCGAAATTCCCGGTCGAGGATTACGAGCGGCTGCTGGCCGCCTGGGACGCCGCTGACCCCATCGCCGAAGCCCAGGCCCGACGCGGGCTTGAGGTGCGGGTGCGCGGCGAGGCCGCGAAGATCGGTGCCAAGTACATCTGCCCGCCGCGCACCGTCGAATTCGGCATCATGTATCTGCCGACCGAGGGCCTCTATGCCGAGATCGCGCGGATCCCCGGCCTGATCGACGATATCGGGCGCACGCATCGGGTGATGATCCTCGGGCCGTCGCTGCTGCCGGCGATGCTGCGCACCATCCAGCTCGGCCATGTGACGCTCGCACTGTCGAAGAACGCCGAGGGCGTGCGCGACCTGCTGGCCGCGACCAAGGCCGAGATGGGCAAGATGGACCAGGTGCTGGGGAGCCTCGGCAAGCAGGTGGGCACCGTCTCCAACACCATCGGCCGCGCGCAGACCCGCACCCGCGCGATCGCGCGCAAGCTGCGTGGCGTGGAGGCGATGCCGGGCGAGAGGGCGGAGGAATTGCTGGAGATCGGCATCGACGCCGATGAGGAGGACGAGGCGCCGTGAGCCTCCTCCAGCTCCAGTCGGGCATCGGGCTGCTGCTGCTCGCCTTGCTCGCCTGGGTGCTGGGCGGTTGCCGGCGGGGCGTCTCCTGGCGGGTGGTGGTGGCCGGGCTCGCGGTGCAGGTGGCGCTCGGCGCCGCCCTGCTGCACGTGCCGGTGCTGCGCGCCGGCTTCGCGTTGGCGGGGGATGCGGTATCGGCGCTGCAGCGCGCGACGGTCGCCGGCACCACGCTGGTCTTCGGCTATCTCGGCGGCGGCCCGCTGCCCTATGCGGAAGTCACGCCGGGCGCCAGCTTCATCATCTTCTTCCAGGCGCTGCCCCTGGTGCTGGTGGTCGGCGCGCTCTCCGCACTGTTCTATCACTGGCGGGTGTTGCCGGTGGTGGTGCGCGCCATGGCCGGGCTGCTGCAGCGGAGCTTCGGCCTCGGCGGTGCCGCGGGCTTCTCGGTCGCGGCCAATGTCTTCGTCGGCATGGTGGAAGCGCCGCTGCTGATCCGACCCTGGCTGGGGCGGCTCACCCGGTCCGAGCTCTTCGTGGTGATGGTGGCCGGGCTCGCGACCATCAGCGGCAATACGCTCGTGATCTATGCGGCGGTGATCGCGCCGGTGGTGCCGGATGCGGCGGGGCAATTGCTGACCGCCTCCGTCATATCAGCTCCGGCGGCGGTGCTGGCGGGACTGCTGATGGTGCCGCCCCGCGCCGGGGATGTGGCGACGGAGGCGGAAGGCGTGGCGCCGCGGCTCTACTCCTCCTCCATGGAAGCGATCGTCGCGGGCACCACGGACGGGCTGCAGCTCCTGCTCGGCATCATGGCGTCGCTCATCGTCTTCGTGGCGCTGGCCACCCTCTTGAACCAGATGCTGGAGCCGCTGACCGGGCTGACCCTGCAAGTGATCGCCGGCTGGCTCTTCCGGCCGCTCGCCTTCGCCATGGGCGTCGGCACGGAAGAAGCCGCGGCGGTCGCGCGGTCGCTCGGGGTGAAGGTCATCATCAATGAGTTCGTGTCCTATCTGGATCTCGCTGCGCATGGCGGCGGGCTCGCGGAACGGACACGGCTGATCCTGACCTATGCGCTCTGCGGCTTCACCAATCTGGGCTCGGTCGGGATCATGGTCGCGGGCATGAGCGCGATGTGCCCGGAACGGCGGGCGGATATCGTGCGGCTCGGCCTGCCTTCGCTGGTGGCAGCCTCGATCGCCTGCTGCATGACCGGCGCGGTGGTGGGGCTGCTGACAGCGCCCTAGGTTGGAGGGCGTAATTCACGTCTCCGGCTCAGGGAGCCTGCGACAATCACGCCCTGAACGGAGATGGCCATGAAGCTGAACCATGTCGCGAACCGGCTGGCGACCGAGCATTTCGAGACAGTGGTCACGATGCTGGCCGAATGCCTCGGCTTCGTGGAGCTGCGGCGGACCGAGCGCGCGATCTGGCTGCGCCAGCCCGGCGCCAATGTCGACCTGCAGTTCAGCCGCAGCCCGACCGCGAACCGGGACGCGGACAAGCTGCGTTCGCAGGTCTCCTTCCTCAGCGACACGCCGCAGGCCGATCTGGAGCGCCTCGCCGACTGGGCCCGGGCGCGCGGGCTGGAGGCCAGCGTCGGCGCCTATTCGGACCGGGAATTCTACCTCGACCTGCCTGCGGCGCTGGTCGATTTCGTGATCGAGGCGATGCTGCCGGAGTTGGCGGAATACGGCGTCGATACCTGAGACGATTGTTGCATTGTCCCGGCGAATGTGAAACACATGTTTCATGCTCGCCGACCGGATCCGCCGCGCGCTGTCGGACCTGCCCCCGCAATTGCGGGCGGCGGCGGAGCATCTGGCGGCGCATCCCTTCGAAGCCGCGACCCGCTCGATGCGCGCCATGGCCGCGGAATGCGGCGCATCGCCGGCAAGCTTCAGCCGGCTGGCGCAGGCGCTGGGCTTCGCGGGCTGGGATGCGCTACGCGAGGCCGCCATCGCGGAAAGCCGCCACGCCGCCCCCTATTCCTCCCGCGCCGCGCGGACCGTGCCGCGTGGCGGCGCCGTCGCCGAGGCCGACCAGGCCAATCTCGTCGCACTGGCGGCCTTGCCCGCGGAGGCGATCGAGGATGCCGCCGCGACCCTGCACCGGGCGCGGCGCATCCATGTCGCCGGCTTCCGGTCCTGCCGTGCGGTCGCGGTGCTGCTGCACTACCAGTTGAGCCTGTTCCGTGCCGAGGTGTCGCTGGTGGGCGATGCCGCGCTCGACCTCGACCTCGGCGCCATGCGGCGTGGCGAGGCCCTGGTGCTGACCGGCTTCAAGCCCTATTCGCGCGCCAGCCTCGCCGCCATGGGGGCAGCCCGCGCCGCGGGGCTGGAGACGGTGGTGCTGGCCGATGACGCCACGGCACCGATCGCGCTCGGCGCCACCCATCTGCTGCTCTTCCCGATCGCGACGCCCGCATTCTTCCCGAGCCTGACCGCCGCCGTGGCGCTCGCCCAATCCCTCGCCGCCGCGGCCTTCACCCGCGGCGGCCGCACCGCGCTTGCCCGATTGCGCGCGAGCGAGGCCCGGCTCGACGCCCTTGCCGCCTATCTCCCGGAACCGGAGGAACCATGAGCCATCTCGTCCATCGCAGCCTGCGCAGCAACCCGCCGCTCGCGGTGTCTGGCCAGGGGATCTATGTCCGTGACGCCGCGGGGCACACGATCATCGACGGGTCGGGCGGTGCCGCCGTCGCCTGTCTCGGGCATGGCCACCCCAGGGTCATCGCCGCGATGAAGGCGCAGATCGACACGCTCTGCTACGCCCATACCAGCCTCTTCTCCTGCGAGAGCGCGGAGAAGCTCGCGGACAAGCTGGTGGGGCATGCACCGGGCGGCCTGACCCATGCCTATTTCTGCTCCTCCGGCAGCGAAGGCAATGAGGCGGCGCTGAAGATGGCGCGGCAGTATTTCCTCGAGATCGGGCAACCGCAGCGGCGGCATTTCATCGCGCGGCGTCAGAGCTATCACGGCAATACCCTCGGCGCGCTGGCTGCCGGCGGCAATGCGATGCGGCGCGCGCCCTATGCGCCGATCCTCTCGGACGCCTTCAGCCATGTCTCGCCCTGCTATGCCTATCGCGACCGCGCGGATAGCGAGAGCGACGCGGATTATGTCGCACGTCTCGCCGCCGAGCTGGAGGCGGAGTTCCAGCGTCTCGGCCCCGACACCGTCATCGCCTTCATCGCGGAGACGGTGGTCGGCGCGACGCTCGGCTGCGTCGCCGGCGTGCCGGGCTATTTCGAGGCGATGCGCGCGGTCTGCGATCACCATGGCGCGCTGCTGATCCTGGACGAGGTCATGAGCGGCGTCGGCCGCTGCGGCACCATGCACGCCTGGGAACAGGAGGGCATCCGCCCGGATATCCAGGTGATCGCGAAGGGGCTCGGCGGCGGCTACCAGCCGATCGGCGGCATCCTGGTGCATGGCCGGGTGATCGAGGGGCTCAACGGTGGCTCCGGCAGCTTCATGCACGGCCACACCTACCAGGCACATCCGGTCGCCTGCGCCGCGGCGCTCGCGGTGCAGGAGGTGATCGAGCAGGACGGGCTGATCGCCAATGTGCAGGCGATGGGCCGCCTGCTGGAACAGCGGCTGACCGAGCGGCTCGGCAATCACCGCAACATCGGCGACATCCGCGGCCGCGGGCTGTTCTGGGCGGTGGAGTTCGTGACCGACCGAGCCACCAGGACGCCCTTCGACCCGGCGCTGAAGCTGAACGAGCGCGTGAAGCGTGAGGCCTTCGACCGGGGCCTCGCCTGCTATCCAATGGGCGGCACCATCGACGGCAGGCTGGGCGATCATGCCATCCTGGCGCCGCCCTACATCGTGGACGCGGCCCAGATCGAGATGATCGTGGAGCGCTTCGGCGACGCGATCGACGCCGCCATCGCCAGCATCTGAGGGAGGACACATAATGCAGTCACTGATCCGGGTCGCGGCCTTCGCGGCCTTCGCGGCCTTCGCCCTCGGGGTGGTCTCCGCCTCGGCGCAGACGCTCAACACCGTGCGCCAGCGCGGCACGCTGATCTGCGGGGTCTCGCAGGGCTTCGCCGGCTTCTCGGTGCCGGACAGCCGGGGCGAGATGCGCGGCATCGATGCCGATTATTGCCGTGCCGTCGCGGCGGCCGTGCTCGGCGATGCGACCAAGGTGCGCTTCGTGCCGCTGACCGCGCAGGCGCGCTTCACGGCGCTGCAGGCGGGCGAGATCGACGTGCTGTTCCGCAACAGCACCCAGACCTTCCTGCGCGACACCTCGCTCGGGCTGAACCAGGGACCGGTGAACTTCTTTGACGGCCAGGGCTTTGCGGTCCGCCGCGACGCCAATGTGACACGCGTGCAGCAGCTCGATGGCGCGACCATCTGCGTGGCGCAGGGCACGACGCATGAGCTAAACCTCTCCGATACCTTCAGGGCACGCAACATCCGCTTCCAGCCGGTGGTCTTCGAACGCATCGACACGATGTACCAGGCCTTCTTCGCTGGCCGCTGCGATGCGATGACGCAGGATGCCTCGGCGCTCGCCGGCGCGATCAGCGTCGCACCGAATCCGGCGGATTACAGCGTGATCGCGGAGACGATCAGCAAGGAGCCGCTCGGCCCCTTCACCCGCAATGGCGATGACCAGTGGGCGAACATCATCCTCTGGCTGCACTACGCGCTGGTCGAGGCCGAGGAATACGGCGTCACCGCCGCCAATGCGGCGGAGCGGGCGCGCGGTACCGATTCGACCGTGCAGCGCCTGCTGGGCACGACGGGTGAGTTCGGGTCACGGATCGGCCTCGACAATGCCTGGGCGCTGAACGCCATCCGCGCGGTCGGCAATTACGGCGAGATCTTCGAGCGCAATGTCGGCCAGGCCAGCCCGCTGCGGCTGCAGCGTGGCATCAACGCGCTCTGGACCGCCGGTGGGCTAATGTACGCGATCCCGTTCCGCTGAGAGCCTGTTTGGGAATGGCTGCGGGTCGGCCTGTCGGGTCTTTTCCGCCCCTGGCGCGCCGGCCTCCTCGCCGATGCAACCAGCATCGGCTGCGTCGACCGGCACACCAGGGACGAAAAATCCCTCGCCAGTCCTCCGCCGCCCCATTCTCAAACAGGCTCTGAGGCGTTTGCCTTCGCAGGGAATCCGCGACAGGCTGTTCCCCTGGGATACTCCAAGGGAACAGCCATGCTGCCGAAGCGCCGGCGGATCGCCGCCATCATCCTGACTGCCTTGCCGGGTCCGGCGCTGGCCCATCACGGCATGGATGACGCCACGCCCGGGACGCTCGGCGAAGGCATCATGTCCGGCTTCGCGCATCCGGTGCTGGGTCTGGACCACCTGGCCTTCCTGCTGGCCGCCGGGCTGCTGGCCTCGGCGGCACCCCGCCTGGGGTACAGGGCGCTGGCGGCGTTCCTGACGGCGGGGATCGCGGGGGCGCTGCTGCACCGGGCGGCGATCGGACTCGGCCCGGTGGAGATCGGGGTCGCGGTGTCGGTGCTCGCAGCCGGCGGGCTGCTGCTCGCGCTCGGACGCAGGACAGCGATCATCGCCTCGGCGCTGGCGGTGCCAGGCTTCGCGTTGGCGGGGCTGTTCCACGGCCATGCCTTTGCGGAAGCGGTCGCCGAAAGCCCGGCCGCCGTCTTTATCGCGCATCTTGCCGCCCTGACCCTCGCTCAGGCGATGATCACGGGCGCCGCGCTGCTGGCCGCGCGCGCGGTGGCCGGCTTCGGCAACCTGCCCTTCCGCGCCGCCGGGCTCGGCGCCACCGCGGTCGGCGCCTTCGCGCTGGTGACGGCGATCGGCGGCTGACCGCGCGGCCCGCGTCACGACCCGGTGCCGGCCTCTGGACGATCCGCGGTTTTTGGATTGCCATGGCGGCTCAACGGGAGAGATTGCATGCTCAATCGTATTGCCGCCGCTGCCGCCCTCATCGGTCTCGCGCTGCCTGCCGCGGCGCAGGATGCGGATGCCGGTCAGCGCGTCTTCAACCAGTGCCGGGCCTGCCACACCGTGGAGCAGGGCGGGCGCAACGGCGTCGGGCCGAACCTCTATGGCGTCTTCGGCCGCCGCGCCGCCGGCGTCGAAGGCTTCCGCTACTCCGCCGCGATGCGGGCCAAGGGGGAGGAAGGGCTGGTGTGGCAGGACGCGACGCTGCGCCCCTATCTGGAGGCGCCGCGCACCGTCGTGCCGGGCGGCTCCATGACCTTCGCCGGCCTCCGCAACGAGCAGCAGATGAACGACCTGATCGCCTATTTGCGCCGGGCTACTGGTGCGCAATGACAGCAAAGAGGAACCTCCGATGACCGAACCCGTGCCCCAGGCATCCACTGCCCTCGCCGGCATCACCGTGCTGGACCTGACCCGGGTGCGTGCTGGCCCGACCTGCGCGCGGCAGCTCGCGGACTGGGGCGCCGATGTGATCAAGATCGAGATGCCGGCGGCGCTCGACTCAGGTGACCCGATGGGCGGACCGCGCAACGGCCCGGACTTCCAGAACCTGCACCGCAATAAGCGGGCGATGACCATCAACCTCAAGGCGCCCGAGGGTGTGGCGCTCTTGAAGAAGCTCGCGGCCAAGGCCGATGTGGTGGTGGAGAATTTCCGCCCCGACGTGAAGACGCGGCTCGGCATCGATTACGAGGCGCTGTCGGCGGTGAACCCGCGGCTGATCTACGCCTCGATCTCCGGCTTCGGGCAGGACGGCCCCTATGCCAACCGTCCCGGCTTCGACCAGATCGCGCAGGGGCTCGGCGGGCTGATGTCGATCACCGGGCTGCCGGGCCAGGGGCCGGTGCGCGTCGGCATTCCGATCGCCGATCTCTGCGCCGGCATCTTCGCCGCCCAGGGCGTGCTGGTCGCCCTTCTGGAGCGGGAGAAGAGCGGCCGCGGCCAATGGGTGCACAGCAGCCTGCTGCAGGCACAGCTCTTCATGCTCGACTTCCAGGGCGCGCGCTGGGTGATGAACGGGGAGATCCCGAAGCAGGCGGGCAACAACCACCCGACTGGGATTCCGACCGGCGTCTTCCCGACCAGGGACGGGCACATCAACATCGCAGCCACCGGCAAGGCGATCTTCGAGCGCTTCAGCCGCACCCTCGGCCGCCCGGACTGGCTGACCGACGAGCGGTTCTCGACCGCGACGGCGCGCAGCGCCAACCGGGATGCGATGAATGCCGAGATCGCCGAGATCACCGCAACCCGCACCAGCACGGAATGGGTGGACGCGCTGAACGAGGCCGGCGTGCCCTGCGGCCCGATCAACAACATCGCCGAGGCCTTCGAGGACGAGCAGACCAAGCATCTCGGCGTCGTCCAGACGCTGGAGCGCGATGGCAAGCCGGTCGGCTATATCGGCCAGCCGGTCGTGCTCTCCCGCACGCCGAGCCATGTCGTGAGCCATCCGCCGGCGCAGAGCGAGCACACCGATGCGATCCTGGCTGGGCTCGGCTATGACGCGGCCGCGATCGCCGACCTGCACGCACGGCAGATCGTCTGAGTTCATCGAGGGCGCCGCTGTCGCGGCGTCCTCGATATTTCAACGCAGATCATCCAGCGCGAGGTTCAGCCGCAACACGTTCACATGCGGCTCGCCGAGCAGACCGAGCTCGCGGCCTTCGATGTATTGCGCGAGCAGGGCGCGCACCCGCTCCTCCGGGATGCCGCGCGCCGTGGCGACGCGGGGGATCTGGCGGGCGGCATTCTCGGGCGAGATGTGCGGATCGAGGCCGGAGCCGGAGGCGGTGACCGCATCGGCCGGCACCGGCGTAAGGCCGGCCTCCGCCACCCGCGTCCGGATGGCTTCGAGCAGCGCGGCGCTGGTCGGCCCCTGCTGCGAGGCGGCCGAGGAGGCGGCATTGTAGGGCGCCGCACGGGTGCTGCCCTCGTTCTCCGGATCGGGTTCGGTGGTCGCCGAGGGGCGCGGATGGAAATAGCGCGGCTCGGCAAAATTCTGGCCGATCAGCGCGGAGCCGATGACCTGACCATTGCGCTCGATCAGGCTGCCGCCGGCCTGGCTCGGGAAGACGACCTGGGCGACACCGGTCATGGCGAGCGGCGCCGCAACCCCGAGCAGCAAGGTCAGCAGCAGCACGAGCGTGAGGGCGGGACGGAACAGGGTGTTCATGATCAGGCGATCCCCAGCAGGGTGAGCAACATGTCGATCAGCTTGATGCCGATGAACGGCGCGGCGATGCCGCCGACGCCATAGATCAGCAGGTTCCGGCGCAGCAGCGCGGCGGCGCCGATCGGCGCGTAGCGGACGCCGCGCAGCGACAGCGGCACCAGCGCCACGATAATCAGCGCATTGAAGATGACGGCCGAGAGGATGGCGCTCTCGGGGCTCTTCAGGCCCATGATGTTCAGCGCCATCAGCTCCGGATAGCTGGCGACGAAGATCGCCGGCAGGATGGCGAAGTACTTGGCCACGTCGTTCGCGATCGAGAAGGTGGTCAGCGCGCCACGGGTGATCAGCAACTGCTTGCCGATCTCCACCACCTCGATGAGCTTGGTCGGGTCGCTGTCGAGATCGACCATGTTGCCGGCCTCGCGCGCCGCCTGGGTGCCGGTCTGCATGGCGAGGCCGACATCGGCCTGGGCCAAGGCCGGGGCGTCATTGGTGCCGTCGCCGGCCATGGCGACCAGGCGGCCTTCGGCCTGGGCCTTGCGGATGTAGCCGAGCTTGTCCTCCGGCGTCGCTTCCGCGATGAAGTCGTCGACGCCCGCCTCGGTCGCGATGGCGGCGGCGGTCAGGCGATTGTCGCCGGTGACCATCACCGTGCGGATGCCCATGCCGCGCAGCGCCTGGAAGCGCTCCCGGATGCCGGGCTTCACGATGTCTTTCAGTTCGATGGCGCCGAGGATCACGCCATCCCTGGCGACGGCGAGCGGCGTCGCGCCCTGGCGCGCGATCCGCTCCACCGCGGCCGCGAGCGTCGGCGGCACCGGCACGCCGAGGCTCTTCGCCAGCGCATCCACCGCGCCCTTGCGGAAGCTGCCCTGTCCCGGCAGGTCGAGTCCGGATATCCGGGTCTGCGCCGTGAAGGGCACGGAGCGCGCATCGGCCGGCAGCACCGGTGCGGTGATGCCGTGCCGGTCACGTGCGAAGGTCAGGATGGAGCGGCCCTCCGGCGTCTCGTCGGCGAGGCTGGCGAGCATGGCGGCTTCCGCCACCGCGCGCTCCTCGACGCCCGGCGCCGGGATGAAGCCGGCCGCCTGGCGGTTGCCGAAGGTGATGGTGCCGGTCTTGTCGAGCAGCAGCACATCGACATCGCCGGCCGCTTCGACCGCGCGGCCGCTGGTCGCCAGCACGTTGAAGCGTACCAGCCGGTCCATGCCTGCGATGCCGATCGCCGAGAGCAAGCCGCCGATCGTGGTCGGGATCAGCGTCACCAGCAACGCGGCGAGCACGGGCACCGAGGGCGGGGTGCCGTTCCAGGAGGCGAAGCCGACCAGGCTCGCGACCGCGATCAGGAAGATGATCGTCATGCCCGCGAGCAGGATGTCGAGCGCGATCTCGTTCGGCGTCTTCTGACGCGAGGCGCCTTCGACCAGCGCGATCATCCGGTCGAGAAAGGTGCGACCGGAGGCGGCGGTGATGCGCACCACCAGCCAGTCGGAGACCACCAGCGTGCCGCCGGTGACCGCGCTGCGGTCGCCGCCGGATTCGCGGATCACCGGCGCGCTTTCGCCGGTGATCGCCGCCTCGTTCACGCTGGCGATACCCTGCATCACCTCACCGTCGGAGGGGATGAGGTCGCCGGCTTCGACCAGCACGATCTCCCCTTCGCGGAGCTCGGTGGCGTCGCGGACCTGGAACAGGCTGCGATCATCGGCGCGCAACAGCACCTTGGCGCGGGCCTCGCTGCGCGAGCGGCGCAGGCTGTCGGCCTGGGCGCGGCCGCGGCCTTCGGCGACGGCTTCCGCGAAGGTCGCGAAGAGCACGGTCAGCCAGAGCCAGAGCGCGATGCCAGCCTGGAAACTCCAGGGCAGGCCCTGCATGGCGGCGCGGCCGGCCAGCAGGGTGACGAGCAGGGCCACGACCTCGGTGACGAAGATCACGGGGTTGCGGATCAGCGTGGTGGGATCGAGCTTGCGGAAGGCGTCCAGCGCCGCGCGGCGCAGCAAGGCGGGGTCGCCGAAGCTGGCGCCGGCGCGGCGGGTGGTGGGGGACATGACGTTCATGGGGAATGGGCCTTGTCAGTGGCGCGTCCGATTCAGACCTCCGGGCGCTTGGGCCCTCCGGTCATCGGACGCTCAGAAGGTCTTGCCAGCGAGCATGGAGAAGTGCTCGGCGAGCGGGCTCAGCGCGATGGACGGCATGTATTGCAGGCCACCGAGGATCAGGATCACGCCCGCCATGAGCCCGACGAAGAGCGGGCCATGGGTCGGGAAGGTGCCCGCGCTTTCCGGTGCACGCGGCTTGAGTGCGAGGGAGCCGGCGATCGCCAGTACCGGCACGACATAGGCGAAGCGACCGAGCAGCATCGAAATGCCGAGCGTCGTGTTCAGCCAGGGGGTGTCGGCGGTGAGGCCGCCGAAGGCCGAGCCATTGTTGCCCGCCGCCGAGGTATAGGCATAGAGCATCTCGGAAAGGCCGTGCGGCCCGGCATTGGCCAGCGAGGACACCGCGAAGGGCAGCACCATCGAGAGCGACGCGAAGCCGAGGATGACCGCCGGCAACACCAGCACCGCCAGCATGGCGAGCTTCATCTCCCGCGCCTGGATCTTCTTGCCGAGATATTCGGGCGTGCGGCCGACCATCAGGCCGGCCACGAAGACCGAGAGCAGCGCGAAGACCAGCATGCCGTAGAGACCCGAGCCGACGCCGCCCGGCAGCACTTCGCCAAGATGGATCAGGAACATCGGCACCACGCCGCCGAGCGGCATGAAGCTGTCGAACATCGCATTCACCGCGCCGCAGGACGCGCCGGTGGTGGTGGCGGTGAACAGCGCGACCAGCGCCTGGCCGAAGCGGATGTCCTTGCCTTCCATATTGCCCTGAAGGGCATCCACACCGGCCGCGATGTGCAGCGGATTGCCGCCGGCCTCGGCCGAATAGATGATCGCGGTCGCGGCGACGACGAAGATCAGCATCACCGCGAGCAGTGCGCGGCCCTGGCGGACATCGCCCACCATGCGCCCGAAGGTCAGCGCCAGACCGAAGGGGATGATGGCCTGGGCGATGATCTGCAGCGAGGTCGCGATGGCGTCCGGTCCCTCGAAGGGGTGCAGCGAGTTCACGCCGAAGAAGCCGCCGCCATTGGTGCCGAGATGCTTGATCGCGATCTGGAAGGCTGCCGGCCCAAGCGGAATGGTCTGGGTGACGCCTTCGAGGGTCGTCGCCTGGACGTAGGAGGCGAGGGTCTGCGGCATACCGAGCGCCACGAAGGCGAGGCCGAGTACGATCGCCAGCGGCAGCAGGACATACAGCGTCATGCGCACCAGGTCGGCCCAGAAATTGCCGAGCTCCTTCACGCCGCCGGCCACGAAGGCGCGCGTCACGGCGAGCGCCAGCGCGATGCCGGTGGCGGCGGAGAGGAAGTTCTGCACCGCGAGGCCGGCCATCTGGCTGAGGTAGCTCGCCGCCGCCTCGCCGTTATAGGCCTGCCAATTGGTGTTGGTGACGAAGGAGACCGCCGTGTTGAAGGCGAGCCAGGGCGACATGCCGTCGAAACCCTGCGGGTTCAGCGGCAGCATGCCCTGCAGGCGCAGCAGCAAATAGAGCAGCACGAAGCCCGCGGCATTGGTCGCGAGCATGGCGAGCGCATAGCCCTTCCAGCTCATGCCGCGCGCGGGATCTATGCCGCCGGCGGCATAGAGCAGGCGCTCGACCGGGCGGAGGAAGGTGACGCGGCCACCAGCGACGGCCGCCATGTAGTGCCCGAGCGGGATCGCAATCGCGATCGCCAACCCGAGCACGAGCGCGATCTGCGCCCATCCGATCAGGGTCATGGTGTCAGAGGTCCTCGGGGCGCAGCAGCGCCCACAGCAGGTAGACGAGCAGGCCGGCGGCGGTGGCCCCGGCCAAGATCAGGTCGAACATGGGGGGACCTCAGATGCGGCCGCAGCCAAGGGCATAAGCGGCCATCAGGCCGAACAGGCCAAGGCCGAGGGCGAACAGCAGGATGTCGAGCATGGGGGTTCCTTCCATGCGGTTGATGCTCCCGCCATGCGCAAAGCCTCCATGGGCGATCGTGGCCGGGCGCATAAAGAACGCGTAAAGGCCGGGGGCGCCTTCGGCAGAGGGGCGCCCTATGCTCGGGAGCGGGAGGACGGGCACGGCATGAACCTGCGACAGCTCGAGGTGTTCCACGCCATCATGCGCACGGGGTCGGTGACCGGGGCGGCGCGTCTGCTGAACGTGACGCAGCCTTCGGTCAGCACGGTGCTGAAGCATTGCGAGGCGCAGCTTCGTTTCAGGCTGTTCAACCGGGTCGGCGGACGGCTGCAGCCGACGCCGGAGGCCGAGGCGATCCTGCCCGACATCGAGGCGATCTTCGGTCGCCTCGATGCCGTGGAGCGGCTGATGCAGGACCTGGCGGGCGGCTGGCTCGGCACCCTCTCGGTCGCCGGCGCCTTCCCGATCGCCAATGGCTACCTGGCCAAGGCGGTGGCCGGCTTCCTGGCGGATCGGCCCAAGGTGCGGGTCGCGCTGGAATCCCTCACCTCTCCCCAGGTGGTGGAGCGGGTCGCGAGCCGGGTGGTCGAGCTCGGCTTCGTGCATGAGCCGGTGGCGAGCACGGAGGTGGACAGCGAGCTGCTGGTGCATGCCTCCATCACCTGCGTGGTGCCGAAGACGCATGCCCTGGCGCGGCAGGAAACGGTGGCGGTGCGCGACCTCGCGGAGCATCCGATCATCACCTACACGCCGCAGAACCTGTTTCGCAGCTATGTGGACCGCGCGCTGGCCGAGGCCGGGATCGCACCACGGATCACGGCGCAGGTCAGCGTCTCGCTCACCGGCATCATGCTGGCGCATCACGGCACCGGGGTGGCGCTGGTCGAGCCGTCGATGCTGGAGGCGATACCCTTCGCCGGGTTGGTCGCGCGGCCGCTGCGGCCGGCAATCACCTTCAAGACCCTTCTGCTGCGCCCGCGCGCGGCGCCGCGATCGGCATTGTCGGAGCAGTTCGTGCGGCATCTCAGGACCATGCTGGCGGCGGATCGCCATTAGCCGCGTCAATACAGGCTATAAACCTTGCTATTGGACGCGGAGGAGGCCGACCTGGGATTCTGCCACCCAGGAAACCTCCAGCCGGAGCGCGCGCCGATGGGCAACACGCCAGTCCAGTACCACACCGAATGGCCATCGATCCGCGACCAGGTCAGCGCCGAGGAATGGCAGGCGCGCCTCGATCTCGCGGCCTGCTACCGGCTGATCGATGCCTTCGGCATGGCCGACATGATCTACAACCACATCACCTTGCGCATCCCCGGCACCGACCACCTGCTGATCAACCTCTACGGGTTGCTCTACAAGGAGATCACCGCGACCAGCCTCGCGAAGATCGATGCCGAGGGGAACATCCTCTGGAAGCCCGACACCGATTACGGGATCAACAAGTCCGGCTATGTGATCCACGGCGCGATCCATAAGGCACGCCCGGACGTGGCGGCGGTGATCCACACCCATACGCGCGCTGGCATGGCAGTCGCCTCCATGACCTGCGGCGTGCTGCCGCTGACCCAGACTTCCATGCGCTTCGTCGGCCATATCGGCTACCATGGCTATGAGGGCCCGGCGATCGATCTGTCCGAGCGCGAGCGCATCGTCGCCGATCTCGGCCCGCACGACGCGCTGGTGATGAACAACCACGGGCTGCTGACCTGTGGTGCCACGCTGCCACAGGCCTTCAACACCATGTACCAGCTCGAGCTCGCCTGCCGCGCGCAGGTGGATGCGATGGCGGCGCGCACCGAGCTTGCGGTGCCGTCCGACGAGACCTTGGCGAAGACCGCGCATCTCTATCAGCCGGGCGCGCGCCGCCCCTATGGCGTGCTGGAATGGCACGCGCTGCTGCGCATGCTGGCGGCCGAGCAGAAGAATTCAGGCTATCCGCCCTATTGGGTCTGATCGCGGCGCGAGGGGAGGAAACCAATGATCCGATCGGAAGCCGGCCGTCGCCGGCTGTTGTTGCTGGGCACTGCCCTGCCGCTGCTGACCGCGCAGGCGGAGGCGCGCTGGCCGGCACGGCCACTGCGCTTCATCGTGCCCTTTGCCGCCGGCGGCAATTCCGACGTGACGGCGCGGCTGTTTGCCGCGCGCATCACCGGGCGGCTCGGCCAGCCGATCGTCGTCGAGAACCGCAGCGGCGCGACCGGCGCGATCGGCAGCGAGGCCGTCGCGCGATCGCGGCCGGACGGCTACACGCTGCTGATCGGCAGCCCCGGCTCCATCGTCAACGGACCGCTGCTGACGGCGCAGCCGCGCTACGACCCGATGGCGGATTTCACGCCCGTGGCGCTGCTCGGCCGGGTGCCGATGGTGATCATCGTGCGGCCGGGCCTGCCGGCGACCACGCTCGCGGAGCTGGTCGCCCTGTCGAAGAGCCGGCCGGAGGGGGTGACCGTCGGCACCTCAGGCACCGGTGGCGCCAACCACCTGCCGCTGGAGCTGTTCAAGGCGGCGACCGGCGCCAACCTGGTGCACGTGCCTTACCGCGGCGGCGGATCGACCCTGCCCGATCTGCTCTCCGGCAATGTCGACGGGGTGCTGATCGAGCTGCCGAGCGTGCTGGAGATCCATCGCGAAGGACGCGGCCGCATCCTCGGCGTGACGTCCGCCCGGCGCTCCTCGCTGGTGCCGGAGATCCCGACCTTCATCGAGTTCGGGCTGCCGGGCTTCCTGGCGGAATCCTTCGTCGGCCTCTTCGCGCCGACCGGAACGCCGGAGCCGATCGTCCGCACCTTGCAGGCGGCGATCACGGAGGCCGCGACCGACCCGGAGGTTCTGGCCCGCCTCGCCTCCTTCGGCGCCGAGCCGCCGGTGGGCGACGATCTGAGCACGCCAGGGATCGTGGCCTATCTCCAGGGCGAGATGACCAAGGCCCGGCGGGCGATCGCAATCGCCGGTCTGCACCCCGAATAAAATTCCGCCGGGCGGTTCATCGTCGCCCGGTTTGACGGCTGGTTGGAAACGTTTCACCATCCTGGCCGCGGGCTGTCCCTGATGGTCCGGAACAAGGGAGAGAAATGGCGTGAAGCGTGTCGGCATCGATGTCGGGGGGACCTTCACGGACGTCGTCCTGATCGAGGAGGACGGGCGCGTCCACACCACCAAGGTGCCCACCACCCCGGCCGATCGCGTGCAGGGCGCGGTGGCGGGGTTCCGGCGCATCCTGGAGGTTGCTGGCGCGCGGGCGGAAGAAGTCGGCTTCATCGGCCATGGCTCCACCATGGCGACCAACATGGTGGTGGAGCATACCGGTGCGCCGACCGCGTTGGTTGCGACGAAAGGCTTCCGCGACCTGTTGGAGCTGCGCCGCATCGCGCGCCACGACCGCGCCGATCTCTATGACCTGTTGTTCGACAACCCCGCGCCACTGGTGCCGCGCCGCCACCGCTTCGAGGTGCCGGAGCGGCTGGACTGGCGCGGCCATGTCGAACACCCCCTCGACATGGCGGCGCTGGAAGAGGTCGCGGCGCGAATCGCGCGCAGCGATGTGGAGGCGGTCGCCGTCTGCTTCCTCCACGCCTTCATGAATCCCGTGCATGAGCAGGCAGCAGCGACATTCCTGGCGGAGCGTCTGCCTGGCCGCTTCGTCACCGCTTCCCATGAGGTGAACCCGCAGCTCGGTGAATACGAGCGCACCAGCACCACCGTGATGAACGCGATGCTGGGCCCGGTCTGCGCGCGCTACATCCGCACCCTTGGCACCGGGCTGGCAGGTGCCGGCTTCGGCGGCGAGCTGCTGTTCATGACCTCCAATGGCGGCCTGGCGCATGCGGAGCTGGTGGCGGCGCGGCCGGTGCTGTTGCTGGAGTCAGGACCGGCCGGTGGCGTCAGCGCCGCGATCCGGCTGGCCGAGCGGACCGGCTACCGGGACGCGATCCTGGGCGACATGGGCGGCACCACCTTCGACGTGTCGCTGATCCGCGACGCCCGGGCGGAGCTGCGCACGACCAGCCTGCTGCACAGCTACACGGTGCGGGCGCCCAGCATCGACATTGATTCCATCGGCGCCGGCGGCGGCTCCATCGCCTGGGTGGATGCAGGCGGCGGCGTCCGCATCGGGCCGCAGAGCGCCGGCGCCGATCCTGGTCCTGCCTGCTACGGACGCGGCGGCACCCGGCCGACCGTCACCGACTGCAACCTGCTGCTCGGCCATATCGATCCGGAGACCTTCCTCGATGGTGGCTTCCGCCTGGATGTCGGCGCCGCCGAGCGCGCGGTCGCCGAGCATGTGTCCGGGCCGCTCGGCATTTCGGTCATGGAGGCGGCGCATACCGTACGCGCGGTCGCCAATGCACTGATGGCGCAGGCGATGCGGCTGATGACGGTGGAGCGCGGACATGACCCGCGCGAATACACCTATCTCTGCTACGGCGGTGCGGGACCGGTGCATGCGCTGGACCTGGCGCGGGAGCTGGAGATGACGCGCGTGGTCGTGCCACCGGCACCGGGCCTCTTCTCCGCTCTCGGCATGGTGCTGGCCGACCGCCAGGTCGACCGCCAGGCCGCAATCGAAGCCGAGCTTGACAGCCTCGACACCGCGGCACTCCAGGCGCGTTTCGCGGCACTGGAAGAACAGGCGACAGCCGCGCTCTCCGAGGGCGGTGCGGCGGGCGTGGAGCTGCGGCGGCGGCTCGACTGCCGCTATGCGGGTCAGCCGGACTCGATCCTGTTTGACTGGCCGGGCAGCGATGCTACGGCGATCCGCCAGGCCTTCGAAGAGGAGCACCGACGCCTCTGGAATTTCGACAAGCCGGACCAGGTGGCGATCGTGAACAATATCCGCATCGAAGGCCGGGCACCGAGCGGCTGGCGTGGCACGCTGCGCTTCGCCGATGCGGTCGATGCACCGGCGCCCTGGCGGCGCCGGGCGGTGCGGCTGGGTAACACGGCACAGGACCTGCCGGTCTGGCGCCGACGCGACCTGCCGCCGGGCTTCGCCGTGCAGGGGCCGGCGGTGATCGAAGAGCAGAGCAGCAGCATCGTGCTCGGTGCCGACGACACCGCACGCGTGGATGATGCCTTCATGCTGGTCATCGATCTTGGCCCCGAGGGAGGGCGCGCCTGATGGACATCGTCACCTACGAGATCCTGCGCAACGGGCTCTACGCGACCGCGCGGGAGATGAAGCTCGCGATGATGCGCACCGCCGGCAGCCCGATCGTGCATTCAGGGGGCGATGCCTCGGCGGCCGTCTTCGACGCCGAGATGCAGCTCGTCGCGCAGGGCAACGACATTCCGACCATGCTCGGCTCCGCCGTCATCTCGACCAAGGTCTCGGTCGAGGCGATCGGGCGGGAGAACCTGCGACCCGGTGATGTCATCATCAGCAACGACGTCTATCTCGGTGGCGGCAACCACCAGCCGGATGTGCAGTTCACCCGGCCGGTCTTCGCCGATGGCGAGATCGTCGCCTTCGTGATGACGCGCGGACACTGGACGGATATCGGCGGCCAGGCACCCGGCAGCTACACGGCGATGACCTGGGACGTCTTCGCCGAAGGCATCCGGATCCCACCGATCCTGCTCTACCGCGAGGACAAGGTGGTTGCCGATGTGCTGAACCTGATCGTGCAGAATACGCGCGACCCGTCCGTCCGGCTGCTCGACATCCAGGCGCAATACGCCGGCTGCTTCGTGGGTGATCGCCGCGTCGCGGCGATGGTGCGGAAGTATGGCAAGGATGCGTTGCGCGATGCGATGGCGCGCGCGCTCGATCACTCCGAGCGGCTGATGCGGGAAGCGATCCGCGCCATCCCGGACGGTGTCTATGAGGCTGAGGACGAGATCGAGCCGGTGCGCGGTCCGGCCGGGTGGCCGACGGCGCCGATCCCGATCCGGGTCAAGGTGACGAAGCAGGGCGACGGCATCCATTTCGACTATGCCGGCAGCGGCCCGCAGACGCGGGGCGGCATCAACTGTCCGTTCTCCGTCACCTGCAACAGCACCTGGTTCACGGTGAAGGCGATCACCGATGTCGCAATCCCGATCAATCAGGGCTGCTACCGTCCGGTCAGCATCAGTGCGCCGGACGCCAGCGTGGTGAACTGCGCCTTCCCCGCCTCCGTCGTCGCCGGCAACACCGAGACCTCGCCCCGCATCATCGACCTGCTGCTGAAGGCGCTGGCGCCGGCGGTGCCGAAGCGGGTGGTGGGGCAGAGCAATTGCGGCGCCTTCTCCGGCATCTTCGGTGGCATGGATCCGGATGAGGCGCGGGTGCGCCGCACCGGTCGCCGCTTCGTCGGCATGATCGATCCGCATGCCGGCGGCATGGGCGCGCGGGCCACCAAGGACGGCGTGAATGGCGTACGCGTCTATGTCGGCAATGCCGGCAGCACCGCGGTCGAGACCATCGAGCAGACCGCACCGCTTCTGGTCCAGGAATGGTCACTGGTCCCGGACACCGGCGGCGCCGGGGAATGGCGCGGCGGCCTTGCCTCCCGCCGCGTCTATCGCGTGCGCTACGAGGAAGCGACCTTCACCGCCTGTGGCGAACGCGGCATCCATCCGCCGCTCGGCCAGTTCGGTGGCGGTGCTGGCGGACTGTTCCAGTGCGAGATCCGCCGCGGCGACAGCGTGACGCGGGTGCCAGCCAAGGCGGGGCACGAGATCGTCCAGCGCGACGACGTCGTGCTGCTGCAGCCGGCCGGCAGCGGCGGCTACGGCCCGCCAGAAAGGCGCGACCGGGCGCGTCTGTTGGATGATCTGCGCGACGGCTACATCACACCGGAAGCGCTGGAGCGCGATTACGGGCTGACTGCAGCGGATGCCGCGGCGCTGCGCGCGGAGGCGGCCGATGCCTGATCCCTTGCCGCTCGCGGGACACTTCGCGGTCGAGATCGGGCACAGCCTGGCCGGGCCTTTCTGCGGCGCCATCCTCGCTGATCTCGGCGCGACTGTGCTGAAGGTGGAAAGTGCCGGCAAGGGTGATCATGCCCGCGACTGGGGGCCACCCTTCATCGAAGGTGCCGCCGCGCTGTTCCATGCGGTCAATCGCGGCAAGCTCTCCGTCACCGCCGACCTGCGCGATCCTGCGACCGCAGAGGCGCTGCGCTGGATCATCCTGGAACGCACCGACATCCTGCTGCAGAACCTGAAGGTCGGCACGCTGGAGGAGGCGGGCCTGGGCGCGGAGGGATTGCTCGCGGCGAAGCCGTCGCTGGTGATCTGCAATATCGGCGCCTTCGGTCGCAACGGCCCGAAGCGCAGCGCGCCAGGCTATGATCCGCTGATCCAGGCAGCCTCCGGCCTGATGTCCATGAACGGCCATCCGGGAGCGCCGCCGGCGCGGCTGCCGGTCGCGGTCAATGATGTCGGCACCGGCATCTGGGGGGCGCTCGGCATTCTCGCGGCACTGTTGCGACGCACGACGACCGGCCGCGGCGGCGTGGTGGATGTGTCGCTCTATGAGACGGCCCTGAACTGGATGGGCGTGCCGATCGCCGACCATCTCGCGAGCGGGGCGCTGCCGAAGCGCTATGGCTCCGGCGTCGGCAATATCGTGCCCTACCAAGTCTTCGACTGCGCCGATGGCGAGTTGCTGATCGCGGCCGGAAACGATCTGCTGTTCGGCAAGCTCTGCGGCGTGCTGGGTCTTGATGCGCTGGCGACCGATCCGCGCTTCGCCACCAATGGCGGCCGGGTCGAGAACCGCGATGCGCTGATCCCCGCGCTGATGGAGGCGACCCGGGGCTGGCCGGTGGCGATGCTGACGGCGGCGCTTGAGAAAGCACGCATCCCCTGCGGCCCGGTGCAGGATGTGGCGACGGCGCTGGCCGATCCGCAGACCGAGGCGCTCGGCATCATCGCCGCGACACCAGGCGATGGCGTACGCACCGTGGCGCTGCCGCTCTCCTTCGACGGCAAACGCCCGCCGCTCTCCGGCCGCGCACCGCGGCTCGGCGAGCATCAGAGCATTCTCGACAAGGCCAAGGACCGCCGCCGATGACCATTCCCACCCGTTTCGAGACCTTGCTCGTCGAGGAGCGCGAGCCTGGCCTGCTGCTGGTCACGCTGAACCGCCCGCAGCGCGCTAATGCGATGAACACCAGGATGGGTGAGGAGATCATCGCGCTGTTCGGCGCGCTGGAATCCGCGCCCGACGCCCATCGCTGCGTCATCCTGACCGGCACCGGCGACCGCGCCTTCTGCGCCGGTGCGGATCTGAAGGAGCGCGACGGCATGGATGACGCCGCCTTCGCGCGCCAGCATTACATGTTCGAGCGCATGATGCGGGCCCTGCTCGCCTGCCCGCCACCACTGATCGGCGCGCTGAACGGCGCCGCCTTCGCCGGCGGGCTCGAGATCGCGATGTCCTGCGACTTCTGCTACGCGGCGGAAGGGGCGCGCTTCGCGTTGACTGAGGTGACGCGCGGCATCATGCCGGGCGGCGGCGGCACCCAGCACCTGCCGCGCGCGATCGGCGCCCGCCGTGCCAAGGAAGCGATCTTCACCGGCGAGCCCTTCTCGGCCGAGGAGGCGCTGGCCTGGGGCATCGTCAACCGCATCTGCGCCCCCGGCCGCGTGCTGGAGGAAGCACTCGCGACCGCGCGGCGCATCGCGGCGAATGCACCGATCTCCATCCGCCAGGCGAAGAAGTCGATCGACCATGGTCTGCAGATGGATCTGCGCACCGGCATGCATTTCGAGATCGAGGCCTATTACCAGCTCATCCCGACCGAGGACCGGCGGGAGGGCATCGCCGCCTACAACGAGAAACGCGTTCCGCAATTTCGGGGCCGCTGACGCAGTTTCGCGGCCGCCGACGCGGCAAGCAATTCCGCGGCCGCTGCGCCGCATCGGGGGGAGGTAACAATGAAGCATCGGACCACCATGACGCGACGCGCGCTGTTCGGCGCCGCGGCCGCGCTCGGCGCTGCGCCGCTGGCGCGGCCGGCGCTGACCCAGGCACCCTGGCGGCCGAACCGCCCGGTGCGCGTCGTCGTCCCCTTCCCGCCGGGCGGCGCCACGGACATGTTGGCCCGCCTGATCGGGACCGGGCTCGGCGACCGGCTCGGCCAGCCGCTGGTCATCGAGAACCGCCCTGGCGGCAGTGGCGTGGTCGCCACCCAGAACCTGCTGACCTCCCCCGCCGATGGCCACAGCATCATCCTGGCCACCGCGGACACGCATACGGTCATGCCGCTCGCGAACAACCGCCTGCCCTATCGCGTCTCCGAATTCGTGCCGGTCAGCGGCATCGCGAGCGTCGTCTTCTCGCTGGTGACGCGGCCGGGGCTGCCCGTACAGGATCTGCAGGGCTTCCTGCGCCACGCCCGCGCCGCGAATCCGCCCTTGAATTATGCCTCCTACGGCTATGCCAGCGTGTCGCATGCGGCCGGCGAGTTGCTGAAGATCGCGGCCGGCTTCGACATGACGCATGTGCCCTTCCAGGGTGCGGGGCCGGGCGTGCTCGCGATCACCGCCGATCAGGTCGATGCCATGATGGTGCCGGTCGCGGTGGCGCAGCCGCAGCGGTCGCGGCTGAAGATGCTGGCGGTCGCCAATGCCGAGCGCTTCGCCATGGTGCCGGACGTGCCGACCCTGAAGGAGCAGGGCCTGGATGTCACCGCCGATGCCTGGATCGGCCTGCTCGCCGCACCGCATACCCCGCCGGCCATCGCCGAGGCGCTGCACGCGGCGGTGCGCTCGGTGCAGGACACCCCTGCCTTCCAGGAGACGCTGCGCAGTAACGGGTTCAGCAACCGCGGCTATGGCCCGCGCGAGTTCGCGACCTACCTCTCCGCCGAGGCGGAACGCTGGGGCCAGGTGGTGCGCACCGCCCATATCTCCATCGAGGGCTGAGATGCGTTGCCTCCCGCGCCGCCGGGCTCTACTGACGGGGCAGGACGCGCGGCCCGGGGTCGCGCGCGGCGCCATGGGGGGGCGCATGCATGGCGAAGGCGCCGGGCCGTCGGCAGGAGAAGCCGCCGCTGCCCACCATCCGCGATGTGGCGGAAGCGGCGGAGGTCAGTCTCGGCACCGTCTCCCGCGTCATCAATGCGCGGCCCAATGTCAGCCCGGCGCTGCGGGAGAAGGTGGAAACCGCGATCCGCAAGCTCGGCTTCGCGCCGGACGCCGCGGCCCAGAGCCTGCGCAGCCGGCAGTCGCGCATCTTCGCCTGCGTGGTGCGCGACCTGACGGTACCGGTGCTGGCAAGCTTCGCCGACCAGATGCAGCGGGAGCTGGACAAGGAAGGTTACGGGCTGCTCGTCGCCTCCTCCTACCACGCCTTCCAGCGCGAGAAGGATCTGCTGGCGAGCTTCGCACGCCGGCGCGTCGACGGACTGGTGATCGCGACCTCCTCGGAGCGCGATTCGCGGCTGTCGAAGCTGCTGCGCGAAGCGCGGATGCCGATCACGCTGCTCGACCGCGCCTGCCCGCAGGCGTTGGACAATGTGCGGGTGGATCACGCGACCGGCACGAGGGCGGCGATCGCGCATCTGCTGGCACTCGGCCATCGGCGCATTGCGGTGATCTCGGGCGAGCCGGTGGTCAGCCCGGTGCGGGAACGCCTGCGCGGCGTGGAAGAAGCCTATGCGGCGATTGGGCTGAAGCTCGATCCCGCGCTGCAGCGGCTCGGCTCCTTCTCGACCGAATTCGCGGCGCAGGAGGCGGCGCGGCTACTGGACGCGCCAGAGCCGCCGACCGCCTTCTTCGTCGCCGGCACCGCCTTGTTGCCGGGGCTGCTGCGGGCCCTGCAGGAACGGGGGCTGTCGATCCCGCGCCATGTCTCGGTAGTGGCGGGTGCGGAAAGCGAGCTGGCCGAGTTCCATTCGCCGCCCATCTCCGTGGTCCGCTGGGACCATGGCGCGCTGGGCGCCGCCGCGGCGCGCTTCCTGCTGCGCCGGATCGAGGCGCCCGGGCTGGCACCGCAGCGCGCCAGCGGGCCGACCGAATATGTGCCGCGGGGGTCCTGCGCGCCACCGCCTTAGGCCAGTCCATCCCGGAGGCGCCGCCATGGCGCTGATGGTCTATCTGAACCGGGTGCAGTTCGCGCATGGCGCGATCGCGATGCTTACGGAGGAGCTGGCGCTCGCCGGCATAACCCGGCCGCTGGTGGTAACGGATACCGGCATCCGGGCCGCGGGGATCTGGGGCAAGGTGCAGGCCATGCTCCCGGCCGGCATGGCCGCCGCGCTGTTCGATGCGGTGCCGCCTAATCCGACCGAAGCGGCGGTGCGTGCAGCGGTCGCTGTCTACCGGGCGCACGGCGCGGATGGGGTCATCGGCCTAGGCGGCGGATCGCCGCTGGATCTCGCCAAGGCGGTCGCACTGCTGGCGACGCATAGCGGCGGGGCGCTGGCGCCCTTTGCGGTGATCGAGGGCGGGTTGGCGCGCATCACCGCGCAGGCGGCACCGGTGGTCGCGATCCCGACCACCTCCGGCACTGGCAGCGAGGTGAGCCGGGGTGCCCTGATCGTGCTGGATGACGGACGCAAGGTGTCGATCGGCAGCCCGCACCTGATCCCGCGCGCCGCCATCTGCGATCCGGACCTGACATTCGGCCTGCCACCACTGCTGACCGCCGGCACCGGCATGGATGCACTGGCGCATTGCGTGGAGACACTGTGCTCGCCACGCGAGAATCCGGTGGCCGATGCCATCGCCCGGGACGGGCTGGCGCGGGCCTGGCGGTTCCTGCCACTCGCGGTCGCGGATGGTGCCGATGCGGCCGCACGGCACGCCATGATGCTGGCCTCCATGCAGGGGGCGCTGGCCTTCCAGAAGGGACTGGGCGCGGTGCATGCCCTGTCGCATCCGCTCGGCGGACTGCCGGGCGCGCTGCACCATGGCACCTTGAACGCCGTGCTGCTGCCGCATGTGCTGCGCTTCAACGCACCCGCCATCGGTGCGGTGCTGCCGGCATTGGCCGAGGCCATCGGCCTGCCGGGTGCAGATGCCACGGTCGTGGCCGATGCGATCGCCGCGCTCTCGCGCCGTATCGGCCTGCCGGCGACGCTCGCGGAGATGGGCGTACCGGCGGCGGCGCTGCCGGCCATTGCTGCGGCAGGCACCCGGGATCACCATCATCTGACAAACCCGCGACGCGCGAGCGAGGACGACTACCTCGCCCTGTTGAGCGCCGCGCATACCGGAGGATAGCCGCCGCCATGCCCGGAAGCGAGGCGCCCGAAGCGCGCACAATGTTCGAGAAGATCTGGTCCCGCCACCGTGTGCTGGAGCGGGATGATGGCCAGACGTTGCTCTATGTGGACCGCCATCTGGTACATGACGGTTCGGCGCCGGCCTTCGAGATGCTGCGCAGCCGCGGCATCGCGCCACGTGCGCCGGACCGCATCTTCGCGACACCCGATCATTATGTGCCGACCGATCCGCGCACCCGCCAGGCCATCCCGAACGATGAGCATCGCGGGATGGTCGAAGCGCTCGAGCGCAATGCGGCCGTATCTGGCTTCCGCCTTTTCGGGTTGACGGATGGCAATCAGGGCATCGTGCATGTGGTGGGGCCGGAGGCCGGGCTCAGCCAGCCGGGCATGCTGATCGTCTGCGGCGACAGCCACACCTCGACCCACGGTGCGCTTGGGGCGTTGGCCTTCGGGATCGGCTCGACGGAAGTGGCGCATGTGCTGGCGACGCAGTCTCTGTGGCAGCGCAAGCCCGCGACAATGCGCATCACGGTGGATGGCAAGCTCGGCTTCGGGGTGACGGGCAAGGACGTTATCCTGGCGATCATTGCCCAGATCGGCGCGGCCGGTGCGACCGGGCATGTGATCGAATATGCGGGCAGCGCCATCCGCGGGCTGTCGATGGAAGGGCGCCTCACGCTCTGCAACATGTCGATCGAAGGCGGCGGGCGCGCGGGCATGGTGGCGCCCGACGACACCACCTTCCAGTATATCGCCGGCCGCCCTTTCGCACCGCAGGGCCATGACTGGGATGCGGCACTGATGCGCTGGCGCGCTCTGCCCTCCGATCCGGAGGCGCGTTTCGACACCGAGGTGACGCTGGACGGCGATGCCGTCGCACCCATGGTGACCTGGGGCAACAGCCCGGAGGATGCGCTGCCGATCGACGCCCGCATCCCTGATCCGGCGATGGAGCCGGATGCCGAGCGCCGCGCCATCATGGCCGGGACCTTCGCCTATATGGGGCTGATACCGGGGACGCCTTTGGAGGAGGTCGCGGTAAATCGCGTCTTCATCGGCTCCTGCACCAATGGCCGCATCGAGGATCTGCGGGCCGCCGCCGCGGTCGCGCGTGGCCGCCGTGTGGCGGAGGGCGTCACCGCCTGGGTGGTGCCAGGCTCCGCGCCGGTGAAGCGGCAGGCGGAGGCGGAAGGGCTCGACCGCATCTTCACGGAAGCGGGGTTCGAGTGGCGCGAGGCCGGATGTTCCATGTGTCTTGGCACCAATGGCGAGATCGCAGCGCCTGGCGAGCGCGTCGCCTCCACCTCCAACCGCAATTTCCGTGGCCGGCAAGGACCGGGCGCGCGCACCCACCTGATGGGTCCGGCAATGGCCGCCGCAGCGGCGGTGACCGGGCACCTCGCCGATGTGCGGCGCCTGATGGTGGGGGGCTGAGGCGATGGAACCCTTTGTCGCGCTACGTTCCGCTGCCGTGCCCTTCGCACGACCGAACATCGACACCGACCAGATCCTGCCGGCGCGCTACCTGTCGCGCCCGCGCGACGACAATCACGGCGCATACTTGTTTCGCGACCTGCGGCTGGCGACTGACGGCAGCGAGGTGCCGGATTTTCCGCTCAACCAGCCGCATTGGCGGGATGCGCGCATCGCACTCGGTGGACGCAACTTCGCCTGCGGCTCCTCGCGTGAGAACGCGGTCTGGGCCTTCTACGACCACGGGGTGCGCGCGGTGATCGCGCCGTCCTTTGGCGACATCTTCGCGAACAACGCGGTGAAGAACGGCATGCTGGCGGTGACGCTGCCGGCGGCGGACGTGGCGACGCTGATCGCGCAGGTGCAGGCCGATCCTGCTGCCGAGATCGCGGTCGATCTGCCGTCGCAGACCGTTACCGGACCGGACGGCGCCACCTACCGCTTCGAGATCGATCCCTTCGCCAAGAAGTGCCTGCTCGAAGGTCTCGACGAGATCGCCTTCACCCTGAACCACGCCGAGGAAATCGCAGCCTTCGAGCGGCGCCTCGGCCGCGACAATTATTGAACGGAGACGCCCATATGCATATCGCGGTTCTCGGTGGGGACGGCATCGGTCCGGAGGTAACGGCTGAGGCCGTAAAGGCATTGCGTGCCGTCGCCGCCAACGGCCCGCAATTCGAGATGACCGAGGGCAAGATCGGCGACGCCGCCTACGATACCACCGGCGACCCGCTGCCGGAGGCAACGGTGGTGCTGGCCGAACGCGCGGATGCCGTGCTGTTCGGTGCTGCCGGCACTTATGAGAGCGACCTGCGGCCACCCGAAGCCCGCGGCGGGCATGGGCTGCTGCGGCTGCGCAAACGGCTGGACCTCTTCGCCAATTTCCGGCCGGTGCGAGCGATCCCGGAGCTCGCGGGCGCTTCCACCCTGCGGCGCGAGGTGCTGGAGGGTGTCGACCTGGTGGTGCTGCGCGAGCTGACCAGCGACATCTATTTCGGCACTCCCCGCGGCTTCAGCACCGCAGGCGGCGAGCGCAGCGCCTTCAACACCATGCGCTACACGGAAAGCGAGATCCGCCGCGTCGCGCATGCCGGCTTCAAGGCGGCGCAGGCGCGCCGTGGCAAGCTCTGCTCCGTCGACAAGGCGAATGTGCTGGAGACGATGCAGCTCTGGCGCACGGTGGTGACCGAGGTCGGGCGCGAATACCCGGATGTGGAGCTCACGCATCTCTACGTGGACGCGGCGGCGATGCACCTGATCCGCCGTCCCCGCGACTTCGACGTGATCGTCACTGGCAATATCTTCGGCGACATCCTGTCGGACGCGGCGGCGATGCTGACGGGATCGCTTGGCATGCTGCCCTCCGCCTCCTTGAACGCCGAGGGACGCGGGCTCTATGAGCCGGTGCACGGATCGGCACCGGACATCGCGGGGCGCGACATCGCGAACCCGCTCGCCTCGATCCTGTCGGCCGCGATGATGCTGCGCCTGTCCCTCGGCAAGCCCGAGATGGCGATGCGGGTGGAGACGGCGGTGCGGCGCGTACTGGCCGAGGGCCTGCGGACCGCTGATATCATGGAAGAAGGCGCCACCTTGGTCGGCACCCAGGCCATGGGCGACGCGGTGGCGCGGGAGATCGCACGCTTGCCGGACTGACCCGCATGAAAACACAGGGAGGAAACCAAGAATGACCATCACCACGCACCGCCGGGCGCTGCTCGGCGGCGCACTTACGGCGCCATTCCTCGCCCGCGCCGTACAGGCGCAGGGGGACTGGCGGCCGGACCGGCCGATCCGCTTCATCGTGGCCTTCGCGGCCGGTGGCGCCGCCGATACCGCGGCACGCTCGATCGCGGCCGACATGCAGGAAGCGCTCGGTCAGAACATCGTCATCGAGAACCGTACCGGCGGCAATGCCGTGGTCGCGGCGGCCGCGACGCTGCAGTCACCGCGCGACGGCTACACCTTCCTGGTCGATGCGGCCAATCAGCTCACCAATCCGGCGCTGATGCGCGACCTGCCCTTCGACTACCGCACCGCCTTCATTCCGGTAACGCAGATCTCCTCCTTTCCCCAGGTCGTCGCGGTGAAGGATGACTTCCCGGCGCGGACCCTCCAGGAATTCATCGCCGCCGCGAAGGCGCGGCCGTCCACCATCAGCATCGGCACGCCGCCGGCGGCCGGCATGGCGCATCTGGCGCTGGCCGCGCTGGAGCAGAAGGCGGGCATCCAGCTGCTGCACTCGCCCTATCGCGGCGGCGCCGATGCGGCGCGCGACATCATGTCCGGCAGCATCGACGCGGTGCTGATCACCACTTCCTCCGTCCGCCCGCCCGTGCAGGCTGGCAAGGCACGGGTTCTGGCGGTGACCAGCCTGGAGCGCATCCCCTCCCTGCCCAATGTGCCGACCATCGCGGAATCGGGCTTTCCCGGCTACGACATGAACGACTGGAACGGCCTCTTCGCTGGCGCCGGCACGCCACGCGCCGCGATCGAGCGGATCGCGGCGGTCGCCGCGGTTTCCGCGCGTGCCCCTGCGGTGCGGGCGCGCATGGATCCGGCCGGCGCGATCATGATCGGCAATTCGCCGGCGGCCTTCGCCACCTGGCTCGACCAACAGCGGAGCGTCGCGGTGCAGGTCATCCGTGACGCCGGGATCACACTGGGATGAGGCGGCGCTAGAGCATGATGCGCTTGTAAGTGCTCACGCATCATGCTCCAGCCCTTGTTTGATCGCGTGATTCAGATTTTTCGGCCGGACCGGCCTCAAGTCATCACGCTCTACTCCGCGACACCGAAGCGATAGCCGACGCCCGGCTCGGTGCGGATCAGCCCCGCCGCCGCCCCGAGCTTCTGCCTGAGATGGCCGATATGGACGCGCAGATACTGCGCGTCCTCCACATGTGCCGGCCCCCAGATTGCGGTCAGCAACTGACGCTGCGTCACCACCCTGCCTTCGCCGGCGCGCGCCAGGGCGACCAGGAGATCCCATTCGCGCGGCGTCAGGCGCAATGGCTCCTCGCCATCCAGCCGCGCGATGCGGCGCGGCAAGTCGATCTCGAGCGGGCCGGCGCGCAGCACGGCCGGCGGAGCGGCAGCCTCTCCCGCGGCGCGGCGCAGCGCCACCCGCACCCGCGCCAGCAGCTCCGCCAGGGCGAAGGGCTTCTCGACGTAGTCGTCGGCGCCGGCATCGAGTGCCGCCACCTTCTCCTGCTCGCGGTCACGGGCGGAGAGGATGATGATCGGAACCGCCGTGAAGGCCCGCAGGCGGGGGATCGCCTGCTGCCCGTCCATGTCCGGCAGGCCGAGATCGAGCAGGATCAGCGCCGGCGCACCGGTGGCGGCCTGACGCAGGCCGTCGGCGGCGGTGTCGGCGCGTAGCGCTGCATAGCCGGCGGCCTCCAGCGCGGGGCCCAGGAAGCGATGGATCTGCGGCTCGTCGTCCACCACCAGGATGCGCGGCGTCATGTCGGGAACCTCACTGTGACACGCGCCCCGCGGCCTTGCGCGATCGGGCTCTCGGCTGCGATGCGGCCGCCCATGGCATGAGCGAGGCCACGGCTGATCGCCAAGCCGAGCCCGGTACCCGCGGCGACACGGTCGGTGCGGGTGGCGCGGAAGAAGGGGTCGAAGACGCGATGCAGGTCGCCGGGCGGAATGCCAGGGCCGTCATCCTCGACGGCGATCGCGACCTCCGGTCCTTCGCGCCGTGCGCTGATCGCGACCTTGCCGTCGGGCCCGGAGAACTTCACCGCATTGTCGATGAGGTTGCCGAGAATCTGGTCGAGCAGCACGGGATCAAGGCGCGGCGGCGGCAAGCCGGGCGCGATGTCGCGCAGAATGGCGCGGCCACCGACCCGGGCGACGGCCGCCTCGATGGCCGCGGCGACGTCAGTCGGCTCCCGGCGCGGCTCCACCTGGCCGCCCTCCAGACGCACGATGTCGAGGATATTGGCGATGTAACGGCCGAGCCGCGCCGCCTCCTCGCTGGCGGCGGCCACCAGGTCATCGCGCGTCGCGGGCGGGAGGTTCGGGGTGGCCAGCGTCTCCAGCGCACCGCGGATCGAGGTGAGCGGCGTCTTCAGATCATGCCCGAGAGAGGTGAGCAGCGCGGTACGAAGCTGCTCCGTCTCCGCACGCGCCGCGCCGCGTGCCCTCTCCTCGACGAGCTGCGCACGTTCCAGTGCGACCGAGGCCTGGTCGATCAACGCGGTGAGGGTGGCGCTGGCCTCGGTGCCGAGCGGCTCGTTCGGGCGCAGTCCGAGCAGGCCGAGCACCGCCGCGCCTTCGCCTTGCACGGTGCGCAGCGGGCGGAACTGCCAGGCGGCGGCAGGCAGCGTATCCGTGCCCTGCCCGGTCGCGCGGCCCTGCGCCATGGCCCAGCGGGCAGCCGCCATGGATGCCTCGTCCGGCTCGGCGTCGAGGGGGGCGGAAGCACGCAGCACCGGTTCCGGCGCCGTCTCACCGGGGGCGGGCGGCAATGGCATCAGCATGCAGGCGGGACAGCCGGCGATGCGCGCCGCTTCCTGCGCGATGGCATCGAGCAGGTCACCGCTGCCGGCGGTGGCGCCAAGGCGGCGGCTGAACTCCACCAGCCGTCGCAGGCCGGCAAGCCGTGCGCGAGCGGCGCGGACCGAGCGGCCAAGGCCACCGGTGGTACCGCCGAGCAGCAGCGCGACCAGCGCGAAGACGACGACACCGACCACATCCTGCGGTCCGCCGATCGTGAAGGTGTAGCGTGGCGGCAGAAACAGGAAGTTCCAGGCCAGGAAGGCGAGCACGGCGGTGGCGAGGCCGTGCAGCGGCCCGAAACCGACGGCGGCGGCGACGATCGGCACCAGATAGACCATGCCGATGCCGGCATCCGGCACCAGGCCATCGAGCGAAAGGCCGACCAGCGTCGCGGCGGCAACCAGCAGCGGTGGCGTCACCCAGGGCAGCCAGGCCGGCAATGGCCGGATCGCCGGCGGCGGCGGCCGCGGCCCCGTCGCAGGATCGGGCACCAGGTGCAGCGCGAAATCGGAACCCTCCCGCAGCAGCGCCGCGGAGAGCGTGCGCCCGAGCAGCCGCCGCCAGGCCGGCGGGCGCCCGCGGCCGACCACCAGATGGGTGACGTTCCGCGTCCGGGCCGTGTCGAGGATGGCACTCGGCAAATCGGTCGCAACCACCACCACGATCGCGGCGCCGAGCTGTTCTGCCAGGCGTAGTGCCGCGCCGGCATCCCCTGCTGAATCGGGTCGCTCGACATGCAATGCGACCAGCGGCGCCTTCAGCGCATCGGCGATGCGGCGCGCGGCGCGCACCACGCCTTCGGCGGCCGCGTCGGTGCCGATCAGCGCCATGACGCGATCGCCGCTCGGCCACGGTCCTTCGATGGCATGGGCGCGCATATAGCCGGTGACATCGGCATCGACATGTTCGGCGGTGCGGCGCAGCGCCAGCTCCCGCAGCGCGGCCAGGTTGCCCTCGCGGAAAAAGCCTTGGAGCGCGCGCTCCGCCTGGTCGGCGCGATAGACCTTGCCCTGGCGCATCCGCTCCAGGAGCTCGGCGGGCGGGATGTCGATCAGCTCCACCGCATCGGCGCTGCTGAGCACCTGGTCGGGCACCGTTTCGGCGACGCGCACCCCGGTGATCCGCGCGACCGCCTCCGCCGCGCTTTCCAGGTGCTGGACGTTCATCGTCGCCCAGACCTCGATGTTGGCGGCCCGCAACTCCTCGACATCCTGCCAGCGCTTCGGGTGGCGGCTGCCGGGAGCATTGCTGTGCGCCAACTCGTCCAGCAGCAGGATGGCGGGGCGACGGGCCAAGGCAGCGTCGAGGTCGAACTCCTCCAGCACCTGGCCGCGATGCTCCAGCCGGGCACGCGGCAGCACGGGAAGATCGCCGATGCGGGCGGTGGTCTCGGCGCGGCCATGGGTCTCGACGATGCCGATCACCACATCGTCGCCCGCGGCGTAGCGGCGCTCGGCCTCGGCCAGCATCTCGAAGGTCTTGCCGACGCCGGGGGCGGCGCCGAGGAAAATCTTGAAACGGCCGCGCCCTTCCCTCGCGGCGCGGGCGAGCAATGCGTCCGGGTCCGGGCGGCCGGGATCTGGGCGGGGTGACATGGGAGAGATATAGCCCAGACCGCCGTCCCGGCTAATCAGGCAGAGGAATTCCCAGCAAGATGTTGCCCAGGCCCTTGCCGTGGATGTCCTGGGCGAGGGAGATCGTGAAGCCGTCGCCGACCGCGCGCCCGATCACGACATTGAAGGCCTTGAGGCTGCGATCTCGCAGCGCCGCACACCGCCACCGGTACGGATGCTGTCGCGCGTCCTATTCGATCCGGACGCCGGAGGCTTCGACCACCGGCAGCCAGAGCGCGAGCTGCGCCTGCCAGAAGCTGCGGAACTCCTCGGTAGTGCTGCCGGCGGGCTCGGCGCCGCTTTCGCGGAAGCGCTGGCTGGCCGCTTCGTTCCGCACCGCGCCGCGGATCGCACCTTCCAGCCGTTGGATCACCGGCGGGGGCGTGGCGGCGGGGGCGAAGACCGACATGAAGTTCATGATCTCGAAATCGGCCAGCCCCTGCTCGATGGCCGTTGGCGTGTCGGGCAACAGCGTGTTGCGGGTGCGGTCGAGCGTAGCCAGGGCACGGATCTGCCCATTCTTCACGAAGGGCGCCTGGGAGGCGATGCCTTCGACCAGGAAGTCCACATTGCCCGCCATCATGTCGGCATAGACCAGGCCAGCGCCGCGATAAGGCACATGCACTGCCTGGGTGTTGGTGCGCATGTTGAGGAGATGCGCACCGAGATGGTTGATGCCGCCGGTGCCGGAGGAGCCGTAGGTGAGCTGGCCCGGACGTTCGCGCATCAGCGCGATCAGCTCCGGCAGGCTGCGGGCCGGCACGTGGTTGCCGACGGTCAGCACCATCGGCAAGGTCGCGACCAGCGAGACCGGTGTGAAGGCGGTGCGTGGATCGAGCCGCGGGTTGCGGATCAGTCCTGCGTTCAGCACCGCGTTGGTGATGCTGAAGAAGGCCAGGGTATGCCCATCGGCCGGTGCCGAGATCACCGCCTCCGCGCCGAGCACGCCGGCGGCGCCGCCGCGATTCTCGATCACCACGCCACGGCCACCGAGCCGCTCCTGCATGCCGGGTGCCAGGATGCGGGCGATGATGTCCGTGGTGCCGCCGGGTGCGAAGGGCACCACCAGGCGGATCGGCTGGCGCGGGAAATCGGACGCGCCCTGCGCCCGCGCCACCGCCGGCAGCGCGGCGCCCAGGGCCGCAAGGCCCCGGCGTGTGACGTTCATTGTGTTTCCTCCCCGATAGTGATTTCAGGCGAGCACGAACTGGGCCCCGCAGCCGGCGCAGATGTCGCGGATCTTGGCGACGAGCGTCCCCGGCACCGGGATGCCGTCGCGCAGGCGCGCGGCGCGGGATGCGGCTTCCGGATCACCCGGGACCAGCACCGGCAGTGCCGGGTCGGCAGGCGTCGTCGCGTGCAGCACGTCGATGGCATCATCGAGATCGGCCTCGAACTCGCCTTCGTCGCGGAAGGCCTCGGGGTTGAGCGCCATGAAGAAGTGGCCGAGATTGTCGGGATCCTGCGGCCGCTGCGTCTTCACCCGCAGCGGTGAGAAGGAGGCGCCGGACAGCACGCCGCCCAGGATATGCACCATCATGCCGAGGCCGTAGCCCTTGTGGCTCGCCATCGCGGCGGTGCCGCCGACCGGGGTCAGCCCCCCTTCGTCGCGGTTCTTGATGGTGTCCCAGGCTTCGGCGGCATCGGTGACCGGATTGCCCTTGCCGTCCAGCACCCAGCCGGCCGGCAGCGCTTTGCCCTGTAGGTCGTAGACCTTGACCTTGTTCGCCGCCGTCGTGCTGGTCGCCATGTCGAGCCGGAAGGCACGGTTGCGCTTGGCGGGGGCGGCGAAGGCGATCGGGTTGGTGCCGAGCACCGGCACCGCCGCCCGGGTCGGCACCACGGAGATGGTACGCGTCGCGCTGGTGACGAATCCGACCAGACCTTGCTGCGCTGCCATCTCGGCGTAATAGCCGGCCGCGCCGAAATGGTGGGAGTTGCGCACCGTCACCACGCCGACGCCGGCAGCCTTCGCCTTCCCGATCGCGAGTTCCATGCCGAAGACCGCGGCCGGATGGCCGAGCCCGGCATCGGCATCGACCAGCGCAGTCACCGGATTCTCCCGCACCACGCGCGGCCTGGCAGCGAGGTTCAGCTTCCCCTTCCGGCGCGAGTCGTCATAGTCCATCAGCATCGAGATGCCGTGGCTATCGACGCCCGCGAGGTCGGTTTCGATCATCACCTCGGCGGTGGTCGCGATCAGCGCCGGGTCCATGCCCCAGGCGGTGAGCACTGCGACGATCTGGGCGCGGCAGGTTTCGGCGGGGATACGCTGCACGTGGGTCTTCTCCTTCAGGCGACGCGGCTGAGCGCCGGACGACCGGCCAGCACATCCAGGACCTGCCGCGCGACCAGCTCGGAACTGCGCGCCTGGGTCTCCTCGGTACCGCCGGCGGCATGCGGCGTCGCGACCAGGTTGGGCAAGGAGAGCAGCGGCGTCGATTCGAGCGTCGGCGGCTCCACTTCGAAGACGTCGAGGCCGGCGCCGAACAGGCACCCTTCGCGCAGCGCATCATAGAGCGCTGCCTCATCGACGATGCCGCCGCGCGCCGCATTCACCAGGACGGCGCCCGGTTTCATCAGCGCCAGCTCGGCGCGGCCGATCATATGCCGCGTCTCGGCGTTCAGCGGGCAATGGATGGTGAGGATATCCACCTGCGGCAGCAAGGCCTGCAGCGTCGGCGCCCGCTCATGCGGCAGATCGGCCCAATGCGTCGCGGGTACGTAGGGATCGTAGCCGATCAGGCGCAGATCGAAGGCGCCGCGCCATTTGCGCGCGACCCGGGTGCCGATATTGCCCATGCCGATGATGCCGACGGCACGGCCTGAGGCTTCGAGGCCGAGATAGTCGTCGCGCCGCACCTTGCCGCCGCTGCGCACCGCGCGGTCCATCTCCGCGACGCGGCGCGTGACGGCGAGACCCAGGGCCAGGGCCAGCTCCGCCACCGCCTCGCTGTTCACGCCCGGCGTATTGCAGACCGCGACGCCATGGGCGGCGGCGGCCGCGAGATCGATGGTCTCGATGCCGACGCCCTGCTTGACCACCACCTTCAGGCGCCGTGCACGGGCGAAATCCTCAGCCCGCAATGGCGTCATGCGGACCATCAGCGCATCCGCCTCCTCCCGCCAGTTGACGACGGCGGGATCGTCCCAGAGCACCAGATCCGCCTCCTCCGCAGCGATGGCGATGCCGGCCGGGTGGAAGACGTCGAGGACGAAGATCTTCGAGCGATTGCTCACGTGCCGGGCTCCGCCAACGCCTTGCGCAGGCCGGTGGTCCATTGGCTGGCCGCGGCGGTCAGGAAGCCGATATCGGTCTGGGTTGTGACGAAGCGCACGCCGCGCCGGATCGCCGCCGCCTGCCGCGCCACGTCGCGGTTGCCGCCGCAGCCGGCATGGATGCCGTGCTTCTCGGCCGCCGCGATGGCGCGGTCCATCGCTTCGGTCACCGCGGGATCATCGAACCGTCCCGGCTTTCCAAGCGAGACCAAGAGGTCGTTGGCGCCGACATGGATGACGTCCACGCCGGGCACCGCCGCGATCTCCTCCAGCGCCGCCAGGCCCTGCGCGGTCTCGATCATGCAGACGACGAGGGTCGCGCGGTCGAGCGCGGGCACCGCCTCCGCGATCGGCATGCTGCGGTAGTCGAACTGCGGATAGCCGCCGGAGACGGAGCGGCCGCCGATCGGCGGAAAACGGCAACGGCCGACGGCGCGACGCGCCTCCTCGGCGCTATTGACGTCGGGGAAGACGATGCCGGAGACGCCGTTGTCGAGCAGCAGCGAGACATCCGGGTCGTCGACGCTGCGCACCCGCACCACCGGCGCGACACCGATCGCGAGCGCGGTATGGGCAATGCCGATGATGGTCTCCAGGTTGAAGATCGAATGCTGGACATCGATGAAGAGGAAATCATGCCCGGTCGCCTTGGCGATGCGCGCGATGTCGGGGGAGCGCGCCAGGCGCACGCTGAGGCCGAGTGCGGCCTCCCCGGCCTGCATCCGCTCCTTCACGGGGTTGATCAGCATGAGCACTCCTCCGGATCTATTCGGGCTTGAGGCCAGCGATCTCGACGCCACGCCGGGCCTTGGCGATCTCGGCCTCGAGATAGGGGATGAAGCCTTCCGGCCGTTGCTGCGCCGGCGTCGCCAGCGCACCGCCGAGGGCGAGCAGCCGCGCCTGGATCGTCGCGTCGGCCAGGGTCGCGACCAGCGCCTCCTGCAGGCGCGCCAGCGCCGGTGCCGGAGTGCCGGCAGGGGCGGAGACGCCGACGAAGGCTTCGGCGGTGAAGCCCCCGAACCCCGTCTCGATGAAGGTCGGCACCTCCGGCAACGCGGCGGAGCGTTCGGGCGCGGCCACCGCGATGATGCGGGCCCGGCCGGTGCGGTGCAGGTCGAGCACGCCGGACAGCTCGGTCAGTGCGCCGGAGACGGTGCCGGCGACGATGTCCGGGATCGCAGCACCGCCACCGCGATAAGGCACATGCATCAGCCCGGCGCCGGTCGCGGCGTTGAAGAGCTCCAGCGGCAGGTGATTGGCGCCACCGATGCCAGAGGTCGCGATGGAGATGCGCCCGGGCTGCGCCTTGGACAGCGCGACCAGCTCGGCGAGGCTGCGCGCCGGCACGGCATTGCCGAGGATGATGACCATCGGCATGCGGCTGATCAGCCCGACATGGGCGAAGTCCCGCAGCGGATGATAGCTGAGGTTCGCCTGCACCAGCGGATTGATGACCAGTGGTCCCGCCGTGGCGCCGAGCAGCGAATGGCCGTCCGGCCGCGCACGGGCGATCTCCGCCGTCCCGATGCTGCCACCGGCACCGGGCCGGTTGTCCACCACCATCGGCTGGCCGAGCCATTCGGCGAGGCCCGCCGCCGCGATGCGGATCGTCAGGTCGCCATTGCCGCCCGGCGCGAAGGGCATGACGATGCGCATGGCCCGGTCAGGCCAGGCCCAGGCGCGGTTCGCGGCCAGCGTGCCCGCCGCCGCCAGGCCGGCCATGATTCCGCGACGATGGATGCTGCGCATGCGCCTGGCCGTGCCCCCTCGCGCGCCGTCGCCGGCGCTGTCCTTGTGCGGAAGCCTGCGGGGGGCATGCCGGATCGGTCCAATCGCAAGACCGCCGCAGCCCATAGACGCATGCTATGGGCGAGTGACCAGCGCGTCCGCCACCGCGTCCAGGATCAGCGCCGCCAGCGACTGGCCGAGGCATTCGCCGAGCCGGTCGGCGGCGGCGACCCGGCCCTCGCGCGGGGTGCGCTCCAGGTCGATGCTCTCATTGTCGGCCCAGTGCTGCATCAACTCGTAACGGTTGAAGAGCGGCACGCCATGGGTGGCGGCGGCGATGCGCAGCACCGCGCGATAGGGTTCGATATCCGCATTGGCACGCATGAATCGGGAGAATTGCTGGTCCATCAGCACCGCGTCGATGCCGCGCTCCCCGAGCTTCGTCAGCCCGGCATCCAGCCGGGTCGCGAGCCAGTCGGTATCGACACCGCGTGCCGCCTCGACCGTGCCAGCCTGCCAGATGACGAGGTGCGGCGGCGGGTTCGCAGCGGCATCGAGCAGCGTCAGCATGTCGGCCGCCGTCAGGCCGCGGCCACCCCGCACCGCGACCTCGACGCGCAGGCCTGGACGCAGAGCACGCAGCCGCGCTTCCAGCCGCGCCGGCCAGGCGGCGGCAGGACCGCTGCTGCCGGGGCCGAGGACGGAGGCGGACCCGACCACCAGGATGCGCAGCGCCCCCTCTCGCACGGCTTCAGCCGTGATGGGCAACGGTGCGTCGGAATCCAGCCATTCCGCTGGCGCGTCGCAGGGTCCGGCCTGCACGGGGGAAGCCGCCGTCGCCAGAAGCATCAGGCCAAGCAGGGCGGCACAGGGGATCCGCATCAGGCCGGCCTCCCCGGGGTGACGGGCTGCGGCGTCGCCGCGCGGGGCGCACGTTCCCGTTCCTTATACCAGGCGGCCAGCGCGCCGACGGCAACGAGGCTCAGCAGGCCAGCCAGGTTGACCGCGGCCTGCATCGTCCAGCGGTCCGACTGCTCCAACGCCAGGCGGCCGAGAAAGGCGAACAGGATGCCGCTGCAGAAGACCGGCAACCCCTGCTTGCCCATCAGCACGAAGGGCGCGGCCATCCGGGAGCGGAGCCATGCAGCGCCGATCGGCACCGCATGGGCCACCAGATAGGTCAGCGCCAGGATCGAGAGCAGCCGGAAGGGATGCAGCGAGGTCTTGTCCACATCGGTCAGCAGCCCGGTGAACCAGCGCGGTGCCAGCAGCCCGAGGTTGGGGCGGTGCCAGCCGAGGAACAGCAGCACGAAGGTGAAGACCAGCCACAGCGCCACGGCGGCGCCGAGCAGCCAGTGCCAGCGGATCGCCAATGGCGGGCGAGCGCCGTCGGGCGCCCGGTAGCCAAGGGTGCAACCGATGAAGAACAGCAACTGCCAGGCGAGCGGGTTGAAGAACCAGCCACCACCCGCCCAGGTCGGCAGCTCCAGATTGAAGGCGCGCACCACCGCATAGAAAACCACCGCCAGCGCCAGCAACAGGCGCGGATGGCGCAGCAGCGGCAGCAGCAGCGCGAATTGCAGCAACAGCACGATGTAGAGCGGCAGGATGTTCAGGAAGGCAGGCTGGAAGCGCAGCAGCAGCGCCTCCAACAACGCGCGGTAGGGCTCCTGGCCGAAGGCGTCGAGGTGCAGCTCGTCGATGTAGATCGCGGCGTCCAGCGTCGCGGCTGAAAGCCCGACCTGGGCTGTGAACATCACGAACAGCACGATATGCGCGACGTAGAGCGTGCCGACGCGCCGCACCACCTGGGCGCCGGCGAAGAGCCAGCCGTCGCGATCCAGCGCGGCACCATAGGCGATCCCGGCGGCATAGCCGGCGAGCAGCACGAAGGCCTCCGTCGCATCGCTCAGCGCCAGGTTGCGGAGCGTCAGGTTGCCGAGCCAGTTGCCCGGGATATGGTCGATGAAAATGAACCAGAGCGCCATGCCGCGAAAGAAATCCGCGCGGAGGTCGCGCGGGCGGCGATCGCCGGCGGCCGGCGGGGCGCGGGTCGAACCGTCCATGGCGCGTCTCCTTCCGGGAGGAGGAAGGCACTCCGGATCGTTAATGGCGAGGCAAAATTCCGTGGCGGATGACTTGGCGGCGCCGCGCCTTGCAGGCCATGATGCCCCATGCCCCGCCTCCCCCGCCGCGCGGCGCTTCTGGTCGCGCTGGTCCTGACCTCCTTCCCTGCCTGGGCTGCCTGCCCCGCTCTGCCGGTGCCGGGCTTCACGCTGCCGGCCACCCGGATGGCGGTGGCGGAGGGGCGGCCGGTGAGAATCCTCGCCTTTGGCTCCTCCTCGACCGAGGGCTTTGGCGCGAGCGGACCGCTGGCCACCTATCCCGCGCGGCTCCAGGCGCGGCTGCGGGCCGCCCTGCCCGGACAGCGGATCAGCGTGATCAACCGCGGCAAGGGCGGCGAGGACGTGTCGGAGATGCTGGCGCGGCTGCGGCGGGACGTGTTGGACGCCGGGCCGACGCTGGTGATCTGGCAGGCCGGCGCCAACGCCGTTCTGCGGCACATGGACCCGGCGGCATTCCGTGCCGGCATGGAGGCTGGGCTGGACCAGCTTCGCGAGGCGGGTGTCGAAGTGCTGCTAATGGACAGCCAGGTCGCGCCCCGCATCAACGCCATGCCCGGCCACCGCCGGTTCGAGGTGATCCTGGCCGAGATCGCCGCGGAGCGGCACCTGCCGATCTTCTCCCGCGCGGCGCTGATGCGCGGATGGGAGCATTCGGGGCTGGCCAACACTGCGGTGATCGGGCCGGACGGGCTGCACCATACCGATCTCGGCTATGATTGCGTCGCCGGGGCGCTGGCGGAGGGCATCATCGGGGCCCTGCGCCCACCCACTACCGCCGCCAGGCGGTAGTATTTGCTGCCCTCAAACGCCGGGCGCCGGCATCCGCCGGCTTGGCTTCCGCGCTGTCAGGGCGCGCTGGCGATAACGGTCGGTCGCGCGCGGGGCCGCATTCGCGGCCCCGGAGCATCGGCTTCGCCTCGCTCCGCCGAACCGGATGGCGGCCTGCGGCCGCGGCACTTGCACCGTCCGCTATTTTATCTGGGCCGGTGCAGCACGGGGCGCTGGCGCGTCACCGTGCGGCGGCCGCGCTTGTAGGCCATCAGAACCGGCGCCACGCGGCGCAGCGCCATCACCTCGTCCGACGCGTCCAGCACGACGAGATCGGCCGGATTGCCTTCCGCGACGCCATAATCGTCCTGGCGCAACAGCTTCGCCGCATCCTCGGTGATCATGCGCCAGATCGCGGCCACCTCCGCGTCGCTGCCGCGCTGGGTGACAATGCCCTGCATGTTCGCCTGACGCAGGAGCTGGCCGTCGCCGAAGGGCGTGAAGGGGTTCAGGATGTTGTTCGAGGCGACCGAGCAGAGCACCCCATGCTGGGCAAGGCGGTTCGCGTCGACCACGCTGCGCGGCACATCGGCGTCGCGGTGGCGGCCACCGAGGTAGAGATCGGTCGCGGTCAGCACCGTCAGCGCAACGCCGGCGCCGGCCATGCGCTTCGCCACCTCATCGACGCGGGCCGGTGATGCCGCCGCTAGCTTGGTGACATGGCCGACCGCGACGCGGCCGCCATAGCCGTATTGCTCCGTCAGATCGCAGACCAGCAGAGTATCGAGATCATCGGCACTGGCACCGCTGTCGAGATGCATGTCGATATCGGCGTCGAAGTCGCGCGCGATCTCGAAGACGCGGCGGATCTGCGCGGCACGGTCGCTGTCGTAGTTGGGTGCGGCGCCGACGACGCGGGCGCCGGCTTGCATCGCAGCGACCATCAGCGCGTCGGTGCCGGGATTGTTGGTCAGTCCTTCCTGCGGCATCACGCAGATCTCGAGGTCGATGGCCCAGGCATAGGCGGCGATCAGCGCCTTCACGCCCTCCAACCCGCGCAGCGCGACCTTCGGGTCGACCTCGACATGGGTGCGCATGCGGGTGGCGCCGTGCAGGATGCAGTTCTCGATGGTACCGGCCGCGCGCTCGGTCACATCCTCCACGGTGAATGTGTGCTTGACCTCCGAGACGCGTTCCATCGCGCGGTGCGGCATGCGCGTCGCTTCGCAGGCGCAGCGGGCGAGGATGCAGGATTTGTCGAGGTGGATATGCGTCTCGACGAAGCCGGAGCAGACTAGGCGGCCCTCGGCATCGGCCTCCTCCCGCGCTGCGGCGGCGAGGCGCGGGGCGATCGCTGCGATGCGGCCATCCTTCACGCCGATATCGAGTAGGGGGTCGGACGGCGCTGCCTTGGGCAGACGCGCCTGTCGCAGGATCAGGTCGAAATCCATCATAGTCTCCGCTGTCGCGTCCTCTGGGTGTCGATGGGACCACGCGGCACGGTGATTGCAAAGCCTGCGCCAGAGCGTCTCTCGACATGGAGCTTCCGGACATGCCTTCCGTCATCCTTCCGCGCCGGGCCCTGCTGGGTGGTGCGGCCCTGCTCGCGGCCCCTGCGGCACTGCGCGCGCAACCCGCCTGGCCGGAGCGGCCGATCCGCTGGATCGTCAACTTCCCGCCGGCCGGGGCCGCCGACATCCTGTCCCGCGCCATGGGCGACTGGTTCGGCAACCGGCTTGGCCAGCCTATCGTCATCGAGAACCGGCCCGGCGCCGGCGGCATGGTCGGCAGCGACCTGCTGGCCAAGGCGCGTGGCGACACGCATATGGTGATGATGTCGAATGCCGCTTCGCACGGCATCGGGCCGGTGCTCTACGCGAATGTGCCCTATGACCCGCTCGGCGATTTCACCCATCTGCACCTGGTCGGCACCTTCCCGAGCGTGCTGCTGGTGAGCCCGAGCTTCCCCGCGCGGACGCTGGCCGAGTTCATCGACCGCGCGAAGGCGCCGGGCGGGCTGCAATACGCCTCCGGCGGCAACGGCACGATGAACCACCTGGTCGGGCAGTTGCTGGCGCGCGCCGCTGATGTCGAGCTGACCCATGTGCCGTATCGCGGCTCGGCGCCGGCGATGACCGACGTCATGGGCGGCCAGCTTCCGGCGGTGATGGAGAGCCTGCCGACCGCCATGGGCCACATCCGTGCCGGCCGGCTGCGTCCGCTCGCGGTCAGCGAGGCCGAGCGCGATCCGACCTTGCCGGAGGTGCCGAGCTTCTCCGAGGCCGGACTGCCGGCGGTGACCTCCACCAACTGGTTCGGCTTCTCGGCCGCTGCCGGCATCCCCGCCCCGATCGGCGCTCGCTGGCAGGCGCTGATCGCCGAGGCGCTCGCCTCCACCATGGTGAAGGAGCGCTTCGCCGCGATCGGCGTGCGGCCGGGCGCACTGGCTGCCGCCGAATACACCGCCCTGATCTCCGGCGAACTGACCCGCTGGCGCGAGGTGATCCGCAGCGGCGGCATCCGGGCGGACTGAGCACGCCGGTGCGGCAGGTGCTTCCAATCCTGCCACACCACCCCATCTGCGCCACCGACGGAGCGAGGAGCAGGCGCGATGTTCGAGATCATGGTGAACGGCACGGCGCGACGCGTCGATGTGGAGGCGGACACCCCGCTGCTCTGGGTTCTGCGTGACACGCTCGGCATGACCGGCACGAAGTATGGCTGCGGCGTCGCGCAATGCGGCGCCTGCACCGTGCTGATCGATGGGCAGGCGACGCGGTCCTGCCAGGTGCCCGTGGAGAGCGTCGGGACGGCGCAGGTCACCACCATCGAGGCGATCGGCGCGGATCCGGTCGGTGGCCGCGTAGTCGCGGCCTGGGTGAAGAACGAAGTGCCGCAATGCGGCTATTGCCAGTCCGGCCAGGTGATGGCGGCGACCGCGCTGCTGAAGGCGACGCCCAGCCCCTCCGCCGAGGACATCGCCTCGGCGATGACCAACCTCTGCCGTTGCGGCACCTACAACGCGATCGCGGCGGCCCTCGCCGACGCGCAGAGCGCGGGCTGAGGGAGACGGCGATGGACACCCATATGGATGGCCTGGCGCTCCTCCTCCAAGGCGAGGGTGCGGCCCTGAACCTCTCGCGGCGCGGCACGCTCGGCGCCATGGCGGCGGGCGGGCTGCTGCTGGCGCTCGGCATCCCGACCCGGCCGGCGCGCGCGCAGGAAGGGCCGGCGGTCATGGCGCATGCGACCAAGGTCGCCGCCTATCTGGCGATCCGTCCGGATGGTTCGATCACGTTGCAGAATCCCTTCGCCGAGGGTGGGCAAGGCATCCACACCGCGATCGCGCAGATCGTGGCCGAAGAACTGGACGCGGATCTCGCGCGCTTCGCGGTGGAGGTCGCGCCGCCAGGGCCCGACTACCTGCTGCTGATGGGCGGCAACGCGCGCTTCACCGGCGGCAGTTCTTCCGTCCGGTCGTCCTATGCGCATTTCCGCAAGCTCGGCGCCACGGCGCGCGCGATGCTGGTGCAGGCCGCGGCCACTGCCTGGCAGGTGCCACCGACGCAGGTCACGACCGAACCTGGCCGGTTGCTGCACGCGGCCAGCGGACGCAGCGCCGGCTATGGCGACTTCGCGGCGGCAGCGGCGGCGCTGACGCCGCCTGCGGATGCGGTCCTGAAGGACCGGGCCCAGTTCCGGCTGATCGGCAAGCCGGAGAAGCGCCTCGACGTCCAGGACAAATCCACGGGGCGCGCGCAATACGCCATCGACATCAAGGTCGAGGGCATGCTGCACGCCGCGGTCGTGCATGCGCCGCGCGCCGGCGCGGAGCCCGGGGCGGTGACCAATGAGGCCGCATTGCGCGCCATGCCCGGCGTCGTTTCGGTGCATCGTCTGCCGGGCGCCGTCGCGGTGGTCGCCGACAGCTTCTTCCGCGCCCGCAAGGCCGTGGAAGCGGCGGAGGTGCAGTGGACCGCGCTGAGCGGCACGGTGCTGCCGGAGAACTTCTCCTCCGCGAGCCTGTTGGAGACCTTCCGCGCCGCCGCCGACCAGCCGGGCAATCCGGCACGCGATGCCCTGGGCGACGCGCCGGCGGCGCTCCGGGCCGCGGCACGAGTGGTGACGGCGGACTACGACGCCCCTTATCTGGCGCATGCGCAGTTGGAGCCGCCGTCCTCCATCGCGCGCTTCAACGCCGACGGCACGCTCGATGTCTGGACCCCGAACCAGGCGCCGGAGCTGTTCCAGGGTGTCGCGGCGCGCACGGCGGAGATCCCGCCCGAGCGGGTGCGCATCCATTCGCCACTGCTCGGCGGCTTCTTCGGCCGGCATTTCGTCTACGGCCCGGCCAACCCGATGCCGCAGGCGGTGCTGCTCGCCAAGGCCACGCAGCGGCCGGTGAAGGTGATCTGGACGCGGGAGGAGGAATTCGGCCGCGACGCCTATCGCCCGCTCTCCTTCGCACGGCTGCGGGCCGGGCTGGATGCGCAAGGCCGCATCACCGGCCTGCATGCGAGCTGCGTCGGAGAAGGGCCGATCGGCAAGCATTTCGGTGCCGCGGCACTCGGCGATCCGCCGGTCGACGGCTCGGTCGTGGAGGGCGTGGCCTTCAAGCCCTATGCGATCCCGGCGCGCCGCATCGACCACGTCGTGGTGCCGCAGCCGGTGAATATCGGCTTCTGGCGCTCGGTCGGGCATTCGATGAACGACTTCTTCTACGAGAGCTTCCTCGACGAAATCGCGCATGCGACCAGCCGCGACCCGCTGGCGCTGCGACGGGAGCTGCTGGCACGGAGCCCGCGACACCTGGCGCTGCTGGATGCGGTGGTCTCGCTGTCCGGCGGCTGGCGTCCGGCCGCCTTCATGGCCGAAGACGGCACGCGGCGAGCACGCGGCGTGGCGATGGCCTCGCCCTTCGGATCGGAAGTCGCGACCATCGCCGAGGTCTCGGTCGCCGATGGCGAGGTCCGGGTGCATGACGTCTGGGTGGCAATCGATCCCGGCAGCATCGTGAATCCGGCGATCGTGGAAGCCCAGGTGCGGTCGGCGGCGGCGATCGGCCTCTCCTCGGCATTGTATGAGGAGGTGGTGTTCGAAGGCGGGCAGCCGCAGCAGCGCAACTTCGACACCTACCGCATCCTGCCGCCGGACCGGATGCCGCGCGTGCAGGTGCGGATCGTCGAAAGCGGTGCGCCGATGGGCGGCATCGGCGAGCCGGGCACACCCGGCGTGCCGCCGGCGGTCGCGAACGCGGTCTTCACCCTGACCGGCACGCGGCTCCGACGCATGCCTTTCGCGAACACGCGCCTGTCGGCGTCCTGAGAGGTGGTGCCGGACCACGCGCCGGCGCCACCATAAATCTGTCGCTTGACCCGGCCCCCCGCCTCTCGGGACAGTTGCGGGCCGGTGCGATGCGTGACCGTCGCCCTTGCGGGAAGGCAAAGGGGGTGTCGTCATGGCCGACTTCACAACCGAAGTCCGGGAACGGTTCAAAGCGACGAGCAAGGACCGCGCGGCAGTGCGGCGCCTCGTCGCTGCCGGGCGACGCGTGGACGCGGAGCCGAGCATCGACCGCAGCCGGGCCTTCGTCCGCCGCCGCATGCGCCGGGTCGCGCCGCGCGGCCCGGAAGCCTTTACCGGCGACATGATGGAGGCGCTCGGCACCAATTTCCTGTCGGAAGGGGCGCAGATCCGCCGCGCCGTTGGTTATGTCGAGGTCAACGCTCCACGGCGCTCGGTGACCGGCAGCGGCTTCCTGATCGGCGCCGGCCTTTTCATCACCAATTGCCACGTCATCGAGGACGCGGCCGCGGCCCGCGGCACCCAGGTCATTTTCGACAAGGAGATCGACGAGCTGGGTCGACCACGCGCGACGACGACCTTCCTGCTCGACCCCGACCGCCTGCTGCTGCTCTCGCCGCCTGAGGAGCTGGACTATGCCGTGGTCGCGCTGGGCCAGCGCAGCAACGGCATGGCGATGCCGGAGGAGCTCGGCTTCTGCGCGCTGTCCGACAGTCCGGACCGCCATGCACTCGGCATCAACGTCAACATCATCCAGCATCCGCGCGGCTGGTCGAAGATGGCGGCGCTGCGCAAGAATCTGCTCGTCGCGCGAACCGACACAACCTTGCACTACGAGACCGACACCGACCAGGGCTCCTCCGGCGCCCCGGTCTTCAACGATGACTGGGACGTCATCGCCCTGCATCACTGGGGCGAACCCTTCCTCGCCATCGAGGATGACAATGGGCATCCGATCGGCGGCAACCTGAACGAAGGCGTGCGGATCAGCGCCATCTACCGCGACCTCGAGGCCAGACTGACGAAGCTGGATGCAGAAGGCGGCAAGCTGCTGGCCCAGGCGCTCGACAAGGGAAAGCCGCAGACGGCCCTCACCGGCGCCCGGCGCCTCACCCCGCCCCGCCCCGCCGTCCATCGCGAAGAAGCGCACAGCCTGATTGGAGCCAAGCCCATGAGCACACCCTCCGAGCCCGGCACCATCCGCATCACCCTGCCACTCGAGATCACGATCCGGATCGGCGATGGCATGGCGCCGGCGCTGCAGGCCCCGGCCGTCGTCGTGACGCCGCCAGCGCGAAGCCTGACACGGGCAGCGGAGGCGCTGCGCCGCGACAACGACTACGCCAATCGCGAAGGTTACGATGCGGACTTCATCGCCGGCCACGCCCTGCCGCTGCCCAAGCTGAATGCGCGGCTGAAGAAACAGCTCGCGCCGCTGCGCGACGGCGAACCGGATGCGAAGGATGGCGAGCTGAAATACGTGCATTTCAGCGTCAAGGTGAACAAGATCCGGCAGATGGCGATCTTCACCGCCACCAATATCGACGGCGAGACCTATCTCGCCGTGAACCGCAAGACCGGCGCGGTCGAGGATGCGGCCGAGGGCGACACCTGGTTCAACGATCCCCGCGTCAGCGGCAGCTTCGTGCTCGGCCAGCCCTTCTACGGCGAATGGTCGCACCTCTTCGACCGCGGCCACCTGACGCGGCGCAGCGATCCGACCTGGGGCGATGCGGAAGACGCGGAGCGCGCCAACGCGGATACCTTCCACTTCACCAACTGCTCCCCCCAGCATTTCCGCTTCAACCAGGCGGCGCGCTTCTGGCAGGGCGCCGAACGCTACGTTCTGGAGAATGGCGTACTGGCGGCCGGGCAGGGCAAGCGGATCTCGGTATTCCAGGGGCCGATCTTCGACGACCGGATCGATCTTTCGGCCGGCGAGGTGCAGATCCCCTCCTGCTTCTTCAAGATCGTCGCCTGGGAAGGCGCCGACGGCCTGAAATCGGTCGGGCTCGTCGTCGACCAGAAGAATCTCCTCGCCGAAGAACGGAGGTTCATCGGCACGCCGAACGACCTGCCCTCGGTTGATGTGGCCCAGTGGCGGGTGAACATCGACACGATCGAGAAACGCACCGGACTCGATTTCGGCGATGCGATCCGCGATGCCGACACGATCCGCACGAACGGCCAGCCGCTGGTGGGCGGAGAAGCGCAGATCCTGGTGCGCGACTTCGCCGATCTGCTGCCGGTGTAAGAGCCCGCGACGGTCGGTTGTCGGCCGGTGAAAAGCCCGTATCCTCTCGATCAAGATCCTGGAGGAACACGGAATGACGACACGCCGCACCCTGCTCGCCACGTCACTCGCGCTGCCGGCGCTGGCCCGCGGCGCCGCCGCGCAGGGGCAATGGCCGGAACGCGTGGTGCGGGTGATCGTGCCCTGGCCGCCCGGCGGCTCCACCGACGTGATGGCGCGCATCCTGTCCGAACAGCTCAGCCAGAAGCTCAGGCAGAATTTCGTCGTCGAGAACCGGCCCGGCGCCGGCGGCAATATCGGCCACGACGCCATCGCGAAAGCCACGCCGGACGGCTACACCCAGGGCCCGATCACGGTCGGCGGGTGGTCGATCAACCAGTATCTCTATTCGCGCCTGCCCTATGACCCGGACCGCGACATCACCCCGGTCTCGATGCACTGGGAGCTGCCGAACATCCTGGTGGTCTCGGCGCAGCACAACCCGACGCAGAGCTTCGCGGAGTTCCTCACCTGGGCGAAGGCGCAGCGCAACGGCGTCAGCTATGGCAGCCCGGGCGTCGGCACCACCGGGCACCTCTCGGGCTCCATGTTCTGCAACCGCATGGGCATCGACGGCCAGCACGTGCCGTTCCGCGGCGCCGCGCAGATCATTCCGGCGCTGCTCTCCGGTGACTTGACCTTCGCACTCGACAACCTCGCGAGCTACGTGCCGGTGATCGCCGAAGGCCGGCTTCGCGCCTTCGTCATCTCCGGCGCCGAGCGCTGGCCGACGCTGCCCAACATCCCCGTGATGCGGGAGGTCGGAGTCGAGGATTTCGTCGTCACCTCCTGGTGCGCCTGGGCCGTGCCGAACGGCGTGCCGCAGCCGATCATCAACCGCGTGAACACCGCCATGAAGGAAGTGACCGACAGCCCAGAGCAGCAGCAGCGCTTCCTGCGCGCCGGCGCCCGCACCGTCTGGGCGACGCCGGAGGACACGCTGGCCCGCGCCCGGCGCGAGCGCAGCATGTGGCAGGAGTTGGTCCGTATCTCCGGCGCCCGGCTGGAATAATGCTGGCGGCACGAGTAGTTGCTCGTGCCGAGCGCCCGAATGGGCGCCGCCGGTAGTCCGGCGAAGCCAAGGCCGGCGGAGCCGGCCGCCCGGCGTTTGAGGGGGCGTCGGTCGCTCTTCGGGATCGACGCCACTCGTATAATGCGTCCCGGGACGCTACATGGGCGGCATGCCGGACGCCGCCCTCCCCGCCGCCAGGCCGCCCCGCCGGCGCTGGCTCAACAGCCTTTTCGTCGACCATGCGCTGCTGCGCATCGGCTGGCGGAACTGGGGCGTGGTGGCGCCAGGGCGGCTGTATCGGTCGAACCACCCCCTACCCTGGCAGATCCGCGCCGCGCAGCGGCGTTTCGGCATCCGGACCATCATCAACCTGCGCGGCCATCGCCTGGATTGCGGGTCGGATGCGCTGGGGCGGACGGCGGCGGCTTCACTCGGCCTGACCCATATCGACGCTCCCTTCGAAAGCCGTGGGGCGCCGCACAAGGACCGGATCCTGCGCCTGGTGGATATCCTGACGCGGGTCGAGGAGCCGATCCTGATCCACTGCAAGTCGGGCGCCGATCGCACCGGGCTGGTGGCCGGCATCTGGCTGCTGCTGCAGGGCCGGTCGGCCGCCGAAGCCGCGGCACAGCTCACCCTGCGGCACGGCCATGTCCGCCAGGGCAAGACCGGCATCCTGGACGCCTTCTTCGCCGAGTACGCGAAGGCCGGGGACAAGCCCTTCCTCGACTGGCTGCGCGAGGACTACGACGAAGCAGCGCTCCGTGCGCAGTTCCGCAGCCAGCCCTGGGCGGACCGGCTCCTGGACGGCGTGCTCAGGCGGGAATGAACGTGCCGGCTTGAGGCCACTTCGGCCGCAAAGCCCAGGCGATCAAACGGCAAGCACGTCCGAAAAGGCTTGGGTGCGGACCAGCCGGGCATAGAGGCCGCCGGCCGCCATCAGCGCGGCATGATCGCCCTGCTCCACCGCGCGGCCATTCTCCATCGCGACGATCAGGTCGGCATCGCGCACGGTGGACAGCCGGTGCGCGATGACGAGCGTGGTGCGCCCGGCACGGAGCCGGGCAAGTGCTTCCTGCACCAGCCTCTCATTCTCGGCGTCGAGCGCGCTGGTCGCCTCGTCCAGCAGCAGGATGCGCGGGTTGCGCAGCAGCGCGCGGGCCAGCGAGACGCGTTGCCGCTGCCCGCCCGAAAGGCGGGAACCGCCGGAGCCGAGCACCGTGTCGTAGCCCTGCGGCAGGGCGGCCAGGAACTCATGCGCCGCGGCGGCACGGGCGGCGTCCTCCACCGCGGCGCGCGTCGCGCCGGGGCGGCCATTGGCGATATTCGCGAAAGCCGTATCGTCGAAGATCACCGCCTCCTGCCCGACATAGGCGATGGCGTCGCGCAGGCTGACGAGGGTGACGCTGCGGATATCGGTACCGTCGATGCGGATCACGCCCTCCGTCACGTCGTGCAGGCGCGGCACGAGCGCGAGCGCCGTGGACTTGCCAGCGCCGGAAGGGCCGACCAGCGCCACGGTGCGGCCGGGCTCCGCGATGAAGGCCAGGCCGGTCAGCGCCGCATCCGTGCCGCCGCCCTCGTAGCGGAAGCCGACGGCATCGAATTCGATGCGGCCCCTGCCTTCCGGCAGCGGCACCGCGCCGGCGGCGTCGACGATGCGCGGGCGTTCATCGATCACCGCATAGACGCGGGCGAGGCCCGCCAGGCCTTCCTGCAGCGCCGCATTCAGCGACCCCAGCGCGCGCACGGGGCGGGAGGCGATCAGCAGGGCCGCGACGAAGCCGGTGAACTCGCCGATGGTCCCGGCGCCCGAGCTGACCCGCCAGCCGAGGAAAGCGATGACGGCCGCGACCGCGATGCCGCCCAGCGCTTCCAGCATCGGGTCGAGGCTGGAGCGGGTGCGGGCGATGCTCTGCAGGCTGTCGCGCAGCCCCGCGAAGATGCGGGCGGCGCGCGCCTCCTCCTGGTCCTCCAGCCGATAGGCGCGGACCACCCGCGCGGCGGCGAAGCTTTCGGTCAGCACCGCGGCGGTCTCGCCCACCCGGTCCTGCACGCCGCTGGAGGCGCGGCGGATGCGCTTGCCGAGCTTGGTGATCGGCAGGATCGCGATCGGGTACATCAGCCCGGCGATCAGCGAGAGCTGCCAGTCGAGCCACACCATCGAACCGATCAGCCCGACCACGGTCAGCACATCGGCGATGGCGTTGATGGATTTGGTCAAGGCTTCCCGGATCATCGCGGCATCAGCGGTGAAGCGGGCCGCATGGCGCGCCGGCGCATCACGCGCCACCGTCGCGAGATCGGCCCGGGTGAGCGCCCGGAACAGGTCCTGCTGCAGCCCCTCGATGACGCGCAGCACCACCGACTGGATCGCCACCGCCTGGCCGTACTGGGCCGCGGATTTCGCGAGGGTGACCGCGATGATCGCCGGCGGGATGAGCCAGAGCAGATCCATCCGGTTCGCGGTGAACAGGTCGAAGCTCTGCTGGATCACCACTGGATAGAGGGCGGTCAGCCCCGCCATCACCACCGTGCAGACCAGCGCCAGCACGATCCCCGGACGGTGCCGGCGGACCTGCTCCTGCCAGAGACGCAGGGTGAGGAGGCGGGTGGACGCGGGAAGCGGCTTGGCCATGGGCGCGGCTTAGAGCAGATCCCGTTCGGGTGAAATCACCCGAACGGGTGAAGATGCTCGCAAAACAAAAAGGTTGGAGCGGCCGAAGTGGGCGCCGCGAAGCTGAAGCCGCTCCCGCTGGTGCGGCGGTGATGCGCCGGCGGCCCGCCCCGGGGCCGCGGCGCCTTTCGAATTTCCGCTTGCGCCGGGCAAGGCGATGCAGTAGTTCTCTTTTTGTTCCGAGTGGTCAGACAGGCGGCGGGGTCGATCCCCCTCTCCCCTAGGCCCCGTCGTCTGCTTCTCGGAGACGCCGCGCGAGTTCGGCGCGGCAAGCTTCGGCGTCGTCGACGCAGCCCCGGTCCATCCACCATTCGCGCACGGCGGCCAGCAAGGCGCCGACCCTGGGGCCTGGCGCAGCGCCGAGCGCCAGTGCGTCGCGCCCATGCAGCGGGAATTCCGGGACCGGCAGGGCCATCAGACGGGCACGAAGCAGCGTGCGGTCGGTACCCTCCCGCGCCTCGGCCAGTGCCGTGCGGGCCAGCAAGGCGTCCCGACCATGGATCGCAAGAGAGCGTCGGAGCATGGCGTCGTCGCCCTCCGGCGCCGGACCGCGTGTTGCGGCGAGCGTTGCTTCCTCGGCCCGGGAGAGCTTCAGGCGGCGGGCCAGGCCCGCGATGTCGGCATCGTCCCGCAGCAGGGCCGAAAGGCGGAGCAGCGGGTCCGCCGCGGCGATCCGGGCCAGCACGTCCGGTGGACCGGCCTCCGGCAGGATGGCGGGCAGCACGCCGGTCGTGGCCATCAGGGCCAGCGACTCGGCGGCCAGTGGCCCGGCGAGAAGACGCTTCAGCTCCATCCAGACCCGCTCGACCGAAAGCCGCGCCAGGCCCGGGACCGCGGCCCGGATGGCCGCCAGGGCGTCCGCATCAGGCGCGCCGCGGCCGTAGCGCGCCTGGAACCGGAAGAAACGGAGCGCGCGCAGATAGTCTTCGGCCAGCCGCGTCGCGGGGTCGCCCACGAAGCGCACCCGCCCGGCCGCCAGATCTTCCCGCCCCCCGAAATAGTCGAACAGCGCGCCATCCGGGGCGAGCGACAGGGCGTTGATGGTGAAGTCGCGCCGCGCCGCATCCTGCCGCCAGTCGGTGGTCCATTCGACCTCCGCGTGGCGGCCATCGGTCGCGATGTCACGGCGAAGCGCCGTGACCTCCACCGGCACGCCGCCGCGGACCGCGGTGACGGTGCCATGCGCCAGCCCGGTCTCGATCACCTTGAGGCCGGCGGCGCGCAGCAGGCGGGCGATCTCCTCCGGCGGCAGCGGGGCCGCGACATCGACATCATGTACCGGCAGCCCGGCCAGCGCGTCGCGCACCGCGCCGCCGACCGCGCGGCTGCCGGGCAAGGCGGCCAGCACGGCCGCAGGGGCCGGCTCCGCCAGGGCCGGCGGCGGCGGGACATGGGCGACAGGCCGATCGGCACTCACCGGACCGGCTCCGTATGCCCGGGGATGATGCGGCCATCCTGCACATGCGGTGCCACGTAGTGGCCCGGGGCTTCGCGGCGGGACAGGCCGTACCAGGCGGCGAAGCCGACAGCGGCCAGCACCGCCACGGCCGCGAAGATCAGCACCGCGGCGGAGGGCTCACCGTCCGGGTTCCGCTTTCGCCACAGGACGAAGGCCGCGAAGGGGAGCAGGAAGAACAGGATGGCGACGACGAAGGACACGACGCCATCCTAACCACAAAACGCAGTCAGGAGGCGTCGTTGAGGTGGCAGGCGCTGATATGACCGGGTGCGATCTCCCGGAGCGCCGGACGTTCCACCTTGCAACGCGGCATGGCATGCGGGCAGCGCGGATGGAAATGGCAACCGGGCGGCGGGTTCAGCGGCGAAGGGATCTCGCCCTGCACCACCGAGAAGGCGCGCTTGCGGGAGTCGATCCGCGGCACCGCCGAAAGCAGCGACACGGTGTAGGGGTGGTTGGCGCGGGCGAAGACCTCGGCCGCCGGCGCGGATTCCACCACGCGGCCGAGATACATGATGACGACGCGATCGGAGAGGTGTTCCACCACGCCGAGGTCGTGGCTGATGAACAGATAGGTGAGGTCCAGCTCCCGCCGCAGCTTCATGAAGAGGTTCAGGATCTGCGCCTGGATCGACACGTCGAGTGCCGCCACCGCCTCGTCACAGACCAGGAAGTCGGGTTTCACCGCGAGCGCGCGGGCGATGCCGATGCGCTGGCGCTGCCCGCCCGAGAACTGGTGCGGATAGCGGCGCTTCAGCGCCGGGTCGAGCCCGGCGCGCCGCAGTTGCTCGTCCACATAGTCGTTCCAGTCGCGGCCGGAGACGATGCCATGCACATGCGGCGCCTCACCCACGATGTCAGCGACCCGCATGCGCGGGTTCAGCGAGGCGTAGGGATCCTGGAATATCATCTGCGTGCGCAGCTTCGCCTCGCGCGCATCCTGGGTGTTCAGCACCGTGATGTCGCGCCCCTGGCGCAGCACGGTGCCGTCCGAGGGCGGCAGGATGCCGGCGACCATGCGCCCGAGCGTCGACTTGCCGCAGCCGGATTCACCGACCAGCCCGACCACCTCACCCTTGGCGATGCTTAGGTCGACGCCGTCGACGGCGTGCACGATTTCTTCCCGCACCGGCGCGCCCAGGCGCTTGGCGATGCGGCCGGCGAAGTCGAGCTTCTTCTCGAAGCGGCGGCTGATGCCGCGCAGCTCGATCATCGGCGCAGCGGCGGGGGCCAGGGTCGTGGCACTCATGCGGAGGCGACCTCGGCGGCTTCGAGGATGGGGCGATGGCAACGGGCGTCGCGGCCGGGCAGGATTTCGCGGATCGGCGGTTCGATGCCGCATTCCTCGCCGGCGCGCGGGCAGCGCGAACGGAAGGCGCAGCCCGCCGGCAGCGAGAGCAGCGACGGTGTCATGCCGGGGATCTGGCGCAACGGTTCGCCGCGCTTGTTGCGCGACGGGACGCTGCCGATCAGGCCCGCGGTATAAGGATGCAGCGGGCGGTCGAGCACCTGTTCGACCAGGCCATGCTCGACGACGCGGCCGGCATACATGACGGCGATCTCGTCGGCGAGGCCGGCGACGACCGACAGGTCATGCGTGATCCAGATCAGCGAGGTGCCGGTGGTCGCGGCGAGCTTCTGCACCTCGGCGAGGATCTGGCCCTGGATGGTGACGTCGAGGGCCGTGGTCGGCTCGTCGGCGACGATCAGCTCTGGCCGGTGCAGCAGCGCGATCGCGATCGCGACGCGCTGGCGCATGCCGCCCGAGAACTGGTGCGGATAGGATTTCAGCCGCTCGTCCGGGGAGGGGATGCCGACCATGCCGAGCGTGTCGCGCGCGCGCTGGCGCGCCTCCTCATGACTGACCTTGGTATGCGCCCGGACCGTCTCGATCATTTGGGTGTCGATGCGCAGCACCGGGTTCAGCGTCATCATCGGATCCTGGAAGATCATCGCGATGCGGTTGCCGCGCAGGTGCCGCATCTCCTCCTCGGACAGGCTGGCCAGGTTCTTGCCTTGATAGAGGATCTCGCCACCGACGATGCGGCCCGGCGGATCGACCAGGCCGATGATCGAAAAGCCGGTGACCGTCTTGCCGGAACCGGATTCGCCGACGAGGCCCAGCACCTTGCCGCGCGGCACGGTGAAGGAGACGCCGTCTACGGCCTTCACCACGCCGGCGCGGGTGAAGAAATGCGTCTGCAGGTTCCGCACCTCGAGCGTCGGTGCGGCGGAGATGGGGCTGGCGGAGATGCTGGCGGCGGTCATGCCTATTTCTTCAACCGTGGGTTCAGCACGTCGCGAAGCTGATCGCCGACCAGATTGATCGAGACGATGGTGATGAGCAGCGCGATGCCGGGATAGAAGCTGATCCAGTACTTGCCACTCAGCATGTACTCATAGCCATTGGCGATCAGCAGCCCGAGCGAGGGCTCCGTGATCGGCACGCCGAGGCCGAGGAAGGACAGCGTCGCTTCCAACGCGATCGCGCGCGCCACCTGCATGGTGCCGACGACGATCAGCGGCGGCAGGCAATTGGGCAGCAGATGGCGGAACAGGATGCGTCGCGTCGGCAGCGCGAGGCATTGCGCCGCCTCGATGTATTCGCGCCGGCGCTCGACCAGCGCGGTGCCGCGCACGGTACGGGCGTAATAGGCCCATTCGACGATGACCAGCGCGATGACGACATTCGTCACGCTCTTGCCGAGGAAGGCCAGGATCATCAGCGCGGCGAGGATCGCCGGAAAAGAGAGCTGGAGGTCGACCAGACGCATGATCGCGCTGTCGGTCTTGCCACCTGCATAAGCGGCCAGCAGCCCGAGCGAGGCACCAACCAAGCAGGCGATCAGCGCCGAGCCGGCGCCGACGGTGAGCGAGATGCGCAGCCCGTACATGATGCCGGACAGCATGTCGCGGCCCTGATCGTCGGTGCCGAGCCAAAAGGTGAAGCCGTCGCCGCCGACCGTCCCCGGCTCCATGCGCCCGTCCATGATGTCGAGCTGGGCGAGGTCATAGGGGTTCTGCGGCGAGATCCAGGGCGCGAAGATCGCGATCAGCGCGATCAGCGTGAACACGATCAGGCCGCCGAGCGCGATCTTCGATTCCGCGAATTCCGAGACGAAGCGCCGGAACGGCGTCTCGACCTTGGGCGGTACCGCAGGAGCAGCGGGAGCCGCGGGAAGCGTGGTGGTGCTCATCACTTGCCCTCCAGCCGCACGCGCGGATCGAGCACGGAATAGGTGAGATCCACGACCAGGTTGATGGTGATGAACATCAGCACGATGATCATCAGATAGGCGACGATCACGGGACGGTCGAGCACGTTGATGCTGTCGATGATCAGCTTGCCCATGCCGGGCCAGGCGAAGACGCTTTCCGTCACCACGGAGAAGGCGATGGTGGAGCCGAGCTCCAGACCGACCACGGTCACGACCGGGATCAGGATGTTCTTGAACACATGCACGAAGGTGACGCGGGCCGGGCTCAGCCCCTTGGCGCGCGCGAACTTCACGTAATCCATCAGCATGGTCTCGCGCACCCCGGCCCGGGTCAGCCGGATGACGAGGCTGATCTTGAACAGCGCCAGATTCAGCGCCGGCATGGCCATATGGGCGAGCCCGTCCCTGGTGAGGAAGCTCCAGCGCATGCCGAGGATCTCCCGCGTCTCACCGCGGCCGGTGGAGGGCAGCCAGCCGAGCTGGACCGCGAAGACCATGATGAGCATGAGCCCGACCCAGAAGGTCGGCAGCGAGAAACCGAGGATGCTGCCGGCCATGATCCCCTTGCTGACCGGCGAGTTCGGCTTCAGCCCGGCATATAGGCCGAGCGGCAGCCCGACCAGCAGGGCCAGGAACATGGCGCCGAAGGCGAGTTCCAGCGTCGCCGGCATGCGGTTCAGGATGAGCTGCAGCGCCGGTTCGTTGAACACGAAGCTGCGGCCGAGATCGCCACGCAGCGCGTTGCCCAGGAAGGACAGGTACTGGAGCCAGAGCGGCTTATCGAGGCCGAGCGCCACGATCGCGCGCTCACGCTCGATCTGGTCGGCGTCCGGGCTGATCAGGATCTCGACCGGGTCGCCGATGGCGAAGACGCCGATGAAGACGATCAGCGACATCACCAGCACGACACCGAGCGCCTGGATGAGGCGCCGCAGAAGATAGACGCTCAAGCTCTTACTCCTTTACCGCTCCGCGGCGGGCTCCTTTGCCGCTCCGCGGCGCGCTTCTTATCGTGCCGCGGCGGGGCGCGCGTCCTGCGCCAGGGTCAGCTCGTCGGCACGCGCGTTGTAGGCGATGCCGCGCCGCGTCGCCCAGATATTGGTCTGGATGTGCAGGGGAATGACGCCGACATCCTCGGCCGCGATGCGCTGCGCCTGGATCACCAGCTCCTCGCGCCGTTCTTCGTTCAACTCGGACAGCGATTGCAGCAGCAGGGCATCGACCTGCTGGTTGGAATAGCGGCCGCGGTTGGACGAACCCCAGCCGCGGTCCCGGCTCACCGTCGCCAGGATGTTGCGCAACGGATGCGAGCCATCCGGGTTGCTGCCCCAGCCGATCAGGTGGGCGGAGGTGTCGGCCCGGCCGGCGCGGGCCACGAAGGTGGTCCAGGGCTGCGCATCGACTGCCGTGCGCACGCCGATGCGGGTCCACATCTGCCCGACGGCCTGGGCGATGCGGGCATCGTTGATGTAGCGATCATTGGGACTGGAGAGCGTGATACGGAAGCCCTGCGGATAGCCGGCCTCGGCCAGCAGGCGACGGGCACCGTCGGCATCGAAGGCGACCGGCGGCAGGTTGGGGACGAAGCCGTAGGTGCCTTCCGGCAGGAATTGCCCCGCGGGGACGGCAGCGCCTTCCATCACGCGGTCGACGATGGCGCGGCGGTCGATCGCCATGGAAAGCGCGCGGCGCACCCGCACATCCTGCAGCGGGTTGCGGCCGAGCGGCTGGCCATTGTTGTCCGTGATGAACGGTGAATTCTCGTTGGCGGCGCGCAGGTGATCGAGGCCGATGAAGATCAGCCGCAGGCCGACCCTCTCGGAAATCGACACCCGCTGGTCCTGACGCAGTCGCGCGAGGTCGCTGGTCGGCACCTGGTCGATGAGGTCGACATCGCCGGCCAACAGCGCCGCGGTGCGGGCCGCATCATTGGTCACCATACGATAGTTGACGCGGGCATAGGCGGGACGCTCACCCCAATAGGTGTCGTTCCGCTCCAGCTCGATGCGGTCGCCCATGCGGTGGGAGACCACGCGGAAGGGGCCGGTGCCGATCGCCGCGCGGCCGGCGTTGAAATCTTCGGTCGTCGAGCGCTCATGCGTCTCGCGGTCGAGGATGCGGACATTGGTCATGTCGAGCGGCAGCAGCGGATAGGGCTCGGCCGTATGGAAGCGGATGGTCAGCGGATCGACGATCTCGATACGCTGGATCGGGCGGGAATAGGCCGCGAAGGAGGATGGGCTGTTCGGCACGTTCGGCAGGCGGCCGAGCGTGAAGGCCACGTCCTCGGCCGTGAAGGCGCTGCCGTTCTGGAAGCGCACATTGGGCCGCAGCTTGAATTCCCAGACGGTCGGTTCCACCGCGCGCCATTCCAGCGCCAGGCCAGGCTCCTGGCGCGATCGCTCATCGGTGTTGACCAGCCGATCGAAGATCATGTCCGCCGCGGCGTTGTTCGGGGACAACTGGTGGTAGTGGGGGTCGAGGGAGGTGACCGGCGCACCGACTGCGATGGTGAGTGTCTGCGCCTGGGCGCTGGCCACGGCAAAAACGCCGAAGGCAGCGGCGACCGCCACTTTCTGCAACATCTTCATATAGCCCCCAGAACCGTCCCTAAGCCTCCCTTGTAGCAGCGCGATCAAAGCCTCGCTAGGCTCAGCTCGTCTATACAGCCTGGAGAAACACCGGATGCGTACGACCACACGCCGCGCCCTGGTCACGGCGCTGGCCCTGCTGCCTTTGGCGGCGCCTGCCGGGGCGCAGAACCTGACCATCGGCATCGGCGGCTCGGTGACGTCCCTCGACCCGCATTTCTACAATGCGTCGCCGAACAACAGCCTCTCGATGCATCTCTTCGACCGGCTGGTGGAGCGCGACGCACGCGCGCAGCCCTATCCGGGGCTCGCCACCGAGTGGCGGGCGATCGAGCCGACCGTGTGGGAGTTCAAGCTGCGCCCAGGGGTGAAGTGGCATGACGGCCGCGACTTCACGGCCGACGACGTCGCCTTCACCATCGAACGCACGCCGAACGTGCCGAACAGCCCGGGCGGCTTCGGTGGCTTCGTGCGCGCCATCCGGCGGGTCGAGATCGTTGATCCGCTGACCATCCGCTTCCATACCGCAGCGCCGCATCCATTGCTGCCGACCGAGCTCGCCTCGGTCGCCATCATCTCCCGCCACGCCGCGGGCAACGCCACGACCGAAGACTACAATGCCGGGCGCGCCGCGGTCGGCACCGGCCCCTATCGCCTGGTCTCCTACGCCAATGGCGATCGCACCGAGCTCGCCCGGAACGACGCCTATTGGGGCCAGCGGCAGCCCTGGGCGCGGGTCTCCTACCGGATCATGGCCAATGACGGCGCGCGCAGCGCGGCGCTGCTGGCCGGCGACGTGGACGTGATCGACCAGGTGCCCTCGACCGATCTGGAGCGCCTCGGCCGCGACCAGCGCGTCGTGCTGAGCCGCATCCAGGGCCTCCGGGTGATCTACCTCCAGGCCGATTTCTCACGCAGCGCGAACGTACCCTTCGTGACCGACAATGCCGGCCAGCCGCTGGCACGCAACCCCTTCCAGGATGTGCGGGTGCGCCGGGCACTGTCGGGCGCGATCAACCGCCAGGCGCTGGCCGAGCGCGTGATGGAGGGCACCGCGGCGCCGACCGGGCAATGGCTGCCGGAAGGCACCTTCGGTTACAACCCGGAGGTCGCGCCGCCGCGCTTCGATCCCGACGGCGCCCGCCGCCTGTTGGCCGAGGCCGGCTTCCCGCAGGGTTTCCGCATGACCCTGCACAGCCCGAACGACCGCTACCCGAACGACGCCAAGACCGCGCAGGCGGTCGCCCAGATGTGGACCCGCATCGGCGTGCAGACCCAGGTGGACGCGCTGCCCTGGGCATCTTTCGCGCAGCGCTCGAGCCGCCAGGAATTCGCCATGCGCCTGCTCGGCTGGGGCAGCGTGACCGGCGAGGCGAGCTACATGCTGGTCAATGTCCTCGGCACCTTCGACCGCGAGGCGCGCACCGGCGCGTCCAACATGGGCCGCTACTCCAATCCGCAGCTCGATGCGCTGACCGCGCGCGCGGCATCCACGCTGGATGACGGCCAGCGCGCGGCACTGCTGCGCGAGGGCGTGCAGATGGCGATGGACGATGTCGGGCTGATCCCGCTCTTCCAGTTGGTGAACATCTGGGCGCACCGGCGCACCATCGCCTTCGATCCGCGCATGGACGAGCGCACCCTGGCGATGAGCGCGCGTCCGGCGAACTGAGCGTCCGATCCGGCTGGAGCGGGGCGCGCTTTCGCGCACCCCGCTCAATCCTGAGGCAGGAAGCGGCGCCTCCGGAGAAAGGATATCGAGACATGGCGTAGCGGAGCGGAGTGGGAACGCTCTAGTTTCGCCGCTTCCTGTTTGCCGGAGACATCATCGATGCGCGTGACTTGCTGCCGAGCCCTGCTCGCCTCCTTCGCCCTGTTGCCCTTGGCGATGCCGGCGGCGGCCCAGACCCTGACCATCGGCATCGGCGGTGCGGTCACCTCCCTCGACCCGCATTTCCACAATGCCGCTCCGAACAACAGCCTCTCCATGCATCTCTTCGACCGGCTGGTGGAGCGGGACACCCATGCCCGCCTCTATCCCGGCCTCGCGACCGAGTGGCGCGCGATCGAACCCACCGTCTGGGAGTTCAAGCTGCGCCCCGGCGTCAAATGGCATGACGGCCGCGACTTCACGGCCGAGGACGTCGCTTTCACCATCGAGCGCACGCCGAATGTCCCGAACGCACCGAGCGGCTTCGGCGGCTTCGTCCGCTCGATCCAGCGCGTCGAGATCGTGGATCCGCTGACCATCCGCCTCCACACGGTCGCACCGCACCCGCTGCTGCCGACCGAGCTCGGCTCGGTCGCGATCATCGCGCGCCATGCGGCGATGGACGCCACGACCGAAGATTTCAACGCCGGCCGCGCGGCGATCGGCACCGGTCCCTATCGCGTGATTTCCTATACCAGCGGTGACCGCACCGAACTGGCGCGGAACGACGCCTTCTGGGGCGGGCGGCAGCCTTGGGAACGCGTCTCCTACCGCTTCCTCGCCAATGACGGTGCCCGCAGCGCCGCCCTCCTGGCCGGGGATGTGGACGTGATCGACCAGGTGCCGAGCGGCGACCTGCCGCGCCTGCAGCGCGAGAGCCGGATCAGCCTCGCGCGCATCCAGGGCCTCAGGGTGATCTATCTCTCGCCCGACCGCTCCCGCACCGGCAGCGAGCCCGGCGTCACCGACAATGCCGGCCAGCCGCTGGCCAGCAACCCCTTCATCGACCTCCGCGTGCGCCGCGCGCTGTCCATCGCGATCAATCGGGACGCCCTGGCCGAACGCGCGATGGAAGGCACCGCAGCCGCCACCGGCCAGTGGCTGCCGGAAGGGACCTTCGGCCACAATCCGGCGGTCCCCACGCCTGCCTTTGATCCGGACGGCGCGCGCCGGCTCCTCGCCGAGGCGGGCTTTCCCCAGGGCTTCCGCCTGGTGTTGACCACCCCCAATGACCGCTATCCGAATGACGCCAAGACCGCCCAGGCGGTGGCGCAGATGTGGACCCGCATCGGCGTGCGGACCGAGGTGCAGGCGCTGCCCTGGTCCTCCTTTGCGGGGCGGTCCGCACGCCAGGAATTCGCCATGCGCCTGGCCGGCTGGGGCAGCTCGACCGGCGAGGCGAGCTATACGCTGGTGAATATCCTCGGCACCTATGATCGCGAACGCCGCATCGGCGCCTCGAACGCTGCCCGCTACTCCAACCCTGAGCTCGATGCGCTGACGGCCCGTGCCGTCGCCACCCTCGATGACGGGCAGCGGGAGGCGTTGCTGCGCGACGCCGTGAAGATGGCGACGGACGACCTCGGGATGATCCCGCTGTTCCAACTGGTGAACATCTGGGCGCATCGCCGGACCATCGCCTTCGAGCCGCGGATGGATGAGCGGACCACGGCGATGAGCGCGCGGCCGGCGAATTGAGGGATCCGGGGCCGGGCACCGTTCATGCCCGGCCCCGACCTCTCCCGCGATTGAATCCTGGAAAAGCGCAGCAGAGACCTTCTAGGCTCACCGCATCCGGATCGCCGGGGGACCCATCGGATGCGCATGACCTCAGGCCGTGCCCTGCTCGCGGCAGTTGCCCTCCTGCCTCTGACCGCGCCGGCGGGGGCGCAGACCCTGACCATCGGCGTTGGCGGCTCGGTCACCTCGCTCGATCCGCATTTCTATAACGCGGCGCCCAATGCCAGCCTGGCGGTGCATATCTTCGACCGACTGGTGGAGCGCGATGCCCGCGCGCGACTGACGCCGGGCCTCGCCGCGGAATGGCGCACGGTCGAGCCGACCGTCTGGGAGTTCAGGCTGCGCCCGGGCGTGAAGTGGCATGACGGCCGCGACTTCACGGCCGAGGATGTCGCCTTCAGCATCCAGCGCATCCCCAATGTCGCGAACAGCCCCGGCAGCTATGCGGGCTTCGTCCGGGCGATCACCCGGATCGAGATCACGGATCCACTGACCATCCGCTTCCACACCGCGGCCCCGCACCCACTGCTGCCGACCGAACTCGCCTCGGTCTTCATCATCTCCCGCCACGCGGCGGCCAGCGGCTCAACCGAGGACTTCAATACCGGTCGCGCCGCGATCGGGACCGGCCCCTATCGCCTGGTCTCCTATGCCAGCGGCGACCGCACCGAGCTCGCGCGCAACGATGCCTATTGGGCCGGCCCGGAACCCTGGGCACGCGTCTCCTACCGCCTGATGACCAATGACGGCGCCCGCAGCGCCGCCATCATGTCGGGCGATGTCGACGTCATCGACCAGGTGCCTTCGAGCGACATCCCGCGGCTTCGCCGCGACCCGCGCATCGGGATCGCCCAGATGCAGGGCCTCAGGATGATCTATCTCTCGCCCGACCGGTCACGCAGCGCGGCCCCGCCTGGCGTCGCCGACAACAACGGCCAGCCGCTGTCGGCGAACCCCTTTAATGACCTCCGCGTCCGCCGGGCACTGTCGATGGCGATCGACCGCGAGGCGCTGGCGGAGCGCGTCATGGAAGGCACCGCGGTCGCTTCCGGCCAATGGCTGCCGGAAGGCGCCTTCGGCTATAATCCGGAGGTGCCGCCACCCCGCTTCGACCCGCAGGGCGCGCGCCGGCTGCTCGCCGAGGCAGGCTTCCCGCAGGGCTTCCGCCTGACGCTGACCTCCCCCAATGACCGCTACCCCAATGACGCCAAGGCCGCGCAGGCGGTCGCGCAGATGTGGACGCGGATCGGGGTGCAAACGCAGGTGGATGCGATGCCCTGGGCCAGCTACTCCGCCCGCGCCAGCCGGCAGGAATTCGGCATCCGGCTGACCGGCTGGGGCAGCTCCACCGGCGAAGCCAGCTATGCGCTGGTCAACATCATGGGCACCTATGACCGGGAGCGCCGCACCGGCGCTTCCAATGGCGGCCGCTATTCGAATCCGGAACTCGATTCCCTGACCGCCCGCGCCGTCGCCACCATCGACGACGAGGAGCGGGAGATGCTGCTGCGCCAGGCGGTGCGGATGGCTATGGACGACGTCGCCCTGATGCCGCTGTTCCACCTCATCAATACCTGGGCGCATCGCCGCAGCATCCAGTTCGAGCCACGCATGGATGAAAGGACGTCCGCGCAGAGTGCAAGACCCAATAATTAGGCCTCAAGCGCCGGCGCCGGCATTCGCCGGCTTGGCTTCCGCGCTGTCGGGTATGCTCTGGCGGCAACTGTTGGTCGCGCGCGGGGCCGCATTCGCGGCCCCGGAGCATCGGCTTCGCCTCGCTCCGTAGAAACCAGTGGCGGCCTACGGCCGCGTGGTGCTGACTTTTGTGCCGCTACGGCTGCCGCGCGACGAAGCGTTCCAGCCAATGGATCGTATAATCGCCGGCCTGGAACTCCGGATCCTCGACCACGCGCTGGTGCAAGGGGAGCGTGGTCTTGATGCCGGCGACGACCATCTCGCTCAGCGCCCGGCGCAACCGGCCGATCGCCTCGGCGCGGTTCGGCGCGTGCACGACGAGCTTGGCGACCAGGCTGTCGTAATGCGGCGGCACCGTGTAGCCGGCATAGAGCGCGCTGTCGACGCGCACGCCGAGGCCGCCGGGCGCGTGGTACTGCGTCACCCGGCCGGGGCTGGGCGCGAAGGTTTCCGGATCCTCGGCGGTGATGCGGCATTCGATCGCATGGCCGGTGAAGCGGATATCCTGCTGCGCATAGCCGAGGGCCTGGCCGGCGGCGACGCGGATCTGTTCCTTCACCAGGTCGATGCCGCAGACCATCTCGGTCACGGGATGCTCGACCTGCAGGCGGGTGTTCATCTCGATGAAGGCGAACTGGTCGTCCTGCCAGAGGAACTCCAGCGTGCCGGCATTGCGGTACCCAAGCTTGCGCAGCCCCGCGGTGACGGTGGCACCCAGCGCGTCCCGCGCCGCGGCGTCGAGCACGGGGCTGCCCGCCTCCTCCAGCAGCTTCTGGTGGCGGCGTTGCAGGGAGCAGTCGCGCTCTCCGAAATGCACGACATTGCCGTGGTTGTCGGCCAGCACCTGCAGCTCGATATGGCGCGGGCGGTCGAGGTACTTCTCGAGGTAGACGCTGTCGTCGCCGAAGGCGGCCTTGGCCTCGGTGCGGGCGACCCGCCAGGCCTCCTCCAGCTCGTCCTCGGAATGCGCGACCTTCATGCCGCGGCCGCCGCCGCCGGCAGCGGCCTTGATGAGGACTGGATACTTCACCGTGTCGGCGACCGCCCGCGCTTCCTCGAGCGTCACGAGCGCGCCGTCGGAGCCGGGCACCAGCGGCACGCCGAGCGAACGCATCGCGGTCTTGGCCGCGATCTTGTCGCCCATCATCCGGATATGGTCGGCGGTCGGGCCGATGAAGGTCAGGCCATGCGCTTCGACCATCTCGGCGAAGCGGGCATTCTCCGACAGGAAGCCGTAGCCGGGGTGGATCGCCTCGGCGCCGGTGATCGTGGCCGCGGAGAGGATGGCGGCGACGTTCAGGTAGCTGTCGCGCGCCGCCGGCGGCCCGATGCAGACGCTCTCATCGGCAAGCCGCACATGCATGGCCGTCGCGTCGGCGGTCGAATGCACGGCGACGGTGCGGATCCCCATCTCCTGGCAGGCGCGATGCACCCTGAGCGCGATCTCGCCCCGGTTCGCGATCAGGATCTTGCTGAACATGCGCACTATTCGATGATGAGCAGCGCTTCGCCGAACTCGACCGGCGTGCCGGTCTCGATCAGGATGCGGGTGACAGTGCCCGCGCGCGGCGCCTTGATCTGGTTGAAGGTCTTCATCGCCTCGATCAGCAGCAGCGTCTGGCCCTGCGCGACCTTGGTGCCGGTCTGGATGAAGGGCGCGGCCCCGGGCTCCGGCGCCAGATAGGCGACGCCCACCATCGGACTGGTGATCGCTCCGGGATGGGCCGCAGCCTCGGCCTCTGCGACCGGGGCGGCCACGGCGCTGGCCACCGGTGTGGCGGCCGCGGCGACGGGGGCGGCCGCCTGCACCATCACCTGCGGCGGGGCTGTGACGACCCGCGCCACCCGCAGCCGGCTGTCCTTCTCCACCAGCTCGATCTCGGAGAGATCGGTCTCCCGGAGAATGTTCGCGAGCTCGCGGATTGCCTTGGGGTCGAACTGGATTCCGCCTGCCATTATTCGTCGTCCTGCGCCAACAGCCCCGCCATGGCCCGGATCGCGAGGGCGTAGCCCTCGACCCCCAGCCCGGCGATCACGCCGGTGGCCGCCTTGGAGACGTAGCTGTGCTGCCGGAATTCCTCCCGGCGATGAATGTTGGTGATATGGACCTCGATCACCGGCAACTCGACGGCCAGCAGCGCGTCGAGAAGCGCGATCGAGGTGGTGGTGTAGCCCGCCGGGTTGATGATGATCCCTTGCGCGCGACCCCGGCATTCCTGCACCCAGGTGACCAACTCGCCCTCGCTGTTGGTCTGGCGGAAGTCGAGCGCCAGGCCGAACTCATCCGCCGCCTCACCGCACAGCGTCTCAACGTCATCGAGCGTCGTGCTGCCATAGATATGGGGCTGCCGGGTGCCGAGCAGATTGAGGTTCGGGCCGTTGAGGATGGCGACGAGCGGGGGCGTCAAGGGCGGAGTCCCGGTGTTTGGGGTCGCGACGGGCTAGCACGGGGGGTTTCCAGGGGGCAAGCGGCGCCGGACGGATGGGCCCGGGCCAAGGCCATGATCATGCCTGCCCCTTCCCCGCCGCGCCTTGCCCGGGGCAGCCCGGGCGGCCATGTTGCGCGCCATGGGAGAGACCATCCAGATCGCGATCAATGGCGAGGGTCGGTCGGTGGGCGCCGGTGCCACCGTCGCCGCGCTGCTCGCCGAGCTCGGCCTCGATACCCGCAAGGTGGCGGTCGAGCGGAACGAGGAGATCGTGCCGCGATCGACCTATGCCGCCCAGGCGCTCGCGGAGGGCGACCGGCTGGAGATCGTGCACTTCATCGGCGGGGGTTGAGGGTCCATGGACGGCATGCAGAACAGCACGGACGACACCTGGGAAGTGGCCGGGCGCCGCTTCCGCTCGCGCCTGATCGTCGGCACCGGACGCTACAAGGACCTGGAGGAGACGGCGGCGGCCATCCAGGCCTCCGGCACGGAGATCGTAACGGTGGCGGTCCGGCGGGTGAACCTGTCGGATCCCAAGGCGCCGATGCTTCAGGATTACGTCAGCCCCAAGGACTACACCTACCTGCCGAACACCGCCGGCTGCCACACCGCGAGCGAGGCGGTGCGGACCTTGCGCCTGGCGCGGGAGGCCGGTGGCTGGAACCTGGTGAAGCTCGAGGTGCTGGGCCCACCGCCCTTCCTCTACCCCGACATGCCCGGCACCTTCGAGGCGGCCGAGGCGCTGATCAAGGACGGCTTCGAGGTGATGGTCTATTGCGCCGACGATCCGCTGGCCGCCAAGCGGCTGGAGGAGATGGGCTGCGTGGCGGTGATGCCGCTCGGTGCCCCGATCGGCTCCGGCCTCGGGGTGGTGAACCCCTACATGATCGGCAACATCATCGAGCAGGCGAAGGTGCCGGTGCTGGTGGATGCCGGCGTCGGCACCGCCTCCGACGCCACCTATGCGATGGAGCTCGGCTGCGATGCGGTGCTGCTGAACAGCGCCATCGCCCATGCCCGGAATCCGGTGGTCATGGCGCGCGCGATGAAGGCCGCGGTCGAAGCCGGGCGGCTCGCGCATCTCGCCGGGCGGATGCCGCGGCGGGTCGCGGCCGACCCTTCCTCCCCGCTGGCCGGGCTGATTCGCTGATCGGATAGGATCTCAGGCGGCTTCCAGCGGCGCGTTCAGCCGGACAGTGCCGGGCACGATGATGCCGCCGCGATCGCCGATCGTGACGCTGCCGTAGCGCTGCGCGAAGACAGCTGGCAGCGGCCGCGCGCCGGGCACCGCGAGCCAGAGGCGCAGCAGGTGCCGCCGGCGCTCCGGCTCGGCAAAGTCCTCGAAGCCCGTGCGGTCGTGCAGCAGGGTGTGGTTGTGCACGAGTTGCACGTCGCCTGGCCGGAACTCCATGTGCAGGTTCAGCGCCGGGTCGTTGGCAAGATCGTCGAAGAGGTTCAGCGCCTCGACATGGGCGGGCGTCAGGCGCGGCGCTTCCGGAAAGCGCTGGGCGCTGTCGATGTATTGCCGCTGGTAGAGGGCGGTCAGGAAGCCCTCATGCCAGGAGAAGACCGGGATCTCGAACCAGGGCTTCATGCCGGCCGGCACCTCGCCGCGCCGGTCAGTGGCGATCGGGCCGAACAGCAGCGGCAGCAGGTCCGGACGGCGGCGGCGGATCTCGTTGAAGATGGTCGTGGAGCTGACCAGGGTGGAGAACCCGCCGCGCTTCGCAGTCTTCAGACAGAGCAGCCCGACGACGTCGCAGCTATCGGTGTGGTAGGTCTGGCGCTCCGCGGTCTGGTAGATGCGGACATTCGGATCGCTGGAGGACAGGCCCATGTCCTTCACATGGCCAAGCACATGGCCCTTCGCATTCTGCGACCGGGCATGGCCGATATGAGCGCCGATGCCGAAGAAGGCCGCGGCACTCTCCCGCATCGACCAGCGCTCGACCGGCAGGCCGCGCAGCAGGGCGAAGCCGCGACCATGCAGAAGATCCTCCCGGATGGCGGCTAGGCGCGGGGCAAGGATGGGCAGCGGGAAATCGGCCGCCGTGACGGTCGCGATGTCGATCTCCGCGGCCGCGAGGCGCCTCGCCGCTGCGTCGACCTCTGCGATCTCCGCGGGGGTGAGCGGGATGGCCCAGGACGGGTCGGCGGCCATCGCCGGCCCATACCAGGCGCCAGGGCCGGTCTGCTCCGACGGCAGCGTGATCGGCGCTTCGATAGCGTTCATGGGGCATCCGCTCCGTGTCGTTTCCTCTTGGCGGTCAGCATAATGGCTCTCAGGCGTCTGGAAACGGGCCTGGAGACGACGCGCCAGTCAGCACCTTGCACGCGCGGCGATCCCTCAGCCCTTCGGCGGGACGCTTAGGCCCAACTGTGATATTTCACAGTGAAATTTCACACTTGCAGCCACCGCGATCCGCCGCCAAGCTCCCGACGCCGCTACCGATCGCTGAGGAGTATCCCGCATGGCCGAGTTGAAGCCCGTCCTGATCGCCGGCGCGGGGCCGGTGGGACTCGTGGCGGCGGCCAGCCTCGTGCGGCGCGGCGTGCCGGTGACCGTGCTCGAGGCCGGCGCCGAGCTGTCCGGTGAGATGCGCGGCTCCACCTTCCATGCACCCACCCTCGACATGCTGGAGGCGCTCGGCGCCGCGGAGGCGATGATCGCCCAGGGGATCGTCGCGCCGCGCATGCAGTACCGCAGCCGGGACCAGGGCGTCATCGCGGATTTCGACTTCGGCGTGCTCGCCGACGTCACCCGCCATCCCTATCGCCTGCAATGCGAGCAGTTCAAGCTGACACGCATCCTGCACGGCCTGCTACTGGAACAGCCGGGCTTCGCGTTGCGCTTCGGCGCCCAGGTCACCGGCTGCAGCGATCAGGGCGATCATGTCGTCGCGACGCTCGATGATGGCACTCGGATCGAAGGGTCCTACGCCATCGGCGCCGACGGCGCGCGCAGCGCCGTGCGCAAGGCGGCCGCAATCGAATTCGAGGGCTTCACCTGGCCCGAGCGGTTCCTGGTGCTGTCGACACCTTTTGATTTCGCCACCCTGATCCCCGATCTCGCCGACGTCTCCTACTACGCGGATCCGGAGGAATGGTTCTTTCTGCTCAAGGTGCCCGGCGTCTGGCGCGCCATGTTCCCGGTGCCGGCGGAGGTGCCGGACGAGGTCACCTTGACCGAGGAATTCGGCCGCGCCCGCTTCGGCCGCATCATCGCGGGCCGCGACGACTACCCGACGCGCCACCGCACCCTCTATCGCGTGCATCAGCGCGTCGCGAAGACCTATCGCCAGGGCCGCATCCTGCTGGCCGGCGACGCCGCGCATATCAACAACCCGCTCGGCGGCATGGGGCTGAACGGCGGCGTGCACGACGCGGTCAACCTGGGCGAAAAGCTGGCCGCCGTCTGGCATGGCGAAGCGCCGGCGGCGCTGCTCGATCTCTACGACCGCCAGCGCCGCGGCGTGACGGTCGAGCATGTGCAGCGGCAGACCATCGCCAACAAGCAGAACCTGGAGGCCAAGACGCCCGAGGCGCAGCAAGCCTTCCGGGAGCGCATGGCGGAGGCCGCCGGCGATCCCGCCAAGGCGCATGCCTATCTGCTCGGTGTCTCCATGATCAACAGCCTGCGCCGCGCCGCGGAGATCGTCTGACATGACCACGTTGACTTTCGACTTCCAAGCCGGCGATGCCGCCGAACGGCGCAGCATCGCGATCGGCGACCTGGTGATCGCCGGCTGGACCGGCCGCGACCCGTACAAGGTGCAGGAGCATGTCGAGGAGCTGCGCCTGCTCGGCGTCGCGCCGCCGGCGAGCACGCCCTGCTTTTATCGCGCCGGCGCGTCCCTGCTGACCACGGCCACTGCGATCGACTGCTTGGGCGGAGAGTCGAGCGGCGAGGCGGAGTTCGTCATCCTCGTCGCCGAGGATAGTGGCTGGTGGGTCGGCGCCGGATCCGATCACACCGACCGCAAGGTGGAGAGCTACTCCATCCCGGTCTCGAAGCAGCTCTGCCCGAAGCCGGTCGCGCCGACGCTCTGGCGCTTCGAGGACGTGGCGGATCACTGGGACCGGCTGGAGCTCCACGCCTGGGTCGACGAGGATGGCAAGCGTGTCCCCTACCAGGCAGGCAGCGTCGCCGCGATGCGCGATCCCCGCGACATCGCCGCCGCCTACCGCGCGCTGGGCCATGAGCTCGCGCCGGGGACGATCATGTTCGGCGGCACGCTGCCGGTGATCGGCGGCATCCGCCCGTGCCGTGACTTCAGCTTCGAATTACGCGACCCGATCCGTGGCCGCACCATCACCCATGGCTATGCCGCCCGCTGGCTGGCGGACTGACGGAGACAACCATGCCGATCACCAAGGAACATCTGGAGTTCCACGTCCCCGATATGGGCAGCGGCTGGCACACGCCGGCCGGCTACCCCGCCGGCATCGAGCAGAAGATCCTGGCCGGTGCGCTCGACGAGGCGAACAAGCGGGGCCACCGCACGCGGCTGCTGCGCTTCCAGCCCGGCGAATTCACAACGGCCCCCTTCGTGCATGACTACTGGGAAGAAGTCTGGCTGGTCTCCGGCGACCTGATCGTCGGCAATGATGCCGAGGGGCGTGGCGGCGAGGCCTTCGCCAAGGCCGCCTATGCCTGCCGTCCGCCCGGCGCCTATCACGGCCCCTTCAAGTCGGAGACCGGCTGCGTCCTGCTCGAGATCCACTACTACGACGAGACGCCGCAATAGCCACGGGAATGCCAGCGCATGGTCGCGCCCCGGGACCGGACCGCAGAGCCCCGGCCCAGGGCCTGTCGACGCGATCTTCAGGAGGCTGAGTTGATAAAGCACGCAGACCGGAACGCCGCCGTGGCGCGGCCCGGAGCTTGGATGAAGGCGCTGCTGGGTGTCGCCGCCAGCGCGCTGATGGCGGCGGGCGCATCGCAGCCGGCCGCTGCGCAGTCCGCCTGGCCGGAGCGGCCGATCCGGATGATCGTGCCCTTCGCGCCCGGCGGCGTGACCGACAGCATCGGGCGGCTTTCCGCCGAGTGGCTGGGGGCCAGGCTCGGCCAGCCGGTGGTGGTCGAGAACCGCAGCGGCGCCAATGGCGCCATCGCGGCAGAAGCCGTCATCCGCAGCCAGCCGGACGGCTATACGCTGTTCACGGCGAGCGCATCGCAGATGGTGATGCTGCCGGCTCTGACCCGGCTGAACTTCGACCCGGCAACCGAGCTGGCGCCGGTCTCTATTGTCGGGAGCAACCCGATGGTACTGGCGGTCTCGGCATCGCTCGGCGTCCGCACCCTGCCGGAATTCGTGGCCCTCGCGCGCCAGCGGGTCGGGCGGCTGGACTATTCCAGCGCCGGCAGCGGTTCCTCCACCCATCTCGCCATGGCGCTGCTGCTCCAGGCCGCGGGGATCGAACTGCAGCACATCCCCTATCGCGGTGGCGCACCGGCGATGCAGGCGCTGCTGAGCGGTGAAGTCGGGGCCTATTTCGGCAACCCCTCCGATATCATCCCGCATCTCGGCGGCGAACGGGTCCGGGTGCTTGGCATCGCCGGTCCTGACCGGCTGCCGAGCCTGCCGGGCGTGCCGACCATCGCGGAGCAGGGCTATCCCGGCTTCCGCGCGGAGACCTGGAACGGCATCGCGGCGCCGGCCAATACGCCGCAGCCGGTGATCCGCCGGATGGCCGAGACCCTCGGCCGGGCCTGCAGCGACGCGAATTTCCGTGCCGCCCTCGAACGCCTCGGCACCACGCCGGTCTGCAGCACGCCGGAGGCCTTCCGTCAGGCGATGGATGCCGATGCCCCGCTGTGGCGCGAGGCGGTGCGCATCTCGGGCGCGACGCTCAACTGAGGCATTCGGGCGGCGTCGCAAGGCGCCGCCCGCGGGAGGAGAAGCGGGTCCGATGCGCGCACTGGAATCGCAAAGCCCGGCTGCCAGTGGTCCCACGGAGGGGTGGCGCACCCTTCCTCTCAAGGACCAGGCCTATGAGGTCATCAAGCACCAGATCATCACCTGCCGCTTCGCGCCGGGTGAGAAGCTGAACGAGGCGCAGGTGGCGGAGCGCCTCGGCCTCAGCCGGATGCCGGTGCACAACGCCCTGGCGCGGCTGCGGCTCGAAGGCCTGGTGACCATCCGCCCGCGCAAGGGCATCGAGGTCCGCCCGATCGATCCCGAGGAGCTGCTGCAGATCATCGATGCGCGCACGGTCAACGAATGCCGCTGCGCGGAGCTCGCCGCCCGCCAGGCGACGGAGGAGGAGCTGGCAGCGATGGCGAATGTCCTGCGGCGCAGCGAAACCGCGCTCGCACGGCGCGACACCGAGGCGATGATGCTGTTGGATCGGGAATTCCATGACCTGATCGCGCGGGCGTCACGCAGCGCGGTCTTCTTCGACATCCTGCGCAACCTGCACGACCGGGCCGTCCGCTTCTGGTTCATCTCGCTCAATGAAGCGGATCACCAGGTGGAGGTGCTGGAAGAGCACGAGGACATCTACCGGACCCTGGCGGCACGCGATCCGCCCGCTGCCGCGCGGGCGATGGCCCGGCACATCGACGCCTTCCGCCGCAATGTCCTGTTGCTGGTCGGTGCAGCGCCAGGCTGAATCGCCTGGCGCCGAACCACGCCACGATCAGCGCCGCGGGCCGACCAGTCCGAACACCGCACCCTGCGGGTCGAGCACGTTGATGACCCACATGCCGCCCGGCACCTCCGCAGGGCCATGGATGACCTGGCCGCCGGCCGCCTCGACCCGCCCCTTGGCAGCGTCGATATCCTCCGCAGCGAAGTAGTATTGCCAGAACGGGGCCGGGATCATCGGCGGCTTATTCATCATGCCGCCATACATCTCCTCACCGCAGCCATTCACCGCACCGCGGCCATAGATCTGATAGGTGCCCATCGGCCCCATATCCATGGCCTCGCCCTTGGCCCAGCCGAACAGGCCGGCATAGAAGGCGAAGGCGCTCTCCCAGTCATCGGCATAGAGCTCGCGCCAGGCGGCAAAGCCGGGCGTGCCCATCGCCGGCGGCAGGGGCGGTGTCTCCGGCCCGTGGGTCGCCTTGAACAGGGTCAGCACCGCGCCCTGCGGATCGGCGATGAGGGAGAAACGGCCGATATTCGGGATGTCCTGCGGCTCCATATGGACCTTGCCGCCGGCCTTGACCGCCTGGACGGTGCTGGCATCGACATCGTCGACTGCGACATAGCCGATCCAACCCGGCCGCTTGCCTTCGGCGAGGCAGGCCTCCGGCAGCGCCATCAGCCCACCGATGCCGGTCTCGCCGACGCTGAGGATGGTGTAGCGCATGTCCGGCATGCCGGCATCCTTGGCGTTCCAGCCCATGACCTTCCGATAGAAGGCCTCCGCCGCCGCGGTATCGGTGGTCAGCAGCTCATACCAGCAGAACTTGCCATGATCATCGGTCATTGCCGTGTCTCCGTTCGGTGGGCCGGTCAGTCGTCGATCGCCTGATAGGCGAGCGTCAGGGCGTCGCTGCTGATACGGGCGTCATCCGGGCCGCGCATCAGGCGCTGGAGGAGCAGCAGCACCACCAGCTCCTCCTTCGGGTCGACCATAAAGGTCGTCCCGAAGCCGCCATGCCAGCCGTAACGTCCGGGCGAGGCCGCGACGTCGTCGCGACGCGTGGTGACGGCACCGCCGAAGCCCCAGCCATTGCTGTCCCAGAAGCCCGGGAAGAAGGGCGAGGCATCCTTCTGCGCCTGGCTGATCTGGTCGGTCATCATCAGCGCGACGGCGGGACGCGACAGGATGCGGTGGCGGCCGTGCCGCCCGCCGTCCAGCAACATGCGCGCGAAGGCGAGGTAGTCGTCGGCGGTGGAAACGAGCTCGGTCCCGAAGGGCGGCGGACGGGACCATTCACCGCCGCGGGCCGCGTCCTGGAGGGACAGCCGGCCATCATCGTCGGTGCGGTAGCAGGTGGCCAGGCGGTCAAGCTTCGCTTCCGGTACGTGGAAGCCGGTATCGGCCATACCGAGCGGTGCGAAGATGCGTTCCGCCAGGAAGTCGCCCAGCGCCATGCCGGTGGCGCGCGCGATCAGCACGGAGAGCACGTCGTAGCCGGTGTGGTAAAGCCAGCGCTCGCCGGGCTGGTGCACGAGCGGCAGCGAGCCAAGCCGTCGCATGTAGTCATCGGCGGTGAAACGGATGGGATCGGGGCTGGGCGCCACCCCGGCCTGCAGCATCGCCTGCTGGATCGGATAGGCGCCGGGCGGCGCCATGATGACGCCGAGACCGAAGCGCATGGTCAGCAGGTCGCGCAGCGAGATCGGCCGCCGCGCCGGCACGGTGTCTTCCACCGGCCCGTCCAGGGCGCGCAACACCTTGCGATCGGCGAGCTCCGGCAGCCAGGGATCGATGGGGTCGTCGAGGCGGAGCCGGGTCTCCTCGACCAGGACCATCGCCGCGGCGGCCAGCACCGCCTTGGTCATGGAGGCGATGCGGAAGATGGTGTCGCGCCGCATCGGCGTGCCGGCGGCGACGTCCTGCGCGCCCATCACCTCCACATGCACCGCGTCGCGGCGGGCGACCAGCGCCACCAGGCCGGCGACCTCGCCGCGCTCGACGGGAATGCGGAGCATGGACGCCATGCGGTCCAGCCGTGGCCGCGATAAGGCTCCGTCCCGCACGCCAGTCACGAGGCGCAGCAGTCGTGCAGCTTCGGGAGCGCCTCGTATTCGTCGTGGCGGCGCATCCAGTCCATGATTCGCGTCTCGTTGCGGCCCATCGGCGCCCGGTCGAGGATCATGTAGGTGCCGATCAGCTCCTCCGGTCCGCGCGCATAGCTGGAATAAGTGTGGAACACCTGGCCATCCTCGCCGCGATAAAAGGCGCTGAGTCCCGGCAGTTCCCCATTCGCGCGCGCGGCATCGGTCTCGGTGAAGTTGTAGAAGACGCTGCCGCGGGCCAGCTCCTCCTCGGTGAAGGAGACGTGGTAATCGCGATTGAAGTCGCTGACCCCCGAGGATACCCAGGGGAAGCGCCAGCCCATACGCGCGCGATACGCCTCGATCTCCGACAGGGGCGCACGCGAGACGGCGATCATCGTCACGTCGTGGTTGTTCAGGTGCACCAGCGCGCCATCGATATGGTCGGCGAGAAAGGAGCAGCCGGGGCAGCCCGCCCCCTGACCGGGCGCCAGCATGAAATGATAGACCATGAGTTGGCTGCGGCCGTCGAAGAGCTCGCCCAGCGTCTTCCGCCCGACAGGCGTGTCGAAGAGATAGGGCTTCTCGACCCGCACCCAGGGCAGCGCCAGGCGTTCGGCGTTCAGCCGGTCGCGCAGCCGCGTCGCCTCCTTCTCCCGCGCCAGCAGCGCGCGCCGCGCGACGAGCCATTCCTCCCGGGACACCACCGCATGCTGCATCGGAAACGCCTCCTGCCCTTGGTCGAGCTTGACTTGAAGGTTTGATATCAACATAATTGGACCATGTCAAAGGCCGCTTTGGTTCCGTTCGAGACAACTCTTCTTGTCCGCGACACCTGTCTCTGCCTTCACGTCCAGCGCGCGGCGCGCGCCCTGGCGCGGCGCTTCGACGAGGCGCTGCGCCCGCTCGGCCTGACCAATGGGCAGTTCTCGCTGCTGATGGCGCTGAACCGGCCGAAGCCGCCGGCGATGGGACCTGTCGCGGCGCTGCTCGCGATGGATCGCACCACGCTGACCGCCGCGCTGAAGCCCCTGGAGCGCCGCGGCCTGGTCTCGGTCGCGCCCGATCCCGATGATCGCCGCGGCCGCCTGCTGGCGCTGACGCCCGAAGGGCGCATCCTGCTGGTCCGCGCGGTGCCGATCTGGGAGAGCACCCATGCGGCGGTGGAGGAGGAGCTGCCCGACGCCGACCCCGATCGCCTGCGGCGGGACCTGCGCGCGCTCTCGGCGTCGGCCGCTCAGCGGCGCCAGGGATTGGTGCGCCAGATCTCCGCATAGGTCTCGGCCTGGCGCTGCACGAAATCCGTCATGGTCGCGCGGTCCATGTGGCGCACCACGACGAAGTCGCGCTCCGCCAGGGCGCGGAATTCCGGATCCGCCGTGGTCCGGCGCACCGCCTCCTCCCAGCGCCGCAGCAAGGGCGCGGGGGCCGCCGCCGGCAGGGCGATGCCGCGCGCCGACCCGGCCACCACCGGGACCCCCTGCTCCGTCGCGGTCGGCAGGTCCGCCGCCTTCTCCCAGCGCTCCCGCTCCAGCAGCGCCAGCACCCGGAGTGCACCCTGGTTGTGCGCGCGCACGGTCAGGCTGACGGTGGAGACCGACCCTGCCACATGCCCGCCCTGGACGAGTTGCATCGCCTGGCCGGCGCCCGGCGTCGGCACCCAGGTGAAGCGCACCCCAGCGGCGCGCTCGATCTGCATCAGCGCAAGGTGTGGCGCGCTGCCGACGCCGGCGCCGGCGATGGTGATCTCCTCCGGCCGCGCCCGCGCCGCCTCGATCAGCGCGCCGAACGTCCGATAAGGCGCGTCCGGGCCGACGAAGACCGTGTAGGGCTCATCGGTCAGCAGGCCGATATAGGCGAAGCTGTCCACGCGGTAGCGCGGTGTGCCGTCATAGAGCGCCGTCACCAGGGCGGGGAAGGAGACCAGTGCCGCCACGCGTCCATCCGGCGCCGCGGCGGCCACCTCATTGAGCATGATCATGCCGCCGGCACCCGCACGGTTCACGACGATCATGGAGGTGCCGCCAAGATACTTCTCGAGAAAGGGCGCCGCCATGCGTGCGGCGAGGTCGATGTTGCCGCCCGGCGAGAAGCCGACCAGGAGCTGGACCGGCCTGTCCTGAGCGCGAGCGGAAAGAGCGGGCAGCGCGAGGCCACCGGCGATCAAGGCGCGACGCGTCGTCAAGGCCGGGCGCTCCGTGAGGATCGAGCGGAGCCTAGCATTGCGATGCAGCATGTCCACAAGAGCCAAGTCGCATCGAAGCTCGCGACGGCGTGTTCGCGGTTCGGATCGCAGGCAGGACAGAATATCCGGGCGTTCCGCGAGTCGGCGGTCAAGAAAGGAAGCCCGGATGAGCGATGTGCCCGCCAATGCGCCGACCGCGCCGCCGACCGTGGAGCCGAGCCTCCACCGGGTCATGGGCCCCTGGCTGCTGCTGCTCTTCATCGTCGGCGACATCCTCGGCACCGGCATCTATGCGCTGACCGGCCAGGTCGCCCGCCAGGTGGGCGGCGTCGTCTGGCTGCCCTTCGTCGTCGCCTTCGTGGTCGCGCTGATCACCGCCTTCAGCTACCTGGAGCTGGTGACCAAGTATCCGCGGGCGGCGGGCGCCGCGCTCTACACCCACAAGGCCTTCGGCATCCACTTCATCACCTTCATCGTCGCCTTCGCGGTGATGTGCTCCGGCATCACCTCTGCCTCGACCGCCTCCCGCGCCTTCGCGGCCAACATGGCGCATGCCTTCAACCTCGACCTCTCGGGCGGCATGGGCATCACGGCGATCGGGCTGATTTTCATGGGCCTAGTCGCCGTGGTGAATTTCCGCGGCGTCGGCGAGAGCGTGAAGGCCAATGTCGTCCTGACCTGCGTGGAACTGACCGGGCTGCTCATCATCATCGTCATCGGACTCTGGGCGATCGGCCTGGGCCAGGGCGACGTCTCCCGCGTCACCCAGTTCCGCACCGTCGATGGCAGCATGTTCTGGCCGGTGATCGCCGCGACGACGCTCGCCTTCTTCGCGATGGTGGGTTTCGAGGATTCGGTGAACATGGCCGAGGAATGCAAGGACCCGACCCGGCATTTCCCGAAGGTGCTGCTGATCGGCCTGTTCATCACCGGGACCATCTATGTGCTGGTCTCGATCTCGGCGATCACGCTGGTGCCGCCGGAGCGCCTGGGCGAGGGCGAGACGCCGCTGCTCCAGGTGGTGCAGGCCGGCGCGCCGGGCTTCCCGCTCTGGATCTTCGGCTTCATCACCATGTTCGCGGTGGCGAACAGCGCGCTGATCAACATGCTGATGGCCAGCCGCCTGGTCTACGGCATGAGCCGGGAGCATGTGCTGCCGCCGGCGCTCGGCCGCGTGCACGCCGGCCGGCGCACGCCCTATATCGCCATCGGCTTCACCACGCTGCTGGCCTTCGCGCTCATCACCTTCGTGGGCGAGGTGCCGGCGCTCGGCGGCACCACTGCGCTTCTGCTGCTCTGCGTCTTCACCGTGGTGAACATCGCGGTGCTGGTGCTGCGCCGGGATCCCGTCGGGCATGAGCATTTCCGCACGCCGACGATCCTGCCGGTGCTCGGCGCCATCTGCTGCGCCTTCCTGGCCGGCCCCTGGACCGGCCGCGATCCCGTGCAGTACCGCGTCGCCGGTGTGCTGATCGGTATCGGCGTCGTGCTCTGGATCGTCACAACCGTCGTCAACCGCATGACCGGAGTGAAGCCCGGAGAGCCTGATGCCGAAGGCATGGGGCACAAGGGACCGGTGAACTAGCCCCTGCCCAGGAACTTCTCCGCGTAGATCCGACGGGCGCGGTCCATATGGCTGACCGACAGCGCCTCCAGCGCCGCGCGGTCGGCGGTCCGCAGCGCCGCGACCATAGCGGCATGCTCCTCGCAGGCCTGGCGCAGCGCGCCCGGGTCGGCGGTGCCGTAGGCGCGGGCCGGAAAGCTCAGCCAGTCGTGCAGGCGGATGGAATCCGCCAGGTAGGGATTGCCGCAAAGCCCGTAGAGCGCACGGTGGAACGTCATGTTGGTGCGGTGGATCGCGATCAGGTCGCCGGTCTTTGCCGCTGCCTCATGCGCAGCCAGCGCCGCCTCCACCACCGCCAACCGCTCCGGTGAGACCGGCATCGGCATGGCACGCACCGCAGCGCGGTGCAGCACCTCCCGCATCGCGTAGAGATCGGCGAGATCCGCCGCGTCGAAGCGCCGCAGCTCCGCGCCGCGGTGGCGCGGCTTCACGACGACACCGAGCCGCTGCAATTCCACCAGCGCCGCGCGGACCACATGGCGCTTGGCGCCGTAATCCTCCATCAGATGGTCTTCGATCAACCGGGTGCGCGGCAGGATGCGGCTGCGGATGATGTCGGTCTCGATCGCCGCGATCACCACCGCGACCTGCTCCGGAAGCTGCGCGTCCTGGCCGGCAAGGTCCGGCATGTTGGATGGGGGCGGGATATGGTTCATGGCATTGTCCAGCCCCTCATGTCGGCGGAATCGCGACATTTATCAATAATCCCATTGCCATGATTGGCGGCATCGACGGTCTGGCCACGCCCGGCCTATGCGCCCAAACCCCTTTGCCATTGCCAAAAGGGGAACGCCCATGGACGCGCTGCCACCAACCGCCACGGATGTGCTGATCAGCATCGACCCGGCCGATGGGTCGGAGGTCGCCCGGGTCCCCTGCACCACCCGCGCCGAGCTCGACTCGATGGTGGACCGGGCCTGGCACGCCTGGCGCACCTCCGGCTGGAAATCGCTGCTGCCGCACAGGCGCGCCGCGGTGCTGCATGAGATCGCCAGCCGCATCGCCGCCGAGAAGGAATCCCTCGCGCAGCTCCAGATGCGCGACAACGGCAAGCCGCTCGCCGAATGCCGTGCCATGGCGGAAAGCGCCGTCGGCACCTTCCGCTATTACGCGGGCGTCTGCGAGACGCTGGAGACGGAGGTCACGCCGCCGCGCAGCGACTACGTCTCCTTCACGGTGCTGGAGCCCTTCGGCGTCGTCGCCTGCATCACGCCCTGGAACTCGCCGCTGATGAACGACGCGACCAAGGTCGCGCCGGCGCTCGCCGCCGGCAATGCCGTGCTGCTGAAGCCCTCCGAGGACAGCCCGCTGCTGGCCCCCGAGCTCGCCCGCATCTGCCGCGAGGCCGGCCTGCCGGAGGGGCTGCTGCAGGTGGTGCAGGGCCGCGGCGCCGATATCGGCGCCGCCCTGGTCGCCCATCCCGGCGTGCGCATGATCTCCTTCACCGGCGGCACCGCGACCGGCCGCGCCATCGGCGAGGTCGCGGGCCGGCGGCTGGTGCCGGCGGCCCTCGAGCTCGGGGGCAAATCTCCGCATGCGGTCTTCGCCGACGCCGATCTCGACCACGCGGTCGCCGCGGTCGTCGCCGGCATCTTCGGCTCGGCCGGGCAATCCTGCGTCGCGGGATCCCGCCTCTTCGTCGAGGCGAGCATCTATGACGAGGTCGTCGGCCGCGTGGTGGAGCGCGCCCGCACGCTGCGCCTGCGGCTACCCTCCGACCCTGCGGTCGAAGTCGGCCCCCTCGCCTCCTTCCATCATCGGGAGCGGGTGATCCGTTTCGTGGAGAATGCGCGCGCCGAGGGCGGCCGCATCCTCTGCGGCGGCGCGGTGCCGACGGGCGGCATCTACGACAAGGGCGCCTTCTACCTGCCGACGGTGATCGACGGGCTCAGCTACAAGGCGCGCGCCTGCCAGGAGGAGGCCTTCGGCCCGGTGCTGGTGGCGCTGCCCTTCCAGGACGAGGCCGACCTGATCGAGCAGGGCAACGGCACCGCCTTCGGCCTCGCCTGCGGCATCTGGACCAAGAGCTTCAAGCGCGCCTGGCGCGTCGGCCGCGCGCTGGAAGCGGGATCGGTCTGGATCAACACCTACAAGATGTCGGTCACCACCACGCCCTTCGGCGGCTTCAAGGACAGCGGCCTCGGTCGCGAGAAGGGCATCGACGGTCTTCGTCTCTATGCACAGGTGAAAAGCATGTATTTCGGTCTGCACGAACAGCCCATGTCGGTGGCGCGGTGAACGCCATGGTCAACAGGGCATCCGCCGCCGTTCCCATCGAGGGCGGCCGCTTCATGGTCATCGGCGGCGCGAGCCTGGTCGGCTCCGCCACCACCGAGGAGTTGCTGGCCCGCGGCGCGGCCGAGGTGCGGCTCTTCGACAACTTCTCCTTCGGCTCCGGCGATGCGATCGCGCATCTGAAGGATGATCCGCGTGTGACGGTGGTGCAGGGCGACATCCTGCGCCTGCACCAGTTGCTGGCCGCGACCGAGGGCCTGGACGGGGTGATCCACCTCGCCGCCTTCATGACGCTGTCGATGGACCGCGACCCCTGGGGCGGGCTCGACGTCAATATCCGCGGCGTGCAGAACGTGCTGGAGGCCTGCCGCGCCAGCAAGGTGAAGAAGCTCATCTTCTCCTCCTCCAACGCCGTCTACGGCTACGGCCCGGGCGTGAAGGGCGACCTGGTCGAGGAGACGCCGTTCTTCAGCGTCGGCGCACCGCCGGCCGCGATCCTCTACGGCGCCAGCAAGATCGTGGGCGAGCAGCTCTGCCGCGACGCCTATCGCCGGCACGGCCAGGACTATGTCGTGGTGCGCTATTCCACCGTCTATGGCGAGCGGCAGCACTACCGCGCAGCGAATGCGCTCTACATCGTCGAGACCCATGACGCGATCAAGCGCGGCGAGCGCCCGAAGGTGATCGGCGACGGATCGGAGACCAAGCACTTCGTCTATGTCGGCGACCTCGCACGCGCCAATTGCCTGGCGCTGGCAGCAGCGGCGACCGATGTCGCGGTGAACACCTCCGGCCCCGCGCCGGTGACGACGCTGGAGCTGGTGAAGCTGGTCGCCGAGCTCTCCGGCCGGCCCGACCTGGAGCCGCTGCTGGTGGAGCCCGATCCAGGCAAGGTCCGCCTGACCTCGGGCGGCGCCTTCCGCATCGACCACAGTGCCGCGAAGGCAGCGATCGGCTGGGAGCCGCAGGTCGATATGCGCGAGGGCCTGCGCCGCCTGCTGTTCTGGCGCGACCGCAACACGGTCTGATCGGAAGCGCCCTGCCGCGGTTGCGGCAGCGGCAGTGGTCGCCACAAGAATGCAATCAAGGGAAGAACGATGCCCAATCACGCATCCAGCCGACGCCATCTGCTGGCAGGCGTCGCCGCCGTCGGCGCAGCCGCCCTCGCCCGGCCAGCGCTGGCGCAACGCCGCGGCAACTGGCCGGAGCGTCCGATCGAGCTCGCGGTCGGCTTCTCCGCCGGCGGCGGCACCGATCTGACGGCGCGCACCTATGCGCGCTTCATGGAACAGGCGCTCGGCGGATCGATGGTGGTGCTGAACCGCCCCGGCGCCTCGGGCGAGATCGCGCTCGGCGCCATCGGCCGCGCGCGGCCGGACGGCTACCTACTCGGCATGACCAATATGCCGGGCCTCGTGACGCTGCCGATCGAGCGCCGCAGCCCGCAATTCCGCCTCGACGATTTCGAGTACATCGCCAACCTGGTCACCGACCCCTCTGCCTTCAGCGTGGCGGCGGACAGCGCGATCGCCAGCATCGCGGCGCTGGTCGAGCGCGCGCGGCGCGAGCCCGACACCATCACCTACGGCTCGACCGGCGTCGGCACCGACGACCACCTGGCACTGGTGCTGTTCCAGGCGGCGGCCGGCGTGAAGCTGGTGCATGTGCCCTTCCCCGGCGCCGGCCCGCTGCGCACCGCGATCCTCGGCAAGCAGGTGGACATCGCCGGGCTGAATATCGGCGAAGTGGCCGGTGCGCCGGACGGGCTGCGCATGCTGGTGCAGGGCGGTGCGACGCGTTCGCCCTTCGCGCCTGATGTGCCGACCTTCCGGGAAGCCGGCTTCGCGATGGACATGGGGTCGGAGCGTGGCATCGTCGCGCCGAAGGCCCTGCCGGTCGAAGTCGTGACCCGACTGCGCGAGGCGACGGCGCAGGTGGTCCGGAATCCGGACTTCGTCAGCCAGGTGCGGACCCAGTTCACCGAACTGGCCTATCTGGACGGCCCTGTCTGGCGGCAGCGCCTGTCCGAGGCGGATCGTGGCTTCCGCGACCTATGGCAGCGCCAGCCCTGGTCGGAGGCCTGAAGGGTCCCGGCCCGCGTCGCGGCAGAGCAGCAGGCGCATCGGGCCGGGCAGGCGGTGCCTCGGACGGTCGGCGGAATCCTGGCTCACTGTCCCTGCCGGAGGTCCCATGCCTGCTGTGCCGCCTGGAGCCTGTCCTGCTTCGCCGCCTCCAGGTCGGCGTAGTCGGCGACATCCGACTGCAGCAGCCTGCCGTCGGGCAGCTCGATGTAGACGGTCTCGTTGCTGGCCGGGCTCTCCGGGAAGATCGGTTCGCCGCTGCCGTTCACGGTGTTCCGGATGCGCCAGGCGATGATGGGCATCCAGCGAGTGATGATGGTCTCCATCGTCGGGCGCCCGGCTTCGGTATCCTCCGCGATCAGCACGGCCTTGGCGCCGGCCGCGGCGGGGATCGTCACGCCGGCCAAGGCGGACGCGTCGATCTCCATGCGGTGCGCCTTGAGCGTCTCGCCTTCGGAAATGAGGCTGTAATGGGAAAAACCCCCGGCCTTCAGGCCGCGCTTCGGCTCGTCCGCCGTGAGCCGCAGCGGCCTGATCTGCTTCACCGTGGCTGCGTTCACCAGGGTGCCGTCGTCGCATTTGATGAAGACCGTCATCCCCGCTCTCTCCTGATCCGCGCCGAGAGCATGATGCGCTCGCATACGCTCACGCACCACGCTCCAGCACCTTGCTTGATCGCGTGATTCAGACTTTTCGGCGAGTCCGCCTCAAGTCATCATGCTCTAGCCCGGCGCCGGTGTTTCCAGTGAGGAAATAACCCCGGCAAGTGCCCGCAACCACACCACGACCGCCATGGCACCGGCATCGGCATTGCCGATCGCGCGGTCGCCGAGATAGCTCGCGCGCCCGACGCGCGGTCGCATCGCGGTGGTCGCCGCGGCTCCGGCTTCGGCGGCCGCGACGGTGCTGGCCATGGCAGCCGCGGGCGCCTCGCCCCGGCCGATCGCGGCGGCGAGGGCTTCCGCCGCCGGCACCAGCGCATCCAGCATGGTCCGGTCGCCCGGTTTGGCGCCGCCGAGCTCCGCCACCGCCTCCACCCCGGCCCGGAACGCCGCTGCCCAGTCGGCTGGTGACGGCGTGGCCGGCAGGGCGCGCGCCGCGCGCAGCAGGGCCGTCGCGTAAAAGGGGCCGGAGCTGCCGGCGATGGCGCGCCGCAGCGCTCCGCCCATTTCGGCCAGCGCGGTCGGAGGATCCGCCCAGGCGGTCTCGGGCAGGATGCGGATTGCCGCCGCGCCGCGCGCCATGCTGATGCCGAGATCGCCGTCGCCGGCCCTGGCATCCAGCTCGGTCAGGCTGACTTCCTCCGCTTCCATAGCGGCGGCGATGGCGAGGGCGGCTCCCTTCAATGCCGGTGCGAGCGGGCCCGCCGCGGTGGATGGGGATGATGCGGCGGCGGCAGGCACCGGGACCAGGACACGGGCGGGCCCGACGGCGCCATTCCCCGGCCAGGCCGGCGCCGAAGCCGGGGCGTCGAGCAAGGCCAGACGTTCATCATTAAGCTTGAGGACCGAGAGCGAGCAGCCCGGCATCTCCAGCGCGGTCAGGAATTCACCGGCCCAGGCACGCTCGACCTTCAGGCCACGCTCGCGCAGCAGGGCGAAGGCGCGGCGGGCAACGATCGCGAGCTCCATCGGCGGCGTGCCGCCAAGGCCGTTTACCAGCAACGCCACGCGGTCACCCGCGGCCAGGCCGCGATCCGCCAGGATGGTGCCGAGCAGCCGCTCCGCCAGGGCGTCGGCCGGCTGCAGCGCGCCACGCTGCACGCCCTGCTCGCCATGGATGCCGAGGCCGATCTCTATCTCGTCCTCGCCGAGGGTGAAGCCCGGCCGCCCCGCAGCGGGCACGGTGCAGGCACCAAGCGCCACGCCCATGCTGCCCAGCGCTGCGGCGGCATCCCGCGCCGCCTGCGCGACCTGCCCCAGCGGCCGGCCCGCAGCCGCGGCCGCACCGGCCACCTTGTGCACCAGTACCGTCCCGGCGATACCGCGGCGGCGATCAGGGCTCACCGTTTCCCGCAGCGCGACGTCATCGGCGACCAGCACCAGCTCGGCCGGAATGCCCTCCGCCCGTGCCAGCTCGGCGGCCAGGCCGAAATTCAGCCGGTCGCCGGTGTAGTTCTTGACGATGAGCAGCGCGCCGGCCGGACCGGCGGCGGCGCGGATCGCCGCCAGCACGGCATCGACGCTGGGCGAGGTGAAGACATCGCCCGCAATGGCGCCGGCGAGCAGCCCGGGGCCGACATAGCCCGCATGGGCCGGCTCATGGCCGGAGCCGCCGCCGGAGAGCACCGCGACCGGCCGCGCCGCCGGTGCCGGCAGATCGGCGCGGATGACGACATCCTCGCCCTCCAGCAGCGCCAGCCCCGGATGCAGGTCGCAGAGGCCTTCCAGCATCTCCCGCACCACGCGGCGCGGGTCATTCACCAGTTTCTTCAACGCCGTGCTTCCCTCCTGTGGTTAGGACGCATGATGCCACAGGCAAGATCAGCGCGCCCGTCGGAGCAGCGTTACTCCGCCCGGATGCCGGCACGCTGCGCCGTGGCGCGGGTGCGGGCCCGCTCCTCGCGCAGCCAGGTCGCGAGCCCTTCCGGCGTCCGCACCGCCTCTTCCGAGAGCTGCGCGCCCACCTCCTCCTGCCGCTGCCGGTAGGCGGGATCGGCGAGCGCCGCGAGCGCCGCCGCATTCAGCGCCGCGATCGCCGCGGCCGGGCTGCCGCCGGTCGCCATCAGCGCCGCCCAACTGCCGCCGGTGAGGCCGGGAAAGCCCTGTTCGATCAAGGTCGCCATGTCGGGCGCCAGCGGCGAGCGGGTGGGGCCGGTGGTCGCCAGTATCAGCGTCAACCCGCCGCGCCAGGTCGGCACCACCGTCGAGATCTCGCCCATCACCACCTGGACATTGCCGGCGATCAGGTCGGGCACCGACTGGCTGCTGCCGCGATAGGGCACATGGGTGAACTGGATGCCGGCCTGCGCCGCGAACTGCTCGATCAGGAAGTGCGTCGCGCTGCCCTGGCCAGAGGAGCCGATGGTGATCGCCCCGGGCCGCGCCCTGGCCGCGGCGATGAGGTCGGCCAGGGTCCGGTACGGGCTGTCCGCCCTCACCGTGACGGTCAGCGGGCTGCGGCTGAGCAGCACGACCGGCATCAGCTCGGCCTCCACATCATAGGGCAGGCGCGGCTGCAGCACCGGATTGATGGTGAGCGGCCCATTGCTGCCGAGCAGCAGCGTATGGCCATCCGGCCGCGCCTTCGCCACCACCTCCGCCCCCACGGTGCCGCCGCCGCCGGCGCGGTTCTCGACGATGATGGGCTGGCCGAGCCGCTCCGTCATCCGGGACGCGACCAGGCGGCCCTGGATGTCGGAGGATGTGCCGGCGGCGAAGGGCACGATGAGGCGGAGCGGCCGGTCGGGGAAGGACTGCGCCCGCGCGAGGGAGGGCAGAGCCAGCATCGTCAACAGCGCGCGACGGCGAAGCAGCATGGCAGGCGTTCCCGATCCCCGCGGATATCCTGCATGCCGGCACAATGTCTGACCAGGGGCATATGCCGGCGCCTTGGAACCAAACCCGTGGACCGGCGTTTCTCCCCCGTCACCAGCGAAGGCCCGTGCCATGCCCCAGTCACCGGAAACGCTCAACGATCCTAGCCACCTGACCTTCCTGGAGCGTGGCCTCTATATCATCGGCGGCCTGTTGCTGGCCGCGGCGGGCGCCAAGCCAAGGCCGAATCCACTGCTGAACATCGCGGCCCTCAGTGTCGGCGGATACCTCGCCTGGCGCGGCGCCGAAGGCAGTTGCCCCGCCAAGGCGGCAATCGCCGAGCTCGACTCCGCACCGACGGCGCGGCGCCTGTCATAGGAGTGCTCCAGGCCGTGCGGCTGGCGCGCCGGGGACGGAGGCGATCAGCGCCTGGGTATAGGGATGCGCGGGAGCCGTGAAGACACGGCCGATCGGCCCCTGCTCCACCACCTCCCCGTCCTTCATCACCGCGACCAAGTCGCAGACCTGGGCCGCGACGCGCAGGTCGTGGGTGATGAAGACGATCGAGAGGCCGAGCCGTGCCCTGAGCTCCGCCAGCAGCCGCAGCACTTGCGCCTGAACAGAGACATCGAGCGCCGAGACCGGCTCATCCGCCACCAGCACGTCCGGTTCCAACGCCAGGGCCCGCGCAAGGCCGATGCGCTGGCGCTGGCCGCCGCTGAACTCATGCGGGAAGCGGTCGGTGGCGGCGGGATCGAGACCGACCAGCGCAAAGAGCTCCCTGGCGCGTGCCATCGCCACCCGGCGCGGCATGCCGTGCACCATCGGGCCTTGCGCCACCAGCTCACCCACGCGGCGGCGCGGGTTGAGGGAGCCGAAGGGATCCTGGAAGACCATCTGGATGCGCTTCGTCGCCTGCCGCATCGCCCTGCGCTTCAGGCCGAGCAGGTCGATTCCGGCAAGGTGCACGGCGCCGCCATCCGGCTGGATCAGCCGCACGATGCAGCGCGCGAGCGTCGACTTGCCGGATCCGGATTCACCGACAATGCCAAGTGTCGCACCCTTCGGCAGCACCAGCGAGACGCCGCGCAACGCCTGCGTCACGCGCGCGCCACGGCCGAGAAAGCCGCCGGTGCGGTAGGTCTTGCGCAGCCCTTCCATCACCAGGATGGGCTCCTCGGCGATCGGGCGCGGCGGCGGCGCGCCGAGCGGCGGCACGGCGGCGAGCAGTGCCTGGGAATAGGGGTGCTGCGGCGCCTCCAGCACCTGCACGGCCGGTCCCTGTTCCACCACCCGTCCATGCTGCATCACCGCGACGCGGTCGGCGATCTCCGCCACCACGCCGAAATCATGGGTGATGAACAGCACCGCGGTGCCGCGGCGGTGCTGCAGGTCGCGGATCAGCGCCAGGATCTGCGCCTGGGTGGTGACGTCGAGCGCGGTGGTCGGCTCGTCCGCGATCAGCACCTTGGGATCGAGCGCCAGCGCCATGGCGATCATCGCCCGCTGGCGCTGGCCGCCGGAGAGCTGATGCGGATAGGCACGGGCCGCGAGACGAGGATCGGGGATCCGCACCTCCTCCAGCAGCGTGAGCACCCGCGCCTCGATCTCCGACCCCGGCAGCGCCGTGTGGATGCGGAACATCTCGCCGATCTGGTCGCCGATGCTGCGCAGCGGGTTCAGCGCCGTCATCGGTTCCTGGAAGATCATCGCGATACCGGCACCGCGGATGGCGCGCATCGTCGCGTCATCGGCCTCGGTGAGGTCCTGGCCGTCGAATACGACGCGTCCGGCCTCGATTCCGACACCGGGCGGCAGCAGCCGCATGATGGCGCTGGCCGCCATCGACTTGCCGGAGCCGCTTTCGCCGACCACGCAGAGGACCTCGTGCGGATGCAGTTCCAGCGTAACGCCTTCCAGCGCGTGCGGGCGGTCGGCGCCCGGCGGCAGCGCGACGGTCAGGCCGTCGAGGCGGAGCAACGCGCTCATCGGCCCCTCAGCCTCGGGTTCAGGGCATCGTTCAGCCCCTGCCCGACCAGCGACACCGCGAGCACGGTCGCCAGAATCGCCACACCCGGGATCGCGGAGACATACCACTGGGTCCGGAGCACGTCGCGCCCGAGCCCGATCAGGTTGCCCCAGGATGCGACATTGGGATCGGAGAGGCGCAGGAAGGCCAGCGCGCTCTCCAGCAGGATCGCGACCGCCATGACGACGCTGGCATAGACGATGATCGGCGGCAGCGCGTTCGGCAGGATCTCCCGGAAGATGATGCGCATGTCGCCCATGCCGAGGGTGCGGCAGGCTTCGACGAACTCCCGCGAGCGCAGCGAGAGGAATTCCGCCCGCGTCAATCGCGCGGGTGCCGGCCAGGAAACGACGCCGATCGCGACGGTGACGGTCGTGATATCCGACCCGAAGACCGCGACCAGGACCAGCAGCAGCAGGAAGTTGGGCAGCGTCTGGAAGGCTTCCGTCACCCGCATCAGCACGTCATCCACCCAGCCGCCGTGATAGCCGGCGAGTGCCCCCACGACGATGCCGATCAGGATGGCGATGCCGGTGGCGACCAGGCCAATCAGCAGCGAGATGCGGGCGCCATGGAAGATCTGCGCCGCGATGTCCCGCCCGGAATTATCGGTGCCGAGCAGGAAGCGCGGGTTGGCGCCCGGCCATTGCAGCGGCCGCCCTGCGAGCGAAAGCGGGTCACGCGGATAGGCCCAGTCCGCGCTGAGCGCCATGGCGATGACGGCCAGCAGCAGCACCAGCCCGATCATGGCCGCGGGGCCGCGGAGATAGGCACGGATCGCGCGCATCAGCGCCCCGCCCCGATACGGGGATCCAGCCGCGCATAGGCAAGGTCGACAAGGAAATTGACCAGGATGACCAGCACCGCGGAGACGAAGACGATGCCGAGCAGCGTGTTGAGGTCGCGCTGGACCACGGCTTCATAGGCGAGCCGCCCCAGGCCGGGAAGCGAGAAGACGCTTTCCACCACCACGGAGCCGCCGAGCATGGTGCCCGCCTGCAGGCCGATCAAGGTCACCATCGGCAGCAACGCGTTGCGCAGCACGTGCCGGGTGATCACCCGCGTCTCGTCCAGCCCCTTGGCGCGCGCGGTGCGGACGAAGTCGAGCGTCAGAACTTCCAGCATGGTCGCACGCATGATGCGCAGATAGATCGCCAGGAAGATCAGGCCGAGGGTCAGTGTCGGCAGCACCAGGTGCGATGCGATGTCGAGCATGCGGGCGAAGCCGGTCAGGCCCGCCTCCACCTCCTCGAACCCGCCGGCGGGCAGCCATTGCAGATGCACGGCAAAGAGCACGATCGCCATCAGCCCGAACCAGAAGGAGGGCGTCGCATAGAACACCAGGCCGAGGGTCGATATCAGCGTGTCCGGCCAGCGGTTCACCCGCCGCGCCGCCAGCACGCCGAGCACCAGCCCGAAGAAGAACGCGAAGGAGAGCGATGCGGTCATCAGCAGCAAGGTCGCCGGCAGCCGTTCCAGGATGACGGTCGCGACCGGCTTGCCGTAGATCGCGGAGAAGCCGAGATCGAGCCGCACCAGCCGCCACAGATAGTTGCCGAGCTGCGCCGGGACCGAGAGATCGAGCCCGTAGAAGGCGCGGAGATCGGCCGCGATCTCGGCGCTGCCGCCCCCCATCTGCGCCATCAGCGCATCGACGGTGTCGCCGGGTGCGAGTTGCAGCAACAGGAAGAGCCCGATCAGGATGATCAGCAAGGTCGGCAGGGAGGCGGCGAGCCGCCGCCCCGCGAGAGCAAGGACCCGCATCAGGGGGCCGTTCTGGCGATGGCAGCGGCGGAGGTGTGGCGAGGGATTTTTCGCCCCTGGTGCGGCGGCTGACGCAGCCGATGCCGGTTGCATCGGCGAGGAAGCCGGCGTGCCGGGGGCGGAAAAGACCCGTCAGACCGACCCGCGGCCATCGCCAGGGCGGCCATCATGAAGCCAGCCAGAGATCGTGCCAGGAGGAGGAGGCCCAGCGCGGCGTGTTGGAATGGTTGCGCAGCCGCTTGCTCAGCACGGAGACGAAGATCTGTTCGATCGGCATCCAGATCGGCAGCTCGGTGTTCACGCGCCGCACGAAATCCGCGTAAAGCGCACGGCGCTTCGCGGCATCCACCTCGGACTGCGCATCGTCGATGATGCGGTCGGTCTCGGCATCGGTCCAGCCCCATTGGTTGGTCCAGGGCGCGCCCTTCGGCTGACCGGAGCGGTACCAGACGGTGGTCGAGACCGCGGGATCGTTGCGATACTGGTGCCAGCCGGTCGCGAGGTCGAAGTTCCAGTCGTTGTAGACGCTGCGCAGGAAGCCGGCGGCGTCCAGCCGCACGATCTCGACGCGGATGCCGACCTCCTGCAGCGATTGCTGGATGAAGGTCGACCAGAGCGCGATGTCCTCGCCCCAGGGCGCCGGATGCAGGCGCAGGTTGAAGCGCACGCCGCCGGCGCCGCGCCGATGCCCGGCCTCGTCCAGCAGCGCATTCGCGCGACGCCGGTCGAAGGCGTATTGCGGCATGCCCTGCGGGTAGAAATCGGTGGAGACCGAAGGGATTGGCCCCGTGCCGAGCTTCGCGAAATCGCCGAGGAAGTTCTCGATGAAGAAGGGCACGTCGAGCGCATGCGCGATGGCGCGGCGCACCCGGATATCGGCCAGCACCGGGTTGCGGAAGTTGAATTCCAGCGTGTTGGTGCGGGCATTGCCTTCGTTGCCCTTGGTCGTCACCTCGAAGCGCGGATCGCGGCCGAGGCGCTGCAGATCGGCGATGGTGAGCGAGGAGTAGGGGCTGAACAGGATCTGCCCGGCCTCCATCTGCGCCGCCGCCGCGGCGCGGTCGCCGACCACGCGCCAGATGACGCGGTCGAGATAGGGCAGGTTGTTGCGCCAGTAGTTGGGATTGCGGTCGGCGATGATGAACTGGCCGCGTTCATACTGCACGAAGCGGAAGGGGCCGGTGCCGATCGGCGCGGTGTTTGCCGGGTTCTGCCGGATGTCCGATCCCTCATAGACATGCTTCGGCGAGACATAGCCGAGATCGGGCAGCGCGCGCAGCAGCAGGCCGAGCGGCATGGCCCGCGAATAGCGGAACACCGCGGTGTGCGGATCGGGCGTATCGACGGCCTCCAGGAAGAGCTGCACGGCCGTGCCGTAGTTCAGGATCTTCTTCCACATCTCCATCGCCGTGAACTGCACATCGGCGGCGGTGAAGGGGCGGCCGTCATGCCAGGTGACGCCCTGACGCAGCTTGAAGGTGATGGTCTTGCCGTCGGGCGCCGCCTCCCAGCTTTCTGCGAGGCACGGCGCCGGATTGCCGTTCGCATCGAGGTCGACCAGCGGTTCCTGGATCTTGCCGCCGACGATGTAGACGCCTGTCGAGGCCTGCAGGCTTGGGTTCAGGATGCGCTGCTCGGTCGCGAAATGCACCGACATGATGCCGCCGCGCCGCGGCGTTTCCTGCGCGAAGGCGCGTTCGGGATGCAGCACGCTGGCCGCCAGCGCGGCCGAGGTCAGCAGGGTGGCGCGGCGCGTAAGGTCCATGGAAGAGTCCCGACAGCTAGGAGGCTTTGCACCGCAGCATGACCGGGCGCTCAGCGCGGCGTCAACGACGCCGCGCCGTCAGGCAGGAAGGAAACGCAGTGCCACGCCATTCGCCCGGGTCGCCGGCACGAAGAGTGGCGCATCCGGCATCAGACCGAGCGCCGCGGCCGTCGCGGCCGGATCGGCGGTGCCCAGCACCAGCACCGCGGCCCCTTCCTCCGGCAGCCCGGCCAGGGATTGGCCGGGGTGGCGCGCGGCAAGCGTGGTCCGGTCCAGAAAAACGAGATCGGCGCGGCCGCTGCCGGTCGGCACGCGCTGCGCACCGTCGGGATCGGCGGTCGCCCTGCGGTCCAGCAGTTGCGCCATGGAGGCCGCAGCTCCCGCGGGCGCTGTCGCCAGCACCTCCACCCGCAGGATCCGGGAGACGGCATTGGCATGGGACTGCAGCGCGGGAATCCAGACATTCTCCCGCGTCAGATGTTCGCAGGCGAAAATGCGCAGGCCACCGGGACGGGCATCGAGCGGCCATTGGAAGACGTTGAAGCGCGCTTCCGCCTCGCCGCCGCCGGGTAGCGTCACGGGACGGCCGAAGGCGATCGGGCCGGTCGCGGCGATGCCGCGCGCCTGCAGCTCCGCGACGCCCGCGGCTGCATCGTCGGTGGTGAAGGCAGCGCGTTCCAGCCCTTCGCGGCCATCGAGAAAGGCACGCATCGGCGCATTATGCGGCGTCGGCACCAGCACGCCGAGCAGCTCCAGATAATCCTCCCCGAACATGATGGTGTAATTGCCGGAGCCCATATGGGCGCTGTGCGTGCCGCGCGGCGAGACGGTGAAGCCGAGCGCCTGCCAGCCCGCGGCCGCGGCATCCAGGTCCCGCACCGCCACCACCACGTGGTCCAGCCCGATCACATGCCGCAGTGCCATCGCAGGGTCCTTTCGTTTGCCGGCCGAGTGCCGCGGAACCGCCTGCCGCACGCAAGCATGCTTGAGGTGGCCGTCCGGCGGCGCTTTGATGTCGGCTGAAAACCCGGAAAGGCAAGGCATGGCGACCAGCGGCGCGACAGAGGGACCTGGCTGGCCACCCTCGCTTTGGGCCGCCGTCACGCCGGCGGGCCCCGCGCTGCCGGCACTGGAGGGTATGGTCGAGACGGAGGTCGCGGTGATCGGTGCTGGCTTCACCGGCCTCTCCACGGCCATCCACCTGCGCGAGGCCGGCATCCCCTGCATCGTCGTCGAAGCCGCGGAGCCCGGCTGGGGTGCCTCCGGCCGCAACAACGGCCAGGTGATCCCGACGCTGTCGCGCTACGACCCGGCCGCCATCATCCGCCGCCATGGCGCCGCCGGCGAGCGTTTCGTCGCGGTGCTGCGCGATAGCGCCGCGACGCTCTTCGACCTGGCGCGCCACCACGGCATCGCGGCCGAAGCCGAACAGGCGGGCTGGGTGCAGCCCGCGCATACGCCGGGCCGCATGCGCGTGGTGGAGCGGCGGATGCGCGACTGGGAATTGCATGGCGCACCGGTCGCGCTGCTGGACCGCGCGGCGCTCAGGGAGATGCTGGGCTCGGACGCCTGGTTCGGCGGCTTCACCAACCCGACCGGCGGTCATGTGAATCCGCTGGCGCTGGCCCGCGGCATGGCTGCGACCGCACTCACGCTGGGCGCCACCATCCTCGCCCGCTCCCCGGTCACGGGGATCGCGCATCAGGGCGGGCGCTGGCTGGTGCGGAGCGAGCGCGGCACGGTTCGCGCGCGGGCGCTGGTGCTCGCGACGAATGCCTATACCGGCACCTTCAACCGATCCTTGGCACCGGAGATCGCGACGTCCGTCGTGCCGGTGCTGTCCTGGCAGATGGCGACCCGGCCGATCGGCGACAATGTCGCGCGCAGCATCATCCCCGGCCGCCAGGCCATGTCGGACACCCATGGGGAGCTGTATTTCGCCCGCTGGGATGCGCGCGGCCGGCTGGTGACCGGTGGCGCCGTCGCGATCCCCGCGAACCAGCCGGCCCGGCTGCGCCCGATGATCGGGGCACGGCTGCAACGCCTCTGGCCGCAGATCGGGGAGGTGCGGTTCGACTATGTCTGGAGCGGCAATATCGGCATGACCACCGATTACTTCCCGCATCTGCATCGGCTGGGGCCGGATGGCTATGCCTGGGCGGGCTGCAATGGGCGCGCGGTGGCGCTTTCCGTCGCACTCGGGCGCGAATTCGCCCGTGCGGTGCAGGGCGTGCCGGAAGCCGAGCTCGGCCTGCCCTTCACCGAGCCGCGCCCGGTGCCGCTGCACGGCCTGGCGCGTCGCGCGGCGTCGCTGATGCTGATGCTCTACCGTTGGCGCGATGCAAGGGAGGTGGCGTGATGGAGAAAGAGAGCCGCGGGGAGGTGCGCGTCATCGGCCCCGATGAGGCGCCGAGCTTCTGGCAGCCGGTGCCGGCCAATGGCTTCGTGCGTTGCATCCTGAGCGGGCGGGAACTCGGCACCGGCTTCTCGATGGGGACCCAGACCGTCGCCCCTGGCTGCATGGTGCGCGAGCACAGCCATGACCGCCACGACGAGGTGATCCACGTCACCGCCGGCCAGGGCTTCGCCCGCATCGAGGGCGAGGACCGACCGATCGAACCGGGCTCCACCGTCTTCCTCGGCCGTAACCGCAAGCATGGCTTCGTCAATCCGGGACCGGCGCCGATGAGTTTCGTCTGGTTCCTCGCCCCCGGCGGGCTCGAGGATTTCTTCGCCGCCATCGGCCGCCCCCGCAGCCCTGGCGAGCCGGCGCCGGAGCCCTTCCCGCGCCCCGCGGATGTCGCGGAGATCGAGCGGCGGACCGTCTTCGGCTGGGCGGATCAGATGCCGGGCTCGCGGTCCGGCGGCGACTAGATGTTCTGATATCGGTACGGAAGCCTCCCCCGCAGCGATCACACGACCGGGACGCGAAGGCGCGTGACCCCGCCCGCTCCGCTGTCCTAGGCTATCTGTCAAGCAAGCAGGGAGGCGTCGATGAGCATCGACATCGTGGACTACCCCACCTACGACACCGATTACCTGCCACACGTCATCGCGCGTTGCCTGGACAAGGCCAACAGGTACCAGGTGCCGCACCGCTTCACCCTGAACGGCGCCGTTGTGGTGGTCTCGCCTGGCCAGTCGGCCCATGCGGTCGATGAAGAAGTGCAGCGGCAATGGCAGGCCGCCAAGCACGCACCGCCGGCGGACGCCGCCTAAGCGGGACCGCCACAGTCGCCGCTACCGCCGCCGTCACTGAAGCGTCACAGGCCAATGGCTTGAATTGTCGTGACTTCGCCGGCCAGGGTCCGGCCGCGAGCGGGCGTGGCCCCGCGGAGAGGGACCCCGGATGGAATACGCGCGCCGTTTCAAGGTGCTGGTCTGCGCACCGGCCTTCGACGAGACCGACCTGGAAGGCGCCCGGCTGCGCCAGATCCTGACCGAGGTCGAGGGGATGGGCTATGCCGTGCTGCGCGCCCGCCGCGACGACGACGCGGAGCTGGTGATCCGCACCGACAGTGCCATCGGCTGCATCATCGTCGACTGGGGCAAGAAGGGCCTGCAGGGCAAGGCCGCGTCCCTGATCTCCTTCGTGCGCAAGCGCGGCCTCGATGTGCCGATTATCCTGCTGGTGCGGCGCCACCGTCTCGAGGACATCCCGGTCGAGGTGCTGGACGATGTCGACGGCTTCGTCTTCCTGGCCGAGGAGACGCCGGAATTCATCGCCAAGAACCTGGTCTCCCGCCTGCGCCAATATGCCGAGACGCTGAAGACGCCGTTCTTCGGCGCGCTGGTGGATTACGCCGAGCAGGGCAACCAGCTCTGGACCTGTCCCGGCCACAATGGCGGCATGTTCTACAGCCGCAGCCCGATCGGCCGGATCTTCGTCGAACACCTGGGCGAGGCGGTGTTCCGCGACGATCTCGACAATTCCGTGCTCCAGCTCGGCGACCTCCTGACCCATGAGGGGCCGGCCCTGAAGGCGCAGCAGGAAGCGGCCGTGATCTTCGGCGCCGAACGCACCTATTTCGTGCTGAACGGCACCTCCACCTCCAACAAGATCGCCCTCTGCGCGCTGCTGGCAGAGGACGACCTGGTGCTGTTCGACCGCAACAACCACAAGGCGGCGCATCACGGTGCCCTCTTCCTCGGCGGCGCGGTGCCGGTCTTCATCGAGACCGCGCGCAACCCGCATGGCCTGATCGGCCCGATGCGCCTCGACGCGCTTGACGAGGAGAAGCTGCGCCAATCGATCCGCGACAACCCGCTGGTCAAGGACCCCGAGGCCTGGCAGCGCCCGCGCCCTTTCCGGGCCGCGGTGATCGAGCAATGCACCTATGACGGCACCATCTACTCCGCCGAGGAGGTGCTGAAGCGCATCGGCCACCTCTGCGACTACATCCTGTTCGACGAGGCCTGGGCCGGCTTCATGAAGTTCCACCCGCTGTTCCGCGGGCGCTTCGGCATGGGCCTCGACCGGCTCGGCCCCGATGCGCCCGGCATCCTGGTGACGCAGAGCACGCACAAGCAGCTCGCCAGCTTCTCCCAGGCATCGCAGATCCATGTGAAGGACAGCCATATCGGCGATCACGCCAGGCGCGTGGAGCACCGGCGCTTCAACGAGATGTTCCTGCTGCACGCCTCGACCAGCCCCTTCTATCCGCTCTTCGCTTCGCTCGACGTCGGCGCGCAGATGATGAAGGGGCGTTCGGGGGAGGTGCTGTGGGACGATACCGTCCGACTCGGCATCGAGATGCGCAAGAAGATGCGCTTCGCCCGCCGCGAGTTCGAGGAGAAAGAGACGGATCCGGCGCGCCGCTGGTTCTTCGAACCCTTCGTGCCGAAGACCGTGCGCGTGAACGGCACCGAGCTTCCCTGGGAGGAGGCACCGACCGACGCGCTCGCCTCCGACCCCGCGCATTGGGAGCTGCGCCCTGGCGAGGACTGGCACGGTTTCGGCGATGTCGCGCCGGGCTGGGCGATGACCGATCCGAACAAGCTGACCGTGCTGACGCCGGGTTTCGCCGATGGCGGCTATGCCGAGCACGGGGTGCCGGCGCCGATCGTCGCCGAATACCTGCGGCAGAACCGCATCGTGCCCGAGAAGAACGACCTCAACAGCTTGCTCTTCCTGCTGACGCCGGGTAGCGAGAGCAGCAAGGCGGGCACGCTGCTGTCCCACCTCGTCACCTTCAAGAAGCTGCATGACGACAATGCGCCGCTCGACGAGGTGATTCCGGATTTCGTCGCGCGCCGCCCCAAGCGCTACGCCGGGCTCAGGCTCCGCGACCTCTGCGCGGAGATGCAGGCTTTCTATAGGTCGGAGAATGTCAGCGCGCTGCAGGCGGCGCAGTTCCGCGCCGAGCATTTCCCGGACATGGCGATGGCGCCGCATGAGGCGGTGCGGGAGCTGGTGCGCAACCGCGTGGACTATGTGCCGCTGGAGGAAGCGGATGGCCGCATCGCGACGACGCTCTGGTTGGTCTATCCGCCCGGCATCGCGACAGTAATCCCGGGCGAGCGGCTCGGCCAGCGATCGCGGCCGATGATCGCCTATCTCAAGGCCTTCGAACGCGCGGCGAACCTCTTCCCCGGCTTCGAGAACGAGATCCAGGGCCTGTACCGCGAGACCGCGGAGGATGGCACGGTGCGCTTCCACACCTATGTGGTGCGGGAATCGGCGAAGACCCGCGGGTCGTGATGCCGGAGCTGAAGGTCCGCTCGGGTCTGGTCATCGCCCAGCGGCTGTTCGACATCGCCTATGCGATCGACCTGAAGCGCGCCGAGCAGCTCTGGGCGCAGCGTGCCCAAGGTGCCAGCGCCCGCAGCCGGCTGGCCGGCACGCCGCCCAAGGCAGTCTCCTTCGGCGTGCCGCCGCTGGCGCTCGAGCTTGGGCCGGTGACGCTGCAGATCGGCGGCGCCGCGATGGCCGCGACCGCCAGCGTCCGCCTTTATGATTTCGGCATTGTCACCCTGGCGCTCCGCCTGCCGGTGCAGGATCTGAGCTGGAGCGACTTCACCAGCCTGGTCAACCACACCGATCTGGCGGTGGGCCCCGCCGCGGCGAACAGCATCTGGCAGGAGCTGCTGGCGCAGCTCGGCGCGCTGCTTGGCGAGGCGCTGGAGCGGCCGACCATGGCGCCACTGCAGGAGGATTACCTGCTCGCCATCGTGGATGCCTTCGACGAGCCGGTCACCGCAGAAGCGCTGCAGGAGCGCGTGGACCTGGTTCCGCTGTTGTCGGGGGAGGAGCGGCCGCTGTCGGAAGGTGCCCGGCGCGACCTGCTGCGGCAGCGCTTCTCCTACCACCCCGATGATCTCGCGGTGATCACCTGGGACCGCGCCTTCATCTATGAACCGCAGCGCGAGACCGATGTCGCCGACGTGCTGGAAATGGCGAACGCGCAGCTCCTGGAAATCCGCACTTATGACGAGATGCTGGACGAGGAGCTGCCGCGCATGCGGGAGCTTGTCGACGACGCGCGGCGGCGCACGCATCTGCTGGCCTCCCGCCGCTATGCGCGGCTGGCGCGCCGGCTGCATACGCTGGTCGCCGAGGTGACAGAGCTCGCCGAACGGGTCGACAACGCCTTGCAGGTGACGGAGGACGTCTATCTCGCCCGCGTCTATGCCGCGGCCATGGACCTGTTTCGCGTGGCCAATGTCAGCGCCGCGGTGGACCGCAAGCTCGCGATCATCCGCGAGACCTATACGGCGCTGCACAGCGAAGCGGCTGGCGGTCGCGCCGAGCTGCTGGAGATCGCGATCCTGGCGTTGATCGCCGTCGAGATCGTGCTGTCGCTGCTGCGGCACTGATGCTCGCGGGCTAGGAGCCTGTCTGAGAAAGGCCGCGGGCGGCCTGTCGGTTCTTTTTCGCCCCTGGCGCGCCGGCCTCCTCGCCGAGGCAACCAGCATCGGCTGCGTCGCCCGGCACACCAGGGGCGAAAAATCCCGCGACAGCCCTCCACGTGCCTTTCTCAGACAGGCTCCTAGCGCATGTCGATCGGATGGCTATCGAGGTAGAGCAGGAATCCGTAGACGGCGATCGCCGGCAAGGCCGCGACCGCCAACAGAGCGACAGCGGCCTTGGTCTTGCGGTGCCGCTTGAGCGCGAAAGCGCCACCCGTGGTCATGGCCAGGACTGCGATGAGAACTGCGCAGATCACAAGCTCTACGACCATCACCCCGTCATAGACGAGCATCGCAGCCGCAAACCAAAGGAGGCCGAGCACGCCGGCGATGTTTACTGAAGCCAGTCCGGCAACGACGATCTCCGTCGATTTGCCTGTACCGGGGGGAATCCGGCCTCGTCGTCCCCGTGTGCCGGAATGCAGGAGAATGGCGAATATCACGGCGCAGGCGCCGAAGATGACAAGGAGCGGCGATATGTCCAAGCGTCTTCCCCCAGCGCGAATGTCTGCTTCTAGGCATGAAAGTCAGACGACAAGACGCCCCCGTCATCGGGTTGTTTGCCGACCGGCCGCTTCCCGTGCACAGCATCGGCCGAGCGCCAAGGATCATTCGCCGAAGCTATCACGGCACCGACGGGCTTCCACATAGGCGCGGTCGCGCGGACCCTCGATTCGCTGATGGAGGCTGCCGACCTTCGAAGGTGACGCTGTAGCAGCCGGTCTCGCCCTGATCATCAATGTCGCGGTCGAAGGGGGCCACGCCCTCGCCCCAGGCGCTGCATGAGGGCGTAGTTGGCCGGCCAATGACCGGCCGCCGGGCGGGCGGATGTCTCCGCCGCTCGTCTACATGGCGGGCGCTTCAGCCGACCTGTTCCATCTCCGCCAAGGCGAGGATCGCGGCCAGGCTGGTGCGCATGCCGCGCAGGCTCTCTTCCGGTTCCACATCCAGCCATTCCTCCAGCGAATGCGCGCGCCCGCCACGGCCGCCGGCGCCGATCTTGAGTGCGGGAATACCGAGGCTCATCGGCACATTGGCGTCGGTCGACGAGAACTCGAAATGCGGCGCATAGCCTTCCGCCGCGACCGCGGCGGCAGCGAGGCTGCGGATCGGCATTCCCTCCGGCGTCTCGCCAGCCGGGCGATCGCCGACCCGCGCGATCTCGGCCGTGATGGCGCCGGAGGCGGTGGAGCGCGCGGCATTCTCCGTTGCTACCGCCTCGTTCACGATCTCCAGGAAACGCGTGTCGAGCCGCTCCAGCTCGGCGGCGGAGGCGGATCGCAGATCGACCTCGATCGTCACCGCATTGGCGATGGCATTGATCGAAGTGCCGCCGGAGACGACGCTGACGCAATGTGTGGTCGGCGGCGACTGCGGCACCGGCACCGCGGCCAGCGCGCGCGTCGCCTCGGCCATCGCATACATCGGGTTCACCAGACCGAAGGCGGCATAGGAATGGCCGCCGGGGCCGCGGAAGGTCACGCGATAGCGGCGCGAGCCCACGCCGCCGGAGACGATGCGCTCCACCTCCGGGCTGTCGACCGTGAGGAAGGCGCGGATGCGCTCGCGATGCCGCCCCTTGGCGAAAAGGTGGCGGATGCCGCGTAGATCGCCGAGCCCCTCCTCTCCCACATCGCCGACGAAGAGCAGGTCATGCCGGGTGCGGATGCCGGCGGCATCGAGCGCCCGGATGAAGGCGAGGTTGACCGCGAGGCTCCAGGTATCGTCGCTGACGCCGGGGGCGAAGAGCTTCGTCCCCTCCCGCCGCACGCGCACATCGGTGCCGGCCGGGAAGACCGTGTCGAGATGCGCGGCGACGACCAGGATGTCGCCATTGCCGAAGCCGCGGCGCAGGCCCATCACATTGCCGATCTCATCCTGCTCCACCTGCTCCAGCCCATGTGCGCGGAGCATCTCCAGATAGGCCGCGGCCCGCTTCTCCTCCCCGAAGGGCGGCGACGGGATCTCGGTCAGCGTCACCACATCGGTGACGGTGCGGTCGTGGTCGGCGCGGAGCCGGTCGCAGGCGACCTGGAAGCGGGCGTCGGCGCGGATGGCGGCAATGGTCTCGGTCGGGGTCATGGAGCTTGTCCCGTGAATTGGGTCGCGCGGCGTGGCGACAGCTTCGCGCATCGCAGTCTTCGCCGATTCAGGCAAGAGGGTTCGGCGGGTCGAGTGGCATGGTGATTGCTGCATCGGGGCTTGGTCGAGATTTTGTCGAACGCCGGGACCGGTGCCAGAATCCGCGTCCCGGCACGGAGCTGCCCATGCCCCCATCGCGCAAGATGCATCTGGTCGCCTATCTCAAGGCCGGGCCGTCGGCGAGCTATCCCAGCACCTGGCGCCACCCCGCGGCGACGCTTGATGACCTGTTCGAACCGCAGCGCTGGGAGCAGATCGCGCGCGTGCTGGAAGCCGCCTGCTTCGATGCCTGCTTCTTCGCTGACGGCCTCGGCATCCCGGATCTCTACAAGGGCAGCTATGCCGATTATGTCGGCCGCGGCGGCCAGCTCAGCCTGCTCGACCCGATGACCTTGCTGCCGATGATGGCGCGCGCGACGCGGCACCTCGGCCTCGGCGTCACGCTCTCCACCAGCTTCATGCCAGCCTATATCCTGGCGCGCTATCTCGGCTCGCTGGATATCCTGAGCAAGGGCCGCGCGGCGTGGAACGTCGTCACCACGGCGCGCGACTTCGAGGCGCAGAATTGCGGCATGGCCGGGCTGCCGCCGAAGGAGCAGCGCTACGACATGGCCGATGAGGTCATGGAAGCCTGCGACGCGCTCTGGACCGGCTGGGACGAAGACGCGCTGGTCTTGGACAAGCAAGCCGGCGTCTTCGCCGATCCCGCGAAGATCCGCTACGCGAATTATGTCGGCCACTACGTCAACACGCGCGGCCCACTCTCGATCCCGCGCAGCCCGCAGGTGCGGCCGGCGATCATGCAGGCCGGCTCCTCCCCGCGCGGCCGCGCCTTCGCGGCGCGCTGGGCGGAGATGCTGTTCTGCACGCCGGCGACCAAGGCCGATGCGCTCGCTTTCCGCACCGACATGCGGAGCCGCGTGGACGCTGCCGGCCGGCCGCCGGACGAATGCGCCGTCCTGCCTTCGATCACCGTGGTGGTGGGCGAGACGCCGTCGATCGCGCAGGAGAAGGCCGCTTATCTGGAGTCGCTGGTCGATCCCGAGCTGGTGTTGGCCGCCAGCTCCTGGTCCGTCGTCGCCGACCTCAGCAGGATCGATACGCCGGAGGCGCTGGATGCCGGTGGCGGCAACCAGGGCGTCCAGGGCCATCGCGACCGCATGCTGCAGGTGGCGCGCGACAAGGGCATCAGCTTCGCGGAAGCCGTGCGCCGGCCGCGCGCGCTGCTGGCCGGCACGCCGGCGATGATCGCCGACGTGATGGAGGACTGGTTCCGCGACGGCGCCTGTGACGGCTTCATCCTGCCGCCCACCGTCTTCCCGGCCACCTTCGAGGAGTTCGGCCGCCTGGTGGTGCCGGAGCTGCAACGCCGCGGGCTGTTCCGCACCGCCTATGCCGGCCGCACCCTGCGGGAGAATCTGCGCAATCCTGGCTGAGGCGTCAGGGGCTGGATTTGGCCTCTGGCGCATTGTGGTCCTATCCTTCCGCTGCCGCATCGCCGCGTCAGACGGCGGATGCGGGCAAGGAAGCGTTCAAATGGATGTCGGGCCGTCCAAGAGCCCCACACAAGAGACCGCCGATCCGGTCAGGCGCAAGCCGCTCCGCCGCTACGCGCGTCTGATCGGGCTGGCGCTGGTGGCGGCTCTCGGGCTGGGGCTGACACTCCGCTGGGTGCATTGGCAGTTCACCCATGTGGTGCTCGACGATGCCCGCATTGCATCCGACATGATCATGCTCGCCAGCCGCGTGCCGGGTTGGGTGCAGCGCCTGCCGGTGACCGCCGGCGACAACCTGCGTGAAGGCGAGCTGCTGGTGCAGATCGACCCGCGTGAGGCAAGCTTGGCGGTGCAGGAGCTGGAGGCGCGCATCGCCGGCATCGCCGCTCGCCGCGCCGAATTGCAGGCTCGGCTCACGATGGTCGACCGGCAGAGCGCGAGCCAGCATCAGGCGGCGATCGCGCGCCTCGACCAGGCGCGCGCGACGCTGCCGGCGGCGGAGGCCGATCGCCTCTTTGCCACATCCGAGCTGGCGCGCGCGGAAGGGCTGATCGCCTCCGGCGCCGGCACCCGGCAGCGCCTCGAGCAACTGCGCGCCGGCCTCGATTCCGCGCGCCAGCGGGTGATCGGCGCTGCTGCCGAGATCCGCAACGCGGAGGCGCTGATGGCCGCGGCGCAAGCGGCACGGGAGGAGATGGAGGTCATCACCCGCCAGCTCGAGGCGCTGGCCCCGCAGGAACGGGAGCTCACTGCGTCGCGCGACCGCGCCGCCCTCGACCTCGCGGACCGCACGATCCGCATGCCCTTCGACGGCGTCGTGGACCGCATCTTCGTCGATCCCGGCGAATACGTGCTGGCGGGCCAGCGCATCATCCTGGTCCACAACCCCGCGCAGATCCGCGTCGAGGCAAATGTGAAGGAGACGGATATCCGCTTCTTCCGCCCCGGCACGCCGGTGCGGGTGACAGTGGACGCCTGGCCGGACCGCGTCTTCGACGGCGTGGTGGACCGGGTGATCGAAGCCGCGACCAGCGAGTTCGCGCTGCTGCCGAGCCCCAATCCCAGCGGCAACTTCACCAAGATCACCCAGCGCCTGCCGCTGCGCGTGCAATTGCGGCCACCGCCACCGCCCGGCCTGCTGCGCCCGGGCATGATGGTGCGGGTGGAGGCCGAGGCGCGCGATACGAGCGGGCCTGACCGTTGACACGATCAAGGCCCCCTCAATCGCGTCGTGCCGGAGGCACGCCTCCCGGCGTGACGCGGGCGGCATCCGCCGCCTTGGCTTTCGCGCGACTGCGCGCGGGCCGCATTCGCGGCCTCGGACCGGTCGAAGAACCGGTCCGCTGCCATGAGTGACGCCGCGCCGACGCGCGGCCCTTCCGTCGAGGCGATGTTCGCGCGCTACGGCCCGGCCTTCCGCTGGCTGGTGACGCTGACCGTGCTGACCGGCACCGTGTCCTGCATCCTGTCGTCCACCATCGTGAACGTGGCGCTGCCCGACATCACCGGCGCGCTCGGCATGGGACATGAGGAGGCGCAGCTCCTTTCGACCGGCTTCCTCGCCGCGACCACCAGCATGATGCTGCTGAACGCCTGGGCGGTTGACCGCTTCGGCTTCCGCGCGACCTATATCGGCTCCATCAGCGTCTTCATCCTGGCCTCGGTGCTCGCCGGCATCGGCAACGATGCCACCCTGATGGTGATGTGTCGCATCGCGCAGGGGGGTGCTGCAGGGTTGCTGCAGCCACTGTCGATGCAGATCATCTTCCTGGTCTTCCCGCCGGAACGCCGCGGCACCGCCATGGGCTTGTTCAGCTTCGGCGTGGTGATGGCGCCGGCGATCGGACCGACGCTCGGCGGCGTGCTGGTGGATGAGTTCAGTTGGCACGCGGTGTTCTATCTGAGCCTGCCCACCGCGATACTGGGCCTCGTCATGGGCCTGTTCTTCATGCCCGGCCGCATCGCGACCGGCGCGCCCCGCGCCTTCGACTGGCTGGGGTCGGTGCTGCTCGCCGCCGCCATCGGCACGCTGCTGGCCGGCCTCACCGACGGGCAGCATTACGGCTGGGGCTCCGACCGGGTTGTCGCGCAGTTGTTGATGGCGCTCGCCGCTGCCGTCGGCTTCCTGGTCTGGCAGGGCGTCGCGCCGGCGCCGCTGATGAACCTCCGCGTCTTCGCTCATGGCGGCTTCACGGCAGCGGCACTGGTCGCCTTCATCTATGGCGCGGCGATCTTCGGCTCCACCTACCTGCTGCCGCTGCTGGTGCAGGTGGTGCAGGGCTATACGCCGACGCGCTCCGGCCTGATCCTGATGCCGGCGGGGCTGGTGGTGGCGGTGGTCTTCGTCATCGCCGGCCGGCTTGCGGATGTATTGCCGCCCTGGCTGCCGGTCTGCGCCGGGCTGGCGCTCTTCGCGCTGTCGAGCTGGCTGATCGGCGGCGTCGGCACCGACACGCCCTTCTGGGGGCTGGCCTGGTGGATCCTGATCGGCCGTGTCGGCCTCGGTCTCACCATGCCGAACATGAATGTCGGCGCCATGCGCGCGCTGCCGGTGCAGCTCTTTGGCCAGGGCGCCGGCACCATCAATTTCTGCCGCATGCTGGGCGGCGCCTTCGGCACCAACCTGCTCTCGGTGTTCCTGGAACGCCGCACGCAGTTGCATGCGGAGATGCTGAACGCGGGCGCCGAGAGCAGCGCGGCGGTGCTGGAGACGCGGCGGCTCCTGGAGATGCTCTATACCCAGGGTGGCCTGCCGGAGGTGATCCGGCGCGACGCCGCCTATGACTTCATGATCCGCATGGTCGAAGCCCAGGCCGGCATGCTGGGCTTCCGCGATGCCTTCATGGCGATCGGCGTGATCTGCCTGCTGGCGATCCTGCCGGGGCTGACCTTGCGGCAGAAGCCACCCGGAGCGATCGGGGCCGCGCGGTGAAGCGTGTGGCGCCGCGACCGGCGCCCTCAGGCCGGCCGGGCTGCGCCTTCCAGGCCGGCGTCCGGCGCCTGCGCGGCCTCCGAGCGCCGCGCGTACCGGCGCGCCAGCGTCGCACAGGCGAAGAGCTGAGCCTGGTGGAACAGCATCAGCGGCAGCACGATCAGGCCTAGCGCCTGCCCGGCGAAGAGGATGTTCGCCATCGGGATGCCGGCGGCCATGCTCTTCTTCGAGCCGCAGAAGACGATCGCGATCTCGTCCTCCGTGGAGAAGCCGCACCAGCGGCTGACCCGGGTGGTGACCAGCAGCACCAGCGCCAGCAGCACCATATCCAGCAGCAGCACGATCACGAGGCCCGTCGGGCTGACCCGCGACCAGATGCCGGCGACCATGCCGGCGCTGAAGGCCGCATAGACCACCAGCAGGATGGAGCCGCGGTCGACGACCGAGGTGATCGCCTTGTGCCGCAGCAACCAGGCGCCGATCAGCGGGCGCAGCAACTGACCGGCGACGAAGGGCAGCAGCAATTGCAAGGCGATATCCGCCAGTGCCTTCAGGCTGAAGCCGGTGCCGTGGGTGTTCAGCAGAACCACCATCAGCGCCGGCGTCAGCACCATGCCGAGCAAGTTGGAGATCGAGGCGCTGCAGAGCGCTGCCGAGACATTGCCGCGCGCGATGGAGGTGAAGGCGATGGAGGATTGCACGGTCGATGGCAGCGCGCAGACGAACATGATCCCGAGCGTCAGCTCCGGCGTCAGCCAAGGGCGCAGCAGCGTGGTGAGGAGCAAACCTGCCGCCGGGAACAGGATGAAGGTGCTGGCGAAGATGATGGCTTGCAGGCGCCAGTGCATCAGCCCGGCAAGCACCGCCTGCGGCGACAGGCGTGCCCCATAGAGGAAGAAGAGCAACGCGACCGCCGCACGAACGGCCCAATCCATCGCCTCTGCGCCGGCGCCGCGCACCGGCAGCAGCGCCGCCAAGGCCACAGTGCCGACCAGGGCGGCCAGGTAGGGATCGATGTGCAGGCTGGACCAGATCCGGGTGAGCGACATCGGCCGCGCTCCTCTGTAACCGTCAAGGACCTGCAACTTAGGCTCGCCGTGGAGATCGCATATCCGAATATCTTCGATAATAGTATTCATGGATCGTGATATCGGAGTGCGGCCAGCATGGTGTCGATGCCCAGTCCCGAACTGCTGCGGTCCTTCGTCGCGGTGGCGGAGATGCGGAGCTTCACCCTGGCCGCACAGCGGCTCGGGCTGCGCCAATCAACCGTCAGCCAGCACATCAAGCGGCTGGAGGAAGGTCTCGGCCGCCGCCTGCTGGCGCGCGACACGCATTCCGTAGCCCCGACCCCGGACGGCGACGCGCTGATGGGCTATGCCCGCCAGGTGCTCGATGCGCATGAGCGCATCGACCGCTTCTTCACGGGATCGGAGCTGCGTGGCCGCATCCGCTTCGGCGCATCCGAGGACTTCGTCCTCTCCGGCCTGCAGGCGGTGCTGGCGGAATTCGCCGAGCGCCACGCCTCGGTCGATCTCGAGCTGACGGTCGGGCTCAGTGGCGTGCTTTACGAGCGCTTCGACGCCGGCGAGCTCGATGTCATCTTCGCCAAGCGCCGCGCCGGCGACACGCGCGGGCAGGTCGCCTGGCGGGAGCAGCTCGCCTGGATCGGCCGGCCCGGCATCCGGCCGGACCCGCGCCAGCCGCTGCCCCTGCTGCTGTACCCGCCGCCGAGCATCACCCGCGCCGTGGCGCTGGACGCGCTGGAACGGGCCGGCCGGTCCTGGCGGCTCGCCTGCACCAGCGGCAGCCTGAGCGGCCTCTGCGCCGCCGCCTGGGCGGGGCTTGGCGTCGCGCCGCATTCGGCGCGGCTGCTGCCGCGGGGCCTCGCCGCCCTGCCAGCCTCCCGTTCGCTGCCGGAACTGGCCGAGGTCGAGTTCGTCGTCATCGGCCCGGGCCAGCACCACCGGACCGCTGCCGCGCTGATGGCGGCGATCCTGCGCCACGCAGGTCCTGCCCAGGCCGCCCCACCGGTCTGAGCCCGCCGTTGCGGTCCGCAATGGCCGGTAATGCATCGACAGAGCACTATTGCGAGTCATTATCATTAGCAGTAGAGCAAATTTGTTCGAACCCCGGCTCGCCGGGGTCCGGCCCGCGGCGACGCGGGGCGAGGGGAAGCTCTTGAAGGGGGTGTCGAGGTGACCAGGACCAACACGCTGCGAACGGCGGTTTCGCACAGTGCACTCGGGGCCAGCCTAGCCGTGGGCTTCGCGGTCGGCATCGAGACGCCGGCCGCCGCCCAGACCGCGGCCACGCCCGAAGGCGGATCGGTCAATCTGCCGGCGATCGATGTCGAAGGCCGCGCGCCGGACAACACGCTGCGCTCGGGCACCGGCCTCGGTCGCTTGCAGGGGCCGATCCAGAGCCTGCCGCAGACCATCCAGGTCATCCCGCAGGAGGTGCTGCGCCAGCAGAACGTGACGACGCTGGAGCAGGCGCTGCGCAACGTGCCGGGCATCACCTCCTCGATCGGTGAAGGCAATGGCGGCGTCAATGGCGACCAGCTCCGCATCCGCGGCTTCACCGCGCAGAACGATCTCTATGTCGACGGGCTTCGCGATTTCGGCACCTATCGCCGCGACGCCTTCACCTTCGAGGAGGTGCAGGCACTGCTCGGGCCGTCCGGCACCACCTTCGGCGCCGGCTCCGCGGGCGGGGCGGTCAACGTCAACAGCCGCGTGCCCTTCCTTGGCAACGCCTACAACGCCGTGGTCACCGGCGGCATGGGCCCCTTCGCGCGCGGCACGCTGGACCTGAACCAGCGGCTCGGCGAGACCACCGCCATGCGCCTCAACCTGATGGGGCAAACAGGATCGATCGTCGGCCGCAACCTTGATTCCGGCGACCGCTGGGGCGTCGCGCCGTCGATCGCCTTCGGCCTCGGCACCAACACCACCTTCACCCTCGAATATCTGCACTACCACTACAACGAGGCGACCGATGCCGGCGTCCCGGTGCTCACGCCGGCCGGCGCCTCGGTCGGCCGGCCGGTCACCGAATACGGCATCGGCCGCGGCACCTGGTACGGCGGGCCGGTTGACCGCGACCGCTCGACGGTCGATCGCCTGACCGCCCGGTTGCAGCACCGCGCCACCGACTGGCTGACGCTCTACAACGACACCCGCCTCGGCTACCAGGAGCGCTTCTTCAGCTACAGCATCGCGTCCTGCGATGCGACCTGCACACAGCGTTTCTTCACCGGCCGCGGCGGCGTGCCGCAATACTCCTTCAGCGGCGCGGGCTCGCCCTATGAGAGCACCACATGGGGTCTGCAGAACGTGACCACCGCCGTCGCGCGCTTCAACACCGGCTCGATCCGGCACGAGGCGACGCTCGGCGTCGATGCTTCCTATGAAGATTACGAGCGCATCGGCTATGCCTATGGCACCGACCGCACGAATTTCCGGGGCAACCTGCTGGCGCCGGACAACGACGCGGCCTTCGGCTACACGCGCTCTACCGCGAACAATGCGACGCGCCGCGCACAGACGACGGCTGTCGGCGTCTTCGCCAGTGATCGGATCTGGTTCACGCCGGAGATCTCGGTCCTCGGTGGCGTGCGCTGGAGTCGCTTCCAGACCGACTACCAGCAATTCGGCCCCGGCTTCCCACAGACCGAACTCAATGCCGACAACAGCTTCTGGGATCCGCGCGCTGCCATCATCTGGGAGCCGACACCGAACGCGACCTTCTACTTCTCCTATGCTCAGTCGACCTTCGCGCCGGGGTCGAACTTCACCACCCAGCCCGGCCAGGCGAATGCGAACAACACAGCGCTGGAGCCGGAGCGGAACACCATTTACGAGCTCGGCGCCCGCGTGAACGTGCTGGACGGCAGGCTCGGGCTGAGCGCGGCCGTCTTCCAGATCGAGAAGAACAACGCCATCGAAAGCGACCCTTCCACCGGTGTGACGTTCTCCTCCGGTGACCGGCAGCGCGTGCGCGGCTTCGACCTCGGCGCGACCGGGCGGATCACCGATGCCTGGCTCATCAATGCCCGCTACAGCTACCTCGATAGCGAGACCACGCGCTCGCTGACGGCGGCGAATGTCGGCCACCGCGTGGCATTCGTGCCGCGCCATTCCGCCTCGCTCTGGACGAGCTATGAGCTCAACCGGGGCCAGCCCTGGAACGTCACGCTCGGCGGCGGTGTCACCTGGAACAGCGGCCAGTTCCTCAACCCTGCGAACACCGCGGAGGTACCGCAGAACTTCTCGCTCGATGCGCTGATCTCGCATCGGATCAACGACAATCTACAGGTCTCGATCAACGGCTATAACCTGACCGATCATCGCAACTACACTCAGCTCTGGACCAATCGCGCCGTGCTCGGTGCCGGACGGACGGTGCTGGTTTCGCTGAGCACCACCTTCTGATCGGCCGGCGATGGCGATAGCGTGAGTGGGGCCGGCAACGGCCCCTCTCTTTTTCCTGTCCTGGGCATCGCCCTAGGATGGCCTGCCGACTGCCAGGAGCGTCTGATGCTCGTCCACATTCCCCAGGTGCTGACCGCGGAAGAGCTTGCCCATATCCACCGCGCCCTCGAAGCCGCCGACTGGGTGGATGGCAAGGTCACGGCCGGCGACCAGTCGGCCAAGGCCAAGCAGAACCTGCAGGTTCCCGAAAACTCCGCCGCCTCCCGCGAGCTCGGCGAGATCGTGCTGCGCGCGCTCGGCCGCTCGCCCCTCTTCACCTCGGCGGTGCTGCCGCTCCGGGTGTTTCCGCCGCTGTTCAACCGCTACGACATGGGCATGGTCTTCCACGCGCATGTGGACAATGCCATCCGTGCCGTGACCGGCGGCGGCGGCCGCATCCGCACCGATGTCTCCTCCACCCTCTTCCTCACGCCGCCCGAGGACTACGACGGCGGCGAGCTGGTGATCGAGGACACCTATGGCACGCAGACGGTGAAGCTGCCGGCGGGGGATATGATCGTCTATCCCTCCACCAGCCTGCATCGCGTGAACGCGGTGACCCGCGGCAGCCGCTGGGGATCCTTCTTCTGGACCCAGTCGATGATCAAGGATGACGGTCAGCGCCGCCTGCTGTTCGACATGGACATGGCGATCATCCAGGCGCGGCAGGCGCTGCCCGACGATCACCCGAGCGTGCTCGGCCTGACCGCCTGCTATCACAACCTCATGCGCATGTGGTGCGAGCTGTAAGAGGCTGCCGCGCCCTGGACCTCGTCCGGTGTCGTGGGGGATGATGCCGCGCGCCGGATGAGAGGACCGCCAGTGCTGCAACGCTGCCGATGGGCCGAAAGCGACCCGCTGCTCAGTGCCTATCATGACGAAGAGTGGGGCGTGCCCGAGCGCGACAGCCGCGCGTTATGGGAGAAGCTGATGCTCGACGGCTTCCAGGCCGGCCTCGCCTGGATCACCATCCTGCGCAAGCGCGACGCCTTCCGCGCCGCCTTCGCCGGCTTCGACCCTGCGATCGTCGCGCGCTTCGGCCCAGCGGATGTCGAGCGGCTGCTGGCCGATCCCGGCATCGTGCGCTCGCGTGCCAAGATCGAGGCCACGATCGGCAATGCCCGCGCCTACCTGGCGATGCAGGCGGCCGGCGAGGATTTTTCCGACTTCATCTGGTCGATGGCAGGCGGCGCACCGGTCCGCGGCGATGGCATCACGATGCACACGAAGACGCCGCTGTCGGAGGCGATCTCGGCGGCGCTGAAGAAGCGCGGCTTCAAGTTCGTGGGGCCGGTGATCGTCTACGCCTGGCTGCAGGCGACCGGCATCGTCGACGATCACACCGCTCAGTGCCACCGGCGATAGCGGCCCCCCGTCTGGACGGCCCCGTCACCTTCTGGAACCTTCGGCGCGCACAGACCACGGCAAGGACAGACCGATGCAGGACCAGGACGCCATCCGCGCGCATGCGCTGGACTGGATCGCCGCCAACCAGGAGCGGCTTTCCGCCTTCAATGCGCGGATCTGGTCCCATGCCGAGCCGGCCTGGCGCGAATATCGTTCGGCCCGGGACTATGTGGAGCTGCTGCGGGCCGAAGGCTTTTCCGTCGAGGAAGGCTCGGGCGGCATGCCGACAGCCTTCGTCGCGAGCTGGGGCCAGGGTGGGCCGGTGCTGGCGAGCTTTTCCGAATACGACGCGGTGCCGGGCAATTCGCAGCAGGTGGTGCCCTATCAGGCGCCGCGCGAGGGGCTGCATCCCTATGCCGCCGGGCATACCGACCCGCATTCCGTCCTCGGCACCGCCGCACTCGCGGCGATCCTCGGCGCCAGGGCGGCGATGCAGGCGCATGGCGTCGCCGGCACGCTGAAGCTGTTCGGGGAGCCGGCGGAGAAAGTCTGCGGGTCGAAGCCCATCCATGCCGCCAAGGGCTACTACGACGGGCTGGACGCCGCCGTGGTCTGGCATCCCTGGCCGTCCAACACCGTCACCGGCGAGACCCATTTTGGCGCTTATTGGAGCGCCGTCATCAGCTTCGAGGCCGATACGCCGGAACAGTGGATCGATCCGACGCTGGTGCCGATCGAAGGCGCGCATGCAGCCGCCCGCTGCCCGGGCGCGCTGGATGCGCTCTGCCTCATGTACACCACGACCAAGTACACCAAGGAGGCGATGTTCCCCCATGCCGGCTCCTGGACGCTGAACGAATTCGTGCTCGGCGATGGCGGCGCCACATCGGACAACCTGCCGCCGCGCTTCTCGCAGATCCAGTATTCCTGGCGCTCCTCCTCGCTCGGCATCCAGGAGCAGATCTGGCGGGTGCTGGCGAACAATGCGCGCCATGCCGCGGCCAGCACCGGCTGCCGCGCCTTCGTGCGCTGGGTGACCAAGACGCGCGTCGGCGTGCCGAACACGGTTATGACCGATCTCACCTGGAAGAACCTGCAGGTGATCGGCGCACCGACCTATGCCGAGGAAGCACTCGAGTTCGGCCGTGCGATGCAACGCAACCTCGGCCTGGAGCCGATGCCGGATCCCTTCATCGCCGAAGTGAGCAAGCTGACGCCGCCGGAAGCGAATGAGGCGCGGCTGCGCGCCGGCCTGCCCTCCTGGCAGAAGCACCTGAGCGCCGATGATTACGTGGAGTTCTGCTGGCACGCACCGACGGTGCGGCTGCTCGCGGCGCGACCGAGGCTGCGGCCGCCGTCCAGGGGCTACGCCTATCCGAACTGGGCCTACAACGCGCTCGGCGGGTTGCCGGCGGCGGTCGATCCCGGCCTTTTCGTCGCAGCGAAGACCATGGCGCTGACCCTGGTCGACCTGGCGACGCAGCCGGCGGTGCTGGCCGCCGCCCAGGCGGAGTTCCGGGAGCGGACCGGGGGTGGCGTCGGCGGGCCGGATTGGGTGGGTCCGCTACTGCCGTCCGACTTCGCGCCGCCGGTCGACCTGCGCTGGCCGGAATATGTGACGACCGCGCGTGGCGAGGAGTGGTGCATTCCGACCCCACATGCCGGCACCGGCGCGGGCGAGCCGCTCTGATCGCATCGGAAGGCCCTGCATCGCAGGGCTTCCTTTGCTGGCGCTATGACGGCATGCCGCCAGTGTACTGCTTGATGCCGGCGGTCCGGCGGGTGAAGCCGGTCTGGAAGGCCGTATTGTCCGCGTTGCCCGGTGCATCCGTACCGGTGAGCGGCTTGTTGTCGGTTTCCCGGCAGATCACGCCGTCTTTCACCTTGTGCACGTCAAGGACATTCGGCGCGGTGGCATCCAGCAGATTGTGCGCCAGCTCGTGCAGGATGCAGTTGGCGACCACCGTCTCCCGGTTCGTCGTGGCGTTGCCGCGGGGGTCACCGCCCTGCACGATCTGGCGCAGATAGACTTCCGACACCACGGCCTTGTCGGCGGCGCTGAGCATCGTCGAGCCGGAGACGCCAAGGGTGATGTCGCCGGTCGCCTTGGTGGCGACGATGCTGTCCGCGGCGCTGGTCAGCAGGTAGCAGACGAAGTCGGATGTGGTCGGGTCCGCCGCCTTGCCATCCCAGATGACCGAGACCGCGTTGTACTTCGCGACGCTCGGGATGATGGCGTCGAAATAGGCTTTCAGCTTCTCGCCGCAGGTCTTGCGGTGGCTGTCGTCGAAGCGGCCGGACAGGTCGCCGGCCTTGTTGACGAGATAGACCTTGAGCGTCGCTGCCATGGCGGGGCCCTCCTGGCGCCCCGCCGATCCTATCAATTCCGGAACGATTCTTCCACCGCGAAATCGCTCCGGAGCGACGCTCCGTCACCCCGGCAGGATGAAGGGCTTCGCCTCAGCGTCGTAATCCGCGTAGCCCAGCATGGCGCGCAGCTCCGCCGGCGGCAGCGCGCCCGCCGCCTCCGAGGCGCCGGCGGCGATCGCGGCGAGCCCGGCCTGCATCCCGGCCGCCGCGGGAGACAGCATGCCGGTCGGGAAAGTGCCGATCTTGAAGCCGAGCTCGGCGGCCTGGCTCTGTGTGGGCGTCGCCCGCGCGCCGCCCGGGGACAGCACCACGAAGGACGGCTTGCCGCCGGCGGCGGCGATGCCACGGCGGATTTCGGCGTCATCGGCGGGGCTGTCCAGGAACAGGATGTCGGCGCCTTCAGCCGCGAACATCCCGATCCGCGCCACCGCCTCATCGATGCCCTGGGTCGGGCGGCAATCGGTGCGCGCCAGGACCAGGACGCCGGAGTCCTTCGCCGCCTGCACGGCCGCCCGGATCTTCATCCGCGCCTCCTCCCGCGGCAGGCAGGGCTTGCCGGCCGAGGTCAGGGCGCGCGGGGTGATCTTGTCCTCGATCAGGATCGCGGCGGCGCCGGCGCGGCCATAGGCGCGCACCGTCCGCTGCACGTTCATCGCATTGCCGTAGCCATGGTCGCCATCGGCCAGCACCAGCAGATCCGGCGCGGCGCCGCGCACCATGTTGAAGCTGTCGAACATCTCGGCGAAGGAGATCAGGTCGAGATCAGGCCCACCGAGGCGGCTCGCCGCCACGCAGGATCCGGAGAGGAAGGCGGTGCTGAAGCCGGCGCCGGTCGTCAGCTTGGCGGTGAGCCCATCCCAGACCGCCGGCATCACGACGAAGTCCGGCTTGGCCAGCAGGGCACGCAGACGATCGGGGGCGGTCATGGAAGTTCCTCTGGATGACTTGTTGCCATGACGATATCGCCATCCCGCATTCCCACCAAGCCGCCGCCGAAAACCGCGGCCGGGTGTGCAGAATGATTCTGTCATCGTTTCGTCGACCGTCTATTCTGGCCCGATGACGCATGACAGCCAGAGCCGGCCGCTCGTCCTCGGGGATGGCCGCATCAGCGGCTACCTCTCCATCGCCCTCGGTGTCCTCAGCACGCTCGGGGTGCTTTGCTTCCGCTTCCCCGACCTGCTGACCACGCCATCGCTGCGCGCCGGCTACGACCTCGACTGGATGCGCATCCTGCTGGGCGCAGGGATGCTGTTCTCGGTAGGCTTCGGGCTGCTGACCTTCATCCTGGGCCGGCAGCGGAAGCTCGGCGCCATCGGGGTGCTGCTGACCCTGCTCGCCTTCTGGCTCGGCGGCGCCGGGGTGCAGGTCGGGCCGCGCTACGACATCCGCACCTATATCGGCCTCGACTGGTTCATCCTCGACCTGCTGATGTCGGCGATCGTCTTCATCTTCCTGGAGAAGATCATGCCGCGGGCGCGCGAACAGGCGGTGCTGCGGCCGGATTTCTGGCATGACGCGCGCTACTTCGCCTTCAACCACCTGGCGATCGGCATCTTCCTGTTCGTCGGCACCATCCTGGTGCCGTCGCTGTTCTCCTGGAGCATCAATGCCGGGCTGCAGGCCTGGTTCCGCGATCTGCCCGGCGTGGTGCAGTTCGTCACGGTCCTGGTGCTGGCCGATCTGATCGAATACGCGATCCATCGCTCGATGCATGAGATTCCGGCGCTCTGGCGCTTCCATGCCGTGCACCACAGCGTCGAGCACATGGACTGGCTCGCCGGATCGCGTCTGCATATCCTGGAGCCACTGGTGACCCGGGCCATGGTGATGCTGCCCGCCTTCATCCTGGGCGCCGAGCCTGGCCCGATGCTGGCCTATGTGGTCTTCGCCGGTTTCCAGGCCGGGCTGATCCACGCCAATGTCGGGGTGAATTTCGGCCCGCTGGAGCATCTCTTCGCCACGCCGCGTTACCACCACTGGCACCACTCGAGCGACCGCGAAGCCATCGACGTGAACTACGCCGCGCATCTGCCCTTCATCGACCGCCTCTTCGGCACCCACCATCTGCCGGCGGAGCGCTGGCCGGAGCGCTACGGCGTCGTCGGCGATCCGTTGCCCAAGGGCATGCTGCGGCAATTCGCCTATCCGTTCCGTCGCAAGCCGAAGACCGGTTAGGACGATTCCGGCTTTCCCCCGGCGCCGCGCTCTGGTGAGGTCGGGCGATCAACGAATGCCCGACCCAGGGGGAAGCAGAGAGATGACCCAACGACGCAAGGCCGCCCTTGTCACCGGTGCTGGCCGCAATATCGGCCGCGCCGCGGTGCTGGCGCTGGCCGGCGATGGCTTCGATGTCGCCATCAACGGTTCCAGCAACCGCGCAGCCTGCGAGGCGGTCGCCGAGGAAGCGCGCGCGCTCGGCGTGGAGGCGCTGGTGGCCATGGGCGATGTCGGCCGTCCCGAGGATTGCGCCCGTATCGCGGCGGAGGCCATCGCCCGCTTCGGCGCCGTCGACGTGCTGGTCAACAACGCGGCGCTGCGGCCGGCCAAGCCCTTCCTGGAGACCAGCGAGGAGGAGTGGCGCCGCGTCATCGCCGTCGACCTGGACGGTGCGGTGTGGCTGATCCGGGCCTGCGTGCCCGGCATGCTGGAGCGCGGCTGGGGCCGCATCGTGAACTTCACCGGCATGAACGCCATGCACGGCTATGCCGGGCACTCGCCGGTCTCCGTCTCGAAGCACGGCGTCTGGGGGCTCACCAAGGCTCTGGCCAAGGAGTTCGGGCCGAAGGGCGTCACGGTCAACGCGATCTCACCGGGCCCGATCGCCGAGGATGGCGAGGATCTGGTCAGCGAGCGCCGCGCAGCGGCGATCGCCCGGGTCCCGGTCGGCCGCATGGGCACGCCGAAAGAGGTCGCGGCCGCGGTGCGGCTGCTGGCCTCCGAGGACGGCGCCTACATCACCGGCCAGATGCTGCAGGTGAATGGCGGCGGGCAGACGTAATTCTGGCCTCAAACGCCGGCGCCGGCATCCGCCGGCTTGGCTTGCGCGCTGTCACGTGCGCGCCCGACGCGGCTGCTGGTCGCGCGCGGGGGCCGCATTCGCGGCCCCGGAGCATCGGCTTCGCCTCGCTCCGCAGGAACCAGTGGCGGCCTCCGGCCGCGGTTTCGACCCAGGCGCGCGTCACACCACGCGCGCAGCGTGCAGCGCCGCGATCCGCGCCGCGTCGTAGCCGAGCTCCGCCAGCACGGCATCGGTCGCCGCGCCGGCGTCCTCGGTCGCGGTGCGTGGGCTGTCGTCGATCCCCGTCAGGTTGATCGCCGAGCCGACGATGCGCTGCTCGCCGAGGCGCGAATGCGTGACGCGCTTCGCCATGTCGAGATGCTGCACCTGCGGATCCGCGAAGACCTCGTCGATGCGGTTGATGGCGCCGCAGGGGATGCCGGCAGCATCCAGCACCTCGATCCAATGCAGGCGCGACTTCTCCTGCGTGACCGCCGCGATCGCCGCGTTGATCGCGGCGCGGTCGCGTGACCTTCCGTCGGTGGTGCTCCATTCCGGCTTCTGCAGCCATTCCTCGCGGCCGATCGCCTCGCAGAACCGCACCCATTGCCGCGCCGAGGAGGCGGCTAGGGTGATCGGCCCGTCGGAGGCCGGGAAGACACCGGTCGGAATCGAGGTCGGATGGTCGTTCCCCGCCTGGCCCGCGACCTGCCCGGCCATCAGCCAGCGCGAGGCCTGGAAGTCCAGCATGAAGACCATGGATTCGAGCAGGCTGGTGTGCACCCAGCGGCCACGGCCGGTCTCCTCCCGCTGGAACAGGCCCATCATGATGCCGAGCGCGAGCAGGTTGCCGGCCGTCAGGTCGCAGACGGGAATGCCGACCCGCATCGGCCCGCCATCCGGCGCGCCGGTGATCGACATCAGCCCGCCCATGCCCTGCGCGATCTGGTCGACGCCGGCGCGATGGCCATAGGGGCCGTCCTGCCCGAAGCCGGAGATCGAGCCATAGACGATGCGCGGGTTGATGCGGCTGACCGTCTCATAATCCACGCCAAGCCGGTACTTCACCTGTGCCCGCATGTTCTCGACGACCACGTCGGAGCGCCGGACAAGCGCGTAGAAGATCTCCCGCCCCGCCTCGCTCTTGAGGTCGAGGTGCATGGCGCGCTTGTTGCGGTGCAGGTTCTGGAAATCAAAGCCGTCGCGATTGCCGGTGATGTCGCCGCCGGGGCCGGCGGGCGGCGGCTCGATGCGGATCACCTCCGCGCCCCAATCGGCCAGGTGGCGGACGCAGGTGGGGCCGGCGCGGGCGAGCGTCAGGTCCAGCACGCGGATGCGGTGCAGCGGCAGCGCTGCATGCGGATCCCCCGCCCCAGGATCACCGGCCGGCCGTTCCGACATCGCTTTCCTCCTTGGATACAAAGGAAGGCTGCGACCGGAAGGCCGGGTTGTAAACCGGGATTCAGCGAGGCGGATGCATGCCCTGGAAGATCGGCATCAGAAGGTCCTGCACGCCGGTCGAGAGGATCTGCACGCCGATGCAGAGCAGCAGGAAGGCCACCAGCCGCGTCACCACCCGCGCGCCGCTATGGCCGAGCAGGGCGATGATCCGATCCGCCGAGGTGTAGGCGATCCAGACGAGCAAGGCGATCAACACGGCCGCAGCGGTGACGCCGACGAAGAAGCCCCAGAGGCCTGGACCGCTCTCCGGCCGGGACGCACCCAGCGCGATCGCGACCGAGATCGTGCCGGGCCCGGTCGTGAAGGGCATGGTGAGCGGGAAGAAGGCCACGTCCTCATCGGCGCTGGCGGGTGCTGCCTGGCGTTCCTTCCGCTCCTCCTGCACCTCGGGCGCCATCAGCAGCTCCCAGGCGCGGATCGCCACGAGCAGCCCGCCGGCGGTGCGGAGCGCGCCGAGCGAGATGCCGAAGAAGTTCAGGACATAGGATCCCGCCCAGAGCGAGACCAGCAGCACGGCGAGCGAATAGCTGCCGACCAGCCGCGCGAGACGGGCGCGTTCGTCATGCGTCCGGTGCGCCATGACCTGGCTGAAGATCAGCGCCGAGCCGATCGGGTTGACGATCGAGAACAGCGCCGGGAAGGCGAGCAGGAAGGCCGCGAACATGGTGCTCATTCGGCGCGGATCCGATCGATGGAAATCAGGTCAGCGGCGCAGCGTCAAAAGGGCACCGACGCCCTCCTTGATGCCGCCGCGCCGGCGGGTCGGGCCTTGCGTCTTCATCGCGAATTCCTCTTCCTGCCTCTGCACGCGCGCGACGTCAGCGCCGGGCGACACGCTACCCGGCCAGGGCCTGCCATGTCACCGTGAGCTTGCGCGGCATCTGCGCGCCCATCAGCGCCAGCAGCGCAGGATATCGTCGGCCTCCGCGGTTTCCACCTGCTGCCCATAGCGGGAGCGGTACAGCGTCAGGAGCGCATCATGCGTCTGGTCCGAGGAGCTGCAGATCGCATCGGTCGCGATCACGACGCGATAACCGCGATCCACGGCGCCAAGCACGGTGGCCAGAACGCAGACATCGGTCTCGGCGCCGGTGATGATCAGGCTGTCGATGTCCCGCCCGCGCAAGACCCGGTCCAGCGCCGGGTCGATCCAGGGCGAGTAGACGCGCTTGTCGATCACCGCGGCGGGCGGGACCAGCCGCAGCAGGGGCGGCACCAACGCAACCAGATCCGCCGGTAGCGCATCGAGCGTCATGTTGCGCCAACGCTCATAGTAGCGCCGCCAGGTCCCGGTGGCGTCGTCCGGCCGTTCGGCGGGTATGAAGCGGGTGAAGACCGTGCGCTCCGGCCTGGCCTGTGCGATGCGTTCCACCACCGGCAGCACCCGCTCCATCCAGGGCGTGTGCCATTCCGTCTCCTGCGCGAAGAGGTTCTGCATATCGACGCAGAGATGCGCACAGCTCGCCGCCAGTGGGCCGTATTGCAGCGCTTCCAACCGGACCTCCCGCGCATTCCCCGGCGCGAACCGCCTTCGAGATGATGCAACGCCGAGAGCAGGCACGGGGTTTGCATGCTGCTTCGCAGCATTGCAGCATTTCGTCCAGCGAAGGCGCGGAGCCATGAAGCCCACGATCCTCACCACCATGCCCGTCTCGCTGACCCTGCATGATCGTCTGAGCGGGCTCTATGCTCTGCACAGGCTCCCCGAAGGCGCAGGCCCGGATGCCGTCCCCGACCTCGCGCGCGGTGCGCGCGCGCTGATCACCCTGGGCAGCCTGCGCACCGATACGGCGCTGATGGATGCCCTGCCGGAGTTGGGATTGATCTGCTGCTATGGAACCGGCTTTGAAGGGGTGGATCGCACCGCCGCCGCCAGGCGCGGCATCGTCGTGACCAATGCGGGCGATGCCAATGCGGCGAGCGTCGCCGAATTCGCCGTCGGGCTGATGCTCACGGCATCACGCGACATCCTCATCGGCGATCGCCTGGTGCGCGCCGGCGGCTGGACCAGCCTGAAGCTCGATCGCATGCCATTGGTCCCGGGACTGGCGGGCCGGCGCCTCGGCATCTATGGCCTCGGTGCCATCGGCATGCGGATCGCGCAGCGCGCGGCCGCCTTCGACATGGCGATCGGCTATCACAACCGCTCACCGCGCCCCGATGTCTCCTATGCCTTCCATGGCAGTCTGATGGATCTGGCGCGCTGGGCGGATGTCCTGATGGTGGCCGTGCGCGCCGGCACCGACAACCGGCATGCCGTCAACCGCGATATCCTTGCGGCGCTCGGCCGGGACGGCCTGCTGGTCAACATCTCCCGCGGCATTGCCGTCGACGAGGCCGCGCTCTGCGAAGCCCTCGAGACAGGCGCCATCGCCGGAGCCGCGCTCGACGTCTACGAGGACGAACCCCAGGTGCCGGACCGCCTGAAGGCGTTGCCGAATGTGGTGCTCACCCCGCACATGGCCGCGCTGTCGAGCGCGGCGCAGGGCGCGCAGCAGGAGATCCTGCTCGGCAATCTGGAGGCCTTCTTCGCCGGCCGCCCAATACGATGGCAGGTCCCACCCGCATAAGGCTGCCGCAGCCGCCGACAGCGCCGTCAGGCGGCCGGCGGGGGCCGCATGCCGGCCGCGATCGCATCCGCCACGCGCCGGGCGAAGGCCGCGGGGTCGCGCGGGCTGTCGCCATCCTGCACCCGGGCGAGGTCGAGCAGCATCTCCGCGATCTCCGCCACGCCCGCATCGGTCTCCGCCCGGGCCGCCAGGGTCCGGATCAGCGGATGGCGGGGATTGATCTCCAGCACCGGCATGCCGGCACCAAAACTCCGGCCCGCCCGCTGCAACAGCCGCTGCTGGTGCAGGTCGAGCCCGTCCGCCGGGGCCGCGAGCACGACGGCGCTGTCCACCAGACGATCGGTGGCTCGCACATCGGAGGCCTGGTCCTTGAGCGCGTCCTTCAGCAGTGGCAGCAGCCTGGACAGATCCGCGGCCTCATCGGGGGTTCCATCCTGCCTCGCGATCTTCGAGAGATCGACGGCGCCCTGGGTGATGCTCCGGATCGGCTTCTCCTCGAAGCGTTCCAGCCGCTCCGGCCAGAAGGCGTCGATCTGATCGGAGAGAAGCAACACCTCCACGCCACGGGCGCGGAAGCCTTCCAATTGGGGCGATTTCGCCAGCGCCTCCGACGCGTCGCCGGTCAGGACGTAGATCGCCTCCTGCCCCTCCTTCATGCGCGTGACGTAGTCGGCAAGCGAGGTCCAGCCTTCCACAGCGGAGGATCGGAAGCGCAGCAGCGGTGCCAGGTCCTTGCGATGCTCCGTATCCTCCCACAGCCCTTCCTTGAGGGTCGTGCCGAAGTTCTCCCAAAACTTAGCGTAGTCCTCGGCATCCTTCGCCCGGGTCTTCAGCTCCGAGATCACGCGGCTTGTCACCGCGCGCCGGATGCGGGCCAGCACCGGCGTCGCCTGCAGCATCTCGCGGGAGACGTTCAGCGGCAGGTCCTCGGTATCGACGACGCCCTGCACGAAGCGGAGCCAGGGCGGCAGCAGCTCCGCCTGATCGGTGATGAACATCCGCCGCACATGCAGGCGCACCCGGCTCTCGCGCTCGCCCTCGACCACCTGGAAGGGCTTCATGCCGGGGACGAAGAGCAGCGCCGTGAAATCGAGCGCGCCCTCGGCGCGCCAGTGCAAGGTCGCCCAGGGCTTGTCGAAGACATGACCGAGATGGCGGTAGAGCTCGGTATAGCTCTCCTCGCTGATCTCGGATTTCGGCTTCCGCCACAGCGCCGTCCCGTCATTGGCCGGCTCATCCTTGCCGTCGCGGGCGATGGTGATCGGGATGGTGATGTGATCCGCCCATTTGCGGATGATCGTCTGCAGCCGGAGCGGCTCCAAAAACTCCTCGGCGTCCGCCTTGATGTGCAGGACGATATCCGTCCCGTCCTCCGCCCGCTCGGCGGGGGCGAGGGTGTAGCTGCCCTGCCCTTCCGAGGCCCAGGCCCAGGCCTCCTCGCTGCCGGAGCGGCGGGAGGTGACCTCGACCCGGTCGGCCACCATGAAGGCGGAATAGAAGCCGACGCCGAATTGCCCGATGAGGCTCGGACGGTCGCCGGGCTTGGCCTCGGCGAGGGACTGGCTGAAGGCGCGCGTGCCGGACCGGGCGATGGTCCCGAGATTCGCCGCGAGCTCGTCCTTGGTCATGCCGATGCCGGGGTCGGCGATGGTGAGGGTGCGGGCGGCCTTGTCCGGGATGATCCGCACCGCGGCATTCTCTGGCAGGGCGGGAACGGCCTGGGTCAGCGCCTCGAAGCGGCGCCGGTCCACGGCATCCGCGGCATTGGCGACCAGCTCCCGCAGGAAGATCTCGCGATCCGAATAGAGCGAATGGACCACCAGGTCCAAGAGGCGCCCGACCTCGGCGCCGAATTCATGGCGCTCCACCGTTTCCGTCACACTGTCCCTCCAAGGCTTTGCGGCAACCGAGGCCCGATATGCAAAGCCGCCACGCATCCTTCAAGAGCATGCGGAACGATCGCGGGGCCCGCAGGAGCCGCCTCAACGCTGCCGCGGCCGGTCCTGCTCCGGCCGGCGGATCCGGTCCAGCATGGCGTTGCAGCGCGGGTCGTCACCGATGCCGAATTCGATCGTCGGCAGGATGGCGAGCGGCCCCGCGGCCAGCCCCAGGGCGGCCGCGAGGCCGCCGCGCACGCCGAGCTCCAGCACCTCCGGCGTCACGGAAGGGTTGCCGAAGCGGCCGGTGATGAGGACGCCGGTGGGGAGCGCCGCGATCGTGAAGCGCTTGGCGGCGCTCCGGATGCGGTAGTCGATGCTTTCCTGGTCGAGCCGGATGGTGCCGCTGCCGGAAATCAGCGCGCTGTCGGTCTCGAGAAACAGGGCCCGCGTGTTCAGCGTGCCGCGTTCCAGTGCGAAATCTGCGACGAAGCATTCGATGGGGGCCCGGTCCGGCATGCCGAGCGCCGAGAGGATGGCGCTGCCAAGCCGCAGCCCCGAGAGATCGACCAGCAGGGCGCTGAGATTGCCGCCGGAGGTGCTCAGGGTCAGGGCGCCATTGCCGCGCGCGAGCAGTTGTGCCGTGGACCGCCCGGTGCCCTCGATCCTGGCCCTGCCGCTCAAGGCGCCACCGCCCTGCGATCCCGCCGCCTGCATGAGGCGGGAGATGTCGACGCGGCGAAAATTGATATCCGCAACCGCATGCGCCTGGTCACCCTCCCGCGGCGTGAGGGTGATGTCCGCCGCGATCTCGCCTCGTCCCACGCCGAAGCGCAGCGGCCGTAGCGTCAGCACGCCATCCACCAGTTCCAGCGCCACATCGAGATTGTCGAGCGGCGTCGAACGGCCACGGATCTGGCCGGCCCGATAGCGGAGATGAACATTCGCGGCTTCGAACTTGGGGAGATTGATCGGCGTATCCGGCAGGATGCGGCCGGAAGCGCCGGCATCCGGCCGGGTCGGCGCATCCCGCCCGGGCGTGCCGCCGATGAAGCCGGTGAGATCCGCGAGATCGACTCGCCGCGAGCGCAGATCCGCGGTCACATCCGGCCGATCGCCCTTCGGATCGACGGCGATGGAGCCGCCGAGATCGCTGTTGCCGACCTGGCCCTGCATCTCGGTGAAGCGCACGCGGCCATCGGCATAGGCGAGCTGGCCCTGGACCCGGTATCGCGGCGTCTGCGGGATCGGGATGCCGGTCAGCGGCATCAGCAGCCCCATGCTGGGGCCGGCAAGCTCCAGCCGCAGATCGGCGCCGGCGAAGGCCAGCGGATCGCGGAGCGTGCCGGTGAGCCGGGCGCGGGTCGGGCCATTCTCGATACGGAGATCGATGGGCCAGGGGCGTTCCGTCTCCCGCAGGGAGAGAATGGCGCCGCCGGTCAGCTCGGCGCTCAGCGGCTGGTCGGCATAGGTGCCGTTCGCCCGGGCCAGGAGCTGCGGTTCCGTATTCGCGCTCTCGCGGGTTTCGAGCTCAATGTTGAAGTCGGCGCGAAGCGGTGCATGCGCGACATGCACCCGGCCATTGCGGATGTTCAGGACACCGATGCGCGGGCCCGATGACGGGTCGGCCGCAGCACCTTCACCGCTGGGCCCGCCGAGCGCGAAGGTGAAGTTGTTGCTCTCCTTCGACGCCGCGATCGCCTGCACATCGGCGCCGTCGACGGTGATCGAGGGAATGACAATCGCCCGTTCGTTCCAATAGGCCATGACATCGACCAGGGCGATCAGGGTCCCGAGTTGCGCGAAGGGCCGTTCCGCCTGGAAGCCTTCGGGATTGTCGACCCGGACACCGCGGAGCGTGATCTCCGTGGTGCGTCCCAGCCTGACATCGAGATCCTCGATCGCGACATTCCGCCCGAGCGCGGCCGAAGCCTGCTGCTCCAGGATCGGAATGAACCAGCGCCAAGTGAACAGATAGGCGATCACCGCGATCGCGATGACCGGCACACCCAGAGAAATCATCCAGCGCCGCAGCCGCATGGCGCACCCTCCCGGGAGGCGCAGCGCTTCCGCTGGCCTCTCTGAAGCCGAACGTGGCAGGCGGCCGGGAGTTTGGCCGCCATGCATTCCCCGCCTCCGGGCCGCTACGCCACCAGGCGCCCGGGGCTGTCCTGGTCGATCCCGAGAGAATGCGATTGACATATAGGTGCATATACACATACTGACGGCATGCCGCATGCCCCTGGCCTCAGCCCCGACACCGTCGCCCGGATCGCGAAGGACTGCCTGTGCCTTCGGGTACAGCGGGCCAGCCGCGCCGTGGGGCGGCGCTTCGATGAGGTGCTGCGCCCCGTCGGGCTGAACAATTGGCAGTTCTCCCTGCTGATGACGCTGCATCAGCCCTCGCCGCCGACCATCAACGGCCTTGCTGAGGAACTCGGCATGGACCGCACCACGACGACGAAGAACTTGAAGCCGCTGGAGCGGCGCGGATTGCTGGAAATCCGGCAGGACTGGGAGGATGCGCGCACCCGGCGCATCCTGCTGACCGATGCCGGCCGCGCGCTGCTGGCCGAGGCCGCGCGATACTGGCAGGACACAAACGACGCCGTCGCCGCCAAGCTCGAGGGCACCGAGCTCGCCGGCTTTCGCTCCGCCCTCGAGGCCATTGCCCGTGACTAGGACGCGCCGCTCGATGCCGCATAGGTGCATATCCACCTTCCTGCCAAAGCCTGTGGCCACACCCGCACGCCCTCGCTCCCCAAGACCCTTCGCCCGAGAGCTCCCCCTGTCATGACCCGCGCCAAGACCGCCTTCCTCTCCGCCACCGCCGCCGTAGGGATCCTCGGCCTCGGCTCCATGGCCGTGATCGGCCTGGGGGGTGCCAGGGCGACGGTCGAGGACCCGCGGCGCGAGCCGCCACTCGTCCAGGTCGCCGCCGTGCGGCCGGCCGCGGCAGCGGACCGCGGCTTCACCGGCGTCATCTCCGCCCGCGTGCAGAGCAACCTCGGCTTCCGGGTACAGGGCAAGGTGATCGAACGCCTCGTCGATACCGGCGAGCGGGTGCGAGCCGGGCAGCCGCTGCTGCGGATCGATCCGAAGGACCTCGCCCTCGCGCTCACGGCCCGGGAGAACGCCGTCGCGGCGGCCCGGGCGCTGGTCGTCCAGACCACGGCGGACGAGGCGCGCTATCGCAGCCTTCTCGCCAGCGGCTGGGCCCCGCGGCAGCGCTACGAGCAGGCGAGAGCCGCGCTCGATAGCGCGATGGCGCAACTGGCAGCCGCCGAGGCGGAAGCCGAAGTGGCACGCAACGAGACCGGATATGCGGTGCTGACCGCCGATGCCGACGGGACGGTCGTCGAGGCCCTGGCCGAACCCGGGCAGGTGGTCGCCGCCGGCCAGATCGTCGTCAGGCTCGCCCATGCCGGGCCGCGCGAGGCGACCGTCAACCTGCCGGAGACCGCACGCCCGGCGATCGGATCGGCGGCGCAGGCGAGCGTCTATGGCGCCGGTCCCGGCCGCTCCCCGGCGCGCCTCCGCCAGCTCTCCGACGCCGCCGATCCCGTGAGCCGGACCTATGAGGCACGCTATGTGCTGGATGGCGATGCCGCCCAAGCGCCGCTCGGCGCCACGATCACCGTCTGGGTCCCCGCGCATGGCAATGGGCCTCAGGCCTCCGAAATCCCTCTCGGCGCACTGTTCGACGACGGCAGAACGAGCGGGGTCTGGATCCTCGATCCGGCTGCCTCGGCCGTCGCCTTCCGCGCCATCCAGGTGCAACGCCTGGGCCAGGAGACCGCGGTGGTGACCGGCGTCACCGCAGGCGAGCAGGTGGTGGCGCTCGGGGCGCATCTGCTGCATGCCGGCGCGCGAGTTCGCGTCGCCGGCGCGCGGACCGCCGCGCGATGAGCGGCTTCAATCTCTCCGCGCTGGCGGTGCGCGAGCGTGCCGTCACCCTGTTCCTGCTCATCGCGATCGCCCTCGCCGGCACCTCCGCCTTCCTGAAGCTGGGGCGCGCCGAGGATCCGTCCTTCACGGTCAAGGTGCTCACCGTCACCGTCGCCTGGCCGGGCGCAACGGCACAGGAGATGCAGGATCTCGTCGCCGAGCCGCTCGAAAAGCGGCTGCAGGAACTCCGCTGGTACGACCGCGTCGAGACGATGACGCGCCCGGGCCTCGCCTTCCTGACGCTGACGCTCCGGGACGACACGCCGCCGACCGAGGTGCCCGAGCAATTCTACCAGGCCCGCAAGAAGCTCGGCGACGAGGCCCGCACCCTGCCGACCGGCGTACTCGGCCCCTTCGTCAATGATGAATATTCCGACGTGACGTTCGCGCTCTATGCGCTGCGTGCACCGGGCATGGCCCCGCGCCTGCTGGTCCGGCAAGCGGAGGCGATCCGGCAGCAACTGCTGCACGTCCCCGGGGTGAACAAGGTCAACATCCTGGGCGAGCGGCCGGAGCGGATCTTCGTCGAGTTCTCCTACCCGCGCCTGGCGACCCTCGGCATCACCGCGCAGGACATCTTCGCCGCCCTGCAGCGCCAGAACGCGATCACCCCGGCAGGATCGATCGATGCCGATGGGCCACAGGTCGTCATCCGCCTCGAAGGTGCCTATGACGACCTGCAGAAGATCGCGGATACGCCGGTCGTCGCCGGTGGCCGCAACCTGCGCCTGTCCGATATCGCGGAGGTACGCCGAGGCTACGAGGATCCGGCAACCTTCCTGATCCGCAATCAGGGCGAACCCAGCCTCGCGCTCGGCGTCGTGATGCGGATCGGCTGGAATGGCCTCGAGCTCGGCAGGGCGCTGGAAGCGGAGACCGCCAGGATCGCGGGCACCCTGCCGCTCGGCATCAGCCTGAGCAAGATCACGGACCAGGCGGTCAACATCGCCGAATCCGTCGACGAGTTCATGCTGAAGTTCTTCATGGCGCTCGGCGTCGTGCTGCTGGTCAGCCTGGCGAGCCTCGGCTGGCGCGTCGGCCTCGTGGTCGCCGCCGCGGTGCCGCTCACCCTCGCCGCCGTCTTCGTCATCATGCTGGAGACCGGGCGCTTCTTCGACCGCATCACGCTCGGCGCCCTCATCCTCGCCCTCGGCCTGCTGGTCGATGACGCGATCATCGCCATCGAGGTCATGGTGGTGAAGATGGAGGAGGGCATGGACCGCATCCGTGCCGCCGCCTATGCCTGGAGCCACACCGCCGCGCCGATGCTCTCGGGCACGCTGGTGACGGTGGTCGGCCTCATGCCCGTGGGCTTCGCGCAGTCCTCCGCCGGCGAATATGCCGGGAATATCTTCTGGATCGTCGGCTTCGCGCTGATCGTGTCCTGGGTCGTCGCCGTGGCCTTCACGCCCTATCTCGGCGTGAAGATGCTGCCCGCGATCAAGCCGGTCGAAGGCGGCCACCAGGCGATCTACGGCACGCCCAATTACCGCCGGCTGCGCCGGATGGTCGCGTGGGCCGTGCGCCGCAAATTCATCGTGGCCGGCGCCGTCGTCGCGGTCTTCGCGCTGTCAGTCGCCGGCATGGGCGCGGTGAAGCAACAGTTCTTCCCGATCTCGGACCGGCCTGAGGTTCTGGTCGAGGTCCGGATGCCGGAGGGAAGCAGCATCGCTGTGACCAGCGAAGCGGTCGCGAGGGTGGAGTCCTGGCTGCGTCAGCAGCCGGAGACGCGCATCGTCACCAGCTATATCGGCCAGGGCGCGCCCCGCTTCTTCCTCGCAATGGCGCCGGAGCTGCCGGACCCCGCCTTCGCCAAGATCGTGATCCTGACGCCGGATGCGGAGGCGCGGGAGGCTCTCAAGCAGCGGCTCCGCACGCAGATCGCCGAGGGTCTGGCGCCGGAGGCGCATCTCCGCGTCACCCAACTCGTCTTCGGCCCCTATACGCCCTTTCCGGTCGAGTTCCGGGTCAGGGGTCCGGATGCGACCGTGCTGCGGGGGATTGCGGATGAAGCCCTCGCGGTGATGCGGGCCAATCCGCATTCACGCCAGGTCAACCGGGACTGGGGACAGCGGTCCCCGACACTTCGCTTCGTCTTCGACCAAGATCGCCTGCGGCTGATCGGCTTGTCGCCGGCGGAAGCGGCGCAGCAGCTGCAGTTCCTGTTGACCGGCGTGACCGTCACGCAGGTGCGCGAGAATATCCGCACGGTCGATGTCGTCGCGCGCAGCGCCGGCACAGAACGGCTGGATCCCGCCCGGCTCGCCGATTTCACGCTGATGTCGCGCGATGGCCGGATGATCCCGCTCGATCAGATCGGCCGTGCCGAGGTGCGGATGGAGGATCCGATCCTGAAGCGGCGCGATCGCGTGCCGACCATCACCATCCGCGCCGATATCGACGAAGCGCAGCAGCCCCCCGAAGTCTCCATGGAGATCCTGGCTGCGCTGCGGCCGCTGATGGCGCGCCTTCCCGAAGGCTATCGCATCGAGATGGCCGGCTCGATCGAAGAGGCGACCAAGGCCAATGTCGCGCTCGCCGCGGTCTTCCCGATCATGGTGGCCCTGATGCTGACGGTCATCATGATCCAGGTCCGCTCCTTCTCCGCGACCGCCATGGTGATGCTCACCGCGCCGCTCGGGCTGGTCGGCGCGGTGCCGGTCCTGCTGCTGTTCCATCAACCCTTCGGCTTCAATGCGATCCTGGGGCTGATCGGGCTCGCCGGGATCCTGATGCGCAACACGCTGATCCTGATCGGCCAGATCCACAGCAACCAGGCGGAAGGCCTCGACCCGTACCATGCGGTGGTGGAAGCGACGGTCCAGCGCGCCCGCCCGGTGATCCTCACCTCACTCGCGGCGGTGCTCGCCTTCATCCCCCTTACCCACTCCGTGTTCTGGGGGTCGATGGCTTATACGCTGATCGGCGGCACCGCGATCGGCACCGTGCTCATCCTGGTCTTCCTACCGGCGCTCTACGCCATCTGGTTCCGGGTCAGGTCTCAGGATCGGTCAGGAGAGGTGGGAGGCTTGCTGAGTCCCTCCGGCCCTGCGGTGCGGGCCGCCATGGCAAGTACGGGGGGCAATGATGGCCATTAGCCCCTCCTGGTGGACCCTGACCTTGGAAGTGGGCGAAGCCGCCAGCCCGGCTACCATAGGCTGCAACTCGCAATCGGTGAGCGAGTCTCCGATGCTGACAGCGCGCGGCAGCACTAGAAGCCATTGCTCTGCCAGCGCAGCGCCTAAAGTCGCGGAGCGCCTGTTGGCTGCCGCGAGTGAACTCTTCTACCGCCAAGGCTTCCGCGCCGTCGGCGTCGAGCAAATCGTCCGCGAGGCACGAACTACCAAGCCCACTCTCTATCGATACTTCGCGTCGAAGGACGAGCTGAGCGCAGCATGCTTGCGCAAGCAGGCAGCGTCGGAGTGGGCGATCTTGGCACAGGTCGCCATTGGACTTGCGGACGATCCCCTCGCGCATCTGCGCTCCATCATTATGTCTGTTGCCCGGCGAATCAGCCATCCCGACTATCCGGGCTGGCCGATGACCCACGCCGCGATCGAATTCCCGCAGCAAGGCCATCCTGCTCGTCAAGTGCTCGATGGCTTCAAGGCCCAGATGCGGGTGATGTTAACAGACCTTGCGGAGAAAGCCGCGCTGTCGGATCCAGGGAGCCTCGCGGACGGGCTCCTGCTGCTCATCGAGGGAGCTGCCGTGAGCCTCCACAGCTTCGGCTCTGACGGCCCCTCGAATGCCCTGAGTGAGGCAGCCGACGCACTCATCGAGGCGTATAAAGCGAGGCGGTGAAGGGATCTGTCTGCCCGCTGGCCGATGCCCTCGCCAGGCTGCACCGCGAGCCGCCGCTCATCGCGCTGCCCCTTCCGCCGCGGTGAGGCGGCGTCCGCGACGCGTGCGCTGATCCGCCCGGCGGCGGAGGAGGGATGATCAGGCCGAGGGCTGCGCCGGCACCATCGCGCGAAGCTCCTCGACGAGCACCCGCGTGTTCTCCGTGTAGTCCACAGGCGTCGCGACCAGGTGCACGCCGCCGGCGGCGAAGGCCGCCTCCAGCGTCGGAACCAGATCCTCCGTCCGCGCGATGCGCCAGCCCTTGGCGCCATAGGCTTCGGCGTAGCGCACGAAATCCGGATTGCCGAAGGTCATGCCGAAATCGGGGAAGCTGTCCACCGCCTGCTTCCAGCGGATCATGCCGTAGGCGCCGTCATCGAGGATCAGCACGACGAGGTTCAGGCGCAGGCGGACCGCCGTCTCCATCTCCTGGCTGTTCATCATGAAGCCGCCATCGCCGCAGACCGCGAGCACCCGCCGCTGCGGATAGAGCATCGCGGCCATCATCGCCGAAGGCAGGCCGGCGCCCATGGTCGCCAGCGCATTGTCGAGCAGCAGGGTATTGGCGACCCGGGTGCGGTAGTTGCGCGCGAACCAGATCTTGTACATGCCGTTGTCGAGCGCGACGATCCCGTCTTCCGGCATCGCCTGGCGCACGTCATGCACGATGCGCTGCGGCGTCGGTGGGAAGCGGCCCTCCTCGGCGCGATCCAGGATGCGCCCGAGGATCTGCGCGCGGAGCGGCAGCAATGCGCCGGCATTGGGAAGCTGGCCGTCCAGCCGGTCGGCCAGCAGCCGAAGGCTCGGCCCGACATCGCCCACCACTTCGGCGTGGGGGAAGAAGACCTGCTCCACGCTGGCCGGCGTATAGCCGACATGGATCACCCGTGGTCCGCTGGGGCCCATCAGGAAGGGCGGCTTCTCCACCGTGTCATGGCCGATGGCGATGATCAGGTCGGCACGGTCGATCGCCACATGCACATGGTCGCGTTCCGAGAGCGCGGCCGTGCCCATGTAAAGCTCGGTGCCGCCGGCGACCGAGCCCTTGCCCATCTGTGTCGTGAAGAAGGGGATCCCGGTGCGGCGCACGAAATCCAGCAGCCCGGCGGCGAGGCGCGGACGGCTGGCGGCGGCACCCAGCATGATCAGCGGCCGCTCGGCAGCGAGGATCATGCCGGCGGCCCGATCGAGCGCCGCTGCCTGCGCCACCGGGATCTCCACGGGATGCGGCGGCACCAGCGGCGGCGGATCGGCGAGCTCCTCGGCCGCGATATCCTCCGGCAACTCCAGATGCACCGGGCCCGGCCGCTCCTCCATGGCCACGCGGAAGGCGTCGCGCACCAGGGTCGGGATGCTGGCCGCGCTGACGATCTGGCGCGCGACCTTGGTCAGCGGCTTCATGGTCGCGACCACGTCGACGATCTGGAAACGGGCCTGCCGGCTGGACATGATCGGCTTCTGGCCGGTGATCAGCACCATCGGCATGGCGCCGAGATGGGCATAGGCCGCGCCGGTCGCGAGGTTCAGCGCACCGGGGCCGAGCGTGCTGAGGCAGACCCCGGGCCGGCCGGTCAGCCGGCCATGGGTCGCCGCCATGAAGGCCGCCGACTGCTCGTGCCGGGTCAGGATGAGTTCGATCCGCGACCGGCGGAGCGCGTCGAGGACGTCGAGATTCTCCTCGCCGGGGACGCCGAAGATGCGATCGACGCCTTCATTCTCCAGCGCGGCGACCAGCAGCGCGGCTCCATTGGTCATTCTGGCCATCTCTGTCCTCGTCCCCTGGATCTCACCACGATGCAGGAATACACCGCCCGCATCCCTGCCGCACCCGCGCCGGCCGCAATCCAGCAGCGGCCATGGCCGCCCCATGGCATCGCTTTCACGACGTCGCTGCCGGTGCGGCGTCCCGCGCCGCTTCCTCGACCAGCCAATCGCAGAAGCGACACAAAGCGGGCTCCTGCCTGCGGGCCGCTTCCACCATGAGCACGAAGCTGCGGGAGGAGCGCCGGACGCCTGGCACCGGGACGACCACGCGCCCTGCCGCCAGGTCGGCGCCGATCAGGCCCTGGATCGCCAGCGCGACGCCCAGGCCCTCGCACGCGGCATCGACGGCCAGGCTGATGCTCTCGAAGGATGGCCCAGCCTCGGCATCCACGCCCGCCACGCCCTGAGCCGCCAGCCAGCGCGCCCAGTCCCGCGGCCGCTGGCGCGAATGCAGCAGGGTCTGCCCTTCCCAGCGGAACCGCCCGGGGCCGAGCAGCGACGGCGCGCAAACCGGCACCATTTCGATCGGCAGCAGCCGGTGCGTCCAGAAGCCTGGACGGGGGCGGTCCTCCGCGACAGCGATGACCGCATCGAACTGGCCGGGCAGCAGCTCCAGCGGATCGGCGCTGGTGGTGAGCGCGATCTCCAGCCCCGGATGCCGCTCCCGGAACCGGCCCCAGCGCGGGATCAGCCAGCGGCTGGCGAAATGCGCGTAGGCGCCGACCGAGAGGAGCACCGGCTTCGCCGCCTCCCGCGCTTTCGCCACCCCGGCTTCCATCCTGTCGAGCGCGCCGCCGCAGGATTGCTGCAGGACGCGGCCGGCTTCGGTCGGCACAAGCCCGGCGGGGCCGCGCGAGAACAGCACCAGCCCCAGATCCTCCTCGAGGCCGCGCACCTGACGACTGACGGCACCCGGCGTCACCCCGAGCTCATCGGCGGCTCGGGTGACGCTGCGATGCCGCGCCGCGGCCTCGAAGGCGCGGAGCGCGTTGAGGGAAGGCAGTCGCCGGTAGGTCATGACGCCGTTGAGTTTATCTCAAAGCGTCCGGCCGAGAAATCGATTGGAGCAGGGGCCGGGATGCGCTTCTGATCCGCCGGACGGAAACGCTCCAAGAAAACAGGCGCCCCATGCATCTGCGCACTCTCGCCCCACCCTCCGGCGCCGCGGCGGTCCCCGACAGCCAGGGCATCAACCTCTACCAGGCCGATCCGACGCTGGCGCGGCTGCTCGGCCTCTATCTGCCGCCCGATCTCGGCCTGCATCTGGCGCCGCATCTCGACCGGCTCGGCGCCCTGGCGGGCGGTATGCTGGAGGCGCTGGCGCTGACCGCGGACCGCAACCCGCCGGTGCTGCACAGCCGGACGCGGCGCGGCGAGGATGCGCAGCACATCGAGTACCATCCGGCCTATCGCGAGATGGAGCGCCTGGCCTTCGGCGAATACGGGCTGGCCGCGCTATCGCATCGCGGCGGCGTGCTGGGCTGGAATGCGCCGATGCCGCCGGCGGCCAAATACGCCATCACCTACCTGTTCGTGCAGGCGGAGTTCGGTCTCTGCTGCCCGGTCAGCATGACCGACAGCCTGGCCCGGACGCTGCGCAAGTTCGGCGATCCCGCGCTGGTCGCGCGCTACCTGCCGGCGCTGACCAGCCAGGACCTCGATGCGCTGAGCCAGGGTGCGATGTTCATGACCGAGCAGGGCGCCGGGTCCGATGTCGGCGCCACCGCCGTGATGGCGGCGCCGCAGTCGGATGGAAGCTGGCGGCTCACCGGCGACAAATGGTTCTGCTCCAACGCCGATGCCGAGCTCGCCATGGTGCTGGCACGCCGCGAAGGCGCGCCGCCGGGCCTCAAGGGCGTCTCGCTTTTCCTGCTACCACGGAGCCTGCCGGATGGGACCGCCAACCGCTATCGGATCGTCCGGCTGAAGGACAAGCTCGGCACGCGCTCCATGGCGAGCGGCGAGGTGCGGCTCGAGGGCGCCACCGCCTATCTGGTCGGCGATCCCGCCGCCGGCTTCAAGCAGATGGCCGACATGGTCAACAATTCCCGCCTCTCCAACGGGGTGCGCGCCGCCGGTCTGATGCGCCGAGCCGTGACCGAGGCGCTGTTCATCGCGTATCGCCGCGTCGCCTTCGGCCAGCGCATCGCCGACATGCCGCTGATGCGGCGGCAACTGATGAAGATGCTGCTGCCGGCCGAGCAGGCACGCAGCATGGTCTTCCAGACCGCGGAGGCGCTGCGCCGCGCCGATGCCGGAGAAGAAGACGCCTATGCCCTGCTCCGCATCCTGACGCCACTGCTGAAATTCCGCGCCTGCCGTGATGCGCGGCGCGTCACCGGCGATGCCATGGAGGTGCGCGGCGGCTGCGGCTACATCGAGGAATTCTCGGATGCGCGCCTGCTGCGCGATGCGCATCTCGGCAGCATCTGGGAAGGCACCAGCAATATCGTCGCGCTCGACGTGATGCGCGCGGTGCAGCGCGAGGGTTCCCTGCCGGTGCTCGCCGCGCATATCCGCGCGCAGCTCGGCAATGGCGCGGTGCTACCGGAAGCCTTGCCGGCGCTGGAGCGCACGGAGGGGCTGGTGATTGCGGCGCTGGATGACCCGGCCTTGGCCCGCCAGGCGGCCTCCGCACTCTATCACCTCGCCTCCGCCGCCGCCCTCGCCTGGGAAGCGGAGCGGCTCGGCATGCCGGAGCGCCTGGCGGTGGCACGGCTGGTGCTGCGGCATCGCCTGCTGCCGCGCGACCCGCTCGACCCCGAACCCTCGACGGAGGATACGGCGCTGGCGCCGCTGCTGGCCGATCCCGGCGCGCTCGCGGGGATGGCGGCATGATCGCGCGTCGTCGCCTGCTCGGCACCGCCGCTCTCGCCGCCCTCGCCGCACCGGCGCTGGCGCAGCCTTCGGGCAAGCCGGTGACGCTGGTGGTGCCCTTCGCGCCGGGTGGCCCCACCGACCTGATCGCCCGCCGCCTCGCCATCGCCTTGCATGACGGGCTCGGGCAGACGGTGATCGTCGAGAACCGCGCCGGTGCCGGCGGCAATGTCGGCGCGGACTACGTCGCGCGGGGCGCTGCCGACGGCAGCCTGATCCTGTTCGGCACCTCCGGGCCACTCGCCATCAACCGCATGCTCTACCCCGGGCAGAGCTACGACCCGACGCGCGACTTCGCGCCGATCGGGCCGATCGGCCGCATCCCGAACGTGCTGGCGGTGCATGCCTCGGTCCCCGCGCACTCGGTGCCGGAACTGATCGCGCTCGGCAGGCGTGGCGAACGTCTCGCCTTCGGCTCCTCGGGCAATGGCGCTTCCTCCCACCTCGCGGGCGCGCTGTTCAACCGCATGGCGGGCACCAGCTTCGAGCATGTGCCCTATCGCGGCACCGGCCCGGCGCTAAACGACCTGATCGCCGGGCATATCGCGATGGTCTTCACCGATGTCCTGACCGCCCTGCCGCATCTCCGTGAAGGCCGGCTACGCGCCCTCGGCATCACCACCGAAGCGCGGTCCACCGTGCTGCCGGACGTCCCGACGATCGCGGAACAAGGACTTCCCGGCTACGACGCTTCCGTCTTCTTCGGCTTCGTGGTCGCTGTGGCGACGCCGCCCGCCGCGCGCGAGGTGCTGCGCGCGGCGACGGAGAATGCCGTGCGGCAGCCTGAGCTGCGCCGCTGGTTAGAGCAGCAGGGCATGCAGATCGCGCCAGCGATCACGCCTGCCGCGCTGAGCGCGCTGATGGCGGAGGAGACGGCGCGCTGGAGCGCTGTCATCCAGGAGACCGGTGCGCGCGCCGATTGACTGGCGCCGGCCGGCGCCGAGCTGTCGATGACCGGGGATTCCTGCTAGGCTTCGGGCCGGGAGGACATCCGTGCGCCCATGTCGCAATTCACCGTGCAGCTTCTCCTGGACACAGAAACCGCGGCGATCCGCGACGTCGCCTGCGGCGGCAAATGCCGGCACAAAAGCGCCGAGGAATGCGCCAGCGCCACGCATCTCGTCTTTCCCTATCGTGGCATCTATGTCCGCCATGTCGGCCGCAGCGATGCGGTGGCCGAAGCCAATCAGCTCCTGTTCTTCAACAAAGCGGAAGCCTATCGCGTCAGCCACCCTGTCGCGGGCGGCGATGCCAGCCTGACCCTGGCGGTGAAGGAGCCCCTGCTGCAGGAGCTGGCGCCAAAGGAGCAGCTCCGGCCGGGCGCGGGGCCGGTCTTCCGTCGGCTGCGCCGGCGCATCGACCCGCGCACCCAGGCGCTGGCGGCGCTGCTGCGGCACAGCCTGCAGCGTCAGGTCGCCGAAACCCTCGAGGCTGAGACCCTGGCGCTGACGCTGGTGCGGCGCGCCCTCGGCGAGCGGACATCGCATGCGGCGGGCGCGAGCTTCGGGCGCGAGAAACTGGTGGATCGCGCCAAGCTGGTGCTGGCATCGGATCTGGCGCGGCGCTGGACGCTGGCCGAGGTCGCGGCGGAGGTCGGCGTCTCCCCGGTCTATCTCACGCAGGTGTTCCAGCAGGTGGAGGCGATGCCGCTCTACCGTTACCAGCTCCGCCTGCGGCTGGCGCGCGCGCTGGACCTGCTGGGGCAATATGATGACCTCACCGCCCTCGGCATGGATCTCGGCTTCTCCAGCCACAGCCATTTCAGTGCCGCCTTCCGGCAGGCCTATGGCCGCACGCCGAAGGAGTTCCAGCGCTCCCTGCGCCTGCGCTGATCCGCACGCAGATCGCTAAAGAATCTGACAGCGGCCAGGCCACCAGACGTGGTCCTTCTGTCTCCGCCCGGATCCCCCGGGATCTTCCAGGAGATGGAATCATGACCGCGAAAACCTGTGCCGCCTGCGACTGCGAGCTGGATGCCAATGCCATCCAGGTGAAGATCGGCGGCCATACGGTGGAGGTGTGCTGCGAAGAATGCGCGCAGGCCCTTCGCGAAGCCGAGGCCGCGAGCCAGGGCAAGGCCTGACGCCATGGCACCGGGCCTGACCATCGCGCAGCCTTTCGGCATCCTCGCATGGGCCTTGCACGGCACGGCGAAGCTCCTGGAGGCACGCCGCAACCGGCGCGCCATCAGGCGCCTCGCCGCCTGCGAGGACCGCATGCTGAAGGATATCGGCCTCAGCCGCTCGCAGGTGATGGGCGCGCTGGAAGCCCGCTACGACGAGGACCCGTCGCGGCTGTTGCAGCAACGGCGGTGGCGCCGGCCCCTTCCCGGCGCCGAACCGCCTCACCCCCGATAGATCCGCTGCACCCGGCGCTCCGCACGCACCACCGCGTCCCGCGGGGAGGCCTGGCCGCTGACGGCTTCGGCGAACATGTCGGCGACGATGCCTTCGGAAAACGCGGTGGCGGCGTTGATCCCGAGTGCACCGGCATAAGAGAGCGGCCGGCCGCGCGCCGCGACATCCCGGAACACCGTGATCCTCGGGTCGCTCCGCCAGACCGGGCTATCGTCATGGGCGCGGAGCGCGTGGCTGAGATAGCCGGCCGAGTTCTCCAGCACCCGCCCATATTGCGGCTGCTCCAGCATGTAGGTCAGCAGCGCCTTCACGGCGTTCGGGTAGCGGCTGTAGCGGAAGGCGATGAAGGGGTAGACCAGATGCAGCTCGGTCGGTTGGCCGACCGGCCCGACCGGCCAGAGCGCGTGGTCGATGTCATCCGCGATCTCCAGCCGATCGGCGCGCGCCTTGCCATAGATCGAGATCGCATTGTTGGTCAGCGCGACCTGTCCCGCGAGGAAGGCGGAGTTGTTCGAGGCATCGTTCCACCCGATCGTGCCGGGGATGAAGTGGGCACCCAGGGCACGTGCATATTCCACCGCGCGGATGGTCTCGGGGCTGTTGAGCGCCACGCGGTTGCTCTCGTCGACCAGCTTGCCGCCATGTGACCAGAGCAGCCAATGGCAGAAGGAATTGCCATCGCTGGGTGCGCGGCTGAAGGCGAAACCCGCCGGCTTGCCGATGCGCTTCAGCCCTTCGCAGAGGCGCAGGAACCCATCGGTATCGGTCGGGAAGCGCTCGAACCCCGCCTCGCGGACCGCAGAGATGCGATAGACTGGCAGCACGCCGATGACGACGTTCGAGATGCCGATCCAGCGGCCATCCCGCTTCCCGTACTGCTCGATCAGCGGATACCAGCCGCCATACTTCCCGCCGATATGCTCGGCGACATCGGTCACGTCCAGCAGCTTGTCGGCGAACATGTGCGGCGTCGTGTGCAAGGTCCAGGCGAGGTCCGGCCCATTGCCGATGCGGGCCGCCACGCTCAGCTGCGGCAGCACGTCATCTTGCCAGACATTGTCGATACGCACCGGCACGCCGGTCGCTTCGCTGAAGGCGCGGATATTCTCGGTGGTCGCCCGGTCCTCGGCCTCCAGGAAGCGGCTCCAGCGCAAGAAGCGAAGCTGCGCACCCGGCTCGGGTCGGAATGGCTGCGCTTGCGCCCAGGCCCGTGCCTTCTCGAGCAAGGGCGTGGCGGCCGCAGCGCCCAGCAGGTGACGGCGTCGAATCATCAATCCTGTTCCTCCCTGTCCTTCTGGCCCGCTCTGCGACGGGCTCGGCGCGATGCTAGAGTACTGTGTCTTGGCGAGCAGATTCACGCCTCCGGGCGATTCCGCCCTCCGGCGATCTGCTCTATCCTTCCTGCTCCAGCTCCGCGAGCTTGGCGACGCGGCGCCGATGATCCTCCGTGGCGTCGAAGCGCGCTTCCAGGAAAGCGCGGACCAGGTCGCGCGCGAGCCAGGCACCCACGATCTGCGCGCCGATGCACATGACGTTCACATCGTCATGCTCGACCGACTGATGCGCCGAGTGGACATCGTGGCAGACGGCGGCCCGGATGCCGCGACGCTTGTTGGCCGCGATCGCGGCGCCGACACCGGTGCCGCAGACCAGCATGCCGCGCGACGCAGCGCCGGAGGCCACACGGGCGCAGACGGTGCGCGCGATATCGGGGAAGTCCACCGGGTCCGGCGTATGCGTGCCGAGATCCTCGACCTCGTGTCCCAGGCCCCGGATCACATCGATCACGGCGGCCTTCATGGGATATCCGGCATGGTCGCAGCCGATCGCGATGCGCATTCCGCGTGCCTCCCCTCGGCCGGATGCCTCCGCCGGACTTATCGTAGGCGGCACCTCGGGCGGTGGCCTCTCACGCTTCAGTCAAGGCCGCCGATGATGCGCCGCAGCAGACGCAGCAGGGCGAGCTTGCCGGCCGGGCCGACCAATTCGTCGAGTTGCCGGTCATGCGCCGCCGCATGCGTCATCAGTCGGGCCAGGACCTGGCGGCCGCGCGCGGTCAGCATCAGCGCATAGCTGCGGCGGTCCTCCGGCGCCCGGCCCCGCAGCACCAGGCCGCGCACCACCAGATCGTCGAGTGCCGTGGTCAGGGTCGATTTGTCCCGGGCCGAGGCCCGGGACAGGGCGGTCTGGGTGATGCCCGGATTCTCGGCGATCAAGGCCATGATGGCGAAGCGGCTGGGGCGCAGCCGACGATCACCGACGCGCTGCGCGAAGGCCCGGAAGGAGGCTTCCTGCGCCAGCCGCAGATGGAAGCCGATGAAATCCTCGAGCGGGCCGAGGCGAACCACCGGAACCGGCGTCACCCTATCCTTCCTCGGCCTTGTCGCCTTCGGCATCGGATCTCTCCCAAGCGCGCATCCTTGACTTGACGCGAAAAGGTTGGACTTCCAACAATCAGGGACAAGATCTGTTCCTTCAGGGAGGAACGCGCATGGACGGCACCAGCAAGACGGGCCCCGTGCCCATAAGCGCGGGGCACACCGCCTCGGGCGCCTTTCTCGACGCACTGCAGGATGCGGGCGTCGAGTACATCTTCGCCAATTTTGGCTCCGACCATCCGGGCCTTGTCGAGGCGCTGGCCGAGGCGCGCGCCCATGGCCGCAAGCTGCCGAAGGTGATCACCTGCCCGAACGAGATGGTCGCGCTGACCGCGGCGCAGGGGCACGCCCAGGTGTCCGGTCGCGCGCAGGCGGTGGTCGTGCATGTGGAATGCGGCACGCAATCCCTGGCCGGCGCCGTCCACAACGTCGACAAAGGCCGCGTGCCCGTCCTGATCTTCGCCGGCGCCAGCCCCTTCACCCAGTTCGGGGAGATGCGGGGCAGCCGCAACGAATTCATCCAGTGGATCCAGGACGTGCACGACCAGCGCGGCATCCTGCGCGGCTACATGCGCTACGACGCCGAGATCCGCAGCGGCCGCAACATGCGCCAGATGGTGTTCCGCGCGCTGCAATTCGCGCAGTCCGACCCCAAGGGCCCGGTCTATCTGATGGGCGCGCGGGAGGTGATGGAGGAGGTGGTGCCGCCGGCCGCGACCGATCCGGCGGATCATGTGCCGATCGGACCCGCGGCCCTGCCGACGGATGCGGTCGAGGCGCTGCTGGCGGATCTGCTGGCGGCACGCCGCCCGCTGATCGTCACCTCCTATCTCGGCCGCAACACCCGTGCGGTGGAGGAGCTCCGTCGCCTGGTCGGCGCGCTCGGCATCGGCGTGCTGGACAGCGTGCCGAACGCTGTGAACCTGCCGCATGACGACCCGATGCATCAGGGCTGCCAATGGAACGAGCCGCAGCAGAATCCCGTACTGGCCGAGGCCGACCTGGTCGTCGTGATCGACAGCGACGTGCCCTGGATCCCGACCGTCTCGAAGCCGCGGGAGGGCGTGCGGATCTGGCATCTGGACGTCGATCCACTGAAGCAGCAGATGCCGGTCTGGTCCATCCCGGCACGCCGCGTCTTCCGCGCGCATGCGGAAACGGCGCTGGCGCAGCTCAACGCGGGGCTCAAGCGCATCACGCCGAATTCGGGACCGCTCGACGAGCGTCGGGCCTTCTGGGCGGCGCGCCATGCCGAGCGCCGTGCCGCGCTCGTGCGAATGGAGCAGCCCGGCACAGGGGATTCCATCACGCCCGAATACCTGACGGCGCAGGTCCGCGCGTTGATGGATGAGCGCACGCTGATCCTGAACGAGGGCATCACCAACTACCCCGTCATCTGCAACCACATTGCGCCGACGCGCGCGGGGCAGATGCTGAATTCGGGTGGTGGCAGCCTCGGCTGGGCCGGCGGCGCCGCGATCGGGGCGAAGCTCGCCGATCCCTCGCTGACCGTCATCTCCATGCTCGGCGATGGCTGCTACCTGTTCAGCCAGCCTTCCACCGTGCACTGGATGGCGCGGCGCTACAGCACGCCCTTCCTGCAGATCGTGTTCAACAACCGCGGCTGGAAGGCGCCACGCTTCTCGACGCTTGCCGTGCACGACAAGGGCTACGCGGCCGCGGCTGACGATCTCGACGTGGCCTTCGACCCGCCGCCCGACCATGCCGCGATCGCCGCCGCGGCCGGCGGTGCTTTCGCGCGCAAGGTGGAGCGCGCGAGTGATCTGCCCGCCGCGCTGGAGGCAGCGATGCACGCTGTGAAACACGAAGGACGCGCCGCGGTGCTGGATGTCTGGCTGCCCCACCTGATGGCCTGACCACGGATAGGGAGGAGACAGTGAACAGGATCACGCGCCGCACCGCCCTTCTGGGCGCCGCCGCCCTGACCGCCCCCGCCGTCGCGCAGACGCGGCCGGTCCGCATCGTCGTCGCCTTCCCGCCCGCAGGTGCTGCGGATATCGTCGCGCGCCTGCTCGCCGATCGCCTGCGCGCTGCCTGGGACACGCCGGTGGTGGTGGAGAACCGCGCCGGCGCCGGCGGCAATATCGCCGGCGCCGAGGTCGCGCGCGCCGAGCCGGACGGGCACACGCTGCTCATCACCTCCCAGTCGATCGCGGTGAACCGCCTCCTCTATGCCCGCATGCCCTTCGATCCCATGGCTGATCTCGCGCCGGTCGCGATGGCGATCCAGGTGCCGAACGTCATGGTGGTTCCGGCGGGCGCGCCCGACCGCAGCGTCGCGGATGTCCTCGCCCGCGCACGCGCGGCACCCGGCCGGCTGAACTACGGCTCCGCCGGCGTCGGCACGTCGATCCACCTGGCCGGGGAGCTCTTCGCCCATCTGGCCAGCGTGCGGATGACCCATGTGCCCTATCGCGGCGCCGGTCCCGCCATGCAGGACCTGATCGGCGGACGGCTCGACGTGATGTTCGACACGCTCACCGTCTCGGCCGGGCCGATCCGCCAGGGCGGCATCCGCGCGCTCGGCGTGACCACGCCGGCCCGTGCGCCCACCCTGCCCGAGGTGCCGCCGATCGCGGACACGGTGCCGGGCTATGCTCTCAGCTCCTGGTTCGCCTTTTTCGCCCCAGCGCGCACGCCGGCCGCCACCGTGGCGCGCCAGGCGCGGGATATCGGCGCCGCGTTGCGGGAGCCCGCGGTCGCGGCGCGCCTCGCCGAGCTCGGTGCCACGCCGGTCGGTTCGACGCCGGAGGCGCTGGCGGTCGCCATGCGGGACGAGGCCAGGCTGTGGGAGCCGATCATCCGCGCAGCCAATATCCGTATCGAGGAATGACACGAGGGACGCTGCGCGTGACGCTTGCGCGCTCCGGACCGGCTCCTTTGCTATCCGGCACGCGCACCGCTCCGTACCACGGCCTCCGACCAGCGCCGCCGCTCCTGCGCCAGGAATTCCTCCAGCGACCGTCCCGCAAGCTCGATCGGCTACGCGCTGCGGCTGCGCATCAGGGTCCGATAGCCATCGGAGCTCACAACCTCCGCCAATACCGCCCGCAGGCGCGCCTGGACCGGGCCCGGCACGCCGGCCGGCGCGAAAAGGCCAAACCAGTTCACGGCATCAAGACTCGGGAAGCCCGCCTCGACCAGGCTCGGGACGTCGGGCAGGTCCGGAATCCGCGCCGCCGTGGCGGTGCCGACGATGCGCGCCTGGCCCCCCTGATGCAGCGGCAGCGCCGTGGTGATCGCGTCGAACATCATGCTGATCTGCCCACCGGCCAGGTCGGCCAGCGCCGGCGGACTGCCGCGATAGGGCACATGCACCAGCCGCAGCCCGGCATCGGCGGCCAGCAGCTCCGCAGTCAGATGCGTCAGCGACCCGTTGCCGGAGGAGCCGAACGCGACTTCGCCGGGCCTTGCCCGTGCCGCCGCCAGGAAGGCCGCAAGCGTCGGCTCCGGCAGGGCGCGGGGGCTGACGAGCATCACATTCGCCTGCGCGCCGAACAGGCCAAGACACGCGAAGTCCGCATCCGGATCGTAGTTCAAGCGATCATGAAGCGGCTTGGCGATCCCCATCACCGCCGGCCCGACAGCGAGCAGCACATGCCCATCGGCCGGCGCCTTGGCGACCGCTTCCGACCCGATATTGCCGCCCGCACCGGCGCGGTTCTCGACCACCACGGGCTGGCCCAGCAGCGGCGAGAGCCGGTCCGCCGCCGCGCGCGCCAGGATGTCGGTGATGCCCCCGGGGGCGAAGGGCACGACGATGCGCACCGGACGATCGGGGAATCCCGACGCGCCTTGCGCCTTCACGCTGGACGCGCGAGCCGCGAGCATCGCGGCGCCCCCGGCGATCAGGCGGCGGCGCGAAGCTTCCATGGGCAACATCCTTCCCGGCTGCAGCGCAAAGCGGCAATACGTGCGCGGCCCGCATGGTGAATGGGCGGAGATGGGTTGCGCAAGCCATCGCTTCGGGAGACGCTTGCCGCAATCACCATCCGTGAGGATGACGCCGCTGCCGAACCGGCCGAAGACATCCAAGCGCCCCTTGTACCTCGGCATGCTGATGGCCCTGGCCATGCTGACCGCAAGCGCAGCGCGGGCGCAGAGCCTCACCATCGCCCTGGCCTCGATGCCGACGGCGGTGGATCCGCATTTCCACAATCTCGTCCCCAACAATGCGATCGCTGCGCATGTCTTCGATCGGCTGGTGCACCAGGACGAACGCCAGCGCCTGATCCCCGGCCTGGCGGAAGCCTGGCGTCCCGTCTCCGACACGGAATGGGAGTTCCGTCTGCGCCGCGGCGTGGTGTTCCACGACGGCGCTCCGCTGGAGGCCGAGGATGTGGCGGCGACCCTGCGGCGCGTGCCCGCGGTCCCCAACAGCCCCGGCCCCTTCACCCAGTTCACGCGCAGCATCGCGGCCGTGGAGGTTATCGACCCGCTGACGCTGCGCATCCGCACGCGCAGCCCGGCGCCGCTGCTGCCGATCGACCTCTCGGTCATTCCCATCATCCCGCGCCGCTTCGAAGGCGCCGCCACATCGGCCTTCGCCAATGGCAGCGCGATGGTCGGGTCCGGCCCCTTCCGGTTCGAGAGCTTCGTGCCCGGCGAGCGCGTGACGCTCCTCCGCAACGACGCTTATTGGGACGGGCGCCCACCCTGGGCGCGCGTGACCTTGCGCATCGTGCCGAATGATTCGACCCGCGCGGCCAGCCTGCTCGCCGGCGATGTGGATGCGGTGGAAGCGGTGCCGCTGACCCAGCTCGCCGCCCTACGGCGGCGGCCGGACCTCCGGCTGTGGCGCGCGGTGTCGAACCGCGTGATGTTCCTCTCCTTCGACACCCACCGCGACCTGACGCCCTTCGCGGCCGAGCGCGGCGGCCGGCCGCTGGCGACGAACCCGCTGCGCGACCGCCGGGTGCGTCTCGCCATATCGAAGGCGATCAACCGCCCGCTGATCGTCGAGCGCCTGATGGAGAACGAGGCGATCGCCGCCGGCGGCTTGCTGGCCGAGGGTTTCTTCGGCGCGAGCCCGCGCCTGGCGCCGGAGCCCTTCGACCCGGACGGCGCCCGGCACCTGCTGCGGGAGGCGGGATGGCCCCAGGGCTTCCAGCTCACCCTCCATGGCCCGAACGACCGTTTCCCCAATGACGAACGGATCCTGCAGGCGGTGGCGCAGATGCTGGCGCGCATCGGCATCGAGGCGCGCGCCGAGGCGATGCCCTTCAACCTGCTGCTGGCGCGGGGCGGTCCGCCGGACCACGCCTTCTCCGCCCTGCTGCTGGGATGGGGCAGCAACACGGGCGAGGTGTCGTCTCCCTTGCGCGGCCTGCTCGCGACGCCCGATCGCCAGACCGGGATGGGGGTCGCCAATCGCGGCCGCTATTCGAATGCCGCGCTCGATGCGCTGCTGAGTCGCGCCCTCGGCACGGTGGCGGAGGATGAGCGTCGCCAACTGCTCGAACAGGCGAGCGAGGTCGCGATCGGTGACCACGCCATCGTGCCTGTCCTCTACCAGGTGAACATCTGGGCCACACGGCGCGGCCTCACCTATGCTGCTCGGGCGGATGAATGGACGCTCGCGCAATTCTTCACGCCCGATCCCTGACCACGGAGACCCGAGTGATGCCCGACGCATTGTGGCGCCTGTCCGCAACCGAGCTCGCCGCGCGCTTCCGGCGCCGGGAGACGACGCCGACCGCCGCCCTGGACGCGGTGCTGGCGCGCATCGAAGCCGCTGATACCGCGATCAACGCCTTCACGACGCTCGACGCCGCAGGCGCGCGATCCGCGGCGGCCGCGGCCGATGCACGCCACGCGGCCGGCGCACCGCTCGGGCCCATGGACGGCGTGCCCGTCTCGATCAAGGACAACATCACGGTCGCCGGGCTCCGCTGCGCCTGGGGCAGCGAGCTCTACCTCGATCATGTGCCGGATGCCGACGAGACGCCGGTGGCACGGCTGCGCGAGGGCGGGGCCGTGATCCTCGGCAAGACGAACGTGTCGGAGTTCACGCTCGGCCGTGGCAATGTCTCGACCAAGGCCTTCGGCACCACGCGCAACCCGTGGAACACGGCGCTGGTGCCTGGCGCCTCCACCGGCGGCGGCGCGGCGGCGGTGGCCGCCGGCATGGGGCCGGTCACGCTTGGCACCGATGGCGGCGGCTCCATCCGGCGGCCGGCCTGCCATTGCGGCCTGGTCGGCCTGAAACCCTCCACCGGTCGCGTGGCGCGCCGCAATGGCCTGCCGGTGATCCTCGACGATGCGGAGGTCATCGGGCCGATCGCGCGCAGCGTCGATGACCTCGCCGCGACGCTCGCCATCATTCAAGGGCCGCTGGCGGAGGACCGGCTGTCGGTCGGCGTCCCCGGCGCCACGACGGAACCGCCGCCGCCGCGCGGGCTGCGCATCCTCTACATCCCGCGCTTCGGCGCCTGGACGGTCGACGATGTCGTGGCGGAATCCTGCGCCGCCGCCGCGCGCGCCCTCGCTGGCCTGGGCCATGTCGTCGAGGAAGGGCCGCTGCCCGTCGACCTCGACCTCTTCGAGAAGCACTGGCCGACCTTCACGGCGGGCGGCCTCGCCTGGCTGCTGCGTGGGCAGGATTGGCGCGGCCGCATCGGCGAGATCTACGAGGAGATGGCGGAACGTGGCGCGGCGCTGACGGCCGCGGATTACATCGACGGCCTCGCCGCCTTCCGGGAAGTGCAGGCGCAGTTCGCCCGCGCCTTCCGCGACTGGGACCTGTTGATGACGCCATCCGCCGGGTCCCTGCCCTGGCCTGCCGAGCAATTCGGACCGCCGCATCACCGCGCCTTCACCGGCATCGTGAACGCCGGCGGCCTGCCGGGGATCAACATCCCCTGCGCGCCCGCCCCCAATGGGCTGCCGATCGGCTTCCAGCTCATCGCGCCCTTCGGCGGCGACTGGACGCTGATCGCCATGGCGCGCCAGTTCGAGGCGGCGCATCCCTGGGCCGATCGCTGGCCGGCGCTATAGGCGGCCGCGGTCTCAGCCGGGGGTAAGATTCGCCGCGCGGACCACCTCGGCATAGGTGGCGGTGTCGCGCCGGATGCGGCCGGTCAGCGGCTCGGCGCCCTCGGCCAGCACGTCGAGCCCGATCTCGGCCAGGCGCGTGCGGGCCGCGGGCCGGCGGATCGATTCCAGCAAGGCGGCCGAAAGCGCGGCCTTCACCTCCGGCCGCGCGCCGGCCGGCATCACCACCCCGTACCAGGTGTCGGAGACGAGCTGCGGGTAGCCAAGTTCGGCGAAGGTGACGAGGTCGGGCAGCAGGCGATGCCGCGCGCCGGCGACGATGCCGAGCCCGACCAGCTTGCCGTCGGCGATCGGCTGCAGCACGTCCGGCAAGTTGCCGAGGGTGTAGTGGACGCGGCCGGCCAGCAGGTCCGTCAGCATCGGCGCGACGCCGCGATAGGGCACATGCTCCGCGTTCAGCCCGGCCAGCAGCTTCAGGTGCTCCATCCCCATGTGCTGGCTGGTGCCCTGGCCGTTGCTGCCGAAGGACAGCCCGGCCCCGGGCTGCCGCGCGCGGGCGAGGAAGCCGGTGAAATCCGAAGCGACCGAAGGGTGGCAGACCAGGACATGCGGGGTTTCGACCAGCAGCGCGAGCGGATCGAAATCGGTCTGCGCGTCATAGGGCTTCGGCCGGTGCAGCGTCTGGTTCACCGTGAAGCTGTTGGCCACCATGAGGACGGCATGGCCGTCCGGCGGCATGGCCTTCACTGTCTGCACCGCCACCAGCGTGCCGGCACCCGGCCGGTTCTCCACCACCACGGTCTGGCCGAGCAACGGGGCCGCGCCCTCCGCCACCATGCGGCCCACCAGATCGAAGCTCGATCCCGGCGGGAAGGGCACGACGTAGCGGACCGGGGCCGAAGGCCTCCAGGCGGCACCCTGGGCCAAGGCGGGTGTAGCCAGCAGGCCGGGCAGGGCCAGGAGGGAACGGCGGCGCATCGTGATCTCCGTCGGGCGACGCGCCGACGTAAGCAATCCCTATGCCGTATGGTTGACCCGGTGGCTTCGGCCCGAGGGGCCCACGCGGTGTCCGCGTGATGCCGCGCGGACGATCACAACGCTGAAGGAAGCGGTCCGCGAAACCGGCTGGTTGGGGCGCCAGGATTCGAACCTGGGAATGGCGGTACCAAAAACCGCTGCCTTACCACTTGGCGACGCCCCAGCCGTGCGCCCTCATAAGGGGGCGGGGGCAGGCCGGGCAAGCCCCCCACCCCAGCGCCACCACGCCGCCGGCAGAGACGCTGCGGCACGCGCCGCGCTTTCCGCATCCGGCATGATCGCGAAACAGGTGGCGCCGGACCCGCTCATTCTCGCCAGCAGCGCGCCGGGCAGCGCGCGCAACGCGGCGAGCACCTCCGCGACCGCGGGGCAGATGGCGATAGCCGGCGCTTCGAGATCATTGGCGAGCCGCGCCAGGTCCGCCGCCATAGCGTGGGCATCATCCCAGCCGGCCGGCAGCGCAGCCGCGCCGGAGTAGCGCCCGGCAAGCGCCCGGAACACCGACGGCGTCGACAGGGCGACGCGCGGATTGGCCAGCACTAGCCCGAATGCCGGCAAGGCGGGGGCGGCGGACAGCACCTCCCCCACGCCGCGCATCCGGTGCGGCACGGAGGCGAGGCAGACCGGCACGTCGGCGCCGAGCGACAGCGCGATCTCCCTCATGCGGTCCGCCGGCAGGCGCAGGTTCCATAGCCGCGCCAACACGCGGAGCGCCGCCGCCGCATCCGCGCTGCCGCCGCCGATGCCGGAGGCGACCGGCAGCCGCTTGGTCAGGCGCAGCGCCGCCTGCGGCGCCACGTCGGCGGCATCGGCCAGCGCGCGCGCCGCGCGCAGCGCCAGATTGTCCGGCTCGGCGGCCAGTGCCCCGGCTTCCGGGCCATCCAATGTCAGACTCAGCGCTTCCGCCGGGGCGGCATCGAGCGCATCGCCGATATCGGCGAAGACCACCAGGCTGTCGAGCAGGTGGTAGCCGTCGGGGCGGCGACCGGTGACCTGCAGGAAGAGGTTGAGCTTCGCCGGTGCGGATTCGGGCATCAATTCCGTGGCTGCGGCGCCGCGTCAGCCGGCAGCCCGTCGCGCAGCTTCGCCTCGATCCGCGGCCCCTCGCCGGCTTCGGGCCCGAGCGAGAGGGCGCGGCGCCACTGGAACTCCGCCTCATGGCGCCGTCCGGCGACGAAATAGGCATCGCCGAGATGGTCGTTGATGACGCTGCTGCGCGGCTCCAGCTCCACCGCCCGTTCCAGCCAGCGCACCGCGCCCGCCATGTCGTTCAGCTTGAACAGCGCCCAGCCCAGGCTGTCGGCGATGTTGCCGTCGGTCGGGCGCGCGGCGACCGCCCGTTCCAGCATCGAGCGGGCCTCGGCCAGGTTCTGGCCTTGCTCCACCCAGGTATAACCCAGGTAATTCAGCACATAGGGCTGCTCGGGCGAGAGCTCGAGCGCGCGGCGGAAATCGGCCTCGGCGCGCGGCCAGCGGCCGGCCCGTTCCTGGGCGATGCCGCGGGCATAGAACAGCGGCCAGTCCTGCGCGCCGACCTGGGTCAGCCGGCTGATGGCGCCGTCATAGGCCTCGACCGATTCCGCCCAGCGGCTGCGGGTGCGTTCGAGGTCGCCAAGCCGCGCCAAGGGCTGCCAGGCGGCGGGCCGGACCTCGGCCAGGCGGCGGAGCGCCGCCGCGGCGTCTTCGGCCCGGCCCAGGCGTTCGAGCACGGCGGCCCGGCGCAAGGCGGCGGCAGGCGCCAGCGGATCGCCCTCCGGCACCTCGTCGAGGAGCCGGAGGGCGGCGGCGTGCTGATCCTCCTGCGCCAGGGCATCGGCGGCGAGCAGCATGGCGGGCGCGAAACCCGGCCGCAGGCGTATCGCCAGGCGGGTGAGCAGCAGTGAGAATTCGGGGGCCGCCTGGCCGCGCAGCGCGGCCGCCAATGCGAGCTGCGCTTCCGCGATGCCCTCGACGGCGGCGCTGACCGGCTGGGTGGTGAGCAGCCGGCGCCGCCCCTCCTCCCCGGCGACCAGAGCGAGGTCGTCCTGGGTCCGCAGATTGTCGTCGAGCAGGCGCTGCGCATCCGCCTCTCGCCCGGCCCGGGCCAGCACGCCGGCCGCGATCTGGATCAGGCGCACCGTCGGCTGGTCGGTCGCCGACAGCGCCAGACGGATGAAGCGTTCAGCCTCCCGCGGGCGGGACGCGACATCCGCGATCAGCGCCGCGTGCAGGGCATAGAGGCCGGCCAGGCGCCCAGGCTCCAGCAGCGGCCGCAGGGTCGCGAGCGCGGCATCGGTCTGGCCCCGTCCCTGCTGCGCCCAGGCGATCAGCAGCGGCTGCAGCAATTGGGCAACGCCCTGGCGCGGCAGGGCGCGGTAGCGCTGCTCGGCCCGTTCCCAGCGGCCCGCCTGCGCGTCGGCGCCGGCGATGAGGAGCTGGGCGATCGGGTTGTCCGGCAGGCGCCGGGCCAGCCGCACCGCATCGGGGCGGCCGTCAAGCACCGTCGCGATGAAGGCGCGCTGCAGGACCTCCGGTTCCTCCGGCTCGAGCCGCAGGGCGGTGAGCAGGCTGTCTGCCGCGTATCGGGTGTCGCTCTCCGAGATCGCCAGCCGGCCGGCCAGGTAGGACCCGTAGGAGCTTGGCCGGGCGGGCGCGGCGTCGGGCACGGCGATGCCGTCATTGCCGTTGCTCGCGGCATCGGGGGAGCTGCCGGCAGCGCAGGCGGCCAGAAGTGCCAGCGCCAGCATGGGGAACCGACGCGGAGGGGGAGTGCCGAACATGCGGAGGATGCTACTGACTCGCCGTCGGCAAGGCGAGGTGGTTCCCGAGGCCGGCGAGGGCGCGGCCGGCCACGGCGGAGCGGCCCGGCGACGGGGCAGATTCGATCCCATAGTTTAATTTATGATACCAGAGTCGATATTTAATACATTTCTTTCGATCTTTCCGCTAGCGATTTCTCTAAATTTATATAATTCTCCCGAATGCTGCGGAGCAAAGCCATTGCGCATTCTTCTGGTTGAAGACGATCCCTTCGACGCGCTCGAAATGTCACACATGCTGCGGCACGTCTCCGCGACGGTGGACATCGTCGGCACCGGCGCCGCCGCCTGCGAGCTGGCCGGGCTCCACGACTACGATCTCGTGTTGCTCGACCTCGCGCCGCCCGACATGGAAGGCCACGAGGTGCTTCGCCGGTTGCGCGCCGCGGGCACGCAGGTGCCGGTCATGATGCTGCCCGGCCACAGCCTGCCGGCGGAGAAGATCCGCGCGCTGGGATTCGGCGCCGACGCCACCGGCATTCAGGCAGTGGCCCGCCCTGCCGCGGCTGTCCCCGAGCCCTCGCTCACCGCCGGCCAATTGACGCTGGACCCGACGGGCCGGGTGGCGACCGTCAGGGGCCGTCCCCTGCGCCTCACCGGCAAGGAATACGACGTCCTGGAGCTGCTGGTGCGGCGCAAGGATACGGTGCTGACCAAGGCGGCCTTCCTCGACCACCTTTATGGTGGTCCCGACGGGCCGGAGGCGAAGATCATCGACGTCTTCATCTGCAAGCTGCGCAGGAAGCTCGGCCAGGCCGGCGCCGGCGACCTGATCGGCACGGTCCGGGGCCAGGGCTATATGCTGCGCGACCCCGCGCCCCCGCCCGCTGCGCGGCGCCCTGCCGGCGGCCGGCCGGTGCTCGCCGCCTGATCCCTATTCCAGCGTGATGTTGGCGCCGCGGATGACCGCGCCGAGCGTTTCGATCTCGCGCTTCGCCAATGCATCCAGCTCCTCGATCGTCATGGCGGCGAGGCGCGTGCCGCCTTCCTCCGCCCGCTGGCGGATCGCCGGATTCTCCGCCAAGCGGCGCAACTCGGCATTCAGCCGCTCCAGGATCGGGCGCGGCACGCCCGCGGGGGCGAAGAAGGCGAACCAGGCGTCCATGGTGAAGCCCGGCAGCCCGGCTTCCGCCGTGGTCGGCACCTCCGGCAGGCCGCTGCTGCGCTGCGCGCTGGCCATCGCGATCGCCTTCACCCGGCCGGCCTGGACCAGCGCGATGGCGGAGGAGGGCGTGGTGATGAAGATCTCGACCCGGCCGCCCGCCACGTCCTGCAAGGCCGGCGCCGCGCCGCGATAGGGCACGTGCACCATCGGCGCGCCGATCGCCCGCGAGAAGACCTCGCCGGCGATATGCTGGATGGAGCCGTTGCCGGAGGAGGCGAAGTTCAGCTTGCCCGGATTGGCGCGCGCATAGGCGATCAGCTCCTGCAGGGTATTGGCCGGCAGGTTCGGTGCGCCCAGGATCACATGCGGCGCCATAGTCGCCATCGCGACCGGTGCCAGGTCCCGGATCGGGTCCCAGGTGAGGTTGCGCATCATCGCCGGATTGCCGGCGTGATAGCCGGAATACTGCATCAGCAGCGTGTGCCCGTCCGGCGCCGCCCGCACTGCCTGCTGGATGCCGATATTGCCGTTGGCGCCGGGGCGATTGTCGATCACCACCGGCTGGCCGAGCGCCTGGGACAGCCCTTCCGTGAACAGCCGCGCCGCGAAGTCGGAGCCACCGCCTGGCGGGTTCGGCACGATGATGGTGACGGCGCGGTTCGGGAAGCCCTGGGCCGTGGCGCTGCGCGGCAGCAAGGGGAGGGCCGGGGCGGCGAGCAGCGCGCGGCGCGCGACGCCGCCGGCGAGGAGACGGATCATGACATTCCTCCGGGATTTCTTGGCGCGGAGTGTCGTGGGCCCGTGGTCAGCAGGCAAGACGCCGGAATCAGGCTTCCATCGACAGCGCGCGTGGCCCCGGGTTCGGATCGGCCTGCAGCAAAGCCTCTCGAACGGCCGCCAGCACCGCATCCTGCATCGCGATCGCGCCGGCCAGCGCGTCCCGGTTGATATCCGCCAGCCCGCGAAGTTCCTCCAGCAGCGGCGGCAGGCGCGGATCATCGGGCAGCGGCGCCACGAAGACCCGCTCGAAATCCTCGAGTGCCGCCAGCTTGGCGGCGGTATGCGCCGCGATCCCCGGGAAGCCGGGGACGTCCAATGCGGCCGTCTCGGCGATCATCGCGTCGGCCAGTGCCTCACCGGCGGCGATCATGGCATCGACAGTCACGGCGGGTACCGCCGTTGAGCGCGGTCATCCATCACCGCCTGCGCGCGGCGCGCAGCGCGCCGCGCCGCCTCGGTGGCACGACGCTCCGAGAGCAGCTCCAACACGCGCTCCCGCCGCCGCGCCTCGGCCAGCGCCGTTTGCGCGACCTCGCGGGCGGCGGCCGCATGCTGGGCGCGCACGGTGGCGCGGTCCC
>NZ_JAAGBB010000010.1 GCF_018129085.1 Plastoroseomonas hellenica
CCGGGCGCCCCACACGAGGCGGCGCCGGCCACGGTCGCGCGACGCCCGACGCCCGCTCCGCCCTCGAATGCGCAGCTTGCCGCCGGAGCGCCGCCGCCCCTGGCGGTCGTTCCACCGGCGCCGCCGCTTCTGGCGGTCGGTCCGCAGGCGCCGCAGCATCCGGCGCTTCCGCACGATCCCACCACTGTCGCGGCCAGCATGCGGGCCGCGCCGATGGCAGGACCGCAGCAAATCGAGGTGCTGGGCCTCGTGACGCAGATGGGCGTGATGATGCGCGACCAGCGCGAGGAGAACCGGCAACTGCGGCAGGACGTCGCGGTCATGCGCGAGATGCTGGATGGCCAGCTGAGCGACTTCAATCGGCGCCTGTCGCTGGCCGAGGCGCGTGGCGCCCTCAACGCCGCGATGGGCGCCGCGGCGGCTGAACGGCCGCCAGCACGCCAGGCGCAGGCCGGCGGGCGGTCGGAGGAGCGCCGGCGCTATCGGGTGCAAGCCGCGTCGCCGGGCCTCGCCATGTTGGCGGAGATCGACCGTAGCGGCGAGGCAGGCGCGAGCCTGCAGGTCAGCGTCGGCCACGAGATTCCCGGCTACGGCCGGGTGCAGAGCATCGGGCAGGAAGGCAGCACCTGGATCGTCCGCGCCGAGCGCGGCGCGATCCAGTAGGGAGCGACGATCATGCAAGGGCTCGTCGAGTTCTCGGTCGAAGTCGGGCAGGTGCTCGCCATCCTGCTACCGGCCTTTTGCTACATCGCAGCACTTGGCCTGTTCGTCTCGTCGGGCTGGGGCTTCTGGCGCATGTCCCAGCCTGATAATCCGTTCCGGGGCAAGCCGTGGGTCCCCGTCATGGGCCTCATCCTCTGCGGCGTGTTCGCGTCCTTCGACCGCATCCTGACCATGGCCAATCGGACGGGCGGGTCCGCCGTCACCGTGGCGCTGAACAGCAGCCTGACCGGCTACACGCCCGCCACGCCACCGGGCGGTGTGCTCGGCGCGACCCCGGGCGAGACGATCCTCAACATCGTGGCGGTCTTCCAGTCCTTCTTCCAGGCGTTCGGCGCGATGGTCGCCTTCTTCGCGATCTTCACCTGGTGGAACGTCATGCGCGGCGTCAGCAATCGCCGGCCAGGCGGCTGCCTGGTGCAGTTCGTGTTCGGCGTGATGCTCATCAACGTCCTGCAGATCTCGACCTGGCTGGTCGCAGTCTTCCGCACCGGCGCCTGACAAACCCCGATCACTGTTCGCGCCGCCTTCTCGGATGGTCGTGTCGAGAGGCTGACCCTCTCGGCAACAGAAGGTGAGAACTCGTGAAGACCAACTCTCTTTCCCTCTCCCGCCGCGCCGGCCGCTTTGCGCTGGGCGCGGCAACCGCGGCCGTGGCCCTGCTCGTGCAGGCCTCGGCCTTCGCGCAGTCGGCCAACGGCATCGGCGCCCAGGTGCAGAGCATGGCCCAGGAGGCCAGTACCACCGGCGGCAATGTCGGCTCGATGGCCATGTATGTCGCAGCACTGGTCTGCCTCATCGGCGGCGCCTGGGCGCTGTGGCAGAGCCGCCAGCCGCAGAACCGCGAGGGCGGCAAGGTCGCGATGGGCCTGGCGGGCCTCGTGCTCTGCGGCCTGTTCGCGACCGGTGGCGTGTGGATCGGCAAGTCCGCCCAGACGGCCTCCGGTGGTGCGGCGACCGTCGCCGGCACCAACGCCATGGTGACCTTCGGGAACTGATCGCGTGCGCCTCTTGCCGCTCCCCCTCTCGGCGCATCCCTCGGCCTGGCTCGCGGGAAGCGGGGCGGGCGGCCAACCGGGGGCAGATCGCGAGCCAGGGCGACGGGCTTCGTTCACAGCGGAGCCCGTCCTCTCAGGCGATCCGGCGACGTGCCGGTTCTGCGGCGTCCACACGACGGCTCGGCACGAGCCCTTTCATCTCAACGGCGACCATCGCGACACTCGGCCCGAGAACCTGGTGGCCGCCTGCGCCTGGTGCCATCTCTGCCAACACCTGGATGATGCCGAAGCCGCCAGCGCGGCGATGCTGATCTGGCTGCCGGAGATATCGCAGGCCGCGCTCGTCACGATTGTCCGCGGCATGCTGACGGTGCTGGCGGGCCATGGCGAGGTTCGCGCCGCAAGCACGCGATCGCAGCGCCAGCCGGAAGTGCAGACCGGGGTACACCGCGCGATGGCGGCGCTGCAGGCGCGCGCTGACCTCGCGCGAAAGATCCTGGGGACCGCGCGCCCTGCCATGCTGGGCGCGGCGCTCCTGGCCCTTGAACCGACCTCCTATCGCGAGCGCGCGAACCTGCTGGATGGAATCCGCCTGCTGCCGACAGATCGGCTGATCCGCGGCGGCCGCGACATCCTCCCCGACCTCCTCCGCCAGTGGTACCCGCCGGGGGAAAGCCGCCAGAAAAGGACCGCAGCATGATCGGCGCGATCTCACGGCTGCTTGCCGGTGCCTCATTGCTCCTCAAGCAGCCACTCCACGCCTTCTGCGAGCTGGAGACCGCGCATGGGAACGCGCTGGTCACGAAGCACTCGGATTATGTGAGCTTCATCCGCCTGGATGGAATGCGACGGCTGGCGACGCGGGCGGATGTGCAGCGGATCGCGACGGCGCAGCGGATCGACCTCTCTGGCGCGCTCGAGCGCCGCGGCCATGCCCTGGTCGCCTGGTACATCTCCGATCCCGACCAGTCGGCCGTCGAGATCGACCGTCTCAACCTTGCCGCCTGCAGATCCGTGGCGCGGGAGCTCGGCCTCGACGTCCGCGACATCCTCGATGAACGTGCCCGCCTCTGGCCGGAGCTGATGCGTTGGGAGGCCGCCTATTACATCCTCTGGACGCGGCGCGCCGTGCTCACCAAGGAAGAGCGCAAGCAGATGGTCGAGGAGCAGGCGGAGATGGCCAAGGCCGGCCCGCCGGCCGGCGACAGCCAGCGTTACTATCTGCGCTCCGAGGTGATGGCGGCGCGGCACAGCGCCTTCGTGACGCGGGTCCTCGCCTCGCTGCAGAAGAACGATATCGCCGCGCGGGAACTCACCGCCTACGAGGCGCTGAAGGCGGCCCGCGAGGCCGTCTACCGCGAGACCGCCGGCTCCGACTGGAAGGCGTCGCTGCCGGGCGACCGGGTGACGCCGCGCATGCCGGAGGACGAAGCCACGCAGGGTAAGGATTTGGCCTCGCACATGCTGTGGCCAGGCTTGGGCGATCAGATCTTCCATGCGGATGCGGAGACCCTGGGCGGGCAGCGCGTCCGGATCGGAGAAAACGAGTACGCGCATATCGACATGTCGCTCGGCCCCGAAGATCCGCGGCCTTTCGTCGAGCTCGCCGCGCCGCTCGGCAAGGACCGCATTCCGTGGCGCGGCGCCGTGGTCCTGGAAGGGGGCGGCAGCATCGCCTCGCAGTTCAAGGAGATCGCCGCGACCTTCCTGAACATGTTTCCGGGCAATGGCGACATTCAGCGCGCGTTCGAGGCGCTGCGCCAGGCACGCCAGAGCGATGGTCATATCGGGGTGCGCATGCGCGCCTCTTTCGCGACATGGGCACCGGTCGAAAGCGGCCGCAAGCTGCGGCGCCGGGCGGCGACGCTGGCGCAGCGGATCGAGGGTTGGGGCAACTGCAAGACCACGACGGTCGCCGGCGATCCGCTGGAAGGCGCCATGAGCAGCGTGCCTGGCTTGTCGCTGACCTCGACCGGCGTGCCCTGCATGGCGCTGCTCGGTGACGCCCTGGCCATGCTCCCCTGGAACCGCACGGCATCACCCTGGGAGCGCGGTAGCGTCCTCTTCCGGCGGCCCGACGGCTCAATCTGGCCCTACGACCCCTCCGGCGGCTCCAAGCGCCCGCAGGTCCTCGATATCTTCGTGGCGCCGCCGCGCTCCGGCAAATCGGTGCTGGCGAATGTCATCAATCTCGGCCTCTGCCTCAGCCCGGCGGCCCTCGGCAGCCAGGGCGCCCGCCTCCCGCTGATCGGCAAGATCGACATCGGCAGGACCGCCGAGGGTTTCGTCCGGCTGCTGCAGGAAGCGTTGGGCCCGCAGCGACGCCATGAGGCGATCTTCGTCGCGATGCAGTTCGCTTCCGGCTATGAGGTGAACATCTTCGACACCCAGGTCGGTTGCTCCTATCCGCTTCCCCTCGAGAAGGCCTTCCTGCAGAACTTTCTCGCGCTCGCCACCACGCCGCCCGACACCTCAACGCCGTATGAGGGCATGGGTCAGCTGATCCCGGCCGTGATCGAGGAGGCCTACCGCCTCTGCACGAACGTCCCCGGCGGGTCGCCGAAGCCGTATCGCGCGGGGGTAGAGCCGGAGGTGGACCGCGCGCTGCAGCGCCATGGGATCACGCTCGATGCCGAGGACCCGTGGTGGCGCGACGTGGTGGACCGGCTGATCGAGGTGGAGGAATGGCGGTTGGCCGAAGTGGCGCAGCGCCACGCCGTGCCGGTGCTGCAGGACCTCATCGCCGCGGTACGGACCGAGCAGGTGCGGGATGCCTTTGCTGACCTCAAGATTGCGACCACGCACGAGGAGGCGTCCACGCTCTTCGAGCGCTACATCTATGACCTGATCAAGCGCTATCCGTCGCTGAACGCGCCAACCAGGCTCGACTTCGGCCCGGCCCGGGTGATCGTGCTGGACCTGGCGGCGGTGGCACCGGCGGGCTCGGCGGCGGCGAACCGGCAGACCGAGCTGATGTACATGCTCGGTCGCCACATCCTGGCCCGGAACTTTTTCCTGCACACCGACTACCTGGAATTCGTGCCGGAGATCGTGCGGCCGCATCATGCGAAGCGCTTCCTGGAGGCGCAGGAGGCGGTGAAGCGCCTCGACTACGACGAGGTCCATCGCACGAAGGGCAGTCCGCAGGTGCGCGAGCAGTTCGAGCGCGACGCGCGCGAGGGGCCGAAGCACAACCTGCAACTTGGCTTTGCGAGCCAGGAAATCCGCGACATGCCGGACAACATCATCAACCAGTCGACCGGCCGCTTCGTCCTTCGGCTCGGCAGCGAGAAGGAGAAGGACGCGGTCATCGACCTGTTCGGGCTCTCGGAGGCGAGCGCGGAGGTGGTGCGTTTCGCGCTCAATGGGCCGGGACCGGATGGGGCGCCGTTCCTGGCGGTGTTCCAGGCGGGCGGTGCTAAATACGAGCAGATGCTGGTCAACAGCATCGGGCCAGTGGAGCTCTGGGCGCTCAGCACGACGCCGGTCGATACGGCGCTGCGAAACCGGGTGACGCAGCGGCTTGGCTTCAGCGAGGGGCTTCGGCGGCTGGTGAGGGTGTTTCCTCGCGGATCGGCCGCGCAGGAGTTCGAGCGGCGCAAGGATGAGCGGCTCCGGCGCGGTGAGTCGGACGGGCGGGCGGAAGAAGGCGTCATCGACGAGATCGCCCATGAGCTGATCGACGGGAAGGGGATCGGCATCATTCTACGTGATGTTGAGCAACGCCCAGCCCCGGACTACGCGCTTGCGGCCGAGTGACAGGCGCCTGCCGCGCTTCTGCACGTTGGCTGAAGAATGCGTATGTCACCGAACACACGAAAGAAGGAGCGGCTTATGCCGATCGTGGTCACCGCGTCCGAGGTCCAGAAGAACTTCGGGGCTATCATGACCGGGCCCTGAGTGAACCGGTCCGCGTCACCAAGTATGGCCGCGAAACCGTCTACATCATCTCGGCGGATACCTTCCATGCCATGAGGCAAGCGGTGCGAGCGGCGCTGGGCACCAAGGATCTGACCGACGAGGAGACGGCCCTGATCGAGGCCTCGGAGATCCCGACGGGACATCTCTATAGCGCAGAAGATTGAGCCGGCTACAGGGCGTTGCCTGTGCCTGCTCCGGGCCTCGTCGTCTCATATTCGTCCGTGGCGTGATCAGAGCCGGTGAGCTGATTGACGGAAGGGAAGCGGCATCGTTCTCCGCGATGTCGAGCGCGACCGGGAGCCGGCCTGCGCGCTGGCAGCGGAGTAATTGCGAGGCGTCTTTCGGAGTTCGTAGACCGGCTGCAGAACCCGACGCATATCCGACAATCGGCTTCCCTCCCAGAACGCCGCTAGAATGTCGGGGGCTGACGTCGGCCGTCCACGTTGGCTGCCGCTGATCCATCTTTTTCAGCCATGACGGCTTGGATCGCCTGTTCCATACGCAGTAGCTCCTGATCCTCGATTTCGTTGAACGCTTCTCGCTTGGCTTGTGAGAGCCGCCCGCCGTTTTGAAGGCAAAGGCGGACCAGGAGGCTGGCGCGCCGGTCGGGCATGTCAACGATGTCCTGCACTGCGGACAGTGCGGCGTCGTAGAGCGCCACGAATTCCAGCTCTTCGCGAAGGTCCTTGCGGATGGTCGCTGCGACCTTGCTGTACAGATACTCGGTCAGTGTTGTGGCATCGAAGTAGCGGTAGAGATTATGCGTGTCGTTCTCGACCACGATCTCCTTGTCGGATGTCCAATGCCAGTCGATGAACGGCATTATGGTTCTGGAGAACCCTTCGAGGGCTGTGTCGTATTCCCCAACCTCCCGGACGATGGCAGCGGAGACCGGGAAGAGCAGCCCGGGTGGCGTGAAGTCCTCCGTGGCCAGGACATGATGGATCAGGAAGCGGTGAATGCGCCCATTGCCGTCCTCGAAAGGGTGAATAAACACGAAGGAGAAGGCGATCAGGGCCGCCGCCACGATCGGGTCCGTCGTGCCCTTAAGCCGCTCGGTCATCGCGGCCCAATCGGCCATCAGTGACTCTACGTCCTCGGGCCTCGGGCAAATGAAATGGACGACCTCCCGGTACCCACCGATCGTTTCTCCGACAAAGTTTTGGAAGTCCCGGAAGGCCGTGGCCGCGTAGCGGTGGTCCACAATGATGTTCTGCAAAGTGATCAGGCTCTTTGCGTCTGTTGGCGCGAACGATTTGACGGCGCGAAGGGCCGTGACAAATCGCTCGGCCCGTTGCCCGGTTGCGCGCTCGTGCTCGATGGCGAAGCTGCTCTTCGTCTCCTTGGTGTAGAGGTAATTCACGGCCCGCGCGAGAATGTCGGGATCGCATCCCTCGACGATGCGTCTTGCTTCTCCGGCCAGATCCTCCGCCCTGAATCCCTCCAGCCGCGGTGTTCGGCGCACCATGAGTGCGAAGCCTGGGCGGCCAGGAATATTGTCGACGACCTTGTGCCGTCGCGACGGGCTGCCTTTTGCCGTGACGTGCAGGCTTGTATCGAGCGCGTCCACATAGGCAACGGCCCCAGCGTCCGGCAGCTCCAGCCGCTTGCCGGTCAGCCATTCGTAGAAGAACCAAGCGCGGCGGGCATAAGCGCCTGTCGGTTCGGACCGAACCCAAGTCTCGATCTCGCCAGCGGCGTCGGGGATCCGGAAGACGTCCGCCAAAACACCCAGATCCGTCGGCTCATACCGAAGCGCAAACCGGAGGTGACCAATCAGGGTTTCTTCCGGCATATACCCGGTAGGGTATCGTTCAATCGTTCTGCCATCCTCGGTGACCGATCGCCGGGCGCCAAGCGCCACCCGGGACAGGACGGCGGGCATGGGGCGACGCAGGCCAAACTTGGTGATCAAGGCCCCCTGACCGACGGGAACGCCCTCGTCTGCCGGCGCCATACTTGCTCTCCCACCGAGGCTCAGCCTGCGAAATCGCTCCAGGGCCTCCGAAAACACTCACGATACTAGGATCGCGTAGGAAATCGTTCAAGCAATCCAACTTGGATCGGAGCGGGCTCTCCTCGGTCGAGATGGGGCAATCCGCCAATGCATCGCGTTCGCGCCACGATCCCGCAGTCTTCGCATGACCAGGTGGAGAGTCTTCCCATGTCCGGGATTTCGTTGCGTGCTGCCCCCGCGCTTCTCTGCATCACTGTCCTCGCAGGGTGTGCAGGCACCGGACCGACGACCGGGGTTGTCACGCCGGGCATGGCGAACCCCGAGATCGCCTTGCGTCGCTCGCTGGAGCAAGTCGGCGAGCAGATGGCGCAGCTCGGCAACCTCAATGCCGCGTCGATCGCGCGGCAAGGTGGGCCGGTGGTGCCTGAGGAGCTGCGGCGGCCGGTTGCCTTCGTCTGGAGCGGCAGCCTGAGCGCCGGCGTCCGGCGGCTTGCCGAGGCTGTCGGCTACCGCGTCGTGGAGAGCGGCGTGGAGAACGCGCAGCCGGTCAATGTCGCGATCGACCTGCGCGAGACAACAGTCGTCGACGCCTTTGCGGCGCTGGGCGAGCAGGCGGGGGCCTATGCCACCGTGCAGCTCGATCCGGCCTCGCGCACGGTGCAGGTGATCCGTCATGTATGAGCCGCTGCGCGTCGCGCTCCTCTCGGCGAGCGTGCTCTCGGTGCTGCCATTCGGGGCCGGCGCGCTTGCCGCCGGCGAGGGCTCGGTGACATTCCTGCCGAGCCCCCCGATCCCGGGCCAGGCAGCCTATACCGCGGCCGCGCAGAACCTTGCGGCGCAGGTCAACCAGCCCATCACGGGCGCCTCCACGCTGCCGGTTGTCGAGGGCGGGGACGCGCCGCCCTCGCTCGAGCAGCTGCAGGCGGCGCGGCCGGGCGATCAGGGCGGCGGTGGGCTGGAGACGGGGCGGGCCGAGACCTTGCGGCAGGCGGCGCTGATTTTCGGCGCTCAGGGCGGCTTGGCAGCGCGCTCCTTCGCGATCAACGAAATGCTCCGGCGCCACGAGGCGCAGCTGAACACCGTCTACGACTTCCGGTCCCTGGTGCTGCCCGTCGGCGCCGGCCAGACGCTCATGCGGCCCCCGATCATCTCGGAGGCCCAGATGGCGTTCGCGCTTGGCGAGAATGGCCAGGTGGCCCGCGAGACGAGCTGCATCTTCGAGATCACGCGCGAGGCGCAGCTGACCTCGGCGCCGCCCAACTGGCGGGCCTATCTCGTCCGAACTTGGGGAACGCCGGCGAGGCCGGCCGACGCGGCGCTGCCGCGCACCAGCCGCGAGGTGGAATACTGGAATCGCGTGCTCGCTGAGGGCTGGGCGCAGGGCGAGCGGCAGGCGGTGGACATCTTCCTCTCCGATCTCGGCCGCCTGCAGCGCGACATCGTGGGCATGGCCCGCTACCGGGTCCTGCTGCGCGTCGGCCTGGTCGAGGAGCCGCGCGTCGCGTTCCAGTCGACCGCGGCCGAGGGCGGCCGGTCGCGGCTTGTGATCGGCGACCGCACGGTGCGGATCACCGACCAGCCGGGCCTGCAGGCCAATCGTCGCCGCTGGCGGCCGGGGGCGGGCTGCCGATGAACCTGGTGCTCCCAGTCGGTGCGGCGCACGCGGCTCAGGAGGAGGCCGCCGCACCATTCCGCTGGGCAGCGGAGGGTCTGGCCTGGGTCAAGGATCCTCGCCGCGACGCTCCAGGCCTCGACGGCCTGCTGAGCTGGGCCTTCCGGCTGGGCGCGTCCCGCATCGCCTTCCAGACCGGGCATCCGGTGTGGATCCGTGTCCATGGCCGCAACCACCGGGCAACCGAGGGAACGCTCAACGAGGTCGAGATCGGCCAGGTCGCCAATCACCTCTACGGGGCAGATGGCATGGCGCGCCTGCAGGGTGGTCAGGATTTCGATGTTTCCTACGAAATCGCGGTCAGCCGCGCGCAGCGCCTGCGCTTCCGGCTCAACGCCACGCCGACGCGCTCCAGCCGCCGGGAAGGGGCCAACATCGTTCTGCGCCCGATCGCCGACCTGCCGCCGTCGCTCGCTGCGCAGCTGGTGGAGCCGGGCATCATGGAAGCGTTCCGCCCGGAGCGGGGAATGGTGATCGTCAGCGGCGGCACCGGCTCGGGAAAGTCCACCCTCATCGCCGGCATGACCGTGGCCAAGCTCTCTGACCCCGCGGGCAACTACAACATCCAGGAGGCCGCGGCGCCGGTCGAGTTCCTGCTCGATCGGTTCCGAAGCCCATCCTCGACGATGGCGCAGACCGAGATCCCGCGGGATCTGGCAACCTTCGAAGCGTTTATCAGGGGGTGCATGCGCCGGGAGCCCACCGACATCATCGTGGGCGAGTGCCGCGACAGTCCCACCATGGCAGCCTCCATCCATGCCGCGATCAGCGGCCATGCGCTCACCACCACGATCCATGCCGACGATGTGCCGCTGACGATGCAGCGGATCACGACGCTCTGCCCGCGCGACGAGCGCGATAATCTCATCGCCTCGGTCGCGCAGTCGCTGCGCCTGGTGATCAATCAGCGCCTGCTGCCCTCGACGGATGGCAAGCGCACCGCGGTCCGGGAGTTCGTCGTCTTCGATGCCGGGCTGCGCACGAAGCTGCTGCAGGCCGATCCGTCCGAGTGGCCGGTGATCACCCGTCACGCGGTGGACCACAACGGCCAGTCCTATGCGGTCGGCATCCGCGCTGCGCTCGGTGAGGGGCGCATCTGCGCGGGAACGGCATCCCGAGCGCTACGGGAGATTGGCTGATGTGGCGCAACACGGCCTTGCCGGTGCGGATCGCGATGCTCGATGCGCGGGCCTGCATTCCAGTGCTTTTCGTGGTGACGTATTGGTCGTGGACCACGCTCTACATCGCCCTGCTCGGGGTGATGTTCTTCACGGTGATCTCGTGGTTCGGGCTGACCGTGCCGGCGGTGCTGCGCGTGATGCGGCGGTGGGCCAACGGCGCCGTGCGCCCCGCGGTTCCCGCCTGGAAACGGCGGAGGCTGGCATGAGCGCGCCGCTGGATCTGCGCCGGGTGTCGCGGACGCTCGAGGCCTTCCTCGAGCGGCGTGGCCGTCCCATCCTGCTGCAGGACGAGGCTACCGGCCGGCTCCACCAGGTGCCGCCGTCGCTTGCTGCCGCGGCGGACGGCCTGCTGCCGACATTCCTCGCGGCGGGCGAGGTGGTCTGGCGAGCGGCGACGGGGCGTTCGCTCGGCGTCCAGCAGGTGCGTGATCCCGACAGCCTCCTGGGCTACCGGGTCAAGGGGGCCGGTGGCGCACCGTTCTCGGTCGTGATGTTGTCGGTGATCGAGGCCAGCGAGCGTGCGGCGCGGCCGGAGGCCCTCGTCGTGAATGAGCTCGGCCGGCTGTGGCGCGAGTTGCCGCCGCATCGATCCGACCTGCCCTGCGGGCGGTTGCCGATGCCCCGGGCCGGGGCTCCGAGCCCATGATGCACCGCCTGATCCTGGTCCTGGCGGCGGCCGCCATTGGCGGCGGCGCGGCGCGGGCGTCGCAAGTCTCGGACCGGACGGTCGACGTCGCGACCGCCTGCATCCTCTCGGCCGCGGCGGTCCATCGCGTGCCGCCCGGGGTCATCGCCGTCATTCTCGCCGTCGAAGGCGGCACGCTCGGCCGGGTCAGCCAGAACACCAACGGCACCGTCGACATCGGGCCGATGCAGATCAATCAGATCCATCTGCCCACGCTGGCGCGGCGCTGGAACACGACGCCGGAGCGGGCGCGCGAGGCGCTGCTCACCAGCTTCTGCGCCAATGTCGAGGCCGGGGCGTGGGTCCTGCGCAGGGCGATCGACAGCGCCGGCGGTGATTTCTGGGAGGGTGTCGGGCGCTACCACTCCAGCACCGATGTCTACAAGACGCGCTACCTCCGCCTCGTCCTCCGGCAGGCACTCCGCCTGCAGCGTATCGCCGTCCCCGGCAGTTGAGGATCCATCATGACCAAGGGTTACGGCGGCGGCGGCTGGGCGTCGCGCGACGACTACACGATCCTGTCGCTGGCGGTCATCGTGATCGGCGCCGTCTTCGGCGGCTGGATGCTGTGGCATCACCAGCATGCCGAGGTGGTCCGCATCGTTGCGGCGGTGCAGCTCGCCAAGATCGCGGTTATCGCGCGCTTCACGGACGCCTATGCCGGCGTGGCGAGCCTCGTCGCCGGCGCCCGCTATGAGACGGTGACCTTCGCCGAACTCGTGACGCTCTGCGACCGCGTCGGCCAGTTCTTCCGAATCCCGGCCGCGGTGCTGATCACCGCCCTCGGCCTGATCTGCCTCATCTGGGCGCCGCCGAGCCGCTACCGCCGCCAGCTGGATCTCGATGGCCTGATGCGGGAGCACGCGCGCTTCCATCGCGCGGCCGCGGCCAACATGCGCCGGGGTCTCAAGTTGGCCCCCATTCGCGACGGGGATCCGCGGCCGGCGGACCCGTCGCTCTTCGTCCATGAGTGGGTGGCACGCTACGCCACCGACCAGCGCGGCCAGTACGACGCCGAAGCCGCCCGGCGAGCCTTGGTGCGGCAACTGGGGCCAGCCTGGCGCGGCGCACAGCGGGCGCGCCCTCCAGCCCGGATCATGTTCGCAGCCTTCGCCCTGCACCTGGCCGATCGCCGTGAGGAGGCACTGGGTCTGCTGGGCGACCTGGCCGAGGCGCTGGCGCGCGACACCGGCCACGGTGCAGCAGGCCCCGAGGCGCCGGTGGCTGTGCCAGCCGATGTCCTCGCGGTCGCCGACGCCTGCCTCCGGCTGCCCTGCCTCCGGAAGCCCGCCGAGCTCGTGGCGCGGCGCCATGCCTTCGAGACGACGGCGCTGATGGCCCTGCTGAACGCCGCCCGCCTGCAGAGCGGCGTCCTGCCGCCGGCCCAGTTCAACGGCCTGAAGCTGCTGGAACGCGCCCTTTGGTTTGCGCTTCATTCCCTGGGCTTCCCCGGCCACGGGCCAGGCCAGAACACCCACCCGAACCCGCGCGTCGAGGCGCTCGGCGCCCGGGCGCACTGGGAGGCGGAGCGCGTGGCCGGCTGCGCGCTGTTCCAGCCGGAGGTCGGGCTCGCGGAACGCGCCATTCGCGCCGCCCTCGCCCAGCATCGGGACCAGCAGAAGGAGTAGCGGCGATGGCCCCAAGCGAGCCGGTGACCGAAGCACCCCAGGAGGTGATCCGCGTCCCCAGGGTGCTCTTCGAGCGGCGGCCGGGAGACGGGGATCCCGGACAGGACGCCCTCCATGTCCATGTGCATCTCCCAGGGAAAGCGGCGCGCTCTGGCCGTGCCTTTCTCGGCATCGCCGGCGGTGGCGTGGCGCTGGTGGCGGCCTTCCTCGCGGGCGTGATCTCTGCCGGCAGTCCCAACTCGGTGCCCTCCGCGGCCGAGCTGGCGGCACTGCAGCGGCTGGCCGGGCTGCCGGCGCTGGCGCCCCCTCCGGAGGGGGCGCCAGCATCCGGCATGCCGCTCCTCCCGCCAGGCGGCGGCGCGTCACTCCTGCCGCCGACCGGCGGCGCGCCCTCGATGCCGGCGGGATTGCAGCAGATGCTCTCTCAGCCGCCGCGCGTGCAGCTGCCGCCGGGTGCCGCATCGGTCTCCCCGACCCGTACCCCGGCGGTCCAGGGCGCGCCGGCGACCGCACCAGTCGTCGAGGGCGCACGGACGAGGAACGCCTTCGGGCTCGAAAACTGAGCCTCCGCGATGATCCAGCGCGAGATCGCGGGCCCGCAGAGCCAGTTCGAGCGGCATGCGGGGCAGAGCTTCCGCGATGTCCGGCCCTTCACGGTTCGCCTCGTGGAGCTCCTGGCCAGCAGCTTCTCGGGTATCGTGCTCATCGGCACCGCCGCGGCGTCGGTCGCCTTTCCAGCCATCATCGATCTGACGGTGCCGGGGGCGATCGCCTACACGACCTGGGTGATGTGCCGCCGGCTGAAGCTGCCACTGCGGCTGCCGCGTAGCGCCGAGTGCCTGGACCCGAACTACCCGAGCCCGGTAGACCGCAGGCCGCGCATGGCCGCCGGCAGCATCTATCTCGGCATCGACCAGGTGACCGGGCATGAGCTCTGGATCACCAATGAGGATGGGCGCCAGCACGGCACCATCCCGGGCACCACCGGCGCCGGCAAGACCACGGCGATTTTGAGCCTGCTCGCCAACGCGCTCTCGCATGGCAGCGGCTTCGTCCTGGTGGACGGCAAGGCTGACAACAAGCTCTATGGCGAGGTCCTGGCGCTCGCGCGGCACTACGGCCGCGAGGATGATGTCCTCGTCCTCAATTTTCTCGCCGCGTCGGGCGATCGGGATTCGCACAGCTTCAATCCCTTCTCCGGCGGCAATGCAGATGCGATCCGCGAGCTGCTCGCCAGTCAGCTCGGCGAGCAGCGATCGGAGGACAGCAATGGCGTGTTCCGGGCCCGTGCCGTGGCGTTGATCGGGACCATCGCTCCGGTCCTGGTCTGGATGCGCGACCTGAAGGGCGTGGCGATCAACATCGAGACCATCCGCTTCGCGCTGGAGCTGCGCTCGATCTGGACGCTGGCGACGCACAAGATCTTCCTGCATCGCCAGGCGATCGACGGCGAGGTCCAGGAGATTGCGGTCCCGACCATGCCGGAAGACATCCTCTATCCCCTCCGCGCCTATCTCGGTGAGCTGCCGGGCTACGACACCAGCCTGCCGTACAACCAGCAGAAGGGGGACGAACCGTCGAAGCAGCACGGCTTCGCGCTGTTCTATTTCACCGCGACTTTCACGCAGCTGTCAGTCTCGCTGGGGCACATCTTCAAGCCAACGTCCGGCGATATCGACATGCGCGATGTCGTGCTCAACCGGCGGATCCTGGTCGTCAACCTGCCGGCGATGGAGAACTCGGACGCGACGCTCGCCGCGCTTGGCAAGATCGTGGTGGCCGCGCTGCGCGGCATGCTGGCGCAACTGCTCGGAGCGCGGCTCGAGGGCACTGCGCGTGAAATCTTTTCCCTGAAGCCCGGTGTGGGAGAGGGGCCGTTTCAGGTCGTCTTCGACGAGGTCGCGTATTACGCGACCGAGGGCATGGACCGGATGCTCGCCATGGGCCGCGGCCTGAACATTATGTTCTGGATCGCCTTTCAGGAGGTCAGCGGCCTCTGGGCTCGCCTTGGCGAGAAAACCGCCTCGCTGCTCGGCAACGCCAACCTGACGCTCGCCATGCGCCTGCAGGACGCGCACCGGACGCGGGAATGGATCGAGAAGACCGCCGGCGAGGTCGAGGTCACGCAGGCGACGTCCTACGTCGCCGGCGAGGCCGGAAACTATCGGGAGAGCTACTCGGCCGAGGTCCGCAAGGTGGCCCGTGTCGCCTGGTCCGACCTGCAGAAGCTGCTGGAGGGCGAGGCGATCGTGCTCTTCGGGGGGCGGCGGATCTACGCGAAGCTGTTTTATGCCGCCCTCGACGCCTCGACGGGTCCCTTCCGACGGAGCCGCCCTCTGATCTTGCCGGCACCCGTGCGGGAGGACACGCCCGATGGTGCCTTGGAGGTCCCTGAGGTCGTGGCGCGGCTGGAGAGCGGTGCCATACCGGGCCATGCGGAGCACCGGCCCGATCCGGTGCTGCGGGCCCTGATCGCGGGCTACCGGGCCAGGCGATCGGGTGACGCGATGGACCGCGTGAAGGATGCGATCCTCGCCGCAGGCGCCGCGGAGGTCGCGGAGCCGACCGGCGACGCATTGAAGGAGCCGCCGGTGACATCCTGCACCCCGATGATCGAAGCGACGGTTCGGGCAACCGATGCGTCGGCGCCGGCCGCGCCTAACGATGACCCGCGGCAGGAGGAGCGGCGTTCTGCGCGTGCCCCGATCGACCGGCCCCTGCACCTCGGTCTCGCGGCCATCGAGGCCGAGGCGGGGGCCAGTCCACAGGCGGCCGAACGCATGGCACGCGAGGCGACGGAAGCTCTCGCGGGAGCCGCGATCTTACGCCTGCCGGATCCTCCAGCGATTTCGCCGGAGGAGTTTGCCGCGCGTCTGCGTGCCCTCAATGATCGTATTGCCTCCTCAGGAACGCGGAACTAGTTGTCGACGGATGATACCCGTCGGCTCCACGAGAACCGCCGTGCGGTAGACGTTCAGCGGGGTACCATTCGTCAGGATTGCTCCAATAGCTGCCATTTGGCAGGTGGCTAATGGCTGGCGCGCTGTCGAGCGCGGAGCGCATCACGGGCTATTGTCGCGACAGAGCCAAGCGGGCATGGCGCTCGCTCGCATAGCGCATCCTTCCATGCTCGGGGAAAGACTGCACCAGCGACTTCGCGATCAGTCTGTCGGCGAGTTTCAGCGCGACGTCGCGGGTAGCGCTCTGTTGTGTCTCGATAGCTCCGGCGATGGATCCAGTGATGGTGTCAATGCGCCCCGCGGTCCCTGCGATGGCGTTGATTTGGTCGGCCGCTGCCGATGTTGCGCTCTCCTCCGGCCAGGTGCCGTGCTGCGTTGAAGGGAACCGCAAGTTCTGGCGGCATCGCGTGAGACAACGGCGAAGGAGGTCTTACGACCGTAACCGCGGACGGAGGTCGGGCGAAAAAAAAGACAGGAGGCACTGGGCCAGCCAGCGCCGGCAGGAGCTTGTTGCAATGCGTCGACGTGCAGTGCCCTGCTCCTGGAGCTTGAGAGACGGTCCTGGCTCGGGTTCACCGGGCTGGCCTGTATCGCACGTTGGCTGAGCGAGCACGGCCACGTCTCGCCGCCGAAGCAACTGGAAGGTACGTCATGAGCAATCGTCGGAAGGTTCTACTTGGGATCCTTGCCGTACCTGCGGCCGCCAGGCAGGTGAAGGCCGCTGAGCCGTTCCCGCGTCCTGTGAACACGTTGGGATCAACCGACGGTTCCGCAATTCGAGGGTACGACCCTGTCGCCTACTTTGCTTCGGGTGGCCCGCAGGCCGGTCATAGGGAGTTCGCCCTGTCGCATGGCGGCGCGACATGGCTCTTCTCGAGCGCAGGAAACAGGGCGGCCTTTGAGGCAAACCCACAGCGGTATCTCCCTGCCTATAACGGGTTCTGCGCGTATGGCACCTCGCGCGGCTACCTCGTCAAAATCGAACCTGAGGCCTGGTCGATCGTCGATGGTCGGCTCTACTTGAATTACAGTTTGGGGGTGCGGTCGACTTGGCTCGCGGACCCGTTGAGATATATTCAAACGGCCGATATGAAGTGGCCCCAACTGTCCTCGGCCGACATTCGGGCCTGACATTCGGCTGCGTTTGGCGCGGCTCCTCGCATATTGGAACTGGCACGTCAGCAGAAGCGGTCCGGGCTCGCCGTCACCGGCGTTGCTTCTCGCGCCTGAACCGGCGCGGGACGGCTGCAACTGGAGTGTAAGACCGCATGTCCGCCGTTGAGGTTGGTGGGGCGCGGCACTCGCCAAAATCCCGCCGCGGTCTAAGTTGCCCAGGTCAGGGAACCGAGGACCGCTCTTTTGCAATCGCCGGGCCCGCCAGCGGCGGACCCATCTCCATCGAACCTATTGCGGGGCGTCGCCGATGGTCGGACTGGCGGAGCAAGTGACGCCGGTCCGCTGCGCGGCTGCCGACCGGACATGCGGCGAAGGAGCAAGCAAAGCCCGCAATCGCCTGCTGCGCGGTCAGCGCGGTTGGCCGGCGGCCGTGAAGATATGCCGAGTGCTGTAACCCATTGCCGCATTCGATCGAAGACGGGGAAGCAGGTACTGGAGGACACCATGCGGGACGAGGCCAGCGTTGCAGTCGCCATCATTTGCAAGACACCGGCACCGGGATTTTCGAAGACACGGTTGTCGCCACCTCTACGGCCTGAGGAGTGCGCGCAGATCTCCGCCTGCTTCATTCACGACCTGGCCGCGACGATCGACAGGTTGGCCGCGCGTGGCATCGCGGGCGTCGCTCTGTACACGCCCCCTGGATCGGAACCTGGGCTCAAATCGCTCCTGCCCGGCGGATTCTGGCTGCTGCAGCAAGGTGAGGGCGACCTCGGCGCGCGCTTGCATCTCGGTATGGTCGATCTGCTCGCCGAGGGCCACGTTGGCGCGATTATCGTCAACTCCGATAGCCCAACCCTGCCTTCGGCAATCCTGGAGATTGCAGCCGCAGCGTTGCGCGGAGGCGCCAGCATGGTCATCAGTCCAGCAGTCGACGGCGGTTACACGCTGATCGGCTTGTTGCGGCCACAGCCACGGCTGTTTGCGGACATGCCGTGGAGCACCAGCGCAGTCTTCGCGCTGACGCTCGAGCGGGCGCGCGAGATCGGCCTCACGCCAGTCGTGCTGCCAACCTGGTACGATGTTGACGATGCTTCCAGCTATGCACTGCTTGAAGCGGAGCTCGATGGCCAACGTCCGGAGTTCGCCGATGCCACGGCGCCAGCTCAGGACGCACCTTGGACTCGGGCGTTCGTCGCGCGCCGTCGAGCAGAGCCTGCGGTCGCTTGACACCCCTACACGAGCGCGGCGGCGTCACCGTAGTGATCCCATGCCTCAATGAGGAAGAGACGATCGCCGAGGTGGTGCGGCAGGTCCTGGCGCAGGAAGTCGGCGAGGTGATCGTCATCGACAACGGCTCCACGGATCGTACCGCGGCGGTGGCGGCCGCGGCCGGCGCGCATGTGGTCAACCAGCCGCAACGCGGGTATGGCCGGGCCTGCGCCACGGGTGTCGCCGCCGTGGCACCCGGCACCGCGATCGTCTGCTTCATGGACGGCGACGGCAGCGATGTGCCGGATTTCCTGCACGACGTCATCCGTCCAATCGCCGATGGCAGCGCGGATTTCGTCATGGGCTCGCGTATACGCGGCCGGCGTGAGCTGGGCAGCATGACGCCGCAGCAGATTGTTGCCGGCCGCTTGGCTGGCGTGTTGCTGCGGCTCGTTTACGGCGTGCACTTCACGGACATGTCTCCGCTCCGAGCCATCCGCCTCGATCGTCTCGATGTGCTTGGCATGCGCGAGAGCACCTATGGCTGGAACCTGGAAATGCAGATGCGGGCTGCGGCTGCCGGGCTCCGCTGCGTCGAGGTACCCGTGAACCACAGATGCCGCCGTGGCGGCGAGTCCAAGGTCTCGGGCAACCTGGTGGCCGGCCTCAAAGCGGCCTGGAAGATCAGCGGGACCTTCCTGCGCCTGGCAGCATCGCTTCGGCGTCAGCGCGTCGCCGCCGGATGAGTAGACGTAAGCAAGAGGAGGGTCGGCACGCGACTCCTGTTGACTGGTGGTGCCGGATTCATCGGCCAGCATGTGCTGGCGGCGCTGCTGCGTTGCCGGCATTCGGTGCGTGTCCTGGATTCGCTTCGGCCTGACGTTCACCGCGGTGGTGGCGGTTGGCGGCCGCCGGCCGGCGTTCCGCTAATCGTCACCGATGTGCGCGACCGGCGCGCTGCCGGACAGAGACAATTCACGCCTTGGCCAGGGCGCGAGGGGGGGGTCACGCCGGGTCATTAATGGATGACCGCGTATTCCCACGCATAGCGCCTCGCGCCGGAAATTGTCCGCGGCACCTGGCGCGCCGTGGAGATTGAGGAAAACGCGATGCCGTGGATACCAGCATGCGATGATCTTATCGATCCTCTGGTCGCCGACGGCGCCTGACTAAGAACCGGGAACCGTCACAGAAGCCGCTGGCCAGCGCCTTCGAGGAAGGCCCCCAAGCCGGAGATGCAGTCCTGATAGGTTCCCTAGTCGGGAAAGCTCGCGTCCGCGGCCTAGCGATACACGTTCAGCATCAGGACTGGATGACCGTCGCCGCTCTTCGCGATCGCCTGACGATAGCACGACCGTCCTCGTTCCACTGAGCCGCGGCAGTTCGAATGCCGTTCCGACAAGCTTCATGAGCGTCCTCCCCTTGTATCCGGGGTGCTGCCTCGAGGCTCGTGTCTCCACCCTCGCTGCGAAGGTTCGCGATTCACGTCGCGCTTCGAAGCAGGGCGCAGATCACGGTCATTTTGAGAATTGCGTCACCGACGAATGGCTCGATGGCAGCCGTCACCGCCGGCCCGATCGCCGGTGAAGGCAGGGCCGCGCGGCCAAGATGCAACTTGATGACGGCGGCGCGTCGTTCCGCCTCGCCTCGCATCGCCCGGATCGCATCCGCAAGCGCGCCGCTGGCATGCAGGGGCGTCAGGATTGCCCAGGCGAGCGCGAGATAGGGCGGCCAATACGCGAGATGGCGATACATGCTGGCGAGACTGGGCTGCGTCCTATCGGTGCCGAGCTTGTTCAGCTCCATCACCAACGCTGCCGTCTCTGCCGAAAGCTCTTCCATCCGTGGAAGCCGAGGAAGGGCGATCAGCGACTCAGGCTGGGGCGCCGGACGGGATGCGACGCTGACATCGGGGCTTTGCTCATCCGAAGGCCCGAGGCGGACTCGAAGCGCCGAGAAGGCGAACAAGGCCATCGCGTTGGTGTGGTCGTATGCCGCCAGGATGCTGCGGATCGGGTCGAGAGCGCTCGCAGGGAGGCCGATCGCTGCGAACACCTCGGGGCGAATGGTCTGGACTTGCGGGAGCGCCAAACAAGCGCGCAGCTTGCGTGCCTCCTCCTGCAGCGTCCCATGGGCGTAGAGCGGGCGCAGTGTCGACCACGTCCACGACAGAGCGCCGTCGAAGGTCGCCAGATGTCGCCAGACCAAGTTGACGACCTCCACGCCCAGCACACTACGAATGTCATCGAAGATCGCGGCGATCTCGCCGGTGGCGGCGGCCTCGGTGACGGCGGGGACCGGATCGCTCATCGCTGGCCTACTCGACCCGGTAGCGTTTCACGGCGTCGGGGTTCCAGCTCAGACCAGCCCCCGGCCGCTCGGGGACGATCGCCATGCCATTCTCGATGCGCAGCGGATGGGTGAGAATCGGATCGGCCCAGTCGACATATTCGAGCCAATGGCAGGTCGGGGTGGCAGCCAGCAGATGCGCGCTGACTTCGGGGAACAGGTGGGACGACATCTCGACTTCGGCCGCGGCCGCCAAGGCCGCCGCCCTTTGCCAACCGGTCACGCCCCCGATCCGCTCGAGATCTGGCATGACGAAGTCGCTGGCGTTCTGGGATAGGGCTGACAGCATCGCCGCAGGGCCTGCGAAATTCTCGCCGAGCTGGATCGGCGTCCTAAGGGCGGCCGCAACGCGGGCGCAGCCAACGTAGTCGTCGTGGCGGATCGGTTCCTCAATCCAATAGAGGCCTTCATCGTCCAGCATCTGGCCGCGCTGGATCGCCTGGGTGGTCGATAGCGCCTGATTGTAGTCGGCCATGAGCGCGACCGTGTCCGGAAGACGCTTTCTCACCGCGCGCACCACGGCGAGGTCGTCCTCCGGAGCCGCGCGGCCGAGGCGGAGCTTCACCGCACGAAAGCCGCCATCCAGGAGTGCCTGCGCTTCGTCGGCCGCTTTCTCGGGCCCGATCAGGCCAAGGCCGTTGCTGTTGTAGGCGCGAATGGGCCGCGGCGCCGCGCCAAGCAGGCTGGCCAGAGGAACGCCGGCGCCAATCGACAGCGCGTCCCAGCAAGCGGCATCAAACCCGGCCAGGGCCATCCGGACGATGCCCTGCGCACCTAGCAGCCGGTATTGGCGGACCAGCCGCGCCGCCAGATCCACGGGCGCCAGCCGTGCGCCATGCACCGCTGCCGCGACATCACGCAGGACGGTGGCAATGAGCAGCGGCGCCGTGTGGTCGTAGCAGAAGAGATAGGCATGCCCGCTCACGCCCTCCTCGGTGTCGAGGTCGATGAGCAGCAGTGGCGCGGCCGCCATGGTCTGGACGCTGGTACCGAGCGGGCGCTTCATGGGCACGCTGACGACCGTCGTCCGCAGCGCTCGAATGGTCAGGAACGGCGCCGGCACTGCAGACCCTCCCGCGGCAGCGCCCGCCGCGGCTGGCCGCGCAGGCGGCGAACCAGACGGCGTTCGCGTGGTGCCAGGCTCATCGGTCATAATGATGCATCTTCCCATCCACTGGCCCGTCTCTCGCGCGTGCCTTTTTAGAACAGCCGGGCTAAAATGCCGGAGATCGGTCTCGAGGACAATGGGCTTCGGCGTGGCCTCCTGAGTTCCCTGCGAGGCTGGTGCGAAGAGCGAGCCGAAGGTCTCGCTCAGGAAGGAGCGCAGATGAACGATGAGCTGCTGCGAGCGGTTGCAGAGAGGCAATGGCGCGACTACTGCGCGCGGACGCCCGGTACGCTCTTCGCCGGCGCCGAGGAACCGCCGTTCGACGTGGCGGATGCGTATGCCGTCCAGCGTGCGGTCGCGGACATCCGCCTCGCGGGCGGTGATACCATTGCCGGCTTCAAGGTTGGGTGCACCGGCCCGGGAACAACGACGCAGTTCGGCATGGCAGGGCCAATACGCGGCTTTCTGTTCGGCAGTGAGATACGGTCGAGCGGTACGACGCTCGCCCCAGACGGATTCGCGTCTCTGGCGATTGAGGGCGAGATGGCTGTTAGCATCGGCGAGAGTGGAGCGATCGTATCCGCATTTCCGGTCATCGAGTTGCACAACTTCGTCTTCCGCTGCCGCCGCAAGACGTTGGCGGAGCTGATCGCCAACAACGGGTTCAATGCTGGGATCATCATGGCGCGGGGGCGGTCAGCACTACTTGAGACAATGATACCCGCTTGGAACACACTTGGCGTGCGCATCAACGGTAGTCTTGTAGCCGAAGCTGGGCTCTGGCCACTCCCTGGCGGGCCGGCCGCATCCCTCGATTGGCTGAGGGGTGATCTGGCGCGAGAGGGCCTATCGATTTCTCCAGGCCAGATTGTGATAGTCGGCACACCTTTGGGACTCTATCCGGTCCATCCAGGCGACAGGATCGAGACCTGCTTGGATGGTGTTTCAGTGGTCGCGTGCTCCGTTGAGCAACCCGCGCTCCGGCCTTCGGAGTGACAAGACTGCGGGCCCTTGGGCGGCTCGGACGGGCCAGATCCGCTAGCGGCTCGCACCGGGAGCGCTCGGGGCGAGGGGCAGTAGGTCGAGGGCGGCTGCCAGCCAGTCGGCCCTTACTTCATGTCCGCCATCATGGATGCAGAGTCGAATGGGACCTCGACTGCAGTCTGTGACCTCGCATGGGATATCGACGATCTGCTCGATCCTGCGCTGCGACACGCAGCCACCCCGCGCTTCCATCACGGTGCGGCTTACGAAGGTATCGCCCTGGCGCGCGCCGGCACGCACGGCGCGTCCCTCCAATGGGAAGATGCGGTCGGCACGGCCATGGAAGTGGATCATTGCCGGAGGGGCGTCTTCGCAGTCGCTGCCCTTCGGGAGCGGGCTCCAGAACACGCCCGAGAAAGTCACGCTGCCCGCGACGCGACTGCCGATGTGACATGCTGTGTACCAGGCCATGGATGCGCCAAGCGAAAAGCCGCCAATGATGATCCGGTCGTGACCAAGGCCCAAGCGGTGCTCTATGTCGCCCAACACAGCGGCGATAAATCGAAGGTCATCTCGCTCGGAGGATGGCGAATGCTCAAAGGACCACCGTCCGTTCAGCCCATCGACTGCGACGAACGCGATGTTGCGGCTGGTCGCTGCCGCGACGAAGTCGCGATCGTGCATGACGGCGTCGGCCGATGAAGCGTAGCCATGGAAGAACAGATAGGCGGCGCGCGGCCGGCCTGTCCTTGGTAGCGCGACATCGTACCGGCCGCCTGCGACGTCGCAGACGCCTCTCGTGACGCATCCTTCGCCCATGTCGGATGCCCAGGCCGGCGCCATGAGGATTGCGATGACGAGGCCGAGCAATGCCAACGAATGCCTCATCCGCAGTCCCTCTCTCGACACGACAGAGTATTCGCCCCGAGCTCGCAGACGGTTACGCGCCAAGAGGTCTCCGTCCTGCTCAGGACGTCGGTCCTTGCCGTTTGTGGGATGGGAGGTTCCGAGCCAAGCCTTCAGTCGGTGTTCGGCTCTCCGCTGTCCGGCTCGCGCTGCGGCCGGGAGAGGCGCAGCTTTGGGTCTGCGGGCCAGCGCTCGATTGTTCTCACCCATGAAGCCGTGTGACTGCGGCGATGCGCCTGAGGGGCGACGCACCCCGTGACGTGATTCCACGTTCCGACGACAACACGGCGCCGGGCCCTCCGGATCCGCTTGCGTGCCGCCCTTCGTGTCGCCCCCGCATCGCCCGGCGTCAGTCGGCGGCTAGCTTGTCCTGCGTCTTCGTCTCGAAGTCGCTGGCCTCATGCCGCTCACGCAGCTGGCTCGCGGGGTCGCCGTTGACACGGTTGACCATGCGGCCGCGCCGCACCGCCGGCCGCGCGAGGAGCTGGTCGGCCCAGCGCTGCACGTGCTTGTAGTCCTGCACGCTGAGGAAGGTGGCGGAATCGCCGTAGAGCCAGCCCTTCACCAAGCCGCCATACCAGGGGAAGATCGCCATGTCGGCGATGGTGTAGTCGCTGCCGGCGACGTACTCGCTTTCCGCCAGGCGGCGGTCGAGCACGTCGAGCTGGCGCTTCACCTCCATGCTGAAGCGGTCGATCGGGTATTCCATCTTGGTCGGCGCATAGGCGTAGAAGTGGCCGAAGCCGCCGCCGAGATAGGGCGCGCTGCCCATCTGCCAGAACAGCCAGGAGAGGCATTCGGCGCGCGCCGCGGTTTCAGTCGGCCGGAAGGCGCCAAACTTCTCCGCGAGGTGCATCAGGATGGCGCCGGATTCGAAGACGCGGATTGGCGCCGGGCCGCTGCGGTCCACCAGCGCCGGGATCTTCGAATTGGGGTTGGCGCCGACGAAGCCGCTGCCGAACTGATCGCCTTCGTTGATGCGGATCAGCCAGGCATCATATTCGGCGTCGCTATGGCCGAGGGCCAGCAGTTCCTCGAGCATCACCGTCACCTTCACGCCGTTCGGCGTGCCGAGCGAATAGAGCTGCAGGGGATGGCGGCCGACGGGCAGTTCCTTGTCATGCGTCGAGCCGGCGATCGGTCGGTTGATGCTGGCAAAGCGGCCGCCATTGGCCTTGTTCCAGGTCCAGGCCTTGGGGGGCGTGTAGTCGGGGGGATTGCTCATGGTGCTCAAAGCTCCGGATCGATGCGCTGCGGCGCGGTTTGGCGGGAAGCTACGGCGGGCCAGGACAGAAGGAGAATGGCGCTGCGACCGCTCGTGCATTTCCATCTCAACCCGTCACCCGTTCCGTGAGGTGCCGCTCGTCGCCCCCTGTTATAGAATAGTCGATCTAAAATCCGCTGGGCAGGTGCACAGCGGTCGTTTATGCTGGGTAACGCGCCGGCGAGATGACACTCCGTCGATCTCGACGAGGTCCGGGGCAGACGTAGGACGGGCCCCTCCCGAAAACAGGGACAGAGAAAGGCGATGTCGTGAATGCAGATCCTTCATCGCGATCCACTGTGACCGGATTGGAGGGAGGAGCGCGCAGTTCAATGGACGCGCGTGGAGTCATTTTGGCCCGAGTGGGAGCGCTGTTCTACACTGGCTGGGGGCTGTTCCATCTCCACGTGGCGTGGGACATCATGATACTTGGGCTGCCCGAAGGCGGGTTAGTGCAAGGGCGCCTGTTCCAGCTCGCAGCGTACATGCTGACGATATCGCTGTTCGTCATCGGCATTGCAGTGCGCATGAACTGGCGCAACGACCGGCTAGGCTACTGGCTCAATCTTTGCGTGGCGGGTTGGGCTGACGCCGTTTGGGTCGCTGTCGTCGTGCTGCCTGGCTATGTCGGGCTCATGAGGGGTCTTGTTCCACCGGCGGTGTTCGTGGCCGGGGCTGTCCTCACGACGTTTGCGAGGTGCGCCGTCGCCGCGACGGCTGCCAAAAAGCCTTCGCGCGGAATCGATGGATTAATCGGTAGGTAGCCATCGCACGCGCTCGCGGCCCTTGGCGCGGCTGCGACGCCGGGACGATGGCGCGCAAGACGAATGGCTTGACGCCCGCAATTGTGAAGCATCCGAGGGCAAGGGAGGACTAGGAGATGGGCTTTCCGGAGATTCGCGAAGCGGACGCGCCGCCCGAAATCGCCGATCTCTACAGCAGATTGCGTGAGGCTTTTGGCATCCCGCTCGTCAATCTGATATGGCGCCACGCCGCGACGATGCCGGGCGTGCTTACCTGGCTGGTGGAAGCCGCGGCCGGTGTAGTGGCAAGCCAGGTGCTGAGCAGGGCGAGACTGGCTCTCCTCACGGTTCCGCCGATTGAACACTTGCCGACCTTCGCGGACGCAGCCTGCGAACTGCCTTTAGAGGAGCGCGCGCGCCTCAGGACGCTCGTCGAAGTCTACAATCGTGGCAATACGACGAACCTCCTGTTGCTGACCGCGCTGCGGCGCGCGATCTCCGGCGAGGCCATCATTGGCGGCGGGCTGTCGCTCCCGGCGGCTCCTGTACGGGCGCCCCAGCTGCCCTCCCTACCAGCGCTTCCGAGTCTCGAGTCTTTGCCTGTGGAAATGGCCCGCATCGTGCGAGGGCTCGCGGCGCACCATGAGGGGATCGCTGATGCGATTCCAAGCTTGTACCTCCACCTCATGGCTTGGCCGGATCTGCTGGCGCCGCTGTCCCGGGACCTGACGTCGCTTTTCGACGACGGGCAGCTGGTGGCCATCCGCGACAGGTTAATCCGGTACGCAGAGGAGACGGCGCCGCTGCTGCTGCCGGCGATGACGCCGCCCGGATCATTTCCCGCCGAATACAGGGAAGAGACGCTTTCGGCGCTCCAGGCTTTCGCCGGCGGTCTCATCGCCGAAATGACTGTGATCGGGACGTGGATGGCGGCTGCGTTGGATCAGACCCGCTGAGAAGGCCGAAGCCGCCGTCGCCTCATCTTGTGCCGGTCAGCAAAAGCCACGGCCCGCGGCTGATGGTCCGGGGCCACGGTGCCTATCCCCCACACGGTTACGAGGCACTGGTGATCCGCTGCACCGACACGTCCCGCCCGCGGCGGATTTCGTAAAGCTCAAAGTCGCGCGCCAGGAGACTGCCATCCGGCTTGAAGTCGACCGAAGACAAGGCACCGTCGTAGTTGATGGACCTGCCGGCTGCGAGCGCGGCGGCACCCTCAGCAAAGCTGGTCACCCGCTCACCCGGACCGTTCGCGACGCGCGGGATCTGCCTTGATCGCGTCCACCGCCGTGCCGTTGGCGGCCGCAATCGCCAGCAGCAGCACGTTGATCTGGTCATAGCCCGCGCAGCCGAAGGGATTCTGGACCTCCCCGTTCGGGGTCTTACCGACGAAACGCAGATAGGCGTCATAGGCCGGGCTGCCCACCGGCGGCACCGGGAAGCCGTGCAGGATACCGTCGGCGGCGGCGCCCACCGCCTGCTTGAACTGCGGCCCGACCGCGAAGGAGATGGTGAAGACGCGGCCGCGATAGCCCGCCCGGAAAATGTCGCAGTAGATCGCGGTGAAGTCCGTCACGTAGCCGGGGATGAAGACCGCCGACGGATTGCCGCGGAGCAGCCGCTCGACCTCGGCCCACATCTTCGCGCGACGCTCTCCGGTGGTTACGGCACCTTCTGCGGCAAGGTGAAATAGTTCTCGCCTGACGCACCGGTTCCCGGGGAGGTCCGGCGCTAACCACACTCTGTTGGCCAGCGAACGTGGTCCAGAACGGCGCGGACTCTGGCGCCGAGAAGGGGACATTTCGATGAAGCGACGCCATGTTCTCGCCGCTACGCCGGCCCTACTCGCTCTCCCGTCGCGCGGCTTGCGCGCGCAGCCCGCATCGCCGGCACAGCCAATCGTTGTCGAGCTCTTCACATCGCAGTCGTGCTCATCCTGTCCGCCTGCGGATGCCGTGTTGACGGAGTTCGTGCGGGATCGTCCGGATCTTCTGCCGTTGTCCTTTCACGTCACGTACTGGGATCGCCTCGGCTGGCGCGACCGCTTTTCCCTGCAGTCGGCCGCCGAGCGCCAAAGGCGCTATGGCAGCACACTGGTCGAGACGGCGTTTGGGCCGGGCCAAGTGTATACGCCTCAGATTGTCGTCCAAGGGCGGCGCGACGCGGTCGGTTCCGATCGCGGCGCCGTGCTTAGCGCTATTGCAGCGGTCTCAAGCAACCGAGTGCAAGTCCCGGTCGCATTGGCAGAGCAGGGAGGCGCTGCCAGCTTCTTGGTGGGCACTGGGGCCGGCAGCGGCACGATTTGGCTCATCGGATTCGATCGGTACCACGTCACTGAGGTTCGAGCAGGTGAGAACGGGGGACGGACTCTCGGCTACAGCAATGTGGTCCGCGGCATCGCCTCGGCCGGGACGTGGGAAGGGCGGGTGGTCCGGGCGACGGCCCCGAAGCCCGACGGCGAGCGAATGGCGCTCCTGCTGCAAGGCGCAGACGGGGGCATTCTTGGCGCGGCATTGGCGAGCTGAGGGCGCAATGGCGATTATTGGACGGCGTCAGCTGGCGCCATTGATCGGGTTTGCCCTGAGTCCCGCCGCCCCGGCGTCCGCCGCGCCGCAGGAGCTGCGAGCCGCTGATGGTGTCACGGTCTTCGGCGACTACCGCCGCTCCGACGAGCCGCGACGCCGGGGCACGATTCTGCTCTTTCACATGGCGGGGTCGAACCGCGGGGAATATGCGACGATCGCTCCTGAACTGACACGCCGCGGTTTCGACACGCTGGCGATTGATCAGCGTTCAGGCGGAGCGGGCTGGGGCCTGCGGAATGAGACGGCGTCCCGCCTTCCGCGTGATCCTGGCTTTCTGCCGGCGCTCGCGGATCTGGAGGCAGCCTTCGCGTGGGCGAAGGGCTGGGATCCGAACGGCCGCCTCATTCTTTGGGGGAGCAGCTATTCGGCGGCACTCGTCTTCCTTCTGGCGGCCGCCACACGCGACAGGGTGACGGCGATTCTGGCGTTCTCACCGGGAGAGTATCTTGCAGGGCAATCCGTCCGGGGCGCTGCGGCACGAGTGACCTCTCCGACCTTCGTTGCGTCCGATGCCGACGCCTTGGAGGAAGCCAGCGCTGCGGTGCTGCTCGCCGCTGTCCGCGGCGCGCCCAAGCGCCAGTTCCGTCCCACCAATGGAGCCCATGGCAGTTCTATCCTGCGCAGCGACCGCAATCCGCGCGGTGCGGCAGTCGCTTGGGGAGCGGTCTCGGCGTTTCTCGATGAGGTTGCGCCTCCCTGAGTTAGATAGAAGCCGAGGTGAAGCGGGGTTGCGTCGGCTGCGTAAAGCCCAGCGCTGTGAGCTTGCGAGGTAGAGGAGCCCTGAAGCAGTTTCGTCGGATCCGGCGTCAGGATACGCGGAGGGAGCAGATCCAATCTGCCGCGGCGCCGATCCAGCCGCTCCCGCCGATGCGGGGTCGCCTTACGAGTAGCTCGCCTGAGCGTCATCTGGTTTTCAGGCAACTGTAGTTGCCAGGTCGCCCGGCATATGCATTCTAATACGGACGATCTAAAACAGGATCCTGGAGCCTGTGACGAGCCCACGCAAAGCTCGTGCGACCTCCATCGAAATGACCTGCTCGGCAGCGCCGCGACCAGTTTCGGGCCGGCCCCAGAGTGGCGACTGAGGAGACCCGACGATGATCCGCTTCTATTTTCATCCAACACCAAACCCGGCGAAGATCGCGCTGTTCCTCGAGGAGGCTGGTCTGCCGTTCGAATTGGTGCCGGTCGACACCAGCAAGGGTGAGCAACACCGCCCAGCGTTTCGGGCGATCAATCCCAACGGGAAGGTTCCGGCGATCGTGGACACGGACGGCCCTGGCGGCCGTGAAGTCCGCGTCTTCGACTCCAGCGCCATTCTTATCTACCTTGGAGAGAAGACCGGCCGCTTCCTCGGCCGGCCCGCCGATCGGGCCGAACTGCTGTCTTGGCTCTTTTTCCTCGGTACCGGCCTTGGGCCGTTCTCCGGCCAGGCTGTCCATTTCCAGTTCGCGGCGCCCGAGGGAAACGGCTACGCCCTGAACCGCTATCGGAGGGAGGCAGAGCGGCACTACCGGGTTCTCGATGATCATCTGGTTGGTCGCGACTACATCGTTGGCGACGAATATACGATTGCCGATATCTCCGGCTGGGGATGGATCGATCGTGCTTCCCGCGTGCTGAAGGGAGAAGCCGATCCATTGTTAGCCTTCCCGAATATCAAGCGCTGGTTCGCGTCGATCGACGGTCGGCCCGCAGTCGCGCGCGCACGGGACGTCGGCAAGGGCCATGAGTTCAAGCGCGTGAATGACGAGGAGACGAGGCGCGCACTCTTTCCATCCAACTATCCGCCAGCACTTTGACCCTGTCGGCACGAAAGACAGCATCAGGGGCAAACCATCGTGAATCTTCAAGGCAAGCGCGTTCTCATTACTGGCGGCTCTAGCGGCATTGGCTTCGCCACTGCGCGGAAGTTGCTGGAGAAAGGGGCGAATGTCGCCATCACGGGCCGTCGTCAGGCTGCGCTGACGAAGGCGATCAACGAGTTGCGCAATGCATCAGGGCAAATCGTCTCCATTGCTGCCGACGTGGCGAGCGAAAACGGGCGCCGACTGACGCTCGAAGGCGCGCTGCACGCGCTGGGCGGCGTGGATATCCTGGTGAACAACGCGGGAGGAGTCCGGGCCGGCCGACTTGAGGCGATTTCCGAGGCGGAGATCCGGGCGATGATCGAAGTGGATCTGCTCGCTCCGATCCTGCTGACCCGCGCGGCTCTGCCGCATCTGCGGGCGAGCGGCAATGGCATCATTGTTGACATCACATCGGGGATCGCGCTCATCGGCGCGCCCTTCTACGCGCCGTATGCGGCGGTGAAGGCAGGCCTCGCACGCTTCGACGAGGCGCTTCGCCGCGAGCTCCAGGATGAGGGAGTTCACGTCCTCACGGTGTACCCTGGCGCCACCGATACGCCCACGATGGCGTCGAACAGGGCAGGGCCCGAGTTGGGCTTCTCGCGTGAACCGGCATCGGCTGTCGCGGAGGCCATCGTCGCGGCGATCGAGGCCGGCGACCGTGAAGTCATTCGTGGTGGAGAAGCTAGGGCGAAGATGATCGCGATGAACCGCGATGATCCCGCGGCCATCGATCGTCGATTTCTCGAGCTGAAACCGGCGCTGCTGGAAGCCGTGCGTGACCATTCAGCGCTCTGATTCCGGTATTGGACGAGATTATCCTTCTTCCTGAGGACCATCCCATGCCGAGTGTTGCATTGCTCGTGGAATTGAAGGCGAAGCTCGGCAAGGAGGAGGAGGTCGCGGCTTTCCTGGAGCGAGCAGGAGCGGTCGCCGCCGCTGAAGTCGGGACGCTGACGTGGTTCGCCGTGCGGTTCGACAGAACCACATTCGCGATCTTCGACACGTTTTCAGACAAGGGTGCTCGGCATGCGCACCTCGGTGGGCAGATCGCCGAAGCGCTGATCGCGAGTGCGGCTGACCTGCTCGCTACTCCTCCGGAGATTCGCGCGGCAGACGTATTGGCGGCGAAGCTGCCGGGCTGAACGAGAAGCCGCAGCGGGCTCTGAGCGTGGACCGTGACGATCGCAACGCTCGCTGGACGGCGCTGATGAGCGCCGCCCAGGATGGCGACTCCGGCACGTATGAGCAGCTGCTGCGTGAGATCCTGCCATTTCTTCGGGCGATAGCTTCGCAACGTGTGCGCGACGCGGCGGAAGCGGAAGACGTGGTTCAGGACGTGTTGCTGACCTTGCACAGGGTGCGCGCTACTTACCACCCCGCGCGGCCCTTCACGGCCTGGATGGTCGCCATCGCGGAGCAACGCTCGCTTGATCGCCTTCCCCGTCGTGCTCGCTGGCCGGGTCGCAAAATGCCAACGGGAGCGGCCTCGAATGTCGCGGGACGCTCGGCCAAAGAGATATTGGCCGCGTTGGTTCGGCAGGAACTGCACGCAGCGACGAGCGGCATGACTGGCTCTCAGGCCACTGCTCCGCGCCTGGCCGAGCTTGAAGAGCTCCCATTGGCTGAGGCGAGCCCACGATCGCGACTGGTCGTCTCGGCGCTCAAGGGTGCGATGCACTGGGCCTTGCTGACCCTCAGAAAGAGGTTCGGCGCGAAGGAAGGGCCGACAAGCACGTGACCTCGATCCTGCAGTTCGACCCGTCGTGCGGTTTAGCGTATCGACCACGGCGGGCCCGACATGACCTGCGCTACGGTGAGCCCATCACTCGAGGCCCGAGAAGCGCCGAACCACCGACTGTGATCAGCACCCCCAAGCCGTGCCAAGCAAGCACGGTTGCCGCAGCGTCGACGGGGTGCATCATCATCATTCCGACGTTCGTCAAAGACGCGGCGGCCAGTCCGCCTAGGAGCGCAACCGGCAGCGACCGCACCGGTGCCGCGCGGCGCACCAGCAACGCCATCGCAAGCGAGAGCGGCAACCCAAATCCGAGTATGAATGCCAAACATGGGACGCTCGTCTCCAGGTTCATGCGATCGAACCCGGATTCGATGAGATCGCGAAGGCAGCCCCACCCGAGGTCGCCTACCCAGAACCCCGTAGCCGGAATGGGTAGTAGGCCCCAATTTGCGCTCCTGTCCGGGAAGGAAAGCTGAAGTGCGGATATCGCGGCCAGCACCCCTGCCAGCCCCGCCGCGATCATCTGGCGCAGATCACTGCTATCGGCGAGGCGCGCCGCCAGGTCACGACGCAGCCCGAAAGCGGCCGTCGCCAGCGCGATGACGGCGATGGCGACCACGAGCCAACGGACGGCCAGGATCCAGGGGCCCGGCAGGCGCCGCACCGGCGTTAGGCCACTTGAAAGTTGGGCAATCAGCTCCTCGGTCTGCATGACGTTGCGTCCAGGGCACCCAGCCGCTTGCGCAGGTTGCGCATTGCCCGATGGGTGGCGACTTTCAGGGCTCCTACACTGAGGCCGGAGCGAGCGCTGGCTTCCATCAGGGAGAGTTCTTCGATTTTGGCGAGCTTGAGAGCGGTCTGCTGCGAGACCGGCAGCGCACCGATCGCCGCGCGCAGCTCGGCTCGTGCTAGGCCGCGCTCGGCCTCTGGCGCGGCAGGGCTGGGGATGTGCTCGGCCGCCTCGACCTTCACCTCGCGCGCAGCGCGGCGACCACGGCTCCGGCCGCGGTCCAGCGCTCGGCGTTCGGCGATGGCGGCCATCCAGGGGGTGAAGGGGCGCGCAGGGTCGTAGGTGGCGCGCACCCTGTGCAAGGTCAGCAGCGCGTCCTGAATCGCGTCTTCCGCTTCTGCCGCGTCGCGCAGCCGCGCGAGGGCGATGCCGCGCAGTAGGGGCAGGATCTCCCGCAGCAGCCGGTCATAGGCACGTTCGTCGCCCGATTGGACGGCGACCATCAAGGCCGACCAGCGCATATCCCGCGCTTCTCGGGATTCGACCTTGGTGGCGTCCGGTGGTGCCATCCATTCTGGGAGGCGGCGGAGCGCAATTTCCGACATGGCGCTGCTAGCTTGCCCGTATGGTGGTGGTGGCGGGCGTCCGCTGCCTTTCCAGCCAGTAGGCGAAGATGGCGAGGATGATAGCGCCGGTGACCACCAGCCCCGGGTCGAGCCAGATGGCCTGGCCCGCGAAGCGGCGCAGCAGCATGGAGACCGCTTCGGAGAGGAAGAGTCCGAGGCAGAAGACCTGCAGGCTGTGGCGCCCGATCCGCGCCAGGGCGTGCCCGATCAGATTGCGCATCCAGGGCGTCTCGCGCGGGATCAGCGCGGCGCAGAGATAGGCGAGGGAGAGCGCGTGCAGCAGTCGCGTCGGCGCCAGCACTTCCTTCCCCTGCACCGCGAGCGCGGCCCAGGCTGGCCCGACGATGACCTCCTCGTCGATCATCCGCGCCCAAAGGCCGGCGACCAGCACAAGCGATGCAACCGCGATCAGCGCGGGATGCCGCGGCAGGGTACGGCCGGTCAGAAGCCTGCGCCGGCCGAGGAAAGCCCCGATCATGAAGATGAGCTGCCAAGCCATGGGGTCGAAGGCGATGCCGCTCATGATGCCGGGCGTCGCGACCAGCCCGAGCTGCGCGGCGCCGTAGAGCAGGGTCGAGGGTAGCAGCGCCCAGGCGCCGATCCGCTCCACCAGCCAAAGGAAAGGCGCGAGCAGCGCCATGCAGACGACGAAGATCGGCAGAATGCCCATGTCGGCCGGCTGGTAGAGCATCGCCGCCGCTGCCGGGATCGCGAGACGTGGCATTTCGAACAGAAAGCCCCAGCCGAGCCGCATCGCCTCCCCGGTTACGCCGAGACTGCGCTCGAGGCCGAGGATGAAGGCGGCCATCAGCAGGAAGACCAGGATATGCGTCCGCCAGAGGCGAAGCGTGCGCGCCAGGATGTCGGCGCGCGCACCCGCGCCATCGCCACGCGCCGTCTTCAGCGTGAAGACCGAGCCGAGCAGCAGGCCGGAGAGCAGCACGAACTGCTCCGAGCTGTCGGAGACGCCCCAGGCGGCATGGATGCCCCAAGCCATGTAGCTGCCGACGCAATGCGAGACGAAGATCGATACCTGCATCCAGCCGCGCAGGATATCGAGCCGCAGGTCGCGCGGCGGCCGGGCTATGGGCGGCCCCTTGGTCACGCGGGCACCGCCGCATCGCGCCCGGCGATCCGATTGAAGAGCGCGACCAGCTGGTCCCGACGCAGCACCGCGACCAGCAGACCCGCCGCCCAGGTGAGGCAGGCTTCCTTGAACAGCACGCCGCCATCGCTATAGGGGTCGATGCCGAGCGGGCTGACGGTGTGGAAGAAGATCGCGCCGCTCATCACGCCCATCGCGAAGAGCCCGCCAAAGCCCTGGGTGCGCGGGATCAGCACCAAAATGGAGGCTGCGATCTCCATGGCTCCGACGCCAAGGCGCATCGCCTTCTCGTAGCCGTGGAAGCCGAGCCAGTCGGTCAGCACGGTGAAGAGAAAGACCGAGCCTGGATTGCCGAGCAGCTTGTACTGCTCGTAGTGCAGCAGTTCCCAGGCGATCCAGATCGCAGGGATCCAGGCCAGGTGGCGCAGAAGGCGCAGCGGCTTGTGCTCAATCACGACATGATCCCCGTTCCGTCGATTGCTCATTCGTGGGATGAGTGAAGGGAGTTACAGAGGCATGCGAGATTTGTGCGATACCTCGCAGGCCGCCAGCGCAGAACGGGCGTGCCGCCCACGAGCAGCGACACCTGCGGCTGCTCGGGGCGGAAGCTCATCAGAGCGACGGCCGGGCCGGGATTTTCCCCCGGCGAGCCGATGGGCCAGCTCCGCCGGAAGGGGTGACGATTGACCCCAGCAATCCGCATCAGAGCCGTCGCGCGGCGGCGAAAGCGAGCACTGAGAGACCAAGCCCGGCGGAAAACACGACCAAATGACTCTCGGCGGTTGCCACGAAAGCGGCAGCCAGAAGAAAACCTACGATCGCTTGAGTCACAGAGAAACTTGCTGAGCATCGGATCCACAGGGTTACCGCATGCTCGCGGGCGATCTCCTGAGCGAGCGTCAGGGTCACTGTGCTGACGCCGACAGCCGCGAAGCCGGCTAGCCCGGCCGCGGGCACGATCAGTATCGTCGACGGCTGAATGCAGAGCGCAAGCGCAAGAACCTGCGTCCCGAGCAACACCTGCAACGTGACTCGGCTACTGATGCGATCGGCCAGCTGGCCGGCGAGAACGCCGCCGGCTACCCCCGCGAGCCCGAAGACGAGCCAGATCATGGCGCCGGCTCCGATCCCCATGTGATGATGCCGAACAGCTAGGTCGGCAAGGTACACCATGGGTGGGACCATGCCGGCGCTATGTACAGCGTAGGTGACGACGAGCAGATTGCCGTGCGTCGGCGTGCCTGACGGCGGGCGATTAAGCTGGGCTCTCGGCCAGTGGCGGTGGGCCAGCATCCACAGCAGGGCCACCAGCGCCGCCAAGCCGCTCCAGGCGGCAGCGACCCCGCCGTGTAGAAGGGCGGGAACCGAGAGCGCGCCGCCGACAATCCCGAAGCCCACGCCAGCGACAACGATTCCGCCCGCCACTCCTTTCCGGCACGGCGGCACGACTGCGAGCGTCGCTGGGCCGGCAATTGCCATCAGCAGGCCGCCGCCCACGCCAGCGAGGCAGCGCCAAACCATTAACCACCAGAATCCCGCGTTCCAGGCACAGGCGATCAGGGACAGCACCAGCAGTAGCATGCCGAAGTTCAGCAGCTTCGGGACGTCGTTGCGTTCAACGCTGTGGCGACCGGCCAGTGTTCCAAGGAGGGAGCCAAGCAGGGCGACTGCGCCCAACGCTCCGGCCTGCCCGCCATCAACCCAGCCAGCTCCGATCATGGCGGGGAAGAGAGGGACGTAGGCGAACCGCGCTAGACCGTTGCCTGCAGCCGTCGCCGCAGCGCCAGCCAGCGCCGAAGGGAGGTAGCGGTCCCCCTGCTTCCTAGGCATTCCCAGCGTCGCCACCGCCGGTGCGCTGCAATGGACGCGCGTTTGCAGCCTTGGCCACGCTTCTTTCTCCGGAATCCCGTGCAAGCGCCGTCGATGCGGTAACCTCCAGCAGAGACGGCTGGAGTTCCGCCAGCGCTTCCGTTGCGATATCTGCGCCTTGCCATGGGCGCGACATCGGATCGGCGCGTTCAGGAGGAGCGGGGCCGCGCATCCGGGAGACTGATAGCCCGCTCAGTCGCTACGGAGGGAAGCCAGCGTCGCCAGAACTTCGCTAGGCTCGAGGCGACGACGGTAGTCGACGTCGATGTAAGTCAGCGCAACGCGTCTGTCGGGGGCGATCACGTAGGTAGCCGGAACCGGAAGCTCCCAGCTCTCATCGCCATTGAAGCCATCCAGCGCCTTATTGTTCGAGCGGAGTGCGTCGCGCAGCTCCTGCGGCAGCGAATAAACCAGCCCAAACTGTCTGGCGACCGTATTGCCGACGTCGCTCAGGACATGAAAGCTCAACCGATTCATTTCCGCCGTCGAGAGCGACTTGTCCGGAAGCTGTGGCGAGACGGCGATCAGTGACCCGTCAAGCGACGCTATCTCTGATAGCGCCGCTTGATAGGCGCGGAGCTGGATGTTGCAGTAAGGGCACCATGCGCCGCGGTAGAATGTGAGAACAACGGGCCCGCGCAGGAGCTCTTTGAGCAAGGATATGGAGCGTCCCTGTCCATCCTGGAGCGTGAAGTCGGGAGCCTCGTCGCCGGTCCCAATCGCCTTTTCCAGCGCGAAGCTGGTGCGAAGTTCCTCGATCTTGGAATCATAGAGGGCCGGACGACCGGCAGGCGCCGTGCGTGCGAACTCTGCCCTGAATGCCGCAAGCTGTTCCTGGAGACCCATCGTCTGCCGCTTCCCTGTCTTTCGCTCCGTAGGCTGTGCCCGGATAGTGGCCAGGCCCATCCATAATTCTCGTTCGACTGTTCTATAATGCGCCCGCAGGTGCCTCAGGACAAGCTGGAAAGCGTGGCGCCGGACCAAGACAGTCAGCGTCTAAACGAGTGGGGAAATAGGGAGGGAGTTGTGCCTTGGCGATGATCGCGGCCGCCGGCCATCACAGCCGTCGGAACATCTGCCCGTCCGCTGATCATTGTGCCGGGGAGACTATTCAGTTGCGCCTTTCACGAAGTCTTCGAGAATGAACTCGGTCTCGCGCCGACCTTCCGCTGGCACGTTTATCCCATGGCGAGCGAAGACACGCTCGGCCAGGTCATCGCCAGTGCTGCGCGTGATGAAGGTGCGTCCCGTCTCATCCTGCCATACCAGGACGCGCATTGGCAGATCGAGGGCAAGGGTCGGATGTCCGGCCATGGCTGGCGTCCCCGCGCGAGGATTTCCGAACACTACGACCGTCCGAGGCAGCAACGTCATACCCACGCCCTGAGCCGCGGCCGCGTGGTCGATTTCCGTGAAGACAACCCATCCGGCACGTCGAACGGCGGCGGCGAAGCGGTCGATTGTCACACGCACGTCATGGGTGCTGGGACGCGTCATTAACCCAGCGGACTGGGCAGCCGAAGGAACAGGATTCAATAGCACGGTCAGTGCTGCGGCCAGCGCACCGAGACCTCGTTTCGCGATGGGACTTCTCATTAAGGCTTTGGCGCCAACAGCGTTCGGGCTGTCGACAGGAATCCTCGTCATCGCGAGGTGCGCAGCCCTATCAGCGGGCGCGGGTTCATCAGGCAGGGAGCGGGCGCTGGGCTTCATAGCGAACTCCACGAACGTTCTCTTGAGGAGCTTCGACAGCCGGAGCAGGAGGTTACGTTGCTGCCGCCGACGCCTATGCGAGGAACTCGCCTCCGCTCGTTCGATGCACCTCCGATGGCTTGGGGCCCCGGTCGAGACGGAAGTCGCATGCGGCTCGCGGTCCTCCACTCGCTCCGGGACGAGGCTAGCCCCCCGCCTGCGTGGAAAAGGCCCCGTTTTGGCATTCTAATGCAGGTAATCTACAATCAGGTCGCCGACGATTATGCTAATTTACCGTCGTGCGACATGCGAGTGGATAGCGACATGGCAAGACCGAGGGAATTCGACGAAGGCGACGTACTCGACGCTGCAGTGGAGTGCTTCTGGAAGCAAGGCTTTGAAGCGACTTCGATGCGCGACCTAATTGAACGGACAGGTATCACTGGTGCGAGCCTCTACAACGCATTTGGAGACAAGCGTGCGCTTTATCAGAGGGCGCTCGACCATTATGTCGCTGGTAGTATTGCGGAACGGATCCGTCGGAGCCGAGAACTGCCCCCGCGCGAGGCGATCGAATCCTTCTTCGCCGATATCCTAAAGCGCTCTCTGGGAGATCGCCAACGAAAGGGCTGCATGTTGGTGAATGCCGCTGTCGATGTGGCACCTCATGATCCGGCCTTTCAGAAAATTGTCGCTGCGGTGCTTAAGCACCTCGAGACCTTTTTCCTCGATTGCGTGCGGGCGGGGCAAGCTGACGGCACGATCACGCTGGCTTCGCCGGCGGCGGACTTGGCGAGGCACCTTCTCGCTGTTTTGCTGGGCGTTCGTGTCCTGGCGCGCGTCCGGCCGGAGCCGGCGTTGCTCAAGGGTGCCGTTGCGACGGCTCTCGCCTTCCTTGATGGGAGCGGGCGAGGACACGACGCGCGGGCCGGGCAAGCACTCTCGGGGAGAGGTGCGCGGTAGCATGGATGTCGCGCAGTCCTCGTCGAGGAACCATCCAGGTGCACCGCAGATCTCGCCCGCTGCGTCTACGGCGCGGCTGGCCAGGTTTCATTGCCGAGCGGAGCGCTCAACACTCCGGCGCCGCGCTTCACGCGTGCCGAGCTCGACGCCGCTCGCCGAGATTAGGCAACGAGCTCAGGCCTCAGTCCCTGGTCGGCGAACCGACCTGTCGGCGTGAGCTGATCAAGCTCCTGGGCGTCCAGACGAGGCGGCAGCCTTTGAGGCCGGAATTGGCAGCTTCTTCGCAATCGGAGACCAGCGAGTTCGCACGGACTGATGTCAAATGATCGTCTCCAGGCTGCCGAATTTCACCGGGATGACCTGGCGGGCATGAATCTCTCCGACCATGTCCTTGTTTATGACCGTGAGCCGCTGATCATCCGCAGGGCCGACGGGCAGGACCATCCGGCCGCCTGGCTTGAGCTGCTCCACTAGGTGCGGAGGGACCTGCTCTGGCGCGGCAGCCAGCAAGATCTTGTCGTAGGGGCCGTGTTCGATCCAACCGCGCGAGCCATCTCCTACGCGGCAGCCGACGTTGGAGTAGCCGAGCTGGTTGAGCAGAGCCTCGGCCCGGCTCGAGAACTCCTCCACGATCTCGACGGTCCAGACCCAACTCGTGAGTTCCGCCAGGATCGCCGTCTGGTAGCCGAGGCCGGTGCCGATCTCGAGTACGACATCCACATCGCTCGGCTTTAGAAGATCGGTCATCAGTGCGCAGATGAACGGCTGCGAGATCGTCTTGTCGAAGCCAATGGGCAGGGCGCTGTCCTGATAGGCGTGGGTGGCGAGCGACGGGGGCACGAACAAGTGCCTGGGTACCCGCTGCATGGCTGCGAGGACCCTATCATCCAACGACGGCTTGCCGATCTCGACCTCCAGAAGGTCGGCGTGAACCGAGATCAGCTCGACCATATGCCGACGCAGGATGGAGAGGTGCTTGTCGGTCAGCGGCTTCATCGCGGTGGACTCCTTGATCTGGGGAGGGCGGCGCCCGCGCTTCCATCCCCCCGCGCCCGCTCGATCTGGGAACCTGCCAGCTCTTCGGCAACCACGAAGGCGGACCTGGCGCGGGCGCCTCCCGCGAGGAAAGCTAAGGCATCTGTCTTTGATTGCAGTTATTCGCCGCAAGCGTCGCCTCTCAATCGTCGCCGAATCAGCCTGCACCAGTCATGGGCAATGGCGCCATGCACGCGATGGCTTCCTGAGGCGTCCGTCGATGATGCGACCGTCGCGCGGAGTTCGGCGGAGTGACGCCCAGACCACCGCGTTCACGCAGGCCACTCGCTGTCGACTGGCTCCCGGGGCCCTCGGATGGTTCCCCTCAGGGCCGACGCTGACCATCATCACCTCGGCGGGGAAGTTCGGCAGGGGAGGCGGTTGGATACGGGACATCGTGGAAACGCGCACCCAGGCCGACCCGGACGTAGCCATCCTCGAGCCTCCAGATGACGCCGCCACCCTGGTCGGCCGCGGCGCGCTCGAAGACCCAGCTGCTGTCCAGCACCGCGTGCGTGTCGGTGCGGGCCAGCTCCGCGAGAGTGGGGTTCTCCATGTCGAAGTGGAGCCAGCGCTGCCAGCGCGGCGGCATGTAATAGACCACCTGGTAAGACCCGTCGGGGCTCATGGTCGAGCCGACGAAGGTCTTGCCGCCCAGCGCCCCGGGTGTCAGCGCCACGGCGCCTGGTGCCGCAATGAACTGCTGGAGTCATCGAGCGGATCGCGTGGGCCTACCGCGCGGTTAGCGAGCGCTGCGCGTGAGTTGGCATCGGCTCAACGGTCCAGTGCCGGGCTGTATGTGAGCCGTCGTGGCTAGCGGAAGTCCCTGGTCTTCACCTTGATCGCCTCGGGGACCACTGCGGGGCGACAGAGCTTACCTCCCGGACGTGTTCAGCGCCGCAGCCGGTCCGCAATCTGCCGCCGGTGCTCGACGCCGCCGAAGAAGACAGCGAGGATCCTCACCTCGCCAGCGGGGTCGTCCACACGGAAATAGTAAATGAGGCGCTCGTGGGTCACGTTCCGGATGCCAGGCAGGACTTCCGGGTGCTCGGTGCCTCTGTGCGGCTGGACATGGAAGGTCTCCATGTAGGCCAGCGCTCCGGCGATGCGCTCGGCCGCGCGCTCCGCGGCAGAGGTTTCGTCCTCACCGAAGTCGCTGTACGAACGCACCAGGTGCTCTTCGATGCGTTCGAGGTCGAGTGGGACATCGGCCGCCAGGAGGATCCTATAGCGACGCACGTTCCCGCCGCTTGCGCTCCAGCATCGCCCGGGTCTCCGCTGTTGCCTCTTCAAGGCTGACGAAGGGGCCAGACTCCCGTCGCTCGATCAACGCTCTTAGTGCCGCCAGATCGGCCTCGCGCGCCTCGTTCTCCTGCCTGAGCATATCGAGACCGCGCTGAAGGACGGAACTCAGGCTCGGATAGGTACCGCGCTCGACCAACGAGCGCGCGTAGGCTTCCTGCTCGTCGGTGAGCGAAATTGAGGTCTTTACGGTCATCGGCCACCTCCAGGCCGACCGTACTACCCAGTCATACCGCGTTCAACCCTCGCACGACGGATCCATCCGATTGAGAACTGGCACCCATCCCGCCTGCAAATGCGACGGCATTCCTCCTCCACTGAAGGCGAGGGCCCGCTGCGAGGCGGTTGACGGGAGCATCGGTCCGCCATCCGAGCGTCTGTTACCGGAAATCCCGCGTCTTCACCTTAATCGCATCGAGATGCAGGTTGCGAATATAGATGTCCCGCGTGCGGGCCGCCTTCGCCGCCGCATCCCGCGGATCCTGCGTCGGGCTGCCGTGGTGGAAGTTGTCGCCGCGTCCATGCGGCAGCGGGAAGGAAGCCTCGCGGTCGCCGACGCTGGCGAGCTCGCCGGATAGGTCGGTGAGCTGATCCGAGCCAGGCTGAGCGGTTGCAGGCGAGCCTCCATAGCGGCTCCCAAAGCATCATCGATAACCCACTGCCTGCTCTCAAAATTCCAGAGCAGAATCACCGCCGTGCGGCCATCCGGCGCGTTGGGTGCACTGGTGTGGTAGAGCAGAGCGAGGCGGGGCACCAAGGCGGACGGAACCGGACCAGCTTCGAGAAGACGATCACATCGCCGGTCAGCGGTTCGCCCGCTGCCAACGGTGATGATGACTTGATGCGTAAAGTCCGCCCGCTCGGAGGCAACGCCGCACCACTGCGCGTTCGAGAGCTTCTGTGGCCCTGCACCCAGGATGCCTCGAAGGCAGCGGCACACGGTCGGCGTTTCGCTCAGCCGCTTGGCCTAGATATAACGCCCGGGGCCGAGTTCCTGCGCCTGGACGCCGCCGCTTCCATCTCCCGGCGGCTCAGCTCGGCGTCGATCCTTAGACGGCGAAGATGGGCTTCAGCAGGCATAAGCGGACCACGTCGTGCGCCTTGATGATGAAGAGCTTCATCCAGCGCGGCAATGTGCAACGGCAGTGAGTCGCGGATGACCTCTGCCTGGCGCTGCAGGCGCAGCTCGCGGCCTGGGTCACGCCCGCGGATCTGAGCCATCTGCACCCGCTGTGCGAAGCGGATGAAGGTGTCGATCGCCTTCTGGCGATCCTGCTGTACATGGGCCAGTAGGTCCGACCCCAAAGGCTTGTAAGGCTTCTGCGACAAGTCCTCAGCGACCTTCCCCCAAAGGTCCTCGTTGGTGATCGGCGTGGTGTCGCCCAGCGCCATCCCGCGCTTGACCGCCTCGAAGGTCGCGGCCTCGGAGATCATGGTCCACGTCGTGCCCCGGGCGCGGCTCTCCGCGACATAGCCCTTGAAGGCCGTCGCGCCGGCCGCGCCGCGGGGGAGGGCGTTGATGTGCTCGTCCGAGGTGATCCCCTGCGCCGCATCGACAGTGAGTACGTGTCCGAAGCCGAGCAGCAGGCGGCGGGACTTCTGGTCCGTGAGCGTGTTCCAGCTGACCGCGCCGGCGCGGCCTGCCTTGTCCCTGAGAAGGAGCCCATCATCGCTGCGGCCGACCACGGTGACGATATCGCCGTTGGACCCGAAGGAGGCGCGCTTGCCGTCGACGAGGCCGTAGGTGCGGCGGAACAGCCGCACCTTGTCGCCGCGGGCCAGCGGCAGGTCGTACTGCTCGCCACGCTGATCGATGGCTTGGTAGACGGTCTCCTCCGCAGCGATCTCGCCGCGGGCCTTCATGCGGGACCGAATGGCGCGGCTGATGTCGGCCGCGTCCTCGTTGGTCAGGGCCGAGACCGTGACGCCGGCCCTGGCGCCGGCGGCCGCCAACGCATCGCGCCGGTAGAGGTAGAATTCGGCGATCTGGGCGACCACCTGGTCCTGGTCGCCACCGAGCAGCCGGGCCGAGCCGTCGCCGCGGGCACGCTTGCGATCGAGTGCCGCGGCCGCCTCGCCCTCGCGGAACAGGGTGGCGATCTCCCGGTCCTCCAGGCGGGTCTGCCGGACTGTGCTGGTGATGACCGGCCGCTCGGCATGAGGCAGGGCGCGTGTCAGCAGCTCCACAGTGTCGCCGGCCTCGACGGACTGGACCTGCTCGCGGTCGCCCAAGGCCTTGATGATCATCCCGGTCCGGACCTGCACCTCCAGTAGCTCCAGCATCGCGCGCGGCGCCACCTGGCTCACCTCGTCGATCACCAACACCGTGTTGCGGGTGGGAACGATCTCGCCCGCGGCGATGGAAGCGAGCAATGGATCCACGGCGACGGTCCGGCGAATGCCGGTGTCCTTCAGCGCGTCCGCCTGGCGCCAGGCCGTCGCGGTGCCGATGATCTCCCGGCCACGAGGATCGAAGCGGGTATCGGCGCGCCAGGCGTCCACCAAGGGCTTCAGCAGGGTGGTCTTGCCGGCGCCGGCGACGCCGGTCAGCAGGGAAAGGGCGCCACCCTGGCCCAGAGCGTAGATGGCGGCTCGCTGCGCCGCGGCGTGCTCGGGCTCGCGCTGGAAGTCCAGCTCGCCGGCAGCGGCTGCAGCGCCGATCGCCCGGGTGATGGTGTCGGCGGGCAATGCTCCAGTCCGGTCGACGGCCGCTCGGCGGGCTGCCGCCTCAAGCGCCTGCTCCATCCGGACCTGCGCAGTGTGGGTCACGCGGACCCTGTCGCGGGAGAGGCCGGTGAGGAGGGCGACATGCTCGCCCCGGAAGACGATGCCCCGATGCTCGATCAGACCAACCACCTTATCGATGTCGTCAGGTCCGCCGGCGATACCCGCGCCGATGAGGGCACGCGCGGCATATAGGCGCAGCTTGTCGTGGTCGATCACGGCAGTCGTTCGGAATTCCTTGGCAAGGTGTCGGGCGGCGAAGGCGTAGGCGCGGTCGAAGCGCTCCGTGTCGGAAAGGGCAGGGTGCTCCACCCCTTCGAAGACCGTGGTGTGCTTCCAACCGATGGCGTCGGCCTCGGCCTTCCAGATCTCCCGGTCGCCGAGCTTGCCGTGTTTCTCCAGCCGCGTCGCGAGCCCGGTCACCGCGAGGATCTTGAACTTGCCCTCGGCGGACATCGTCTCCCAGTCCAGCCCCTGTCCCTTGGCGTAGGCGCGTGCGGCCCGGAGTACCTGGCGCCGGCCTTTCGAGAAGAGGTCGGACGCCTCCTGGGGAATGGCCTGCAGGACCACAGCCTGCTGATCGCGGTCGTACCCGATCCGGGCGCCGAGGGCGCGCAGGCGATCGGCCAGTCGCGCCTGGAAATACGCACCGAACTCATGCACGCGCGAATGGAGGCGCTGGGTATCGAGCGACCCGACGCGGCCGTCGTCGGTCGCGACCGCATTGAACATCGCGTTGTGGATATGGGCGTGCGGATCTCCATCCATCGGCACGTCAGCAAGATAGGTCGCGCCTTCGGCGCCGTCGCGGACGGGCACCGTCGGTCGCGCGGTGTAGTGCCGGAAGCTGACCCAGCCGACCGCGCCGGGATCCGCGCCGTCTTCTCCGCCGGCGCCCTTGCGGGCCCAGCCGAGCTCGCGAACGACATAGCGCATGGTCTCGTCGTTCGCTTGGTCGATGGCGTGCCAGATGGCGGCACTCTCGGCCGGCGTCGTCGCGAACTCCGCCGCGAGCGTCACCGACTTGTGGGGTGCAATGGTCAGATCGTAGGCACTGACCTTGCGTTGATGGCGTGACCAGGCCTCGCCGTTGTCGGCGCGCTTGGCCTCGAAGAGCCGATCGAGCTCCTGGTCCCGCGGCAGGCGGGTTGGGTCGATGCCGAGGGCCTCGGCGATGGTGGCGGGCATATCGGGACGCCAGGTCGCGCGGCTGTCGCGGCCGGTATAGTAGGCGGTGAGCCGGCCGCCGGCGTCGAGCTGCCGGCCCGGTGTGGTGGCGGGGTCGTGGATCGGCTCAGGGGTGTTCTCGGTGAAGTAGGCCCGGATGAGCTTGCCGGCGCTCGCCGCGGCCAGCTTTCGGAAGGTCATCATCAGGCGAGATCGCGGTTGCGGCTGGTACGCAGCACCGCCTGGGCGAGGGCCGGCGGCAGGTCGGTGCCCAAGGCGGTCAGCTTGGCTTCGATCCGATCGAGCGTCGCGCCCTGGGCATCCATCCGGCTGCCCTGAGCCTGCACGAGACTGATGAGGCGGGCGATCAGCTCATCGAGGGACGGCCCCTCCCGCTCGCCCGGCGTGAGCATCTGAATCAGCGCGGTGATCTGCTCGGTGAGGGCGCGCAACAGCGCGGTCTGCGCGTGCAGCAGCCGCAGGATCTGCGACCCTTCGCTCTCCGTTCGCGCGAACTCGGGATCTTCTGCGCCCATCGCGGACCTCCTCGCTTGCGCGACGACCGTCTCATCGAGCGGCGCGAATGGAGAACAGGCGGCGGAGAGGGCGCGATCGAGTGACGGCCCCCTGCACCATTGGTGCAATGGTGTATGGAGACCTGAAAATTCCATACGGCTGACCTTCGGCGGGCATCCGCCAGTGCTTCCGGCAGGATACGGGGAGTCTCCGGTTTGCCTGCGGCAAATGACCGCGGCTGTTCGTGTTCGCGCCGATCGGCCGTAGCCGATCCCCATGGCAGCGAAGAGAGACAAGCGCCTCACGGAGATGCGCGCGAGCCTGCTTGCGGAGACATCGCGGGGACGGTCGCCGATGCATGCGTTCCTGCGCGATCACTACGACGTGGTCCGCGAGGTCCTGGATCGGCCAACGCCGAAATGGCGAGCCTGCGCGCTGTGGCTGGCGAAACAGGACGTGGTCGGAGCGCAAGGCCAAGCGCCTTCGGCAGACTCCCTCAGGCAGATGTGGCCGGTGGTCAAGCGGGAGGTCGAAGCCGACCGGGACACGGCGCGGCGACGCGCAGAGAAGCGCGCGCGGAAGCGTCCGAACCGCTCACCCCGCCACGCCGGCCCGCCGCCCGTGACGGAGCGGGCGCCGGCGGCGCTGCCGGAGGCAGCCAGCGCCTTGGAGGTACCGCTGCAAGCGGCGCCCGCCCCCTCGGGGCGGGTGCTGCCGGCCAGCCCCATGGCAAGCAACGAGATCGAGCTGACGCCCGAGGCGGAGGCGAAGTTCGCCGCCCTGCGTGAGCAGCTCGCCCATGCGGACCGCTATCTCGGTCCACAACCCAAGAGGAAATCGGGATGACCAGGCAGGGTATCGCTATCGAGCAGGCTGGCGAACGGAGGCCGGTGCTGCTTATCGCCGTGGGGCGGCAGCGCGTCGGGAAGACGACACTGCTGAACGCCATCTCTCAGCACTATCGGGAGGCGGGTGCCGATCTCCGGATCTGGAATGCCGACCTTCTGAATCGAATGCACTCGCTGTCCAATTTTCATCGGGATGCGTTGGAGGCGCCGGTCGGAAGTTTCGACGACACGAAGGCATGGATCGAGGAGAGGATCGGCGACCAGATCGCCCATCGCTATGACGCGATCCTCGACGTCGGAGGCGGTGAGACGGCACTGAACCGGCTCGCGGCCGAGGTATCGCTGGTCGATGCGCTGGAGGCGCAAGGAATCCGGCCGGTGGCCATCCATCTCCTCGGGCCGGAGCTGGCGGATCTCGACTACCTCAATGCCTCGGCCGAGACCGGCCTCTTCGCGCCGGAGGCGACGATCCTGGTGCTGAACGAGGGACTGGTCACCTCTGGCCGCTCAGCGAGCTTTGCCTTCGCGCGGGTGCAGGAGCATCCGGTCGTGAAGCGGGCGGTACTGAAGGGCGCGGAGGTGACGATGATGCCGGCTCTGGGCTGCATGGCCCAGGTGACCGACCGCGGGCTAGCCTTCGCCGAGATGGCAGAAGGAGCCCAGGCCACCGGGCATCCACGGACCTCGTATTTTGACCAGGCGCGCGTGGGGCGGTGGTGGAACAAGGCCATGCCGGAATTCTTCGCTCGGCTGCGCCCTGAGTGGATGCCCCGTATCCCGGTGAGGGAGGCGGCCGAGTGATGGACGGTTTGGAGAAGCCGCCCGGGTCAGCATTGGTGCGCCGGAGTGCGGAGGCCCGGCTCAGGTTGGAGGAAAGTTTGGCGGCGCTGAATGCGGCGATGCCGGAGTTCGGCGTGCTGCCGGGTCATCCCGAACAGATCTTTATCGCTGCCATGATGGGAACACAGCGGACCTTCGGGGAGATGGCGGTTGCTTGGGGCGATGATCTCCGGGGCCTCCTGAGAGATGCACGCGAGCTCAACGAGAGCGAGCTGGATAGATTGCGGGAAGCGACGGCGCTGGCGGATCTGACGATCCGCCAGGCTAAGGCGGCGGCGGTCGCCGCGGAGGTCGAGCAGCAGCGCGCGCTCGGGCAGGTGGTGAAGTCGCTGGCGCCCCAGCTGACGGAGATCCTGCGGGATACCGTCGTGCTGAAGGAGTGGCGGCACAACAAGCGCCTGAACCTCCTGCACCATGTGAAGGTCGCGGCGCTCGCGCTGGTGCTGATCGCCGGCGGCTTCGCGCTGCGGACCTGGGACACTTGGGACGCGACGGCGTCGATTGCGCGGTGCATGGCGAGTGCGGAGCGCAACGCCGCGGGGCGCCTCTACTGCCCCCTGGACGTGATGACCGCCGCGGCGGTGCAGACTCCCGGCTGAGGGGGCACCGTTCGCGCCGGAGGCTGGAAGATTGCCGCCCTTGGCATCAAGGAGGCGGCGGGATGCGCGGAGGCCGGGCTGATCGGCTGGTGATGGGGGAGGGGCGGCGCCAATGCGGCGCCGCCCTGTTTATTGCAAGTTTGCTGGTGGCGGGCGGCGCCTGGGGGCAGGCCGGTCCGGTCCGCATGAACGGCGTACCGGAGCAGATTATCCCGCGTGTTTTCGACGTCGGGCTCGGCTCCTTCGAGATTGTGCCGGGCACAGGCGTGGTGGTCGGCGGCACGCCAGCGCCCGGCGCGGGCGGCGGTGAGGGGATGCCGGCGGGCGCGAGCGCTGCACTGGATGTGATGAGCGGTCGCAGTTGGGGCGACGCCGCGAGCCAGCATGCGACTCTCGTCGGTGTGAACCCATCGGCGCTGGCGGCGACATGCATGGTCGAGAGCGGATGCCAGAATGTGGCGGCGCGCGATGGAAGCCGGATCAGGGGCGCGTTCCAGATGTACGACCCGACCTTCGAGAGCGGACTGACGCGGGCGGTCGGGTACAATCCTGCGCTGCAAGGGGCTATTCAGCGCGGCGTCGACGGCTCGATGGATCCTGCCAACCAGGCGATATCGGCGGCCGCGACGATTCGCTCGGAAGCGGAGCGGCTTCAGCGCGCGGGGATTTCGAACCCGACGGTGCTGGACGTCCGGGGCGGGTACAATTTTGGAAGCGGCTACACGATTCCTCTGGCGCAGGCAGATGGAGGGCAGCTGATGCGCGACGTGCTTGACGGCTACACGCCAGCGCAATTGGCGGCGAATGGTATCTCACCGACGACGACGGTCGCGGACTGGCGTTCGACGGTCTCCGCGCGGATGGGAGATGCGGCGCTCCAACCGGTGCTCGTGAGCAATGGGAGATAAGGCGATGATGATCTGGAAGGGGCTGTGCATCCTAACTCTGTTCGGCGCAATTTCAGCGGAGGCCCATGGCCAGCAACAGGGGCGGGGGCAGATTCAAGGCCCTCAGGTTGTCCGGATTCTCGAAGGCTACACCTGTATGGCACTCAACGTGCAGCGGGGCCGGACTTCCTGGGACGACTTGCCGCCGGTTTACGCGGAACCATCGGCGAGCGCTGCACAGATTGGAATTGCGACGAACAACGTTATCGTTGCGGAGCCCCGACGCGAGCAGAACGGCTTCATCGCGGTGCTGCACATGGACGGCCGTCCGGGCTGGCTGGACGCAAGGATGGTCCGGCAGTGGCGCAACTTGAGCGACCCGTCGACTCAGTGCCATCCGGCGATGATGTCCAACGGCAGGCCTGGGTTTACCTACACGCGCCCGCACGGCTGATAGGGCAGGGCGGCACGCACGTCGCCGGTCGCGGCTCAACTGCGGCCGGCATTTTTGGCTGATAGGAAGCTCGTCGGCCGTGGCATGCAGGCGCCTCGCGCGACTGAGCGCTGCGAGGAGGATCGATGCTCTGGAGATGGTGGGGCGAGCAGTCGTCGGCGACGCCTTGGTTCCCGGCAGGCGCTGTGTTCTGCGTTTTGCGTGCGCTGTTGGCCGATGGGCCGGATGCGCGGGAGGTCGCGCGCGCGTGTGATGACCACGACGGTTTTGTGGTGCTGCTGTTGGCCTTCAGGAATCGGCGGCGTAGCGGCTTGCGCTAAGCGGACGCCGATCAGGTCGGAGTGTCGCTGCCGAGGCCATTGTAGATGCAGTTGAAGTTGACGGTCGGCCCGGTGTCGGCTTCTTCGAAGAGGTTCCCTCGCACGCAGAGGCGCGCGGTCCAATCGGGGGCTGGGAGCGTCGCATAGGGCGTCTGCCGGACGGGCAGGCCGCGCACCTCGAGCCAGCTGCCGGCGCGGCAGTCTTGGTGGCTGAGTTGCTGACGAAGATGCTGGAGAGCGGCCTGCTCGTCACGCGCGGCCCCGGGCACCGCCACGTGACAGGTGGGCGTTGGCGCAGCGGCCAGAGCAGGGCCAGGTGACGGCTCATGCGCGGGCCTGCCAGCCCAGGCGCCGATGGCAGCGCCGAGCGCGACGGCAGCCAGCGCGACATTGCGAGTATCCACCTCCGATGCCTCCTCGTGCGTGGTGCGAGCGAGCGGATCAGGCGGCGGCGCGAACATCAAAAATGGCGGTGCCTAGGGGCTGCTGAGCAGCCCCGCCGGACGCTGGGATGTCTATTCCCAATCGTCGAAGCTCAGCGCCGGTACGCGCTGGAACTCGCGCGTGTTATGCGTGATGGCACCAGCGAGCGAGCCAGCGCCTGGCCGGCGATCAGTGCGTAATGGGCGTGCCGGCAGAGGCGAGATGGGCGCGCAGCTCACCGGCGCGCCGCGCATCCTCTCGCGCGAAATCGACCAATTCAAACTGGAGCGCATCGACCCAGGCGAGGTTCTCGGACGCCCTGCTGCTCTTGAAGGCGCCGAAGAAGAGCTCGTGCAGGACGATAGCGGGATACCGAAGTCGCGCGGGTGGTGCTTCTTGAGCCTGGCGAGGACAGAGGGCTTGCCACCGAGGATGGCAATGACGACGTTGCTATCGAGGAGAACGTCACTCAAAAACATCCAAGGCGGGGCGATCCTGCTGAGGGGGCTCAGTCGTTGCCGCTGCGACAAAATCCTCGTCGAGAGGGCCCGTGATCGCGTCGAGCCACTGCCAGTCCTGATGGATGGGTTCCAGGATCACAGCGTTGCCGTGACGGCGGATCCGCACCTCGGCCGTGTCGAAGCGGAAGTCCTTGGGCAGGCGCACGGCCTGGGATCGCCCGGACCAAAAGACCTTTGCGGTATTCATGGCGAGCCGCTCCGTGAGTTGGGATATGCCTTTGCTACATATCGCAGGTGTGGCGCTGCAACGGCGCCGCCGAACATGCCGACGGGGTTCTAGGGAGGGGCCTATGCCCCGGCCACGCGCGGGGCAGCGAGCCGGCCCATCGATTGCCCTGCCCGCTGATCTCACTAGGGGGCGATAACCTCGAAGAGTCGGAGCTCGCGCAGGCGATCGGCGCCGTCCAGGCGCACGCGCTCGACGTTATCGGACATCCAGCCGAACGCGCCGCTGGCGAATTGCTCGTATGTCGCCCAGGTTCCATCCGGCCAGACCACAAGGTCGCTGGATGGAAGGGACGCGAGGCCCCTTCCGTGCTCACTCTCATCTCGATCACCCTCCGAAGGCGGCCATTTCCTCGGTCGCCGCGCGGCGGGTGACGGTGCGGGAGCTGTCGGTGCCGCTGGACTGGTAGGGCTTCCAGGCCTCGCCGACGACGTGTTCATAGGCATGCACCGCGCCGTCGGCAGCGGCCAGCAGCGCGGCGGCCTGTAGACCCATCTCGGCGGCAAACTGGCGGGCGCGGGCGGCCTTGCTCTCGAAGCCGAGCACGCCATCGCGGTCTTCGTCGCGGTGGTCATTGGCTATCTTTGTGGTCTCGTCGCGGGCGACGGTGACCTTCTGGGTATAGAAGCTGCCGGCCCCATAGGCGGACCCCACATAGGCGCCGACGATGCGCTGCAGGTGCATGGCCATGGCACGCTCGTTCAACGCGCCCTGCAGGACCTCCGCCGTCTGGATGACGTGCTGCTCCATGGCTTCGCGGATGGCGGTCATGTCGACGCCGTCGAGGGCGAAGGTGCGGGCGAGGTTGTCGGCCAGGCCCTGATGGGGGCAGAGGCGCTCGGCATCCTCATAGGTGATGGCCGGGCGGCTCTGGGTGGCGGAGCGGCGGGGATCGGTCTTGCCCGGCTGCTGCTTCTTGCCCTGGGATTTGCGGGGCCGGGCGGCGCGCATGGCCTCGCCCATGACGGTTCCGGAGTTGCCCTGCGTATCGCCGGCGCCGATGTTGGTCTGAGCCTGGGACATGATCTGAACCATCCTGTCACTGGTGAGGCCGGGGGGAGGGGTGGCCGCCCCTTCTTCCGGCCGCTCCCCTCGGGAACAACAGAACTATATAATAGTCTATAGTAATTGTCAAATACTCGTCCGCCAGAACTTCTCCGCTGCTCAAGTAATATTAGGACTCTATTCCGCACTTCCTTGAGCGCCGGGAGTGCAGAGGGCGGCGCCCTTTGCCCGCCGGAGGCGGCGCGGCGGGAGGCCGCGCGCAGCGACAGAAGTGCAGGCGCGCGAGCGGGTTATGTGAGAGGCCGCCTTCCCGTCGCGCATCTCTCAGGTAGTAGGACGGGGTTCCGACAGAGCATGAACGCGCGGGGCGACGCCGTGCGATCAAGGCGTGGCGTGGGCAAGTACTGGCTTCTCTTATTTCTCTCCTCCATTTCCACCGACACTGTCTCGCCATGCCTTGAGCGCAGGGCTGCGGCCTGGCGCGGCTCATGCGGCGGCGGAGCCCCGTCCTGCTACCGCCCGGAGAGATGGGCGACGGGAAGGCGGCCTCTCACAGGTGGCGCCGGAACGAGGCCCGGGACCGCCTCGTCCATCCGGGCCATGGTCGCTTTCCGGCACGGCCCCGTCGGCCCCAGCAGATCAGAGCGGCCGCGCCCGGCGGCTGCGTGAGGGATCGCAGCCCTTAGGGCGGAGACGCGGCCGAGCGGCTGGCCGGCGCCGCAGCGCCCGGGCCGGGCGCGACCTGCAGCTCCGGGAGGTCGCCCTAGGCGGCCGAGTAGAGTCCGATCCGGAGCGCAGCGGAGGGGCACGCCCTTGTTCGACGCGCGGACGGTCGGGAGGACCTTGGTCATTTGCCGCGTGCAGGCGCACCTACGAGGCGGCGAACGGCAGCTGGCGGGCCGCGGTGGAGCTGCCTGCGCGCCCTACGCCTGGTCCCGCTTCAGCATGCCCGGATTGATCGCGAGGGTGTCAGAGGGGCGGCGGCGAGAACTGGCCGGTTGCAACGACGCCGATCCGCACCGCCATCATCAACGGCGTCAACCCGCAGGCTTGGCTCACCGGCGCGCTGGAGCGAATGGTCCGGAGCGATGTTCCAGCACGGCGCCGGACACCCTGCTCCTTGGAACACGGGCGCGAACACGGGCGCCCCGGGGCGTGCAGCGGCGGCCTGAACCCAGGGACTGGCCGTCCCGTCCCTTATCTCCCTGCGGCGTAGCCTCGCAGCCGCGCGTACGCCGCCCGCTGCTCCGGCCGGAGCGCCTCGCGCATGGCGATGTGCGTGGCGAGGTGCACCTCGCGCAGCCTGCCGCTCAGCGCGCCAATCGAGGCGGTCAGGGCGGCGAGGCTTGCGATCTCCGCCGATCCGGTCGCGAACAGCCGGTCCAGGTCTGCTTCCATGCCGACGATCCGGGCGCCAAGGAGCCGCGCCTCACGAGCCATGCCGTCACGCAAGGCCTCCGCCGTGGCCTGTTGGGCAGGCGACAGGCGCAGCGCGTCAGCGTGTTCCAGCACATGCACCGGTCCCGGGTAGCCATTCATCTCGGCCGCAAGAGCGAGGCCCATGCCGCGTCCCTCAAGGAGGGCCCCAATGTCGTCCTCGGACAGCGCCTTGATCCGGCGGCCCTCCAGGCCGGCGTAGGGCAGGGCTGGGGACCCTCGTTCAGCACCATGCGGATGATGTCCGCGCTGTGGCCCCGCCTGCTGCGCCGAGGCAGGCAGGGCGAGAGCGAGGGCCAGGGCAGCGATGGGGAGTGCGGCTGAGAGGGTCATGACAGGGGCGCGTAGCGCGGAACCGGCCCTAGCTTCTATGATTGCGGTCATATGAACGCCGACCTCCTCCAAGCGCTGCCTCCCGGCCGCGACCGCCGCCTCGCCCATGGCGAGGCGCTGTTCCGTGCAGGCGACGCCGCCCTCGGCCTCGGCCTCGTGCGCCAGGGAGTGCTGGAACTTGTCCGCACCTCGCCCGAGGGGCGCCGCCTGGTCCTCCACCGAGCTGGGCCGGGCGAGACCTTCGCCGAGGCCAGCCTGTTCGAGAGTCACCATCACTGCGACGCCATCGCCGCCGTCTCGAGCCTCGTGACGGTGCACCCGGCCGCGGAGCTGCGCAGGGTGGCCAGGGCCGACCCGGGGCTCGCCTGGCGCATCGCTGCCCATCTCGCGGCCCGGCTCGTCGCCGAGCGAGCTCGCGCCGAGCGCCTCGCCCTGCCGCACGCCGCCGACCGGCTGCTCGATGTGCTGCATGCTCTTCCACCGGAGCCCGACGGCACCCGCCGCCTCGGGAGGTCCTGGAAGTCGCTCGCCGCCGAGCTCGGCCTCTCCCACGAGGCGACCTACCGGGCGCTCGCCCGGCTCGAGCGCGCGGGCCTCTTGCGACGCGAGGGCGGTGATCGCGTGCGGCTTCCGGCGGCGGCCACGGCATGAGGCTCGCCCAGCCCAGCGTAGCGGGCGAGGTCGACGGTGCTTTCGGCGACTTCGGCACGCTGCTGCCGATCCTGCGCGGTCACGGTGGCGGTTATGTCCGCGGGCGGCGTGCTCGTGGGCTTCGGTGCCTTCCTGCTGGCAACGGGGCGCATCTACCGCTTGCCGCTGCCGGCTCAACTGATGACGCCGTCGACTCCGCTGCGGTCGCACTTCCGGCGGACGGCTGCGGCGTCACGCTGGGCCGCTTCGCGCCGCGGGGCAATCTGGTGCCAGGAACCGACGCGGCAACGACATGCGGAACCCCTCGGACGCGGTGCCACTGGAGATCGCGCACTGGCGCGAGAGCCAGGGCCTCCGATGAGGCGCCGCGCCCGAAAGCGCGATCCCGGGGCAAGTAAGCGGCGAGCTGCGCCTACGTCAGCAGTACCGTCACCGCCGGTCCGGAGCGCGACGGCTCGACGGATGTAACACCTGTGATGCCGTCCTGCAGGCACTCTCGCCCGCTGCGAAACAGTCCTAGTGCGGCACGGCCCCCATCTCCACGCCGGTCTTGTCGTGGAGGGCGAAGCGATCGACGATATCGGCGCTGGCCTTGTTGTAGCCGATGACCTCGACGGTACGGCCTTCCCGACGCAGGCGGGCGACGATCTTGTCGAGTGCGCCGACGCCGGAAATATCCCAGAAATGCGCCGCCGCCACGTCGATCGTCACATGCGTCGCGCTGTCCTCGCCATGGAACGCCCGGGTGAAGCGATCGACCGAGGCGAAGAAGATCTGCCCCGTGACGCGATAGGTGGCATGGCTGCCATCCGGCGACAGGCTGCGGGCGACCGCGAACATGCGCCGCACCTTGCCGGCGAAGAAGATGCCCGACAGCAGCACGCCCGCCAGCACGCCGAGCGACAGGTCGCGAGTCGCGACGACCACGATCACCGTCACCAACATCACGACCGAGGATGTCGGCGGGTGCCGCCGCAGATTGGCGATCGAGTTCCAGCTGAAGGTGCCGATCGACACCATGATCATCACGGCGACCAAAGCGGGCATCGGCACCTGCCCGACCCAGGGCCCGAGCACGGCAAGCAGGAACAGCAGGAAGCCACCCGCGACGAAGGTCGAGAGGCGCCCGCGCCCGCCCGAGGTCACGTTGATCACGGACTGGCCGATCATCGCGCAGCCGCCCATGCCGCCAAACAGGGCCGCCACGATGTTCGCCCCGCCTTGCCCCATGCATTCGCGCCGCTTGTCGCTGGCGGTGTCGGTCATGTCGTCGACGATCTGCGCGGTCAGCAGCGATTCCAGCAGGCCCACAGCCGCCATCGTCACCGAATAGGGCAGGACGATTCGGAGCGTCTCGAGGGTCAGCGGCACCTCGGGCAAGGCGAAGCTCGGCAGCCCCTGGGGAAGCTGGCCCATGTCGCCGACCGTATGGACCGGCAGCCCCAGCCCAATGCTAACAGCGGTCAGCAGCAGGATCGCGACCAGCGGCGACGGCACCGCGGTGGTGACGCGCGGGAACAGGTAAATGATCGCGAGGCCGCCCGCGGCCATCGCATAGGTCTGCCAGCCGACATCGGTCAATTGCGGCAACTGCGCCATGAAGATCAGGATGGCGAGCGCATTGACGAAGCCGGTGATGACCGATCGCGACACGAACTGCATCAGCAGGTCCAGCCGCGCCAGCCCCGCAATCGCCTGGATGACGCCCATCAGGATCGTCGCGGCGAAGAGATACTGGACGCCGTGCTCGCGCACCAATGGCGTGACGAGCACCGCGACGGCAGCGGTCGCGGCGGAAATCATGCCGGGCCGTCCGCCGATGCAGGCGATCACCATGGCGATCGCGACGGAGGCATAGAGGCCGACGCGCGGATCGACCCCGGCGATTATGGAGAAGCCGATGGCTTCGGGGATCAACGCGAGCGCCACGACGATGCCGGCCAGCACGTCGCGCCGCGCGGACGCGGCGCCGCCGAACCATTCCCGCCGGTAGCGGGCAAGCCTGTCTGTCATTGGGAATTCCGCAACAAGCCACATGGCGCCCTTGGGCGCTTCGGATCTCGGGTCATGTGTGATGTTGTCCGGCGGATCGGCGGCCGGAATAGCCACCCGGGATTGCACCGGGTCCAGGCGGGTGCGCCGCTCCTACGAAACAAGCGGGTGCTTTGCAAGAGGGGGGCGATGGCGGTCGCTTCTGCGGCACCAGATGGGGTGCGTAGCGGCGGCTATGGGCCAGCATCTCGCGCGCGCTGGCGTGGAGCATCGGGCAAGGCGCCATAGGGGTCAGCAGCGTCGCCAGCCGCTGCCGCGTCAAGCCAGCCAGTTCTCCACAACCAGGCCCTCAATCCGAGCGAACTCGTCGGTGTTGGCCGTCACCATGGTCGCGCCGAGGGTGTAGGCATGGGCGGCGATGAGCAGGTCGTTGGCGCCGATGGAGCGGCCGGCGGTCTCGAGCGCGGCCCGGATAAGTCCGTACTCGAGATCAGAGGGCATCTCGAGCGGCAGCACGGGGATGGTTTCCAGCAGGTGCTCCACCGCGGCGAGCAGGCGGGCGGAACGCTTCTTCGCGCAGCCATAGCGCAGCTCGGCAGCGACGATAATGCTGGTGCAGACCGCGTCGTGGCCGACCTCGGTCGCGCGCTTGGCGGCCTTGCCGCCGGGGTTGCGCAGGAGGTCACTGATGATGTTGGTGTCCAGGAGGTACTGGCTCAAAGGAGCTCCTCCGGCTCCAGCGGCGGATCGTCGATATCGGGGAAGTCGTCGTCCGGTCCGAGTGGGGGCTGCTTCTGCCAGGCGGCGAGCAAGTCGGTGAGGGTCATCTTCTTGCGGAGCGGCTCGATGATGAGACGGTCACCGTCGCGGGTGATGATGGCCTCGTCGCCTGGCAGTTCGAATTCGACAGGGATACGAACAGCCTGGTTCCGATTGTTGCGGAAGAGCCTGACGTGGCGGGACTGATGGATGGGCGCGGTCATGGCGCGGCCTCCTTTACATATGCCACGACATATGTCGATTGAGCGCGGGTTTCAAGGAAACGTTGGGCAACGGCCAGGTCCGGCGGGAAGGCGGGGACCGGCGTCGCGAGTGGCATTTGTGCTTGGTAACCGGCCGTCGCCTCTTTAAAATTGGCTTCCCAGCAGGAATACACAGCCTAATTCCCGATGCCGCATAATATTGATTATGGAAAAAGGCCTACCCGACCGCCAGAAAACACCACGAACTCTCGCCGACACGGGGAACGCGGCTGGTCCGTGTGGACGGACTCTTAGTTCTGATCACTCCAGGACCGGTAAGAGCTTGCCACAATCCCCAACTAGCACAATGCCTTGCAGAACCGCTTAATCTTCGCACGGATGCTTTGGGCGATCCACGGCACGATCTAGTTGTCGACCTCCACCGCCTGGGATTAGCGTGCGACGCGGACGTGCGATGAGCCCCCTGTAAACGGCGATCAAAACGAAAGAGTGGCCCAATGACAATTTTGGTGTATCCATTCCAGGACCTCGCGGGCGCCTCGAAATACCGGGGAGTAATGGTCGGATGGATATACCGCGGTAAGGCAGACATATTCATCTGGCCCGGGGGGCCGGAGTTTGATGTGCCGAGCTGTTTGGCCTCCGCCGCCGCTTCAACGATCGTTATTCTGGGCCATTGCACGAGTGGAAGCCCGATTCTCCGATCGGAAACCTCCTATCTGCAGAACCGAGCCGTGGAGAGCCCTGGCGAAACCATTCGCGCCGGTGAACTCGCGGTCTTGCTGCGGAATCTGGGGCTCAATGACAATAACACGAGGACAATAAAATGCCTCAATTGCAGCTCCGGCGACCATTTTGATGGCTTTCAGCTGGAGGCGTCCTTCGCGACAACTCTGAAGGCCGCGCTGGCGCAGCCGGAAATCGGCCTGGGGAACATCCACGTCTACGGCTATCTGGGCGAGCTGATGCTGTTGCCAGACCGCCTGACAAATGTGCCCGATTCCACCGGGCAGCTTGTGAACATCAACAACAGGGTGCTCTCCGTGTTCGCCACACGCCGCAAGGCGTTTCGCGGCAGGGAGATGCGCTTTGAGGCGACCGGGGACGCGCAAGCCGACAGGCAAAGCGCGATGGCACTTTGGCAGCGGGTTCAGGGACAACCCGGCACAATTCCCTATTAGGATGATGCTGGCCGCTTATCGCGGCCAATGCGGTCCCGCTCGGCCTTGAACACGGCCCAGGCATCGGCAGGCTTGGCGCTGTTTGCGGCGGCCAGCCAGCGCGCGCGCTCGCTTTCCGCCAGGCTGTTCTACCAGGCGATGCCGGCGCGCTCGTCGTCGGTCGGTTCCCGGTTGCCCGTCATTCCGCGCCCTCGTACTGAACCGCGGTCGGCCAGGTGGTTGCGTCCATCGCGGCCTGCGCCTTGGTGAGAGCCTCGATGGCGGCGCGAAGATGATGGCGCTGGTTGGAAGGATCGGCATAGACCCCCCAGCCATTCACGATGCGGCCATCAAAATTCTCATGGAGTATTCGAAGCGCGCTCCCGACGTGCTCCTGGATGACCTCGGTCGCTCCAGCAGCGCGTTCGATTGTCAGCTTGACTTCCATCGGTCGGTCCTCTTCCGGGATTCGAGAATAGCGAAATCCGTCAAAGCAAGGTGCGACGAAGGCCGCCTATTGGTGTGAATCACACACGCCCGAGCGCGCTCCAGCGCCGTTCGCCCTCGGGCCGGTGTTCCCCGCAGAACCAGGTCCCCGGCTCGCCTTTGAGGAGGTCGCATCCGAAGCCGAAGCCGGCATCACGGCCGCGCACTGCGCAGTAGTGCTCGAAGGGGCCGGTCCGGACCAGCCTTATCCGGTCCGGATTGGGCTTATCGAATGGAACCAGCAGTTTCGCCGGCGCCGACGGTGCCTTTTCGACCACGATCTCAGAACTCCGCTGTTCGCGCTTGCCGTAGCCAAGCAGCGAACCCTCCGACGCGGGCGGTCGGGCGAGGTCAGTGTCTCGGCGTCGTCCTGTCATGGAAGGAAACCTCAATGTTATCAATCTTCTAGCTTGCGGTACGGGACCGCTGCGCGTAGAGTGCTGCGGCGCCGTAAGAGATGGAGGCCTTGATGGCCGCGCCCTCGAATGTCGTCCCCTTTCCGCCGACGCGGATCCTGGCCGACCAGATCGACCGCGCCAGTGACGCGGTGCCGGATGTGCGGGAGGTGTTGAATCTCGCCGAGGCCTTCGAGATCGATCCCCCCTCGATGGACCTGCAGGCGCAGGTCGAGGAGGCAGTTGCGGGCTATGTCGAGGCCAACATCCCGCCAGAGCGTGGCGCGCGCCGTGAAGCAGCGCTGCGCGCAATTCTCGACGAGTTCGTGGAGCGCGCCCGGGCCGCGGCGGAGGTGTCCCAGGAGGCGTGGGCCGCCGCGGAGCAGGCCCATGCGCGACTGAGCGACGAGCAGCAGCGGCGCGGGGATGCGGACCTGGAAGTGCTGCAGCGTTGCCTGGATAAGCTGACGCACGATGCAGCGCGCTATCGAGCATTACCGCCTTGCGGTCGAGGCACACGCGGCTGCTCGGGTAGTGGCGATGGCGCGCCGGGGTGAGGCGTGGAAGCCGTTCGATCTGCGCGATGCCGAGCGGGAGCTCTTCGGGAGCTGATCGCGAGCCGAGCGCCGGTCAGTGGAAGCCGGGGCCGCTGGGTGTGATGGGCTCGCTCTCTTCACCGGCGTCATCGACCGCCACGAACGCCAGGTCGAGGAAGGTCACATCGCGCGGCTCCAGGAGGGCGCTCTCGCCGCTGGGCAGGGAGATGATCGGCGAGTCCTTCGCAAGCGACACCCGATAGGCGCCCGCGACGATCTGCGCCGCCGCCTCTGGCGAGTCGGCGCTGACTTCGAAGTCGGCCGAGCTGGTGACGCGAGCGCGGTGGCGCAGGGGACGGACATGTCGATGCTCCCGGCGGGCCGGAGGGTCCTGATGGAGGAGGTGTCAGGGGTTGGTGGCGCCGAGCCACCAATCCGCCTGGCGAGCGGCCGCGTCGGGTTGGCGGAGCAGCGCCGCGCTCTGGCGTGCGGTGAGGCGCGGGTTGCCGGCCATCTCGCGAAGGAGATCCGCTTCCGCTTGCCAGCGCCGCGCCGACGCGATGCAACCGGGATCGAGCTCCTGGGGTGATGACGGCGTGCGCGTCGCCCGTGCGGATGTGTGCGCGCACGCGTGGAGCGGGGTGCGTTGCATCTCAGCCTCATGTCGTGCTGGAGGTGGCACCGGCGGCCGTCGGCCGCGGCGGACTAGACCGGCCGCTGGCGCGGTACGTGCGGCAGGGATGGGTAGCGATTGTCGGGCGCACCAAGGCCCGCGTCCTCGTGGAGCTGCAGGATGCGAATGGCGATGGTCACGGAGCGACCATCGCGCAGCGACCGGACGCGAGCGACGTCCGTGCGATTGCCCATGAAGAGGGAGAGCCAGCGCCCGCTGGTCGGATCCCGGCGCGCGGCCTGCAGCTCGCCGTTCAGGAACGCCTCCACGATCCACGGACGGCGCAGGCATGGGCGACCGCGGTAGCGGTCCCGCCAGAATCCGCCGTCCTGGATGTAGAAAATCGAGCCCAGGGCGACGGTGCCGGCGCCGAGCGGGTTCACGCCGCCTTGGCGGCGCTGGGCGAAATAGTGTCGCAGCATCGGCGCCTCCTCAGAAGGGCAGTTCATCGAGATCGATGAGCAGCCGGCGCTCGGGTGGAGCGAAACCCGCTGTCTCCAGCGCGAAGCCGTCGCAGAGGCGCTGCGCATAGCACCAGCGCGCGAAGCGCGCCGCGGCATCGCGCGACACGAAGCAATAGGGGTGGCAAACGGGGGCGTGATGGACTCGCCCATGGAGGCTGTGGCGGCCTTCGTCATCGATCACGTCGAAGACGACGGTCGTGAGGGCGCGCGGATGCATCCCGAGCGCGTTCGGCGCGGCGGTGATCGTCATCCTGAATCTCCGGAGCAGGGGGTGTCGGCGCCTGGAGCCGTGAAGCGGAAGACGGCGGACCGCCCGGCGCCAGAGTGGCGCCGGGCGTGCTCCCGTCAGAATGGGATCTCGTCGTCGAGGCCGCCCTTCCCCGCACCCGTGGCCGCGCCCTCGGGCCGGCGCTCGCGCCGCGTACCGCCGGCACCGGGGACGCTGCTCTCCGGTCGCGGGCCCTGGGGATCGCCCAGCATCTGCAGGCTGCCGCCGTAGGGGCGGAGAACGATCTCCGTCGCATACCGGTCAGCGCCGCTCTGGTCCTGCCACTTGCGGGTTTCGAGCTTGCCCTCGAGATAAACGAGGCTGCCCTTGCGCAGATACTCGGCAGCGACCTTGGCGAGGCCTTCCGCGAAGATCGCGACGCGATGCCATTCGGTCTTCTCCTGGCGCTCGCCGCGGGCATCGCGCCAGGCTTCGGAGGTGGCGATGCTGATGTTCGTCACCTGCCCGCCGTTCTGGAAATGCCGAACCTCGGGGTCCGCACCGAGCCGACCGAGCAGCGTCACCTTGTTCACCGAACCCGCCATGATCGAGATCCTCTTCATCTCTCATCCCGCAGAGGCCTTCCGGCCCACGCCGGTCGTGTCCTCTCGGGTGCGGTCGAAGAGAGCCGCGGCAGCGGGCGGGCCTACTCCTGAGGCATGCGAACGAGCGGGCCCGCGACGCGGCGACGCGGGGCTTCTGCCCAGCGGGAGCGGCAGCGCGGGCTTGCGAGGGAGCGTGCCGAACCGCCAGGCGCTTTCCCCTGGGGAAGCGGGAGTAGGACCGCCCGCTGCCGTGGCTCAGACCGCAGCGATCCCGAGAGGATGCGTCCGGCGCAGGCACGGCGCCGAGCCTGTTTCAAGGCTCCATCCCCGCCTCCGTCTGCTTCCGCCCGCTTCTCTCCGATCCCTCCCCTTGCCCTTCACGGCTCTTGCGGTGACCGTCACGCGCAACTCGACGGGACCTTCAGGCGGGTGGCGGGCGACGCCTGGTTGCGGAACAGCCGACAGGCCGCGACCAGGCGCGCCGGGCAGCACGAGTTGCCGCCGCCCACAGTCGACCAGGTGCCGAGCTCTTGCTGTCTCCGACTTGCTATAACCCGGCGGGGTACGCCTGCCGGCGGGCGGCCGGCTGGCGCCGCATGCCCCGTGTCGAGCGGCTCCCCTTCGCCGCGCACCGCTTCAAATGTTCGAGCTCATGAGGGGCTCGAACTCGGGTATGGGGGAGGAGCGTCCATCCGCGACAGTGCGCGTCATGCGGCTCTGCCCTCGGGGGCTGCCTGGGCCGGCAGGCCTGCATGCCCCGCACCCTGAAGTCCTGCGGCCCGGCTTACGCCGGGCCGCTTCCCCATCCGCGGTTGAGCCGCGCCGTCTTCCTTTGAGCGTTGACAGCGCACCGCGCGGGGCGTTGCTGGCGGTCATGTCGAAACTTCCTTTCGAGCGGATCGTCGACCCGGTCGCGGCACCCGGCCAGGCGGCGAGTAGCCTGTTCGGAACCGCCGTCCCGGCGGGGCCCCCGCCCCCCGGGCTGCTCGCCTTCTACTGGTACTTCATTCGCCAGGCGAAGGCGCTCTTCGTGCTGCTCTTCCTCTGCGGTATCGTGGTCGCCGTTCTCGATGCGCTGATCCCGATCTTCATCGGCCGGCTGATCGGCCTGCTCACAACGCACGGGCCAGAGCGCCTGCTCGCTGAGGCCTGGCCACAGCTCCTGGTCATGGCCGCTGTGCTGCTGGTCGGTCGCCCGCTTGCCATCACGGCACAGAATCTGGTCGCCGCGCAGGGCATCAACGGCAACGTCACCAGCATGATCCGCTGGCAGAGCCATTACCACGTGGCCCGCCAAGGCTGGAGCTTCTTCCAGGAGGATTTCGCCGGCCGCATCGCCAATCGCGTCATGCAGGCCGGCCCGGCACTGCGCGAGAGCGTGGTCCAGGGCGTCACCGCCGTCTGGTACATCATCATCTATGGCAGCACCGCGGTGCTCTGGCTGACCCAGGCCGATGCGCGTCTCGCCTTGCCTGTGCTCTGCTGGTTCGGCGCCTATCTCCTCCTGCTGCGCTTCCTGGTGCCGCGCATGCGCGAACGCTCCAAGGCGGCATCGGAAGCGCGTTCGCTCCTCACCGGTCGCATCGTCGACAGCTACACCAATATCCTGACGGTCAAGCTCTTCGCCCGGGCGGAGGATGAGGACAGCTTCGTCCGCGACGGCATCGCGCGCCTCAACGCCGCGTTCCAGCGGCAAATGCGCCTCGTCACGCTGAACAGCCTGTTGCTCTCCAGCCTCAATGCCTTGCTGCTGACCGTGATGGGCGCCCTCGCCGTCTGGCTCTGGCATCGGGGCGACATCACCATCGCAACCGTCGCCGCGGCGCTGCCAATGGGCTGGCAGATCGCCAATATATCAGGCTGGGTCGCCTTCAATGTCACCGGCATCTTCGAGAATGTCGGCGTGGTGCAGGAAGCAACCGGCAGCATCGCCGTCCCACCCACCGCGCCCGACCCGCCCGGCGCAGAACCGCTGCGCGTCACCGCCGGCGCTATCCGGTTCGAACAGGTGCACTTCGCCTATGGCCAGGAGCGCGGCGTGCTGAACGGCTTCGACCTCGCCATCGCGCCCGGTGAGCGGGTTGGGCTGGTCGGCCAGTCCGGCGCCGGCAAGACGACGGCGATGAACCTCCTGCTGCGCTTCTTCGCGCCTGAGGCTGGCCGTATCACCATCGATGGCCAGGACATCGCCAAAGTCACACAGGAATCACTCCGCGCCGCGATCGGCGTGGTGACGCAAGACACAGCCCTGCTGCACCGCTCGGTCGGCGACAACATCCGCTACGGCCGCCCCTCCGCCGGCGAGGCGGAGCTCATCGCCGCCGCGAGCCGCGCCGCTGCGCATGACTTCATCACGGAACTGCAGGACTGGCGCGGCCGCGAGGGCTTTGAGGCGCATGTCGGCGAGCGGGGCGTAAAACTCTCCGGCGGCCAGCGCCAGCGCATCGCCATCGCCCGCGTGCTTCTGAAGGATGCGCCGATCCTCGTCTTGGACGAAGCGACCAGTGCGCTTGATTCGGAGGTGGAAGCTGCGATCCAGGAACAACTCGCCGGGCTGATGGAGGGCAAGACGGTGATCGCCATCGCCCATCGCCTGTCCACCCTCGCCAGCATGGATCGGTTGGTAGTGCTGGAGCATGGCCGCATCGTGGAACAGGGCAGCCACGCGGAGCTGCTCGCGCGCGACGGCACCTATGCGCAGCTCTGGAAGCGGCAATCGGGCGGCTTTCTGTGAGCCGTCGCGACTTGCGGGCTATGGCAGAGCGGGTGGTGATCCATCGTCCCTCGCCACAAGGGGCCGCGACGCCCGTGGGGCGCCCTGCTGAGGGTAGTCGCGCGGTCATGGCCTGCACGGTGCGCAACGCTCCGGCACCATGGCGGCCGAGCGGCCCTGCCGCGGCCCGCGGGCCGCCAGGCGGCCTGCCGGCAAGCAGGGCCGGGCTGCGCAGGCCGCCGTGGAGCGAAGCGGTGCTGGCCAGCGAGGGCTGCGAGATCAGCGGATGCGCTCGATTGCGCTTCGGCCGCGGTGGAGGCCCACCGCCAGTCGTGGTGAAAGGTACCCGGGCTCAGGCCGCCGGCGTGCTTCCCGGCATGAGTCGGCGACATTGAAGCATCCGCGACAGGCCAGAGGTGGACACGCGCCTTCGGCACTATGCGGCGATGGCGGCGGGCTCCTGGGTGGCAGCCAGCGCGGCCTCCAGCTCCATCATCTCGCGGCGTTTGGCCTCTAACTCGTCCTGGAACTCGAATTTCTCCGTCAGTCGCGCTTCAAAGGCCGGCAGTTGCAGCTCGGCCTCGGCCAACCGACGCTGGAACTCGGCCAACTCCACCTCGAAGCGGCCAAGGTGATATTCCAGGCGAGCGACCAGGCCGAGCGCGGTGAGGTCGCCGTGGAGCTCGACCTCCTGCTGGCGGTTCGTCCGATCCACCAGCAGGCAAAGATCGAAACCACGCGCAAGGCGTCGGCTCTCGGCAATGAGGTTGAAGCCGCCGATGCGGCCAAGCCTCCAGGTGCCCTCCTGGGCGACCAGCCTGTACGCGCGAACGGCTCCGAGAACGGCCGCGCCGGCGGCCTTGCGGTCGGTGTGCCGCCGCCCCTCGACGTCCATGGCGAAGGCCTCCGCCCTCGTCGGTTCCCTTCGCGCTAGATCCTGCCGCAGGTCCTCGATACCGCGCCGCGACCGGAGGATCGTGTTCCGGTGCTCGGCGATACGGCGACGGACCGCGTGCTGGTCGTCGAAGTGCGCGGCGTGCTGGCGCTCGAGCCGGGCGATTTCTGATTCGAGGCCTGCCCTCTGCATCAGCCGCGGGTCGCCCGAGGCGATCGCCTTCGCCATGGCGAATTGGTTCACCTGGCTGCCGATGTCTTCCAGCCGGCGGATCGAGCGATCGCCGCCGAGCGCCGCCGAGATGAAGCGCGCCTTTCGCTCATTGTTCTGCCACATCGGCGCATCCATAGAGCCGAGCGTGGCATAGGCGTAGAGGCCGATCTCTTCGTTCTGGTTGCCCTGCCGCTCAGCGCGGCCCTCCCGCTGTTCGATCTCGGACGGCAGCCACGGCACGTCGAGGTGATGCAGGGCGATGAGGCGGCGCTGGGCATTGACGCCGGTGCCCATCGTCGCCGACGAGCCGAGCAGGAAGTCGATCTGACCGTTGTTCATCTTGTTGAACAGTGCCTGCTTGGCGTCGGAACGCTTGTAGTCCTGCATGAACGCGATGCGCTCGGCGGGGACCCCAAGCCCAATGAGGCGCTCACGGATCCACCGGTAGGCCGAGAACCCACGCGTGGCGACGGCGCCTTCCGTGCCAAGGTCGGAGAAGATCATCTGGGTGGCGCCGGCGACCGGGTGAGGTGTCCCGTCCGGATTCCAGTAGCGCGTGGCGCGCGTCTCCTTCCAGATGCGGAAGGCATTGTCGATCAGAGCGTTCAGCTTGTTCTCTGGCTCGTCATCATTGCCCGGAAGGACGAAGCGGAGGTCGATCGCGGCGTGCCGCCCGTCGGTGATGACCGAGAGGAGGATGTCGTCTCCCTTCTCCGCTTTGCGCGTGCGCCCCTCGATGGCCTTGATGCGCGCCGCCAGCACCTTCTGATACGCCTGGAAGGCGGGGCTCGCGGGCGCCGTGATGATCTGGCGCTTGCCACCCTGGATCGCCGGCAGCTTCAGGTACTGACGGAGATCATCCTTCTGAACGACATCGGCGACGGTGCGGAACACCGCGATCAGGTCGGCGACGTTGACGAACTCGCTGAAGCGGGTGACGGGTTTGTAGAGGCCCGAGGGCTGCAGCTCGAGCTCCGTGCGCGTGTCGCCGAAGTTGGACGCCCAGGCGTCGAACTCCATGATGCCGCGCTCCAGGAGCATCTCGGGCTGCATGAAGCGCTGCAGGGTGTACATCTCGCCCAGAGTGTTCGTGATCGGGGTACCCGAGGCCATAATCAGCGGACGGCCGGGGTTCTTCGTCGCGATGAAGCGCGATTTCACATAGAGGTCCCAGGCACGCTGCGAGCCATCCGGGGCAATGCCCTTCAGCCCGCCCATGTTCGTGGCAAAGGAGAGCTTGCGGAACTCCTGCGCCTCGTCGGCGATCACCTGATCGACGCCCATATCGGCGATCGTCAGCATGTCGTCCTTTTGGGTCTGGAGCGCCTCGAGCTTTTCCTCCATGCCCTCCTTAATGCGCTCGATGCGCTTGCGGGCGATGCGGTCATCGCCGTCGAGGCGCTCCAGCAGCGAGACATAGGCGCTGATCTGCGCTTCGATCAGCCCGCGCTCGAATTCGGCGGGTACGGCGATAAACTTGAAGGCCGAATGCGTGATGATGATGCAGTCCCAGTTTGCCGTGGCGGCACGGGCGAGGAAGCGGCTGCGCTTGTCCTTGGTGAAGTTCGTTTCATCAGCAACGAGGATGCGGGCCCCCGGGTAGAGCTGCAGGAATTCGCGCGACGGCTGGGCGAGGCAGTGACCCGGCACGGTGAGCGTGGCCTTCGAGATCAGGCCGAGGCGCTTCTGCTCCATGATCGCCGCGGCGATGGAGAAGGTCTTCCCGGCCCCGACCGCATGGGCGATGTAGGTGCTGCCCGACGAGATGATGCGCCAGACGACACGCTTCTGGTGGGCGCGCAGCTGGATGATGCCGGAGGCGCCTGGCAGCTGCAGGTGATCACCGCTGAAGTGGCGCGGCACCAGGTTGTTGAAGCGGTCGTTGTAGAGCCGCACCAGGCGCTCGGCGCGCTCGCTGTCGGTCCAGACCCAGCGCTCGAAGGCCTGCTTGATCTTGGCCAGCTTGTCCTTGGCGGCCTCGGTTTCCTTCGCGTTGAGCTCGCGACGCTCGCGCCCCTCTTCGTCGCGCCAATGGTCCCAGATCTGCGGGATGGAGGCGTTGAGGGCATCGTCGAGCAGCTCGCCGGCGTGGCGGCGGTGGGTGCCCCATTCCGAGGTGGCGGACGCCTGCCCGGCGAAGCGGCTGATGTCGATGCTCCAATGTGCCACTTCGACGGTGTGCCGAACCGGCGTCTCGACCCCCAGCACCTCCTTCGAGAACGCGGCGACATCACTCGCGGCGATCCACGGTGCGCCGAGGCGGGCGGTGATGTCGGATGGCCGGAGATCCTCCGGCTGCACCCGCTCCAGCGGCGCGACATTGCGGGTGTAGCGGGCATCCATCGCCGCGGCGGCCCTGGCGGCCGTGAGCTTCCGGCGGACAGGGCCAGACAGGTACTCATCGGCGGTCTGCCAGACCTCGAAACCCTCGGTGGTGGGGCTGGGCTCCAGAAAGACGGTCTCGCCCAGCTGGGCGATCGCCGTATCGCGATCGCAGCCGAGCAGCTCCGCGATGTGGTCGAGATCGACCACGCCGCGCTCGGCCAGGGTCACCGCCAGGGCGTCGGCCGCGGTGACGATGACCGGGTCGGCGGGAGCGTGGATCACGCGCTCCGAGAAGATCGGGCCCTTGGTCGCGCTGCCTGTCGCAAGGTCGTAGTCCTCGATCGACGACACCAGCCAGCTATCAGGATCGTCGAGGAAGGGCTGCAGGTTCGGCCGGCGGCTGGTCTCGGTCACCTCTCCGGTCTCGGGGTCGGTGCTGGTGGTGACCGTCGTGAGGTTGATCGCACCGAAGGCGCGGATGAAGGCGTGGTAGGCGCCCCGGAGCCGGACCTGAGCCGCCCCGCAGGGTTGGTTCTGCTCCTGGGCCCGGATCACCTCCCGGACGGCGTCCCGCACGGGGATCAGCCCGCGGATGATTCGCGCATGCTTCGCGAAAATCCCGACCGTCCCCTTGCCCGACCTGACGGCCACGGGCTGGGCGCGGCCGTCGACCACCTGCAACAGGGCGCCGCCGTGCCCGACCAGGTAGCTGCCCTCCTTGATCGTGGCGCCCTCGGCGGCGGTGCCGACCTGGATTGCCGGTCGGGCCAGTCGGACGGCCTCCTGCGCCTCCTGAGGCGGTGTATGGAGCCCCTCGGGCAGCCGGGTGATGGCGACCGCCAGCGCTCCCTCGAGCGGCCGGTCATCCGCCTCGCAGGTATAGGCAAGACCGAATTGGCTGCTGGCCCACCCGTGGCGGCCAAGCACCATCTCGGGATGGCTGGCGAAGTAGCTGTTCGCCAGGACTGGCGCCTCGCCATCCTCGGCGGGCCTCACCTCCGCCAGCTCCGTCCAGGCGATACCATTCGGTGCAGTATCGCGCGCCCGGCGCTGCAGGAAGAGGATATCCACTACGACATCGGTGCCGGCCGCGGCGGCGAAGCTGCCGGCGGGCAGCCGGATCGCGCCGAGCAGATCCGCCATGCCGGCGATATGCGCCCGAGCCGTCCTGTCGGCCTTGTCCATGGTGCCGTGGCTGGTGACGAAGGCAGCCAGGCCGCCGAGCTTCAGGCCGAGGCGGCCAGCAGGATCCTCGACCCGAACCGTGCGATCCGAGAAGGGCGGGTTGCCGACCGCGAGGTCGAAGGTCTCCGCGATCCGAGCCCGGGTGAAGTCCTCATTGCGGATCCAGGCCTTGGGATAGAGCAGCGCCGCGATCCGGGCGGTGATGGGGTCCATCTCCACGCCGGTGACGGTGGAGCAGTCCTCGATCGCATTGGGGCGGAGGGCCAGAAACAGGCCAGTGCCGCAGCCGGGCTCCAGGATGCTGCCCTGGCGGAAGCCCAGCCGGCTCAACCCGGCCCAGACCACGCGCACCAGGTACTCCGGTGTAAAGTGCGCGTACTGGGTGCAGCGGCGCAGCGAGGCGAGCTCAGCGGCCGAGACCGCCACCTCCAGCGCCTCGCCGGCGTCCTCCCAGGCGCGCGGAAAGGCCTGGCCGGGCCGCCGGAAGAGGGAATTGGCGAGCTCACCGGCACCGTAGCCGGCGAAGCGGGCGAGGACCGCCTGCTCCTCGGCCGTGGCGGGCCGGGTTTCGGCCTCGATCCGCTGCAAGAGCCGGATGGCCGCCAGGTTGTCCGCGGCACGGGCGCGCCAGCCTTGGGCCAGACCACGGTCACCGCCGAGGGTGAAGTCGCGCGCGACGACGCGCGGAACGGCCGGCGCCGCCGGCAGGTCATCCGGCTCTGTTTGATCGAGCGGCGGGAGGAGGCCTCCGATGGTGCTCCCACTGTGGAGGGTGAAGCTGCTCAGGGCGGTCGTGTCGAAGAGGCTGAGCTGAGCGGGGGACGAGGCATTTGGCATGGCTGGGCGAGTCCTGCGCGCACGCGCGAGCGCCCGGCCGCCGTGCGGAGGCCGGGTGGTGCAGCGGTGCTGGGTTGGAGGAGAGCGCCGCCTGGGGTTCTGGGAAGGGGCTTCTCTCCCCTTCCCTTCACACTCCTGGGCGACCTCCCCTCGCCCGCCGCCGAGGTGGGCGGGTGGCAAGGGCGCCGCGATGGCGGCGGGAGCGGAGCGACTTCACCCTTGCCGCACGCCTACCGAGGTGGCAGCTGGCGTTCCCTCGCGTCCCCACCTCGAGTCACTTCGGAGGTAGTGCCTACGGGCTGCCTCAGCTGCGGAGGCATGATCTTTGACGGGCTCGAGTCTCACCCCGGATGGCGGCGCAACCATCGACAGCGCGCGCTGAGCCGGGCCGGAGCGCGCCGAGCGGCCGACCGCGTCATCGTGGTCAGGCACGCAAAAGCCAGCGGATCGCACAGCATGCTTGGTCCGCTGAGGAAGCGAGACAACTGACTTCTTCCATTGCACAGCCCATCTCCTAACCCACGGGGTTGCGGCTTAGGGAGACTGGTGCCGCGGCTGGGAGGGAATGGCCGGAAGCAGGTGGAAGGAAAGCTGGGCTGCCAAGGAGGGAACGGGTGACTGACAAGGCAATGGAGTTCAGGGCGACGCAGCGGGATTCCGGTGATGATGCGCCTGGAGCGACGGCCGCCTTCCCGTACGACCGCATGACCGTGGAGCGCTTTCGTGAGGCATTCCCGCGCGCACGGTGGCGCGACGACCTGGGTGCCTGGTTCGTCCCCGGTACACGGGCGGAACAACGCCTGACTGCTTGGATGAGCCGTGAATGGTCGAGCGTACTGGCCTATGCCGACCAGCGCGGCCGCGACGCGTTCACTTTTGACCCAGTATCGAGTCCCTATCTGGAGGTGGCCGATGGCTTCGTGATCCGGACGCCGTATTCCCGAACCGCCATCGCTGAGTTGGAGCAGGTGCCCTGGGCCCGGTGGGATCCGGAAGTGAAGGCCTGGCGTGTGCCGTTCCGTTCGTTTGAGGAACTGCGCCGGCGTTGGTCCGCCATTGAGGGCGCCGCCCGCGGGGCCGAACCTGAAGAGCGGAGGAAGCGCGAGGAGAGCCGCCAAGCCTCCCCTGAGCACGCGGACAGGCGAGCCCAGGCCGCCGAGCGTCGCCGACATCGCTACCCCGTGCCGGAGGATGCATTGCCGCCACTCGACCGCGTGCTGATGACCCATGCGGGGTGCATCGCGTTTGAGACGATCACCGGCGAGCTTGTCGAACCCAATATCGCCGCTCGCTTCTACCCAAGTGTCACCGCTGGACCTGCCGCGCTGATCTGGGCAGCTTGGCGCAGGCCCAGCCATGCCGAGCTGGTTAAGGCTTGGCCCGCGCGGACACCGTCTAGCTCGGCCGACCTGGCCCGCGGCTGGTGGCAGCCGACCATCGAGGTTTTGCGCGAGGAACGTCGCAAAGCGGCATCTCTGGAGCGTGCGCGGGTTACGCGGCGGTCTAGGCCGCGGGACTGACCATTCTCCGAGCAGCAGCAACCGTGCTGCGCTCGTGCTTGGCCAGGCTGATCATGAACAGGGCTTCGAGGCCGATCCCGAGCGCTTTCGGGTCCACGTCGGCATGCGCTCCCCGCAGCACGCCCGCATCGCGAAGCTGCTTGACGCGACCGTGGGTTGAGGATGGAGCACGCCCGACCTCGTCAGCGAACTCCTTTACCGCCAACCGAGCATTCTTCTGCAAGAGGCAGAGAATGGCGATATCCGCTCGGTCAAGTGTGTCCAATCTCTTTCGACCAGCGCGGTTTCAACGTGCGAGACCTCGGAGACAGTGACTCGCGAAGTGTGCCCGCCTGTTGAATGGCGCTTTCGCGCGCTAAACCCTATTTAGCTGACTCCCGTCGGGGATGAGAGCAACATATCGGTCAGTTCGATCACCGTGGCTGATGGCCGACAGCGCTTCCGTGCCACCGCGATTGCGACGCCAGATGTCGTCACGTCGAGTGCAGGCGTGAGGAGTTGCCGTATGGCTGAGTAAGAGGGAGCGTCGAGTTATGGGTGAACCCATGCCCTCCATCACCAATTAGTACGCGCAGAATGGGTCGTCACCATGCGCTGCCTATTCGCCAGCTTAGTCGAAATCCCACTGCTGCTTTCCGGGAGGGGCGCGGCACAGGAGCGTCACGAGGAGCAGGTTGAGATCGAGCTCGAGTCAATCAGCGAGTACTGCCCGAGTCAGACTGCGACGCGAGAGGTATGCGCGCCTGAAGGATGGCGCCTGACCTATCGGGAGCCGATTCAAATAGACCGAATTAGCCACCCCGGCGGCAACGTTACGGCCGCTCCGTTCACGAGCGCCGATGGTCGGCGCTGCTTTCGGTTGCGAGCGACGATAGAGCCAATCTTCCTGCTTGGCATAAATTCTTGTGGAAGAGGCTACGTGCGTGGGCGGGTGACGTTTGTCCGCGAGCGTATTGCGGACTAGCGCGCAATCCTTCGCCTCGGAGAATGCGCGCGCGGCGAGCGCATCGAGGCGATGGTGTTCGCCGCCATCTCGCGCGACATCCGCGTATTGCAGGCGCGCGCGATATAACCGGCGCCGACATGCTGACGCCGCTGACGCCTGGTCCTGCGACGAGCGCATCCCAGGCTGACCCACGCCTTCGCCGATGCCGACAGCCAGGAGGATCGCAAACGGATCGCGGCCGCGGTTCAGAGGATCGCCGATGAGCTGATGCCGAGCGTCATGTCGGGTCAGTTCACCATCCCGCCGCCTATCGGGCATCGCTGCGCGGGCTGATGCAATCCTCCTTCCCGATCTTCTGGAGCGTGGAGAAGAGCTGAGAAACGATTCGAGAATGTGGCGGCGGAGGGCTGGCGAGGGATTTTTAGTCCCTGGCGTATCGGCTGATGGAGCCGATGCTCGTGGCATCGGCGAGGAAGCCGGCGCGCCAGGGGCGGAAAGATCCGCCGGACCGACCCGTGGCCGTTCCCGAATGGTCTCTGCGGGGTGGCGGCAGCGCCCGCCCCTCACGCGGTTCAGTCCTGCCGTCCCAGCAAGCCGAGATAGGGGGCGCTGCCCGCCAGCGTCCCATAGTGGCCGATGCTGCCGCTGCGCAGCCAGTTGCCGATGTCGATGTTGAGCATGCGGGAGGGCTCGCGCAGCGTGACCCGCGGCTCCTCCGCCAGTTCGAGCATCATGTAGCCCACGCGCCGCCGTCCGTGCCGCTCCGGCAGCCATTCGCCGGCGATGTCCTGCACGAAGGCGATACCCGGCGCCCAGACATGCCGGACGCCGGCGATAAGCCGGTCGCGCGATTCATGCAGATGGCCGGACATGCAGAGACGGACGACGCCGTCGCGCATCAGGCGCAGCACCGTCTCCCGTACCTCTGGATACCAGAAGGATTGGCTCACTTCGGTATCCAGCAGCTCAAAGGCACAGAGCGGCTTGTGATAGAGCAGCGCCACCTTGCGTTGCGCCGCCTCCGCCACGGCCCGTTCCAGGAAGGCGGCCTGCTCGGCCTCCGCCGCGAAGCCGGAGCCACAGATCAGGCAGTCGAGCCCGACGATGCGCCAGCCGCCGATATCCAGCGCCCAGAAATCTTCGTCGAAATGCCGCAGCCATGCGGCGCGGCGTGCTTCCGTCACCGTCGCCTCGCCGCGCAGGTCGGGGATGTTGTTGCCGACATCGTGGTTGCCCGGCACCGCGCGCCATGGCGCCGGCAGCCGATCGAGCTGGGCGCGGGCGAAGGCCAGATCCTCCTCCCGGTGAGGAGCGTCGAGCGCTATGTCGCCCGCGAGCAGCACCAGGTCCGGCGCTTCCTGCACCAATTCCTGCAGCAGGATCTCCCAGTTCGCATGGAAATACGGCCGGGCCCGGCTGAGATGGATATCGGAGACGAGGGCGATGCGGGGTGCGGTGGTCATCGTCTCAGCTCCGGCGCCGCGGCAGCAGGGACTGCACTTCGGAGGCCATGCGGTCGAGCGCCGCATCCGGTTCCGCACGCTTCGCCACCACGGCCTGGAGCTGGTCGTTGATGACGTCGGTGATCTTCAGGGCGTTCTGGCCGGGGAAGGCATACCATCCGGTGATGACGTCCTGCTGGCGGATCGCGGTCAGATGGTTCGGGTTCTCGCGATAGAAGCGGCCGAGCATGTCCTCGCGTTCCGCCGGGATGGTGGTGGCGGGCATATAGCCGGTGTGGTTGACCATCATGGTCGCACCCACCGGGCCGGTCGCGAACTTGATGTAGTTCCACGCCGCCTGCTGCTTCGCGGCGTCGCGCGTGAACATCATGGCGACATTGCCGCCGGCAGGTAGGCGCGGCGCAGGCCCGGGGATCGGGAAGCGACCGGTCTTCAGGGGAAAGCGGCCGGCGATCTCGCGATTGTAGCGGGCGAGCTGCGCGGTGGATTGCATGGAAATGCCCATGCGGCCCGGCATGAATTCGGTGAACATGGTGGTGGGGCGAATATCCGGCATGCGGCCTTCATCGACCATGGCACGCAGCGTGCGCATGGCGGCGCGTCCCGGTGCTTCGGTGAAGGCGACAGCGGTCTCCTCGGCATTCAGGATCGCGCCGCCGCGGCTAAGCACCAGCGCCTGCCAGGACCAGTTGCCGGTGATCGTCCAGTCGAAGAACATGCCGGTGATGTTCTCGGTGCTGCCATGGATGGCGCGGGCGAGCGCCGTCACCTCCTCCCAGCTCGTGGGCAGCTTGTCCGGATCGCCACCGGCGCGGCGCACGAGATCGAGATTGTAATAGAGCACCGGCGTCGAAATCGCGAAGCCGATGCCGGTCTGCTTGCCGCCGACCTGGCCGAGGCTGAGCAGAGTTTCGGAATAGCCGAGCGTCGACAGCGCCGGATCGGCCCGCATGAAGGGACTGAGATCCACAGGGATTTCGCGCTCGAGCAGGGTGCGCTGACGGTTGAGGCCATGGAAGGCGACATCCGGCAGGTTGCGCGTGATGGCGTCGCGGAGATTGCGCTGAAGCAGCGCCTCGTAATCCTGTTCCGCCGCGCGGAAGGCGATGCGCACATCGGGATGCTGGCGCATGAAGGCCTGCGCGACCTCGTCATGGAGCTGCCGGAACAGCTCCGGGGTCGTGTACTGCACGCTCAGCTCCACGCCACGCGACTGAGCGCGCGCATAGAGCGGAGCAGCGAGCGCCGGAGCGGCGCCGAGCAGGAGGCGGCGTGTGAGGGCCATGGGTCGGGGGTCCTTCTCGGGTCGGGTCACTTGATGCCGGTCATGGTCACGCCCCGCACGAAAGCACGGCTTGCGAGCAGGAAGGCGATGGCCAGCGGCGCCGTGGTGACGGTGGCCGCAGCCATCAGCGCCCCCCAATTCGTCCCCGCCTCGGCATTGCTGAAGAAGGCGATGCCGAGCGGCGGCGTCATCAGGTGCTCGTCCTGCACCGCGATGTAGGGCCAGAAGAACTCGTTCCAGTTCCAGATGAAGGAGAGGCAGCCGAAGGCGGCGAGCGCCGGCGCCGCGGTCGGCAGCATGATCCGCCAGACGATCGCGAATTCGCCGAGTCCGTCCATCCGCGCGGCGGCGATCAGATCGTCCGGCACGGTGCGGAAGAATTGCCGCATCAGGAAGATGCCGAAGACGCTGATGGTCGAGGGTAGGATGATCGCGGCATAGGTATTGAGGAGATCGAGCTGCCAGAGCGCGATGTAGAGCGGGATCGCCGGCACCTGCGGCGGCACCAGCAGCGCCGCCAGCACCAGCAGGAAGGCGGTGTCGCGCCCGCGCCAGCGCAGTTTCGCCAAGGCATAGGCCATCGGCAGCGCGGTCACCGCCTGCGCTACGAAAATGCAGAAGGTGACGATGAAGCCGTTCAGCAGGAAGCGCAGCAGCGGCACCTTGGTGAAAGCCGCCGTGTAGTTCTCGACGGCCGCCCATTGCAGCGGCAGCAGTCGGAACTCCGGGGCGAAGATCTCGCCGGGCGGCTTCAGGGAGATCGACAGCATCAGCACGAAGGGCGCCAGCATGACAGCCGCGCCGCCGAGCAGCAGCGCATGGCGCAGCAGCAGGCCGAGACGGTCAGCCATAATGCGCCCTCCGGTCGAGAAGCACCGTCTGCGCCACCGTGATCGCGAGGGTGAAGACCAGGAAGACGACGGTGATCGCCGCGCCATAGGCGGTGCGCAGGAAGCGGAAGCCTTCCTGCACCATGGTGTGCAGCAGCACCTCGGTCGCCTTGTTCGGTCCGCCTTCGGTCAGCACCGCGACCGTGTCGAAGACCTGGAAGCTGCGGATCGCGATGATGGCGACGACGAAGACCAGCGCCGGCCCCAGCATCGGCCAGGTGACGCGGCGGAACCGCTCCCATGCGCCATCGGCGCCGTCCATCGCCAGCGCCTCGTAGAGGTCGCGGGGGATGCCCTGCAACCCCGCGACGAAGAGCACCATGGCGAGGCCGAGATTCTGCCAGATGCCGATGACGGCGAGCGCCAGCAGCGCGGTGTCGGGGTTCTGCAGCCAGTCGGTGGTCGGCAGGCCGATCGCGCGGAAGGCCTGCGTGACGAAGCCGACGGTCGGATGGAACATGAACTCCCAGACCAGCGCCATGGCGAGAAGGGTGGAGGCGACCGGCAGGAAATAGGCGGCGCGGTAGAAGGCGCGACCGCGGCCGACGCTTTCCACCAGCAGCGCCGCGCCGAGGCCGAGGCCGACCGTCATGGGCACCGAGACGCCGACATAGATCAGCGTGTTGCGCAGCGACTGCCAGAAGACCGGATCATCCGCGAGCTGGAGATAATTGCCGATCCCGGCCCAGCCCATCTCCGGCTCGCCGAGATTCCAGTCGGTGAAGGAGAGGAGCAGCACCGCAACTGCGGGGCCGAGCAGCATGACCCACATCAGCAGCAGGGCCGGCAGCGCGAGCAACCAGGCGGCGACCGCCTCGGCGCGGGCGCCGGGATGGCGGGCGGACCGGTCAGCCATAGGCCGGCTCGGAGGAGGCCGTCACGGCCCCTTGCTGGCGTGTCGCTGGCAGCCGCTTGCCCTCGGCATCGAAGATCACGGCGCGGGCAGGCATCAGCCGCAGCGTGGTGCCGGGCGGATGCGCTCCGGCCTCGGCGGTGTCCAGCCGCACGACCAGGGCTGCGCCAGACCCCGGCAGGGCGCAATGCAGCAGCGCCTCGGCGCCGAGCCGCTCCAGCCGCTCGACCCGGGCGGGCAGGCCCTGGGCCGCCGGGACGAGCGCTTCCGCTCGCACGCCGAAGGTGACGGGCGTGCCCGGCGCCGCGCCGCTCCGCCAGGGCAGGCTGACGCCGGCGGCCTCGATGCGGCCATCGGCACCGATCCGCGCCGGGATCGCGTTCATCGGCGGGCTGCCGACGAAGCGCGCGACCTCGAGGCTGGCGGGCTCGTCATAAAGCTCCTGCGGCGGCGCGAGCTGCAATACTCGGCCGCCCTGCATCACCGCGATGCGGTCGGCCATGGCCATCGCCTCGGCCTGGTCATGGGTGACGTAGAGCATGGTGGCGCCGAGGCGCTGGCGCAGCGCCATGATCTCGGCCCGCGCCTCGGTGCGCAGCCTCGCATCGAGGTTCGACAGCGGCTCATCCATCAGAAAGGCGGCGGGGTGGCGCACCATGGCGCGGGCGAGCGCCACGCGCTGCCGCTGGCCGCCCGAGAGCTGCGCCGGCCGCCGGTCCAGCAGATGGGTGAGCTGCAGCGGTTCCGCCGCGGCCGCGACATCCTCGGCGATCGCCCGACGGCGGAGCTGCGTCCCCGGCAGCAGTCGGCCGAGCAGCGGCAGCCGCTGCAGGGCCGAGAGCCGGCGCATCTCCAGCGGCAGGGCGATGTTCTGCCGCACCGTCATGTAGGGGTAGAGCGCGTAGCTCTGGAACACCATGGCGAGGTTGCGCGCCTTGGGCGGCAGCCGGTCCACGCGCTCGGCGCCCAGCCGGACCTCGCCGCGATCCGCCCCTTCCAGCCCAGCGAGGATACGCAGCAAGGTGGACTTGCCGCAGCCCGAGGGACCCAGGATCGCCAGGAACTCGCCATCGGCGATGCGCAGCGTGACGTCCCGCAGCACGTCCACCGCGCCGAAGCGTTTGCCGATGCCGATCAGGTCGACGCTCGCCATGCTGCTTCCCCATTCACCGTCGGCGGGGTGTTTGCCGCAGCGCAGCGGGGAACGGCGTGACCGTCCTATGAAATCATCTCAGTGAAACAATGCATGGATCTGAGAAAAATTCATCCACTTGCCCGCAGCCCCTGCTAGGTTGGGCGGCCATGGTCCGATCCGCCCTTGCCCCGACATCCCAAGAGCTTGCCGGCGCCGCGCCGCCGCTGGCCGCCATCGAACGACTGCGCGCGCTCCGCCCCGGCCTGCCGCCGGCGGCCGCGCGCATCGCCGATGTCGTGCTGCACCAGCAGGCGGAGGTGGTGCACATGTCGGTCACCGAAGTAGCGGAGCGCGCGGGTGCCAGCGAGGGCAGCGTCGTCGCGCTCTGTCGCCAGATCGGCGCGCGGGGCTTCCAGCATCTGAAGATCGAGCTGGCACGCGCCCTGACCCGGCCGGTGCAGGCGATCCATGAGGATCTGGAGCCTGAGGACGCGCCGGTGATCGTCATGCGCAAGGTCTTTGCCGCCGGCATGCAGGCCCTGCAGGACACGCTGGCGGTGCTCGATCCGGAGGCACTCGCCCGCGCCGCGTCGCTGCTGCGTGCGGCGCGGCGGATCGAGGTTTATGGCATCGGCAGCGCCGCGCCGGTCGCGGAGGATGCGCATATGCGGCTGCTGCGCATTGGGCTGGACGTGCGGCTCGCCGTCGACAGTCATGTGCAGGCGATCAGCGCTGCGCAGGCGAGCCCCGAGGTCGCGACGCTCACCATCTCCCATTCCGGCAGCACGGTGGAGACGATCACGGCGACGCGCCTCGCGCGGGAAGCGGGCGCGCGGACTGTCGTGATCACCAATCTCGGCCGTAGCCCCTTGCAGGCGCATGCCGATGTCGTGCTGCACACCGCAGCGCGGGAGACGCGCTTCCGCACAGAGGCGATGACCAGCCGCATCGCGCAGCTCGCGGTCGTGGACGCGCTGATCAGCTGCATGGCGCTGGCCGGCGGCGCCGATGCGGTCGCGGCGCTGCGCCGAACCTCGGAAGTATTGGCGCTGAAGCGGTACTGAGCGGCCGGGTACTGGCGGTCACCCGATGCCATGCGTCTTCAGGAAGTCGACCGCGCGATAGGTCCCCGGCACGGTGTCCACCAGGAAGGCGGTCGAATCGCTGTTCTCCGTTCGCAGCGGCAGGATAGCCTGATAGGCCGGCGAGCGGTACCAGGCCTCCGCGCGGGCGCGATCGGGGAAAAGGATGACGACGGAATCCCCAATCCCAGCCCTTCTTCGAGAAGGGTGACCTGACTGCCGTGGACGAGGAAGGGGCCGCCATAGGGCGCCAGCGTCGCGTCGATCTTCCGCAGGTCGTCGATGATGGCGGGTCCCAGAGTGACACCGCGCAGATTGGCGACGGCGACAGTGGGCATGAGCGATCCCGTCCTTGAGTTGCGCTGTCCGATGCGCCGGACATCCGCGGCGGCCGATCGATTCTCCGCAAAGGGTCGAGAACTGCCTATCCTGATTGGGTTTTCACGCAAGGACCAGATCAGTGCCGGCGGGGGCGAGGATGGAGATGGGATTGCTCTCCTCGCCAGCCTCATCGACCGCGACTAAGGCAAGCTCGAGGAATGTGATCTCCTGCGGCTCGAGCAGAACACTCTCGCCATTGGGCAGAGAGATCACCGGTGACGCCTTGGCGAGAGCGACACGGTAGGCGTCCGCGACGCTGCGCGCTGCCTCTTCAGGCGACGTCGCAGGGGCCCGGAAATCTACGATGCTGGTGACCTGGGCGCGATGTCGCAGGCGAATGCGATGACTGCCTGATGGCGTCTCGTTCTTGGGCCCACGGGGACGGCGCAACGACATCCTTCGATCAATCGAGAGAGATGTTCGATGCGCGCGCCACCTCCGTCCACTTGGCGAGTTCGGCGGTGATGAAGCGTCCGAAGTCTTCGGGGGATGACAGGGCCGGCTCCGCCCCCAAGTTGCGCGATGCGCGACCGTACCTCCTGTGTGTCCATCGCCTGGCGCACCACGGCGTTCAGGGTTGCGAGGACCGCGGGCGGGGTGCGCGCCGGCGCCAGCAGTCCGGCCCAGTCCACGGCTTCATCCGGGCACGCCCGCCTGCATCGCGGTCGGCACCCCGGGCGTGTTCCAACCCTTCGGCGGCTATGCCGACGACTGCCGCCTGATCGACGCCCGGATCATGCCAGGCGATTCCCCGGGCTTCGGGCTGGAGGCGAAGGCGGATCTTCGGCCGCACATTGCGCGCCTTCTCGCCTAAAACCGCGCAGCGATCCCGACCGCCTGGGCGCAGTGATCGCTCTTCCGATTCCTCCGCCCATGCCTCAGGCCTTCGACCATGCCGATGGGGGCGACGGCGGTCAGGTCGGTCCGGAACGCTCGGCGAAGGCGCCGGCTGGCATGACCCAATCCTCGGGCGACCCCCGGATGGGCAGAGGCCAGCTGTCACCGAGGGCGAGCGCGACGAGGCCGGGATTATCGATCGCGGCCTGGTAGGGACGGCCGAGGGCGGCAAGGTCACGGATCGAGCGGGCGCGCTGGATCGTGCGGCCGAATAGTTCCTCGTAACGCGCGATGCGCTCGAAGACTTCGGGAGCGATCAGGCGGATTGTCGCCCACTGCGCAGCAGTGCCGAAGATGCAGCTCATGCATGAGAGCCGCGCCCACCCCAGCTCATAAGCCGGGTGCGGCCGGACACCGTGGCGGCCAACCGTGTCCCAAACGCAAGCGGTGCTCCAGCCATGCACCGGCCGCCAATGATCGACATGCCGCGGGCGGCGCCGGCCGCCTCGGGTATCAGTCCCATGCGGCTCGAATGTGGCGTAGCGCGCTCTGGCCGGACTCTCTTCCGCACGCTCGCCGGTGACAACGAGGAGCCGCTGCCCAAGAAAGCGATCCTGGTTGCGGATGACCGCGGCACCGACATCGATCTTGAGTGCAGGGCTGCACCAGCGGACCGAGGGGTCCGCCGAGATCTGGGGGAACGCCAAACGGGTACCCAATCGCCCGGCGCCGCCGGCCTGCGCCAGGCCGAGTGGCGTTTCGAACAGAACCGGCGCTGTCGCGGCGTCGCGGCGGAGCATCTCGCGCTCGAAGCCGCCGACGCGCCACGAGCGATACAGCGGCAGGCCGAAGGCGGCCGCCGTCGCGGCGACGTAGGCGCCGGTCACGGGCCAGTCCATGAACCAGGCGCCGCGCCCGTCGACCTCGTGATGGTGGAGCTCGATCCTCCTTCGATCGACACCGCGCTCCAGCAGATGCAACAGGCAGCAAAGGCTGTCCTTGCCGCCGGAGGTGAAGATCAGGATGGTGTCGTAGCTGGCCAGGTCGGGCTTAGCGCGCGGCGGCAGGGAGGGGCCCCTCATCCCTCGCCTCCCCCACCGACAGTCTCGATCCGCTCGTCGGCGATGCGCTTCGCATGCTCGGGATGATACGCGAGCAGGTAGTCCGAAATGCGCTGTGCGTCGGCCGCTGCGCGGAAGATCTCGCGCTTATCGTCCTTCAGTACCCTCAGCCACGATGCGACGTAGCTCGCGTGATTCGGGATGTCGCAGGGCAGGCCGAGCTCGCCGGCGATGAAGCAGCTCGCGAGTTCGGCGCGAAGCTCCTCCTGCGAATAGGCGTGGCTGCCGAACCGGCCGGTGAGATCGCGCGCAAGCCGCGACGGCGCACCCGACCAGTGGCCGAGCTCATGGAGCAGCGTGGCGGCATAGGCCTCCGGGCTCTCGAACGCGGGCCGCGGTGGCATCTGAATGTGGTCTGTCGACGGGCTGTAGAAGGCGCGGTCGCCACCCTCGCGGAGCACCGCGCCGCTTCCATCCAGGATGACCTCGGCGGCCTCGGGCGTGCGCCAGACTACCTCCGGCGACGGAAGCGTCTCCAAGGTCGGAACGCCCTCCACCTGGGAGGCGTGGAACGCCGTGTACGCGCGGAGCACGGGAACGGCGCGCATGCCCCCCTCGCCGTCCCCGTCCGCATCCTCGCCCGGTCTGGAGTCAGCGACCAGCAGCTTGCGGAAGAAGAAGACGCGCGAGCCGCGCTCGCCGCGACGGACCTGCCATCCCTTCGCTACGGCCTGCTTATAGGTCAGCCAGCGCGGGTCGCTGCCGGCGAAGACCAGGCCGGTCATGCCGAGCATCAGCAGGTTGATGCCGCGATACCGGCGGCCTGTAATGGCATTGCGTGGCGACATCGGCGCGCCATCCGCCTTTGCCTGGTCCCAGGGCCGGCGCCACGGCAAGGTCCCTGCTTCGAGCGCGTCGATTACCTGCGCGGTGATTTCGGCGTAGTGGTCGCGTGGCGCCGCACCTTCCGCGCGGCTATGTCGATGATAGGCCATTGGTGTTCCCTTTCCTTCTTCGGAACACCTCCCGGTCCCCGCATCCGGAACGCTCGGGGCAAGGGCGCGCGCCTGCGCGCGGGAGCGCAGCGACGAACCCTTGCGGCGGGCGGCTCCGGTGCGGGATAGCTCATCGATTTCATCGGCTCCCGGCGGATCCGCTGGCTATGCATCCTCTCGCGCTTCGTCTCCCGAGAGGCGGCGGAGGACCGCGGCGGGCTAGAGTGGTCTCGAGATGCTGGCGGCGAGCGCGCCAACGACCCATGTGTCGTTCAGTTGCGCAGTGGAAGTGGTTGGGCGTGGAACGCAGGATCCAATCGACACCAGGGCCCAATCCGCGACTTCCGGCGGGAAGGTCGGTTTCCATCCTGTTGGCCCGGGTCGCCGCGGTGGCCTTGCTGCCGGCGCGTTCTTCGGTTGGGTGTTCCACGAGCGCTACTGGCTCTGGCGGCGCTGCTTCAACGAGTTGGGCCGCTGCTGGGATGAAGTCGGCGAGCAAGTGTACGTGGAGCAGGCTGGAGTGATCTGGGGCACGGTGGCGCTGCTGCCGCTGATTGCGGGGCTGCCGCTATTGGTGTGGGCGCACCGGCACCGAAGCTGATGGCAAGGGCTTCCGGTGATGGCCCCTGGGCAGGCCGCATGTCGCGTGTGCACCGGTGGCGATGGGATGGCTCAAGGCTCGCGAAACTCCGATGCCACGTTCCTCTGGCGTATCGCGTTGGTGGCCGCGTTCATCGACGTCACGACGATAGATGCGATGGGCGAAGATCCGGTGTGCAACGACGCTCAGCATTCCGGTCTTACCCATACCTGCTCCCGCCAGCACCAGCATCGCACCAGGCGTTGTGGCCGCTCCACCCGGCGCGAGGTCAAGTTGCGCGGCTCGACTGCTGTTCGATGCGCGGGTACAGCGCCGGCCGCGCTCGCGCGTCAGAGAGGCTCAGCATGGCAATTGCCCGCGTGGACGGTGATCAGGGTCGCGCCGGGACCTTCGCGGTCGAGCGTGAGCAGGCGAAACTCGGTGTCGAGCAGCCACTCTCCATCGTCATCGCGCACGCCGGCGACAATGGCGCCTCTATAGTCCTCACCGTAATCGCGGCGACGACCCAGACCAGTTTGTCGCGCATGGCGTCGCAGCTCGGCAGACACCGGCAGGGCGCCTTGATGCTTTGGGGGAAGGGCAAAGAGCGTCACTGCGCTCATGGGCGAGTGCCTGTGCGGCAGCGGATTGGCGTGGCGCCTCCGCTGGCGAAGGCGTCATGCTCCCCTCCCCGGCGAAGGTCATCATTCCAGTCGTTGACGTCGGCAGGCGGGCGACGGTCCTCGACACCCACCCCAACGGCCCGCGCTCGCGCGGAGAGCATTCCGGCATACCTTTCGCCGCCAGGATCATTGTCCGTCGCCAAGGCCAGCGCCGCAGCCGGGATCGAGGCAAGTTCGGCGAGAAGCTGGTCGATCGCGTCGATCGTTCGTGGCCCCATGCCGCCGCCCGTCGCGACATAGAGGGTGTCGCCGGCCAGCCGCTCCCTGGCGGCGACGCTTAGAGCGTCGATCGGGGCCTCCGCCACCACGATCCGCCGAGGCCGGACCTCACGATGCGGGATCCAGCCTGGCAGTCGGAAGAGGGTCTTCTCGCCGCCTTTGACGAAACCGCGAAACTCGCGGCCGCGCATCTCGAAGCCGGTTACCTTGCCGCGGTGATCCCGATGGGCAAACCACGCAGATCCAAAGCCGCCTTCTCGGACCGAATCCCAGGCCGCGGCAGCATGGAGGATGGGGCTTGGCAGCGCCCTCTCCTCGCTGAGGTAGCGCCAGGCGCGAGAGCTCTGGCTGAGGACTTGGGCCCTGCTCCATCGCTCTGCCGCCGGCGGCGGCGGCGCGCCGTCCTTCTCTCTCGCCGGCTGGTGCGGAGCGAAGGCGGGCCGCAGCCCCACGAAGTCGCGAAGGAGCTTCCTGACGTGGCCAAAGTTGAGATCCGGCCGGAGGTGCTGGACGAGGGCGAAGATGTCACCTCTCGCGGTGCCACCGGCATCCCACCAGCCGCGGCCGCCATGATTCACGATGATGATCTCGCCGCGGCCGCGGCGGTATTTTAGGCAGTCGCGCGTACTCCCGGCGCGATCGAGCTGCCACTGCGGCGCGAGGTTCTCGAGCAGGGCGGCGCAATGCACGGCGTCGCGCAGGTGCTTCAACTCCGGGTCGTGTCCACTCATCTCCAGGCCTCCTTCCTTGGATGCCTTCCGTTCGCCGCGAGGCGGGAGCGGGACAAGGGCGCAGCCGGGGATTCGCCCGGCGCGGGAGCGCAGCGACGGACCCTTGTCGCGCGGCCGGCGCTAGCGGTATCGCCTCTCTTCCCCAGGCATGCTGTCATCCCAATCGCCTTCGTCCGATTGGTGAAGCAGCGTGTGGCCAAACGGCGCGAATGAGAAAATCCCGGCGTCGTAGGCCTGAAACTCCTGGAGGATCTCCACGCGCTGCTGAACCGCGTACTGAGTGAGGTAGTAGACTAGGCCGTCGACAATCCCGCTTGCCGTGCGCCTTGCTCAACCAAGGGCCGTTGTTCAGCCGGCCTCCAGCATCACCGCTCAGGAACATGCATGCCACAAGATGCCACCGGCCTGACATCCTTGCGCTGACTGCCGAGATCGTCGCGGCGCATGTCGCTCATAATACCGTCGCCCGGGCCGACCTGCCGGCACTGATCCAGAACCTGCATGGTGCCTTTGCGAGCCTCGGCGCGCTGACGGTATCGAGTAGCGGCGGCGAACTTCGCCGTTGGAATTTCTGGCCGCTTCGGGTCCCGCTAAACCGCGGCGTGCGGTGCCAAGCGGCGGATGTGAGCGACCATCTCTCCGGCCGTGGTATCGAGCTCGTCGAGCGGAACCCGCACACGACGCAAGTCTGAGCCAATGTTCCCCGCCCCACTCATAACATCAGAGCCGACGTAGAGATCGTTGACGAGTTCCAGGTCGATAATATTCGTTGCGGTGCCATGGTTCCTCACCTGTCGGATCTGATGCCAGGGGATGAGTACGCCACCGGAACGCTGATCTTGAAACCCCTCTGACGACAAAACGGCGGATCGATCCGAAAGCTGCCGCACATAGCAGAGGGACGCCAATGCCCAGCTTTGCCACGATGACAAACAAATGTCCGCCGCGAAGGCCGTTTCGGATCTCCATGGCGCTCGGTCCCCACGATTCTTGTACCGAACATCCGCCTCTTTGACGGTCCCGTAAACTGGGCCGCACGCGCCACGCGCTCCCATCTGGAGGCAGCCCTGGCACTTTGGAGGCGGTGCATCAGACCGGAATCCATGTGGCATCGCATGTCCGCGCCCAGACGGATGCTCGAGACATTGCAGGCTGGCCGGAGCTGAAGGCATGTCGGGGTGGATGGGCGCCGGGAAGGGCATCCGAGTTTGGCACCGCTGCCGAGAACCGATGCCCTGTAGCGCATCGGCCGCCGCGTTGTGGTTTCCCGCCGAGGCCGGGCGGACGGCGACCGCGTCGGCATGTAGGAAAATGTCGGCACGCGCTACTTCGGTCGGGCCGCCCGGTGGAGGGCGGGATCAGCTTCGGCGTACTCCGAGAACGCCCTGGCCGCCTCGCAGACCGGATCCACGCCTAGGCCGCCGGTGCGCCTGCTCGATGTCCAGCTGTCGCGCTTAGATCCGCAGGTGGCATCACACGATCGCGGTCTGCGTGCCCGCCGCGTTTAAGATCTCCAATCGGTCCTCAAGCGCGGCGACGAGAGGCGCGTCTCGCTCGCTCGGCTTCGGGGTGCTGAAGAGGTAGCCCTGCGCTTCGAAACAGCCTTCCACCGTGACGAGTTGAAGATGAGCAGCTGTTTCGACGCCTTCGGCAACCGTCGTGACCCCGAGGCGGCGGCCGAGATCTGCCACCAGCCCAACGATAGCCGCGCAATCCGGCCGCTCCACGGCATCTCGGACGAAGGTTCCATCGATCTTGATTTTGTCGAAAGCGAAGGCTCTCAAATGAGCCAGGGACGAGTACCCCGTGCCAAAATCATCGAGCGCAACGCGGACCCCTATCTCCCGGGCGTGCCGCAAATCGGCGATGCAATCGAACGCTTCGCTCAACAAGGCCGACTCCGTCACTTCGATTTCAAGCCGATCAGCCGGCAGACCCGATCCAGCAAGTGCGGTCAGAATGGCAGGAATCAACGTGCCTTTGCCGAGCTGCGTCGCCGAGATGTTCACCGCGACGCGTGCTCCATCAGCCCATCCAGCCGCCTCCCGGCACGCCTGGTCCAGCACGAACGTGCCGAGACGATCGATGAGTCCGCTCTCCTCCGCGACATGGATAAATTCGCTCGGCGGAACCCAGCCGTGCTGCGGGTGATGCCATCGCGCCAGTGCTTCGCGCGCCGTGACGCGGCCCGACCGAAGACAGACGATTGGCTGATAGAAGACAAACAGGTCGCGGCACTCGACCAGGGCGGTCCGCAACTCGGCCTCGAGACGCACCCGCTCCTGCACGCGTATTTCCATCCCCGGCGAAAACGTTCTGTAGGTGCCCTTGCCGACGGCTTTCGCCGCATACAGCGCCATGTCTGCCCGCGACAGGAGCCTCTCAGCCTCTCTGCCATGGCCGGGGATCAACGCGATGCCAATCGATGCCCCGATCTGAACATGCCGATCGTCACCGAGCGTGTAGGGCGCGCCAAGCTCCGCGATGAGTTCCGTTGCCAGTGCCGCTGCCCCGCCGACCTCCTCGTCCTCGACGAGGATCGCGAATTCGTCGCCTCCAAGCCGTCCGACGATCAGCTCGGCTCGGCTGCGCGCAGCCTGCAGGCGCCCGGCGACCTGGCGGAGCAGTTCGTCACCCACCAGGTGCCCTCGTAGGTCGTTCACCATCTTGAATCCATCGAGGTCGATGAGAAGGAGGCCGCCCCGGCTCTCGGGGCGCGCGAGGCTGGCCTCAAGCCTGTCGCGGAACGTGGCGCGGTTCGGAAGACCGGTGAGCACGTCGTAATGCGCGAGCTGCCGAATACGGCGCTCCGCCGCGACCTGCTGCGTCACGATCGACAGCGACAGCATCGGCCCGATGTAGCTGCCGTCATCGTCGTGGATCGGCGCGACTTGAAGATCCACGACCTCTTGCCCGACCGCGACCCGCGCGTGGTGTGGCAAGTTCGCGGGATCGGCCAAGATCCGGCGCTGGTGTTGTGGGTTGGCGTGGAACACGTCAACGCAGGTGCCGACCAGTTGGTCCGCCTTGACCGGCAGCAGGCCCTCAATGGTGCCGAGCGTCCGCTTCGCCGTCTCGTTGGCGAAGTTGATGACGAAGGTTGCCGGATCGAGCGTCATCACGGCGATTGGCATGTCATCGATCATGCGAAGAAGTCGATGCTGCTCCTTCGCCTTCCGCGCGGCCTCCACCTGCGCGTCGATCATCCTCGTAAAGTCGCGATAATTGATGAGGAGAATCGCCAGCATGCCGGAGGAGACGAGGCCGGTGTTAATAGCGGTCGCCACGAAGGTTGGCTCGCCTGTCGACGCGAAGAACGCGACGATAGCGCCGTTCACGATGACTGTGCCGGTGATCGCAGCGGACCTTAGATGCAGCAAGCTGAAGATGCATGCGATTACGGTGATCGCCATGTAAAATACGACGTGCGATTTCGTGTACGCGTCGCCGTACGGAAATAACATGAGGGACCACGCCGTGAAGGCGACCGCGATGATACTCGACAGATAATTGGTTCTTGTCAGCGCCTGCCGGGCCTGTTCCGGAGTCGGCTCGGCGCTTCGGACACGCAGCCAATGGACGGCACGTACCCCACACCCGAGTGTCATGATCGCCGGAACGCCGGTCGTCAGCCAAGTCGGCGCAACGGCCATATGGGTAGCTGCAACAATCCAAGTGTTCGAGATGAGTATGAGGTACATCAACGGCAGTTGCCGCGAGAAGGCACGATACTGGGCCTTCAGTAGCTCCGGCTTCCCATCGGGCACCGTCATGAACGCGATAAGGGACTTAATGACCTCAGCCATTGCTCGCGGGTCCGATTTGATCTCGCAGCAGATCATCCCTGCCCGTCGATGGCCAGTCAGCAGGCCGCGACCTGCGACCGGGCAGCCGGGTGGGCTGGTCGCACATCGATCGGCGGCCGTGGGCCGATGCCGAGGATCTTCACTGCCGAAAGTGTCGCTGCGGTGCTGGTGTTTGCCTCGTCGAGGTTGAGGCGAACGGGTCCAGGCAAACTCGAGATTTTTGTCCCTATTTCATTATGCTCTCGAGGGTCAGGCCTTCTCCCGTTTCCGTGAGTAGGCGCGGATGAACGCGTCGCAGATCCCGGAGACAGCTGCTTCGAGGTCGAGCGGGTTGCACGCGCTGCCGCCCATTTGATCCTGATGCAAGGCCGCAATGAGGATCGGCGACAGCAGCATGAGGGATGCCGCGCGCGTATCGGCTTCGATCATCTCGCCGCGGGCAACATGCTCGTCCAACCGGCGTTGGAGTGCCTGCTGCGCCGGATCCACCATGAACCGCAGGGCGGAGGGGCCGATCGCGGGGTCCAGCAGCCCCTCCGCCAGGCCCACCGCGAAAGCGTCGCCGAGCCGGACCGGGCCGGCATGGCGCATGCCCCGCACCAGCGACAGCGCGAACTCGTGGATTGATTCGGCGAACGGGGCAGAGGTCATCGCCGCCGAGGCAAGGCGCGCTTGACCCATCTTCAGGAACTCCTCGAGGATCGCCGCGATCACCTCCGCCCGGCTGCTGCCGAAGTAGTGGCGGAGCGTGGGCGCGGTCACCCCCGCAGCCTCGGCAAGCTGGCGCAGGCTTGGCCGCGCGGTTTCGCGGCGCAGCACACGCATCATCATGCGCCGCAGCAGGGCCGTGCGCTTCTCCTCGTAGTCGCTGTCGCGCGCACCCTTGGGCCTAGCCACAGCCACATGCCCCCTGTCGAATGGCTGGACGGGTGGTTTCTTTATAGCTACTGATATGAAGAATGCCTTGGCCAGCGAACCCAGAGGACGGGCCCTCCAGACGCTGCGACGTGCTGTTGCTGGGCGGTGGGCTCGCAAATGGGCTGCTTGCGCTGGAATTGCGGCGCAGCCGGCCAGCGTTGAACGTCGTCATGTTGGAACGGCGCCGCGGTCCGGACCGCCTTCACACATGGTGCATGTTTCGTCCTGACGCCGCCAAGGATGGCTGGTCCGCGATCGAACCATATTTCGAGCGAATCTGGTCTGGGTACACCGTGGCGTTTCCCGAGTATAGGCGGCGTCTCGGCACCGAATATGGGTGTCTCACCGGGGCCGCGCTGTATGGCGCGACGGCCGCAGCGCTGGGTGCGAATCTGGTGGAGGGCGCGGAGGTGTTGGAGGCAGGGCCGGATGGCGCACGGCTCGCAGACGGCCGGAGCTTCCTGGCGCCGCTGGTGATTGATGGCCGCGGTTGGCGTCACTCGACCGCGCTCCGTTGCGGCTGGCAGAAATTCGTCGGGTTGGAATGCCGCCTCGAGCAGCCGCATGGGCTGGACCTGCCGATGGTGATGGATGCCGAGGTCGAGCAGGCCGACGGCTTCCGCTTCCTCTACCTGCTGCCATTGGGTCCCGATCGTCTGTTGATCGAAGACACGCGCTACAGCGCCGAGCCCGAGCTCGACCTTTGCAGGTTCACCGTGTCGATCCGTCGCCACGCCGGTGCCCGCGGTTGGCGGATCGCGGAGGTGCTGCGCCGGGAGGAGGGCGTTTTGCCGGTTGTGCTTGGCGGCGATTTCGCCACCTTCCTGGCGGAGCAGGGCAGCGTGCCGGCGGTGGGCGCCAGGGGCGGCTTCTTCCACCCGACCACCGGCTACTCCCTGGCCCGGGCGATCGACACGGCGGCATTGATCGCTACGGCGCCTCGACCGGCCAGCCGAGATGTCGCGACCGCGCTTCGGCAGCGGGCGATCGCAGATTGGCGCGGCGATGGCTTCTATCGCGTCCTGAACCGCATGCTTTTCCAGGCTGCGGCGCCGGCCGAGCGGTATCGCATCCTGCAGCGCTTCTATCGCCTGCCGCAGCCGCTGATCGAGCGCTTCTACGGCGGGCGCCTCACCCTCGCGGACAAGGCGCGCATCCTGCTCGGCCGGCCACCAGTGCCGATCCTTGCCGCGCTGCGTGCCGTGCGCGGCCTGCCGCAGGAGGCTTCCGCGCATGCCTGACGCGGTCGTCATCGGCGGCGGATTCGGAGGCCTGGCCGCGGCGATCCGCCTGCAGTCGCAGGGGATCCAAACGACTTTGCTTGAGAAGCGCGACCGTCTCGGCGGCCGCGCCTATGTCTATCAACAGGACGGCTACACCTTCGACGCCGGGCCGACGGTCATCACCGATCCCGCCTGTATCGACGAGCTTTTCGCGCTCAGCGGGCGCCGGCTCTCGGATTATGCCACTCTGCTGCCGATCGAGCCCTTCTACCGCCTGCTTTGGGAAGACGGCGTCCGCTTCGACTACGGCAATGACCAGATGGCACTGGAGCGGCAGATCGCGGCGCTCTCGCCGCCCGACGTGGAGGGCTATCGCCGCTTCCTCGCCTATTCCCAGGCCGTGTTCGAGGAGGGCTATCGCCGGCTCGGCCATGTCGCCTTCCTCAGCCCTTGGGACATGGTGAAGGCCGCACCGCAGCTCGCGCGGCTCGGCGCCTGGCGCAGCGTGCATGCCATGGTCTCCCGCTTCGTGCGGGAGGAGCATCTGCGCCAGGCCCTCTCCTTCCACACCCTGCTGGTTGGCGGCAGCCCCTTCGCCAGCTCGGCGATCTACGCGCTGATCCATGCACTGGAACGCCAGGGTGGCGTGTGGTTCCCGCGTGGCGGCACCGGCGCGCTGGTGGCAGGCCTCGCCCGGCTCTTCGCCGACCTCGGCGGCAGCATCCGTCTCTCGGAGCCGGTCGCGGAGATCGCCACGGAAGCGGAACGCGTAACCGGCGTGCTCACCGGGCGGGGTGAGCGGATCACGGCGGATATCGTGATCAGCAATGGTGACGTGATGCACACCTACGGAGCGCTGCTCCGTCGTCACCCCCGGGGCGCAGCCATGGCGCGGCGCCTGGACCGCCGTCGGTTCAGCATGTCGCTCTTCGTCGTCTACTTCGGCCTGCGGCGGCAACACCCAGGGCTTGCCCATCATTCGATCCTGTTCGGTCCCGAATATCGCGGGCTGATCGATGCGATCCGCGATGCGCGACCGCTGCGCGAGGATTTCTCCCTCTATCTTCACGCACCGGGCGCCACGGACGACAGCCTGGCGCCGCCCGGCCGCAGCGGCTTCTACGCACTCGCGCCGGTGCCGAACCTCGCGCAGCAGATCGACTGGAAAGCCGCCGGGCCCGGCTATGCCGACCGTATCCTCGCGGCGCTCGAGCGCCGCGTCCTTCCAGGTCTGCGCGACGACCTCGACACGCTCCGCATCTTCACGCCCGAGGATTTCCGCGTCGAGCTGAACGCCCATCTCGGCTCCGCCTTCTCGCTGGAGCCGATCCTGACGCAGAGCGCCTGGTTCCGCGTGCACAACCGCGACGCCGTGCTGCGCAACCTATACTTCGTTGGCGCCGGTACGCATCCCGGCGCGGGAGTTCCCGGCGTGATCGGTTCGGCCAAGGCCACGGCGCGGCTGATCGCAGAGGATCTCCGCGCCGGCCTCGCCGCATGAGCGACGCCGTCCTCGCACACAGCGCAGCCGCCCTGACCAGGGGCTCCAGTAGCTTCGCCTTGGCGTCGCGCCTTTTCGACCGGGAGCTTAGGCAGGATGTCCGTCATCTGTATGCTTGGTGCCGCCATTGCGACGACGCGATCGACGGCCAGGACCATGGCATGGGCATGGCGCCGCCCCCTGCCGAGGAACAGCGGAATCGCCTGCGGCAGCTTCGCCTGCTGACCGAGGCGGCGCTGGACGGCAAGCCGGTCGCGGAGCCGGCCTTCGCGGCCTTCCAGCGCGTCGCCGTCAAGCATTGCTTGCAACGGGAATGGCCGATGGCCTTGCTGGACGGCTTCGCGGTCGACGTGCAGGGTGAGGAGTTCGGCAGTGTCGAGGATACGCTCGCATATTGCTGGCGCGTCGCCGGCGTGGTCGGGGTGATGATGGCGGCCATCATGGGCACGCGCGATCCCGCCGCCCTGCGCCGCGCGCAGGATCTCGGCATCGCCTTCCAGCTGACCAATATTTGCCGCGACCTGTTGGAGGATGCAGCGCAAGGGCGGCTCTATCTGCCACGGGAGCGCCTCGACGCCGCGGGCGTCGCGATCGCTTCCGGCTTGCTGCTGGACGCCGGCCGGCGTGCCGCCATTTTCCCCGCGGTGCGGGAGATGCTGACCCTGGCCGAGGCCTACTACGCATCGGCACGGATCGGGCTCCGAGCCCTGCCGTTCCGCGCGGCCCTCGCCGTCGCGGTGGCGCGGGCGCTGTATCGGGAAATCGGGCGGCGCATCCTGCGGCAGGGGCCTGCGGCGCTGGAGCAGCGCATGCGCGTGCCCGCCCATGCCAAGGCCTGGCTTCTGGTCCGCGGCGTTGCGGCGGCGGTTGCCAGCCGCTGGGAGAGACTGGCGCCGTTCCCGCCGCGGCCGCCGCTCTGGTCGATGATCTAAACCGGATCTCGATCCGCCTGGAGCTTCACCGCTGGAAGCCGCCACCACGGCATCTCCGGCCGGCAATGATGCTCGCGGTGGCGGCCGAAGTGAAAGCAGGCGAGCAGCGACAGCGCCCATGGATAATCGAGACTGCGGGCGCGATGCTCGTCGGCGAAGCCGCCTTCCGCATGGCGGTGCGGCAGCCAGGTGCCAAAGGTGAAGAGCTGCAGCGCCGAGAGCAGCGCGGGCAACGCCCAGAAGACAACCAGGTTGAGCGGCCGCGCGCCGAGCCAGAGCCAGGCGGCGGTGGCGACGCTCAGGACGGCGAGTTCCCGCCACCCGAAGTAGTGGCGGAAGAAGCCGAGGAACCATGCCGCGAAGCGATGCGGTGCGGCGGGATGGAAGTCCGGATCGCCATCGCGGCCCGGCTCGGCATGATGGCGCCGATGCGCCGCCGCCAGGCTGTGCAACGAGAAGCCGGCATAGAGCGCGACGCAGATCTGCCCAACCGCCGCGTTCAGTCTCGGCCAGCCGGGCGCGAGCGAGCCGTGGATCGCATCATGCGCCACGATGAACAGGCCGACGCTGAGCCATGTCTGCGCCACGACCAGCAGCGGCGCGCGCCACCAATCGTTCTCTCCCCACCGGTGCCAGAACACCGCCCAGCCATGCAGCCCGCTCCAGGCTGCCAGGATCACTGCCGCGAGCGCGAGTCCGACCGCCGCCTGACGGGCGGCGGTCACGCCCGTCCCGCCTGTCGTTCCCGCAGCCGGCGCTTCAGCGTGGGTATGTCGCGCGGCATCAGAAAGCCGAAGGAAACAGCGCCGTCCCGCGCGTGGGTGCGGTGGTGCAGGTGATGCGCCTGCGCCAGGCGGCGCAGGTAGCCCCGCGCGGGCCGAACGGGCAGAGGAAAACGGCGATGCACCATCCCATCGTGGACGACGGCGTAAAGCAGGCCATAGGCGCCCATGCCTGCGGCCGTCCACCAGATGACGTCCCATCCAGGTCGCGCCCCCAACCAGAACAAGCCGAAGGCCAGCAGGGCGAAGGCCGCGCCGAACAGATCGTTGCCCTCCAGGCGACGCCGGCTGGAGGTGTGATGCGAGGCGTGCAGTCGCCAGAGCGGTCCGTGCATGAGAAAGCGATGCGCTGCCCACGCGACGCCCTCCATGGCGACCAGCGTCAGCAGGAAGGCGCCGGTCTTGACGGCCACCTCGGTCACGGTGCCGCCCCGCGGGCGATCAGCAGATCGATATAGCCGCAGATCGGGATCAGCGCCGGCCCGCCCAGCCGCAGCGCCCCCTTCGCGCGATCGAGGCGGCGCGCCGCTTCCCGGCGCACATCCTCGAGGCTGAGAGCGCTCAGCATATTCGCGCAGGAGCGGCCGCGCGCGAGCTCGTCCGCATCCGTCAGGTCGTCCAAGGCCTGGAAGGCAAGGCCGAGTTCCTGGGCGAAGATGCGCAAGGCCTCCAGCGGCTCCTCGTCGGCGTCCGCGGCCAGCGCCCCCATCTCCACGGCGGCGATGAAAAGGACCCCGGTCTTCTCGTGGTGCAGCTCGCTGAAGGCTTCCCGATCGGTGCCGGACAGGCCGCCGAGATCGCGGACCTGTCCGCTGACCAGCCCCTTCGGCCCGACAGTGCGCGCCAGCAGACCGATCATGCGCAGGCGCGCCGTTTCGCCGATCCCGGGCGCCTCGGCGATGACATTGTAGGCTTCGTTCAGCAGCGCCACGCCGGTCAGCACCGCGATGTCCTGCCCAAAGCGGCGGTGCAGGCTGGGCTGGCCGCGGCGGGTATCGGCATCGTCCATGCAGGGCAGGTCATCCAGCACGAGCGACGCGGCGTGCACCATCTCCAGCGCGCAGGCGGCATGCATCGCGCGGTGCGATGGGCAGCCGAGATGCTGGGCGGTCAACAGGGCGAGGATCGGACGGATCCGCTTGCCCGGTGTCAGCAGGGCGTAGCGCATGGCGTCCAGCAAGCGGGAACAGGTCGCACCGGGTTCCGGGAGAAGCATCTCCAGCGCGTCCTCGACCTGCGACCGCAACTGCGACAGCGCGTCCCTCTCCAGTGCGAAACCGTCCATCAGCCTACCCCGCCATGGTGCCGCCGGCGCCCCCGGCGACGGGGGGGACGGAATTTTTTATATCCTATGGAACATAGAACTGCGCTAAGCGTTGCAAGGGGCCGGAGTTGTGTTCGTGAGCGGCGTGGCTGGCGCGGCGCCCGGGGTGATGGCGGTCGCGCATGCGCTTTCTGTTCACGACCTTCGAAGGTGGCGGCCACGTAGCCCCGGCATTGCTTGTAGCGCGGCGTCTGCGAGACACAGGGCACGAGGTCGCCTTCCTTTCGGACGCGGCGAACCGGAGCCAGGCGGAGGACGCCGGTCTGGCTTTCGAGGCCTGGCGCACCGCCCCGAATCGTGTGGCGATGGCTCAGGCCGACGATCCGCTCCAGGATTGGAAGCGGCGCTGGCCGCCTGCGGTGGTGCGCGCGATCTGCGATGCGGTGCTCGCCCGCCCTGCCCTACGCTACGCGCAAGACACGATCGGCAGCATCGAGCGTTTTCACCCCGACGCGGTCATATCGAACGAACTGCTGTTCGGGGCCATGATGGCGGCCGAGCGCTGCGGCCTGCCGCTCGGGTTGCTGACGGCCAATGTCTGGTGCTTCCCGACCCGGACCGACCTGCCGCCCTTTGGGCCGGGCTTCCGGCCGGGTGGCTGGTTTGCCGCCCGGCGGGACCGCAATGCCCGGGCGATGATCGCCAGCTGGTACGACCATGCGCTGCCCGACCTCAATGCGGCGCGGCGGGCGATCGGCTTGCCGCCGCTGGACCGGGCTCTCGATCAGCTTGCCGCCGCGAAGACCGTCATGCTCGGCACCAGCCAAGCGTTCGATTTCGGGGAGGAGCCGCCGCCGGCGCCGTTCGCCTATGCCGGTCCGCTCGGAGAGGTGCCGAATTGGGCCAGGTCCGCGCCGATCCCGGACGCCATCGCGGCTGCCACCGCCCCAATTGTCCTGATCTCGTTCAGCACGACCTTCCAGGGCCAAGCCGGCGCGATCGCGCGTTGCGTGCAGGCGCTGGCTAGCCTGCCGGTCCAGGGCGTGGTGACGCTCGGTCCTGCGATCCCGCCGGGATCCGTGCGGGCGGCTAGCAATGTCGCGGTGCTGACGGAAGCGTCGCACGACCGGCTCGTACCGCTCGCCGCGGCGGTGATTGCGCATGGCGGCCACGGCACGGTCATTCGCGCGCTGATGCATGGCGTTCCGATTGTTTGCATGCCGATGGGCCGAGACCATCCGGAGAACGCCGCGCGAATCATCCATCATGGCGCCGGGCTGCGGCTGTCCCGGTCCGCTTCGCCGCGCAGCATCCGCGCTGCCGTCATGCGCTTGCTTCGGCAGCCCGAATTCGCGCGGGCAGCGAAGCTGCTGGGAGCGCGGATCCGGGCCGAGGCCAATGGCGGCCGCCTCGCGGCGAAAGCCTTCCTGGGAATGGCGCGATCGCGCTGACCCCACCCCTCGCCGTCAGCCGCAGCGCCCTTTATCCCTCGCGCCACGCTCGCACTTGCTGTCGGTATCGACGGCCAGAGCCTCCTCCATCTCCGCCTTGGCCAGCATCGCCTGATCCAGCGAACCGAAGGACAGCGGAAGCAAAGCTTCGCCGGCGGGCCCGCTTTCCATGAGCAGGTACGTCATTCGCTGGTCGAACCCGGCCAGTGGCACGATCATGTAGCTCTTCCCGACCATCCAGTTCGCCAAATCCGTTGCGGGTTGCGGGTGTGCGCCGCGCGGCGCTTGTCCGTGTGCGGAATGCTTGATCCAGGTGAACGTCCTCGACCGACGGTCGGACACGCCCCATCTCCCACACAATTTATTGTACTACACGAGAGAAAGAATAGGGGCATATCGCGCCATTGGCATCCCAAAACTCCAATTTCGACAAAAATTGAAAGGCGCACGCGCCGCAAGGGATGCGACCCGGTTGGGCGTGCGCCCCAGGTCTGTCTACCCCGTCATTTGCGAGGCGAACTGTCTTTGTGTCTCCCCTGCGCGCAGCACCATTGTCACCATGACAGGCGCAAAGCCATAGCGTTGTCCGCCGGGCGACGATGAGGACGGTTGACCCGTTGGGCAACGCTCAAGCTGGGAACATTCCGGGCATCCTACATACCTCTACCGCGCAGGCGCGTTTGTCGATCTGCCGACACCGACCTGCCGGCACGATTGGTTCCCGACAACTCAGCCCCGCTTCGGCGGGGCTTTTTTTGCTCGCGACGGCACCGGGTGGCCGCCGTCTCGAGGCGAGATGATCTTTAGGCTGTCTGCTGACCCTTGTGCGATGCGCGTTCGCCGACCAGCAGCTCACCGACCATACGCCGCTGCTTGAGATACCGCATTGGCATCAGCGCATGCCTGGCTGGCTGACCGGATCGTCCCGTCGGTGCTGAAGACGCGGCGGTTCGACAGGGAGTTCCGCTGCCTCTGAGAACCGCCAGATGCGGTGGGGCGGCGGCTCTGTACGGTGATGCCCCCGCCGGCGAAAGCGCGACGGCCCAGTTGGAGTGGTCAGCAGCGATAGCCGAAGTGCAAACCATACCCGAAGGCTGCGCCGCTCTTCAGGGGCAGGGGTATGATGTCGTCGTCCTCCAGCAGGAATACCTGGATCGCGCAGCCGAGTGCCGAGGTGTCCGTTGCAAGCGCGGCGGCTGCGTCGAGCGCCGCTTCCTTCGTCGCGTAGGCACGCTGCTGGTTCTCGCCGCGTATCAAGATCCAATTCGGATCTTCGAACATCACAAGGATCCGGGAATGCCGCGTGGATTGAGCTGTCGCGAAGCGTGATTCTTGCTTGGCCATCTTCATTATCCCGGAGGCAAGTTGGCGGCCGACTTATACTAATCAGTCGGGAATGTTGCTAGGCCAATCGAAAACAGTCACGGACTTGCGCGTAGCTTAGCCGTATCCCGTAATTCTCATTTTCAGTTGCAACAATGAATGGTGCTCTGGGAATATCGCTCCATTGATGATGGCCTGATCGGAGCGATCTGGCTCGGCGGGAGAAAAGCCGTGGCAAGTCAATATTTCCGCCCACAACAAGCTGATCGCGACGGGGACGAGGTATTGGGGCTCAGTGCAGCCCAATCTCGCGCGGCGCGCGGCCTCCTCGGCATGACGCAACAGGCTCTGGCAGATGCCTCCGGGATCTCTCGCGCCACAATCCAGCAGTTCGAACGAGGTGCGCCTGGCATCAAGCACGCGACGAGGGTCCTGATCCGCCGCACCTTCGTCTGTTGCGGATTGGTGTTCCTTCCCCGAGGGGAGCACGGCGAGGGGGTAAGGCTCGCTCGGCCATCGATTGGGGCAGCAATCCACGATGAGTTCTTTAGCCGCTTGATTGGCGAGCTTTGAGGTCCATGAAGCGTGCGCCGGCGGGCAGGTGCGCGGCGGCCGGACACGTGGCGGGCTTATGGAGCTGGCGACTGCGGGCTCGCGGCGACATGCCCTGGAGCGCGACGGCGCCCGGAGAGACCTTGCGCTAAGGGGCGACCCGCCGGAGTTAGGACGACGGAGACCGGCGCATTGCGCTGCCGCTGAGAGTGCCCCGACGGCCCAACGAGCGTGATCCGGTCTGCGATATGGAATGGGGTCACGTATCGGCCGAAGCGCCCGCTCAGATCGGTTGCGCCCGCACCTGGGCTCCCGGTCGGGCTTTTCGCGGCCGCCGTCCCTCTCAGGCGTCCGGCGACTGGTACCCCCGAAACGGGTAGCGCTTTGCGGCGGTCCCCGGCCCCTTCGAAACCCTCGATGATTTCCGCGTCGGCTCGCCCCGCGACCGGCCAAACTGCGCTTGTGACAATGGACACTTCGTCGCACCCGACGCGTAGCAGGCATCGAGACAGGCACTGGGAAAGGATATAAATCCGCATCAATCCGGGAGTGAGGGTTTCATCATGAGCACGTACGGCGCCGCCAGGCAGGCCAAGTCGACCAAAACCGAACAACGCGACACCACCGCCGTCCGCCGGGCCGACCGCAGCTCGACAGAAGAGACGCCCAATATCCAGGGCAACACTTTCCACAAGATCATCGTTCAGGCGGCACTGACCCCTGAGCAGAAGATGCAGGAGGTCGCCAAGGCGCTGGAATTCGCGGGAACTCGCGAAGAGAACCGCGACCGCATCAAGGAATTCGATGCGTTCAAGGAATACATGCAGTCCATCTCCGAGGAGATGTCAAAGCAGCGTATCGCCATGACGGATACGGAGACCTTCGCCGAGCTACAGCGCGTTTATGGTGACTTCAATAATGATCTGAACGACTTCATCGACGCGATGAAGCCGCTGACCGACATCACGGACGCGCTCTATAAGCTTCGCGAGAACGGTCAGACCCGCGAGGCTCTCGCCCGTATCAAGGAAGATCGGGAATGGGATGAGAAGCATGCCCGTGACGTGGAGCAGGCCACTACCCGGCTGGATGAGCTGAAGGCCAGGCAGCTTGCCCTCGAGAACGAGAACATCGCGCTGGCTCAGGACAAGGGCTTCTTCGGATATGGCGCGATCCGCTCCTCCTCCGTGGCGAAGATCAAGGTGAATGAAGCCGAGATCACGCGCATGACCGCGGAGATCAAGGATCTGACCGATAAGATCGCCGCTCTGACGCAGGAGAAGGACCAGAAGTCGGCGACCCGTTTGGACAGCGCCGAGATCGGGAAGTTGCGAGAGCTGCTCGATCTGACCACCGAGGAGCACGTCAAGCAGCAGGCGGCGCTTGTCGAGCGCGCCTTGGCCTTCGTGAACAACGGCAAGACCCGCTTCGGATCCATCCGCAGCCACCTCGACAAGATGGTGCAGCAGATCGAGGGGCTCGGCGACAACAACAGCAACATGGTTCAGACCTACGCCGTATTGAACGAAGCCACCAAGCTGGCCGAGACGTCCAACCAGCGGAAACGCGAGGAGCTCATTCAAGCGCCCGACGGCGAGAACCTCATCGACAAAATGAAGCGCGAGCAGTCCAAGCAGGACATCGACGAGCACATCGGTATCCTCGCGACGGCGACCGTCGACACGATGCAGGCCTATGGCGAGTTGACCGCCGAGGCCATCAAGATCCGCAACATGGAAGCGGCCACCAAGAAGCAGGGCGAGTCCGCGAGAGCGATGCACTCTCGTGGCATCGCCTCCGTCGCATCGCAGCTGAGCACCGTCATGACCGCGGTCAACTCCGCCGCCATCAACGAAGCCCAGGCGATGGCCGGTTCGACCCTCGCCGAGATGACCCGCGTCACCAACGAAGTCGCCAGGAAGGAGTCGATCCGCATCGCGACCGGCCGTGAAGACGTCAACACCGACCTCGAAGAGATGCTCAACCAGCTCGCGCAGTTCGGCGATGTGCAGCGCGAGGCGACTGCCATCACGCGCGACGCCCTTACGCGCATGCGCGAGAATCTGGCGGAGCTCGAGGGCCTGGCCACCGACGTGGGCAAGGATACGCAGGAGTTCGTTGGAGTGGCCGCCGATGTTGTCGCCGGCGTGAGCAAGCCCGAGGAAAAGTCCCCGCCACCTCCGAGCGCGACGCCCTCTCCCTTCAAGCTCTGAGGTCCGGGCGATGAGCCATCTGATCCGGGGAACCGACTATCTCGGCCGGTTCCCGAACTTCGAACTCAGGGGGCGAGACAAGGACCTCGAGCGGGTTTCCGCCATCCTCATGCGCAAGCGGGCGAACTCGCTCCTGCTGGTAGGTCCGGCAGGCGTCGGGGTCTCCGCGCTCATCCTCGGCCTGCAATCGATCAAGACCAAGCCGGGCACGCCGTTCGATATCATCGTCAAGCGGTTGTTCTTCCTTGATACTGATCGACTGTTCTCCAGCGGAGACGGGCACCTCATCAACGAGGAGTTCCAGAAGGTCCTGAGGCAGCTTCAGACAACGCCGGAATCGGTGCTCATCATCGAAGACACCTTCGGCTTCATCGAGGCCGCCCGGACCTCCGGGAATCCGCACTTCGTCAATGCCCTGAACTTTGCAGTGAAGAGTGACAAGACGCAGGTCGTCCTGGAAGTCCGCGATGAGCATCTGTCTCAGGTGCTGAAATGGCATTCCGACCTCCAGGAGGCCTACACACTTTTCGATGTCCGCGAGCCCGTCGGCGTGTTCCTTTACGACATCGTCGCCGCTGTCTCGAAGGAGCTCTCAGAGCATCACGGGATCGTTGCCTCCGATGAGGCGATCCGTGAGGCAATCGCACTCACGAGCAAGTATCGCGATGGCATGGGCCTGGGCGGGGCGCAGCCGACCAGGTCGATTTCCCTGATCGACCGGTCTTTGGCCAGCTATCGGCAGCACGCTCACCGCAAGCACCCCCGGATTGCCGAACTGGAACTCAAGGTCAGCGGCTCAGCCGGGCAGGAGCGCGCGGATTTCGAGAAGGCGCTGGCGGAGTGGAGTGCCGACTGGACGGCGCTTCAAGCCAAGATCGGCGAGGCCCATCGTCTGCAGAGGGACGGCGAGGAGGCGATCTTTGCCTTGCAGGACGAGCGCGACCGCCTGCGGCAGGAGCGTGCGCGTCGGGCCGTGGAGAGCGATCAGCATGCGAGCTCGGCGGAGGACGCGGTCCGGATCCGCAGCTTCGCGGAGCTCGCAGCCGCCGGCGGTTTCGAAACCCCAGCCGAGGCGGAGATCTCCCGCAAGATCGCGCAGTTCGAGAAGGTGGTCGGGGAGAACCAGCGCGAGCATCGGCGGCTGGTCGAGATCGTCAACAAGGATCTCCGACTCACCGAGAAGGAGGTCCGCATCGAGTTCAGCGAAATCTCCGGCATCTCGACCGAGAGGCTCGGCGAGGACGAGCGAGAGGTTCTGCGCAACCTCGAAGGCAACCTCCTCAAGAACATCTTCGGCCAGGACCCGGTGGTCCGCCACGTCGCCAATGCCGTGAAGGTGGCGAGGATCGACGAGATGGAGGAGACCGGGCCGAAGGGCAGCTTCATGTTCCTGGGGCCATCCGGAGTCGGCAAGACGGAAATGGCCAAGCGCCTCGCGGCAGAGCTCGGCTTGGAACTGCTCCGCTTCGACATGTCCGAATACATGGAGAAACACGCCGTCGCCAAGCTGATCGGTGCCCCCCCGGGATACGAAGGCTTCGAGGCCGGCGGCATCTTGACCAACGCCGTGCGCAGGAAGCCGGTCTGCGTTCTTCTGTTTGATGAGGTCGAAAAGGCCCATCCGGACGTCTTCAACGTGTTTCTGCAGATCCTCTCCGACGCCCGCTTGACGGACAATCTTGGGCGGACGGTCGACTTCCGAGAAACCTACATCGTGATGACCACGAATATCGGTCAGCCCTTCTACCTGGACATGACGCTGACCGACGAGGAGGCGCAGGAACGGGCGCTGATTGAGCTCAATCAGACATACCGATCGGAACTCCTGAACCGCTTCAATGGACGTGAGAACATCCTCCACTTCCGACGCCTGGGAATGGAGGTCATCGAGCGGATCATTTCCCGCGAGATTGATAAGCTCAACAAGGCCTATGACGCCCGTGGTCTTCGGGTCGTCATGGCGGAGAACTCCCTCCAGGAATTCTGCCGCGCGCACTATGATCCGACCCGGGGTGCGCGTGGATTGCCCGGATACATCAAGGCCAATCTGCGCCCGATCCTGGTGAACCACGTGCTCGAGAACGCCAGGAGCACCGGCGCATTCCTTGTTCGCTTCAATAACGAGAGCCGGGGCTTCGAAGTGGAGTTCAGGGAGCACCAGCATGCGTGAGAAGGTGAAGGCTGGTCTGGCCTCGAGCAGGTTCCTGGTCCAGCTGGCGGCTTCTTTGCATTGGGTGTGGGCTGTGCCGCTGCGCCCCTTCCGCCGCGCCGGCGCCTGGATGGTGGGATCGGTCTTCCGTTGGTACAGGCTTCTGTGGGTACGCTGCACCCACAACGAGTATGGCGGCTTTGTCTATTGGCGAGGCGGCGCAATGATACTGGCGACCGGGGTCGCGCTCTACCTGATACCGGTCGTGCTCGGGTTCGTCGCCCAGACCGCGCTCTACTTCACCACCCGGAACTACGAAGAAGTCTACCTCATTCAGTCGGAAGAGATCTATCCGGACGACAACGTGTGGGCGGTGCGGGGGTGTGATCGCCTGCCTTGCGACAGGGACAGCAGCATCTACTTCCGCATCTCGCCGACGCCGTTCAATCATCTTTGGAGCGTGGTGAACACCGGCTGGCTGTTTGTTCCCGATGATGTCGGCTCAGGCGTTCCCACCGGCCTCACCAGATGCTGGGTCAGATCCTACGGCATCCGCATCAAGACCCTTATGCGGAGGTTCGAAATCTATCCCGACGCGCTTGATATCTCCTGCCGGAATGCGGTGGAACGCTGAGGCCTTCATCCGGGGAGGGCTGCGGCCTTCGGCCAAGGTTGACCTCAGGCTGAGCGTGGCCTTGTAGGCGAAGACAGCGAGCGGATGCAGGAAGGTGGCGCCCGGGGAGATGATCCTTGACCGCCGCCGCGCGGTCTCGCCGGTGCTCCTCGGCGGCGAATTCGCCGCCCTGGCGCCGGGGCGCTACCCGCGTGCTCAGGTTGCAGGGCAACTCCCGATCGCCAGTGGTGTGTCATTGTCATTGAGAGCGGAAGCCAGCGCACCGCCGGCCTGATCAGCAGGGTTGACGGGTGCAGAGGCATATCGCGCGCAGCGACGCATCGGCGAAGCGATGCCTGGACGCTTGCGCGGATGCTGAGCGTGCAACTGCTCGCCCGAGATGCCGTTCATCCGTCGATTGCGCTGGAGGCGGACATGCCGGCACCCAAGGCCCTCGCGGTAGGCACGGTGAAGGGCTTCATGGCTGATGAATGTATGAGCCGGTCGGCTGCAGTCGCCTACTACACATTGTTTTCCGTGGCCCCTCTCGTGATCATCGCGACCGCGATCGCGGGGTTCTTCTTCGGTGACGAGGCCGCCCGCGGCGAGGTGACCGCCCAGCTCGAGGGAACGCTCGGACGCCAGGCGGCCGAGGCCGTACAGGGCATTGTCCAGAACGCCAGCGACGCAGGCAGCGGCACCGTGGCAACCATCATCGGGGTCGCGACACTGCTGCTTGCCGCGAGTGGCGTTTTCGGCGAGCTGCAGTCGGCGCTCAATGCAATCTGGAAGACGAAGACGCCCGACGAGCAGGGCACCGTGTCTCGCTTCGTGCGTGCCAAGGCAGCCGCCATTGGCCTGGTTGCCGCGCTCGGCTTCCTCCTGCTTGCCTCGCTGCTCGTCAGTGCGGCCCTCAAGGCGCTCGGTAGCTGGGCTGGCGGGCTGCTGCCTGGGTTCGAGGTGCTGCTTCATGTCATCGAGCTTGTGGTATCGATCGGCATTCTCACCGTGCTGTTCTCAGCCATCTACAAAGTCCTGCCCGACCGCCCGATCGCGTGGCGCGACACGTTGATCGGCGCTTTTGCGACGGCGCTCCTTTTCAGCATCGGGAAGACCGCCATAGGGATCTACATCGGCAGCAGTTCTATTGCGACCAGCTATGGTGCGGCCGGCGCCCTGGTAATCGTCCTGGTCTGGGTGAATTATTCTGCCATTATTTTCTTCCTTGGCGCGGAATTCACGCGCGCCTGGTCGGAGCAGGCGGGCCGAACGGAGAGCCGCTTCGAGTGAACGGCGCGCGCGCCGACGACGAGGCTCCTCTGTTTCAACCAACTCAGCTGTTCACACCATTGCGGACTTCTACTGACTATGGTGTTTCGCTTTGGGCGCGACCTGAGGGCGAGGGCGATGGACGCAGCGGATGCCGTGTATGAACCGGACGGAGCCCTGTTGTTGGCAGGCCTTTGCCTGCTGGCCGCGCTGGCAACCATTGGCGCTCTGATCCCGGCGATTGTGGCCCTGGTCCGGAGCGTCCTCGCATCGCCCCCTGTATGGCCGGTTCTCGGGGGCATCGCGGCGTTCTGGGGGCTGTGCGCGTCAGGGCGCCCCATCGCTGGAATGCTAGCGGCTCTCGCAGGGGTCATCGGCACCGCGGTGGTCCAGGACGTCCGGGACAGGGCGGTGCGCAGAGCGCGTGCGGTGGATGCGACGACGGATGCTCCGCCGCAGAGCGGTTGAGGTCGGCGACTGGCCCGTTCTCCGGGGGTGATGTGGGTTGCGGAGCGCGGCCGCCCCGGCGTCAAGGCGACGTGTAGTTGTGAGGTCAGCTGCGACATGCGTGTTGGGAGCGTGCCCTCGCGATAGGCCAGGCTGTCCTTTTCGCGTTAAGCCCGGCTCGCCATCTTCGCTTCCAGCAGTGATCGACCCCACCCGAGGGCATGCGACCGAGCGGAGCCGCGATGCGGAGCGTGTGCCCCTTTGGCGCGGCGCCGCGGAGCGTGCGGCAGGCCAGGCGCTTCCCTGAGAAAAGCGGAAGACGGAACGGCCGGTGCTGTGGCTCAGACCGGCGCAGCCCCGAGAGGATTCGTCCCAGACGGGCTTGGGACAGAATTCGCCTTCCACTCCGTGCTCGCTGCAATCGCCGCCAGGGGAGGTGCCGGCGATAGCCGCCGTGTCGCGTGCATAGGCAGCCGCAATTCGCCGACTGCCGATCGCCGGCTGGATGATGCGCGTGGACACCGCACCATCGGACGCGGGACGCTCGCCCGCTCACCGGCAACGCGCCTACTCCGCGAGAACCCTCGGCTGAACCGACGTTATGATCATCGGCCCCTGGGCGATACCGTCTGAGGTCACGCACTGATTGCTCGCGCCCGCCAACGCGACCGCCTGACCATTCATCGTCACGCGGGACGCCGCCGCTGTCCAGACGACCCGCGTACAGGGCTGCGGCCGCGGGCCGTTCGCGCCTTCGACGCAGAATGGGCAACCGGAGATATGGAAGGCGCCTCTGGCCGCCAGGGCTGGCGTGCCGCTCAGCAGGACGCGATCCGGACCCGGCGATGGCTGCACCGCGGCGCCATGCGGGCAGCGAAGGCTGCTGCCTATGTCGAGGATTGCGGCCGGCATCAGGTGACCGCCAACGCGCCGCCATTAATGGAGACGGTCGGGCCCACCATCTCGAGCACGGCGCCCTTCCCGTTTGACAAGGTGATGCCGGTCTCGCCGATTGAGATCAATGCCCCGCTTTCGGTACTGAGTTGAATCTCGGCCCGCCGCCCCGCGTCAGTCGGTTGAGCCTCTTCGGCCCGCGAGCGGGCTACGAGCGGAGGGGCTTCGGATGCGGTGCGATACCAGCACCCGGTCCAGATCGGCGCGGCGGCGTTGCCCTGCTCGAATTCGACCCATACGCCTGCGCCCGGGGCAGGAAGCATCCACACGGCGTTGGACAAGGTCGGCGGCGGAAGACACGGCATCGCCCAGACTGGCATCCCGTCGCTGACGTCTGCCACGGTGACGAGCAAACGCCCGATATGAAGAGGGTCGAGGTCGCTCGCCACTTCACCGCGATACTTACCAAGATACTTCGCCATTGATGCCATCCTGTCCTGATACGAGTGTGGGGCGCCGCGACCAATTGGACTTCACCCGTCTGCTTGGCACTCCACAAGAGGAAGCCACTCCAGCCAAAGCCGCTCCGCAGGCATCGGTTGCGCCATGGTTGAAGATCACCCGGAGATAAATTGGAGCCGGAACTGGCGCACGGACGAAGCTGCCAGGCGGTGCGCCCAGGACCTGAGCTCAATGCCGTGCAGCAAACGTGTCGCGAGTCGCTCGGGCAATCGCGCGGCCCGGATCTTGACCAAACGTTGCCGCCACCTGTTGGCGCTGGCGGGGCGCCCCGGCAACGCGAACGCGTGGGGATCGCTGGAGCGGCCGGGTCATGAGCGGCTCGGGTGAGGCACGCGATCCTCCGCGAACCGGCGGCATCTCGCTGCGTCAGTGCTCCGCGCGCTCGGCTATGCGACGGGCCGCAGAAGGACCCGCGGACTTCCTGATGGAGGATCAGGGGTCGTTAGCGACGGCGGGATCGGCTGAAGGCGGGATCCCGTCAGGGCCGAGGTCGTAGGCAACGCTGGACCTCGTCTGCGCCCCCTCTCCCGTCCCGGCACCCGCTCCCGGCCGTCCACCCGGCCAGCCTGCGAGCGCCAACAATTCGGCTGTCAGCACCTGGTCCCCCACGGGTTTCATGACGATCCGGCAGGAGGCAAACCGTGCCGGAAGATCATGGATGTAGTAGCCGCTGAAGAATGCGAATGGCACGCCTGTCGCCATCAGCTCGTCGGCGAACGGAAGCGAGCTTTCGCCACCTCGTAGAGAAATTTCGAGCAGCACTGCATCTGGCTTTTCCAGCATTCGCGTGCGGGCTTCGGCAACGGTGCTTGCCGGCGGCAGGGTTCGATAACCCAGGTGCCGCATGAGCCTGAGGGTCGTCGCGGTGATCAGCGGATCGCCTTCGACGAGCAGGATGCAAGGCGATCGAGCGATTCCAGTTCCGGCCATCGCGGCCTCCTTGCCATGCTGACAGGCGCGTGTTCGGTCTGCTCCCTCAGGCGCGTTCCGCTGAATGACGCCGCGCGTGTCACCGCCTGCTGTTCAACTCCGAAGACCCGCTTGGCGTTCCCAGCCGCGCAGCATCACAGGTGGACTAGGCCCGCATCGTTCACAGCGTCCAACCGCGTAGCCTGCGGCTCTTCCGGCCGCGGCGCGCCGAACTGGTTCCCAGCACGGCTCGCCTCATGTGCCCTAGCACCGTCGGCCATGTGATCGGGCGGTGAGCGGCGGCCGTGCTCCGATGCGATTTAAAGCAGCGTGCGATGCAGCTTCAGAGCTCACAGGCTATGGCGTTGTGGGGATGGTGAGTTTCGCGACCGGTTGGCTGTCGACGAGAACCCCGAAAATGGAGACTCTACCGCTGCTGTCCGTGCGTGGCGTCGGCGGACGTCGAGCGATGCGCGAGACCGATCTCGACCAACTCCTTTCGAAGCTCGGCACTGCTCAGCGGCTTGCTGAGTAGGGGACGTTTCGCAAAACGGTCCGGCAGAATGGAGCGATCATAGGCGGTCACAAAGATGAACGGGGTCCCCCGCGCAGCCAGCGCGTCAGCGATCGCATAGCTTGTCTCGCGTCCGAGGTTGATGTCCAACAACGCCAGATCCGGCATTGCGCGACTTAACGCGAGCATGGCCTCCGCAACAGAGGCTACCGGACCCACGACCCACCCGCCGATTTCGTCGACCTGCCGCTCTATTGCGTCGGCGACGAGCCAGTCGTCCTCCACAATAAGAACGCTCAGACCGTCCATTCGGGCCACTAGGGTTTCCATCGCAAATCAACGCCCGCAGCGGCGCCTGCGCTACATCAAATGGTAACGAGCGCGGAAAATACCGCCGGCGCTGCTCAAGCGGGCCAGGCCGGCCTGCGAACCGTTTTCATAACACCGCACGCTCAGCCCCCGATCGCGGTCGATCGATTGGCTGCTGTGACCCTCAGAGCGGCGACGCTGTCCTCGATGGCATCGCTTGGAAATGGCAGGCCGCGCATGGTCTCTGCGCGCCATTTGCCCGTTACGGCGCATGACCACGCGGGTTTCGCCGCGGGGCCGCAGGAGCTGCGGCGGCAAGCGGCCAAGCGCGCGAGTGCCGGCGAGGCATGCTACAGGTCCAGCGCGAGGCGAACGCCATAGTCGTCGCATCGGAAATCGATGCCATTGCGATTCCGCGTCGCACAGCGGATCTGCCGCGGGACATCCTGCCAGGAGCCACCGCGCAAGACACGGCGGTCGCAGTCGCCACGGAGCCATGGCGTCGCACCGCTTGGGGCACCGAGATAGAATTCGTTCCAGCAATCCTCGACCCACTCCCAGACGTTGCCGAGCATGTCGTGGAGCCCGAACGCGTTCGGGGGAAACCGGCCTACAGGAACCGTGCCCAGCACAGTGGTCGACACGTCCTCGCGCAGGTAATGCGCATCTCGGGGGGACATGGCGTCACCCCAATGGTAGGCGGTCGTCGTGCCGGCCCGGGCGGCATACTCCCACTCGGCCTCGCTCGGCAGGCGGTATGGCTTTCCCGTCTCGATCCGCAGCCACGCGGCATAGGCCGTTGCGTCGCGCCAGGAGATATTGATCACCGGCCGCGCGCCCCTGCCCCACCCCTCGTCGGGCGGCAAGCCGGATCCCGTAGCGCCGGCGAAGCGGTCCCATTCGTCGAAGGTCACCGGAAAGCGCCCGAGTGCGAAGGCGCGCGCGACCACGACGTCACGAACTGGATGCTCATTGTCCTCATGACCCTCCTCTGCATCGGATGATCCCATCTGGAATCGTCCCGGTGGGATGGCCACCATTTCAGGCTGACTGACTTCGCCGCCGCTCGATCGATTCCGCACCATCCGATTTCATGCCCCTCGTGCCATGGACCCTCGAGCCGTGAGGCGCGGGGCGATCAGCCGGTCCCCCGCCCGCGGTTGCTGATTCGCGACCTTGATTCCGAGCAGCGGATTGCCCGTCCCCAGGGGTCGGGAGGGAGGTTACACATCATCCTTGGTGCTGGAGGCAGCCCCGTTCGAGGACCACGCGGATATCGCGCAGAGGCCGCCTCAGCAGCAGTCGAGGCGAGGCCACGCTGCGCGCATACCGGCTGAGCAGGTCCGGCTGGCCCTCGCCTCTTCACGGCCGGAGGGGTCATGCCCGCTGTGCATACCGTGCCTAGAGAATCGCAGCACGTTGCGGGGACGTCCGCTAAGCTGAACCGGCGAAGGGGGCGAGCAAAAATGCTCGTGCTAAGGGGGCGCCGATGACGTCGCATTCCTATCGGATCATCTCGATACGGAGCAGCGCGGACCGGCTGCAATACGTTATCGCACCACTTCATGACGACGCTGCCCTGGAGCAGGCGCCGGCCCTGGCCTTTTCCTCTGTGCGAGAAGCTGAGATCGTATTGGCGTGGCTTGAAGAACGCGATCTCTTCGACGGGCCCAGCGGTGCAACTCCGAGCTGCCCGGACGTGACTGCTGTTCGATATGATCGCGATCGGCCGAAACAACCTTCCTCGAGAGCGTCCTAACCCCGGCATTTCCTTTAGCATGGTTTGCAGCACCGCCCGACGGATTGCGGTAATCCAAGCGGCCCCGACATCGGCACATCTGGTGGCGTGCCGATCGTCGCCACGGAATATGATCGCTGCCGCGGTCGCGACGACCGCGCCGAGCGTGGTGGCACGCCGCTCTGGTTATTGTTGACGACCTAGCGGTACTCCTGCCCGGCCGCCTAAGTACCCCAAGCATCGTACCGCCATGGCCTCAGGTCCGCGGCCACCCAGCCGGATGAGAATGCGAAATTGGGCAAGCCAAGGTCGCTGAGCCGGTGATTGCCTATAAACTCGGGCTTGGGAGTAACGTTATGGACCACGCGCCGAACATGACGTCGGCGGCGATGGAAGTGACCGACATGCGGCTTTTCGTGTTTCCGGCGATCCTTGCGCTTGGGCTCGCTGACCCAGCCGCGGGACAGGCCCCACAGCGGGCGGCATTTTGCGACCGCTCTTCTTCCGCCGAGGGCGTGCAGGGCACGCGCGAGACCATTGCCCAAAGCTACCAGCGCCGATGTCAACCGGGTGGCATCGTTTCATTCTCAGGGCCGACCGCCGCCCATCTGATCCCGGAACTCTGTGATTTCACGAAGCAGATCGTTGTCACGGATGGCGCCGTGTTCTGCGCGATGGTGGAGCCCCGCGGACGCCGCTGAAGCGGTGTCGCCGCCATGCGGCGGACAAGATCGCGCCTGGCTCTGGCGCCGACGCGCGGGAATTGGGGCGTCTTGTGCGCCCGCAGAGTTGGGGCGTGCCAGTGGCTGCGGACGCGCGGGGGACATAGCGGGTCTCCAACCGTCTGCTCGTGCTGGCGCGTCGGGCCGTTGATGCCAAGCGGCTGAGACCGCGGGCACGGCCGCCCGGCGGCATCGGCTCTGTTCTTGGCAAGGCTGCGATCCTCATCATGGTTCAGCACGGGACGCCATTGCCGGTTGCGTTCAGCGGCCGGGCTATTCCGAGAGGTTTCGGCTGAGACCGCGCCGGTTGTGAGGTCGCCGAGTCTGGTCGGCTGCACGCCTGCGGGACCCCTCGCGAGTGGCAAGGATGGCGCCTGGTTCCGCGGCTATTCGCACGACCTGTTCCGTAGGTAACAGGCGACCTCCATCAGGCCGGTCGGCCTGGTTCTCGACCGCGGCTAACCCTCTGATCAGGCTTCCGATTTTACCCCGGTCGTGCCTGTAACCTGGATCACTGGTGATGACCGTGCGCGATGCGCCATTTCTCTCCTTGCCGCGGCACTGCCGATCGACTGCCGGGGCAGGAAGCCAATCGCTGAGCAGCTGAGGCGATCCTTCTTTCCGCATGGAGCCACCCGCGATTGCGGGGCCCGCGTGCCCCTGGCGAGGGAGTCCGCGGTCGACCATCAATCCGGGTGAACCTCGATCAACGCCCAGCGCTGCCGAGGCCCATCGCATGCCTCCGGCGGCGCGCAGTACCGCCTCTCGGCGCATCAACGGGAACCCTCGCAGTAAGGAGAAGACAAATGCCGACCGCCACTCTCGAGAAGAACCAGATTGAGCCAGGCGCTTCCGTCGACCTCGCAGCCTTGAAGGCTCGGCAGCAGGCGACCTGGTCTACCGGCGATTACGCCGTCATCGGTACCACGCTGCAGATCGTCGGCGAACGGATCTGCGAGGCCGTTGACCTGCGTGCCGGCGAGCGAGTGCTCGACGTCGCAGCCGGCAATGGCAATGCGACGCTCGCCGCCGCCCGCCGGTTCGCGGAGGTGACCTCCTCGGACTATGTCACCGCGCTGCTCGACCGCGGTCGGGAGCGGGCTGCCGCTGAGCGCCTGGAGATCGCCTTTCAGGAGGCGGATGCCGAAGCCCTTCCCTTCGCCAGCGAGACTTTCGATGTCGCGCTATCGACCTTTGGTGTCATGTTCACCCCAGACCAGGAGAAGGCGGCTGCGGAACTCATCCGGGTGGTACGCCCGGGCGGGCGCGTGGGACTCGCCAATTGGACGCCGGAAGGCTTCATCGGCCAAGTCTTCAAGACGATCGGTCGCCACCTGCCACCGCCTGCAGGCGTGAAGTCTCCGGCGCTCTGGGGCACCGAGGCGCGGCTGGGCGAGCTGTTCCCGGGTCACGGGGTGTCAGCGACGAAGCAGATGTTCAACTTCCGCTACCGCTCTCCCGACCATCTGCTGGATGTGTTCCGGACGTACTATGGCCCGATGAACCGCGCCTTTGCAGCGCTCGACACCGCGGGCCAGTCATTGCTGGAGGAGGATATCCGCCACCTGCTCACGCGCATGAACCGCGGCCGCGCGGACACGCTGATCGTGCCGAGCGAGTACCTGGAAGTCGTGATCACCCGGCGCTGACGCCGGCGCGCGCGGCATGGCCGGTAGCGAGCAAGCTGTGCTCGCGCCGGCCAAGCTGACGGGGTGGATTTCATGGATCAGATACTGGAATTGGCGAGGCCGCCGCAGGGCCTTGCGAATAGCCCCGACAGCGCAGGCCTGCGCGCCGTCTGCGCGCAGGCCGATCGCGAAGAGAGGGGCACCTCGCAAAGGCGCCCTCCACATGCGGTGCTGTCTCGCGCCTTCGCTGCAGATCGAGACGGCGACCTAGGCCTGACCGCGAGGCAGGTCGAAGCGATCGGCATTCATGACTTTGACCCATGCCGCGGCGAAGTCTTGCACGAATTTGCTGCCCGCATCGTCCGCCGCGTACACTTCCGACAGCGCGCGCAGCTGAGAGTTGGAGCCGAAGACGAGGTCGGTGCGCGTGGCGGTCCACTTCGGCTTGCCGGTGTCGCGGCAGGTGCCCACGAAGACCTCGTCCGCGTGCCCGTCAGACAGCTTCCACGCGGTCCCCATGTCCAACAGGTTGACGAAAAAGTCGTTCGTGAGCTGGCCCGGCCGGTCGGTAAGAATGCCTTCCTTCCTGCCGCCGTGATTGGCGCCGAGAACCCGCAGGCCGCCGAGCAGAACCGCCATCTCCGGCGCGCTCAGGGTGAGGAGTTGAGCCCGGTCGATCAGGAGCTCCTCGGTGGGAACGTTGAACTCGACCTGAAGATAGTTGCGGAAACCATCGGCCCTGGGCTCCAAGGGCTTGAAGTTCTCCGGATCGGTGTGGTCGGCAGACGCGTCGGTGCGGCCGGCCGTGAAGGCCACGGCGACATTGTGGCCGGCATCCCTGGCCGCCTTTTCCACCGCAGCTGAGCCGCCGAGCACGATGAGGTCGGCGATCGACACCTTCTTGCCATCCGAAGCCGTGCTGTCGAACTTCGTCTTGATCCCTTCCAGCACCTGGAGCACGCGTGCGAGCCGCTCAGGCTCGTTGACCTCCCAGTCCTTTTGCGGCGCGAGCCGGATGCGAGCGCCATTGGCGCCGCCGCGATGGTCCGACCCGCGATAGGTCGACGCCGACGCCCAGGCAGTCGCGACCAGCTCGGAAACGGACAGGCCGGAACCGAGGATCATGCCCTTGAGCTTCGCGACATCGGCATCATCGATCGCAGCGTAGTCCGCCGCTGGAATCGGATCCTGCCAAATCAGATCCTCGGTCGGAACCTCGGGGCCGAGGTAACGCGATTTCGGACCCATGTCCCGATGACAGAGCTTGAACCAAGCGCGGGCGAAGGCATCGGCGAACTGCTCCGGATGTTCGCGGAACCGCTCCGATATCGTTCGATACGTCGGGTCCACTTTGAACGCCATGTCCGCGGTCGTCATCATCGTCGGCACGCGGCGATCGGGGCTATGGGCACCCGGCGCCAGGTCCTCCGGCGCTTGGTTCACAGGCTGCCATTGCTTGGCACCGGCGGGGCTCGTCACGAGCTCATAGTCATAGTCCAACAGCATGTGGAAGTAGGCATTGTCCCACTGCGTTGGGCTGGGGGTCCACGCGCCTTCCAGCCCGCTCGTGATGGTGTGGTCGCCGACGCCGCTCTCGTGCCCGCTCTGCCAGCCGAGGCCTTGCTGTGCGATGTCGGACCCCTCCGGTTCCGCACCGACCTTCGATGCATCGCCAGCGCCGTGGCATTTGCCGAAGGTATGGCCCCCGGCGGTCAGCGCGACGGTCTCCTCGTCGTTCATCCCCATCCGAGCAAAGGTCTCGCGGATATCGCGGGCAGATTGGGCCGGATCGGGCACGCCGGCCGGGCCCTGGGGGTTGACGTAGATCAGCCCCATCTGAATCGCCGCGAGTGGGCTCTCGAGCACTTTCTCTTCGGTGATGCGGGTGTCTCCCAGCCACTCCTCCTCGGTACCCCAGTAGATGTCCTTTTCAGGTTCGAAGACATCGACGCGCCCGCCCCCGAAGCCGAACACTGGCCCGCCCATGGACTCGATGGCGACGTTGCCGGCCAGGATCATCAGGTCGGCCCAGGAGAGTTTGTGGCCGTACTTCTTCTTGATGGGCCAGAGAAGGCGGCGCGCTTTATCGAGATTGGCGTTGTCAGGCCAGCTGTTGAGCGGAGCGAACCGCTGTGAGCCCGACGATGAACCACCGCGCCCGTCGCCCGTCCGGTAGGTGCCAGCGCTGTGCCAGGCCATTCGGATGAAGAAGGGGCCGTAGTGACCATAATCGGCTGGCCACCAAGGCTGGCTGTCGGTCATCAGCGCATGAAGATCATTCTTGACCGCGGTGAAGTCGAGCGACTGGAACTCCTTGGCGTAGTCGAAATTCCTGCCCATCGGATCCCCGGTGAGACCCTTCTGGTGAAGGATGTCGAGCGAAAGCTGATTTGGCCACCAGTCTCGGTTCGTCCGGCCCAGCAGAGACCGCATCGCGGCGGGGTTCTTCGCCGGACAGCTCAGCGGACCCCCGGTGTTCGTGTCCATGATCTTGGCCTCCCTGGTTGCTTTGAGGCCAGACTATCCGCGGCGTGTGAGCGGCAAAAAGCGAATCTTAGCGATCCGGCCGCGGCGTCGGGTCGGGGCTCAATCGAACAGACCCAGCCAGGATTTTTCCGCCGGCCGCGGCCATAGCCTTGACCATGGCCGTACCCGCCGTGGTCACGCCCTGTGGTTTACCAAGAGCGTCCCGACTGCGCGCGCCCGCTGAAGCTGATCCTGTCGCCTTGACTGTGATCGACATACCCGCCCGAAACACCAAGGCCGAGACAGCCAACCGGTGCGCTTGCCTCGTGCGCAACAATTGCCAGGTCACGCCGTTGTTCCAAAGCAAAGCAGGAGGATCCCCATGCAGAGGCGCGAGCTGATTAATACCGGGACCGACAAGCGCTACGTCCGCCGGGACCCTAAGGGGCAGTTCAAGGAATCCGACGATGTCGGCAAGTCGTTGTCGCAGGACGTGAAGAAGGCGGCGAAGACCAAGGTCAAGTCCGGTCAGGGTGACAAGGGCGATCATCGGCGGTGACGCCTGTCGGCGGGCAGGGTTCCCCCTCACCTCATGCAAGGGAACTTCAGCCGGCCGGCCTGCTCCGCTGCGGGCGGCACCGAGATGCGGATGTCGATGAACACGATGTCCGCGGCGCCTGCCTGCGCCCACGGGGCACACTCTCCGCACGCATAGCCGGCGGACCGCTCGGTTCGTCTCTTGGCACCAAGCCTGTGCTGGACATGCGGGCCTCGGTAGGTGGACGCGGCGCGGTCTGTCGATTGCAGACAAGTCTCTCGCCGCTTCGGTGCTCAGTCGCCCGCGAGATGCGCGACCGACCGGGACATCCGAAGGGGTGAGCCTGATTGCTCTCACGCCGGGCGGCACGCCACCTCCGGCCCCCGGCCGGTTGGGTGCAGCGCGTTTGGGCGGAACAAGGAACGCGTGTGCGTGCTCCTCCGCGCCATTCGCGGGCGCACGCTGCCTGCGTCATGTCGCAGGCAGCCGGACAGGTGAGGCCTCAAGTGACACGCTCGAGCCCCGCTGGCGGCGCGCCGAGCGAGAGCATCGAGCGCACGTCGAATGAAAATAGCAATGTTCTCGGGAGAGCCGTTTTGCTGACTGTCGACGCTCTCGATCGAAAGCACCTGGGAGAGGCTGCTGGCATCGTCGCGGTCGCTTCCGATAACGGGAATCATGACGAATTGCTGGTCTGGAGCGCGGTCACCCTGCGCGCGTCGCGTGACGCCACCGGCACTCCTCGTTCCCGGCCTCTCCTGCGCGTTCATGTGGCTTCTTTGAGCGCGAATGCCCTGCGCCCGCTGATTGACAAGATCGCCTGGCTGGGTGGCGCCGCTGGGATCACTGACATTCTCTGAGCAAGGCGCTGTCGCGCTGCTCAGGCTCCGGAGGAGACGTGCCGGCGTCCGCGCACCCTTCATCTACAGCGCTCGCATCTGGCCGTCTGCGCTCCACGATCCGTAGATGCACGAGCACCGGTAGGCGGCTGCAGGCCGTCCTCGTCGGTCGAAAATGGCGTACGCCTCAGCCGCGGCGCACCCCTTCTGCAGTCGCGTGCGACGAAGCGCGATGTTTACCGCCGGCTGCCCTTCGATCCGCCACGCTCCACCCCCGGCGGAACGCAGGCGACGCGACTGAAGCGAGCGTAGAAATTTGCGTCCACAACGGCGGCGTCCGGCGCCTCGCGCGACGACATGTTCAGCCTCACTCTATGCTCCCCCTCGACATCAATCCCGAGGCGGGCGAGCACGCAACCGACAGCCGCTCGTACGCGGCCGGAGACGGTGTGATCGGCCTCCTCGAATCGTTGGATGCTCTCCGCGGACACGCCGGCCATGGATGACAGGGCTTGCGGCGTCAGTCCCAGCAATGCTCGTGCCTGACGGCACTGCTCGGCCGAGATGTACTCGCCGAGTTTTGCACCGGGCCCGCGTATGGGTGGATCGTCCTGATCTGGCATACGCCTCTCAGAGAGCTCGCGACGGCGCGCGCGGTTGCGCCAAGGTTCGGCGCGATAATGCGCAGTCGCGGTTTCCAGACTCTTACCAAACGCTTGCATTTGCACGGCATTTCGGACCGGGGTAACGCCGCCGCGGGCTTCAGCATTTCGCAAGCTTCCGCCGGATAAAAGCAGCGATTGCTGCGGTTCGCACCGCCCTTGTAGAGGGGGGGGTTCATTGGTCGGTTTCCGGATGGTCGTTACTGACGTTGACACAGCCGTGACGCTTCGCGTCTGGGTAGAAGAAGATGGTGCGCAGGTCGGTGAAGTCTTCGCACCTTCCCAGGTCGTGCCAGGTGCCGTTGTCAAACTGACCGCGCCAGAGCCCATGCCGGCGAGCCGAGCAGCCCGGACCGCCTTCGAAGTCGCGGCATCGCGCGGGCTGGAGCTCGTCGTCGCCGACCCGGACGACATCTGGGACGGCATCCCGACCGCTCCATCCGACCGCGCTGATGAGCCCTCGCGTTGATCGCGGGCGCGGCGCAACGCACGACATCGATCGAGTGGCCAACCGCTCATGACAAGGCGTTCCGCACCTCCGACTGGCCCCGCGGGACCGCACGACTGCGGCGGTGGGCATCTACCGCAGACTGATCTGGTAGGAACCAGATCTCGGTGGTCACAGGCGTGCCCTGCCGGACAGGCTGCTGCAACGAGGTGAACCGGGTCTTCGCCGCCTATCCTGCATTGAGGGCACCCGAAAAGCTGCCGGCACACCTTCTCGCATTTGCGCATGACCCGTCGCGGCCCAGAGAGCCGGACGGGTGGCGCCGACACGCAGGCTTCGATTGGCGAGCGGGCAGACGGAGAGCGGCGTCCCGGCGGCCCCATCGGCGCGACCTGCATCCTGCTGCCTGGCCCGAACGGCACTCGTGTCCGTGACTTTACCGAGTTCCGCGCCCATTTCAGGCTGAAGCGCGAGGAGCGTCCCGTAGGCAGACCTGCGTGCGGATTCGCTCGTCGAAATGCCGGAGCCATGAGCGTGTCCGATCACCTGTCCCGAGGACGAGACGCTGAGCGGCCTCGGCTTCCGCCAGAGGTCCCCGCTCAGAGCGCGGGTCCCCACGTCGAGCTCAACGATGAAGGCGTCATCGTGCGCGCGCCGCCCGAGGCCCTCGATCGCGACGGCAATCACCTCACCAGGCTGCGCAGTCTGCATCCGGAACTTCGAAGTCTCGTGCGCGAACTCTCGACCGCGCTGGGCGAAGGCAACCGCCCCTACTCCGTCCTGGGAGAGCGCGCTGCTGCATACGCCGCACAGATGGACAGGAACCTCGGTGAGATCGATTTCGGGCGCCTGTACCTCGCCGGCGTGCGGCTGGAGAATGCAAGCCACGAGACACAGCGCCTGATCGCGGGCGGCGAGCTCCCGCACATGGATGCCTCGCTCGGCGAGAAGCTTGCATCGGTCATCGCGTTGCACGGCGTATTCATCCTAGGCACCGCCGAGGGCCTCTCCGCGAAGCTTGCCGAAGAGCGTTACCAGCGCCGGCCGGACGAGGAGCGGCAGTACCGCTCCACGGCAGTTGCACTCGCGAAGCAGCTGCAGAGTCGCCCGGACCTGGTCGAGCGCGATGTCGCGAGCGAGGTGATCCAATCGGCGTCTGAGATTGGGGCAGGCCGCATTGCCGAACGCAGCACCATCGCCGGTCACGCGACGCTCAGAAATGTCGTGATCAGCCTGGCGGCCGGTGCCATTGGAAGCGCAATTCTCAGCAACCCCGCGCTCCTGCTCGCCGCCGGCGGCGGCGTTGCGGCATGGTTCGGCGGCCTTGCCGTCAACGAGTCTCTCAAAAAGTCCGGGTTCTTCCGCGACCTCACGGATCGCGGTGGTTCGGCCATCGACGTGGCGACCCGATTTGCGCATGAGCGGACGGCGATGGCGTTCAAGGCAGGGCTGGACCGCCACGCGGCGTTCATCGCCAATCATGAGCAGGTCTTGACGCGCCTCTCCGCCTGGTGGGCGGACATGAAGTTCCTCAGCGGGATGCTCGACTGGTTTCGCGTTCATCGGTCCGCGCAGAGTGCGCGGACGGCCGCGGCTTCTGAGGGCAGCGATGCGTCCCGGATCTTTGGCTCACGGATGGTGATCGAGCTATCGCTGGGGCAGCTGGCCAACCATCTCCGTGACGCAGCGGAGGCGCGCCGGGAAGCACGCCTGCCCCTCGGCGTGCTTGACGAGCAGCTACAGTTCCCTCCCGGCGGGACGAAGGCGCTCTTGGCGCTGGGCGTGCCGTTCGAAGGGATGTCGGTCGAAGTGGTGGGCGGTGATACCGCCGCGATCCGCATTTTGGACCGCGGATAACAGAAGGCCGGTGCCAGATGTGAAGCGGGAGGCCACCCGCTTATGCTCAGCGCCGCTTCTGAGATCGCTCGCGACGTTGCCTGGCACGCCGTCGGGAGTGTCGGCAGCGCGAGGGCTCGGCTGTGCGACAGCACCGCCCTATGCCGTGGAGAGGTCGAGCGACACGGCCGCTCATGCGATCGGAAGCGGGTCCCGCGCCACCCGCGCTGGGCACGCTGAGACTCAGGGGAGGAGGTCAGAGGGAACCTTGCCACCGTTTTCGGCAAGCTTTCGCATGACCTGCCCGTGCAGCCAGAGGTTCATGCCGGCGCTGTCATTCGGATTGCCGGAGTAGTGCAATTCCTTCGCCAGCGTCTGGCGCGCCGCGAGACTGCTATCGAGCCCGAGCAGCTTCATCAGATCGACGATAGAGCGCCGCCAATCCAGGTTGCGCCCGTCTTTTGCGGCCATTCCAACGAGAGCCGCTTCAACGTCAATAGGTGCACCGGCCGCTGCCGCCGCGGCGGAGGGTGCGACGGGCGTCGTGTCGATAGGGGGAATCGGCGCCGGCGCCGCCGTTGCCCCGGCCGCGGCGGCACTCGAAGCGTTAGGGTCAGGAGCACCGGGGTGCGGCGCGGGCTCCGGTGACGGGTCCTGCCCGAATACCTTCGCCATGATCAATCGGAAGATGCTCATGCTGCGGCCCCGTCCGACGATATTTATGGTTCATGCTGGCCACCGGCTCGCCTGGGGCAGCGCGCCGCTCGGTCGCGGCGCGCCGGTCAGAGCTACCGCTTCAGCGCATCGCGCGCGTCTTCCCTGGTGTCGCCGATGCCCTTTTGGATCTTGCCCTCAGCCTTATCCATCTTTCCTTCGGCCTGCATCTTGTCGCTGCCGACGGCGCCGCCAACCCCGTCCTTCACCGCACCCTTCGCCTGTTTGGCTGCGCCCGTGACCTGGTCCTTGTTCATAACGACACTCCTTCTTGGCGTGCCGGTATTGGCCTGCCGTTGGGAGCAAAACATCCGGCCGCGTCGGTGGTTGCCCGCGGCGCGCAACAGCGGTGTCTGTCCACAACTACACCTCAAGGTATGCAGGCTGGTGATGCGCATCTGCTGCTAGCGTACTGCCCCCCCCCGCATCGCCCGGAAACCGGTGGAACGCGGTATACGTTCACTCACTGCTCGGCTGCCGCTTTCGGGAGCTGATCGCAGGGATTAGAAAACATATGTCGAGCTTTACATTGTCCGCGGCGGCAGCAGCGCTGGTCGGCGCCCTGACGATTGCAGGAAGCGCAGCCGCGCAGCAGGCAGCACCGCCGAATGTGGCGCCGCGCGACGCGCCTACTCAGACGCAAACCGGCACGACGGCGCCTGTGCCGCCCCCGGGGGGGCCAAGCGTGCCTCCGACGATTCAGGGCTTGGGGACTACTCAGCCGCCGTCGACGGGGAACACGACGCCAGGGAGCGCGCCGACCTCAGGCAGCCCGGCGGAGAGAGATACAAGCCAGTCCCCGAGCCAAACCACGCCGCGATAGCTGCCTCCATCGCCCCGAGCGCCAGGTGACCCGGTACACCGTGTCCGCGGCTCGGGTCTCGGGCTGCATCGCACAGGCTCCTGAGAGGACCCGTACCGCAGCCTGGGCCGTCTTCAAACAAGCGGCCGCCCGTGCGGGGTCGTGGGCGGCCCCGGTGCCCACGCGGGCCGCCCGCGGCGCATACGCCACGTCGGCCTAGAGGCACGGCTTGGCCGATCTAGCGATCCCGGAAGACACCAGTGGCTGGAAACGGGCGCGTATGTCCGTAAGGAGGGACGACCGGGTCGTGAGACCGAGATCGCCACGTCGTTCTATCGACGATAAATGCCAGACACGCCGGGACTTCAGCGCGGGTCGGACCGGTGAGCGTGTCGCGATTGGCGTCGCAGCGTGATGATGACGTAGGCCCTGCGAGGCGTGCGGATGCGTCAGCCGCGGCGTCGATCGCGGGCTGAGCACCGAGCCGGGCGAGGGCGGCGAAATCCTGGTGACCTTGGCGCGGGCGACCGGACCGAGATCGGCTTGGGATCGTCCAAAGGCACGCGGATTCGGCTCTCCGTTTCACTGCGCGCCGGCGGGTGACGCGGCGCCGCGAAACTTCGTCCCACCATCCCGCGCATCGCCGACGACACCGTGGAACCTTCGACGACTTGCGCGCGGAGGCGCCACGCCAATGCTCGAAAACCTGTCTCGCCGGCGAAGAGGTGCGGGTCGGGATGGTGTTGGGCCGCCAACCGCAAGCACGGGCCATCGGCCGCATCTCGCACGGGATCGAGGCGGATGTCCCGGATGACGCTGAATTGGCCGGGTGCCCGCGATCCCGAGCGTGTACGGTCTCCGACGTAACGAGTCGATGATTTTAGATTTCGGCGCGCGAACATTAGCCTCCCGACTCTACCTTTGGGAGTACCGAGGCATGCCTCTACCGTGCCGGATGTGATGAACTTGCTCACGGATCCGCAAACCCGGATGAGGAAGGCATATGTCGCAACGGCGCTCCGACTCAATTCCGCAACAACTTCGAGTACGACAGCATGCGGGACCGAATCGCGATCATGGGGGTGTTTGCGCATCACCGCTGGCGCTTTTACGCGCAGAAGACATCGATCGTGAATACGGGCTCGATGGTCCGGTCCGCCGCAGCCTTCGTGGCGGTCGACTAGGGCCGAAGCCTCGGACTAGCGGATGTTCGCCAGGTGCCCAGCCACGCTGAGATGCCGCCTCTGCTCGGCTTACCGCTGATCCGGGCCGGCAAGCCGAGCCGCATGAAACTGCCAAGCTCATGCTTCGTTGTTCGGCCGCTGCTGGGAGCAGCACCGACTTGGCCCGCCGCGCATGGTTCCCCGCGTGGCGGGCACCTTTTCGACACCTCAGACGGCTCACCGCATCCGCTCGAGCAAGCGCCAGCTGCCCGCGCGGAAAGCGACGGCCGTGACGATGGCTTTGATCGGCTTTGCCGCGGGGGCAGCACCCCGAGCAGCATCACCCCAACCGAGATCCGCCCACAACGAGTATGACGCTATCAACCCGGAGACGGTCTAATGGACGTTCGCCCTTTCCGCAGTGAAGCCGATTACGATTGGGCGCTGGCCGAGGTTAAGCAGGATTTCGACCGTGAGCCTGCGCCGGGGACGCCGGAGGCTGACCGGTTCGACGTGCTCTCCGCCCTGTTCCAAGCCTACGAGGCGAAGCGCTGGGTGATTGACGCCGCCGATCCCATTGACGCCGTGCGCGGCTACATGGAGCAGGCCGGCCGCTCAGAGAACGAGCTAGCCGCGCTATTCGGCTCCCGCTCGCGAGCGACCGAAGTATTGCATCGAAAGCGCCGGCTGACGCTGGATGAGGTTTTCAAACTCAACCGCGAGTGGCGCATCCCGGCTGACGTGCTAGTGCAGCCCTACCATCTGCTGGGCCCCAATGTCTGGATCTCGCCGGCAACCGCGCAAGACGATCAGCTTGTGGAGAGAGCCCAGTCGGAGCTGAGTGGCGGTCAGCCGGCGAAGAAAGCCGCTGTACCCAGGGAGTCCGCCAACGCTCCGTTGCGGCGCGGAAAAAAGCCGGCAACCGCAACCAAGCGCGGCGCGGTTCGCCAGGACTGATGCGCGTCCACGCTTCCGCGGCAGCGATGGCTTGCCTGCCGGGACGCCGTTCCTGGCCCCTTGAAGGTCAACACGGAAGTGGGTGCGCCGAACCTTTCTGTGCCGCCGCGGAGGCCGGGAGGCGCCGCTTCATAAGGCGGTGCGCCTGGCTGCGACACCGTCCGCCCAGTCGCAGCAGCCGTTCCTGATTGGGTCGCCACCGTCATCGGCGCCGCAATCGGAGGCGTCGCAATCCAATACTTCGCGGAACTTTACTCCAAGGAAATGCCGATCTGGCGGATCAGCGTGCCCCATTTGTCGATCTCGCTGCCGATGAAAGCCGCGTATTCCTGCGGCGAGCCGCCGGCCATGACGTAGCCGCTCGCGGCAAAGCGCTCTTGGATCTGCGGGGACGCCATGGCTTCCAGCGCGGCGCCGTTCAGGCGCGCTACGATCTCGGCTGGGAGGCCCGCGGGACCGGAAAGACCTAGCCAGCCGATCGCGGAGAAGCCAGGAAAGCCGGATTCAGCGATGGTCGGTGCGTCGGCATAGAGCGGACTGCGCTGCTCGCTTGTCACCGCCACGACGCGCAGCTTTCCCGCACGCACATGCGGCAGCGCGATGTCGACATTGATGATCGCGACCGGCACCTGCCCGGCGAGAAGGTCGGTTATGGCGGGCGCGGCGCCGCGATAGGGCACGTGCAGAAGCTCGATACCCGCAGCATGCTGCAGCATCGCCATGGCGAGGTGGCCGGAGGAGCCGGATCCGGGGCTCGCGAATGTCACTGAGCCTGGCGCTGCCTTCGCCATGGCGATGAAATCGGCAACGCTTCGCGCCGGGAAGTCCAGTCCCGCGACGATCGCGTTGGGCAGCGAGGCTAGGCGCACGACATGGGTGAAGCCGCTGCGCGAATCATAGGGCATCTGGCGGTAGAGCCCGTGATTCATCGCGTTCTGGCCGTTGCCGGACGCCAGCAGCGTATACCCGTCCGGCGCCGCGCGGTTGACCGAGGAGGCGCCGATATTGCCATTCGCTCCAGCCCGGTTGTCGATGACGAAAGGCTGGCCCAGGCTCCGGCTCAACGACTGCCCGAACATGCGGGTGATGACGTCGTTGCTCCCGCCGGGCGGGAAAGGAACGACGACAGTGACTGGGCGCTCAGGCCAGGTCACGGCAGAGGCTGGCCGGGGCAACCCGGATGCGGCGCCGGCCGTGAGCAAGGACAGTGTCGTGCGGCGCGTCAGCCTAGACATGAATGCTTGCCTCCCCTTGTTGTCGCTAAGGATCCGCGGCGCCAACTCGCCCCGATCCAGAGCGCCACGCGCTGTTTCCCACAAACTACGGCAGAATGGGTAAAGGCCACATCAGCCGTCCGGGCGGATGCAGGGTCTCGTTGATTTTCGGGTGGGATGAACCGCCGGCCCGCCAGCGCCGCACCTTGTCCGTCTGGTGGCCGGCAGGCCACCAAACCATAGCTTGCCCGGGTGAAGTCCTACCCGCAGCAGACATCCCTCTCGACAGCCGTTAGCTGGCCTGCAGTCTCGGGCGGATCTCCCCGGCGATGGTCCCCTCGCGCTGGAGGAGGACGTCTGATCGCTGGCGACTGCTAGCACGGCGCCTGGAAGAACTTCTCGACCGGCTTGTTCATCGCGGAGCAAATGCGACGCCTCGGCCGCCCCTGCTTTCAGCTCCGCGGCAATCGCGACGCCGATCGGCTCTACCCACTTAGCCCATCCTGCGAAGCCAGCGGCGGGCGATGGTGAAGGCCTCGGGGTTCAAGCCGAACCTGCTGTGCTCCTCGCCGCTTCAACGTGACCTTAGCCGCGGGTGGAGCGCCAAGGAGTGGCGCAATCGGCCGCATAGGCCAGCGCAGCGGCCCGCGTTGCGGCAACCTGCGCCGAGCGCGCAACGTTACCCCCGGCCATCTCCAAGGCTGTGCCGGTGCCGACGCTCGACCAACTCCTGGTGTTCTCCATCCTCGGCATCGCCCTCGCCCTCTTCGTCTGGGACAGGTTCCGCTACGACCTCGTCGCGCTGCTGGCGCTGGTGGCCGCACTCGCCTGCGGCGTCGTGCCGGTGGCGGATGCCTTCAAGGGCTTCAGCGACCAGGTCGTCGTCATCGTCGCCTCCGCGCTCGTCATCAGCGCCGGCATCGGGAAATCCGGGCTGATCGGCCGCGCCGTCCGCCATGCGGAACCCTGGCTCACCAGCACCGGCGCGCGGGTCGCGGCGCTGACCGCCGGCGTGACCGTGCTCTCGGCGCTGATGAAGAACATCGGCGCGCTGGCGATCTTCCTGCCCATGGCCGTCCAGGTCGCCCGCCGCAGCGATACGCCGGTCGCCGCGCTGCTCATGCCCATGGCCTTCGGCTCGCTGGTCGGCGGCCTCGTCACCCTGGTCGGCACCTCGCCCAATATCCTGGTCTCCCGCGTGCGGCAGGAGATCACCGGCGAACCCTTCGCGATGTTCGATTTCGCGCCGGTCGGCCTCGCCATCGCCGCCGCTGCTCTCCTGTTCCTCGCCTTCGGCTGGCGCCTGCTGCCGCGCGACCGGCAAGGCCAGCCGAGCGCCGCCGAAGCCTTCGAAGTCGGGCCCTACATGTCCGAAGCGCGGGTGCCCGAAGGCAGCCCGATGGCCGGCAAGACCGTGGCGGAGCTGGAAGCGCTGGCGGAAGGCGAGATCGTCGCCGTCGCGCTGCTGCGCGAAGGCGGGCGTCGCTACGCGCCGAGCGGGGCCTGGCGGCTCTTCGCGGGGGACACCCTCATCCTTCAAGGCGACCCGCATCGCCTGACCGATCTCGTCGCGGAAGCGAAGCTCGAACTGGCCGGCGCCAACCAAGGCCCGGCCAAGGACCTGCCGACCGAGGAGGTCGGCCTGGTCGAAGCGGTGGTGATGCCCGAATCCGCCCTGGTCGGCCGCACCGCCAGCGAGCTGCGCCTGCGCGAAGCGCATGGGCTGAACCTGCTGGCCGTGGCGCGGCGCGGGGAGAGGATCGGCGCCCGGCTGCGCCAGGTGCGCATCCGGGCGGGCGACGTGCTCGCGCTCCAAGGTCCGGCCGGGTCGATGACGGAAGCGCTGCGCGCGCTGGAATGCCTGCCGCTGGTCGATCGCGGCACCGGCCTCGGCCAGAAGCGGCGGGACATCCTGCCGCTGGTGCTGCTCGCGGCGACCATGGCGCTGGTCGGCTTCGGCATCCTGCCAGTCGCACCCGCCTTCTTCGGCGCCGCGGTGCTCACCGTGCTCTGCGGCGTGCTGACCCTCCAGGAAGCCTATGAGGCGATCGATGCCCCGATCCTGGTGCTGCTCGCCTGCCTGATCCCGGTCAGCGACGCGGTCGCCGGCACCGGCGGCGCGCAGCTCATCGCCGGCGGCCTGGCACAGGTGGCGGGCCAGCTTCCGGCAGCCGGCGCCCTGGCGCTGGTGATCGTCGTCGCCATGGCGCTGACGCCCTTCCTCAACAACGCCGCGACGGCGCTGATCATGGCGCCGATCGCCGCCGACCTCGCGGTGCGGATCGGGCTGAAGCCCGATCCCTTCCTGATGGCGGTCGCGATCGGCTGCGCCTGCGATTTCCTCACGCCGATCGGGCACCAGTGCAACACGCTGGTGCTGGGTCCCGGCGGCTACCGCTTCGGCGACTACTGGCGCCTCGGCCTGCCGCTCTCGGTCATCGTGGTCGCGGTCGCGACCCTCATGATCCCGATCGTCTGGCCGCTCCGCTAGCTGCTGCCGCCCTCGACGATGGCGCGGATTTGGAAGGCAGAACACTCATGCGGCCACTATGAAAAGTCGGCCGGGGCTTGGGCGCGCCCCGCTTCAGTCAGGAGGGGCGTCTGGCTCGACCCGCGCCCAGTCGGCTTGCGAGCACCGCGCCCGCGGGGCCGCTACCCACAGTGACGACGTCGAAAGTGCTGTTCAAAGTTGGCCCGGGGCCATGACAATCGTCCGCCTCTCGAGGTCACCAGCCTGAAATTCGCGGCGATCAAGCGTTGAAGGCACCGCGAAGGAACCGCGCGGTGCGATCGAGCGCGGCGCGGCTGCTTTCGAGATGTGCCACGTCGAGCTGGAAGACGTGATGCATGCCTTCCCAAACCTCGCAACGGACACGAACGCCGGCTTGCGCGGCGCGCTTGGCGAATTGCCGAGCGTCGTCGAGCAGGCGCTCGTCGGTCCCGACCTGGATCAGGAGCGGCGGCAATCCCCGGAACTCCCCGAAGAGCGGCGACGCAAGCGGATCGGTCGGGCCGACGTTCCCCAGGTACTTTCGAGCGCAATCCTGCAGGTAGTCATGGGTGATCAGCGGGTCTGTCACTGCCGAATCTGTCATTGACGCGCCCGTGAAGGCTAGGTCGGCCCAGGGCGAGAAAACCACCCCGGCGATCGGCGCCGGACCTACGGTGCGCCTGCCAAGTTCCGCGAGGGTGACCAGCGTCAGGCCGCCGCCCGCTGAATCGCCGACGACTGCGATCTGGTTGCAGCGCTGATTGACCAACCACCGCCACGCGGTGAGAGCGGCCACGGGCGCTGCCGGCAGCGACGCTTCCGGGGCCAGCGGATAGTCAATGGCGAGGGCCGGCACCTGTGTGCGGCTGACGATCTGACTGACGAAGCCGCGATAGGCCCGGGCAGACCCGAGCCCATATCCGCCGCCATGGATGTAGAGGATCGCCTGAGCCGGATGGGCGTGTGTGGGCCGCACCCACCATCCCCGGACGCCATCCTCCTCGACCGCATCGAGCGTCACCTCTGTCGCCAGAGGCGTTGCGGCGATGAACGCGTCGTAGATCACCCGAGGCTCTCCGCTCGCCGATTTCCAAAAGCTGGCAAAGCGTTCGCGCAGTGCGGCTTCGCGTGCGCGCTCATCGGCCGTGATCCTGATGACCTCGGTTTCGGCTGGGTCAGTGTTGAGGTCTTCGAAAAGCGACATGGCTGTTCTCCGCTCCGGGCCGCGCGATCAGGCGCGGTGCGTTCTTTGCCAGGGAGCTCGCACAGCCGTTTGGCAAGCTCCGCCTCGGCTCGGCGCTCGGACCGTGCGCGGCGAGACTTCCATGGCCCAGCGCTGCCTCAGCCGAAGCGGCGCTCCGCTTAGCCGGCCAGCGTTTGCCGAACCTCGCCCGCCGTTGACATCACCAGTGGCCATGCTTGGGGTCTGCAGCGCATGCGTGCGCGCCCCATCCTCCGGCCGTTCCTCGTGGGTAGCGCCGCTAGCGAGCGCCAGCCAGTACAGGTCGCTCGGCCTCAGGGCGACGCTATGGCCGAGCGTGTCGCGGTCCACGAAAGCGCCCTCCGAATCCTCGAATATCGCCGTGACGGCCGAGATGGAGGTGTGGAGATGCGGCTCGAAGAGCGGAGCTGTAATCACGCAGTGGTCCACCATCAACAACGGATGCGGCCTCCGCCGAAAATCGTCTCGGGGAAATCTCTTGCGGATAAGAACCACCGTGCTTTGCGCGGTGCGGGCGCACAATACGTCAAGCTCTGCATGGCGGAAGGCCTGATTTCCTCATCTCTACTGCCGCGTGCGTCGCTCGGAACCACGGGTGACGCCTCGCTTGCTGACAATGTATTGGCCGAGAGCAAAGCTCGAAAAGGTGGCAGTTCCCGGACGCAGCGTTCGGGCTGTTGGACAAGCTGCGAAGAGCCACCGACCGCGCAGGCCGTCCCGTGCGACTAAAGGCGGAGCTGGGGGCGAGCCGGCTGATAACTACATCAAGACGGTCTTCGGGAATTCCGCCGCCAGATGATCGAGGAAGGCGCGCACGGAGGGGAGCAGGCCCTGCCGGTAAGGAATGAGCGCGGTGAGCGTGGAATCGCCGGCGAGCCAGTCCGGGAGCACGCGCCGCAGGGCGCCAGACCTGACCGCCGCGCGGCAGATGTAGCCCGGCAGCGCGACCACCCCGAGGCCTTTGATCGCCGATTGCTGCAGTCCAATCATGTCGTCGCTGAGCAGCCTCGGGATAAGCGGCATAACGACTTCATCCCGCGCCTGGCGCGCGTGGCGAAGCCGCCAGACTGGAGCAATGCCGGTCCGCATCATGAAAAGCGAGGGATGGCTTTGCAGGTCCTGAGGACTCTCAGGCGTGCCGTGGGCTTCTAGATACGCCGATCCAGCGAAGAGATACCAAGGCGCTGGCGCCAGAGTCCGCTGGACGAGGTTCGAATCGGGGAGCGGATCCGAATGCGCGCGAACGGCAAGGTCGTAATTCTCGCCGACGATATCGACCGTGCGATCGGTCGCATGCGCGACGATGTTCACCTTCGGGTACTGGACGAGAAAATCGGCGATGATGTCGGACATAGCAAACTGCATCGTCGCTACGCCGGAGGTGCATCGCACCGTGCCGATCGGATCCGTTAGCCGGTGACGGATCGTCGTCTCCGCTCGCTCGGCCTCGCGCAGCATCGCCACGGCATGGCTATAGAAGTCTTCGCCTGCATCCGTCATCCCGAAGCGGCGTGATGTCCGGTTGAGCAGCCGGACGCCGAGGTTGTTCTCGAGCTCCTGGATGCGGTGGCTGAGCGTCGATTTCGAGATGCGCAGGCTGCGGCCCGCGGCCGTGAAACCTCCGCGGTCGACCACCTGCACGAAATAGAAGAAATCATTCAGATCCAGCATGCGCGATCCCATCGTCCAATCCGTCGGACGCTGAGTTGCCGTTTTGCGGGCTTTTTGCACCGGCAGTCCAGCGGCTAATCCTCCGTCGCGTCGAAGAACGGGCGCGCGCCGACCGCTCAAGTGGGAAGGGAACCGCGGAAAGAAGACGGTCAAGTCCGATCCGCCGGGGCCCTGGCGCGGCTGCTGAATACTTCTCCTCCCGCTCTTCTCGGCCGAACGCAATTCCATTCCACAGGAGGTCGCAATGGCCAACCGCGCCTATGAACCGCTCACCACTGCCAACACCGCGGTCGTTCTCGTCGACCATCAGATCGGCCTGATGACCGGGGTCCGGGACTATTCGACCGGAGAGCTGAAGCACAACGTGGTGGCGCTCGCCAAAGCGGCCAAAGCACTCGATCTGCCGATCGTCGTCACCACAACGGCGCGCGACAGCATGTGGGGCCCGACGTTCCCCGAGCTCGTCGACGCCCTCCCCGGCATCGAGATCATCGATCGTTCGACGGTGAACGCCTATGACGATGCGCGTGTCGCGAACGCTATCGAGGCGACCAGCCGCAAGAAGCTGATCTTCGCCGGCATCTCGCTCGAGGTCTGCGCCGCCTTCCCAGCCATGACCGCCGCGGCACGTGGGCTAGACGCGTATGTGGCAGTCGACGCATCGGGCACATTCAGCGAGACCAAGCGCCAGGTCGGGCTGCTGCGTATGCAGCAGGCCGGCGTCATCCTGTCCGACTACGCGACACTGATGGTCGAAATGCTCAAGGACAACGGGCGGCCGGAGGCCGGCGCCGTTTACGACGCGCTTGACATGCCCTGGGCCACGCTCGTCGGCCAGATCGCCAGGGCGCACGGCAAGTAAGCGGCCATTGATCGGCTCGGCCCTGCGGCCGGAGGGCCGAGCTGAGTGACCTTTCGTCTCTGGCTGGATGACAATGCGGCAGAGTGCGCGCAGGTGCTTCGTCCGTGAAGGGGTGACCATGCTTAAAGCCAGGGGACTGCAAGCTTTGCCACGCGTGCCGGCATCCTTCTTCGCGATGGTGCTCGGGCTCGCCGGGCTCGCCAGCGACTGGCGGGGGGCGCACGAAGTCTGGGCGCTCCCGGCGGCAATTGGGGAAGCGCTTTACGCCGTCGCGTTTCTCACCTGGCTCGCCGTCGCAATTCTTTATGCGCTCAAATGGGCTGCCGTTCCGGCGCTGGCAAAGGAGGAGGCCGGACACGCCGTCCAATGCTGCTTCATTGGCCTGGGCGGCGTCGCGACGCTGCTCATAGCCCAGGGAGCGCTGCCATATTCCCGCACGGCCGCCGTCGCGCTGTTCCTGCTCGGCGCCGGATTTACGGTTGCTTTCGGCCTGTGGCGCACGGGCATCCTTTGGCGCGGTGATCGTGATCCAGCCAGCAATACCCCCGTTCTGTATCTGCCGACGGTCGCTGGCGGGTTCGTGACGGGCACCGTAGCCACCGCACTCGGCTGGCGGCATTGGGGGGAGCTGGCGTTTGGGGCGGGCTTCTTCGCCTGGCTGGCGATCGAATCCGTCTTGCTGCACCGGCTCTACACGGCATCGCCCTTGGCACCGCCGCTCCGGCCCACGCTGGGCATTCAGCTCGCACCGCCTGCGGTCGGCGCGGTGTGCTACGTTTCGATCAGCGGCGGCCCTGCCGATGTGTTTGCGCACATGCTCATCGGCTACGCGCTGCTTCAGGGGCTGCTGCTGGCGCGCATGGGCCGCTGGATCGCCGAGCAGCCTTTCGGGCCATCCTATTGGGCCTTCACCTTCGGCGCGACGGCACTGGCCGGCGCGGCGATTCGGCTGTCGACCGACAGCCAGGCGAATGCGCTTGCGTCTATCGCCCCCTCTCTGTTCGCTCTCGCGAACCTCATCGTTCTCGGCGTCGCCGCGGGCACCATACGGCTCCTCCTGCTGGGTAGGCTGCTGCCGCCGGCGCCATCGGCCGACCCTGGAGCCGCAGCATCCCCCTGACTTCAAGGTAAGCCAGACCATACAGTCGCGGGCCTGACCAAGGCCGACCTGGTCACGGTTTGGCTGCGCCCTGGGCAGCGCCAGACCTCCTCCTGGATCTCCTGGCAGAGGCGCTGCTGATCGGCGAGTCAGGTGCCTCGAACCAGGCGTTGCGCACCGTCTGCAGCCGCGCGGTTTTCCCAGCCGCTTCAGCTCGCCTGGCCGTTGCGGCGCATCGGCTGGTGAAAGCGCACGCGCAGCTGGTGGACGCTGGATGGACGGCCGAAGCGGCGTGCTGGGCCCATGCCGTCGCAAGGCTTTCCAGCTCACCGAAGTCGCGCGGGCAGGCCGCTCAGGAGGCGGTGACCGACCTGTAGCGGCGGGTGCTGGTGCGCCAGGGGAGACTTGGCAGGCTGAAAGGACCCCTGCCGGTCAGGTGCAGAGGCTCATAGCCGCTTGCATGACGGCGGCGACTGCATAGGGCTGACGAGCAGGGGCAGCAGCGAGGCCGGCTTTTCAGACTCTGCGTCAGGCCTGCACACGTTGCCCTACGCTCATGCTTATCAGCCGGATTTTTTCTGAGGACCCTTCAATTCAGTGGTACGGACGGCATTCGACCGTCCGAAAGTAGTAGGGAATTGCGATGGCAACCAGTGCGGCGCCCGCAGACATTGTGACGTACGAACTTGCAGCAGACATTCGGAATTTTCTGCGGAGTCGCCCCACGCCCATAGAAGCCGAAGTGGGATTGGCCGACATTCTCCGCCATCTCGCCTCCCATCGTTTCTCCGCTGTCTTAAACAGTGACATTGCCGCTGCGATTTGCTTCGGAGAGGACGCGGGATGGTGGGAGATCATTGTGGCCGAGCGCTGCCTCGTATGGACTGCATTGGGCGCACGCGACGACGCCTAGTGGCCGTCCTCGGAATCGCCCGCGGGCACCCGATCGCGCGAGCGCCTTTCAGGCGGCCAGTAGCGGTGCCGCGAGCGTCCGCGGGCCATGCCCCTGTAAGGGAGATGCCTGAAAGCTGTGGGCACGCGTCGAACGCCGGGTAGGCGCTTGGCCGTCGGGCTCTTGCCGCCCAAGCGAAAAGTCAAGTACGGCGGCGCCATCCCGGCGGCAAGCCCTTGCGGTTTGTATACGAGGGACCATGTCTGGACACAGACTAGAAGTACGAACTGTCAGGGGTTGAGTTGCACGGAGAAGCTGCGCTTCGCGAGTGCCGTGCCTTTCTCCACCGTCTTCGAAAGCGAACAACTGAATCTCGCGCCTTCGACACAGAGCTTCTGTCGACAGCGGCGGAACGCCTCGCTACCTCGTGGCATCTTCTGCACACGACGCGTCCGGTGTCCCCTGCTGATCCATGGCTCCAGCACAACCCTCTCCGCACAGCGCAAGCCATGCTCCTTGGCGCGCTGCTGCGGACAGCAGAGGGTGCTGGCGGGACGCCTGAGGAAGGCCGCTGGGAAATGCAAGCGGTGCCTTCCAGACCTTCCACAGTAGGCATAGACGCGGACGCTGCGCAGATGCGGCTTTAGGCCGGGCTCATGGGAGGTGCAGCGGTATTGCGTCGGGGTGTGCGGGAAGTCCGGCCGTCGTGGTGCGCGGCCAAGTCCGCGGCAATCCCGGCGTCGGTGGGACGGATGCGGCGCATCGGTGCGTTCCACCACCAGCCCTGGAGAACGCCTTGATTGATGCCCGCCATCACCTCCGGGCCGGAGAATTCCGGCAGCCCCCTCAGGACGTCGTCGAGCTCCACATTCTCGCCCGGGACCGCTCCAACGGTTCCCAGATGATTCCGAATTCGGATTGCCACGTCCGACGCCGAGTTGCGGGATGCCACAGGTAAGCCCTGCATGACACGTTCCTCTGGCGGAAGCTGAACGAGCTGCCCTTGCTGGCGAGGTGCCATCTTCCGCGTGTTTCGCCGCGCAACCAACGGTCGCGCGACCAGCAAGTTGCGTCGGCGTCGGCGACTGCGCTCGGATTGAAGCATGCGGGCGGAGGGACGGCGTTTCGGCACGAGCAACTTGGCCGGCGAGTATGCGGTCGTCTCCCCGTGCGCGCCGACGTGGCTATTTGGGGTCGCACAAAAGCTCGTTGAGACGTTTGGCACCGCGTTTCGAGATGCGGTGGACGGCGCTTCTCGCCCCGCCATTTTACTGAGGGATGCGATAGTCGGCTCGGGCAATGGTGCGCCGCCCTGGCGCTGCAGCGCGGGGTGCGGTGGTCGGATCTGAGAGGATCATCGGGCGCCGGCGATGCGGATTTGCTCGGAACGGAGCGCCCTGAGGCCGCCCGCGGCTTGGTGGTCATTTTGCAATCTCGGCGCAGGCCCGAATGGCGCGCTCCTCACGCGCTGCCGGAGCTGGCGGCGCGGCCCGGCGCGCACAAGGCGCTCCCCCGATAATCCACCGTTTGTTTGGTGTCGCGCCAGAAGCAGTTCCAGGATATCGGCGCCGGTCACGCATGTGGGCGGCCGGGCATAGATTAGGCGCGCATGCCGCAGTCATCGGTTCCACATAGCCCCCGAGCGCGAGCGCAGCGCATCAGTGCGAGGGGCGTGACGTGACACCGCGCGCCGCGAGCGCCATGCGCAGGCAGGCCATGCCGCAGACATGTTCGGCCCAGCGCGCTTAATCCGCCGGCGTCGCACCACCTGCCTCCGCAACGCCGGATCGGCGGCGCCGGTGACGAAGGCGCCGACCAGCTCCGGGCTTCCGGTTGCGCGAAACAGGGCGGCGACGGGCTTATCGCCCTGGCAGGCTACGGTCGGCACGGCAGCGGGTGAGCGGTAGCGACTCGCCGGCCAGGATTCGGGTGACGCGGCGGGTGACGCGGTCGGCCTCCAGGGTCACGCAGGCGCAGCCGTAGCCGTATGATCCGTTGGTGGCGACCCAGCCCGCCGCCGTCATGTCGCGCATGCCCTCCATGCCTTCCGGGGGCTCCATGCCCTGGCTCAAAAGCACCCATTGGCCGTCACGGTCGGTCAGCCAGTGGTTGCCGGGGGTCGGATTGTCGTACCAGCCGCAGCGCCGCTCGGCGGCCTCCGCTGCTGCGGTCAGCAGGAGCAGGGGCAGGGTGAGCCGCAGGGCATGGATCACGATGGTCGCTCCTCAGGATCGGCCTATAGCATCGCCATATCGCCGAGGTGGCGCAGCGTACCGGCATCGGCGGCGCGCATAACGAATCCCATGGTTCCGCCGAAGCACTCGGGGGGGCATCGCTTCAGCGGCAGGCACGCGCCCGGGAGAATAGCGCGTGGCTTGCGGCAGGTGTGGAAAGTCGGCGTGACAACCTTGACCGATCCCGGGCCGGGCAGAGGCGAGTGGCGCTGCGATGATCGAGAAACATCGCAGAGCAGTCTCTCCGGCTCAGTGGTCTTCCGCGCCGCGCGATTGGATCAGAGCTGATCGCCGGAGGCGAAATCGCCCGCGCCGTGAATCTGGCCGCCAACGCAAAGCACTGGAGCGTCGTGGCGCCGGAGGCGGAGCCGTTTCCGCCAACCTAGCGCGGCCTCGAGGACCGTCCGGCGCCCTCGTTCCCCCGCAAGCAGTTCTTGCCGGCGCCGGCGGCCGGCGGATTCAGGAAGCGCTCGTCTGTCGAGCTGCCGCTTCGGTCCCGGCAGGTCCGGGCGATGGGTGACAGGACCGCCGACCCCGATGGGCATGCCCGCTGCCTTCATCGGCAGCTTCGGCACAGCCAACTCTGGCTGGCCGATGAGCTGGGCCCTGCTGCATCGCACGAACCCGCAGCCGGTGGTCGCCGCGGCGACGATACTCATCGGCATCGCGAATGAGACCACTGACCGGGTGGGCGCGTGGCGGTGGCAAGCGCCGCGCCGCTATGCCGCACGGAGCTAGCGTGTCCCAGACGACAGGGGATGACGTCGGATCGCACCTCCCAAACCGGATTGCAGTCATCGCTCTGGCCGGCCTCGGGCGCGCGCGCGGCAACCTCCCGACGCCCCCGGTGTTCCTGGGCTGCCCAATGCGAGCCCGCCCCCATGCAGCTCTTCAAGTGTCAGAACTGCGCTCAGGTGCTCTATTTCGAGAACACCCGCTGCGAGAGATGCGCGTGCGCGCTCGGCTATCTGCCCGAGCGCGGCGCGCTGAGCGCCGTCGAGCCTGACGGCGAGACCTGGCGGGCCATGGCCGATCCGGGTGCCTCCTACCGCTTTTGCGTCAATTGGGAGAAGCGCGCCTGCAACTGGATGGTCGAGGCGGGCGCGATCGAGTGCCTCTGCCTTGCTTGCCGGCATAATCGGGTGATCCCCGACCTTTCCGATCCCGAGCGCCTCGCCCTCTGGCGGAAGGTGGAGGAGGCGAAGCGTCGGCTGTTCTATTCCCTGCTCAAGCTACGACTTCCGACGCCATCGCCCGACAGCGGTGATGCAGAGCCTCTTGTCTTTGACATTCTGGCGGACCCGCCCGATCGCAGTGCGCCCAAAGTGATGACGGGGCACGACAATGGGGTGATCACCTTCTCACTGACGGAGGCCGGCGACGCCGAGCGGGAACGAGTCCGAACGGCGATGGGAGAGCCATACCGGACCCTGCTCGGCCATTTCCGCCATGAGGTTGGCCATTACTACTGGGATCGGCTGATCCGCGATCGAGGTCGGCTCGATGAGTTTCGACATCTGTTCGGCGACGAGCGAGCAGACTACGGCGAGGCGCTTCAGCGCCACCACCAGACGGGGCCGACGGCGGACTGGCAGGATCGGTTCGTCAGCGCCTATGCGACGATGCATCCGTGGGAGGACTGGGCGGAGAGCTGGGCGCACTACCTGCACATCGTCGATACGCTGGAGATGGCCGGCGCCTTCGGAGTGCGGATCAGCCCGGAGGTCGCCGAAGCGCCTGCGATGGAGACGGAGGTCGACTTTGATCCGCACCGGGCGCGCGGCTTTCAGACATTGATCGATGCCTGGCTGCCGCTGACATATGCGGTGAACTGCCTGAACCGTTCCATGGGGCAGCCGGACCTTTATCCGTTCGTGCTTCCTCCAGCGGCGATAGCAAAGCTCGAATACATTCACACCGTGGTCCGCGAGCAGCGATGAGCGTGGCCAGAGGCACCCGTCCGGGCACAGCCGTCGGGGCGACGGCGCCGGCATGTTTGTCGCCCGCGTCGGGGACACGTGTCCTGAGGTTCCCCAGGCCTGCACTGGTGGTCGCCCCTTCATGTCGGAGCTCGATGCAATGAATGTCACACCCGTGCTGAAGCAGGCTGTCCGCGAGGGCAGCCCGCATCCCCTGGGCGCCACGTGGGATGGCGGGGGAACGAACTTCGCCTTGTTCTCGGCCAATGCCACAAAGGTGGAAGTCTGCCTGTTCGACGGCGGCGGGAAGACCGAGATCGGGCGCTTCACCCTGCCGGAGTATACGGACGAGGTGTTCCACGGCTATGTGCCGGAAGTCGGCCCTGGCGCTTACTACGGCTTCCGCGTCCACGGACCCTATGAGCCGGACCAGGGCCATCGCTTCAATCCGAACAAGCTGCTGCTCGATCCCTACGCCCGCGCCCACGCCGGTGGGATCACGTGGGATCCGGCTGTCTTCGGTTATACGATCGGCGCAGAGGGCGACGACCTCAGCTTCGACGAGCGTGACAGCGCACCTTTCATGCCGAAGTGCGTCGTGGTCGACCCGGAATTCGACTGGAAGGGAGAGCCCAGCCGGGCCGCCATTCCCTGGCCACGCACGGTCTTCTATGAGACCCACGTCAAGGGCTTCACCAAGCTGCATCCTGGGGTGCCGGAGCCACTGCGCGGCACCTATGCGGGCCTCGGCACCAAGGCTGTGATCGACCACATCAAGTCGATCGGTGTCACCTCGGTGGAGCTGCTGCCGATCCACACCTTCCTCGATGATGACTACCTGCTCGAGAAGGGCCTCCGCAATTACTGGGGGTACAATTCCATCGGCTTCTTCGCCCCCGATCCCCGCTACGCGGCTGACGTGCCGAACAGCCTGCGGGAGTTCAAGGAGATGGTGGCGCGCTTCCACGATGCCGGGCTCGAGGTGATCCTCGACGTGGTGTACAACCACACGGCCGAGGGCAACGAGCGCGGCGCCACGCTCAGCTTCAAGGGCATCGACAACGCCAGCTACTACCGCCTGCTGCCGGAGCAGAAGCGCTACTACATCAACGACACCGGCACCGGAAACACGGTGAACCTCTCCCACCCGCGCGTCATACAGATGGTGACCGACAGCCTGCGTTACTGGGTGAGCGAGATGCATGTCGATGGCTTCCGCTTCGACCTCGGCACCATTCTGGCGCGCGAGCCGGACGGCTTTGACACGCAGTCCGGCTTCCTCAAGGCCTGCCAGCAGGATCCGCTGCTGCGGATCGTGAAGCTGGTGGCGGAGCCATGGGATTGCGGACCGGGCGGCTACCAGGTGGGCGGATTTCCCCCGGGCTGGGCGGAGTGGAATGACACCTTCCGGGATACGACGCGGGCCTTTTGGAAAGGCGATGCACTGCCGTCCGAGCTGGCGCCGCGGCTCACCGGCTCGGGCGACAAGTTCAACCATCGTGGCCGCAAGCCCTGGGCGAGCGTGAACTTCATCACGGCGCATGACGGCTTCACGCTGAATGACACCGTCACCTACAACGACAAGCACAACGAGGCCAATGGCGAGGGCAACAAGGACGGCCATTCCGACAACCGGTCCTGGAATTGCGGGTTCGAGGGTCCGACCGACGACCCCACGATCAACGCACTTCGCGAGCGGCAGATCCGCAACATGCTCTCGACTCTGCTTTTGGCCCAGGGCACGCCGATGTTGCTGGCTGGCGATGAATTTGGCCGCACGCAGAACGGCAACAACAACGCCTATTGCCAGGACAACGAGATCAGCTGGTTCAACTGGGACATTGGCGCGAAGGGCCAGGCGCTGATCCGCTTCGTGCAGAAGCTTACCGCACTGCGTCAGGAATATGCCGTGCTCCGCCGGTCGCGCTTCTTCACCGGCGAGCACAATGCCGACCTCGATGTGAAAGACGTCACCTGGATGAGCGCCGACGGCACCGAGCTGTCGCAGGATGCATGGAACGATGGGGCGATGCGCTGCTTCGGCATGATGGTGGATGGCCGGGCTCAGGCGACCGGGATCGTCCGCCGTGGGATGGATGCGACGCTGCTGCTGGTGGTGAACGCCCATCATGATGGGGTCGAGGTAAAGCTGCCGCCCTCCCCCGGCGGTACAGGCTGGGTGCTCCGGCTCGATACCAATGACCCAGCAGCGGATGGCGCAGCATTCGAGTTCGGCGGCTCCTATGTGGCGACCGGGCGGTCGCTGTTGCTCTTCGCCCTCACTCCGGGCAGCAGCTGACCCGCGCGCCTGCGGGCGCGCCCTCGCCTCCGACTTCGGCTTGCCAGGAATGTGCCGCTGCCGGCCGCGCTTCGCGGTGGTCGGTTCCTGGCGCTCCGCAGGGCGCTCAAGATGTGCCCTGCGGACATTGGCCGAAGGAGCTCGGGGCATTCCGCCTCTGGTGTGGGCCGCGCCATGGTGCGACATGCGGTGGCGCGCCTTATTGCTTGCGCGCTATGTGGCCGACGAGACTGTGGTCAGCCCTTATCGCTATACGGTGAGCAACTTGAGCAATACAGCCCCTCACCTCCCTGTTCTTCCGATTGACCTCGGAAAATACTGAGGACGACGTGCAACGTCCTGCGCCGCCGGCTGTTTGGCGTCTGCCTCCCAGCTCCACAGGTCTCCCGTGCCACCTTCCGCTGACTCCACCGCTAACTCGGGCGTCGACCACCACAGAGCTGCTGAGGCATGGCCGGCCGGGCTGGAGGAGATTGCGAAGGCCGCGCTGCCAGAGTTTTTGCTGCGTCAGCGCTGGTACCCGGCCAAGGACGCTGGGCACCCGGCGGTCACCCTCTCGGCCCTCATCCCCTTCGCGGTTCCCGGTGATGTCCCGGCTGCCATCGCCGTCTGGCGCGCGACCCCGCCCGATCGGGAGCCGATCGCGCTGTTCGTGCCACTCGCCGTGGTGTCGGCGGATGATGCTGCGTCGACGCAGGTGATCGCCCGCGTGCCGGCCGACGGTGGGCAGATCGCCGGCGAGCTGCGGCTGGTTGAAGCCTTTTCCGTGGATGCATTTGTCCGTGCGTGGATCGAGGCAGGGCTAAGCGGCAGCGGGGATGCCGCCGGCCCGGTACGGCTGCGCGCCGGGCGAACGGAGCGTCTCGCGCGCGCCCGACTGGATGCGCCGGGCGGCTGGGCCGTTCGCCGCGGGAGCGCGGAGCAATCGAACACCTCGATCCGGATCGGTGAGACTGCGATCCTGAAGGTGATTCGCAAGCTGGAGCAAGGCGTTCATCCGGAGTTGGAGGTCGGACGCTTTCTCACCACAGAGGCCGGATTTTCCGCCACACCGGACACGCTCGGCTGGGTGGAGCTTGACGGCTCCGCCGGCGCCGGGCCCCTCACCCTGTCGGTCCTGCAGTCCTTTGTTCCCAATGAGGGCGATGGCTGGGCCTGGCTCGTCGAGCGCCTTGGCCGCGCGATGGCCATGGATGGTGATGGCGGAGGCATGCTGCGGGAGGCGACCGCGTGGCTTGAGCGGCTTGGCCGGAGGACGGCCGAGATGCACCGCGCGTTCTGCGTTGAGACCACTGACCCGGCCTTTCAGCCGGAGCCGGTGCAAGCGGCGGACGTCGGCGGCTGGATCGCGGCCGCGGCGGCGATGGCCGGTCGTGCCCTCGACGGCCTCGCCGCGGGAAGGTCGCAGCTCGCTGGAGAGGTGCGGCACCTCGCCGACGCTCTGCTGGGGCGCCGAGATGAGGTCCTGGAGCGCTTGCACGCAACGCTGCGTGACGTGCCGGCATTTTCGAAGACGCGGCATCACGGGGACTACCACCTTGGTCAGGTCCTGGTCACCGACGGCGACGCCGTGATCGTCGACTTCGAGGGGGAGCCGCTGCGGCCCTTGGCGGAGCGGCGCGCCAAGCACGCCGCGTTGCGCGACGTGTCCGGCATGCTGCGCTCCATCGCCTACGCCGCCGCGGCGGCTGGTCGCGCATTGCCGGCGCATCAGCGCGTGGCAGCTGAGTCGCGTCTCGCGGCCTGGGAGGCTGCGGCGGTGCGAGCGTATCTCGAGGCATACCTCGCGGTGGCGCGCAGCGCTGCCAGTTGTCCCGACGACCGCGCGCAGGCCGAACGAGTGGTTCGCTTTTTCATGCTGGAGAAGGCGCTTTATGAGATTGCCTACGAGCTTGCCAACCGGCCGGACTGGGTCGGCATCCCGCTGCGCGGCGTTCTCGCCTTGCTCGATGGCGACACGGTGGTGATGACGACACGTGCGCACCGCATGCCCTTCGGCGCCGAGATCCTGCCGGACGGATGCGTGCGGTTCCGGCTCTGGGCACCACCTCATGCAGAGATCGGCCTGGAGCTCGACGGCGCGGATCCGGTGCGCATGCAGCCAGCCGGCGAAGGCTGGCACGAGCTGGTGACGAGGCAGGCGCGCGCGGGCACGCGCTACCGGTTTGTTTTGCCGGGCGGGCTGCGCGTCCCTGATCCCGCCTCGCGTTATCAGCCGGAAGATGTGCATGGCCCCAGTGAGGTGGTGGATCCGGCCACGCACGTCTGGCGCGACACGAGCTGGACGGGGAGACCGTGGGAAGAGGCGGTCGTCTACGAGCTGCATGTCGGCGCCTTCACCGCAGAGGGGACCTTTGCCGCGGTCATCAGCAAACTCGATCATCTGGTCGCGCTCGGCGTCACCGCCATTCAGCTGATGCCGGTCTCCGATTTTCCAGGACGGCGGAACTGGGGCTACGACGGCGTGCTCCCCTATGCGCCGGATGGAAGCTATGGGCGGCCGGACGACCTCAAGGCGCTGGTTGGAGCCGCTCATGCCCGCGGTCTGATGGTCTTGCTCGACGTCGTCTACAACCACTTCGGACCAGAGGGCGCCTACCTTCACGCGATCGCGCCGCAGAGTTTCACCGATCGGCACAAGACCCCCTGGGGGGCCGCGATCAACACGGACGCCGTCGGCGCCGGCCCGGTCCGGGAGTATCTCGTCCACAATGCGCTTTACTGGATCGAGGAGTTCCATCTCGACGGTCTACGGCTGGATGCGGTGCATGCCATCCTCGATGATGGCCCGAAGCACCTGCTGGAGGAATTGGCAGAGCGCGTTCGGGCATCCGCACCTGGGCGGCAGGTTCATCTGATCCTGGAAAATGAGGAGAACGAGGCGCATCGCCTGGTCCGCGCGTATGGTCATCCGCGGTGGTATACTGCGCAGTGGAACGACGATGTTCACCACGTGCTGCACACCGCAGCGAGTGGCGAAACGCAGGGCTACTATGCCGACTATCACGGCGATACGGAGAAGCTCGGCCGGGCGCTCGGTGAGGGATTTGCCTTTCAGGGCGAGCTGATGCCGTTCCGGGGCCATCCGCGCGGAGAACCGAGTGCCCATCTTCCGCCAAGTGCCTTCGTCGCCTTCATCCAAAACCACGACCAGGTCGGCAATCGCGCCTTCGGCGACCGGCTGACCGCCTTCGCGGCGGCGGAGGCGGTGCGGGCAGTCGCAGCGGTGTACCTGCTGCTGCCGCAAGTCCCGATGCTGTTCATGGGTGAGGAATGGGCTGCGGCACAGCCCTTCCCATTCTTCTGCGACTTCGGACCGGACTTGGCCGAGGCCGTTCGCAAAGGGCGGCGCGAAGAATTCGCGCGGTTCCCGGAGTTCCATGACCCCGCGACCCGAGAGCACATCCCGGATCCGACCGCACCGGAAACGTTCGTCGCAGCCAAGCTCCGCTGGGACGACATCCAGCAACCTGGGCATGGTGACTGGCTCGCCTGGTACCGCGCAATACTCGCCATGCGGCAAGCGGAGCTTGTCCCGCTCATCGCGCGTATCGGCTGCGGCGGCCGCCACGAGGTGGTTGGCGATTCAGCGGTCGTCCTGCGTTGGCCGCTGAATGATGGTGCCTCGGCGCTGGTGCTTGCTGCCAACCTGTCGAACATGTCGGTGCAAGGCTTCCCCCCGGCCGCCGGCCACATCCTTTGGTGCGAGGGCAAGGTGGCCGAAGGCGGCGCATTCGGTCCTTGGACTGTTCGCTGGTCCGTCGAGGGAGTTCCGGCGGAATGAGCGGGGAGAGGTCGGCCAGTCCGGCTTTGGAGCGACTTGCTGATCGCATGGGCATTGAGCTCGAGTTTCGCGACGCCCGCGGCGCGATTGTCCGCGCCAGTCGAGAGACGCAGCGCCGCCTCCTGGCAGCGATGGGCGTGGATGCGGCCGATGAGGGGGCCGCGACGGCCGCGCTCGAGGTCCTGGACCGTGCGGAATGGGAGCGCCCGCTCCCACCGGTCGTTGTGCTGCGTTCGCAGGACGATCCGCCGTCCGTCGAATTGACGTTGGCCGCGGGGACCGGGGAGATCTCCTGGCACGTACAGCTGGAGGATGTTGGCGAGCGGTCAGGCAGGGCCGAATTCGCAAAGCTGGCCCTGGTGTCCCAGTTCAGCCTTGGCGGCAAGGACGTGCAGCGCCGTCGGTTGGTGCTGGAACCCGCCCTCCCCTGCGGCTACCACACGCTGACGGTGATGCCGGGCGCGGCAACGACCGGTCTGATCGTGACGCCGGGCCGATGCTGGCTGCCGCCCGGGTTGGCCCAGGGCCGACGGATCTGGGGCATTTCCGCGCAACTGTATCTGCTCCGCTCGGCCACCGATTGGGGGATCGGAGACTTCAGCGACCTGCGCAGCCTGGTGGCGCTGGCGTCGAGCCATGGGGCCGGCGTGATCGGGCTGAACCCGCTCCACGCCATGTTCCCCGACGACCCCGAGCATGCCAGTCCGTACTCGCCCGCCAGCCGCCTTCTGCTGAACGTCCTCAATATCGACGTACCGGCGCTTTCGAAGCTGATCGGCTGTGAAAAGGCGCGCGCGCTGACCACCTCAGGCGCCTTCCAGGCGCGCGTCGAGAGGTGCCGCGCCAGCGAGTTGGTGGACTATGCCGAGGTTACGTCGCTCAAGTGGAGCGCGCTGGAGGCGATGTTCGAGGCCTGGCGCCAGGCGCCTGATCAGGCCGGCACAGCAGCCTTCGAGACGTTCCGGCGAGAGCGCGGCGCGGTGTTGGAACGGCACTGCCTTTTTCTGGCGCTGCGGGAACACTTTGTTGGGCAGGATCCCGCCGCTGCCGATTGGCGCCGCTGGCCGGAGCAGTACCGCGATCCGACATCGCCTGCCGTGACTGAGTTCGCGGCGCGACATCAGCGACGCCTGGATTTCCTCGCTTGGATGCAATGGGCGGCCGATACCCAGCTCGGCGCGGCCGCGGCGGCCGCGGCCGAAGGCGGCATGATGGTCGGCCTCTATCGAGACCTCGCGGTTGGCGCTGACCGCGGCGGCGCCGAGACCTGGGTCAATGCAGCCGCCGTCGTCTCCGGCGCGCAGGTAGGGGCACCGCCCGACATCTACAACCCGGCCGGCCAGGACTGGGGGCTGCCTCCGTTCCACCCGCGCGCGCTTCGTGAGGAGGGCTATCGCAGCTTCATCGAGCTCGTGCGGTCCAACATGCGCCACGCCGGCGGCTTGCGCATCGATCATGTCATGGCCCTGCAGCATCTCTACTGGATCCCGCGCGGGGAGAAGCCGACGGCCGGTGCTTATGTCCGCTACCCGCTCGATGACTTGGTCGGGATCCTCGCGCTGGAGAGCCAGCGGCAGCGGTGCCTGGTCGTCGGAGAGGATCTCGGGACTGTGCCAGACGGCTTCCGCGAGCGCATGGCGGCCGCCAACGTCTTGTCCTACCGGGTGCTGTTCTTTGAGCAAGACCGCGAGACCGGGGCCTTCCTTCCGCCGGACGCCTACCCAGCACTGGCCCTGGCCGTCGCGGGCAGTCACGACCTGCCCACCCTTCGGGGTTGGTGGGAAGCACGGGACATCGCGCTGAAGGAGCGGCTCGGCTTGTACCCGGATTCAGGAGAAGCCACCCGGCAGCGCGAGGACAGGGATCGCGATCGCACGCACCTCGTCAAGGCATTGCGCCGTGCGGGCTTGCTGCCCGAGGGTGCGGAGCCGGATGTCCCTGCCCTGGCCCGCGCGGCCCATGCCTACCTTGCACGCAGCTCTTCGATGCTCGCCCTGGCACAGCTCGACGACCTCACGGATGAGGTCGATCAGGTGAACGTGCCATCCACCTCGGAGGAGCATCCCAACTGGCGACGGCGGCTTTCTCTGACGCTGGAGGAACTGCCGACGCGATCTCCTTTCATCGAGATCGCCGCGATCTTACGAGCGGAGCGTGGCACCGCACATCCCGAGGAAGCGATCGACCATGGCTGAGGCCGGCGTACCACCGGTGCCGGGCGCGACGTACCGGCTGCAATTCCACAAGGGGTTCGGCTTCCGCGACGCCGCCGCACTCGCACCCTATCTCGCGCGGCTCGGGGTGAGCCACGTCTATGCCTCCCCTTATTTGGCAGCCCGGCCTGGCAGCACCCACGGCTACGATATCGTCGACCATGGAAGGCTGAACCCGGAGCTCGGCGCCGAGACGGACTTTCGCGCCATGGTCGCGGCCTTCCGGGAGAACGGGCTCGGCCAGGTGCTCGACTTCGTGCCGAACCATATGGGCGTTGGTGGAGCGGACAATCCGTGGTGGCTGGACGTGCTCGAATGGGGACCGGATTCGGCGTACGCGGGATGGTTCGACATCGACTGGCAGTCCGACCGGCGCTATTTGCGTGGAAAGGTGCTGATCCCTTTCCTCGGGGACCAATACGGCGCTGTGCTGCAGGCTGGGCAGCTCGCCTTGCGTTTCGACCCGGAGGCTGGCGGCTTCGCGATCTGGGCCTATGGCACGCACAAGCTGCCGATCTGCCCGCTTCATTATCAACGCGTGCTGGGCGATCTGCATCCGGACCTGGAGAGGCTCGGCGACACCTTTTCCGGCCTGCCGCACTGGCGCCCACGCATCGCACAGCACGCGCGCGAGCTGCAGTCTCATCTTGTTGGACTCGCGCGTGACCGTGAGGACGTCCGCGATGCGGTGGAGGCGGCTGTCGCGCGACTGAATGGTGAGCCGGGAAAGGGCGAGACCTGGCGCGAGCTGGACTCTCTGATCCAGGACCAGCATTGGCGCGCTGCGCATTTTCGGGTCGCCGCCGACGACATCAATTACCGCCGGTTCTTCAATATCAACGAGCTCGCCGGCTTGCGGATGGAGCTCCCGGAGCTGTTCGACCGCGCGCACCAGCTGGTCTTCTCGCTGATGCAGGAGGGCGCCCTGGATGGCTTGCGCATCGACCATGTCGATGGGCTGCTCGACCCGAAGGGATACCTGCTGCGCCTGCGGGAGCAGGCACCGCGGCCCTTCTATTTGGTCGTCGAGAAGATCCTGTCGCGGCATGAGGGCCTGCGGGACGACTGGCCGGTCCAGGGCACGACCGGCTATGAATTTGCCAACCTTCTTCTGGGGCTGTTGGTTGACCCCGCTGGAGAGCCCGGCTTCACCCGCACCTACGCCGAATTCACGCGTCGCCACCAGGACTTCGCGCATGGCGTGCGCGACAGCAAGCTGCGCATTATGCGGAGCGAGATGGCGAGCGAGCTGAACACGCTGGCTGGCGAAGCTGCGGAGGTGGCGCGGCAGAACCCATCCACGGCGGATTTCACACACAACATTCTGCAGCAGGGGCTGAAGGAGATTGTCGCCTGCTTTCCCGTCTATCGAACCTACGTGGATCTACTGGGCGCACCGACGGAGGATGACCGGCGGGATATCGATTGGGCAGTAGCGCAGGCACGACGCAACCGAGCTGATCTGGACCCGAGCGTCTTCGATTTCCTGCACCGCCTCCTGACGACCGATCTGGTCGCGCAGCCCCGCAGCGGCTTCAGCCGCCACGCCGTGACCCGCTTCGCCATGCGCCTCCAGCAGTATAGCGGGCCGGTGATGGCCAAAGGTCTCGAGGATACAGCGTTTTACCGATACAATCGCTTCGTTGCCTTGAACGAGGTCGGCGGCCACCCCGATCATTTCGCCGTACCGATCGCAGCGTTCCATGCTGCAAATGCCGAGCGCGCCAGACGCTGGCCACACGCGATGCTGACCACCTCCACACACGACACGAAGCGGGGCGAGGACACGCGAGCGCGGTTGGCGGTGCTGTCGGAGTTGCCGGACGAGTGGGCCCGGCAAGTCGATCACTGGAGCCGCATCTTGCGGGCGCGCTGTGGCGACGTGGAGGGTGATGCGCCACCAGACCGCGACGATGAGTACCTCTTTTACCAGCTCCTCATTGGCGCCTGGCCGATGGAACTGACAGGGATCGCAAGGCTCGACCCCCAGGCGGTCGGCGCGTTCTCGGAGCGCCTGCAAGGTGCGATGGTGAAGTCCCTGCGCGAAGCAAAGCGACACTCCACCTGGGCGACGCCGAACCGAGCCTACGAGGCCTCGACCATGAGCTTCGTTCGCGCTGCACTGGACACAGCCGGAGGTAACGCGTTCTTCGGCCAGTTTCTTCCCTTCCAGAAGCGCGTGGCTCGGCTCGGCGTTCGCAACAGCCTGGTACAAACGGTGCTGAAGCTGACCGTGCCGGGCATGCCGGACACCTACCAGGGTGCGGAGCTGTGGGACTTCAATCTCGTCGATCCAGATAATCGCCGGCCCGTCGACTATGCCGTGCGGGAGCACCTGCTGACCGAGGTCACCGCAGCGCTGCAAGCCGACCCAGGGCCAACAGCTCGCGCCATGATGGAGAACTGGCGCGACGGCCGCATCAAGCTCGCCGTGACCAGTGCCTTGCTCGCCTACAGGCGCGCGCACCCCGGCTTATTCGCGAATGGGTCGTACGAGCCGCTCGCGGCGATCGGCCCCAAAGCGGATCACCTCTGTGCCTTCACGCGCAGGCATGAGGGTGACGCTCTTCTTGTGGTGGCGGCGCGCTTCCCAGCCCAGCATGACGCCAATCCGACGTGGGAGGGCACTGCGATCGCCTGGCCGTCTGTTGCTGATACTGGCGCGGGCTGGGTGGATCTGCTGAGCAAGAAGGTCGTTTGGCGTCTGGCCGAAACCTTCAGCCCGGACGCGCTACTCTCAGATCTTCCAGTCGCGGTCCTTGTCCCGAACGACGCGGCTCGTTCGTGATCCTCGCGCGGCGCGCCACTCTCTCAGTGCGCCTGCGTTTCCCGCTCCTACATGGGACACGGTCGGAGACTCGATCCAGAGGTGCTGACCGCGTCCCGCCGCAATGGCCCCGGGCCGTGGGCTGCTCGCGCCCGGCCGCGGGGTCGGCCAGGCTGGATCAATCGGCCAAAACCATCGGCGACCGGAGGTCGAAATCGGCGCCGGATGGGCGCCTCGGCATTCCGCGGTTGGTCTTCTCCTCAGCGGGGTGCCGCGGTCATCATCGTTCCAGGCATCCCGCTGGTCCCGACCCGGACATCATCATCGAACCCAGGGTGCCTCATCCTCATCGAGCGGCTCCGGCGGCGCCTCGGGCTCGTGCCTCCTCGCTCCATCGTTCGTCTGGGCGCGTGGCTTCCGCGGCGAAGCGCTTTGGTCTGATCGCACGGCCGCTGGGGATCGCCCGGCCATGATGCGCTTCCGATACTCCGAAAGAACGAAGATCTGGGCCATGGATCTCCTCGTGTTGAGCCGGCCGCTCAGGGCAGTTGCCAGTTGCGAACGTGGCGGCACCCGAGTGGTTGCGGGTCGACTCGCGGCGGCCGCCAGCGGAAAGCGCCCGCGGCGAGGCAGGCACCGGGCGCGCTCGCTCGATCACCGCCGCGCCCTCGGACCATCCTGGCAACCGGGCGATCGGCTGTCGGGCAGGCCCGCGCGATGTTGGCGTCGCTCCGCCTCTTCTCCCCGGCTCCTTGATGGGCAGGATCCGACGACCGGCCACAACGGCGCGACAGAGGCGGCTTCACCGGAAGCCCGGCTTCAGCACCGTACCGCGCAAGCTGGGCAGCCTCAGAAGGCCGGAGACCAGGTGCTCCGGGCCCGATCCGACGCTGCCGGCGCCCGCCGCGCTCAGCTGCGGGATGTGTGGCGGCGGGGGCGAGCCGCAACTGTCCACCCATGCTCCACGTTTCCGTGGGCGTTCCAAGATGGATGAAGCGGCCCATGGGTAAGGTTCTGCTGCTCCTGCTTCTCCCATTCCTCGTCGCCTGTGCCGACAGGGGCACGGAGTTCGACGCGCGGATGGCGAACTACGTCGGCCGGTCAGAGGGTGAGCTGGTCGCGGGCCTCGGTGTTCCGCATCGGGCGCAGGAAGTCGAGGGACGCCGCTTTCTGGATTATGAGCTGGACAGTACAAGCGGGCCCTCGATAACCCCCTCCCTCGGCTTTGGATTGGGCTTCGGCAGCGGGTTTGCCATCGGCATCGGAAGCGGGGTCATCTTTGGGCACCGGGCCGCGGATTGCAGCGTGACCTTCGAATTGCAGCAGGGCCGGGTGCAGTCCTTTGCTCGTCGCGGGAGCGGCTGCGCCTAGCCCAAACCGGCTTGAACGGCCTGACCCGGCTGGTCATCGCGCCGCTCCCGATTCGGGGGAAAGTCAGGCGAGGGCAAGCGCTCGGTGGCGAACCGCGCCGCGTTGCTTATCGCGCCTCGCTCGGGATGGCAGCGCTGGCACGACGCTGATCAAACCACACCCTTCCCTCGTTGCCGCAGGAGGGGATCGGCCTCAGGGCGGGATAGCGTCGGTCGATGCCGCCCCAGGCTTGCCGCGGGCAGACCTTCTGACGGGCAGACCTTCTGAAGTGCTGGCGGTTTCAAAGCCGGTGAATGCGTCTTCCTTCACTCCCTTCCAGGCTCTCGATGAGCTCCCGAATTTCCGCAGCCTCGGCACTCGGCTCGTCGGGCGATGTCACGTCGGCTTCGAGCACAGCCGCAAGATGGCGCGCGACAAGCAGCAGCAGGGTCCGTTCTTTCTCGGTCATGGCCGCCTCCACCAATCGCCCAGGAAAAAGCTCTCGGCTGCCCGCGGTTTCGCGCCCACCAGTCACCTTGCCGACATGGCGCGCGCCTAGCACCACCTTCGAATGGAAGCCCTTGCGCCTGTACTCCGGTGCGGTGGAGACGCGGTGGAGGAGGCTGGCAATTGTCGCCGGCGCTGGCACGACCGGCCTCATGAGCGCGGGCCTCACCGGGATCCAACCCGCATGGAGGCAGCCAGCTCTCGCCACTGCGCGGGCCAGTCCGATCTGCCTGCGGCTTTCATCGCCTGCGCATGACCCTCGAGTGCTGCGGCGCTGACCGCCCGGCTAGGCTGATGTCGGTCATCCGAAGCCCCGCAGGTGGCGACCGGCGCTCTCAGCCTGGCCGCTGCGTCGGCTTCGTCGACATGCGGGCGCGCGGTACCAGGCTGACCTACGCCTGGGTACGCTGATTGTCCTACTCGCCCGGCGACTGCGACGCTCCCCCGGCCTGACCCGCAGAGGAACACGCGCTTGCTTGGCTGGTGATGCGGGTACCGGGAAGCCGGGCTACGTCGTCGCGTCCCGGCGATGCGAAGGCATGCCGCCCCGCGCGCCCAGCGCGGAGGCGCATGCCCACCCCGCCCAACGCTCTCCCGGCTTTCGGTACGTCAGGGGGGCGCAGCAAACTGCACTAACCCGGCGTCCCGAGTAGTCGTTGGAATTGGCGGCAGACGGCGCCGTAGCACTCGCAAGCCGCGGCCTCGAGTCCCTCGCGATCCGTAATGGCGATATGCCCATGCCCGTAGCGGATGAGCCCGGCCCTTTGGAACATCCGAGCCGCGACGGTAACGCCGGGGCGATGGACGCAGAGCATCATCGCCAGGAACTCCTGCGTCATCGGGAAGTCATCGCTGCCTGCCCTGTCATGCGCCATCAGCAGCCACCGCGCCAAGCGCTGATCCAACGCATGATTGCCGTTGCAGGCCGCCGTCTGTGTCACCTGCTGCTGGAAGGCGAGGGCGTAGCGGAGCAGAATGCGCCGCATCGCTTCGCTCTGCTCCAAGGCGCGCTGGAAAGCGCCAGAGCTCAGCCGCAGCATGGTGCCCTTTGCCTGAATCATCGCCTCGACTGTGCTGACTTCGCCGCCGAGCAGAAGTTCAAGGCCGACCATTCCCTCCGAGCCGATGATGCCGACCTCAGCTGACCGCCCCTCGGCGAGTATGGCGACCATCGAGACCCACCCAGATTCCGGAAAGTAGGCAGCCGTGATCCGCTTGTCCGGCGCGATGAGAACCTTGCGGATCTCGCAGTCGAGCGGCTCCAGTTCCGGCCAGATTCGAGCGAGATCCTCGGCCGGCAGAGATGCGAGCAGCCGGTTGCGTGGCGCTGGAATAGCGGATTGCTGCGGCATGGACGGGCTCCAAGCGGCCGGTGGCGGCGGGAGCACACGTCTCTCTCGGCCGCCCGCGCCGAAGGATCTTTGCGGACGGTCTGCAAGAAATTGGAGCGCTCCACCTCCCATACAACCGCTGCTCACTCCGCCATCGATCGGGAGCACATCAAGTTCCCGCCCGCTCCGTATGGGACCCGACCGATTCCCACCGCGGTGGCTGTTACAACACCCCCCGAGGAGCGCGAGGAGTGCAGGTGTGTCATCAACAATGACGATGCGGCCCGGGCGAGCTGATGACGAGACAACTGGTGTCGGCCGCGGAGATCCGTTGGTGCGATCTCCGTCACAACTCGCTGCGGAGAACCGTGCTCTCAAGGCTGAGGTCGATCATCTGCGGCGGGTGCTGGACAGCGCAACCGATTACGCGATCGTCGTGCTCGATCTCAAGGGGCGGATCACCGGTTGGAACGCCGGCGCCCGCGCAATCTTCGGCTACGGGCACACCGAGGTCCTGGGCCGGTCTGGCGATATCTTCCTGACTGCTGAGGACCGCAGCGCGGGCGTGTTCGTGGCCGAGTTGTGCCGCGCCATGGAGAAGGGCCGCGCCGCGAACGAGCGCTGGCACATCCGGCGCGATGGCAGCCGGTTCTGGGCCAGCGGGCAGGTGACGCCGCTGCTGGACTCGGACACGAGCCCGCAGGGCTTTCTGATCATCTTACGCGACAACACGACGGTCCGAGCGGATGAGGAGCGCAGGGCATTCCTGATGGCCGAGATGGGCCATCGTGTGCGCAACGTCCTGGCCACGGTGCAAGCGGTCGCTGCCCAGACCCTTGGCAACGCCGATGTGTCCGGTGCGGTGCAGGACACGCTTGAGAAGCGCCTGTGCGCGATGGCGCGTTCGCACGATATGCTCGTTCGTGGCGGCTGGGACGGTGCGCCGCTGCCGGAGATCGTACAAGGCGCCCTGTCACCTTACGGCGGCTCCGGGCACGTGGAGGCGAGCGGTCCTCCAGTGCATCTTGCCGCAGGCATGGTCGAGATCCTCAGCCTTGCCCTGCACGAACTGGCCACCAACGCCGCCAAGCACGGTGCCTTGTCGGCACCGGAGGGAAGCGTGTCGGTGTGCTGGACCCTGCGTCGAACCGGCCGTGACACGCGGCTGGTGGAAATCGACTGGCTCGAACGCGGCGGGCCGCCAGTTGTGCGACCCGCACGCCGCGGCTTCGGGATGCAGCTGCTGCAACACGCCCTCGGCCAGGGTTTTGGCGGCACGGTCGAGCTCGATTTCTGCCGCGACGGCCTGAGGTGCCGCATCTGCCTTCCGGTGGGCACCGAGGAGGAGACCGGTTCGTCGGCCGCGCAGCGGACTGGGCCGGCCGGCCTGCATCCGCGAACGCCCCATGCCGCGCGCCCCAATGATCGTCCGTGGGACCCGACGCCTTCGCCCAGCGACTGATTGGGGGGGGGCCGGAGGCCAATTCTCACGGTTTGGCCCGCCTCAGCCGGGAGACGAGCAGGCGGAGGGCACGCGAGTGAGCGCGATTGAGCTCTGCCCTGCCGGTGGCCCGACGACGACAGCCGTTTCCGCGCTCCCCTTAACCGGGGCCGGGAAACCTGCGCCAGCTGCCGTCTGTTGAATGCGCGTGGAGCGCGACATGATGCTTCGTGCCGCGGCGCGTGGTGTATCGGTCCTTCGAGCCTGCTCACGGCCTGCGCGAGAGTATTTCCGCCCGATCGATGGCCTGCGCCGGGCGCCCCGCTCGCCAGCCATGCGGCCCATCGGGCCGATTCCCAATCACCCCGGCGGACGCAATCACCGGCGCCGCAGGCCGTTGGCTTCAATCCTACCTAGACTGACGGGATCCGAGCGCTTGACCCGGAACAGCAGCGCTCCGCGTGCAGACGAAGACGGCGCCTTCCTCGGCGCCTGCGAGCGCTGGGTCGCTGTACTACATTGAACAGATGACGCGCCATCTGGCCGCTTATCTCCTGCTGTACGGCGCCCTGTACTGCGGCTGGGGCGTGCTGAGCCCATTCCTGCCCGCGGTTCTCGCATGGCAAGGGGCGTCCCCCGGCGAGATCGGCTTATTGCTCGCTGCGGGTATGGTGGCGCGGCTTGCGTCGATACCAGCCGCCGGTCTGGTCGCCGACCGCCACAACGCAACTCGGCAGGTGCTGGCAGGTCTGCTCGCGGCTGCGGCGATGCTCGGCATCGGCTTTGTCTTCGCCCAAGGCGCTGGGGCGCTTCTCCTTGTTACGATTCTGCACGCGATGGCCACCGGGCCGCTGGGGCCCTTGCCAGACGCGCTCGCCGTATCGGCCGCTCGAGAGGGCGTGCGGAGGAGCTTCGACTATGGCTGGGTCCGCGGTGCGGGCGCGCTGAGCTTTGTCGCGGGCAATGTGCTGGCCGGGCTGGCAGTGACCGAAGCGGGATTTCCGCACATCGTGCTCTGGATCAACGCGGGGCTTTTTGCCGTCACCGCAGGTGTCGTTTTCCTGCTTCCCCATACGGACGGCGGTGACCGCTCGCCTCAAGACAGGGCGCCGGCGACTGCGTCGGGGACGGCCATTGTCGCACGTCTGGGCGCGCTTCTGGGCCTGCCGAGCTTCCGATGGCTGCTCATTGCCGCCGGCCTGATCTCGTGCAGCCATGCCTTCTATGCTGGATTCGCGACGCTACGATGGCAGGCTGCCGGCATCGCGCCGGGAACCATCGGCTTCCTCTGGGCGATTGCCGTCGGTTCTGAAGTGCTGGTGTTTCTCGTCATCGGCCGACGGCTCCTCACCCTGCTTGGGCCTGCCGGCGTGACGGCGCTAGCGGCAGGCGCCGGTGTGCTCCGGTGGACGATCATGGCAGTGACAACCTGGCAGCCGGCGATGATGCTCGTGCAGCCGCTGCACGGCCTTACCTTCGCGGCGCAGCACCTCGCGGCCATGGCGATCATCGCCCGGGTCGTGCCCAGCCACCTCGCCGCGACCGCCCAAACCCTCTATGCCGCGCTGGGCGTTGGCGTCCTGAGCGCAGCGGTCACTCTTGCCTCCGGAGCACTCTATGAACGCTATGGCGGGCAAGGCTTTTGGCCAATGGCAGTGCTTTGCGCAGCCGCGGTCCCCGCTGCCTTCGTGTTGCGGACGGGTCTGCGCAGACACGGAGCCACTAACCCATCGCTGTGAGTCCGGAAGCGGGCGTCGGGCGGTCCACCGGCTGGAGCGGTCAGCACCCGGCCATCTGCCGTCCGATCCATTGCCCGATGATGCGAGCCGCGACGCCTGCCGGCGGCCTGGACGTCGAGACCGATCCCGGCCGGTGGGCCCACTCGGCCCGAAGCGCCGCCGATGCGACCGATCACGGCATCCTCGTGCTCGCGGTGCGTTGTCGCGGGCCACTCGTCTGGGCGGCGACCAACCCGCATCCGATGCGAGCCGAGCTGCTCCGGTGGTGAGCACAAGTGGCGGCGAAGCTTCAGCGTCGGCGGCCATTTTGAGCGCGCGCCCAACTCTCATGCGAGAGTGGCGCCTGGCCGGTCGGAATGACTCCGCGCCCTGGTCACTCGCTCAACCTCGTTCGCAGCTTACCCAATAAACAGTGGCCTCGCGAGCGCCCCCGCCCTGGCGATATCGGACGCCGGCGATGGCCTCCGGAGAAGGCGCGGCGCCGGTAGATCACGTGAGCGCTCTGCATTCGAGCGCGCCGCGCACCTCACCAAGCTTGCTTGCTAGTGATCGCTCCACGGGCAACAAGGGTCGGCGATGACACGTTCTCCGATCGGCTTCGGGCATCCCGCCCTGCCGCTGGGAAGACCACCATGAGAGACGCAATCCAGGAGATCCTCGTCGAGGAGCTGCGCGACGCCTATAGCGCTGAAAAGCAGGCGCTCCGCTTCATGCAGAAGGTCAGCAAGAAGATCAGCACGCCGGCCTTGGCGGAAGGTACACGGATGCATATCGAGCAGACGCAGAGCCAGATCGAGCGCCTCGAACAAGCCCTCGAAGCCCTCGACGAGAGGCCTGGCCGCAAGGTGTGCGAAGCGATGCGTGGCCTGATCGAGGAGGCCCAGCACACCGTGGACGAGCAGGACAAAGGTCCGCTCATGGATCTCGTGCTCGTCGCAGGCATGCAGAAGATCGAGCACTACGAGATCTCAGCCTACGGAACGGGCGTGGCCCTGGCCACGGCGCTCGGTCAAACAGAGGTTGCGGACCTCCTGTCGCAGACGCTCGAGGAAGAGAAGCTCATGGATTCGGAGCTGACCGAAGTCACGCAGGAGGCGATCATGCCTGAGGCGATGTCGGACGGGGACGAAGACGAGGAAGGCGAAGACACCGCCGAAGATGCCGAGGTCGAAGCCGAGCCCCAAGACGCTGGCAAGAGCGGAAGCGGAAAGCGCGGCGGCGCCTCTCGCGAGAAAGGCCGCGCCGGCAAACGCTAGGTGCTGATCCTGCGGCCGCCGAAGCTCTCCGCGCGAAGCCATCGGCTTTCGTGCGGCGGGCTCGGCGTAGGGTCGCGTGCGGGCGACTCATCCAAATCGCCGCGGCCGACCCCTGGCGATCTGCTTCCGGAGCCACCGTGACGCCAACCTATGACTTCGACGGCGGCCTGGAATGGTGGCGCCATGCGGCCATCTACCAGGTCCTGCCCAGCTCGTTCCAGGACTCGAACGGCGACGGGATTGGCGACCTGCCCGGCATCCTGTCCCGGCTGGATCACATCGCGGCGCTTGGCGTCACCGCGATCTGGCTGTCGCCGATCTATCCTTCGCCCATGCGCGACGGCGGCTACGACATCTCCGACTTCATCGGTGTCGATCCGTCCTTCGGAACGCTGCAGGATTTCGACCGCCTGCTCGCTGCCCTGCATGCGCGCGGCATCAAGCTGATCCTGGACTTCGTGCCCAACCACAGCTCCGACCGTCATCCCTGGTTCATCGAAAGCCGCGCCTCGCGCGGCAGCCAGAAGAGGGACTGGTACGTCTGGGCGGATCCCCGCCCGGATGGAGCGCCGCCGAACAACTGGCTGAGCCGCTTCGGCGGCAGCGCCTGGGAGTTCGATGCCGGAACCCACCAATACTATTACCACGCCTTCCTGAAGGAACAGCCGGATCTCAACTGGCGCAACCCGGCGCTGCGGGAGGCGATGGCAGAGGTGCTGCGATTCTGGATGCGCCGCGGCGTCGATGGGTTCCGGGTCGATGCCAGCGGCGTGCTGATCGAGGATGCGCTGCTTCGGGACGATCCGCCGAACCCGACCGCGAGTGAGCGGACGCCGCCACCGGAGCGGCAGAAGCGCGTCTTCACGGATTCCCGGCCGGAGGCGATCGCCTGCCTGGCCGGGTTGCGCGCCGTGACGGAGGACTTCCCGGATCGCCTGCTGGCCGGCGAAGCCGATACCACCACCGATCGGGCGGCACGCTTCTACGGCACACCGGACCGGCCTTGCCTGCAGCTACCGCTGAATTTCGGCCTGCTCGACACGCCATGGAACGCACGCTCCGTGGCCGCCGCCATGGACCAGTACCTGAACATGGTCCCGAGCCACGGCTGGCCCTGCTGGGCGCTCGGCGGGCATGACAAGATCCGGGTTGCGGAGCGTGTGGGATCCGCGCAGGCCCGTGTGGCCGTCATGCTGCACATGACCTTGCCGGGGACCGTCTTCTTCTACGCCGGTGACGAAATTGGCATGCACCAGATGCCGGTGCCGCCCGAGCGCATCCGCGACCCTTTCGAGAAGCTCGTCCCCGGCTATGGGTTAGGCCGCGACCCCGAGCGCACGCCCATGCGGTGGTGCCCCGAGCCCAAGGCGGGCTTCACGACCGGCGAGCCCTGGCTGCCGATCGGGCCGGAGGTCGGCGCGCTGAATGTCGCAACCCAAGCCGAGGATCCACGCTCCATGCTCGCGCTCTACCGCCACCTGATCGCGCTTCGTCGGGAACAGCCGGCATTGCGGGGCGCGCGCCTGGAGCCGCTGCGCGGTGAAGACGAGGTGGTCGCGTTCCGGCGTGAGTCGGAGGGCGGCGCTGTCCTGGTCGCACTGAACCTTGGCGGCTCCAGGCAGAGCTTCGCGTTTGCCGGGGAGAGCCGCGTGCTGCTGTCGACGCGGCTCGATCGCGTTGATGAGCGCAGCTCCGGCAGGATGGAGCTGCGCCCTGACGAGGGGGTTGTGCTCGGACTGGATTGAGGCCGCCGGGTCCGAGCCGCGCTCAGCGCGGCATCAGTTGCAGCACGAGCCCCTCGCGCGGGCGCAGTTGCAGCACCTCCCCTGTGCTTTCCCTGATCCGGTCAAGCCCCGTCGAGAGCAGCAGATCTGCGCCGGCGGCATCAGGCGGGAGGGCCAGGCGCTTCACGGTCTGCCCGAAATTCAGCGCCACCAACAGATCCCTCTGCTGGCCGCAGCTTCTGCGAAAGGCGAAGATATCATCCTCCGTGCGCAGCGGCAGGTATCGCCCGCGATGGAGGGCGGGATATGCGCGCCGAAGCGCGATCAATTGGCGGCACAGGGTCAGGATTGAGTTCGGATCCGCCGCCAATGCCGCGACATTGCGTGTCGCGTGATCGGGGTTGAGAGGCAGCCAGGGCTTGCCCAAGGTGAAGCCTGCGTTCTCCGACTCATCCCAGGGCATCGGCGTGCGCGCAGGGTCCCGGCCGAGGCCCAGGCCGGGCTCGTTCTTCTCCCAGGGATCCTGCACCTGCTCCGGCGCGATCGGCACATTTTCGAGCCCCAGCTCGTCCCCGTAGTAGAGCGTCGGCGTGCCGCGCAGCGTCAGCAGCAGCATCGCCGCGACGCGCGCCTGCGCGGCGCCCACACGTGTGGCGATGCGTTTCTGGTCGTGATTCCCGAGGACCCAGTTCGGCCAGCCCCCCTGCGGCAGCGCGGCTTCATAGTCATCGACGATGCGGGCGATGTCGCGCGCGTTCCAGGCAGCGAAGATGAGTTGGAAGTTGAAAGGGAGATGGGCGCCCGCCATGTCGCGGCCGTAATAGGCCACCAGCCGCTCGATCGGCAGATAGATCTCGCCGATCAGCACACGGCTGGAATAGCGGTCCAGGACCGCCCGCATTTCCGCAACCACGGAATGGATCTCGGGGCGGTCGCAGGAATATCGCTGCAGCAGCCGGTCTATGCCCGCGTGCCCCGGTAGCCAGGCGGGATTGGGCGGGTTGTCACGGAACTGGTCGTCCTTAATCAGGTGCCAGAGGACGTCGACGCGGAAGCCGTCCACGCCCCGATCCAGCCAGAAGCGAAGCGCGTCATACATCGCTTCGCGGACCGCCGGGTTGCGCCAGTTCAGGTCCGGCTGCTCCTTCAGGAACGCGTGGTAGTAGTACTGACCGGTTGCGGGGTCATACTCCCAGGCGCTGCCGCCAAAATTCGCCAGCCAGTTGTTCGGCGGTCCACCATCCAGCGCCGGATCGCGCCAGATGTACCAGTCCCGCTTCGCATTGTGGCGCGAGCTCCGGCTCTCCATGAACCAGGGATGGTGGTCGGACGTGTGGTTCGGCACGAAGTCCAGGATTACCTTCAGCCCGCGGCCATGCGCGTCGGCCAGCAGATGGTCGAAATCCTCCATTCGGCCGAAGATCGGATCCACCCCGCGGTAATCCGTGATGTCGTAGCCGAAATCCGCCATCGGCGAAGGGTAGATCGGCGAGATCCACAGCGCATCGACGCCGAGCCAGCAGAGATGGTCGAGCCGCTGCCGGATCCCTTTGAGGTCGCCGACGCCATCCCCATCACTGTCCTGAAAGGAACGGGGATAAACCTGATAGATCGTGCCGTGCTGCCACCACGCGGTGTCACTCATCGGACGCTCCCTGAAGGCCCGGCATCCGAACGCGCGGATGCCGCGGAGGCTTCCTCTTCTGCGTCAAAGTCCCTTGCCTGGATGCTGCTGGCGCCAGCCTAGGCCGGGATGCGTGCGACGCAGCGGTACTCGGGAACAAGTGGACTCGCGCGGTCAAGCTCCGCCGCCAATTGTGGTCGCGGCTGCGACCGCATCTCTAAACTCGGCGCACCCTCCTCATACGCGATAGGAAGCCAGGCTTTCCCACTACTTGGGCAGGCAGCAACACCGAGGTGAAGCGACGAAAAACGTCTACGGGGCGGGACGCCGGTTATTGGCGCCCGCATCACGCGAAGGTGGTGCAGCGCCCGGCCGACCCTGCGCATTTTCCCAGTGAGTTCAACGCGGAGGACGACTTGCAGCATGACGCGCACAGCAAAAGACCCGGAGAATAGCGGGCTCTCGTTTGATTTTCATAATGAACTTGTCGCTAACCTTCCCCGCCTCAAAGTTCAAGCGATCGCACTGACAAGGAACCGCGCCGACGCAGATGACTTGGTCCAGGCGGCGGTCACAAACGCGCTCGCGCATCAGCACACCTTCCAGCCGGGCACGCACTTCTCCGCATGGATATACCGGATCCTCCGCAACCGGTTTCTTTCCGATCGTCGGGCTTACCGCGAGACAGTGGAGCTCGAAGATGCCCCCGGCTCAGCCTTGGCGAGAGCTGCGAGCCAAGAAGAGAGCTTCGCCTGTTCGGAACTGCGTCGACAGCTCGCCAGGCTACCAGCCGACCAACGGGCGGCGCTCGTTATGGTGGGAGTGCAGGGCATGTCCTACGCCGAGATCGCCGAGGCGACTGGTTGCGCGGAAGGAACCGTGAAATGTCGGGTATTCCGGGCGCGCCGGCAGTTGGAGGTCTGGATGCTTGGCAAAGAGGAGTGCCGCCGATCTGCCGTCAGAAATCCTCGCCATCGCCCAGGGGAGGCCGTTCTGGAGGAGCGTACCTAGGCGCGCGTCGGGCGCCTCCGCAGCCGCCGGCTGCCGAAGCCGACTGGAATGCCGCCACGCGTCGGATGCGCCCCGCTGCGCGGAGGCGTGCTGGCCCGCTTGCAGAGGCCCCGCTGCGCGCCTGCCCGGGTCGTGCTGGGCACCGGGAGCTGCCGCTCCTCCGGGCTGCCACACGACAGCGCAGGACCGGCTTCGCTGCCCGGTGCGCCGACGCTGAACGGCACGAGTGCCGCTGTGCATCGGCGTGGGCCGGCCGCCCGCTGACGCCCGATGTCGGCGCGTGCTGTCAGAAGGCGCGGTGCTTCCTCCTGACCGTGCCGCAGTGCGGGCCAGCGTCCGCGCTGGGAGAACAGCTCCTGCTGGCAGCCGCGCGCGCCTCGGGGCGCCCGCGCCCGCCCGCTGGCGTGCGGCATTAAGCCAATTCGCCTAGGGGCCCTGGGAGGCGGTAACTTTGACCCGATCCTCTTCGGCAGATGCCATGGAAAGAACCGCCTGCAAGCCGAAGACGCCAGCGGCGAGACTGGCGCAAACCAGCAACGTTGGCAGGAAGTCGCGCATCGTTCTCTCTCTTGGCCCGGGGGGAGGCGCGAGGGAAACGAACCAAAGACTGCGAGGTTTCGGATGGCGGATCACCCATTGTGCTGCATTGCGGTCCTGCAGTCGTTTTCGATGCGTCTGGGCTCAGGTGACCGTCGGCTCGCAACCCGCGCGTGCAACCTCGTACGCATGCCACGACAGCGGCCGCGCGTTAGCGGTCGGAAAAGCAAACCGAACACTGCCGGCGTGGCTCAGCCCCGGCCAAGCAGGACCGCGGCTCTCACCGAGGTCTGGAACTGGCCCAGCATTCGCCGGCAGCTCGGGCTCTCTCGCGAGTGCCCGATGGCGATCGTTCGATCACCGGCGGCGTTTCCGAAATCTGCGCGCAGGGAGCTCCCCCTCAACCCACGGCGGCGGCACGCACAGGGCACGAACAAGGGTCGCTACCACCGCCCGTCTGTGCGGCAGGTGGGCCCTGCGGCTATGCGGGGCCAGCCTCGCGGCTCATGGCCGGCACTGCATTTATCCGTGTCATCGATGTTGGTACTGTGGGCAGAATCGAACCACGAGGCTTCCTGTGTCACAGACGGCCAAGACGGCCTATGCCGTCGAGACGATCCCGAACGCCAAGGTCAAAAATTCCCTATGGCAAAAACGCGAGCCTTGCTCGGCATGAGCCGTGCGTTCTCTGCGGATCCGCATCTCGGATGTTCGCAAACGGCGACAACAGAGCCGTGGATTGCGAGGGTTGCGGCCGATATTTAATCGCCACCTCCGCAAGCGACATGGTGGACGAGCGCCGTGCCGAGGGCACATGGACGAAGCCCGACAGTGCGTTCGTTAGCGGGTTCATCCGCTACCATCGGGCGGCTGGCCAGGATGCCGACTGGGTTTTGGTGACGATAGCTACTTTTGAGCACCTTCGAGTGCCGCGCGCCGCGGCGACAGTTCACCCAGCCATCGGCCGACCTGGTTCCCGCGGCACCTCGCTTTCGAATTAGCGCCGGCGCCGAGCAGTGGGGTTGGCCGCGCACGTGAGGAGGGGACCGGCCGCCAAGAATGGCACGCCCGAGAGATGCCGGCTTCAGGGGGTCAGTTATATCCGGCTATGCTCGTCGACTGTCGGCGCTAGCGTGTTGTATTGACGCTGCTACCGCGACGGGATTGGCCGCCCACGCCCGAAGACCTTTGACTCGCCGCCCAGGCCCCCGTGCCCGATGGGCAATAAGTTCGGTACTTATCCGGAGCGATCAGTTGCGCCAGACTACGTCCGCGCAAGGCGCATACCGGCAACTCGCGGGGATCCGATGCAATCACTCATCGCAGTTTGCGCTGCCAGCTTCGTCCTGTTTTCGGTGGCAGCGCGTGCGCAGGACCCAGCCTGCCAACACCTGCGGTCGACGCTCGGCATCTATGAGACAGCAGATCCGCGCGAGAGAATCCTGGAGATTTACGACGGGAACGCAGCGCAGGTACGGAATCTCGTGATGGGATTCGGCAACCCGCCTGCGCCCGATGGTAGCCTGTACGGCATGGTCGTCGGCGTGCGCTCTGTCGAGTGCCCTGCAGGCCAGAGCTCCTTTCGCACTGACGTTGCGCGCTTTGTTCTCGACCAAGGCGGCCAAGTGCGCCGGCTGCCGGGCCTACAGCTCCCTCAGGACGCGCGCCTGGTCGCCGTCAACGGACCGGAAAGCACTTCGGCGTGGCGCATCGTTCCGGGCTTTATGTCAGGTCGCGCCAATGTCGCGATGGCGTACTTTGTCCAACAAGGAGCTGCCAACGAAGCGCTCCTCGGGTTCGTGAACAACGATCCCCAGAGTGCCGTGACTTGCGACCGATTTTCAGAAGGCATCCAGCCAGTTCCTTGTCAGCATAAATGGCAGGATCACGCAGTGATCCTGACTCCGCATCTCGCTGATTGTCTGAGCAGGGGCGGACCGCCTTTAGCCCGATGCTGCGGAGAGCTGGCGTAGGAACCCGAAACAGGGTTGGGGATTCGGCGTTAGGCGAGAGGCCGCCGCATGGCCACTCCGAAGATGCTCGATCGCCGTTCGGACGAGGCCCATGCCACGGACTACGATCTCGCCCTTACGAACCCATCTGCGCCTGCTGGATGCAGCTGATAGGGGCTGCGACTGCGGCACTAGCGGCATGTCGTCCTGCGCCTGGATCCGATCGCAATCCCGATTTTGCCAGGCGCGGTCATGAGCAATATCGCGCGTGCCGGCGCTGGCTGCCGAAAAGCTCTCTGCAAGGACCTGCAGAGCCTCGCCTCGACAATCCAGCCCGCCTCGCATCATGGGCTTTGCCGTGGCCGCTGCGATGACTCGTTGCGGGCGGCCGCCGTCCACCCGCCGTCCACCTTGCGCGGCGGTCGCTGTCCCGCCGCTTGGTGAGATCTGCGCAGACGAACGCCTGAACTTGACGTCGCCCGAGCGCGGGACTCTCGACGGAAATCGCCTGGCTCTGCTCTGCCCAGACGGCGGCCGCTTGGAAGCCATCGCGAGACCAACGTTTTTGGGTGAGCCCTGCTGCCCTGCTGCTGCTCGACCGTGGGTCAGCGCTTGATGCTCGCCGCCAGCGCGGCGAGTGTCTCATTCAGTTGCGCGACGTTGATCGGCTTTGCCACCACCGGCACGTGCCGGAAAGTGTCCGGCAGAGCTTCCGGGCCGTAACCGGTGACGAAGGCGAATGGGATGTGCCGTTGCGCAAGAGAGGCGGCAACATCATCGACGCGATGGCCGCCAAGGTTAGCGTCAACGAGGGCCGCGTCGATCTCCTCACTGCCGATCAGAGCGATAGCCGCAGCAGCTGTCGCAGCCGGGCCAATGACGATGCAGCCAAGCCCGCTGAGTCGCGCCTCGAGATCCATTGCAATCACCAGCTCGTCGTCGACGACGAGAATGCGCCTGCCTTCCAGATTCGGAACCGTGTGCGGCGGGGCTGCCAAGCGCCTGCCGTTCGAGGGCGGAAGCCGGAGCGCCGGCGGTGACGGGTCATCCCGCAGCTGCAGCTGGAGATCGCAGGCGAGACCGCCGGGGCGGAACTCGATGGTGGCGCGGCCGCCAAACGCCTGTGTTGTCCGCTCGATGAGCGTCGTGCCGAAGCCGCGTGCCTGCGGGGGTCGCATATTGGGCACGCCGCTTTCACGCCAGTGGATGACGACCTCACGCTCCCTATCGGGCATGTGGGCCCAGGTAATATTCAGCCGTCCGTTGGGAGTCGACAGCGCACCATATTTCCGCGCGTTGGTGGCGAGCTCGTGCAGTACCAGCCCGATCTGGACCACCGCCTGCGGGTCAAGGTCAACCCGGGGACCGTCCGCATAAATGCGCGCACCCCCAGCGAGTATGACCTGCTCGTGGACCAAATCCGCGAGCGTCGTCCCGCGCATTTGGCCCAACATTAGAAGATCGTGGGCGCGTGCGAGCGCTTCGACCCGACCGGTGAAGCTTTCGGCGAATTCCTCGGGCGAGGACGTCTTCAACAGCGATTGGCTGGCAAGCGCCGTCACGATTGCCAGAGTGTTCTTCACCCGGTGATTGAGTTCATCGAACAGGAGCCGCTGCAGCGCCTCACTGCGTTTGCGCTCCGTAACATCGCGGGCGACCTTCGAAGCACCCACAATTCGCCCGTGGCGGTCGCGCAGCGGCGAGACCGTCAGTGAGATGTCGACGCGCTGGCCGCCCTTCGTCATACGGACCGTGTCGTAATGCGATATGCGCTCGCCCCGCTTCAGCTTCGCCAGGATCTGCTGTTCCTCCGAATGTAATTCGGGTGGAATGATTTTCAGGATCGACTGGCCAACCATCTCCTCGGGCTCATAACCGAAGACCCTGGTCGCCGCAGCGTTCCAGGAGGTGATGACACCGTCCAAGTTCTTGCTGATGATGACGTCATCGGAGGACGCCACGATGGCTGCCAGCCGAGCAGCCTCGATATCGCCCTGTCCCGAGTGGGGGACGTCGATCAGCAGGTTGACAGTACCGATCACTCGGCCGTTTTCGTCGCGCAGCAAGCTCGGGTGCGGCACTGCGGAGAAGCGCGAACCATCCCTCCGCTGCGCATAAAGCTCAACCGTCGGCGGCAGCTCCCCATCCCGCAACAGGCGAGCGGTCGGCCACTCCTCCGGGGCGAGCGGAACGCCATTCGGCATGAAGAGGCGCATAGGGCCGGCTGAGAGGGGCTCGCCGCAAGGCGGCCGGCACTGCCAAAGCTCCGCCGCAGCGTCATTGTAGAATGCGAGGCGATTCTCCGAATCAGTCATGTATGCGGGGACAGAGAGAGCTGCGAGCAAATCGGTGCCCGGGATCATCGGATGCATTCTTCCCGCCCTTGCCGGGTTGGCGCAGACAACGCGTTCTGCGGCCGCCGCTCGCACGCTGTGCCCGAGCAAGTGTGCGCTGCCCCGACAAGCAATTTGCGTTGTCGCGTCATACGCCTTCGGGCCGCCGCATCTGTAACCGACGTGGAGTGCAGGCGCCGCCGCCAGCTGTCCCAGAGGGGCGCGCGACCACCGAACCGCAGGCGGAGCACGCCCTCGTCGTTACAGCACTGAAGTTGTTGCGCGGGACGAAGACGAACAAACGGTCATTACCTTCATTCTGCACTCGGCAGCGGACGATCCTGAGCGGGGGCCCAGAGCCCAGCGTGGCCGATGACCTAATATTCCTACCAATGATACGATCCAAGGAGCGGGCACCGAACCGAAGGGGCAAATGTCGGGCACGGGTTACTCACCCGGTGTGGTTCTGCAGGAACGGCAATTTCGCTCGGGAGTTGCCCTACTCAAACCCTGCTCTGCCTGGACGCACCAGCACGGCGCCCTGCGGTCCGGAGGAGACGAGATTTCAGAGTGGAGTTTGGGGCCGGTGCCGGGCGCCGTCCGGAGACGTTTGTGCCGGCGGCGTCGCCGGGCCCTCTGCCGGCTTTGCGGACCCAAGGCCTGTACCCGGACGTCGTCAAGGCCCAAGCGGTCGCGATGGGGCTCCCCTCACCGCCCAAGGACCGGCGGCGCGCCGGCGTCACCTCCGGTTTTGCGTGGGCACGTGGTGAACTGTCAGCTGCGGCGTGTCCCCTCTCTCCCAGGCGTTTGCGCCGCGAGCAGGCGTGGGGACAGGGATGTCGGCCCTGGCACGCCGGTTATCCGACGTGGAGACACGAAGGTTCCGGTCGCGCTCCGCGATCAGCGCCGGGTCTAGCTGCCCATCGCGTGTGTAGCCCATCATCAGTTGGGGAATGCCGAACGGCAGAGTGTCACCTCTGTCGATCTGCCACGTGTGCCACGTTTTGCCGTAGGTGGTCGCAAGTGACCGCATCGCCACGGTTTCGACCGCATCAGGAATGCCTGGCATTGCGAGCAGACCGGAGGTCGTCTCATAAGCGTGGCTGTGCCAGAGCTGCCTCTCGTCGTCAGGGAGCTGCTCAAATAGACGTTCCGAGATGATGTATTCAATGCCAATCAAGCGCGCTTGCTCGTTGTTTGCGTCGAAAATTATGCATTGATGAAAGTCTTCAGTGAGGTGAGTACAGAAGTGATGTGCTTCTACAGGCCTACCCATGTCGTCCGCATAGAAGTGGAAGCCGTTAAGGTACAAATTCATAGCGTTCAAGGGCGCCTTGCCTTGGAGAAAGGCCGCACCGGCCTCGAGCGCTCTGCTTCGCGCCGACTGCGGATCTCCAGCCGCAGCCGGCCCGGCGGGATGAGGGTGTGGCTGTGGCGCTTGCGCATGAGCGGCACCGCATGCACAGACCGTCGCCGCAGTTGTCAGCAGAAGCGACGTACCCAAGCTGCGCCGGTGCAACTTCGACTGAAGCCGGTTCATCTCAATACTCCATGCGGGCGACGTGCTGACCCGGGGGTGTTCTGGTCGGCGTGAGACCACGTCGCTTCAGACGGCAATGCCGACAGGAGGCCTGAGGTTGCGGTCGGGTCGGCGCGTCGGCCAGGACTCGAGCAGTACTCGCCTTCCCTCAAAACGACCTACCATCAGCTGCTGCTTGCGACCAGGCGGGAGCCATATTGCTGGTCAGGAGCCGGCGCCGCGCAACTCTCTCGGCGAGCGGTAATCCGGTTGGCTGACAGGCAGCCGCCGCGCGCCTCAGTGGGCTGGGTGCCGCCGTTTAGCTCCGTTCGCAGGCGACCACGCGAGGCGCCCTAGAGACGCTGCATCGCGCGCGGTGCTGCGCTGAAGCTTCCTATCCCCGGGGTGCGCCAGAGCGCGCGAAGTTCCACTTCGGCCGGAGCGGATTGATCCATGTTAAAGCGCGGCGCTTCGGTGTGGGAAATCATCCGAGAATGCGCGGCCTCAACGTCGCTGCTGAATTGTATCCAGGAGGAGGATACGCTGTCAGCGGTTGCTTCAACCCGCATGGGTGGGTGAGTCGATATGGCCTTCGATGATGACCCGCGCGGCAGACTTTCGCTCGGTGGGTTGAAACGCTCCAGACGTCGCCGGCCTGGCCCCCAGGTCGCGCTGCCGATTGATGACGATGCAGAAGCCCGTCGCGGCGCTCCCTGGGAACGGCGCGAGGACGAGGACAGGCCGCTACCACACGGGAGCGCGGTGGATGAAGACCACGATCTATAGGTGATCGCGCAACCGGCCCGGCCGACGCAGGCGTCTGCCGTCGGCGACCTCAATCCCGGAGGTGGAATGCCGGCAGTGCCCGAACCTCTTCCCGGCTCATTTGGAGCTGAAAGCGTCGCTGTGTGCCATCGTACCGCAGCTGTGAGAAGGGTACCGCCACGTGCTTCTCGGTGAAGCCGAGCCGTCCCTCCAGCTCGATGACCGCGGTTTCCACCCGGCCTTCGGCGTCGAGGATCAAGTCCTCGATTTCACCGATCTCGACATTGTCGGAGCTGTAGACGTCGCGCTCCAGCAGCGCTTTGACACGCCGCTGATCCGCCACTGGTGAGGCCGGGCTCGCCGTTCTGGCCGCAGTCGATTGCGCAAGTGCTGCCGGGACCGCGGCAGTGACGATGACGGTGCAGGCGAGCCCACCGGCCAGGATTTCTCGGCGCGTGCGCATGGAGGAACCACTCCCATTCTGATGCACAATCTGCCCGGCCACTGGCGGCCGGGCGCTGTCGAGACCGTCGTCTGGCGACCGAAGAGAAGCTCTAAGCCGCTTTGCGGTTCACTTTGCTCTCGGCGATTGCTGTGAGCTTCTTGTCGGTTGCCTTCTCCTCGTCGAGATTGGCCGCAAGCAGGCCGGCGCAGTCCTCTCGTCCCAGCTGCTTAGCGAATGCGACCAAGGTGCCGTAGCGCGTAATTTCGTAGTGCTCGACGGCCTGGGCGGCCGCGAGCATTGCGGCGTCACAGACTTCCGGATCGTCGGTATCGCCCATGATTTCACTGGCCTCGTCGAGGATGCCGTCCATGGCTGCACACGTCGTGCCCTTGATCTCTTGACCGTGCTGTTTGAACACTTGCTCCAGCCGCCCGATTTGATTCTGTGTCTCCGTGAGATGGTGCTGGAAGGCGGCCTTGAGCTCCGGATCAGTCGCCTTTTCGCTCATATCGGGCAGGTTTTTCGCGATCTGTTTTTCGGCATAGTAGATGTCCTGAAGCATGTGGACGAACAGATCATCGAAGGTCTTGATCGGCTTTGAGAAGAGACCCATTGCGTTGTCCTCCTGCGGTCGCGTGCGTGCGTGGGCGTGCCCCGCCGGCACTTGACCAGCGCCGGAGGTGGAGCTGCGGCGAGAACGCGCGTCGCGGCCGCCAAGTTGCTGGCGCGTGAGACCCGGGAATGATGCCAGTCTTTGCCGCGGCTGCCGGAGGGAACGCCCGGGGCGAGGCGCCGCGTCAGAGCTGGAGCGCGTTGCGCGCGGCGCGACGGCCCGAGAGGAAGCGGTCCAGAGGCCGGCCTCCCGCGATCGAGGCGCGCCGGAGTAACCACCGGTCTGCCCTTGGCAAGGCCCTCCATGGCCGGCGCAGCACGGCATCCCGCGGATCGGGCCGCCAGATGATCGGATCCGCGCCGAGCAGGCCGCCCGCTTCCTGCATCGCCCCGTCCAGGTTCTCCCAAAGATAGGGATGCGCGGGGGTAAAGCCGCACACCCGGAGGAGGTGTCCCCTAACCTCCCAGCCGAACAGGATTTCCCGAAGAGAGGGCAGGCGCATCTCGCCTTCCTCCGGGCCGCATTCCACTGCCAGGCCGGTGCAGCCTTGCAACGCCGCCGCCATGGCCTGGAGCTTCGGCGGCTCAAGACCTGGGAACTGCCAGGCTCCCACCGTCAAACCCATTGGTGCTGCTCCCCGGGGATGCCCGTTTCGGCGCTTTGCCGCCGGCCGCGGCACCGGCGGCGACGGATCCGCCGACGATACTAATCTCCGCGCCGGCCTTCAGCCCGAGATGAAGCAGCATGGGTGTCCGCGACCAGGCGGGCACGACAATCCCAGCCTGTTGCAGGACGCGCCGCGCGGTCGTGGTGCAGTTGGGGCCAAGATGCCCCCAGCTCTGCGTGCCAGCCTCCATCAGCATCCGGCGGGCAGCATCGGCGCCTGTCGCCTGCCCAGGCGTGACGGCGAGCTCCGTCACCACATACTTCGCACCCGGCGCGCCCGACATATACCGCACGCCGCCGAGTGGCCGACCGGCGAAGTGGAACCAGGCGGTCGTGCCTCCCTGGCGGATGCCGATCGCATTGTGCCCCATCTCCAGAGCGCTGCGATGCATGTATGCGACCGCGACACGCTCGGAGGCATGCCCGGCACCGGCGATCGCGATGCGGCGCGCGACCCCCATGGCGATGCTCGGTCCAACACCGGCCGCGAGATCGGCACCGACGCCGATGTAGCGTGCGGTGTCGTCGCCCGCGCCGAAGCCGCGCGCGACCGCCTCCGTTCCTTGCTGGGTGAAGCCGGACTTCACCTCGCCGGAAGTGACGCTGCGGAAGCCAGCGACCACAGTATCCGCGCCATGGGCGATGAGGATAACACCGCCCACTTGCGTGACGCCGGTGGGTGCGGCGACGCCACCGGCGCCGAGTGCGATCTCCAGCCCGCCGCCAACATCTGCAGGACCCCGGTGACGACGCTGCCGAAGGAGCCACCCGACGGCTGGGATATGTCGCTCATGATCGACTCCTGCGACCGTGTTGAGTCCGATCGTGTGCGCAGGATGACGAAGCCCGGGACACTGCCGCTGTTCCGCTGGTGACAGCATCGACAGTGGCGGCTGAAAGCGGGCGGATGTCACGCAGTCTGCGCGCCGTGACGAAGCCTCCACCTTCGGGCCGCGACCACTGGGGTCGCGCAGCGCACCCGGCATCGTGTCGCTACCCTCGGGCGCTCGGCAGTCGTTTCATTCGTCCGAGCGATCTGCCGGCGGCGCGCGGAAGCTTGCAACGTGGGCTTGCCGAGGGCGCCGCACCCGCGGCGAACGACATGTTCCAGCCCAATTCAGGCGATCGCGCCGCTACCGTCCTCGGCGAGGAAGAATCAGAGTCGGACGCGGTCGTGGCGCGCGGCGCGCGGTGCGGCCGTCAGTTCCTCTGCCTCTGTTGCGTGATGCGGCTCCGCGCTTGGGCAGCTTCATGCTCAGTACCGATACGCGGCGCTCATGCGTGAGCTCCAGATCGGCGTACTGTTCCTCCAGGAGCGATACTCATGGCCGCTCCGCGCGATTAATGCCGCGTGGTCCTCAGGGCGGCGGTGCGGCAGCAGCCGGCCAGGAGCGCGTCGTCATACCGCACGCCGAAAGGCCGCGATCATCCGGCCGTGATGCAGGGCCAAGCCGTCGACGAAAGCGGTGGCGCCTCCTCGGCGGCTATTGCCATCCGATGGATTTCCGCAGGAAGGCTGCCCCAAGGGCGGCAAAGCTGGCGACTTCGGCGTTGTCCTTGCCGTATCCGTGACCGCCCGCGGCGGGTTCGTGATACCAGGCATTGTCGTAGCCGATCGCGCGCAGCTTGGCGGCGAATTTGCGGGCATGGCCCGGATGCACGCGGTCATCCTTCCGGGTGGTTGCAATGAGGATGGGTGGATAGGGCTGGCCCGGCGCAGCGTTGTGATAGGCCGAGATGTGGCGGACGAAATTCCACTCCTCCGGCTTGTCGGGATCGCCGTATTCGGCGATCCAGCTCGAACCGGCCAGCAGCCTGCTGTAGCGGCGCATGTCGATCAGCGGGATGGTGCAGAACAGGGCGCCGAAATGCTCCGGGTAGCGCGTCAGCATGTTCGCGATCAGGAGCCCGCCATTGGAGCCGCCTTCGGCCGCGATCCGCCCGGGCTTCGTGACGCCGCGCTTCACCAGGTCCGCGGCGACGGCGGCGAAATCGTCATGCGAGCGGCTCTTGTGGCGGCCGCGGCCGGCCTCGTGCCAGGCAGTGCCGAATTCGCCGCCGCCGCGGATATTGGCGTCGACGCTGGTGCCCCCTTTCGCGAGCCAGAGCCGCCCGACCGAGGCGCTGTAATAGGGCAGACTGGAGATCTGGAACCCGCCGTAGCCGGTGAGGTGGACCGGCGCATCGCCGGTGGGCTCGGCCGGGCCGGTCTGGACATAGGGGATCCGCTCCCCATCGACCGAGATCGCCTCGTGGCGGGTCACGACCAGCCCGTCCGCCCTGAACAGCGCGGGCGCACGGCGGATCGGTGTGGGCGCGGCGAGGCCGGGCCGGGCCAGCATCATGGTCGCGGGCGTCAACGGGTCCTGGGTGTTCACCAGCAGGGTGCCGTCGGATTCCGTCGGCTCCTGGTCCAGTGGCCAGACGTGGACGACGCCGATCGCGGGAAGGCCCGGGAGGTCGGCCGAGGTCCAACCGGCCTCGCCGGGCGTCCAGACTGTGAAGATCGGGCGCAGATCGTCCAGGATGGAGAGCACCAGCCGCCCGGCGCACCAGAAGAAGCCGCTGAGCGCGCGGCGCGCGGCCGGGATGAAGAGCACCTCCATGGCGCGCGCGCCGGCCAGGTAGGCGTCGCGCCGGATGCCGAGCACGGTGTCGGGCGCGTAGGTGACTTCGCCGATCGTCCAGGGCGTGCGGGGGACCACCACCAGCCAGCCACGGTGCCAGGCGGCGCGGGCGTCGCGGGGAACCTCCAGCAGTGTCCTGGGGCCTGCCGTGTCGCCGAACCATACGAGCGTGTCGAAGAAGGCAGGCTTGTCGAGGAAGAGGAGCTGGCCGTCCTCGCGATCGATGCCGCCCCAGGCGCCCATGGCCTCGGCCGAGGTCTCGAAGATGACCGGCGCCGCCAGCGGATCGGCGCCCCGGCGCCAGAGCCGGATGGTGCGGGGATAGCCGGAGGTGGTGGCCATCCCATCGCCGAGCGCACTGGAGAGCAGGAGCGTGTCGCGGTCGATCCAGGCCGTGCTGCTCTTGGCTTCCCGCAGGCTGAAGCCGTCCTCGATGAAGCTGCGGGTGGTGATGTCGAATTCGCGCATCACCACGGCATCGCCGCCACCGCGCGACAACGACAGGATGGCGCGGTCATGGGCGGGGGGAAGGCTGGTGGCGCCTTTCCAGACCCAGTCCTCGCCTTCCTCGGCGGCCAGGGCGTCCAAGTCGAGCATCAGCTCCCAATCAGGATCCTCGGACTTGTATGCGGCCAAAGTCGTGCGGCGCCACAGGCCGCGCGGGTTCGCGGCGTCCTGCCAGTGGTTGTAGAGCAGCCCGCCGCGGCGTGTGACAAAAGGGATGCGGTCAGGGCGGTCCAGCGCATCCCGTAGCCCATCGCGATCGGCGACGTAGACGGCATCGGCGAACTGGGCGGCGGTGCGGGCGGTCTGCTCAGCGGCCCAGACCAGGGCCCGGTCAGCATTCACCTCCTCCAGCCACAGCCAGGGGTCGTCGTCAGGAGCGTCGAGGGTCGGGCGCGGGTCGATCGTCACGAGGGAACCTTTGCAGTGGTCGCGACTCAGTTCAGCACGGGGATTGGCCGGCGTCAGTGGCAGCGGCGAGGTCCCTGCCCCGCGATGGCGAACCCGGTCTCGCCGGACCGGCGGGGCACGCGATCACATTTCCCCCGTGTGGCAACTACGGTCCGAAGTCCCTGCTTTTTCCCACCTGTTCTCGAAGGGAGAAAACGTCATGGGCGGAACTGGCAGCATGTCGGATCGCAGCGGTGATGTAGCGCGGCGCGAGACCGGGGCGTTGATCTCCTCCGACAAGGTCGAGGGAACGGCGGTCTACGACCCTGCCGGCAACAGCCTCGGGTCCATCCACAGCGTCATGATCGGCAAGACCGACGGTAAGGTCGCGTATGCCGTCCTATCCTTCGGGGGCTTTCTCGGGATCGGCACTGATTACTATCCCATCCCGTGGGCACAGCTTCGCTATGACACCGCTCAGCACGGCTACGTCGCCCTCTTGACGAAGGAACAGCTGGAAGGTGCGCCGCGCTACGAGACCGCGCCCGATTGGGGCACGCGCAACGCCGGGTGGCAGGCCGATGTCGACCGATATTACCGAGGGCCGGCCTTTCCGTCTGCGTGAGCGCTGCGATCCTGTTCTGCCCGTCCGGACGCGCCGCGCTCTGGATAAGGCCCCCTCGCCCGCCGCTCAGGCCCTGCAGCCGGCGCAAGCGGTCGTCGGCCACCCTGACTCGTCGCGCGACGGATCGGCCAGCATGTTGGCAGAGCGCCCGCCGCCCACGTCGTCAGCCGGGACCGCGATCAGAATAACAGCGAGACCGGCGGCGCAGCGAGCGAGCAACGCTTCGAGCGCTCCGGGTCACCGACCCCATGGCGCCGCTCGTGGCGACATACAGCGCATCGACCGCCAGGCGCCCGAAGCCGGCGAGGCTCTGAGCATCGATGGGAGCTCCGGCGACAGAAAATGCGGCGAGGACGCGCACGTTGGTGGCGCGACCTACCCGACAGCCAGAGCAGAGCTTTCTCCCCGTCCTCGCGACCGGCCAGCAGTCTATCCCGCATCATGAAGGAAGCGCGACTGCAGGGCGGAAGCGCCGCCGGCCGCCGCTGGTCTGGCCTCCGATGGCGTTCTGGTGTCGAGTGTGCCGGGGCGATGTTCTGCAAGCGGCGACTGCCGCGGCAAAGATCCCTGGCAAAGGAGGACCACGTCTCGGCATGGACAGGAAGCACCGATGCGCATGAGCGGTGGAACCCGCCTGATGCTCCTGGCCCTCGGCGCGATGTTTGTGCAGCAGACCTTTGCATCGCTCGGTCGCAGTCTGCCGACGGTCATCGCCCCTGCCATCATCTCCGACCTCCGTCTGGATGCCGCCTGGGTCGGAGTCTATGTGAGCCTGATCGCCGTCTCCGCGCTGATATGTCAACTCGGATGCGGGAGCTTCATCATCCGCTATGGCGCCTAGCGCATGAGTCAGGTTGCGCTTGTGCTGTTGGCTGGCGGCCTCTCCGCGGCTTCCACAGGATGGATCTTTCTTTTTGCACTTTCGGCTGCGATAGGCGGCGGTGGTGCCGCCATTTCAACGCCGGCGAGTTCGCACCTGCTTGGGCGCTATTCGCCGCCGAGCTACGCTCCGTTGGTTTTCTCGCTGAAGCAGACCGCTGTGCCTGCCGGGCTGCTTATGGCCGGCCTGCTCGGTCCAGCGCTCACGCAATCTGTGGGATGGAGTACCACGCTCAACATTGCCGCGGCCGGCTGCGTCCTCTTTGCATTCATGCTCCAGCGCCTGAGACCTGAGTTCGATGCCGACCGGGTGCCAAGCCGGCAGTTCCGCTTCTCAGATTTTCGAACGACCTTCACCTCGGTCCTTGCCACGACCGACTTGCGTAATCCATGGCATGCTTCGCGTTCAACGGACTCCAGACCGTTTTCGCCTCCTATTTCATCATCTACCTTTTCGAGCTCGGCTATGATCTGGCGCTTGCTGGCCTGGTATTCTCGGTCGCCATGTTCATGGCCGTGCCGTGCCGCATACTGTGGGGCTGGCTCGGCAGCACCTCCATCTCACCGCGAAGCATGATGGGAGGTCTCGCGTTCGGTATGGCCGGCAGCACGCTGCTTGTTGGCTTGTTCGGACCGCTTTGGCCGGTTCTGATCGTCGGCTTCGTCGCTTCGTGCCTGAGCGCGACCGCGATGTCCTGGCATGGGGTTTTGTTGGCGGAGGCGGCGCGACTTGCCCCAGCCGGAATGCGCGGTATGGCGACGGGCGGAGTCCTCTCGTTCGGCCAGCTTGGCGGACTGTTATTGCCGCTCGCTTACTCTGGCCTCCTCTTCATCACCGAAAGCCACGGCATCGGGTTCATGGTCTGCGGTGCACCCGCCCTCCTCGTCGGCACTTTGCCGATGCGGCGGTCCGCTCAAGGCGACGCGTCGCCCCCTCGGCAGAGCTGATCGGGCGGGACGCCCGAACACGGCGGTGTGCGGAGAACTGCATGGCCTTAAGCGGCACCGCTCGTCACAGGCCGGGCGCAGACCGCCAAGTCGTCAGAGCGCTGCGCGCAGGGCCCGGAGCAGGGCCGCTCCCGAGCGCAGCGTGAAGGCACGATGCGATCTGATGCCGGAGCCGTCGGCGCGGCTCTCGCCGGCGCCGGCATCAAAGCGGACGAGATCGCTAACAGCGACCCAAGCCTGGGCCCGTGTCGCGAAGCGCAAACTCAGCACGGTTTCGGCCGCAGACTCGGGGTCGACCAGGTAAATTGCGAACTCGGCTTTTCCGCAGCCGTCGGTCACCTTCCGCACGCGGTAGCGCGCTCGTGCCGCCATCGACTGTCCTCCGTGCGGAAGCGGCGCGTAGAGCCGGCCGTCGCACGGCAGAACCCCAGCGGAGCAGCGAAGTTTCTGCGTTGTATACAAACCACTCAGGTCAAACAGCGGTTGCGACTGGCTCTCAATCGGAAATAGAGGGTGGCAACCCGATTTCCGCCTGTGCAGCGGATCTTGGAATGCGCCTGAGATGTGCCCCACAGCCGAACCGGTCGCTTGCACCGATTCTGCACCGCTGCATTTTGGCACCGCCGGGTGCCCTCGGAGCGGGCGCGGTTGGAACGACCCAGGCTCGAGCGGCGGTTTATCAGTCGGCGTGCGGCGCGCTGCTCGCGGCCTGCGCGATCACTGCGCGGCAAGCGGCCGTGCAACTGTGAACCGCGGCGCAGGCCGGGAGCCGCCGCGGATGCGAGGCGCTGCAAATCAGCCGAGCACCTTGCTCAGTAGGTGCCAGCAAGCTGACAAACCCGGCGGAAGCCAGATCGCTTAGGCGGCGCGGCGTTCGGGTGGCGCTAGCGCGCGGATCATCTGGATCACCGCCTGCTGCTGCGCCGCGTCGCCGATCTCGGCGAAGCTCTGCACCAGCTCCTGTACCAGCGGGTGATGGGAGGACCAGTGCGCTTCCCAGCGGTCCAGCCCGTCATAGAACGAGGCGACCGGCGTGCGCAGGCTGCGGGCAATTTCGTAGAGACGGCCGGCGGCGATGCGATTGGCGCCGGTCTCGTATTTCTGCAGCTGCTGGTAGCTCACGCCGATCAGCGTCGCGAGCTCGACCTGGGACAACCCAAGCAACAAGCGTCGCTCCCGGAGGCGGGCCGCGATGTGCCGATCCACCGGACTGACATCCATCGCCGGCCGCTCCACTCGCCTGCCGTCTCTCACCCGGGAATCCCCATCCACCGATGGATGAGTCATAGGGACGACAACTCTAGCAAAGCGTGAACCGCGATTCCCGCTGCGCCGGTGGCTTTTCCATTCGAAACAGGGAGATGCCGAACGAAGTGCCCGCATTAGGCGAGGAGCTAGTTGGAAATCCAGCGTCGATTCTGTGTCTCCACAACCACAGCGGGCCAATTCTGTCGTGCTCTGCAATTTTGGGCTGCCGTACGTTAACCAAAGCTGCTATCACGTTCCCGCGAGCTACTCGCCGCAAAACGCGGCCATTCACTTTTCCCAGTCCTTCTGGAGAGCAAGATGCGCGCACTGGTTGTCGAGCGGGATCCGATGAACGTCATCGGAAAGGTGCGGGCCCTGCAGCTCGCGACCATCACCGTGGATACCGCCAAG
>NZ_JAAGBB010000011.1 GCF_018129085.1 Plastoroseomonas hellenica
CGGGACGACGGCACCCGCCACGCCGCGCGCCACCACGCCGCGCACCCCCACTGCTCCGGCGACGCCGCCAGCCGCGACCACGCCCGCCACGCCGCGCAACTGAATGCGGGCGGCCGGCGCCGCCTCCTGGCTGGCGCCGGCTCCCCCATTCCAGCGTGACGTGGCACATCTGGCGCTGCCGCAAGGGAGAAGCGCCATGGCCACCGAAAGCCCCGTCCTGCTCGCGATCGATGATCGCGGCATCGCGACCGCCACGCTCAACCGCCCGCACAAGGGCAATGCCTATGACGAGGATCTGCTCGACGCGCTGATCGCGGGCCTCGAGTCGCTGACGAAGAACGAGGCGGTCCGCGCCCTGGTGATCCGGGGGGCCGGCAAGCACTTCCAGGCCGGCGCCGACCTCGATTGGCTGGCCCGGGCCGCGACCTACACCCCGGAGCAGGCCTACCGGGCCTCCATGGGCACCACGCGTGCGATGCAACTGTTGAACGAATTCCACCGGCCGACCTTCGCGCTGGTCCATGGCGCCTGCTTCGGCGGTGGCTGCGGCATGGTCTGCTGCGTCGATGTCGCCCTGGCGACGCCGGATGCGATCTTCGGCCTGACCGAGGTCCGGGTCGGGGTGGCGCCGACCCCGATCTCCACCCACATGGTCAATGCGATGGGGCTCCGTCACACCCGCCGCTATGCCTTGACCGGGGAACGCTTCGGGGCGGCCGAGGCATTGCGCATCGGGCTGGTGCATGAGGTGGTGGAGAAGGACGGCATCGATGGCAGGCTCGCCACCATCCTGGATGAGACGATGCTCTCCGCCCCCACGGCCATCGCGGTCACCAAGGACAGCTTCCTGGCGGCCAACGGCCTGACGCTCGATCCCCGCCAGATGGCGATGCTGGCGCATGAAAGCTGGACCCAACGCGCCTCCGCAGAAGGGCGTGAGGGGCTGGCGGCCTTCCGGGAAAAGCGGCGCCCGGCCTGGTATCGGTGAGCCTGGGAACCCGACAACCTATGGTAGTTGTCGGGCGGACTGTCATCGAAGCTTCATCGATCTGCAATCCGGTGGTCTTCCCACGGACCTAGAAGGCCACCGAAGGCGGCAAGCCCCTTCCCAAAGCGGGAACCGCCACACAGGCACGGAGATTTCGACAGTGAACAGGCGGTCCTTCCTTCTCGCGTCCAGCGCGGCAGCTTTCGCGGCGCCCGCCCTCCCGGCCTTCGCCCAGGCAGCCTCGATCACTGGCGCCGGCGCCACCTTCCCCCGCCCGGTCTATGAGCGTTGGGGCCAGGCGGCGCGCGAGCCGCTCAGTGTGACGCTCAACTACCAGTCGATCGGCTCGGGCGGCGGCATCAACCAGATCACCAACCGCACCGTCGATTTCGGCGCCACCGACGCACCGCTGACCGCAGCCCAGCTCACCGAGCGCAGCCTGCTGCAGTTCCCGACGGTGATGGGCTCGGTCGTGCTCATCGTGAACATCCCGGGTGTTGCGGACAATGCGCTCCGCCTGACGCCGGAAGTGGTGGCCGACCTCTTCCTCGGCCGCATCACCCGCTGGAACGATGCCAAGCTCGTCGAGCTGAACCGCGACATCCGGCTGCCAAACCTGCCGGTTTCGCCGACCTACCGCGCCGACGCTTCGGGCACCACCTTCGTGTTCACCACCTATCTCGCCCGCGTCTCCGAGGCGTGGAAGAGCGGCCCGGGTGCGGCGACCTCGGTGCAGTGGCCGGTCGGCAACGGCGCCCGCGGCAATGAGGGCGTGTCGAACACCGTCCGCAACACCCCGGGCGCGATCGGCTACACCGAGAACGCCTATGCCACGGTGAACCGCCTGATCACGACGCAGCTCCGCAACAAGGCGGGCAACTTCGTGCGGCCGGAAATGCCGAACTTCCTGGCCGCCGCCGAGGTCGCGGACTGGAGCGCGCCGGGGTTCGCCGCGGACCTGATCGACCTGGCCGGCGCCAATGTGTGGCCGATCGTCTCGCCGACTTTCATCCTGCTGCCGACCAACCCGGCCGCGGACAAGGTGGCGGGCAGCCTCAACACGATGAAGTTCTTCGACTGGTGCTTCAAGAACGGCGCCGAGGCAGCGCGCCGCCTCGAATACATCCCGGTGCCGGACGCCGTGCATGGCCGCGTCCGCGCCGCCTGGGCTGCGCAGGTGAAGAATCCGGCCGGCCAGCCGATCTGGACCGCCTGAGCTGAACCGGCCGGGGCGCCCAGGCGGGCGCCCCGGCCCCTCTCCGACCCGCAAGGATCCCCCGCTTGAGCCAGGCCGTGATCGGCGCCGACGCGCCCCCTGCCCCCACCGGACGCAAGACCGCCGGCCGTCTGGGCGACAGCATCTTCGAATGGCTCTGCCGCGGCGCCGGCATCCTGGTGCTGCTGATCCTCGGCGCCATCATCCTGACGCTGTTCATCGGCGGCCTTCCCGCCTTCCAGGCCTTCGGGTTCCAGTTCCTCTGGAGCACCGCCTGGAACCCGGTCGAGGGCCGCGAGAACTACGGCGCCTTCATTTCCATCTTCGGCACCGTCGTCAGCTCGGTGCTCGCCATCATCTTCGCCGTGCCGGTCGCCTTCGGCATCGCCTTCTTCCTGACCGAGCTGGCGCCTGAATGGCTGAAGCGCCCGATCGGCACCGCGATCGAGCTGCTGGCCGCCGTGCCGTCGATCATCTTCGGCATGTGGGGCCTTTTCGTCCTGGTGCCCTTCGTGCAGCAGCACATCCAGCTTTCCTTCGGGGAGACACTGGGCGAGTTGCCGCTGATCGGCTTCCTCTTCGCCTCCAACAGCTTCACCGGCACCTCGCTCTTCGCCGCGGCCCTGGTACTGGCGATCATGATCCTGCCCTTCATCGCCGCCACCATGCGCGACGTGTTCAGCCAGGTGCCGCCGGTGTTCAAGGAGAGCGCCTATGGCCTCGGCGCCACGCGGTGGGAGGTGGTGCGCAACGTGGTGCTGCCCTACACGCGCATCTCGGTCGTCGGCGGCATCATGCTGGGCCTGGGGCGCGCACTCGGGGAGACCATGGCGGTCACCTTTGTGATCGGCAATGCGAACCGCCTGGCGACCTCGCTCTTCGATCCCTCGACGACGATCGCCTCGGTGGTCGCGATGGAGTTCCCGGAAAGCCTGATGGGCAGCCTCAAGCAGTCCTCCCTGCTGGCGCTCGGCTTCCTGCTCTTCGTCATCTCCTTCCTCGTGCTCGCCGCCTCGCGCTACCTGCTGCGCTCGCGGCTGAAGGCCTGATCCGATGAGTGCGACCTCGATGATCCCCGCGGCGCCGGTCAAGAACCTCGACGTGGCGCGTCGCCTCGGCGCCCGCCGCCGCTTCATGGACAAGCTGGTCCGCCTCCTCTGCATCGCCGCGATGCTGGCCGGCCTGTTCTTCCTGGCCTCGATCCTGTTCACGCTGCTCTGGCGCGGGATCCCGGCACTCGACCTGCACGTCTTCACCACGGAGTTCCAGCCGACCACCTATGGCGACGACACCGCGCTGCGGGGCGGCCTGATGCACGCCATCACCGGCAGCCTGATCCAGGTGGTGCTCGCGACGCTGATCGGCACGCCGATCGGCCTGCTGGTCGGCACCTACCTGGCCGAATATGCCCGCGCCTCGGCGCTCGGCAATGCGGTGCGCTTCGTCTCCGACGTGCTGCTCTCGGCGCCCTCGATCCTGATCGGCCTCTTCATCTATCAGCTCATCGTGCTGCCGATGGGCGGCTTCTCGGGCATCGCCGGCGTGCTGGCGCTGGCTGTCATCGTCATCCCGGTGGTGGTCCGCACGACGGAGGACATGCTGCAGCTCATCCCCAATACGCTGCGTGAGGCGGTGATGGGCCTCGGCGCGCCGAAGTGGAAGATGATCATGCTGGTCTGCTACAAGGCGGCAATGTCTGGCATCGTCACCGGTGTGCTGCTGGCCATCGCCCGCATCGCCGGCGAGACTGCGCCGCTGCTGCTGACATCCTTCGGCAACAACGTGAACAGCTTCAATCTCGGCTCCGCGATGTCCTCGCTGCCGATCGCCATCTACCAGCAGGCGAATTCGGGCTTCCCCGACTTGATCGCCATCGCCTGGACCGGCGCTCTCATCGTCACGCTCGGTGTGCTCGCGATCAATGTCGCCGCCCGCACCCTGCTCAAGACCCGCGGCTGATAGGGAACAGAGACCCATGAGCTCCTCCACCGAAACCGTCGCGACGGAAACCAGCTCCAGCTCCAGCTTCGGCGGCCTGCAGGCCCGCTCGGATGCCGCCATCAACGCCACGGCGCGCGTCTCCGTGCGCAATCTCGACTTCTTCTACGGTGAGACGAAGGCGCTGAAGTCGATCAACTTCGACCTGCCGGAGAAGCAGGTGACGGGCATGATCGGCCCGTCCGGCTGCGGCAAGTCCACGCTGCTGCGCGTCCTGAACCGAATGTACAGCCTCTACCCCGGCCAGCGCGCCACCGGCGAGGTGCTGATGGACGGGCGCAACATGATCGCGCCGTCGGTCGACGTGAACGAGCTGCGCGCCAAGGTCGGCATGGTGTTCCAGAAGCCGACGCCGTTCCCGATGTCGATCTACGACAACGTCGCCTTCGGCATCAAACTGCACGAGCGCCTGTCCAAGGCGCAGATGGATGAGCGCATCGAATGGGCGCTGTCGCGCGCCGCTATCTGGGACGAGGTGAAGGACCGGCTGGACCGCTCCGCCCTCGGCCTCTCGGGCGGCCAGCAGCAGCGCCTCTGCATCGCGCGCACCATCGCGGTGCGGCCGGAGGTGATCCTGTTCGACGAGCCGACCTCGGCGCTCGACCCGATCTCAACCTTGAAGATCGAGGAGCTGATCGACGAGCTGAAGCGCGACTTCACCATCGCGATCGTCACCCACAACATGCAGCAGGCGGCGCGCTGCGCCGACCAGGTCGCCTTCTTCTATCTTGGCGAGTTGGTGGAGATCGCGCCGGCGGCCCAGATGTTCACCGCGCCGAAGCAGAAGCGTACCCAGGAATACATCACCGGCCGGTTCGGCTGAGGAAAGGCCGGGAGCCATGACCCAGGAAATGCCGGAGCATATCGTGCGCAGCTACGAAGAAGACCTGAAGCGCCTGCGCGACATGGTCGCGCGCATGGGCGGCCTGGCCGAGCAGCAGGTGGCCGACGCCACCACCGCGCTGACCCGCCGCGACAGCGAACTCGCCGCCGAGGTGGTGAAGCGCGACGCCCAGCTCGATCAGTTGGAGCGGGAGATCGAAGCCTTCTGCGTGCGCCTGCTGGCGCTGCGCCAGCCGATGGCTTCCGACCTCCGCTTCATCGTGGCCACGATGAAGATCAGCCACGACCTGGAGCGCATCGGCGACTATGCCCGGAACGGCGCCAAGCGGGCGATCGTGCTGGCGACGCTGCCGGTGATCGGCAGCCTGAACGGCTTCGCCCGCATGGCACGGCTGGTGCAGGAGAACCTGACCGCCGCGATCGACGCGCTGGTCCAGGACGATGCCGAGGCCGCGGCCCGCGTCTGGGGTGCCGATGAGCCCGTGGACGACATCTACAACGGCATCTTCCGCGAGTTGCTGACGCATATGATGGAAGATCCACGCAACATCACCGGCGCGACCCATCTTCTGTTCATCGCCAAGAACCTGGAGCGCATCGGCGACCACGCGACCAACATCGCGGAGACCGTGCACTACGCGGTGCGCGGCGACAGCCTGCCGGAAGACCGACCGAAATCGGACAGCTCCGCCTTCGCGGTGGTACGTCCGCCCGAAGCCTGAAAGGCCAGACACGCATGTCCCTCGCCCTGACCGGCGGCGCCGCACGGCCCACGATCCTTGTGGTCGAGGACGAAGCGCCACTGCTGACGCTCATGCGCTACAACCTCGAAAAGCAGGGCTTCACGGTCGAGGAAGCGACCGACGGGCAGGAGGCGCTGCTGCGCGTCGCCGAGGCCAAGCCGGATCTCGTGCTGCTCGACTGGATGCTGCCAGCCATGTCCGGCCTCGAGGTCTGCCGCCAGCTTCGGCGCCGTCCGACCACGCGCGACCTGCCGATCATCATGGTCACCGCCCGCACCGAGGATCAGGACACGGTGCGCGCACTCGACACCGGCGCCGACGACTATATCGCCAAGCCCTTCGCCATGGAGGCGCTGCTGGCCCGCATCCGCGCCCTGCTCCGCCGCTCCGGCGCGGTGCCGGAAAAGGGCACGCTGCGCTACCAGGATCTGGCGATGGACCAGGATGCGCACCGCGTGACCCGCGCCGGGCGCCCGCTGCATCTGGGTCCGACCGAGTACCGGCTGCTGGAATTCTTCCTGCTGCATCCCGGGCGCGTCTTCACCCGTGAGCAGGTGCTGGATGCGGTCTGGGGGCGCGACATCCATGTCGAGCCGCGCACCGTGGACGTGCATATCCGCCGACTGCGCAAGGCGATCAACGCGCCGGGCGAAGCCGACCTGATCCGCACCGTGCGCGCCGCCGGCTACGCGCTCGACGCCGAGGAAGGTTGAGAGAGCAGATCGCCGCAGGGCGGTTAAGCCCGCAGGCATGAATCTGCTCGCCATGCAGATGATCGGCAGATCGCCGTAGGGCGGTCTATCCCAGCTTCGGCCAGGCCGCCTATTCCTCGGGTGCTGCAGGCAGGGAGGCAAAGACCGCCTCCGCCCGCTTGAAGGCGACTTCCGCGCGGCGTCGCGCCTCCGGATCCACCTGCTTGTCCGGATGGTAGCGTCGGCGGAAGGCGCGGCGCACCTCGCTGATCAACCAGAGCGGCGCATCGGCGGTCAGGAAGACGCGGTGATGCGGCGATGCGCCTTGCGGCGCCAGGCGTTCCGCCTCCTCGGCCCGGTATTCAGCTTCCGCCAGGCGTCGGCGCAGATGCTCGATGGTTATGGCGGCGGCGGCGAGCGTGCCGCGCATCTCCTCCTCCCGCGCGGTACCGTCGAGCAGCGCGATACGATGCTCCACGCTGCTCTCCAGGCGGCGTGCACGATGGCCGGGCCGGTGCGACAGCTCCTCCTGGATCCGGTCGAGCACGAGGCGATTCGCAGCATGTTGCGCCGCATGTTCGGCAAGCTGCTCCAGCGGCCAGTCAAAATGTGGGCGCGCAGCGTCCATCCGTGTCTCCAGGGTGGGGCAGCCTGCCATGGCGGGGCTTAACCAAAGCTGAGGCGCCCCCTTTCGCAGCCCCTCCAGAGCGGGCGAGACTGCGCCCTGGAGGAACCGATCCCATGACCATCATCACGCCCCGCCGGGCCCTGCTGGCCGGCCTTGCCGCCGCGCCGCTCGCCCGCCCCGCCCTCGCCCAAGCCCCCTGGCCGAACCGGCCGATCCGCATCGTGGTGCCGTTCCCACCCGGCGGCTCCAACGACGTGGTGGCCCGGCCACTGGCGGAGCGGCTGCAGGCGAAGCTCGGCCAGCCGGTCGTGATCGACAACCGCGCCGGGGCCGGCAGCGTCCTGGGTTCGACCATGGTCGCCCAGGCGCCCGCCGATGGTCACACGCTGATGGTGACTTCCTCCTCCTTCGCGACGTCGTCCATCGTGCAGCGCACCAGCTATCGGCTGCCGGAGGATTTCGAGGCCATTGCCCTCCTGGCCAGGTCGCCCTTCTTCATCCTGACCGCCCCCGATTTCCCGCCGCGCACGGTGCAGGAGCTCGTGGCCGCGGCGAAGGCCAATCCCGGGGGGATCGACTATGGCTCCTCCGGCCCCGGCGGCATCAACCACTTCATCACCGAGTATTTTTGCCTGCGCGCCGGCATCCGCATGAACCACATCCCCTATCGCGGCATGCCGCCGGCGGTGACGGATCTGGTGGCCGGCCACATCAAGGTGCTGATCACCACCGTCGCCAGCGCCAATGCGCCGGCGCGGGAGGGGCGGGTCCACCTCCTCGCCTATACCGCGCCGGGCCGGCCGGAGGGCACCCGCCCGGCGCCCACCGTGCGAGAGGCGGGGATCGACTACGAGGCCGATATCTGGTGGGGCCTGTTTGGCCCCAGGGGCTTGCCGCCGGAGGTCACCGCCCGCCTCAACGCCGCCGCGAATGAGGCGCTTGCCGACCCCGCCATGCAGCGCATCATGGCCGGCGAGGGCGCCCGGCCCGCCCCCGACACTCCCGCCGCCTTCGCGACGCTGCTCCGCGAGGAGCTGGCGCGGTGGCGGGAGGTGGCGCAGGCCGCCAATATCCGGACTGAGTAGCCCGGCGGAAGCCCGCCGCCGGATGGCGCATCACGCCGCCGGATGCACCGCCTTCCAATGCCGCGCGATGTCGATGCGCCGCGCGATCCAGACATCGGGGCGCGCGGCGAGCCAGTCGAGCAGCTTCGCCAGTCCCGCGGCGCGGCCGGGATGGCCGATGATGCGGTTGTGTAGGCCGAAGCTCAGCATGCGCGGCGGATCCTCCCGCACCACGCATTCGACGGCATTGCGCATATAGGTGAAGTACTCATCGCCGCTGGTCATGCCCTGGCGCGCGAAGCGGACGTCGTTGTGAACCAGGGAGTAGGGCAGCACGAGCTGGTCCCGCGCACCGACCTTCACCCAATAGGGCAGCTCGTCGTCATAGGCGTCGCTGTCGTATTCGTAGCCGGCATCGAGCAGCAGGCGGCGCGTGGCGAGCGTCGGCGCATAGCGCGTGTACCAGCCGGCGGGCGGCGTGCCGATGCAGCGCCCGATGGCGGCGGTGGCGTCGGCGATGCGCTGACGCTCCGTCGCCTCGTCCATGCCGGCATGGATCTCCCATTTCCAGCCATGGCCGGCGACGTCCCAGCCGGCCTCGGCCATCGCCGCGCAGGCCTCGGGATTGCGCTCCAGCGCGCGCGCCACCGCGAAGACGGTGCAAGGCAGGCCACGCCGCGTGAACATGCGGTGCAGGCGCCAGAAGCCGGCGCGGCTGCCATAGAGAAACATGCTCTCGGCGGCGAGGTCCCGCCCCTTCACCGGTGCGGTGCTGCCCTCGGTCAGCGCATTCTCGGAATGCGGGTCGCCGTCGGGCACCGCCGCCTCGCCCCCCTCCTCGTAGTTGATGACGAAGTTCACCGCGACATGGGCGCCGCCCGGCCAACGCGGATCGGGCGGATTGCGGCCATAGCCCACGAAGTCGCGGGCGCGGCCGACATCCTGGTCGGTCATGGCAGCAGCTCCGATCCGGGAACGACGCCCTTGGGCAGCTCCGCGGCATAGCGGGCGATCTCCCCGGGCCGGGCCAGCCAGAGCTTCGCCCGCTGGTCCAGGATGCGCGCGAGCGCGTCACGGAACGGCTTCAGGCGAGAAGGTTGACCGATGATGAAGGGGTGCAGCACGATCGAGCAGACCAGCGGCCGCTTCGCCGACTGCGCCAGCATCATCGCAAACTGGTCCTCGATGAACTCCGCGAACTGGCGGCCGGTGTGATGGCGCGCGATCATCGCCGGGCTGTCGTTCACCTCGACCGAATAGGGGACCGACAGGATCGGGCCGGCGCGCGTCGCCATCCAGAAGGGCTGGTCGTCGGCCGGCCAGTCCATGACGTAATCGAAGCCCTCCTCCTTCAGCAGGTCGAGGGTGACAGTGGATTGCGCGATATAGGGGCCAAGCCAGCCCTTGGGCGAGGTGCCGGCATGGCGTGCGAGCACGTCGCGGCTCTCGGCGATCAGCCGCCGCTCATCCTCTTCCCACAGCCCGTCCTGGCGCTCGGAATTGCTGCGGCCATGACCGATGAACTCGTCGCCGCGGGCCCTGAGCGCCGGTGCGATCTCCGGGCAGGCTTCCAGCACCGCGGCATTGACGTTGTGCGCGGAAGGGACGCCGAGCTCGTCCAGCACCTCCAGCATGTTCCAAAGGCCGACGCGATTGCCGTAGTCGCGCCAGGCATAGGGCCGCTGGTTCTGCACGGCGGAGAGCCCGGTGCTGTCGCTGCCGAGCCCCGCGCGATAAGCGAAATGCTCGATGTTGTTGCAGATGGTCAGCGCGAGGCGCGTGCCGTTCGGCCATTCATAGGTGGGACGATCCTTGATCGCGCTATGCGCGTAGCGCCCATGCCGCGGCAGCTTCATCCTGTCCCTCCCGTCATCGCCGCGGACTCTCGGCCCGTCCGCGGCGATGCGTCAATTGCCCGCGGTATGACGCGCCGGCGATCCGGCCGGCGCTATCAGTTCGCGGTGATGCCCGTGGCGCGCACGATCGGCGTCCAGCGGTCGAATTCCCGGCGCACGAAGGCATCGGTATCGGCGGGCGACATCCAGATCGGTTCGGAGGCGATATCCGCGAGCCGCGCCTTGATGGCCGGCAGTTCCATGATCTCGCGGGAGGCGGCGGCGAGCCGGTCGAGCACCGGCTGCGGCGTGCCGCGCGGCGCGAACAGACCGGTCCAGGAGCGCACGGAATAGCCGGGCACGCCCTGCTCCGCGACGGTCGGGATATCCTGGCGGAAGCTGACCCGCGTCTCCGTGCAGACGCCGAGGATGCGGACACGGCCGTCGCTTGCGGGGCCGACCAGGGTCGGCAGGTTCATCACCGCCATCGGGATGGTGCCGGCGACCAGGTCGGTGATGGCCGCCCCGCCGCCGCGATACGGCACATGGGTCAGGTCGGTGTTGGTCATCATCCGAAACAGCTCGCCGCCGAGGTGGTTGCTGCTGCCGGTGCCGGAACTACCGAAGGACAGGCCCCCCTGCGTCGCGCGGATCTTCGCCAACAGTTCCTGGATATTGTTCACGCCGAGCGAGGGATTCACGGCAATCGCGTTCGGTACATCGACCCACATCGCGATGCCGGAGAAGGCCTGGCGCGGGTCGTAGCCGAGATCGGGTGAGATCAGGGCATGGAAGACGTGGTTCGAGGCCGAGGAGACCAGCAGTTGGTGGCCGTCCGGCCGCGCGCGTGACACCAGGCCCATGCCGATGGCGCCGCCGCCGCCGGCCCGGTTCTCGATCACGAATTGCTGCCCGAAACGCTCGGAGAGATGCGGCGCGAGCAGGCGCGCGACGACGTCGTTCGAGCCGCCTGGCGCCCAGGGCACGATCAGCGAGATCGGACGCGTGGGCCAGTCGGCGCCCTGAGCCCGGACGCCGCGGGCGAAGAAGGGCGTGGCAAGCGCCCACCGAGCATGGCGCGCCGCGGGAGCCTGGTCTGGGTCATGGGCTTCACTCCCGGAAAAGATGACTTGCCATCCTATAGCGCGGCCGGGCCCGTTGCGGAACGGCACCAGACAGGCCCTTGGCCGATGCGCATCCCCGGCGGAGACTACGCCTGATCCCAGGTCAGGTTGAGGAGCCTTCCCGCCATGCGTCTCGTCATCGCCGCGATCGAGAACGCCGTCGTCTGCGCGGTCAGCGCCGGCGAGACCACGCGCGATGTCGGCGGCCGCCTCGGCACCCGCGAGACCGGACGCGCGATGGCGGCACACGTTTGAGCATATTCGGCTAGGAAAGGCGCGCCAGCCCGGCTGCAAGGGATCGCCATGCACGAGACGCGCCTTTCCTCTCTCCTCAGCGCGAATGCCGGCTATGTGGACACCGCCGGCTTCCTGGCCCTGCACGGCCTCTTCACCGCGCATGTCACCGGCAACTTCGTGACCATCGGCGCAGCCCTCGCATTCGGCACTTCGGGCATCATCGCCAAGCTCGCGGCGCTGCCGGTGTTCTGCCTGGTCATCGCCCTGGTACGCCTCGCGGGCGTCGCGCTGGCCCGCCGGGGCCGACGCGAGTTGCCGGTGCTGCTCGGCACCAAGGTCCTGCTGCTGCTCGCGGGCGGCATCCTCGCCGCGGCCTTCGGCCCCTTCGCCGATGGCGATCATTGGCAGGCGATCCTCACCGGCATGGTCCTGGTCGCCGCCATGGCGGTGCAGAACGGGGTGCATCGCATCCATCTCGGCAGCATGCCGCCGACCACGCTGATGACCGGCAGCACCACGCAGATCGTCATCGATGCCGTCGATCTCGTGCGTGGCCTGCCCGAGGACGAGAAACTCGCGGCGCGGCGCCGCATCGGCCAGCTGGCCAACAGCGTGCTCTGCTTCGCTGCCGGCTGCGCGGCCGCGGCGCTGCTCTTCTACGTCGCGGGCACCTGGTGCTTCCTGCTGCCGCCCCTGCTCGGGCTGGCGACCGCGCGGCTCGCCACGGCTCAGTAAGCCGGCTCGCCCATCTGCGGGGCCGCGATCCCGGCTGTATCCAGGCATGCCATCGGGGCGATCGCCCGCCGCTTATGCACGGCCTCCCTTGCTTGGCGCGCAAACAAGCAGGTGCCGGCCGGGCGGTCGGGATGCCGCGCCGAGAGTGTTGCGCCGACACTCTCCGCTTTGCTTGGATGCCCCCGGGAGACTTGCCAGCCTCGGCCCGCCTGACACATGGGGTAGCCGATGACCTTCAAACGACGTGATCTGATGCTGGGTGCCGCGGCACTCGGCCTCGCCCGGCCTGCGCTGGCGCAGCCGGCGGCGGCACGCGTGCTGAGATACGTGCCGCAGACCGATCTCACGGTGATCGATCCGGTCGTCACCACCGCCTATATCACGCGCCATCACGCGCTGATGGTTTATGACCAGCTCTACGGCATGGACAGCCGGCTGCAGCCGCAGCCGCAGATGGTCGAAGGCCATACGGTCGACGAGGACGGCAAGCTCTGGAGCTTCCGCCTGCGCGACGGCCTGCTGTTCCATGATGGGGAACCGGTGCGCGGCCGGGACTGCATCGCCTCAATCCGCCGCTGGGCGCAGCGCGATGCGCTCGGTCAGGTGCTGATGAGCCGCGTTGCGGAGATGGCGGCGCCGGACGACCGCAGCTTCACCATCCGCCTGCAGCGCCCCTTCGGCCCGATGCTGGAGACGCTGGCCAAGATCGGCCCTTCCGCCCTCTTCATCATGCCGGAGCGCATCGCAGCCGCCGACCCCAGCCGTCCCATCACCGAGACCATCGGCAGCGGCCCCTTCCGCTTCCTGCCCAATGAGCGTGTGGTCGGCGCCCGCGTGGCCTATGAGCGCAACCCGGCCTACCGCCCCCGCGAAGGCGGCGAAGCCGATTGGGCCGCCGGCCCCAAGCGCGTGCATTTCGACCGCGTCGAATGGACCGTCATGCCCGACCCCGGCACCGCCGCTGCCGCGCTGCGCAACGGTGAGGTCGACTGGTGGGAGAACCCGCCGAACGACCTGCTGCCGGCGCTCGCGCGCTCCCGCGAGGTGATCGTGCAACGCGCGAGCCCACTCGGCACCTTCGGCACCGGCGTGTTCAATTGCCTGCATCCCCCCTTCGACAAGCCGGCCGTCCGCCGCGCCGTGCTGCGGGCGATGAGCCAGGCGGATTTCATGACCGCCGGTGCCGGTGTCGACCCCGCACTCTGGCGCGCCGGCGTCGGCGTCTTCACCCCTGAAACACCACTGGCCAACGATGCCGGGATCGAGGCGATCACCGGGCCGCGGGACATCGAACGCTCCCGTCGCGAATTGCGGGAGGCGGGCTACAATGGCGAACGCGTGGTGCTGATGGCGCCGACCGACCAGGCGGTGCTGGCCGCACTCGGGGAGGTCGGGCGCGACCTGCTGGTGCGGCTCGGCATGAATGTGGACTACGTCGTGTCCGACTGGGGCACGCTGGTGCAGCGCCGCGCCAAGAAGGATCCGCCGGAGCAGGGCGGCTGGAACATGTTCCACACCACCTGGAACGGGCTCGATGGCATCAACCCCGGCGTCATGCAGTTCCTGCGTGCCAATGGCGAAGGCGCCTGGTTCGGCTGGCCGACGGTTCCCGCCCTGGACTCGGCCCGTGCCGAATGGTTCGACGCGCCCGACATGGCCGCGCAGCGCGGCATCGCCGAGCGTGTCCAGCGGCTGGTCTTGGAGGAAGCGCCCTACCTGCCGACCGGCCAGTATTTCGGCTCCACCGCCTGGCGGCGCGGCATCACCGGCGCGATCCCCGCGATCTACGCCTTCTGGAACGTCCGGCGCGGCTGAGGCGAGATGCCTGCGGGACCTGCGCCGGCGGCGCGGATCCCGAATCGCGAAGGCGCCGTTTCAGCTTTCGCCGGCCCGGCGGGGCGCGATAGGGTCGGCTTATCGAATCACAAGGGGGACGCGCGTTGGCCTACGCGCTGCAGCAGCTCATCAACGGCGTCTCGCTCGGCATGATCTACGGGCTGATCGCGGTCGGCTATACGATGGTCTACGGCATCATCGGCATGATCAACTTCGCCCATGGCGACGTCTTCATGATCGGCGCCTTCGTCGCCCTGATCACCGTCGTCATGCTGCTCACCGGCGGGCTGATGGAAGGGCCCGCCGCCATCCTGCTCGTGCTGCTGGTCTCGATGGCGGTGACCGCACTCTATGGCTGGTCGGTGGAACGCCTCGCCTATCGGCCGCTCCGCGGCAGCTTCCGGCTGGCGCCGCTGATCTCGGCGATCGGCATGTCCATCCTGCTGCAGAACTACGTCCAGGTCTCCCAGGGTGCCCGGGTGAAGCCGCTGGAGCCCGTGGTGCGCGGCGGCTTCGAGGTGATGCGCGACGGCACCTTTGCGGTGCAGGTCAGCACCATCCAGATCATGATCGTCACCATCACCATCGTGGTGCTCGCGGTCTTCACCTGGCTGGTCACCCGGACCTCGCTCGGCCGCGCGATGCGCGCCTGCGAGCAAGACCGGAAGATGGCGGCCCTCCTCGGCATCGACACCGACCGCACGATCAGCCTGACCTTCGTGATCGGCGCGGCACTCGCCGCGGTCGCCGGCACGCTCTATCTGCTGCGTTACGGCGTGATCGATTTCTACATCGGCTTCCTCGCCGGCGTGAAAGCCTTCACGGCAGCGGTGCTCGGCGGCATCGGCAGCCTGCCCGGCGCGGTGCTGGGGGGCTTGCTGATCGGGCTGATCGAGACCTTCTGGAGCGCCTATTTCAGCGTTCAGTACAAGGATGTCGCGGCCTTCGCGATCCTGGTGCTGGTGCTGATCTTCATGCCGACCGGGCTGCTCGGCCGGCAGGAGGTCGAGAAGGTCTGAGCGCATCCGATGACCGGAGGGCCGCTAGGCCCGAAGGTCTGAATCGGATGCGCCAACCAACCGCGCATCCGATGACCGGAGGGCCGCTTGGCCCGAAGGTCTGAATCGGATGCGCCCAACCAACCGCGCATCCGATGACCGGAGGGCCGCTAGGCCCGAAGGTCTGAATCGGATGCGCCAGATGCTAAAACCGATAGGAGACGCCGAGCATCCCGAAGGGCTGCGTCTCGCGCTGGGTGATCGGGCTGTCGGCGGCGTCGCCCAGCAGATGCGTCACGCCGATCGTCGCGGAGATGTCCCAGGAGGTGGAGATCGCGTAGCGGCCGGTCAGGCTGGCGTTGACATTGCGGAAGCCAGAGCCCGGCCGGAAGGTCGGCAGGCCCGAGCGCCGCGACTGGAGATCGTCGATGCCGAACCACAGCCGCTGCTGCTCGCCATCCGCCCAGACCGCGCCGACCCGGCCGATCAGGGTCAGCGCCGGGGTGATCGGCTGGCGATAGGCGGCGCCGAAGGTGAGCGTGGTGCCCTCCTGCTCCCCGAAATAGCGGTCAACCCGGAGCGACAGGTCGACCTGGCCCAGATCGGCGCGGAAAGTCACATAGCCGCGGGCGGCGGCGTCGATGTCGCCGAGCCCGCGCAGCCGCGCGGACGCATCCTCGTCACGCCCCGGCGCGAAGCCGACGCCACCGGCGATGCTGAACGGCCCGGTCCGCAGCACCACGGCGCCGAGCCCGTCCTGCGTGCTCAGATAGACCGTGTCGAAGACGGAGAGGCCGGTCCGCCAACGGGCATCGATGATCGGCAAGGGCGAGGCCATGATCGCCTCGGCCCCGGGATAGGCCGGCGCGAAGCCGACGCCGGCACCGAGCCGCAGGCTGAAGGAGCCCGGCGCCTCCGGCTCCTGCGCGCGCGCCGCCGGCGCGGCCCCCCCGACGGCCATGCCGGCCAGCACCCCCAGCATGGGGCCGCTGCCCAGGCGGCGGGCGAAGCGCATTGACAAGTTCATCCGATTCCGGCTCCCGGCGGTTCAAGTCCGGTGCCCGGATAGCCATGTTGCATTGCCGAAAGCTGACGCCGCTTCCGTCAGCTTTCGGCAATGCGGAGCCTGGATAGTGGAAGGGGCGCTTCGCGGAGGGGGCATGCGCATCCTGCTGGTCGAGGACGAGACCGAGTTGGCGGTGGCGCTGCGCGCCGCCCTGACCCGGCGTGGCTTCGTGGTGGATTGGGTGCCCGACCTCGATCAGGCACGCGCCGCCATTCAGGAAGCGGAGTTCCGTGCCGTGCTGCTCGACCGAAGGCTGCCGGATGGCGACGGGGTGACGCTGCTGCCCGCGATCCGCGCCCTGCCCGACCCGCCCCCCGTCATCCTGCTGACCGCGCGGGCGCTGATCGCCGAACGCGTCGAAGGTCTGGATGCCGGCGCCGACGACTATCTCGCCAAGCCCTTCGAGATCGACGAATTACTGGCGCGGCTGCGCGCGGTGTCGCGCCGCCGCGGCAACGGCGCGGTGGAGCCGCTGGCGCTCGGCGCGCTGCGCTTCGACCCGGCGCATCGCGAAGCCAGCGTGCACGGCCAGCCGCTGCACCTGCCGCGGCGGGAGCTGGCGCTGCTCGACCTGTTGCTGCGCCGCGCCGGCCGGGTGGTGCAGCGCGACGCCATCGAGGCGGCGCTGTTCGGCTTCGACGACGCGCCACTGTCGAATACACTCGATGCCCATGTCTCGCGCCTGCGCCGCCGGCTGACGGAGAGCGAGGCGGGCGTGGTGATCCACGCCTTGCGCGGCGTCGGCTATCTGGTGAAGGCTGGATGAGGGCGACCCGCTGCAATTCCCTGGCCCGGCGGCTGGTGTACGGGCTGGTCGCCTTCCAGGCCCTGGTGCTGATCGGTGGGATCCTGACCGAGCCGCTGCGCGAAAGCCGAACCCCCCTCTCGCAGTGGTTGGCGGCTGAGGAAGCGGTGCGGCTGCTTGCCCCCTCGATCGGGCGTGAGCCCGGGGGGCGGCTCGTGCTGCGGCCGGAGCCGGTGCTGACGGCCTATATGGAGGCGAATCCCGGCTTCTGGTTCTTCGCGACCGATGGCGACACGCTGCTGCGCGGCGGCGTCGACCGGATCGACAAGTCGGAAGGCGATTCGGAAGAAGCCTGGCGCGCGTTGGAGGGAACGACCCGTTACGTCTCCACCTCGGCCGGTCGGGTGGCCATCCTGCTCGGCGGGCAGCGAGGCGATTTCTGGGCCGGGTTGCGGGGCTGGCTGACCGACCGGCTGTGGCGTATCGCGCTGATCCTGCTGGTCGCCGGCCTCTGCACCACCGCGGTGATCATCGGGCTGGTGCATCTGCTGCTGCGGCCGGTGCGCCACGCCGCGCGGGCCGCCGCGGCGCTGACGCCGGGCCAGCAGGGACCGCATTTGCCCGTGGAGAAGGTCCCGGCCGAAATCCTGCCCCTGGTCAACGCCACCAACGCCGCCTTCGCCCGGCTCGAGGAGGAGAATGAGCGCCAGCGCCGCTTCGTCGCCAATGCCGCGCATGAGCTGCGCACGCCGGTCGCGATCCTCGGCATCCGCCTGGATGAGCTGCCGGAGAGTGCGGCCAAGCACAAGCTCCGCCAGGACGTGCGCCGGCTCTCGCTGCTGGCCAACCAGTTGCTGGACCTGGAGCGGCTGCATCATGGCGGCGCGCGGCGGGAATCGCTGGACCTGGTGGCCCTCGCCCGCGACGTGGTCGCGGATATGGGGCCGCTCGCGATCGAGGATGGCAGCTCCATCGCCTTCTCAAGCGAGGTGCCGCGGCTCGATATCCTCGGCGACGAGCAGGCGCTGCGCGGCGCGCTGTCGAACCTGATCGGCAATGCGCTGTCGCACGGCGGCAAGGGAGGGCTGGCGGAACTCCGCATCCGCCACGACGGTGTGGTCGAGGTCGCCGACCGTGGCGCCGGCGTGCCGGCCGAATGGCGGGAGCGGGTCTTCGAGCCCTTCCAGCGGGCTGGTGGCGGCACCGGGGCGGGTCTCGGTCTCTATATCGTCCGCGAGGCGCTGCGCGCCCATGGCGCGACGATCGAGCTGCGCGACGGCGAGCCGAGCGGGGCGCTGTTCCGGATCCGCTTCCCGGCGTAACAGTCGCTTTCTCTCCTTCTCACGCAGTCTCCGCTGGGCTTTGCTGGCGGCAGCGAGTGTAAGATCGCCTGCCACGCATGTTTCGGAGCCCGCGCATTCCCAGGACCCCGATCCCCGGCCGGTGCCGGTTCACATGAGATTCCGCCTCGCGCTTCGCGATGCTGCGGTCACCGGCCTGGTTGCGGCCGGGCTGTTCCTGCCCATGGTAGCGCTGCGCACCGACGTGGCGCCGAACGGGGCGCTCTTCCTGCGCACGCGCTGGTCCGATGCCGCGATCCTGATCACGCTCGCGGCGTTGGCGCGCTTCGTGCTGGTGCTGTGGCTCGGCCGGCGCATCCCCGTGGCCTCGACCGCCAGCCCCTGGTGGGAGGAGCCGCTGCGCCGCGCCGGCAAGCTGCTGACGCCGCTGCTGCTGGGCGTCGCCGTGATGCTGCCCTTCATCCCCGGAACCGGACGCTACGAGCTCGATCTCGGTGTCCTGGTGCTGACCTATGTGATGCTGGGCTGGGGGCTCAACATCGTGGTCGGCCTCGCGGGACTGCTCGACCTCGGCTACGTCGCCTTCTACGCGGTCGGCGCCTATTCCTATGCGCTGCTGGCGCACGCCTTCGGGCTGTCCTTCTGGATCTGCCTGCCGCTGGCCGGCATCCTCGCGGGGTTCTGGGGCGTGCTGCTCGGCTTCCCCGTGCTGCGGCTGCGCGGCGACTACCTCGCGATCGTGACGCTCGCCTTCGGCGAGATCATCCGCGTCGTGCTGGTGAACTGGGTCAGCCTCACCAACGGGCCGAACGGCATGAGCGGCATTCCCCGCCCCTCCTTCTTCGGCCTGCCCTTCAACATGAGCGGGGAGCCCGATACCTTCGCCGGCTTTTTCGGACTGGAGCCGAGCCCGCTGCACCGGGTGATCTTCCTCTATTACCTGATCCTCGGCCTCGCGCTGCTGACCAACTGGGTCAGCATCCGGCTGCGCCGCCAGCCGCTCGGCCGCGCCTGGGAAGCGCTGCGGGAGGATGAGATCGCCTGCCGCGCGCTCGGCATCAACATCACCACGACGAAGCTGACCGCCTTTGCGCTCGGTGCCATGTTCGGCGGCTTCGCCGGCGCCTTCTTCGCGACCCGCCAAGGCTTCATCAGCCCGGAAAGCTTCACCTTCATCGAGAGCGCCATCATCCTGGCGATCGTTGTGCTGGGCGGCATGGGCAGCCAGATCGGCATCGCGCTCGCGGCGCTGATCATGATCGGCGGCTTCGAGGTATTCCGCGGCCTCGAAGAATGGCGGATGCTGGTCTTCGGCGCGGCCATGGTGGTGATCATGGTGCTGCGTCCCCGCGGCCTCGTCTCCTCCCGCACGCCAACGGTCGCACTCGGAAAGCGCAAGGCGATCAGCGGGTCGCTGGTCGGCGAGGGGCACGGATGAGCCCGTCCGATGGTCGAAACGCCGAAGGGCGCGGAGAGCTGAATCGGCCGGGCCAGACAACAAGCCCGTCCGATGGTCGGAGCGCCGCCGTGAGCCGGCCGATCCTGAGCGTCGAGGAGCTGACCATGCGCTTCGGCGGCTTGGTCGCGGTGGACGATGTCTCCTTCACGGCTGAGACGAACGACATCACGGCGATCATCGGCCCGAACGGCGCCGGCAAGACCACCCTGTTCAACTGCATCACCGGCTTCTACCGGCCAAGCGCCGGCGCCATCACCCTGCACGGACCACTGGGCGAGGCGGCGCTGCACCGGCTTGCCGGGCATCGCATCGCGCGCGCCGGCGTTGCGCGCACCTTCCAGAACATCCGCCTGTTCCAGGGCATGACGGTGCTGGAGAACCTGCTGGTCGCGCAGCACAACCGGCTGATGGCGGCGACCGGCCTCGGCATCGGCGCTGTGCTTGGCCTCTCCCGCTATCCTGCGGCCGAGCGGGAGGCGATCGAGCGCGCCCGGCATTGGCTGGACGCGACGGCGCTGCTCGAACGCGCCGATGATCCGGCGGGCGCCCTGCCCTATGGCGCGCAGCGGCGCCTCGAGATCGCGCGCGCTATGTGCACGGAGCCGGCGCTGCTCTGCCTCGACGAGCCGGCCGCCGGCCTCAACCCGCGCGAGAGCGATGAACTGTCGATGCTGCTGCGGCAGATCCGCGACGGCGGCTGCTCCATCCTGCTCATCGAGCACGACATGAGCGTGGTGATGGGCATCTCCGACCGTATCGTGGTGCTGGACCACGGGCGCAAGATCGCCGATGCGGTGCCCAGCGCGATCCGCGCCGATGCCCGCGTGATCGCCGCCTATCTCGGCGAAGGAGATGAGGGGGAATGAGCCCGTCCGATGGTCGGAGCGCCGAATGGCGCGGAGAGCTGAATCGGCGGGCCAAACCATGAGCCAGCCGATGCTCGCGCTGGAGGAGGTCTGCGCATCCTATGGCGCCGTTCAGGCGCTGAAGGGCGTCTCGGTCCATGTCCATGCCGGCGAGATCGTCACGCTGATCGGCGCCAATGGTGCCGGCAAGTCCACCTTGCTGATGACCATCTGCGGCGACCCGCGCGCGCGTTCGGGCCAGATCCTCTTCGACGGACAGGACATCACCCGCCAGCCGACCCACGCGATCATGCGCGGCGGCATCGCGCAGGCGCCGGAAGGCCGCCGCATCTTCCCGCGCATGACGGTGATGGAGAACCTGATCATGGGCGCGGAGATCGCGGGCCATGATCCGGCGCGCGACCTGGAGCATGTCTTCACCCTGTTCCCCCGACTCAAGGAGCGCGCCACCCAGCGCGGCGGCACGCTGTCCGGCGGGGAGCAGCAGATGCTGGCGATCGGCCGTGCGCTGATGGCACGACCGCGGCTGCTGCTGCTGGACGAGCCCTCGCTCGGCCTCGCGCCGCTGATCGCCAAGCAGATCTTCGCCGCGATCCGCGAGCTGAACGAACGCGAAGGCCTGACCGTGCTGCTGGTCGAGCAGAACGCCAACCAGGCGCTCCGCTTGGCGCATCGCGGCTATGTGCTGGTGACCGGCCGCATCACCCTGGAGGGCCCTGGCCGAGAGCTATTGTCGCGGCCGGAGATACGCGCTGCCTACTTGGGGGGCCATTGATCGCGCTCACTTGCCTCTGCGATGCGGCCATTTTCGCGGGACGGAAGGATGCTCTCCCCAATCTTCATTGACGTCGAAGCGTCCGGCATCACCGCGGGGTGCTATCCCATTGAGGTCGGCTGGGCGCGAGCCGAGGCGGAGAACGGTGTCGTGCGTCTGCACGCCCGAAGCATCCTCATCCGTCCCTCCGATGCTTGGCGCTCCGAGTCCTGGCGCTGGGATCTCGCGTCAGTCGCGGCACATGGCCTCACGATGGACACCCTTCTGCGAGATGGCATGGATGTCGATACAGTGTGCGAAGTTCTCGACGGCGCGTTTTCCGGCGAGGTCTTGGCGACGGACACAGGCTCCGGAGACTGGGACGATGGCTGGCTGCAGATGCTGTACGAGGCCGCTGGCCGCAACCGGCCCTGGGAGATCCCGGAGACGAAGTCGGGAGGCCAGGTAGCCGCCCATCTTCGTCTGAAGTCGCTGGATCCCAGGGCGATCCGGCCGGCGTTGCGGCACTGGGCGCCGCCGCATTCCCACGCCGCGGCGGAGGACGCCATGACGTTCGCGTGGGAATGGGGGATGTCGGAACTCATCGGCGGCGCCGGAGCCGCCGGCCTGAGCGCCGAAGCACTTTCCGCAGCCCTCGCCGATTTGCCAGGATTGATCCCGAAGAAGCGTTGGCCATTGCCGACCGCGGAAAGCGAAGCCCGGATGAGGCGCCGCAGTCCGAATTGATGGCCGTCGGCGATTAGTGCCGCCGGATGGCTTACGCCGGCCGGGACCGGCGCGGTGAATCCGCAGACTTGGACATACCGTCAGAAGGGCAACGGCATGCAGATCGCACTCCTCACGGATATGCACGCCAATCTGGAGGCCTTCCGGGCATGCCTGGAGGATGCAGAACGGCGCGGCGCGGACCGGTTCGTGTTCCTCGGAGATCTCGTGGGGTATGGCGCGGACCCCGTCGCCGTGACGCAGCTCGCGGCGCAATACGTCGCACGCGGCGCCGTCGCGATCCGCGGCAACCACGACGATGCCGCCATCTCCGAGCAGTCCAAGATGACCGCGGACGCAGAAGCCGCCATCGCCTGGACGCGATCCGTCCTGGATGACGACTGCCGCAACTTCCTCGATCAGCTTCCGATGCAGGTATCGGAAGATGATCGCCTGTACGTCCATGCGGACGCTTCGGCACCTCGAGCCTGGCGCTACGTCAGTGATGTGGAGACCGCGCAGCGGAGCCTCGATGCGACGGAGGCGCGGTTGACCTTCGTCGGACATACGCACAAGCCCCGGCTATTCAGGCTGCTAGGCCTCGATGCGATCGCGCCCGGCGGCCCCGCTGACCTGGAGCGGCTGCGGGTGCCGACTGGCACGCCGATCGGCCTGACCCGGGATAGCCGTTGGCTGCTCGTGCTCGGTGCCGTTGGGCAACCTCGCGATGAGAATCCTGCCGCTTTCTACGCTCTCTTCCAGGTCGAGACCCAAGAGCTCACCTGCCTCCGAGTCGACTACGACACCGCAGCGGCAGCGGCGAAAGTCAGGGCGGCGGGCCTGCCCGAGCGGCTGGCCTCCCGCCTGTTGCGCGGATACTGACGTCCGGCCCCAAAGCAGCATTGATACGGCCCGTCGCAGGCAACAGGCGCAGAAGCTGGAAGCCGGCTGAGGCCAGACGGGGCCGCGAGCCGGCGTTCCGGATGCGCCGGCCGTCAGTCGAAGAACTGGTTCTTCGGACGCGGCAAGCCGAGGTGGTCGCGCAGCGTCCTGCCCTCATAATCGCGGCGAAACAGGCCGCGGCGCTGCAGCTCCGGCACCACCTTATCGACGAACTCATCGAGGCCTGTCGGCAGGTGGGGGAACATGATGTTGAAGCCGTCGCTGCCACGACCCTCCAGCCATTGCTCCATCTCGTCCGCGATGCTCTCCGGCGTGCCGACCATCGAAAGCCCCGCATAGCCGCCGAGCCGCTGCGCGAGCTGGCGCACCGTCAGCCCCTCGCGCTCCGCCAGGCGGATCGCGCGCTCCCGGCCGGACTTGCTCTGCTCGGTCTCCGGGATCGGTGGCAGCGGACCGTCGGGATCGAAGCGAGAGGCATCGACGCCGAGCGAGATCGAGAGCGAGGCGATGGCGCTGTCGTAGTGCACGAGGCTGTCGAGATGCGCGCGCTTGGCACGCGCCTCCGCGACCGTGTCGCCGACCACGACGAAGCAGCCGGGCAGGATCTTCAGGAGCTCCGGGTCGCGGCCGAGTGCGGCCATGCGGCCCTTCACATCCGCATAGAAGGTCTGCCCGTCGGCGAGCGTGCCAGGCGCGGCGAAGATCGCCTCCGCGGTCTCCGCCGCGATCTGCCGCCCGGCCTCGGACGAACCCGCCTGCACGATCACCGGCCAGCCCTGCACCGGCCGCGCGATGTTGAGCGGCCCGCGCACCGAAAGCTCCGGCCCCTTGTGGTTCAACACATGCAGCCGGTCGGGGTCGAAGAAGATCCCACTTTCCACATCGCGGATCACCGCGTCGTCGGCCCAGGAATCCCAGAGCCCGGTGACCACGTCGAAGAACTCCCGCGCCCGCTTGTAGCGCTCGCCATGCGCCATATGCGCGTCATGGCCGAAATTCATCGCCGCATCGGGGTTCGCGGTGGTGACCAGGTTCCACCCCGCGCGCCCTTCGCTGATGTGGTCCAGCGACGCGAACTTGCGCGCCACATGATAGGGATCGTTGTAGGTGGTGGACGCCGTCGCGATCAGGCCGATGCGCTCGGTCACCGCGGCCAGCGCCGGCAGCAGGGTCAGCGGATCGAAGGAGGTCACGGTGTGGCTGCGCTTCAGCGCCTCCACCGGCATGTTCAGCAGCGCCAAATGATCCGCCATGAAGAAGGCGTCGAACTTGCCGCGTTCGAGCGTCTGGATCAGGCGCTTGATCTTCGGGAAGCTGAAATTCGCGTCAGGCCAGGCGCCGGGATAGCGCCAGGCGCCCGTATGAATGCTGACCGGGCGCATGAAGGCACCGAGATGAAGCTGGCGGGTGGGCATGGGAATGGCCTCGCGATGGCTCTGTTACCCGCGACATGGCGTCGGCCTCGCAAGGCAGCAAGCACACCCAGGCGCTTTCCCCGATCGGCGCCACCCCGCGAAAACCCATGCTCCCGCACGCCCCCCGCACGGCAAATTCCTCGCTGGGCTGGATGACGCGGCAGAGCCCAGGGGGCTCCGCCCCCTGGGTCCCCGCCAGGAGCATAGATGCTCCTGGACCTGCTTCACTTGGTGCTCTGATTGGCAAGGGGTCGCCCGGCGCACTCGCGCCGGGCGACCCGGGGTCCGTCGACGTATACGTCGACCCTGTAGGCTCCTGGCGGGTGGGTCCGGGAGGGCAGCGCCCTGCCGGGGGCTTCACCGCGCCACCCGCCCCATCGGGAAGCTGCGCAGGTCGCGCTGGGCGGTGCGGAACACCGCGTCCTGGCGGTGGTTTTTCTCGGCGGCGAGTTGGGGCACGCGGCGCATCACCCATTCGCCGAGGGCGAGTGCGCTGATGCGTCCCTCGCCATCCGCCGCGGCGCGGCCCATCAGCCCTTCGCGGAAGGCGTAGGCGAAGACGCCGTTGCGGTCGTCGTAGGAATCGAGTGCTTCCTGCACCGAGGAGCTGGCGGCGAGCAGGAAGCGGCCGGTCTCGTTCCCGAGTGCGGAGAGCTGATCCATGGTGAGCTGCCCGGCATGGCAGGTGTCGAGCAGCAGGAAGGCGTCGCGGGCGCGGATGCGCGCCAGGGCCGCGACCAGGGTGCTGTCGTCGATGCCCTGGCGGCGCAGGCCTTCCATGTTGCCGACATCGCGCACGTCATGCGGCAGGAAGAGGAAGCGCTGGTCGGGCTCGGTGCGGATGCCGTGGCCGGCGATGTAGAGGACGAAGGTGTCGGTCGGCTGCACGGTCGCCGCGGCGCGGTCCATCGCGGCGAGCACGCCGGCGCGGGTCGCTTCGCGGTCCATCAGCACCGTGGTCTGCACGTCGCGGAATACGCCGGCGCCGGCGGTCCGCAGCGTCTCCGCCACCACGCGCGCATCGGGCACCGCGTAGCGCAGGTTCATCGCCGGCACCGCGTATTGGTTCACACCGATCGCCAGCACGATCAGGCGGCCGGCGCTGGCGGAGGGTTCCGGCTCGCCCGGGCGGCGCATCATCAGCGCCGGCCCTTCGGCGAAGAGGGTGCGGTCCTCGGCATAGAGGCGGGAGGCGATGCGGTTGGGGCCGGGATCGAGCGGCACCTCGACCTCCGCCTGGCCGGCACTGGGCTCGGCGCGGGCGGCGATGCGGTCATTGACCAGGATGTCGAGCGGGCCGAGGCCGAGGCCGCGATCGGTCGCGATGAAGGACAGGCGCAGCGCCCGCGCGCCGTCCGGCAGGGCGCCGCCATCCCAGGTGACGGGCTGGCAGCCGGCATCGGTCACCGCGCAGGCGGTGCCCGGGGCCAACAGCGGCAGCCGGCCGATGCGGGCGCGCACGTCGCCAAGCTGGGCCAGGCGTTCCTGGGCCAGCGCGCTGTTGCCGGCGATGCGGGCGCGCAGCGCCGCGGGCGCGTGCAGGGCACGATAGGCCTGCTGGAAGCTCGCCCATTCCGGCGTGGTCGAGCGGTTGCCGTTCAGATGGACGCCGACCAGCTCCTGCCCGCCATTCGGCGCATGCTCGAAGAGGCCTTCCGGCGTCCAGGCGACCCAGCGCAGGGTCGGGACGTGGAAGAAGACCGCGGCCTGCTCGGCGAGCTGCGGCTCGATCCGGAACCAGCGCAAGGTTCCGTCGCCGAGCGCCACCACGGCGGTATTGCCGGCGACCGCGACGCCCCAGGCGGCGCTCGGCAGCACCGCGGCATCGACCAGCCGGCCGGTGGCGTCGAACAGGCGGAGATGGGTGTCGGTGCCGAGCAGCACGCCGCGATCGCCGTCGAGCAGGGCGCCGGAGCGGGAGAACTCGCCCTCCCCCAGCCGCAACGGGGTCTGGCCGAGGCGCGGGCGGTTGGTGTTGCGGTAGTCGACGAGGCTGAGGCGCCCATTGGTGCGCGCCGGGACGAAGCCCTGGCCCTCACCGGCGGACAGGCGGCCGGACATCGCGTCGAAGATCAGGTTCGGTGCATTGGCGCGCAGCGCGAAGCGGATCTGGGTGCCGTCGGGAGACAGCGCGATGCCGGCGCCGGTGCCGCGGAAATCGGCGCCGGGCGGCTGCGGCGAGGCCGCGAGCGTGCCGTCGGGCGCGAGCCGGCCCCAGCCCGGATCAGCCGCGGCATAGGCGAGGCCGCCGCCTGGCAGGGCCAGCAGGTGCGCGATCGCGTCGCGCGCCGCCGGGATGTCGGTGGAAGGCCCGAGGCCGAAATCCGTCCAGCGCCGGATGACGAATTCCAGCGGCGCCGGCGGTGCCCCGGCCATGGCGGCCGCCGCACTGTCCAGGTTGACGCCCCGCCCGTCGCCGCCCGGCAGCGACACGCCGCGGGTGCCGGTGCCGGCCGCGCCGCCGCCGGCGACCGAGGTCGCGGCCCGCGTCACCCTTGCATAGCCCGCGGCATGCAGCTGCACCCCGCCGCGCCCGTCCGAGGCCCAGGCCACGGCCGGCAGGCCCTCCCCCAGCAGCCCCGTCACATCGGGGGTGAAGACGGTGCGGAGGTCGTTCGAGGCCAGCACCTCCACCCGCAGCCGGTCCTCGAAGCCGATCGCCAGCAGCGAGCCATCCGGCGACCAGGTGAGGCCATAGGGGCGCGCACCCGGCACCGGCGCGCGCTCCGCGATCTTGCGGCCTTGCGGCGTATAGACGCGGATGCGGCCATCGGCGGAGCTGGCGGCGACGCGCCCATCCGGCCCGAAGGCCACCATGCGGGCCGGACCGCCGAATTGCTGATCCTCGAAGACCAGGCGGCCATTGGTCGCGTCCCAGACGCGGATGCCGGCGCGGCCGCCGAGTGCCGCCGCCAGCTGCCGGCCATTGGCCGAGATCGCGAGGTGCTGCACCGGCGCTGGCAGGCCGCGCAGCACACCCGTCATGCGGGTGGTGTTGGTGTCGAAGACGTAGATCGCGAATTGCCGGTCCCAGGCCTGGGCGGTGAAGCCGGCGGCATAGGCCCGGTTGCCGTCGGGGGAGAGAGCCACCGCATAGAGCTCGCCTTCCGCGCCGTCGCCGATCGGCGGCCGCAGCACGCCGCGCGGCAGCCCATCCGGCATGGTCCAGAGCCGGAGCGTCTTGTCGTCGGAGACCGAGGCGAGCAGTCGCCCGGACGCATCGATCGCGAGCCGCGCGACCGGGGCGGTGTGGGACGCGGCCTCGACCCGGAGGTAGGGCGCCTGCGGCGGCTCCTGCGCCCGGACGGTCCCCGCCGCGAAGAGCAGGGCCGCCAGGAACGCGAGGAGCGCCCGCATCGATCAGCTCGCCAGCTCGAAGCCCTGGCCGGCGGCGAGGCGATCGGCGGTCGCGACGCTCTCGCTGAAGTTGTCGCGCCGGGCGATGTTGGTGGCGGCGAGCTGGCGGACATCGCCGCTGTTCGGCGCGTCGTTAGGCGAGGCCTGGCGCGCCTGCGCCATGCCGGCCGCGCCCGGGAAGGCGCTGGCCGGGGCGTAGCCGCGCAGGCCGCTCTCGGTCTCGACCAGGGCGAAGCCGGAATGCGCCGGGCGGACGGTCACCCGGTCGCGGGCGCTGATCTGCCCGACCTCGGGGGCGCCCGCATCCGGGCGCAGCTTCAGGGCGACGGCGCGCGGCACGGTGACCGGCACCGGGCGGCCGACACGGGCGCCGGCCTGGGCCTTGGCTGCCGGAGCCACGGTGTCGAAGGCGGTGTCGAACTCGGCACCGCGGGTGCCCATGCGCTCATTGATGGTGCGGGCAAGCTGCACGTCGCGCTGCACCCGGCCCCGGACCTCGGCCAGCATCGCCTGCGCCTGCCCGCGCTGGAGGCGCTGGGCGGCGAAATCCTGGCGAATGCGCTGGGCGGTCGCGAAGCGGCAATCCATCAACAGGTCAAAGGCGCGCTGGGTGCGGTCGATGGAGGCGTTCTCGGTCGAGACGTCCTGGGCGATGGACTGGCTGAGCTGCGCCTGGTCCTGCGCCTGCCGCTGGCGGGCGGCGAGGTAGCCGCCGGCCGCGCCGGCCGCGCCGCCGGCAACGGCACCGATCGCGGCGCCGGTGGCGACGTTGCGGCCGCGGCCGCCGCTCGCCGCCGCCACGAGTCCGCCGAGGATCGCGCCGCCGGCCGCGCCGATCACCGCGCCGCGGATGATGTCCTCGCCGAAGAAATTGCCCGTGCTATCGAGCTGGACGAGCTGGGACCGGCAGGGGTCGGAGCCGTCGTCGGCGCCGATGCGGCCCATCTGGGTGGAACAGCCGGCGACCAGGATCGACACGGCGGAAAGAACGGCCACAGGGCGGCGGATCAACGGGTGCATAGCGGCCTCACTACTGTCGTTGCGAAGACATTACCAGAGCGTTTCGCCGATACCCAGCGTCACCCTCAGTTCACGTTTTCGTCCAGTGCGCGAAGTCCTGGAACGGCGCCCGCCGCCTCGCTACCGTCGCCGCGGAGGCGGTGTCGGCATGCCGCCATGGGGGCGCTCGCCGACGGACGCGGGGCAAGAAGGGACAGAAGCGATGACATTCACGAGGAGACTCGTGCTCGGCGCGGGCGCGGCGGGACTGGTGGGTGCGCAGAGCGTCCTGGGGCGGGGCGCCCTCGCCCAGGGCTCCGGCCCGATCCGGATCGCGACCGCCGGGCCGATGACCGGCCAGTACGCTGCCTTCGGCGCCCAGATGCGGGCCGGCGCCGAGCAGGCGGTAACCGACATCAACGGCGCCGGCGGCGTGCTCGGGCGCCAGCTCGCGCTCGAAGTTGGCGACGACGCCTGCGACCCACGCCAGGCGGTCAGTGTGGCGAACCAGCTCGCGGGCCGGCGCGTGGTCTTCGTGGCGGGGCATTATTGCTCCGGCTCCTCGATCCCGGCGCGGGATGTCTATGCCGAGGAGGGGGTGCTGCAGATGAGCCCCGCCTCCACCAACCCGCGCTTCACCGACGAGGGCAAGTGGAACACCTTCCGCGTCTGCGGACGCGACGACCAGCAGGGCCTGGTTGCCGGCACCTATATGGCGCGCAACATGCAGGGCCGGCGCATCGCGATCCTCCATGACAACTCGGCCTATGGGAAAGGCCTCGCCGACGAGACCAAGAAGGCGCTGAACGCGGCCGGCGTGCAGGAGACGCTCTATGCCGCCTATACCCCGGGCGAGCGCGACTACAACGCGCTGGTCAGCCGCATGAAGGCCGCCGACATCCAGGTCATCTATGTCGGCGGCTACCACACCGAAGCCGGCCTCATCCTGCGCCAGGCGAAGGAGCAGGGGATGAACGTCACGCTCATCGGCGGCGACGCGCTGGTGACGAACGAGTTCTGGCAGATCACCGGCGCCGCCGGCGAAGGCACGCTGATGACCTTCAGCAGCGACCCGCGCCGGCGCCCGACGGCGGCCGAGGTGGTGCAGCGCTTCCGTGCCCGCAACGTCGATCCCGAAGGCTACGTCCTCTACACCTACGCGGCGGTGCAGATCTTTGCCGCCGCCGCGGGGCGCGGGAACACGGTCGATCCCCGCCGCCTCGCGGCGCTGCTGAAATCGGGTGGGCCCTGGCAGACGGTGCTGGGCGATATCGGGTTCGACGCCAAGGGCGATGTGACGGCGCCGGACTACGTCTTCTACGTCTGGCGCAACGGAAGTTATGCGGAGATGTAGGCCTCAAACGCCGGCGGTCGCATTCGCGGCCTTGGCTAGCGCGCTGTCAGGGCGCGCTGGCGACATCGGTCGGTCGCGCGCGGGGCCGCATTCGCGGCCCCGGTGCATCGCTGCGCTCGCCCCGCTGAAACCGGTGGCGGCCTCCGGCCGCGGGAATGCTGTCCGGTCCTTGTGGCCAGCGTCTAAATAGCGGCGGGCGGCCGGGCGGCGCGGCGTGCCGCCTCGATCAGGGAGAGTGCCAGCAGCGCCAATGCGCGTTCGCCGAGCTTGAGCGCGCGGCCGAGTGCGATGGCACGCGTCAGCGCCCGGCGCGCCGCCGGCTCCTCCGCGGTCATCTCGGCGAGGCCCGCCAGGAGCGGGGAACGCGGCGCCGGATGGCGCGAGGCGGGCGGCATGCCGTGACTCCGATAGATGGACAATTGTTAATCCATGCGCCGGCCACCGGGCAAGTGCCCGCGCGCTGCGCTTGCGAAGAGACCCGTCCGGGGGCAGTTACGCGCTTCCCTGGAGCATAGATTGGTTCGTGGCGAACCGGTCAAGGCCCAGGACTGGTTTGATCGGACCGGCCACCAATGAACCGCATCTCGCTGCCCAAGGACAAGATCCGCATCCTGCTGCTGGAAGGCGTCGCCGACAGCGGCGTCGAGCTGCTGGGCGGCGCCGGCTACGCGACCGTGACCCGGGTTCCCAAGGCCCTCGATGGAGCGGCGCTCAAGGAGGCTATCAAGGGGGTCCACATCCTCGGCATCCGATCCCGCACCCAGCTCACCGAGGCGGTGCTGGAGGCCGCCGACCGCCTGATGGCCGTCGGCTGCTTCTGCATCGGCACCAACCAAGTCGACCTCGAAGCCGCCAAGCGCCGTGGGATCGCGGTGTTCAACGCCCCCTTCTCCAACACCCGCAGCGTCGCCGAGCTCACCCTCGGCGAGATCGTCATGCTGCTGCGCGGCGTCTTCCCGAAATCGAACAGCGCCCATGCCGGCGGCTGGGACAAGTCGGCCGCCAATGCCTGGGAAGTGCGCGGCAAGACCCTCGGCATCATCGGCTACGGCAATATCGGCAGCCAGCTCTCGGTCCTCGCCGAAGCCTTCGGCATGCGCGTCATCTACCACGACCACACCGCCAAGCTGCCGCACGGCAATGCCCGCCAGGCATCCTCCCTCGCCGCCCTGCTCGCCTCGTCCGACGCCATCACGCTGCATGTGCCGGAGACCACCGACACCGTCGGCATGATCGGCGCCGCCGAGATCGCCGGCATGAAGAAGGGCGCCGTCCTCATCAACAACGCCCGCGGCACCGTCATCGACCTGCCGGCACTGGCCGATGCGCTGAAAAGCGGGCACCTCCTCGGCGCCGCGATCGACGTCTTCCCCGAGGAACCCGCCCGCAACGGCGAGCCCTTCGTCTCCCCTCTCCAGGGCCTGCCCAACGTCATCCTGACCCCGCATATCGGCGGCAGCACCGCCGAAGCCCAGGACCGCATCGGCGAGGAAGTGGCGAAGAAACTCGTCGAATACAGCGACACCGGCACCACCCTCGGCGCCGTCAACTTCCCGAACGTCCAGCTCCCGGCACGCCCGACCGGCGCCCGCTGGACCCACCTGCACCGCGACACGCCCGGCGTGCTGTCCCGCATCAACGAAGCCTTCGGCCGCCGCGGGCTGAACATCTCCGCCCAGTACTACCAGACCGCCGCCGAGCTTGGTTACGTCGTGGTCGACAGCGTCGAAGCCCGCAACGAAGCGGAAGCCATCCTCGCCGAACTCCGCGCCCTGCCCGGCACCGTCCGCGCCCGCCTGATCTACGAGCGGAATTAGGGGCGGTTGCCTCGGGGGCTCCGCCCCCGAACCCCCGCCGGGGAATGGAGACATTCCCCGGACCCCACCTTCACTTAAGAGCCATGGCTTGGGAGGGGATCACACGGCGCGATTGCGCCGTGTGATCCCCTCCCAAGCCATGGCACCAAGTCAGGCAGGTCCAGGAGGCTCCAGCCTCCTGGCGGGGTGCAGGGGCAGAGCCCCTGCGGCCACCTCCCCCAATTGCGCCTCGTGGTCAGCCGCGCGAGGCTGTGCCCGAACAGGATGCGGGGGGCGCGATGGCTTGGCGGGAGCGTGCGGGGACGAGCTTCGTCTGTGAGAAGGCGAGCGCGACGGGGCGGGCGATGGTGGTGGCGAACCATCCGCTGGCTTCGGCGGCGGGGGCGGAGATGCTGGCGCTCGGCGGCAATGCCATCGATGCGACGGTGGCGACGCTGTTCACGCTCGGCGTCGTGGAGCCGATGATGGTCGGCATCTTCGGTGGCGGGACGGCGCTGATCCGGCTGGCCGATGGGCGGGAGACGATCATCGACGGGCTGTCGACGGCGCCGGCGGCGGCGCGGCCGGACAGCTACCGGCCGGTGTCGGATGCTTGGCCCGACTACATGGAGGTGGAGGGGCGCGCGAACGCGGTGGGGGCGAGCGCGGTCGCGGTGCCGGGCACGCTGAAGGGCTGGTGCGAGGCGCTGGAGCGGCATGGGCGGCTCGATCTGGCGACGGTGATCGATCCGGCGATCCGGCATGCGGAGCGCGGCTTCCGGGTGTCGCAGTACCTGCATGAATGCGTGCAGTCGACGGCGGCGGATCTGGCGCGGGATCCCGCGATCGCGGCGCTGCTGCTGCCGGGCGGCAGCGCGATCGCGCCGGGCGCGCTGCTGCGCCAGCCGGAGATGGCGGAGACGCTCAGGGCGATCGCGAAGGAGGGGCCCGGGGTGCTCTATGGCGGCGCGATCGGGGCGATCGCGGCGGAGTATCTGGAGCGGCACGGGTCGATGCTCGGCAAGGCGGACCTGGCAGAATACCAGACGGTCGATCGGGTGCCGGTGCGCGGCAGCTATCGCGGGGTGGAGATCGTCGGTGCGGCGCCGCCGGCCTCGGGCGGCGTGCATGTGGTGCAGATCCTGAACCTGCTCGAGGGCTTCGACATGAAGGGCCTCGGCTATGGCACGCCTGAGACGATGCACCTGCTGCTGGAGGCGATGAAGATCGCGGCGGCAGACCGCGTTGCGGCGACCGCCGATCCCGCCTTCGTCGACGTGCCTGTGGCGAAGCTGATCTCCAAGGACTACGCGGCGCTGCGGCGGCAGGAGATCACGACGACCGCCGCGGGGCGCTTCGCGGCGCGGGTGCTTCAGAACGAGAGCCCGAACACGACGCATGTGACGGTCGCGGATGCGGAGGGCAACATCGTCTGCTCGACGCAGACCATCAACAGCCTGTTCGGGGCGCGCATCCTGATCCCCGGCACCGGCATCATCCCGAACAACTACATGTACCTCTTCGATCCGCATCCGGGGAATGCGCTGTCGCTGCAGCCGGGCAAGCGCATCACCAGCACGCAGTGCCCGCTGATTGCCTATCGCGACGGCAAGCCGGATTTCGCGCTCGGGCTGCCGGGCGGCATGCGGCTCTATCATTCGGCGATGCAGGCGGTGGTGAACCTGATCGACCACGGCATGACGCTGCAGGAAGCGGTGGAGGCGCCGCGCATCTGGACCCAGGGCCAGGCGGTGGAGATCGAGCTCGGCGTGCCGGAGGCGCAGCGCGATGCGGTCGCGGCGCTGGGGCATGAGGTGGTGCCGGTGCGCCATGTCGCCGGCGGCATGTGCGCGGTGCGCTGGCGCGCGGATGGGCTGCTGGAGGGTGCCGCCTGCTGGCGCGCGGATGGCGTGCCGATCGGCATCGCCGGCGGTCCGGCGCGCGCGGGCACCCGCTTCTTCCCGGACCCGCACGCCGGGGGACGGTAGTAGGCGCAGCAGTTTTTTCTCGTGGCGCCCGAGGAAGAGCGATAGCTCAATCTCTCAATTGCCACTGGCCGAGGTGCTCGTGCGTGGTCCTTCCGTAGATGCTGTTCACGAGCAGGAAGCTGCGCACGGTCCACGCGACCGGCCGCTCGAGTACTTCCGTCGGAATCTGCCAACCGCGATAGACTAGTGTCATATGCGGCTCGAAGCCCAAGGGAGACGTGGCGGGAAAGCCGGCCCGCTGCAGGGCCACCGCAATCTGCTCGACTAGCGGCATCCAGACGGCGCAGTTTCTGCAACACAGGACGATCTTCCAGGTCGGTCGGCCACGGCGGTCCCTCTCGCCCTTGAAGCTCTGGAGAAGATCGAATTCCGTGCGGAACGCTCGCGCTTCCACCATATCTCCAGCGCAGAGAGCTGCGACGACATCACACGGTCGCGTCTCATAAGACAGCGCCTCATAGGCGCCGATGGGCTGGATCGTCGCGTGCAAATGTTCCTCCTCCCGCCCTTCCCGCAGGATGCCGCGCCGGCCGCAAAGCGCCCGGACGATTTCCATGCCCTGCGCCGCCGCGTCGGGCTCCGGCTTCGCCGCGAGAAAGACAGAGTTCGGATGAGCGCGCCGCCATTCTGTCTTTCGTCGCAAGAGCGCCTGCGCCGCCTCGGGCCCGAAATCGAACACCGATTGCCGCGAGGCCGATCTCGACATCGCAAATCTCCTTTGCGAGCGCCTGCCTACGGAGGCTACAGTTCTCTTTTTGTTCTTAATTATGTCGTGCCTTTAGGCGGGTCAAGGCCGCTTCCGGAATCCACGCCGTAGCGGTGGGTGCAGAAGGCGCCCACCGCACATGGCTCCTTGCCCGCCCTACTCCGCCGCTTCGGCGAGTGCCGGATAATCGAGATAGCCTTCCGCGCCCTCCGCATAGAAGGTCGCGGTATTCCAGGCGTTGAGCGGCGCGCCCAGCGCAAAGCGGCTCACCAGGTCGGGGTTGGCGATGAAGAGCTTGCCGAAGGCGACCGCATCCGCCTCCCCGGCCGCGAGCACCGCCTCCGCGCTCTCTTGCGTGAAGCTCTCATTGGCGATGTAGACGCCGCCGAAGGCCGCCTTGAGCTGCGGCCCGAGGCGCGGCTCCTTCACCGCCTCGCGCGCGCAGATGAAGGCGATCTTCCGCTGGCCGAGCTCGCGCGCGACATGGCCGAAGGTCGCCGGCAGGTCGCTGTCGCCCATGTCGTGCGAGTCCGCGCGCGGCGCGAGATGCATGCCGACGCGGCCGGCTCCCCAGACCCCGACGACCGCATCCGTCACCTCCAGCATCAGCCGCGCCCGGTTCTCGATCGAGCCGCCATACTGGTCCGTGCGCGTATTCGTGCTGTCCTGCAGGAACTGGTCGAGGAGATAGCCATTGGCGCCGTGGATCTCGACGCCGTCGAAGCCCGCGGCCTTGGCGTTGGCGGCGCCGATGCGGAAGGCCTCGACGACGCCCTGCACTTCCTCGGTCTCGAGCGCGCGCGGGACCGCATAGGGACGCTCCGGGCGCAGCAGGCTGACATGGCCCTTGGCCGCGATGGCGCTCGGTGCCACCGGCGGCGCGCCGTCATGGAAGCTGGGATCGGAGATGCGCCCGACATGCCAGAGCTGGAGCAGGATGCGGCCGCCGGCGGCATGAACACCGTCAGTGACCAGGCGCCAGCCTTCGACCTGCGCCTCGGACCAGATGCCGGGGGTGCGGGGATAGCCGACGCCCATCGGCGTCACGGAGGTGGCTTCGGTGATGATCGCGCCGGCGGAGGCCCGCTGCACGTAGTAGTCGCGCATCAGCGCATTCGGCACGCGGCCGGTGCCGCTCGCGCGGGTGCGCGTCAGCGGCGCCATCAGCACGCGGTTCGGAAGCCGGAGGTCGCCGATCACGATGGGATCGAGGAGGGTGGGCATGGGAGGGATCGTCCTGCGCGGGGATACGCGCGTTGCAGCGTGATTTGGGTGCACCGCAGCATCCGGCAAGCGGCGACGGCCGGCGCCCGCGGCATTCGAGGGATGCACGGAGGGAACGGATCGTCAGCCGGGAACGGCGGCCCCGCGGGGGAGCCGGATCCGCGACGTGATGGTCAGTCGTATGGCGTCGGAGACCAGCCCGTCATCGGCCACCATGCCGAATTCGGAGCGGTTCAGGGTGCCCGTCGCGACAACCTCCGCGACGGTGCCTTCGGAACCTCCGCCGCCGATCCGCATCGCCGTGACGTCGAGCTGCTGCGGCCGCGCGACGCCGCGGATGGTCAGGATGCCGCTCAGGGTGAAATGGCGGTCCGGGCCCGGCGTCATCGCGGTGCTGCGGAACAGGATGTGGGGAAACATCGCCGCATCGAGATAAGCCATGGAGCGCAGCCGCGGCGCGACACCAGGCCAGGGGCTTTCGATCCCGTCCGCATCGACCTCCACCGCGATGCGGGTCTGCGCCAGGTCCTGCGGATCGAGATCGAGCCGCCCCATGAAATGCCCGAAATGGCCATGCACGGGCAGCAGGCCGAGGCCGCGGGTCAGGAACTCGATGCTCCCGGAATGCTCGTCGACGCCATAGCTGACGGCCGCCGCATTGCCGGCAGGGGAGACCATGAGCACGGCCAGCACCAGGGCGGCCAGGCGCGCGTACCGATGGACGGCGAATGGGCGGCGCATCGACGGGCTCCGACTGCTCATCGTCAGATGGGCTGGGACTGCGCGCCGTCACGCCGACCGGCTGATGATATTCCGTTAAGGCGGCAGACCGGCTTCCAGGTTCCGCGCCAGCGCGCGCGAACCTTCCCGGACCAAGGGCAGCACTGCCGCGCGCTTCTCCTCCGGCAGGAAATCACTGATCCAGACGAAGCGGCAATTCGCTTCATCGACCGGGAAAATCTGCATCGAGGCGGCGTGATGTTCGAACGCGCCGTCGATCACCGCATAGGCCAGACGCCGGCGATCATCGTCGATATCGATGATCCTCTCCCGCACCACCAGGCCACTGGCGAAGGTGACGGTGTGGATATCATCGCAGACCCGGCCATCGACGAGGACGCCCGCGAAGAGCCGATCCGCGTCGCCTGGCCGCCGCAGCGCCGCCCAGGCATGCTCGGCCGATACGCGGACCGGCTCTTCCCAATGGATCGAGGCCATCAACCTGCCGCGGTCATGCAGACCGCCTCGATATTGTTGCCGTCGGGATCGAGGAGGAAGGCGGCGTAGTAGGTCGGGCCATAATCGGGCCGCGGCCCCGGCCCGCCATTGTCCCGCCCCTGCGCCCGCAGCCCGGCGGCGTGAAAAGCGTGCACCGCGGCGCGGTCTGGCGCCGACAGGGCGACATGGGTTCCTGCCCCCGTCTTGTCGCTGGCATGCAGCCACAGCATCGGCTGATCGCCTGGCCCATATCCCGCCAGCCCATCGCCGTCATAGCAGCGGAGATAGCCGAGCGGCTTCAGGGCGGCGTCGTAGAAGCCGAGGCTCGCCGCCATGTTGGTCGCCTTGAGACCGATATGGTCGAACATGCGGATCCTTTCCCGAATGGTGCAGGTGCGCGAGCAAGGGTCCTCCCTGTGCACGCTGACCTGCGCAGCCTGCGTGACGCCTCTGGCCCACCGCTTGGGGAAAATTGCTATTCTGCCGCCATGACACTCTCGACGACGGTGAAGGCGCACGGCGCCGGCTGGCGCGTCGCGGAGGTGCGTTGCACCGCTGGCCCTCATGACCCGGTGCAGGAAGAGCAGCACGCGGATATCTGCGTGGCCGTGGTGCTGAACGGCAGCTTCCGCTACCGGTCGCCGGAAGGAACCGCGACGCTCGCGCCCGGCGCCATGCTGCTCGGCAATGCCGGCGCCTGCTTCGCCTGCGACCACGAGCACAGCGCCGGCGACCGCTGCCTGGCCTTCCACTTCGATCCCGCCTGTTTCGAGGAGATCCTGGCGGCGACGCCGGGCGCGCGGCGCCTGTCCTTCACCCGCCCTGCCTTGCCGCCCCTGCCCGGGCTGGCGCGGCTGATCGCCTCGGCCGAGGCCGCCGCCGAGGAAGGTGCGCTGGAGGAGGTGGCGGTCGAGCTGGCCGGGGCGGCAGCGACCGCCGCCGCGGATGCGCCGCGGCGATCGGCGCCCGACCTGCGCCATGCCGGCCGCATCGCGGAGATCGCGCAATGGATCGAGGCGGACGTCACCCGGAAGCTGCCGCTGGATGTCCTGGCGCAGGCAGCGGGGCTCAGCCGGTTCCATTTCCTTCGCGCCTTCCGCGGCCTGCTCGGCATCACGCCGCATCAGTTCGTGCTGCATCAGCGGCTGCGGAGGGCGGCCCTGCGCCTGCGACGATCGGATGACGCCGTGCTGGCGATCGCGCTCGACAGCGGCTTCACCGACCTTTCGGAATTCAACCGCCGCTTCCGCCGCCTCTTCGGCATGGCGCCGACCGCGTTCAGGCGCCTCCGCCGAAGCGGGTGAGCACGCGACTTCGGGACCAGGGATTAGCCTGGCAATCTCAGCAGGGCAGCCGTGCTCGCTTGGTCTCGGCGGCGCCTGGCATTCCGCGGTGCTCGCCAAGACACCCTGTCTTGGCTCCGCCCCGCGAAACACCAGGCACCACCGATCCCAGCGCGATCATCGGATGCCCTGCTGAGATTGCCAGGCTAGCCGCCATACCGGCGGATCGTCAGAGAGGCGATCCTCTCCAACGCCGCCCGCGCAACACCGCCGCTTCGATGGCGCTGCGGGTGATGCCGATATCGGCGAGCATGCGGTCCTCGGCTTCGCCAAGCACCCGGATGGCCTCGCGCCGGCGCAGCTCCTGGCCGAGCGCGTGCAGGCCGTCCCTGACCCAGCGCGCCAGCGGTAGCAGCAGGCCCGAGGAGAAGCCGGATGACAGCGGGAGCCGCGTGGTGTGGCTCATGATCGCATTCCCTTCGCGACGCTTCGAATGACATTGCTTCGGGACAATTAGGCCGAGTATTGTTCAGATCAATCGAAACATTGATCTCGGTGCAATATGGCGATGGCAGCCTATGTGGCGCTTGCGGACCGGCTCGCGGAAGAGATCGCCGAAGGGCGGCTGAAGCCCGGCGACCGGCTGCCGCCGCAGCGGCAATTCGCCTATGAGCGCGGCATAGCGGTCTCGACGGCGAGCCGCATCTATACGGAGCTGCTGCGTCGCGGATTGGTGGTCGGCGAAGTCGGGCGCGGCACCTTCGTCTCCGGCCAGCCGCGCCAGCTCCCTGCCGCCGCGATGCGGGAGCCGGGGAATCCCGGCGTCGACCTCGAGTTCAATTTCGCCATCCTGCCGGAGCAATCGGCACTGATGGCGAAGAGCCTCTCCACTCTCAATGATCCGGAGGCGCTGCAGATTGCCCTGAGCCCCATCAGCAGCGCCGGCACCGCGGCGGCGCGGCGGCTCTTTGCCGGCATCCTCCGCCGAGAGGGATGGGAACCGGCGCCGGATACGCTCCTGTTCACGAGCGGCGGCCGGCAATCCATCGCCGCCGCCATGGCGACGCTGGTCCCGACCGGCGGGCGCTGCGGCGTCGAAGCCATCACCTACCCGCTGGTAAAGGGCATCGCGGCGCGGCTCGGCGTGACGCTCGTGCCGCTCGCGATCGACGAGGCCGGGGTTCGTCCCGACGCGATCGAGAAGGCGCATCGCGAAACCCGGCTCTCGGCGCTCTACCTCCAGCCCACCCTGCACAATCCGCTGGGGATGACGATGCCCGCCGAACGGCGCCGAGCGATCGCGCGGCTGGCGGAGACGCTCGGCATCACCGTGATCGAGGATGCGATCTATGGCTTCCTCGCCGACGAGCCGCCGCTCGCCGCCTTCGCGCCGGAGCACTGCATGCTCGTCGATGGCCTGTCGAAGCGTGTGGCGCCCGGGCTCACCCTGGGCTTCGTCAGCACACCGCCGCGTTTTCGGGAAACCCTGATGGCAGCGATCCGCGCCTGCGGCTGGATGGCCAGCGGCCACGCCACCATGATCATGGAAAGGATGGCCGCGGACGGCACCATCGCCGAGCTGGTGAAGCGCAAGCGGGAGGATGCCAGGCGGCGCCAGCGCGCCGCGGCGGAATGCCTCGCCGGCCTCCAGATCCAGGCGGATCCGCGGGCCTACCACCTCTGGCTGACCTTGCCCGAGCACTGGCGGTCCGAGGCCTTCGTGGCCGCCGCCGCTCGCCGCGGCATCACGCTGACCCCGTCCAGCGCCTTCGCCGTCGGCGCCGGCCACGCGCCGAACGCGGTGCGGCTGGCGCTCGCCGCGCCGCCCTTCGAGCAGTTGCAGGAAGCCCTGCGCACGCTCGCGCGTATGCTGCATGCGCGCGAGACGTACGACTTCTCCGAATAGAGCGTGATGACTTGAGGCATCACGCCGCCAGGAAGTCCATCACCGCGCGCACCGCCGGCAATTGGCCGCGCCGATGGGTGGTCAGCATGGTGGTCGTGACCGTCCCGGCGGTGCAGCCGGGCAGGATACGGACCAGCGCGCCCTGTCCGATCGCGGCACGCACCATCGATTCCGGCAGGCAGGCGATGCCGAGCCCGGCGGAGGCCGCCCGCATCAGCACCATCGATTCATCGGCGATGAGCCGCGGCCGCGGCGACACCGCGACCGCCTGCCCCGCCGCGTCGGTGAGACGCCAGACCACCGCGTCGCCGCCGACGAGCAGCCCGTCATGCGCCGCGAGATCCGCGGACGCGGCCGGCGCACCGCGGCGCGCGACATAGAGCGGCGCGGCGACGAGGATGATCGCCTCGGCTGACAGCCGCCGCTGGATCAGGCCGGAATCCGGCAGCGGCGCGAAATGGCTGCGCACCGCGATATCGAACCCCTCATGCACGAGGTCGACGAAGCGGTCGGTGACGTGCAGTTGCAGCAGCAGCTTGGGATGCGCCTCGGCGAGCGCCGGCAGGCGCGCCGCGAGCTGGGATTGCGCGGTCGGCACCGAGGCGGTGATGCGCACGGTGCCGCTCGGCTCCGCCAGGCGGCGGCGCACCACATCCTCCGCCGCCTCCGCCTCGATCAGCGCGGCGCGGGCATGGCCGTAGAAGTCGCGCCCCAGCTCGGTCAGCAGGAAGCTGCGGGAGGTCCGGTGGATCAGCCGCGCGCCGAGCCCCTCCTCCAGCGCCGCCACCCGCTTGCTGATGGTCGATTTGGGTGCGCCGATCCGCCGCGCCGCGGCGGCGAAGCCGCCGCTGTCCACCGCCTGCACGAAGACGCGGAGATCATCGAGGTTGACCATGGATCGTCCACAAGAAGAGACTTCGAGGCCATGATCCGGCATCTACAGCCCCGAAGTCCACGCCAACACTTCCCGGCAGCGAAGGCAGCGCCTTCCCGGCAGGAAAGACAGGCTTCATGGATCCGATCCTCTTCTACGGCGTGCCCTCGGGCTGCTCCTTCGGCTCGATCGTCGCCCTCGAATGGCTGGGCCGGCCCTACCGGCTCTGCCGCGTCGCGATGCCGGATGTCGTCACCAGCGACGCCTATTGCCGCATCAACCCGGTCGCCGAGACGCCGGCCCTGATCACCGCCGAGGGCGAGGTCATCGCCGAGAGCCTGGCGATCCTGAACCACCTCGGTGCTCTGAGCCTCGACCGCGGCCTCTCCTTCCCCCAGGGCACGCGCGGCTTCGACCGGCTCAACCAGATGCTGGCCTTCCTCAACACCAGCTTCTTCAATGGCTTCAGCCCGCTCTTTCACATCCTGGAGCACGAGGTGGAGCCGGGTGCCCGCGCCGCGCTCCGCGCCTATGGCGCCGCCAAGCTCGCCAAGGCGCATGCCGACCTGGAGGCGATGCTCGGCGATGGACCCTGGCTGCTCGGCGACCAGCGCAGCCTGGCCGACGCCTATTTCATCGGGGTCGCACGCTGGACGGAGTATCACGACGTACTCGACCGCCGGGACTATCCGGGCCTGCAGCGCCTGTTCGAGGCGCTGGAGCGCGACCCGGCGGTGCAATTCGCGCATGCGATCGAGCGCGGCGAAGCGCCGCCGCCCGGCCCGGCCTTCCGAGGCGAGATCAGCCTCGACGACGCCCTGCGCCAGCCTCGCGCCGGCTGACGGCAGAGGCGCCTGCCGGACCCGCCTCAGCCTCCGGCCGGCTCCTCCCGGATCCCGTCCACCCGATCCGGGTAGAAGGCGAGATGCTGACCGATCGCGGCAACCGCCGGATAGGGATCCTCATAGCTCCAGACGGCATTGGCCGACCGGTCTCCGCCGCTCGGGATGCTGAAATAGCTCGCGGCCCCCTTGTACGGGCAATAGGTGTGGTGATCGGTCGGCTGCAGCAACGCCATCGCCACGTCCTTGCGCGGGATGTACTGCACCGGCGGATATTTGGATTCCTGCAGGGTCAGGGCGTCGGTGCTGTCGGCGATGACCTGGCCGGCCACCGTCACGATGACCCGCTTGGGATTCGGCTCGATCGTGATCGGGTGATCCGGACCAGGGACCATGATCGGCTCGGATGACATGGCAATCTCCTCCGGCGTGGCGCCATGACGGGAGGATACACGGGGGTGTGGCGCCGATCACCGCCCGGCTGGTTCGACCGGCCCCTTGCCGATCCTTGCATCCGCCGCACTTCAGAAACCACGCCGGACACCCGGCGTTGCCCAGCAAACCACGGCCACTTGGCCGGCGTTCTCCAGGCCCCGTGACCTGGCGGCGCCATCCAGCGAAGCCCGGGGGCATCAGGGGAGCAGCCACCACATGAACGCCATCGACCCGCGCGCCTCGGGTGCCACCCGGCAGGTGCTTTCGGATCGCTACCAATCCGTGCGCACCCGGACGGAAGAACTCGCCGAGCCGCTCTCGCCCGAGGATCAGGTGGTGCAGTCCATGCCGGATGCCAGCCCGACCAAGTGGCACCGCGCGCACACCACCTGGTTCTTCGAGACTTTCCTGCTGCTGCCCTTCCTGCCGAGCTATCGGCGCCTCAACGACGACTACGCCCTTCTCTTCAACTCCTACTACGTCGCTGCCGGGCCACGGCATGCGCGGCCCCGGCGCGGGTTGCTGACCCGGCCGTCCTGTGCCGAGGTCGCAGCCTATCGCACGGCGGTGGATGAGGGCATGGCGGCGCTGCTGCGCGACCCGCCGAAGGAGGCGGTGCCACTGATCGAGCTCGGCCTGCAGCACGAGCAGCAGCACCAGGAGTTGCTGCTGACCGACATCCTGCATGCGCTCGGCGGCAATCCGCTGAACCCGGCCTATGACCCAGCCTGGCAGGAACCGCGCGGCGCCACCGGCCCGGAGCGCATGCTGGACGGGCCGGAAGGGGTGGTCGAGATCGGCCATGACGGAAGCGGCTTCGCCTTCGACAACGAAGCGCCGCGGCATCGTGCCTTCCTGGCGCCCTATCGCATCGCCGACCGGCTGGTCGGCAATGGCGAATGGCTCGCCTTCATGGAGGATGGCGGCTACCGCGAGCCACTGCTCTGGATGAGCGATGGCTGGGCCGCCCGCGAGGCCGAAGGCTGGGAAGCACCGCTCCATTGGGAGAAGCGCGACGGCGGCTGGATGCAGTTCGGCCTGGGCGGGCTGCGACCCCTCGATCCCGACCTGCCGGTGCGGCACATCTCCTGGTACGAGGCCGATGCCTTCGCGCGCTGGGCCGGCAAGCGCCTGCCGACCGAACAGGAATGGGAAGCCGCGGCGTCCCTGCCCGGCCTTGCCGATCTCGAGGGGATCGCCTGGCAATGGACCGGCAGCGCCTATCGCCCCTACCCCGGCTTCCAGCCCTGGGCCGGCGCGGTCGGCGAATACAACGGCAAGTTCATGATCGGGCAGATGGTGCTGCGTGGCGGTTCGCTGGCGACGCCGCCCGGTCACACGCGCCCGAGCTACCGCAACTTCTTCCCGCCCGGGGCGCGCTGGCAGTTCACCGGGCTGCGCCTGGCGGAGGACGTGGCGTGAGCGGCGCCCTCTCCCGCAGCCCGGCCGAGGCGCAGCGCGCCGCGCTGATCGCCGATGCCCTGGCGGGGCTTTCCGCCGCGCGCAAGACGCTGCCCTGCAAATGGCTCTACGACGCCGAGGGCTGCGCGCTGTTCGAAGCCATCACGCGACTGCCGGAATACTACCCGACGCGGACGGAGACGCGGATCCTGCGGGAATGCGGGCCGGCGATCGCGGACGCGATCGGGCCCGGTGCCGCGGTGGTGGAATTCGGCCCCGGCGACGGCGCCAAGGCGGTGCTGCTGCTGCGGGCGCTGGCCGCGCCTGCCGCCTATCTCCCCGTCGACATCGCGCCGGAATGGCTGGATGCCGCGGCCGGCCGCGTCGCCTCGGCCTTCCCCGGGCTGCCGGTGCGGCCGGTGGTCGCCGATTTCGCCCAGCCTTTCGACCTCGCCGGGCGGGCGGATGGCAGCGCCACGCATCTCGGCTTCTTCCCGGGATCGACCATCGGCAATTTCGAGCCGGAGGAGGCGGTGCGCTTCCTCCGCCGCGCCCGCACCACCCTTCGCGCTGGCGCGCGCCTGCTGCTCGGCGCCGATCTCGTGAAGGATGCGCGGGTGCTGGAGGCCGCCTATGACGACGCCGCCGGCGTCACCGCCGCCTTCGACCTGAACCTGCTGGCGCGGCTGAACCGGGAAGCCGGTGCCGATTTCGACCTCGGCGGCTTCCGCCACGCCGCCATCTGGAATGCGGAGAAGGAGCGGATCGAGATGCATCTCGTCTCCCGCCGTGCCCAATCCGTGCGCCTGGCCGGACGTGTCTTCCGCTTCGCCCAGGGCGAGACCATCCATACCGAGAGCAGCCATAAATACCGGCCGGAGCGCCTGCGCGACATGGCGGCCGCGGCCGGCTGGCGGGCGGCGGCGATGTGGACGGATCCGGACGGCCTCTTTTCCGTCTGGCTGCTGGAGGGCTGAGGCGCATGAGCGCGACCGAGCCGCGCAAGGGCACGCCCGATCCGCAGCTCGGGGAGGCCGAGTTCCGCCGCCGCTTCCGCGGCCAGTTCGTGGACCCCGCCTTCGACGCCCTCGCGCCCGAACTCGATCGCATCACCAGCGCCGCCTGGGATGCCTATAGCCACCACCGCAAGGCGCCGCATACGCGCAAGGCAGGGCCCGGCTTCCATGACCCCGACTACGATCTCGCGACCGATTGGATCGCCGCGCGCGATGCCATCGCGGCCGCGCAGCGCCGACACGAGGATGCCGGCGGTCCCGCGCGCTTCCTGCTGATCAGCGGCTCCTCGCGCAGCGAGCACACCTGCCCGGGCGAGATGTCCAAATCCTACCGCCTGGTGCAGATGGCGCGGGACATCCTGCTCGCGGCTCCGGGGACCGAGGTGGAGGTGCTGGAGCTGCACCGGCTCTCATCCGAATACGGGCGCCATATCCATCCCTGCAAGGCCTGCTTCTCGACCTCGCCCGCGCTCTGTCACTGGCCCTGCTCCTGCTATCCGAATTACTCGCTCGGCCAGGTGCAGGACTGGATGAACGATATCTATCCGATGTGGGTCGCGGCGCATGGCGTCATGATCGTCACCCCCGTGAACTGGTACCAGGTCTCCTCCCCCGTGAAGCTGATGATGGACCGGCTGGTCTGCGCGGATGGCGGCAACCCGGACCCGACGCTCACCCAGGGCAAGGATGCGGCGCGCGCCAAGGCGATCGAGCTCGCGGGGTGGGACTATCCGCGGCACCTCGAGGGCCGGATCTTCTCGGTCATCGTGCATGGCGACGTGGAGGGGGCGGAGAATGTGCGGCGCAGCCTCTCCGACTGGCTGCGCTTCATGCATCTGATCCCGGCGGGGACGCTCGCGGAGGTGGATCGCTACATCGGCTACTGGAAGCCCTACGCCACGAACCACCAGGAGCTGGATGCCGATGAGCCTTTCCAGGAGGAGGTGCGGAACGCGGCGCGCACGCTGCTGGAAGCGGTCGTCGCGAAGCGCCGGGGGCAGCGCGCCACGGCCGGCGAGGCGTTGCGGCAGCCCCGCCAGAAATGAGGCGGCCGCCGCGCGCCTGAACGCCTGAACACCCCTGACGGCACCACGCAGCCGTGACCGCCTGGCCTGCTCGCCTGCGGAGCGGAGCAGGCTGCCGATCAGCACCGCGTCATCGCCGCGCTGATCGACCCGCACCGCGCGCCGAGCGTGAAGGCCTGGGCCGCCGCCCAGCCTAGGCGCGGCTGTTCATCAGCATCCCGACGCTCGGCGAATACGATAAGGGGAGGACGATCCGGCGCGGTTCCCGCTGTCCTGATCCGCGGATCGGACGCGGCGCCGAACGGCACGCGATCCCCCTGTACCGCCGCCCTTCGATGGCGGCGCGAGCCAGGGTCAGAGCACGGCAAGCGTTAACGGCGTGTATCGGGTGCGCGTGCACAGCTCACCCCCAGAGGCGCCGCCGCATGGCGCTCCGCGACAGGATGGCGAAGACCGCGAGGCCGCCGATGACGGAGACATGCTCCAGCGCCACCGTCAGGTCGCGGAAGGCCGCCTCCCCCTCCTTGGCCCAGAAGGGATGCGCGATCGGGATGGTGAGCAGGGTGAAGACCGCAAGCGCGCCGGTCGCCAGCCAGGTCCAGCGATCGAGGATGATCAACAGCGAAGCGCCGATCTGCAGGGTGAGCGTCGCCGCGTTGAAGGCCCAGCCGGGCGTCAGGCCGAAGCCTTCCATCTCAGCCGCGCCGGCGCTGACATCGACCAGCTTGCCGATGCCGGCCGACCAGAAGACCAAGGTCAGCAACACCCGCGCCAGGATATCGAAGGCGCGCGATTCCAGGATCACCGCGATGGCGCAGGGCATGGAGGCGCCGGCCCGCGGCGGCGCCAGCAGGGCGCCGAGCGCATGGGCGCTTTCGATGGTGGTGAACTTGTCGCCGGCCATCGGCGCCGGCGCCCTCGAATCCTTGGTCATGTCGGCCCTCCCGTCGCGACGCGGTGTCGCCAGCCGACAGGGTTTGTAAAACCTCAACCAAGATTGAGGTCAAGTCGCGTCCATTCCGATGACGACGGGAAAGCAGCCACGTGGCGCAGCTGATACGAGGCAAGACTTCGCCTCAGGTGCCAGCCCCCACACGGATGACGTTGTACAGATGGCGCCCGAGGTACAGATCGAAGCCGGCAAGAAGAGTCCAGGCCGAGCAGTAAACCCAGAATATCATGCGGGCCTTGGACACACCCGACCTCTCCCATCCGAGATCCGGAGCGGCTATTTTCTCCTCCAAGCGTGAAACGTAATTCCACTTGGTGACTATTGGTGCCAGGTGACGCCACACGATGCCGTGCCCTGGCTCGACCGCACCTGGCGGCTCCGGCGCGTGGACGACCTGCCGGTCTGGTCCCTCTCCTGCCTCTATGTGCGCAAGGGCTATCGCCGGCGCGGCGTCACCGCCCAACTGATCGCGGCGGCGCTGGAGGCCGCGCGCCGCGCCGGGGCGCCCGCGCTCGAGGCCTATCCCTTCGATGCCGCGGTCTCGCCGAGCGCCTCCGGCAGCGGCTATGCATCGACCTTCGCGCGCGCCGGCTTCAAGGTCGTCGCGCGGCGCGCACCGGCCCGCCCGATCATGCGTCATGATCTGAGCGGATCGGCCCGCCATGCTAGCTTCCCCGCATGACCGGCTCTGACCAGTTCTGCCCGATCCCGCGGGCCCATGCGGCGCCAGCGCCATGAGCATCCGCATCGTCCGCCTCGGCACGCCGCGCCTGCCGCGGGAAGGCACCCGGATCGGCACCGTGCGGCGGCTGCCCCGCGGCATCAGCAAGGAACGCTACGCGGCGGAGGATTGGTTCGACGTCTGGTACCCCGAGCTCGCGCCGAGCGCCGCGCTGGTGACGCGGGCCAAGGCCGCCGCCACGGCGGAGGAATGGCGCGCCTTCATCCGCGCCTTCCGGGCGGAGATGAACCAGCCCGCGCCGCGGCGCACGCTCGATCTCCTCGCGGCACTCTCGCACGGCGCCGATTTCTCGGTCGGTTGCTACTGCGCGGATGAGGCCCGCTGCCATCGCTCGGTGCTGCGGGAACTGCTTGCCGAACGCGGCGCCACGCTCGCCTGATCCCGCCCCGACCGGTCCGTATCACGGACCCGAGGGTGCGCTGGGAAAGAGCACCGGCAACCTCTGTTCGGCGGCGGTCCAGCTCCGGACGTGGTACCGCCGCAGAAGGGCGACACTCACCGCGAAAGCGATGGCCCCCGGGACCACCACGGCACCAACGGTGACGCCGAGGAGCGTCTTCGTCACCACGCCCACGAAGACGCCGGCGATGGCGCTGGCAATCACGCTCACCAGCCCCGCCGTGCTCATGAAGGACTGCCAGCGCGACGGCTTGAGCGCCTTGTCGGTCAGAAGGGCCTCGTCGTCGTCATGCGTGGCGTGGACCAGGTATTTTTCCACCGACGGTGCCAGCTCGACATAATAGTGCCGCGCCCGCGCGATGCCGCGCGCATGCACCATGTCTTCGATGGCGACCTGGACCGCCCGCACGAAGGTGACGAGGCCAATGAAATAGAGGCAGGGCAGCAGGATCAGGCTGAACAGCACGAACGGCGCGCCCATCTGCGTGACCTGCGCGACGAAGGCGAGCGCGATCGTCGCGCTCGAGACCGACGTCAGGAACAGGTTGGCGCGTTGGTTCGCCTCCTGGATCGTCGCCGCCCGGGCGGTCTGCAGCACGAAGTGTTCGGTCGTCAGGCATTGCAGGACGTGGCGGGTCTCGGCCTCGTCCGCGTGCTGCTCGACAGTGTCCTTGCGTCCATGCTGTGACATCGCTTCCGCATCACTTCCGGAGGCAATCTCGTTCAAGAACGGCCGACGCCTTCGCCGGTTCCATCGCCGCAGCCGTCCGGAACGCCCTGCCCAGGCGCGGCAGCCGGTGACGACCGTAAAATCACGCGGTTGATACCAGGCATCGCGTTCACGATGCGGTTCACACCCGCACATCGCCCCCGCGCGAAGGAACCTGCCCGGCGGGCGCGCTTTACCCATCCGCGCAACGCGGTTCTTGAGGAGGGTCTGGCGGTGCCCGAGGAATTGGAACTGAAGCTCGAGCTGTCCCGCCGTGCCGCCGATGTCCTGGCGGCCTCCGACCTGTTCGGAGAGGCAAGGGCGAAGGCGGACCAGCATGCGATCTATTTCGACACGCCCGATCAGGCGCTGTTCCAATCCGGCCTGTCTCTCCGCATTCGTCGCTCAGGCCAGCAGCGCGTGCGGACGGTGAAGGCGGAGAATGCCAAGTCAGCCGGCTTCTTCGCCCGCCCGGAATGGGAGCGGCCGGTCAGCAGCGACAGGCCGGTGCTTGATGGCCGCACGCCGATCGCAGGGCTTTTGAAGGATCGGCCGGACGTCATCGCGCCGGCCTTCGAGGTCCAGGCCGAACGCCGGACCTGGATCCTGGACGAAGAGGGCGCCAGGATCGAGCTCGTCATCGATCGCGGCGCGGTGCGCGCACTCGAACGCATCATACCGCTGTATGAAATCGAGTTGGAGCTGAAGACCGGATCCCCTGCATCGCTCTTCGCGCTGGCGCGTGGGATCGATGCGATCGCGCCCATCCGGATCGGCGTGCTGAGCAAGGCCGAGCGGGGCTATCGCCTGCTCGGCCCGGCGAAATCGGCCCACAAGGCTGAACCGGTCGCGCTCGACCTGGAAATGGCCGCCGCGGAGGCCTTCCAGGCGATCGCACGCTCCTGCCTGCGTCACTACCGTCTGAACGAAGCCATTCTTCTCGAGCGGCGCGAGGCCGAGGCGCTGCACCAGGCGCGCGTCGCGATCCGGCGCCTGCGCTCGGGCTTCTCGATCTTCAAGGCCATGCTGACCGATCGGCAGGCCGCGCGCCTCCGGCATGGGTTGCGCAATCTCGGCGTGGTCCTGGGCGAGGCCCGCAACATCGACGTGCTTATCCGGCAGGCCGGCACCGGCAGCCTGCATGACCGGCTGTCCCAGGCCCGCGACGCCGCCTACACCGAGGTGGAGAAGGCATTGGCGTCCGATCATACGCGCGCCGTGATGCTCGATCTCGTCGAATGGCTGGCGATCGGCGACTGGCTGCAGGATCCTGAGACCCAACAGCTTCGCGACATGCCCGCCCGAAGCTTCGCCGAAGAGGCGCTCGACCGCTTCCGGAGGAAGGTGAAGAAGCACGGCAGAGACCTCGAGAACCTGCCGGACGAGGCGCGCCACGAGCTACGCAAGGACGCCAAGAAGCTGCGCTACGCCGCCGCCTTCTTCGTCGCGCTGTTCAACGGCAAGCCGGAGCAGCGCCGGCTCGCGAAGTTCGTTGACGCGCTCGAGGAGCTGCAGGACCAGCTCGGTGCGCTCAACGATCTGGTCACGGCTCCCGCAGTCCTCGGCAAATATCGCCTCGCGGCGCATCCCGATGCGAAGGCGCTGCTGGGGAAGGGCAAGAAGCCCAGGCTGCTCGATGCGGCCGCGGCGGCGCATGGCGATCTGCTCGACGCCAAGGCCTTCTGGTGACGAAGGCGCCTCAGACGCAGGGCACAGAAGAGCCGTTCTCAACCTTCGGATAGCCGTTAGACATGATAGGAGCGCTCCGACTTTGCGTGGGGGCGCCCGCAACGACGGCGGGAAGAATCCCGGCAGGTACAGGCTTCGCCGCTGAAGGATTGAGGATGCTGACCCGATTTGCCCTGGGGCTGGGCCTTCTCCTACAGACCGGGTGCGGGATCGCGCCTTCGCCTGCCGAGCGGCGCCCGTCCTTCGCGCCGGATCAGCCCATGGTGTCCTGCGCTGGCGATCCTTCCTGCCGCTTCCTGACAGCCGGCGAAATCAGGCTGGCCGCCGGCATCTTCGGCAACAGGATCGACTACGCCGCGGTCCGCGTCTTCGACAGACCCGGCGGCATCCTCGGCCATTTCACCAGCAGCACCGCCCTGCGGAACGACATCCGCATCCATGATCCATCCAGCTACGCCGGTGATTTCAGCCAGGCGCCGCCCGCGCTGCGGGCGCTGTTCCTGCATGAAATGACGCATGTCTGGCAGTACCAGTCCGGCTGGAATTTCGTGCAGGAAAGGGTCGGCGAGTTCGTGAGGCACGGCTTCGACCGAGGAGCCGTCTACGAATACGCGCTGAACCGGCCCCACCTGTCCGATTATTCCACGGAACAGCAGGCCAATATCGTCGCGACATATCACGCCCGGCTCAGCGAGGCGGCGGATGCCGGAGACGCCGGAAGAAGGCGTTCCTTGTGCGAGGCCGTCCGCGCCCATGAAGCCATCCTGTCGACGGAGCTGCCGTTGCAGAGATCCCATCTCTGCTCGAACCTTCGGGGAGGCAACACGGCGCCACGCGTCATTCCCTGAGAGCGTTCACGGCCCGGCCGGCACCGCTGCGTCGACTGGAGACCAGCTTCAGCCAGGGCGCCGCATGGAAGGCGCTCATCAGCGCGTACATCAGGCCCATGCCGCTCAGCGGTGACGCATCCTGCGCGGCCGAGCAGAGGACATCCGGCGGGCCGCCGCCGAAACCCGTCAGCAGCGCCATGACCGCGAAGCTCGGCGCGGCCGCGAGGCAGAGCAGGTCGGCAGCGCCGCCGGCGGCCGCCTTGCCGCCGCCGGCGCCGGCCGCCGCGGCTTGACGCTGGGCCGCCATCATCATGGCGGCTCCACGACTATCCCCGGATATCCCGCTCGTGCCGGTCGAGGGGGGCCACATCATCATGTCAGCCATCGCCGTACTCGTCATGCCGGCGCCACCAGACACCGCTCTCGTTCCGCCCGAGCGGCGCACGGTCGAGCCACTGGTAGGAACCCCAGAGGCCATCCAGCCCCCGCGCATAGGTGGAATAGGTGTGATGGACCACGCCGTCCCGCAGCACGAAGGCGCTCATGCCCGGGCGGTCGCGCGTGTAGCCGGGCGCGTCGGTTCCGCAGGTCGCCGCGAGCTCGGCGACGGGCGGCGGCACCGGCGCCATGTCCATCGCGTGGCCGCCGCGCTGGTAATTGTACTCGATCTCGCCCGCGCGCTGCTGCGCCTCGGTGAAGAAGACATTGAAATCGGCATTGAAATCGCTGCCGAAGGAGGAGGCCCAGGGGAAGCTCCAGCCCATGCGCTGCTTGTAGGCCCGCAGCTTCGCGAGCGGTGCCAGCGACACGGCCGTCAAGGTGACGTCATGGTTCGCGAGATGCACGGCAAAGCCGTCGAACCCATCCGCGATCATCGAGCAGGAGGGGCAGCCCGCCTTCCAGTCCGGCCCGAACATGAAGTGGTAGACCAGAAGCTGGGAGCGCCCGCGGAACAGCTCCGCCAGGGTCGCGCCGCCGGCATCGGTGTCGAAGCGATAGGGCTTGTCGATCTTGACCCAGGGCAGCGCCTGGCGCTGCTCCGCGAGCGCATCGCTCTGGCGGGTCAGCGCCTTCTCGGCCGCCAGCAGCGCGCGCCGGGCGGCCAGCCATTCCTCCCGCGTCCCGGTCCTCGGCTCCGTCATCATCCTTCCCTCCTTGGTGGGTGGTGCCGGGATGGACTAGGACCGGGGATCGGGAGGGCGGGAGTGACAAGTGTGGCGGGATTCCGATGGACTCGCTGATCACGGCCGCGGCCCGGGCGCTCGCCGCCGGGGATCCGCTCGGCGCGCTGAACCGGGTGGCGCTGCGCGAGGATGCGCCGGCGCTCGCGCTGCGCGGAATCGCCATGGCGCAGCTCGGCGATTTCGATCGCGCCAAGGCGCTGCTGCGGCGCGCGGCGCGCGGCTTCGGTGCGCGGGAGATGGTCGCCCGCGCGCGCTGCATCGTGGCGGAAGCCGAGGTCGCGCTGGCCTCCCGCGATCTCGGCTGGCCCGCCAAGGCGCTGGATGCGGCGCGAGTGGTGCTGGAGGAGCATGGCGATACCGCGAATGCCGCGCATGCGCGCTACCTCGCGGCGCGGCGCCTGCTGCTGATCGGACGGCTGGACGACGCCGAGCAGGCGCTCGCCACGCCCGACCCCGCGCTGCCGCCCGCCCTGCGCGCGGCCCATGCGCTGGTGGCCGCGGGCATCGCGATCCGCCGCCTGCGGACGGGGCCCGCGCGCGCAGCGCTCGTCCGCGCCGGGCAGGCAGCGCGGGAGGCGCGCATCCCCGCGCTGATGCTGGAGGTCGAGAGCGCATCGCGCGTGCTGGCGGCACCCGCGGCGCGGCTGATCGCGCGCGGCGCGGAACGCCCGCTGCTGCTCGAGGAGGTGGAGGCACTGCAGGACCGCCCCGCGTTGATCGTGGATGCCTGCCGCCATGTAGTGCGCGGCGCGGGTGCCACGGTGACGCTTGCCACGCGCCCGGTGCTCTTCGCGATCGCGCGGGCGCTCGCCGAGGCCTGGCCGGGCGACGTGACGCGGGATGCGCTGGTCGCGCGGGCGTTCCGCGCGAAGGAGGCCGATGAATCGCACCGCGCGCGGCTGCGCGTCGAGGTCGGGCGGCTGCGCGCGGCGCTGCGGAGCCTCGCCGGCATCGGCGCGACACAGCGGGGCTTCACGTTGGTGCCGCGCGCGGCCGAAGTCCTGGTGCTGGCACGGCCGGTGGAGGAACGGCATGCGGCAGTGCTCGCCTTCCTCGCCGATGGCGAAGCCTGGTCGAGCTCGGCGCTCGCACTGGCGCTCGGCGCCAGCCAGCGCAGCGTGCAGCGCGCGCTGGATGCACTGGCGGCTTCGGGCAAGGTGCAGGGCTTCGGCCGCGGCCGGGCACAGCGCTGGATGACGCCATCGGTCCCGGGTTTCACGACCGCCTTGTTACTCCCGGCGCCGCTGCCCGAGTGATTAGGAGAGAGGCGTCAACCGAGCGACAGGAGACAGAGACATGAAGCGATCCGACGCCGAGATCCTCCGCGAATACGGACCCTTTCCGGAGGTCGAGCAGGTGGCTGGCGTCACCTTCGACGGGAAGCAGGTCTGGTTCGCCTCCGGCAACAGGCTGAACGCCATCGATCCCGAGAGCGGCAAGCGGTTGCGGTCGATCGATGTCCCCGCGCATGCCGGCACCGCCTTCGACGGGCGGCACCTCTTCCAGATCGCGGAGGACCGCATCCAGAAGATCGACCCCGAAAGCGGCCAGGTGCTTGCCACCATCCCGGCACCCGGTGGCGGTGGGGATTCGGGCCTCGCCTGGGCCGAAGGCACGCTCTGGGTCGGGCAGTACCGGGAGCGGAAGATCCACCAGATCGATCCGGAAACCGGCACCGTCCTGCGCAGCATCGAGTCCAACCGCTTCGTCACGGGCGTCACCTGGGTCGGGGACGAGCTCTGGCATGCGACCTGGGAAGGCGACGAAAGCGCGCTGCGGCACATAGATTCAGAGACCGGCGAAGTGCTGGAGGAGCTGGCGATGCCGGAGGGCGCCGGCGTCTCCGGCCTCGAATCCGATGGCCGCGACCGGTTCTTCTGCGGCGGCGGCAATAGCGGGAAGCTGCGCGCGGTCCGCCGGCCCAAGTGAGCCTCCGCGATGGGCCGCGGCGCCGCGCCGAGGCCCGTCGACTTCACGAGGCCGCCAATGGCCGGCCGCCAAGGAAGTTTCCGTTGGAGCCCGACGGCTGAATCGAGCATCGTCGTATTCGTTGCGATAGCGGTCGCAGCCTGGCTCTGCGGATGGGGCATCATGAACCTCGGCGTCTGGTCACATTCCATTGCCGCCGGGCGCGGCGGTTTGGCGCCATGACCGACCGCACGAGCCCCAACCAGCCGGTCCATGTCCTGCTGCTGCGGCTGGCATGGGACCTCATCGCCTTCTTTGCCCTCTTCATCGCCCCCTTCGTGATCCCGCTCTATCTGCCGCTGCCTTTTGCCGTCGCCTTCTGGATCCTGGCGATGCTCGGCGAATGGGTGGAGAACCGGCTGCGCGGCCAGGTGGACACCACCTATGCCTGGATGCTGGGGGCGTGCTTCGGCCTGAGCTGGGCGGTGGCGAAGCTGGTGCCCGGGACACTCCCCGGCATCGGTGCCGGCATCGCCTGTTTCTGCTTCCTCCTCTGGCTGCAGAGCCTCTGGAAGAGGCTGCTGGGGCTGAAGGTCCAGGCGGGGCTGAAATTCGATCGCGAGGCCTCGGCACCGCTCTGCAGGGAAACAGGGCCCGCCCCCGTGACCGGCGCCAGCGCCTGGGGCGGGCCGGCGCCCGTGACGCCGGAAGGCGAGACACTGCGCGTACTCTCCTATGGCGAGTTCGCCATGGGCGGTCCCGTCTCCTGCGAGTACCTGTTCCCCGACGGCAGCCTCATCCTTGGCGCCGGCGCATCGACGGGCTTCTCGCCCGATGGCCGCTATTTCGTCGCACCTCTCCCGTCCCGGGAGGGCTGGGGCCTGCTGATCTACGACCGGCGCGATCGCCTTCTCTACCGCTGCCAGGAGGCGAACAACTTCTGGGAAATCGACCGCGTGGACGACACGACGGTGTATGGGCGGAACGGCCCGCCGGACCGGAGCAAGGCCTATGCGGCCAGGATCGAGGACCTGATCGCCCATTCCAGCAAGGAGGGCATGGTCGCGGTGCGCGACCTCTGGATCCCCGAGAAGGACTGGGACCATATCCAGAGGCAGCGGGACAGGTCCTTCCCGGCAGCCCCCGAAGGTGGCCCGGCGATCACCTTGGTGCCGCATCTTCCCCCGAGCCTCATGGCGCTCGAAGCGCCGCTGCATCCCATCTACTACCCGAAGGCCGAGTTGGCCGTGGATGGCGTGGCAAGCGGCTTCCTGATCTCGACGAACTATCCTGAAGCCGTCTGGCGCGGTGATGGCCGTGCCCTGGTCTCCGAGGCGGAGGCCAAGGACGGCGACGGGGAAGAGGCCTATCGCCTGTGGACGGCCGAGAATGGATGGCGAAACCTTCCGAAAGGCCGGGATCTCCATGACAGCACACCGCCTGCCCATCGCGATAAGCTCTCCGGCGTCGATGCCGCTTGCCTGACGGCCGATTGGGAATTGTTCCAGCCGATCCTCACTCATGACAGCTTCGGGCAAATCAGCGGCTACGGGCATTCGCCCCTTGAGATCGGCCGCCGGTCACATCCCGCGCCGGTGTTCCAGCAGCTACTGCCTCTGGCGGATGACGGGCGTGACGACGAACGTCTTGAAAGCGCGTCGCTGAAGAATGGAAAACGGCTCGTCTGGCGCTTCCTGCGCAAGGATGAGGAGCTGTCGCGCCAAGTCTATGCCTGTGCGCTCGACGGCCGCCCCCTGGATGGCGAATGGCTGCTCGACCATCGGCTATCCGCCGATGGCCGCTTCGCCGCGATCGTCGCCTATGCGCCGCCGCCGCTCATCCCGCACCGCGTTGCCATCCTGGATGCGGATACGGGTTCGCTCGCCTGGCTGAGCGGGGATTTCTGCGATCCGCAACTCCAGGGCTTCGGCGAGGACAGCCTGCACTTCGTCCATCTGGTCGGCCGCGTCCATGATGGTCCGGATGGCACGGCTCATCCAGCGGTGGACGGGCAGCCGCCCAGGGCGGACGAAGCTGTCCCGCCGCTCGATGAGGTGCGGGCATTCATGAGGCGTCGCCAGGGTTCCTGCCTCCACTATCGTCGAACCACGGCCACCTGCCGGAATGGCGAGTGGCGAACGGATTCCGGCATGCCCTCGCGGCCGGCCCCGATCTGACGCGGTCTTCACCACCATGGAGTGGTCCCCTCACCCCATGCGGGCCGCGACGACGGGCATGGCCGCTAACCCCCGGCGCTCAGGGCGGGGTAATCGATGTAGCCTCGCGCGGTGCCACCGAAATAGGTGTTGTGGTCAGCCTCGTTCATCGCTGCATCGGCCTTCAGCCGCACGGACGCTTGATGGAGAATGCCGGTTCCGATGCGAGGTCTCCGCGGCTTACTGCTAGCGACTGGGCTCCCTGAAGTGCGGATCTCGTTCGAATAACTCGATCAGCAACTCGGTGAGGACCCGGATCTTCCTTTCGGGATGCTGGCCCGGCGGGCGCACGACAAAGGCGCCTGCCCGGGGCAGCGGGTAGCGAGGCATGATCGGAACGAGCGCTCCGGAGGCCAGGTAATCGTGGATGATGCAGCTGGGAAGGCGGGCGATGCCTAGTCCCGCCGCAGCGGCGACGGCGAGCGCCGTGCCGTTATCGGCCTTGAACTGTCCTCGGGGCTGCATTTTGACGATCTCGTCGCCGTCCATGAACTGCCAGGTTTCGGTACCCTGCATGAGGACCTGATGGGAAACGAGGTCCTCCGGCGTCTCAGGTGAACCGTGGGCCGCGATATAGTCCGGGCTCGCGACCAGCGTTCCGTAGATCGGCCCGACGCGCCGTGCGACCAGATTGGAATCCCGAAGGATGCCGACCCGGATCGCGCAATCGAAGCCCTCCGCGACGAGATCGACGAAGCGATCGCTGTAGGACGCATGGATGTGCAGTTGCGGGTGCCGTCGCGACATTTCCGCGAGCATGGGCGTGAAGTGCGTCGGACCGAAAGTGAGCGGCATGGCGATCCGCAGACGACCGCGGAGGTCGCCGTCCGGCAGGATCGTTTCCCGAGCCGTGTCGATCTCAAGGCAAGCTCTGGCTGCATAGTCTCGGAACAACGCCCCGGCCTCCGTCAGCGCGGCGCCGCGGGTCGTTCGTGCGACGAGCTGCACGCCGACATCCGCTTCGAGGCGGATCAGTCGTCGGCTGACGATGGATTTGGAAATGCCGAGCCGGCGCGCGGCAGCGGAAACGCCTCCGGCATCCGCAACCTCGACGAATGTCTGCAGATCCTCGATCTCCATCCGGCGTTCCTCATTCTGCGACACAGCTTCGCGCGCTGCGGCGCTACCGTATCGCTTGAAGGGACGGCAAAACAAGGCGGCGTCCCGCGGCGGATCGACCCGGCACACGCTTACCGACGACATCCAGAGGAGGATTTAAAATGACCTTTCGCAATGGCCTGAAGTCGCTTCTGCGTCCTGAGGACTCAGTCCTGGTCCTGATCGATCATCAGGCCTTCCAGCTCGCGGGACTGGGAAGTCATGATCCCCAGACGGTGGTCAACAACACGGCCGCGCTGACGAAGCTGGCGAAAGCTTTCAATGTTCCGACCATTCTTACCAGCGTGCTCGCGGCCCGCGGTGGCCTTCTTTTCAAGCAGATCACTGACGTCTTCCCGGACCAGGAAGTGATCGATCGGACCTGGGTGAACACCTGGGAGGACAAGAAGGTGGTGGACCTGGTCAAGGCGACCGGCCGCAAGCAACTGATCATCGCAGGCCTGTGGACCGAAGTCTGCGTTGCGATGCCCGCGATCCAGGCCGCCGGCGAAGGCTGGGATGTGACCGTGATCACCGACGCGTCCGGCGGAGTTACGAAGGAGGCTCACGAGGTCGCCATCCAGCGCATGATCGCGGCCGGCGTGAACATGATGACTTGGATGGCTCTTGCGGGCGAGTGGCAGCGGGACTGGGCGCGCACCGAGCACGTCGAAGCGCTGACTGAAATCCTGATCTCGCACCTCGGCGGCAGCGGCATCGCCTACCTCTGGGAGCAGCAGTTGCTCAACACGCCGGTGCCGAGCGCCGCTGGCTGACCAAGCCGGATGGCGAGAAACGGCGAGATGCGTCGCGAGACGACGGACCTGGTGCCGCGGCTCGCCATCCCCTTTGTACCAGGTGCCGAGAAGGTCCGGCGATCCAGAGCAGATCCCGATCGGATGATTCCATCCGATCGGGATCTGCTCTAGCCGGCGCTTTCGCGGGCGTCTGCACCGGAAAGACGATCTGATGGCTGACGCGAGCTTGGGGCAGACGATCGCGCCTGCGGTTGTCCTGATGGGAGCGGCGGTGGTTGCCGTGCCGCTGTTCCGGCGGATCGGCCTCGGGTCGGTCCTCGGCTACTTCGCCGCCGGCGTGCTGGTGGGGCCATCGGTGCTCGGCCTGTTCACCGATGCTCAGTCTATCCTGCATTTCTCGGAGCTCGGGGTGGTGATGTTCCTGTTCGTGATCGGACTGGAACTGCGCCCGCCCAAGCTCTGGGCCATGCGTGGCCAGATCTTCGGGCTGGGGCTTGCCCAGGTCGCCGGCGCAATCACGGCCCTCGCGCTGACGGGCGCGGTGGTGTTCGGGCTGTCGAGTTCGGTCGCCTTCATCGCGGGGGCGGGCTTCGTCCTGTCCTCGACCGCCGTCATCATGTCGGTGCTGCAGGACCGCGGCGAGATGTCGAACGCGGAGGGCCAGAAGTCGGTTGCGATCCTCCTGTTCGAGGACCTGATGATCGTGCCGCTTCTGGCGGTGGTCGCCTTCCTGTCGCCTCTGGCGCAAGGGCAGACGGGATGGACAGGCATACTGGTGGCTGTGGCCGCGTTGTCCGTGCTCCTGGCAGTGTCGCGCTGGGGTCTGAACCCGTTCTTCGCCCTTCTGGCGCGGGCGCGGACGCGCGAGGTGCTGACGGCGGGCGCTCTGCTGGTGGTCCTCGGCGCGGCTCTGCTCATGGAGGTCGCCGGGCTGTCCATGGCGATGGGCGCCTTCCTCGCCGGGGTGATGCTGTCGAGTTCGAGCTACCGGCACCAGATCGAAAGTGACATCGAGCCGTTTCGCGGCCTGCTCATGGGGCTGTTCTTCCTGGCCGTCGGCATGTCGCTCGACCTCGCCGTCGTCGCGGCCGAATGGCGGCTCCTGCTGTCCCTGCTGGCCGCCTTCATGGTCGCGAAGGGGGGCGTGGTCTATGCGGTCGCCCGGCTGTTCGGCGGCTCCGGCCGCCAGGCGCTGCACCGAACCTCGATGTTCCTGCAGGGCGGCGAGTTCGCCTTCGTGCTCTACGCCGCGGCGGCGTCAGGCGGCGTGATCGATGCGCGGCAGAACGCGCTATTCTCCACCGTCGTGATCCTGTCCATGGCCCTGACCCCGCTGTTCATGATCGCGGCGGACAAGCTTCTTCGTGCCGAAGCGTCGATGGAGGGCGTCGACGCCGCCCGCGATCTGAAGGGGCGGATCCTCCTCATCGGCTTCGGCCGCTTCGGCCAGATCGCTTCGCAGGCGCTGCTGTCGAAGGGCGCCGACCTCGCCGTCATCGACAAGGATCCCAACCGGATCCGCGATGCGGCACGATATGGATTCAAGGTCTACTTCGGCGATGGCACCCGGCTCGACGTCCTGCGCCACTCCGGCGCCGGAGTGGCCGATGCGATCATGATCTGCATCGACGATCCCAAGGATGCGCTGCAGATCGTGGAACTGGGGCAGCACGAATTTCCTCAGGCCAGGCTCCTGGTGCGCAGCTATGACCGTGGACATGCCGCGGATCTGATCCGCGCCGGTGTCGACTATCAGATTCGCGAGACGGTCGAGTCCGCCTACCTGATGGGAGCGGAGGGCCTGCGGGCGCTGGGCTTTGCCGATATCGACGTCGAAGAAGCCGCCGAGGACATCCGCCGGCGCGATACGGAGAGGCTGGCCGAGCAGGTCCAGGGTGACGCCATGTCGGGCAGCGGCAGGTTCTTCCTCCAGCCCGTCCCGGAACCGCTGAGTGGACCGTCGCGTCAAGGTGCCCCTCACAGCTGACGATGCCGCACGACGCCCCGGATGCGACGGGAGCGTGTCGGCCCGCCTTGGCGCTGACCGTGCCAGCAACAGGATCAAGGAGGTCCAAAACATCAATGCCCACGCTGTACTATGCACCCGGTGCCTGCTCGCTGGCGCCCAACATCACACTTGAATGGATCGGCAGGCCGTACGAAGCGGTCAAGGTGCAATACGGCTCCGACGCACTGCTTGCGGTGAACCCCGCGGGCGCGGTGCCCACTCTTCGTGAGGATGATGGCTGGCTTCTGACTCAAGCCGGCGCCATCCTGGACTATCTCGCGCACAAGCACCCCGAGGCCATGCTTGCCGGCGGCAACGGCCTGCGCGCCAAAGCCGAAGCGCATCGCTGGTCCGCATTCTTCACGTCGGACATTCACGCCGCCTTCTGGCCGATCTTCATGCCGTCCCGCTACACGACCGACGCGCGTGATGCCGCGCGCAAGGCCGTGACGGAAGCGGGGCAGCAACTGGTGGCGAGGCAATTTGCCATCCTCGACCGGCACCTCGACGGACGCGACTATATCCTCGACGGCGGACGCTCGATCATCGATGCCTATGCGTTTCCCATGATCCGCTGGGCAACGAAGCTGCTGCCTCACCAACTGAACGCGTACCCCAATGTCCAGGCGCTGCATGACAGGATCGCAGCCGATCCGGCGGTGCAGAGAGTGCTGGCGCGCGAGCAAGCCGCTGGCCACGCGTAGCGAGAGGACTGATGGTCGCAGCTCGGCCAGCCAAGCGTCAGTCGCGCGATATGGACAGCCCCGCGAGAAGCGGAGCGTAGGCGGCGAGCCTGCGGGACATGAACTCCGTGAAGAGCCGCACGCGCTTCGTCGTGCGTGTCTCCCCCTGCGTGAGAAGCCAGACCGTTCCGTACATGTGCAGCTCGGTGCCCGGCACCCTCACCAGCAGGGGGTCGGCATCTCCGACGAAGCAGGGCAGTGTCGTGATCCCGAGCCCTCGCCGCACAGCAGCGATCTGCGCCCCGGCGTCCGTGGTCCTGAATGGAACCCCCGTGGTGCGAACCTCACCCTCGCTGGCCCAATCCGGGATTCCATGAATGCTTATGACGATCCACCGGATGGGATCAGGCGCGCCCGCACGCCATGCGGCTAGTCGATCGCGGGACATGTAGACGCCGCCGAACAGCTCCGGTCCCTTCAGGCCGTGAAGATTGAGCGGCAGGGTCTTGCGGTCGTAGACGACGCGGATCGCCACGTCGGCCTCTCGGTTGGTCAGATTTGCCAGCTCGCCGGACGACAGGATTTCGATCTCGATGTCCGGATGCAGACGCGCGAAATCGGCGAAGTCCGGCATGAGGAGATGTGTCGCAAGCGGCGGTGCCATCGTTACCCGCAGACGCCCGCGCACGCTCTGGTCGCGCCCGAAGACGCGCGTCTCCAGCTGGTGCGACGACGCTTCCATCTGGTTCGCGAGCTCGAGGACCTCCTCGCCCGCCGCCGTCAGGCGGTAGCCGGAAGGCAGCTTTTCGAACATGTGCGCCCCGAGGTGTTCCTCGAGCTGGGCGATGCGTCGCAGCACCGTCGAGTGGTTCACCCCGAGGCGCTCGGCAGCGGCCCGCAGTGAGCCTCCGCGCGCCACGGCCAGAAAATAGCGGACGTCATCCCAGTCGATCATGGTGCAATCCGGCACCGCGCGGTGCGCCTTCCAAAGCCCGAATCTAACCCATCGAACAGCAGCACGGGCGGTCGTCATAGCCTATGCCGACGCGCGCGGCCCATTCCAAACGGCGGACACCGATCGTCGCGGCTGGCGTCAGTCCTCCAGCCGGATCGATTTCGCACCACCGGTGTGCGCACTTCCGCACTCAATGCCCGGCCTGGCGGACCCATCTCGAGGTTCTCGGGGGCCCCTCCGAACGACCAAACGGAGTCTGAAGGAAGTCATGGGAAAGCTTGAGGGTAAGGTTGCAGTCATCACGGGCGGATCGAGCGGCATGGCGCTGGCGAGCGCCAAGCGGTTCGTTGAAGAAGGCGCCTATGTTTTCATCACGGGTCGGAGGCAGGAGGCGCTGGACGAGGCCGTCAAGCTGATCGGCCGGAACGTGACCGGCCTGCGCGGCGACGCGTCCAATCTCGACGACCTCGACCGCCTGTTCGATACGGTCAAGCGGGAAAAGGGCAAGATCGACGTCCTGTATGCGAGCGCCGGCACGGGCGAAGCCGCCCCACTGGGCGAGATTACCGAGCAGCACTTCGATGCGGCCTTCAACCTGAATGCGCGCGGCACGCTGTTTACGGTCCAGAAGGCGTTGCCGCTGTTCAACGATGGCGGATCGATTTTCATGACCGGGTCAGTTGCTTCGATCAAAGGCTTTCCTGGTTACAGCGTGTATGCGGCGAGCAAGGCGGCGCTGCACGCATTCGCACGCGGTTGGCTCAATGAACTGAAGGGCAGGAATATCCGGGTGAACGTGCTGCACCCGGGGCCGATCGCCACACCGATGCAGGACCAGGTCCTCACCGAGGAGGCGAAGCAGATGTTCGAATCCCTGATCCCGCGGGGAAAGATGGGTCGCCCTGAGGAAATTGCGGCGGTCGCGCTGTTCCTCGCTTCCGACGATTCGAGCTTCGTGAATGGGGTGGAGCTGTCCGTCGACGGCGGCTTCTCGGCCATCTGAATTCGCGCCGGATCGCCGGAAGTGGCTGACGGTCCGGCCGCGCCGAAGTTGTCCACGGCAGGACGACTACTCGAAGGTCACCACACATCGGAACGGATAACCCAGCGCCGTTGAAGGCCGGGCATCAATAGCAACAGATCGGAGACGCACTATGAGTTATGCGATCGTAGGATTCGGTAAGATTGGCCAGGCCCTCGCTCACGCCTTCGCCCGCAGAAACATCGACGTGACCGTCGCGAGCCGCCGTCCGCCCGAGGCGTTGGCGCCGCAGGCTGGGGCGATCGGGCACACGGTCGTCGCCAAGTCGCTGCGGGATGCACTCGAGGCCGATACGATCATCTTGGCGGTCCCGTTCGGGGAGCATCGCGAGGTCGCGAAGGCCCTGCCGAGCTGGGAAGGCAAGACAATCATCGACGCGACGAACGCGTTCCCAGTGCCTGAAGAGCTGGACGGGCTCCCGTCCTCCGCCTTCGTCGCGAAGGCGTTCGCCGGCGCCAAGCTCGTCAAAGGGTTCAATCACCTGATTGCGGCCACCCTGGCTGCCGATCCGATCGTCGAGGGCGGGCACCGGGTCGTCTTTCTGTCTGGTGACGACGAGGACGCGATCGCTCCCGTGGCGGCCCTGGCCAAACAACTCGGGTTCGCACCCGTCAAGCTGGGAAAGCTCAACGAGGGTGGCGCGCTGGTGCACGCACGCGGCCGCACTTGGGGCCCGCTGATCTTCCAGGACCTGTTCAAGAAGGAGCAGTAATCGATTTATGTGACCGTGTGATCGACGCCGAGAACTGGTCGCGCGCGCCGACGTCTTCGAGCAGCGCGCGACCGGTTATTGGAAGGCCAACTGCTCCACGGTACTCCCCTTCACTCCCACTCGATTATTTCCTAGAGTTATAAGTCATTGATTTCTCATGTCAAAAAAAATTTCGCGGGACGCTATACCGTCAAGCACACCGTCAGAAATCCGTGCTCCTGAAAACATTGGCTTTTCTGGCCAGATTCCGGAAAAGCACATTCCGCCATCTATCGGGATGCACGGCCGCACGGACCGTCTTAAAGTCAATGCGCCTCGTCCGCCGGATCTGGCCAAAGTGACGGACGTTGCGACGAATTATACCGTCACAACTACATCCATCGAAGCCGCTTGCGAAACAAAATGAACTCTGCCGCGAGAGCGTCGGCTCGCGCCGGTGGGTTCATGCAATCTAAGCGCCGCGACGCTGAGGCTTGGCACGCGAGCGATCCTCGCTAATTTCGGCTAGGCGAACGGCTGCGCGCGCTAAGGTCGCAAGCTGCCTTGCCTGGAATTTGGATACTAGCGTGGGAAGGCGAAGATTGATCCTGTCATCGCCACTATAGAATAGCGCGCGATTCTTGTGACGATCGAGCCTGCCATCAGTTCGGTCGGGCATAAGTACGAACTTCTCGACTGCGCGCCCGTCCTTCACAACCTTATAAACCTTGGGCATGTCATCAAGGAGCCCGTCATGGATGACGAGATTCCTCACCAACTCTATCTCTCGTATCGGCTCACTGAGCTCGAACAGCGATCCTGGCGCTTCACCCCAGCCGGTGCGTCTGCGGTCACCGAACTGGATGCTGGATGACGACAGCTTGGGGTAGGTCGCGAAATCGCTGCGCAGATGTTCGATCTCGTGGACCAGCTTCGTCGTGTAGTCGAGAAGGCTGTGTAGGCGGATGAAGATCACGTTGAGCGTTGCGGTTAGGCTGGTTACGACCGGAGACGTTACCCACCGCACGCCGTCTGGTTCAGCCAAAGGCGGATAGAAGAGGTGATCCAGATTGAGCGAGCGATAGAACTCCCCAACCAGAAAGCAGACCTCCTTCGTACACTCCTGGATACCCGATACTAGTTTCCTGCAATCATACAGATACAGTAGCTTATACAGGTGGGGCATTTCCCGTAGCGCAATAAGTGCTTGCTCGAAATCAGATCGTGACAAAGTTGATTCCGAATTCAAGCCGGCCTCGTAGAGGAACGGCGGAACAACCGGCAAAAGCGCATAGTAGGCAGCAATTCCGCCAAAGAGCGCTGACGCGAATCCATCGTGGAGCCGGATGCATTCCGCCTCGATCTCATAAAGCAGATCGCCATGCACCGGACGCCAAGCGCCTTGCGGATCAAGACAGTATGCGGGTTGCCCTTCAGGCGGTGGATCCTGCTGCGGCACGCCATGGAGTGTCAGGAACATCGGCTCTGCCGATCCCAAGGTTGAACTTGCCGCTTTGTCTGAGGGTGTGACTACCATGCGCAATTCACGCACTCACCAAGCGTTTTAGGTTCTGGAGAATCGCGTCTTCCACGGCCTTCGCCGAAACGTTCCGAGCTTCCGCCAGTTCGACGACCGTGTGGCCGACATCGCGTGGCCTGAGCGGCTGCCCATCCCTTTCCACAAACGGCCCGTCGGTTTCAGTCAGCAAACGGTCGAGCGGAAGACTCCCAACCAGCTGTCGGTGCTTGGGTGAGCGCAGCATCTCTCCGTTGATCGAGAAATAGCAGCCGAGCGCGACCGCCCGACGGGCTTCGGCCGACGTGCCGGTGAACCAGTGGAGGACAACGCGTCCCCGGTCCTGCGGGAGAGAGCTTTCAATATGATTCAGCACTTTGCCAACCGCGCGGACACTATGGACGGTTAGTATCTTCCCGCCCTGTTCAGCGCAGGCGCGCAGGATGCGCTCGAACACCCGCTCCTGGGCCGGAAAACTGCGATAGAAGCGAGGGCCGGCGTCCAGGCCAACCTCGCCGACATAGCGTGCATCCGAGAGGTAGCGCTCGAAGATCGGCAACTCATTCTCACGTTCGGCGACGAGCTGCGGATGTAGCCCCAAGGCGATCCGCACAAGCGCCGACTTCGCCGCCAGCTCACGGTTTCGCGGCCAGGCCTTCGGCGTGGTCGTGACCGCAAGCGTCGCCACGCGCTCTCGATCGCATTCGGCAATAAGAGCCGAATGGTCTTTGTAGAGATCGACGTGGCAGTGCAAATCGACCCAGCGCGCGGCCGATTGGCTGGATGTCTCTATCATAGCGGACGGGCCTGAACGCCGTGCAACAGTCTGCCGACCTCCTGTAGGCCGGCGACGTAGACGGCCTCATAGTCGGAGAGCTTGTCAGGATGATCGATCAATGGGCCGGGTCGATGAATATCGAAACGGGCTCGTCCAGGCTTTCGTGCTAGGCGCGATAGCGCAAGCTGGAAGGAGCGCACATGCTCGCCCTCCGCCTTGTTTGTGTCGAGGACCTGCGCACGAAGATCGGGAATGCGATACGACGTATCGTCGATGCCCCAGCCCTCGAGGATCGAAGCGCGCCGGATGAGACACGGCACACAACGTCCGCAATGTTTGGGCGTCCTCTCATTCGGATCCGGATCGTAGCGGCGACTTCCGGGCGACGAGCACGACATCGTGTGCTTCGCTTCTTTCCGGAGGAACGGGATGTCGGCGCATCCCTTCGCCATTTGGCCCTTCGTCATGAATGCGTAGGGATTTTCCAATCGGACGCTCAGGCCGAGGCCTTTGAGTAGATCCTCGAAACGCGCCATGTAGAACGGATGTGTCGTGCGAGTGCTAAGTGCTCCGAGGCGGAGCGGATCCAGGGGCACGTTCAGCGAGATCAGGCCATTCTCTGGCACATGCACGACCATGTCGCCGCCGATCGCGTCGGCCGCCATGACCGCCAGCGAGAAGAACAAAAATGAACGCCCCCTCAGCGTGTCTTCGACCGCAGAATGCTCCACCGTATCGGTCGGGAATCCCACTCTTGCCCGAATGTGATGAAGAGTTGTTCCGCCGAAGCGACGCTTCATCACCTCGGCGCAATAGGCTTGGTGCGTGCTGGTGATGCCGTCCCAATAGTGGCTCACCAAAATCGGCGCCTCACCCCGCGCGAGCAGATCGATCGCACCAATGAAACTGTCCAGCCCGCCCGAAAACAGGCAGACCGTTGTCGGACTAGCCGTGCGCAGCTTCGTCGGTCTGGGCGCCAGATCGCGAGCGCCGGCAGCGCGAGCACGAAAATAGACGCCCCAGCGGTCGCCGGTCAGGAAGTTCAACGTTGTCGCGATCAATGACGCCAGCCCTTGCCAGCGAGCGGCGTCATGTACCGGCAAGTGGAGGTCGATCTCGCGGGTCCAGGCGTCCTGCGCGTCAGCCGCACGCGAGATACGCGTGTCGGCGGCAGTGATGGCCGCCGCCAACAGCGCCAGATCGACCGCCGTTTCGGAGGGGCGAAGGCCGAGCTCACAGAGTTGATCCAACGCCTGGCCCAGCCCATAGCCCAAACGGAACTCGCCATCGACGAAGTTGATCTCCGTCTCTTGTGTGTCCACACGGCTCGGCGAAACACCTGTGCGGTCGCCCGGACCGAGCCGGGCAATGATCGTATGGTGCCTCATGCGGCGGCCTCCCCGGCGACGGCAACCAGCTCGAAAGCGGTCTCGTAAATCTGGTTGACGACATTCTCGATATCGCGGTCAGACAGGCGCTCCAGGCTTTCGAGCCTTCCGGCGAGCTGGCCGCGCGTTGCGCCCTCGACAAAATCATGAAGCTGCGCCTGGGCGCTTTCCACGGCAGCGATGTCATCGGGGAAGGTGATACCCCGCCCGCCAAGGTCTGCCATCACCCGCCCTTCGATCGAACGGGAAATGAAGTCCAGGAAGACGTCCTGGAGCTGCTCCGGTGTAAGGGTATCGAAGCTACCCACGCCCGCTTCCGCGAGATCACCTATCGTCTCCAGCATCGCCTGCCGCGCGATCGCGTCGTCCACCGCGCCGCCAGGCGGGCAGATAAATTCCAGGATCGCGACGAACACATCTGCCGCCGGCTGTGTTGCCAATCCGGCAAGGTTGAGCTGACGAAGCGTTTCGGTCGGTCCGAGACGCTGGAAGTCACGAACGACGCCCAACAATCCGCTGGCCGTGGCGCGGGATGAGCCCATGCGCCGCGCCGCCCGTCGGGCGCCGCCGGTGCTGCCGCGTACATAACCCGACAGCGCACTCCCAAGCGCACTACGGCTGCCAGTCCTTGCGAAGCGCGTGAAACTGCCCCGCGCGCCACCCAGGCTGCCGGTGCCTTGCGTATCCGGACGTGGCGGCGTGCGCGGAACGCCCGGCACGGTAGGAGTCGCCGGCTGCGTCGGCGGGGATGACGGCCCGGCCGGCATACCTGGCGCGCCAGGAGTGGGCGGCACGGGGGCCGAAGGTCGCGGCTGGGTCGGCGGCGTCGGGTCATCGACGAAGGATGGAACGAGGCCGCTTGCGGGTCCGCCGTAGCGTTTTGAGGTGCCCATCCGATCAACCCCGCTGCAGTCTGCTGATGCCATGCGCGGCCTTTTGCAGGATCGCGTTTTCCGTCTGCTCGGCCCATGACTGCAGCGTCGTCTGGTACTCCGCCGCGATGCCCGTGTCCGTGAAGCAGGCCCCCCAACTGGAAGCCGCCCAGCTCCCGACCTTTGTCACGGGCAACTCGCGGATGAACTCCAGCAGGCGACGCTGCAGCGCCGGATGCGCCTCGACCAGACGGACGAGGCCGTCCGCCCCCTTTGGCTTGGCTGTGAAGTTGTCCTCCTGGAGAATCCGGCCACGGATCGCTTCGAATACCTCCTCGGGCTCTGGGCCCGTGAGCTTTGCGATCTCGCCGGCGGCCCCGCGGACCATCATCGTCGGGCCCATCAGCTTCTCGACGAGGCCCTCGAGGTGGCTTGCTGCGGCCAGCCCGCCCAGCGAGCTGCGCTTGTCACGTGTGACGAACACATATGGCCGTAGGTCGACGCCCGTCAGCGGCGGGTCGATCGCCGCCCACCCCTTCGCCCACTCGTTCTTCTCCCATTCCACGGCTTCGGCCGGGAGCGGTGCAGGTGCGGAGCGCGCAGCTTTGCGTCCGCCCTTGCCGGCGGGCTTCTCGTCATCGTCCTCCGGCGCTGGTGCCTGGACATGCTCCTCGAAACGACGAAGCGCCTCGGGTTGACCGTCAGAGTGATTGGCCGCGAGCCGTGCGATCTGTTCGTAGAAGTCCGGATAAAATCGCTCGGCGAGCATGATCTTGGCCAAAACCGGACGCTGAATATCGGCACCGAAACCCCGCTCCTCGGCAATGGCGTGTCGCAACATCATGGAATTGAGGAAACGTTTGATCTGGCGCGGATTGCCGCGGGTGCCCTCGCTCAGAATCTTCGTCACGTGGGCACTGATCACAAGCGCCTGGTCAACCTCGGGCGGCATTTTGCCTGCCATGGCCAGCTCAACGGTCCTTCGGTCGAGGCCACGGCTCTTCCACGGCCGTCGCATATCCTCCCGCGCCGATGCGAGCAGGCTGAGGAACCGCGGGTCCTTAGGACCGAGCGCGTTCTCCGCCAGCAGAAGGGTCACATACACGCGTGTTTCGGCGACGCCGAGCGCAGGAATGCGGAACGGGACCTGAATCAACTTTTCCAGGTAGTTGCGCGCGTAGCTGACCGGGCCGGAGCTGGGCGGCAAGTCGGGGAAGTGCTCGCGCACTGCATACTCAATCATCAGTTCATCGGCGCCGATGACAAAGGCGGTGCGTTCGACAAAAAGGAAAAGACGGATCGCTTCGAGCGTCGCGATCGCCGTCTTCGGCAAGCACCGGTCGAGATCGTCGACGATGACGACGAGTTGGTCGATGTCGGCGGCGTCGAGCAGCTCCTTGAACTCCTTACGGAAGGCATGAATGTGCTCGGGAAGGTTATCGCTCTCGTCCGGAGCTTCCTTCAGGAACTCGCCCGCCTTTTCGGCGACCCCCTTCAGATCCTCGATCGAGACATGGTCCTGGGGTTTGGCCAGGAACGAGGTGGCAACATCATAGAGGCCCTTGACCTGATCGAAGGTCGGGATACCGGTCGTCGCCGTAAACGCGAAACCGCCAGCCTTGCGAGCAAGCTTCAGCCAGTCTACCCGCTTCAGAACCTTCTTCGCGGCGTCGGCCACCTTCGTCGACGTCGGACGGGCGCGACGAAGTTCGTCGACAATGGTCTCGATGACGACCGTTTTTGCGTCCTCGAAGCCCTCGAACGTCCAGCCGTTGAACCAGAGGCAGAGGACACGATCGTCCTCCGCGAAGGCGCCCTCGAGCATTTTAAGAACGCTTGACTTGCCGGCGCCCCAATCGCCGTGGACCCCGATCGTTACCGGCGCATCAGGCGTCTTACGGATCAGCGTGACGACGGTCTTCGCGATCGCTTCATAATATAGGAGATCGGTTGCCGTCTCCTGATCGTTCAAAAACATGATCCCCCCAATTGCCTACATTATGTAGGTCCGTAGCCTCAGTTTATTTATTCTTCTCTTTGACTAATTACCGATCCAATCGCACGCGCAGTCTCCGCGCTCGTTCCTGAAATGCGCCTTCGCCACCTTCAAGGATGTCGCATACGGCCTTCCTGATCTCCGCACTCTCCAATCCGCCAGAGCGGTATGTGATCGGCGGCAGGGCTCCGTGCGGATGCGGCCCGGACTCGGCGATAATGATCTGGTCGGCGTCAGTATTGATGACCAGGTTGGCGTTGTGCGTGACCATGATCACCTGACGATGGGACTTCGCCTCGACGAACAGATGCACCAGTTCATCGAAGACCGATTTCGGATCGAGGTTCTCTTCCGGCTGATCGATCACCAGCGGCCGATTGTCACTGTCATCTAGGGCAAGGTAGAGGAGCAGGAGCACGATGCCGCGCGTGCCCGGTGACAGCTTGCGGATATCGACGCCATCATAGTCGATGCCGTAGCGGATCGAGATGTGGTCGGTGCTGAAGAGCCATTGCGCGAAGCGCTTTGACCACGCCCGGAACTCGACCTGATCGGTATGGGCAACCGGCGAGTGGTCCAACAGGTCCTTCTGATAAAAACGACGGAACTCCGCCATTGCTGCACGGACAGCGGTGGAGTCACCCGTTTCCCAAGCTGTCTTCAGCACCTCGTTCGCCTTTTGCAGCAAGGTACCCTTGCCACGGAACGCGCCGGCCTTCCTCAGGTCGACCAGCCCCTCTTCCGCCTCTGACGCCCACTGCTCGACATTGGCGATCCGCGCGACCGAGAATGAGAGCTTCTTCAGCGTGCCGGATGAAGCGGCGAGCCTTGCCATCAGCGGTGCGTAGAGCGCTTCCAGCACCGATTGCTCGGCGACCAACGCGTCAAAGGCCCTGCCATAGGCCTCCTCGCGCTCGGTCTGCAGCGCCCGCGCACGATCCTTGGCGCCCTGCGCGTCCTTCAGTTTATCGGTAAGAGTCTGTAGCGCCGCCGTCTCGGTCGTGATGTTGCCCGATAGGGCTGTGTATCGCTTCTGCGTTTCCTTGTCCGCGCTGACCAGCTTTTCAAGCCGTCCCATCTCCGCGTCGAGCATCGCCTGCGACAGGGTGTTCAGGTCGGTGTCGTCCGGAAAGAAGGGCTTGTTCGGATCGCTCGTTGTGGGCGCAGTGCCCTTGAGCTTTGTGATCTCGCCGTCCACCCATTTCACGTAGCCGACAAGGTTGTCGTCGACCGGACCAGTATAATCCAGCAGGAACGCCGCCCACTGCTCGTCCGACATGCCGCTGTGCGGATGTCGGGTCTGCGCTTGCCGCAGCGTCTCGGGGGCTTGATTGCGCCTCAGATCCTTCACTTCGTCCTGCATCGCAAGGAAGGTCTGACGTTGCCCGGCGAACCGCCGCAACTTCGTTCGAACCTGGTTCGCCGCACCGGCCAGGTCAGTATGCCGCTGGGCCCGTTGTTCGCTACCCGCCGAGACGAGTTTGGCTCGATCGGCCGTGTAAGCGTCGACCAGCTTCTTTTTCTGCGCGACCTGGCCTTCGTAGCTCGCGACCAGCTTTTCCTTCTCCAGTTCGGTGCTGATTCGATCGGAAATCTGCGCAACGGCTTCAGCCTCTCGCTCGCGAGCCAGACGATGCCGCGACGCGCGATGTTCAAGCAGCTCCTCAAAATCCAGCGCCCCATCGCGATCATCGTCGGGATGGGCTTCGAAGATCACGCGCTCAATCTCGCGGAGCAGGCCATCCGTCAGGCCACTCGACGAGCAAAGCTCCTCGACGAACTGTTGGGAGAGGTAGCGTATCCGCTCATAGGCGAATGGCCCATTTGCGTCCGAACCATCGAGCGCACGAACGCTCGGCTCGCCCGCGGCCCAGCTCACCCGCACTTTGCCATCTCCGATCAACGGCCGAGCCCGGACGAGGAAGGAAGGGTTGGCCCATTCCTCCGCATTCCACGCTGCCTCCGAAATCGAGTCACAGCCGGCCGCGATCATATCGGCCAGCGCGGTCTTGCCGGACCCTCGCGCGCCGATGATGGCCACCAGACCGGGATTGAGCGGAATGACCGGGGTGGTCAACCAGGGGGCATCGAGCACCTCGATTTGCGAAATCACTTGCGAAGGCGTGGCCGACGCTGGCGGCTCTGCACCGACGTGGGCTCGCCCGCCAGGATCGATGCACGCCTGCCGCAGCGCGTCGAACTCGAGGTCGCCCTTGATCCATGAAAATCGGTCGCCGAACGGGGTCGCGACGTCCTCCAGCTTATGCGCGTCGCTGCCATGGAGGCACGGCTTCAAGCCGCCATATCGGGCCCGGACCGCGGCGGGGGCGAGATCCCTTTGGCCCAACCAGAACTCGCGTTGTGCCGAGCTGCTGGCGAATATCACATCCGCGAAACCCTCGATCTCGCGCCGGATCGTCTGGTCCGCCGCCTCCCTTACTCCTGACGTGCCGTCGGTCGCGCCGCCCGCGACGGCGATGACGATGTTCTTCTTCGCCCATCCGCTCTCGGAGAACACCTCCCGCAACTTCTGGAAGTTCACCTTGAATTGGTTGGCCCCATACGCCAGCGCAGCGCGATCGTCGGTGATGCTCGCATCGGCCTTCTTGCCGAGCCTGATGAGGTCCGCCCTGGTGCAATCGAACCGGTCCTGCATGACGTTGAATTGCAGGCGCGACAACAAACGCTGCAATTCCTCGATATGTTTTGGGTCTTCCGGGCTGACAAACAGATGGAGGTTGACGAAGCCGCCCTTGGCGGTCGCCACGTCCAGTCGAAGCTCTACATTCGGAAACACCAGCTTGGCGTGAGGCAGTCGGCCGGCCGCCCTATGCTTGAGCACCTCTTCGTAGGTGTCCGTCACGTAGTAATCCGTGACGGCGATCGCCTCGATGAGCGGCGTGGCTTGCTCAAGCGCGGCAAGGTAATCGTTCCACGCCGTGGGGCCGCTGAACTGATTGTTCATCACCGTGCCTGGCGCGTGAATATGAGGCTCCCACCTCCGCCACTCCGATCCCCGACTCAACATGCTTCCCCCTAAGCCATTTCTTATGCAGCCGCGTTGTTCGCACGCGTGGTAATGTCGGCGCAGCGCGCCATGAGCGCCTCGAAAGGCTCGGCGTCTTCCAGAAGAAGCCCGTCGTCGACCATGCGGGCGTAATCCTCTTCCAGCGCCTTCAGACCATCGCCTGCGGGCACAAGCCGCAGCCCGCCGTTGACCGCCGCTGCGTAGTCGATGGGCGTCCGATCGGACGCCTTCTCGGCGAAGAACATGCTCTTGTGGCGCGCCACCGCGTTCGCCAGGTCGCGATCGGCGACAGCGGACGCGGCAAAATTGGCTTCGTCCAACCGCGCGACATCGTGCCAGTGACGCGCGAAGCGATCGCCGCGCAGCCGCTCCTGCAGGCAGAAGACATGGATGGCCGTCGCCTTCTCCCAGAAGGTTCGCTCCGCATGCATCACGCGTGGACGAGCCTTGGGAAAGGTCACGCCCTCGATCAGGCCGGACGCGTCGCAAACGATGTCGCGCGAGCTCGCGGGCTCACCCGTCGATCGCGCTCCGAATTCGAGCATCACGCTCGGCGCCACATAGCCGGAGCCGGCCGTGGCGGCCTCGTAGTCGATGAACAGCCTCTCGCCGTCGACGCGGATTGTGGCCGCCAAGGCTTCACCAGCCAACGTATTCGCGATGATCGGCTGAACGCTGCCTTCAACCCACTCGGGCAGGCGCTTGCGCACCTCGCTGGACCACCGCTTTTCCTCGCTACGGGTCTTCGGCAGCGCTTCGCCGTTGTCGCCGACGAGATCAGGTGCGATCGCCCGAATGTCGTAGGTCAGGTCGACGTCCTCGGAAAACCGCCGGATGACCTGATAAGCTTTGGACAGCGACGTGCCGCCCTTGAACACCAGATGTTCGCCGAGCGCCGAGCCGTAAAGGGTGGCGAGCGCCCAGACCAACCAGACGTCCTTCTCCAGGAGGTGCGCCGGCCGGCCGGACCGATCGGCCGCGACTCCCAGCGCCTCCCGCCGATCCTCAACCGGGAGGTGGAGAAAGGGATCAGCCATGGGCGGCCTTGCCCACGCTGCGCGCCAGCCAGGTCGGAAGCTGCGGCGCTACCGCGACCAGCTCGCTGAATGCGCCCGGCGGAAGTTTCCGCTTCAAGGTCTGGAGGGCGGCCTCGGCCTTCTCGGGCCCAAGCCAGGCCAGCGCGCGCACCGCCTCGCCAGCCGGCCGATCCGCCATGGCGAGCTGCCAACGCGGCGCATGGCGAAGCTCGACCACCTGCTTGCCGAGATTCATCTTCCTGCTGCGGCCCGAGGTCAGATAGACCGACCGGACCGGGACCTGGGTCGTTAGGCCCAAGGTGTTGGCCGCAGCAGCGCCGCTCGGGACGATGGTCTCTCCCCGCTGGCTGGCCAACGCCCCAACCGCCTGTTCAACGGACGGAGCGCGGGTGCCGAACCGGCTCGTGACCGGGAGCAGATAGACACCGCGACCCGCCCGGAGCAGTTGCCCCCTCTCGGTCAGGCGCGACAATGCCTGGTCCACCGCGGCGCGATTGCCAAGGTGGAGCAAGCTTTTAGCCGCGACCGGTGTGCCCTCTGGCAGCCCTTTCGCGTGCGCAAGAATTTGTTCGGTCAAGCGTCGCATGGCCATTCTCCTGTCAGAAACATACGCAGTTTTCTGACAGTTTTCAAGGATAGCTGCGAAGCAGGCGCGCTGATCCAAGCCCCTCCCGCGATCAGGCCGTCACGTTCCAGATTGCGCAGGTTCTCCCCGGCCGCTCGAGCGCGTGTGTCTCTAGGACGAATCCGGCTTGACTCAATTGCCGAGAAATAGAACAAATGGAGAACATGATGCTGAACCCGTTCCCGGAGGTCAAGAAGGAGCTTGCGGCCCGAGCCCGCCATAGAGTCGTTGCGCGTGCAGATCGCCAAAATCGAAGGCAGGGATCGACGCGTGAAATCGGTGCTTCCCTTCGGAATCGCCGATGTGGACTCGCGACTCCCCGGCGGCGGCCTCGCGCTTGGCGCACTGCATGAAGTAGCCGGAGGCGGCAACGGCGCGATCGATGGCGCCGCCGCAGCGCTCTTCGGTGCCGGCATCGCCGCCCGTACCAAGGGCAAGATCCTGTGGTGCATCACGCGCGCGGATCTGTTTGCGCCCGCCATCGCGCAGGCCGGACTTGTGGCGGACCGCGTCATCTATGTCGAAACCGGCGACGACAAGACGGTCCTCGCCTGCATGGAGGAAGGTCTGCGACACGGCGGACTCGGTGCGGTCGTGGGCGAAATCGCTCGACTCTCCATGACCGCGTCGCGACGCCTGCAGCTCGCGGCCGAAGGGACCGGCACGATCGCGATCGCGCTGCGCCGCTGGCGCCGGCAGACCGAAGCGATCGACTTCGGCCAGCCCACGGCGGCCACGACGCGCTGGCGCGTTTCAGCGCTGCCGTCGACGCCGCTGCCCGTCCCGGGCGTCGGTCGCCATCGCTGGCTTGTTGAACTCATCCGCGCTCGCGCGGGTGAAAGTGCAGATTTTGAGTTGGAGGCGTGCGATGACACGGGTCGTCTCGCTCTTCCTCCCGAGCTGGTCCACCGACCGGCTGCGGCGGAAGGCTGGCGACGCGGCGCCTCCGGCTGAGGCGCCGCTCGTCCTGATAGGCCGCGACGGGAACCGGCGGGTGGTGTTGGCGGCGGACGCCGCGGCCCAGGCCGCCGGCCTGCGTCGCGGAATGCCAGTGACGAAAGCGCAGGTGCTGGTGCCGGGCCTGATCGTGCGCGATGCCGATCCGGCGGCCGACGCCGAGGCGCTGGATAGACTGGCGGTTTGGCTCCTCCGCTTTGCGCCGATCGTCGCTTCCGATCCTCCCGACGGCATCGTCATCGATACGACTGGCGCTGACCATCTCCATGGCGGCGAGCCCGCTATGCTTGAGGGTTTACTCGGGCGCCTCGCAATGTCCGGTATCGTCGCGCGAGCGGCTATCGCCGACACCTGGGGCGCGGCACACGCGCTGGCGCGCTATGCCGCTTGGCCGACAATCATCGCCGGTTCAGGTCATAGGCAAGCCATTCTCGAACCGTTGCCGCTTGATGCCCTCCGGATCACCGCGGCGACCGTTGCGGGCCTGCGGACACTCGGCTTCGAGCGGATCGGCGATCTCCTCGAGCAGCCGCGCGCGCCTTTGGCGTTGCGGTTCGGGCCGGAGATCGGCCGACGGATCGATCAGGCGCTTGGCGATACGGCGGAACTGATCGAGCCGATCCGGCCAGCCGATCTCATCGAGGTTCGTCGTGCCTTCGCGGAACCAATCGGCGCGGCCGAGACCATCGCCCACTATATCGGCAAGCTGGTGGTCCAGCTCTGTGAGCTGCTAGAGGAACGTGGCCTCGGCGCTCGCCGCCTCGATCTCATCTGTCACCGCGTCGATAACCAGGCTCAGGCAGTTCGCGTCGGAACGGCGACGCCGGTCCGCGACGTCAAACGGCTGACGCGGCTGCTCTGCGATAAGATCGAGACCATTTCGCCCGGCTTCGGCATCGAGGTGATGACACTCAGTGCCACGGCCGCCGAGCGGCTCGATCGCAAGCAGATCGTCAACTCGCTTGTCGAGGAGAGCGTACCGGACGTGTCCGACCTGATCGACACGCTGATGAACCGGGTCGGCGAGCGCGCGATCTATCGACTCGCGCCGGTCGCGAGCGACGTGGCCGAGCGCTCGGTGTGCCGCATCCCAGCGATGGCGGCCGATACGGGGGCGAGTTGGCCCGGCCATTGGCCGCGGCCCTCCCGCCTGCTCGCCCAACCCGAGCCTGTCGAGACCGTCGCCCTTCTGCCGGATCATCCGCCGGTGTCCTTCACCTGGCGCGGTGTGCGTAGGCGCGTGAAGCGCGCCGACGGTCCAGAGCGCGTGTTCGGCGAATGGTGGAAGCGAGACGCCGAGCTCGCTGCCGTGCGCGACTATTTCCGGGTCGAGGACGACGCCGGCGAGCGCTATTGGCTATACCGCGCGGGCGACGGCGAGGACGCCGCCACCGGCTCGCATCGATGGTTCCTGCATGGGGTGTTCGGATGAGCTGCCTCCGCTATCCCGAGCTGCAGGTCACCTCGCACTTCAGCTTTCTGCGGGGCGCGTCCTCCTGTGAGGAACTGTTTTCCCAGGCGGCGCTCGCCGGAATCGAGGTGCTCGCCGTCGTCGATCGAAACTCGCTGGCTGGGATCGTCCGCGCTCATGAGGCCGCCAAGACCACAGGCGTCCGTCTCGTCGTCGGCTGCCGGCTCGACCTTGTCGATGGCACGTCAGTGCTCGTCTACCCGACCGACCGGCCCGCCTATTCGCGTCTCTGCCGGCTGCTCTCGCTCGGGAAACAGCGCGCCGGCAAGGCCAAGTGCCATCTCGAGTGGCCGGACCTCGTCGCCTACGGCGAAGGCCTCATCGTGGTCCTCGTGCCCGACCTGGCGGACGACGAGTGCGCGTTCCGTCTGCGGCGCCTGCGCGACGCATTCGGCGACCGCGCCTATCTGGCGTTGACCCTGCGCCGCCGGCCGAACGACCAGCTGCGGCTCCACGAGCTGTCGAACCTCGCCGCGCAGATGCGCGTGCCGACCGTGGTCACGAACGACGTGCTGTTTCACGAGCCGGGTCGCCGCATCCTGCAAGACGTGGTGACCTGCATCCGACACAACGTCACGATCGACCAGCTCGGCGATCGTCGCGAGCGTCACGCGGACCGCTACATCAAGCCGCCTGAGGAGATGCATCGGCTGTTCAGCCGATATCCCGAGGCGCTCGCCAGAACGCTGCAGATCGCCGATCGCTGTCGCTTCAATCTCGACGAGCTCGCCTATCAATATCCGGAGGAACGTGACGACCCGGCGCTCACACCGCAGGAGACGCTGGCGACGCTCACCTGGGAAGGCGCTGCTCAGCGCTATCCCGAAGGCCTGCCCGATAGGGTGCGAGCGACCATCAGCCACGAACTGGCGCTGATCGAGAAGCTCGGCTACGCCCCCTACTTCCTGACCGTCAATTCGATCGTCCGCTTCGCGCGGTCGAAGGACATTCTCTGCCAGGGGCGCGGCTCAGCCGCCAATTCGGCCGTCTGCTATGTCCTGGGCATCACATCGATCGACCCGGGCCGCAACGACCTCCTGTTCGAGCGCTTCGTCTCCGAGGAGCGGCGCGAGCCGCCGGACATTGATGTCGATTTCGAGCACGAGCGACGTGAGATCGTCATGCAGTGGGTGTTCGACACTTATGGTCGTGATCACGCCGCGCTCTGCTCGACCGTGATCCGCTATCGCACCAAGGGCGCCCTACGCGATGTCGGCAAGGCGCTCGGTCTGCCGGAAGATCTCATCCGCACCTTGTCCGGCCAGGTCTGGGGCTGGTCCGAAGAAGGCGTCGAGGATCGGCACGTTCAGGAGCTAAATCTCAACCTCGCCGACCGACGCCTTGGTCTGGTGCTCGATCTCGCCCGACAGCTCATGGGCACACCGCGACACCTCAGCCAGCATCCCGGCGGCTTCGTCCTGACCCATGATCGGCTTGATGATCTGGTGCCGATCGAGCCGGCCGCCATGAAGAATCGGCAGGTGATCGAGTGGGACAAGGACGACATCGACGCGCTGAAATTCATGAAGGTCGACGTGCTGGCGCTTGGCATGCTGACCTGCATGAAGAAGGGTCTCGATCTTCTGACCGAGCACAAAGGGATCACGCTCGACCTCGCGACCATCCCCGCGGAGGATCCACGCACCTACGCGATGATCCGGAAGGCCGACACGCTCGGCACCTTCCAGATCGAATCCCGCGCGCAGATGTCGATGCTGCCGAGGCTCAAGCCGCGCACCTACTACGACCTCGTCGTCCAAGTCGCGATCGTCCGGCCCGGGCCGATCCAGGGCGACATGGTCCACCCGTATCTGCGCCGCCGCGAAGGGATTGAGCCGGTCCATTATCCAAAGCCGGAGCTGGAGAAGGTGCTGGGCAAAACCCTTGGGGTCCCCCTCTTCCAGGAACAGGCGATGCGTGTGGCCATCGAATGCGCGGGCTTCACGCCGGGCGAAGCCGACATGCTTCGCAAGTCGATGGCGACCTTCAAGTTCACCGGAGGCGTTTCGTCATTCAAGATGAAGCTGATCGACGGCATGGTTGCCAACGGATACGAGCGCGAGTTCGCCGAACAGACCTTTAAGCAACTGGAGGGGTTCGGCTCATACGGATTTCCGGAAAGCCACGCAGCCTCTTTTGCGCTTATCGCCTATGCCAGCGCCTGGTTGAAGTGCTGGCATCCCGACGTCTTCTGCGCGGCATTGCTGAATTCACAACCCATGGGCTTCTATGCCCCCGCCCAGATCGTCAGGGACGCGATCGAGCACGGCGTCGACGTCCGGCCCGTCTGCGCGAACGCCTCGCGCTGGGACTGCACCTTGGAGTCGACCGAAGACGACAGCCGCTTCGCCGTGCGTCTGGGCTTGCGGATGGTCAAAGGACTCGCCAACGCACACGGGGCCGCGATCGTCGCCGCGCGGGCTGATCAGCAATATGCCTCGACCGACGATCTCTGGCGGCGCGCCAGCGTCCCGTCCGCCGCCCTCGTCCAGCTCGCCGAGGCCGACGCCTTCCGTCCGGGCTTGCAGCTCGCCCGCCGCGAGGCTCTATGGGCAATCAAGGCGCTGCGCGACGAACCGCTTCCGCTGTTCGCAGCGGCGTCCGCACGCGAAGCCGCCATCGTATCCGAGGTGAATGAGCCGATGGTGTCGCTGCGGCCGATGACGACGGGCAGCGAGGTCGTCGAGGATTACGGGCATGTCGGCCTGACACTGAGGGCGCATCCCCTCAGCTTCCTCCGTGAGGATCTCCGGCGCCGGCGCATCATCAGCTGCGCCGAGGCCATGGCGACGCGCGACGGGCGCTGGGTCGAGGCGGCAGGCATCGTCCTCGTTCGCCAGCGCCCGGGCAGCGCGAAAGGCGTCATGTTCATCACGTTGGAGGATGAGAGCGGCATCGCCAACCTCGTGGTCTGGGCAAAGGTGTTCGAGGCGAACCGGCGCGCCGTCCTGTCCGCCAGCATGATGGCGGTACGGGGTCGGATTCAGCGCGAGGGCGAGGTCGTTCACCTGGTCGCGCAGCGCATCACGGACCTTTCGGCCGAGCTCGCCAGCGTGGGCAGCCGCGACGCGGCGTTTCCTCTCCCGCACGGCCGCGGTGACCAAGTGCGCAGTGGTGGGTCCGGGCCCGACGCGCGCGAATTGCCGCCCAAGGGTTTGCGCACGCGCGACATCTACATTCCCGACCTGCACATCGACACGATCAAGGTGAAGGGCCGCGATTTCCGTTGACGAGCTCATCCACCCCGGAGAAAGCGGTCTCATCTCTTGCCAGGACGCCAGGCAGGCGGGCTTGATAGTAGAAACGTCGCCGATTGCATCGACCGGCGCGTGCCAAGTAGATAAGGTATGCGGGCCCGCGTGCGGGCGGGAGGGGCTATGGCAGGCGAAGAACATGTCTCCGTTGCGGTAAGAGATGATTTTCTGGCGCGCCAGACGAAGGCCAAGCCAATTCCTGCGCTTGCTGAGCTGCTTTGGAACAGCCTCGACGGTGATGCTAGCGAGGTCTCAGTGGAGTTCGTGCACAACGATCTCGCCGGAGGAATGTCCAAGATCGTCGTCTATGATAATGGAGACGGATTCTCCCGCACCGATGCACGGGCGCTGTTTGGCAATCTAGGTGGTTCCTGGAAGCGCCATACTCGTCAGACGAAACGCACCCACCGCATGATCCACGGCCAGGAGGGCCGCGGGCGCTACAAGGCATTCGCTCTCGGTCAGTCTGCCACCTGGAAGGTGTGTTACGAGGACTCAGATGGGCGCAAGGCGTTTGACGTCAAAGTCCTGGAGTCTGATCTCACGGACGTAACCATCACGGAGGAGATCTCCGCGCCCGATCGCGGAACAGGCGTCATCGTCGAAATCGACGATCTTCGGCGGGATTTCAGGACCTTCGAGAGCGAGGAAGGTCTCCAGGACCTGAACGAGATTTTCGCTCTCTACCTCATGAACTATCGCGGCGTATCAGTATCGATCGCCGGCCAAAGGCTTGATCCAGAGAAGGCGATAGCCAGCCATCACAAAGCCCCCCTTCCGCCGATCGTAACCACGGACGGCACCCAACATAGCGTCGAGTTGGAGGTAATCGAATGGAGAACGGATGCGCGCCGCGCGCTGTACCTTTGCTCCGCAAACGGATTTCCGTTTGATCAGCTCGAGACTCGCTTTCACGTCCCTGGCTTCTCGTTCTCGGCCTACCTGAAATCGAGCTACGTAGAGGAGCTTCACAACGAGGAGCGGGTCGCGCTCTCGGAGATGGACCCTCTGCTCACCTCGGCGGTCGAAAACGCGCGAGCCGCGATCAAGGATTACTTCCGAGAGAAGGCGGCGGAAAAGGCGCGATCGCTCGTCGACGAATGGATCGCCGAGGACGTCTATCCATATCGGGGCGAACCGCAAAACGCCGTCGAAAAGGTGGAGCGTCAAGTCTTCGATATCGTTGCGGTTCAGGTTCAGGAGCTAGCGCCGGACCTCGGCCTTAGCTCGGCAAAAGCTAAGGCGCTGCACCTTCGCATGCTTCGCAACGCGATCGAGCGCGGACCGGAGGAGTTGCAACTGATCTTGAAGGAAGTTCTCGACTTGCCGGCCCGTAAGCAGAAAGAGCTCGCCACGCTCCTACAGGAGACGACGCTTTCCGCAATCATCACCGCGGCCAAGACGGTTGCCGACCGGCTGAAGTTCATCTCTGCCCTCGAGTCGATCGTCTTTGATCCCGAAACCAAGGGCCGGCTGAAGGAGCGGACACAACTCCATAAGATCCTCGCCGAAAACACTTGGATTTTCGGCGAAGAGTATAACCTGTGGGTCAGCGACAAGGATCTTCGCCGTGTCCTCGAAAAGCATCGAGACCACCTCGCCCCGGACATCTCGATTGACGACCCGGTGAAAGTGATCGGCAAGACGCGAGGCATCATCGATCTGATGTTCTCTCGTTCCACCCGCCGACACCGGGCCAACGACATCGAACACATGATCGTCGAACTCAAGGCTCCAAAGGTGAAGATCGGCGCCAAGGAAATCACCCAGGCGAAGCAGTATGCGATCGCCGTCACATCGGATGAGCGATTTTCGACCGTCGAGGGCGTGCGCTGGCACTTCTGGCTCGTGTCGAACGCCTATGACGACTTTGCTAGGCACGAAATCGACAGCGGCCCGGATCGCGAGCGACGCCTAATTGCAAAAGGGCCTCGACATATCGTCGGAATAAAAACCTGGGGTGAACTCATTGAGGATAACCGCGCTCGCCTTCAGTTCTTTCAAGAGCATCTGCAGCATTCAGCCGATGAGGGTGCCGCTATCAAGTATCTCCAGGAGAAGCACAGCCAATACCTAGAGGGTGTTATTGTCGAGGAAGCCGGCGACAGCAACGAGGATCAGGCGGCAGCTCGCGTCCCGGAAAGTTCCGGACAGCCTGCTTAGCCGACCTGCTCTACCTGCAGCGTCCCAGCAGCAAGCGGTTTAATCAATGTCTGCGCCGACACCGATGGATCGAGCCAATCGGCCCAGACGGCGCGTTCGAGAATTACGATCTGCCGATCATGATATGGCGCGATGTCGGGACCGGGCTCCATGGTCAGCATCGTGAACGCCTCACCGACGTCCTTGGTCTCGCGCCAGATGCCGGCGATGCAGAAGATCGGCTCGTCGCGCTTCGTGAACAGCCACTTATCCTTGCGCTTCTTGCCCTTCTCGGTCGGATCGGTGAACTCGTAGAATCCGTCGGCGACGATCAGGCATCGGTTCGACGTGAACTCGCGCCCTTCCGAGCGGAAATTATAGACGGGCCGCTTGTTTGGTCCCGGCCAACTCCAGCGCCGCTGCACCAGGTCGCCCTCGCCGCGCACGCCGTCAGCCGTGCGGATGATCGGCGCGAGATCGGTGATCTTGATGTCGTCGCGCGCCTCGATGTTCGGTGCGCCCTCACCGAAGCGGATCTTGATCTTCAGGTCGGCGAAGTCGTCCATGATGGAAGCGAAATCCACCTTCAGTCGATAATCATTGCACATCGGTCCTCCGTCTCGATCGCCATTGCCTCGCGACATCGTTCTTGTTATGTTCGCATGCTATGAGCGCGAAGGTATTCGATTCCGAAGCATCGCTCGACGAACGCCGGACCATCATAAGGCGCGACGGCGGCGATGTTGAGATGGTGGAGCTGCCCTGGGGCCTTCAGCCCCGCGAGCCCGGCGGCCGCCCCTTCACGGTCGTGCGCGCCGAAGGTCGAACCTTCCCGAACCATCGCTGCCTCGTTCCCGCGTCTGAGTTTCGGCATCGCAGCCACGGCAAACATTACGGGTTTTCGCTGGCAAACGGCGACTGGTTCTATTTCGCGGGCATTTGGCGACCGGCGACGCGAGACTGGCCTGAAGCCTACGCAATCCTGACGACCGCGGCGAACGATGACGTCTCGCCCTATCACGAGCGCCAGATGGCAGTATTGCGTCGCGAGCAGCGAATGGCGTGGCTCGACCTGACGGTGCCAGAGAATCAGCTTTTGCAGCCGTTGCCGGCGGGCAGCTTTAGGATCGTGCGTCTTCGAGATCACGAAGCCCAAGCGGCGCTCGCATTCTGACATCCTGATTTACGCATTTGCGTTTCTACGGCTTTGAGGGGAAAGCCTTCCCCTGCGTCCAAGCCCTGCGGTCTCGGCCGACCCCTTCTGCAGGGCCTGCCGCCCCGCAACGCCCCGCAAGAGAGTGAGAGTGCGGACCGGGTTTCCGTGACGGGTTGAGGGCTGGGAGAGAGGCTTCCGGCGCCCGTCATGGAGACGACCCATGACTCAGGTGGAAATTCTGGACGCCGATCGCGATGGGCGGCAGGGCTACAAAGTGGACGTCAATCGCGGCCAGCGGATCGGCCGGGTGTCCTCGGAGTGGTTCTCGCGGCCTGCGGACGAGCGTTACCTGTCCCTGTCCAACCTCTACGCCGCCGTGCGCGGCCGGACCGAGCGCAGCCGGACCCGGACCGTGGAAAGCGCGACAATCCGGGTGGAGGCCAGCCGTAACGACGCGGAGCTCCTGGCGCTGCTGTTGCCTGGCTCCGATGCGCCGATCGCCCCAACCCATTGGAGCTTCGGCCAGCTCGCGAGCCTGGTCGGGGCGCCGGCCGCCTACCTCCGCCAGCTCCCGGCGCCGCTCGCCGGCATCAACCTGCAATATGGCCTCGCATCGCATCGCGCCGAGCAGGTGAAGACGCTCGAGATCGAAGACGGCCGCGTCGAACTGCGCGCCGTCACCGGCCCCGACTATGGCCGTATCTTCGACCATGAGCTGGTCGCGGCGGTGCAGCGCATCGCGGGCAACGGCACGGGCGACACGCGCTGGAAGGTGCCGGGCGTCCTCGACTGGTCAACCGGCGTCTACAATCCGCGCGTTGACATCACCCAGGACACGACGACGCTCTACGCTTCCGACCGCGACGTCTTCCTCTTCCTGGTCGATGACCTCAACCCGATCGAAGCCGGCCGGCTCCCCGACGGCTCGCCAGACCTCTACTTCCGCGGCTTTTACTGCTGGAATTCCGAGGTCGGCGCCAAGACGCTCGGCATGGCGAGCTTCTATCTCCGCGCCGTCTGCCAGAACCGCAATCTCTGGGGTGTCGAAGACTTCGAGGAGATCACCATCCGCCATTCCAAATACGCCGCCTCGCGCTTCGCCCATGAGGCGGCGCCGGCGCTGACCCGCTTCGCCAACTCTTCGCCGCTGCCCTTCGTCAACGGCGTCAAGGCAGCGCGGGAGAAGATCGTCGCCCGCACCGACGACGATCGCAGCGAGTTCCTGCGCAAGCGCGGCTTCTCCAAGACCGAGACCACGAAGATCATCGAGACAGTGCTGGCTGAGGAAGGACGCAAGCCCGAGAGCGTATTCGACTTCGTACAGGGCATCACCGCCCTCGCCCGCGACAAGACCCATCAGGACGCGCGGCTCGATTTGGAGGGGCGGGCGAAGAAGCTGCTCGACCGGGCAGCCTGACTCCCGGAAAGCCGGAGATGCGGATCGGCGTGTCTCCGGCTCCGTGCCTTTCCGTCTTTCCTGGTCGTCGGTTTTGCGGCGCTGCCCTCAGAGTGAGAGGGCGGCGCTGCGCTTCGTGACGGGTTGGAGGCTGAGAGAGAGGCTCTCAGTCGCCCGTCGCGGAGTACATCCCGATGGCAATTGCGAAGAAGAAGATCACCCTCTCGCCCTCGCGCGACATTCCCTTCAATCAGCTCGTGCTAAGCCAATCGAACGTCCGGCGCGTCAAGGCTGGCGTTTCGGTTGAGGAGCTGGCGGAGGACATCGCCCGGCGCGGCCTGCTTCAAGGCCTCAGCGTCCGTCCCGTCATCGACCAGGCCGGTATCGAGACCGGCATGTTCGAGATCCCCGCCGGCGGCCGGCGCTACCGAGCACTGGAGCTGCTGGTAAAGCAGAAGCGCCTCGCCAAGACGGCGCCGGTGCCCTGCGTCGTCCGCGAAAGCGGGATCGCCGAGGAAGACTCGCTCGCCGAGAACGTCCAGCGCGCTCCATTGCATCCGCTCGACCAGTTCCGGGCCTTCCTGGCATTGCGCGAGAAGGGCCAGTCCGAGGAGGAGATCGCCGCCGCCTTCTTCGTCTCGGTCAACGTCGTGAAGCAGCGGCTGAAGCTCGCCTCGGTCTCGCCGACGCTGCTCGACGTCTATGCCGAGGACGGTATGACGCTCGACCAGCTCATGGCGTTCACGGTCTCCGGCGACCACGAACGCCAGGAGCAGGTGTTCGAGAGGTTGCAGCACGCCTACGACAAGCAGCCCTATGCCATCCGCCGCATGCTGACAGAGGGCGCCGTGCGCGCGTCCGAGAAACGCGCGCAGTTCATCGGCATAGACGCTTATGTCGCGGCGGGCGGCACGGTGCTGCGCGACCTGTTCCAGGGCGATGACGGCGGCTGGCTGCAGGATGTGGCTCTGGTGGATCAGATGGTGACCGACAAGCTGAAGGCCGAATCCGACGCGATCGCCGCGGAAGGCTGGAGGTGGATCGAGGTCGCGCCCGACTTCGCCTATGGCCACACCTTCGGCCTGCGCCAACTGCGCGGCGAGACCGTGCCGCTCACGGCCGAGGAGGAAGCGACGCGCGACGCCTTCCAGGCGGAGTTCGATCGCCTGTCCGAGGAATACCAGGACGCGGACGACCTGCCCGACGCGGTCGACGAGCGCCTGTCGGAGCTTGAAACGGCGCTGGAGGGATTCCAGTCACTGCCGGTTGTCTTCGACCAAGCCGAAATCGGACGCGCCGGTGCCTTCGTCAGCATCGCGCATGACGGCCAGCTTCGCATCGAGCGCGGCTATGTGCGGCCTGAAGACGAACTGCCTGTGGAGCCGGAAACCGATGCAGCAGAGGAAGAGGCGCCTCGCGCCGCCGCGGAGAGCTTCGATTCTGCGGGAGTTGAAGTCGTCGCACACGAGCCGATGGCAGAACCGGAGGAAGACGAGGGCCTTTCGCCAATCTCCGACCGGCTGATGACGGAGCTGACATCCCATCGCACGCTTGGCCTGCGTCAGGCGCTCGGGGAGCGGCCGGATGTCGCCTTCCTCGCGGCCTTGCATGTCATGACGCTCAAGACCTTCTACCACTATGGCTCTGATAGCTGCCTCGAGCTGGACCTCAAGAGCGTCACCTTCGGCACGCAGGCGCCGGGCCTCAACGACAGCGCCTCGGCCGAGGCGATCCGCGCTCGGCATGAGAGCTGGGCAAAGGCGCTTCCGAAGGAGTCCGCTGATCTCTGGGCAGTGCTTCAGGAATGGGACGGCGACAGCCGGGAAAGTCTCTTTGCCCATGTCGTCAGCCTGTCGGTCAACGCAGTGCATGAGGCCTGGAACCGGCGGCCCCGCGCCTTCGCCCATGCCGATCGTCTCGCCCAGGCGGTCGAGCTCGACATGGCGGCGGCTGGGTGGAAGCCGACCGTGGTCAATTTCCTCGGCCGCGTGACCAAGGCCAGGATTCTTCAGGCCGTGGCCGAGGCGAAGGGCCCGCGCGCGGCGGATCGCATCGCGCACCTGAAGAAGGGCGACATGGCCACCGAAGCGGAAACGCTGCTCGCCGACACCGGCTGGCTGCCCGAGCCGCTGCGCACGCCAGGCAACGGATCGGCCGATACCGCGCCTACCGGTGCGGCCGGCGAACAAACGACGGCGGAAGGCGGCGAAACGGCTATGGGCGATCAGATGACGTCGCACGAGAATGAATTGGCCGACGACGTTTCCCACGCGATCGCGGCCGAATAACCCGTCAACGACTTGCGAGACTGGCCCGCCGGCGACGGCGGGCCTTTTCGCATGAAGGAGGCCATCATGGCGGAGAGCCCGCATGACTTGGCCCGCCGTCTCTCCGATCAAGCCGAGGCGGTGTGCCGCCACTATCTATCCAGCGGTCGGCGCGAAGGCCGCTACTGGCTGGTGGGCGACGTGCGCAACACGCCTGGTCGGTCGATGTATGTCCGGCTCAAGGATTCGCCGAAGGGCCCTGCCGGCAAATGGACCGACGCGGCAACGGGCGAGCATGGCGATCTCCTCGACGTCATCCGCGAGAGCTGCGGCCTCATCGACTTCAAGGACGTCGCCGACGAGGCCCGGGTCTTCCTCAGCATGCCTCCACCGGAGCCGGAACCGCGCCAGCAGCAGCGCCAGAGCCCGGCGCCGCACGGTTCACCCGAGGCGGCCCGACGGCTGATTCGCATCTCACAGCCGATCTACGGCACGCTCGTACAGGCGTATCTTCGGGAACGCGGCATTACGGATTTACGCGGAGCCGGAAGCCTACATTACCACCCCCGTTGCTATTATCGTCCCGACGAGCATTCGCCGACCGAGACATGGCCGGCGATGATCGCGGCCGTCACCGATCTCGACGGCAAGATCACAGGGGCCCATCGCACCTGGCTCGATCCAGGCCGCCGCGACAAGGCGCCGATCGACACGCCGAGGCGGGCGATGGGCGATCTTCTTGGGCATGCAGTCCGCTTCGGCATCGGCGGCGAGGTGATGGCGGCCGGCGAAGGCATCGAGACCGTTCTGTCGCTCCGGCAAGTCCTTCCTGACATGCCGATGCTGGCGGCGCTCTCCGCGGCCCATCTCACCGCCACCCTGTTCCCGGACACGCTACGGCGACTCTACATCGTCCGCGACAACGATCCGGCCGGCGACGGGGCGCGCGACAGCCTGATCGAGCGGGCGAACGCGGCCGGGATCGAGGCGATCGTCATCTCGCCCGAGCTGGGCGACTTCAACGAGGATCTCCGCACGCTTGGCCTGGACGCCCTGCGGATGGAAGCCCGGTTGCAGGTCGCACCGCAGGACGTGGCCCGTTTCATGGCGCTGCCGGCCTAGCCGGCAGGGGAACGGGGCTGCGGGACGCCGTCGTGCTCGGCGGATGCGTCAATCCATCGGAGGGGGACCGCGCCTCGGCCTTCGAGAGGGCGATCGGCCCACAAGCCGGCCAGCCGGGCAATGGCGGCGGCCGACTATTTTCCGGCGGCGCGTGCCGCGCCTTTCCATCGCGAGACAAAATAGCCGGCCTTAGCCATCGAGCCCTGCGCTTGCGCTCCGGGTGCCCATCCGTCCGGCCCGTGGGCTTCGTCGCCATGAAGGCCGCGACGGTCGCGGTCCAACCGACGGAGCATCCCATGCGCGAGCACGACGACTACGAACCGCACCACGCATCCTCACCCACCGACCATGTCCTCAACGAACTCCAGCTCCACGGCTACCGCCCCTTCGCCGACGAACCCGACCAGCGGCTTCTGCCCGATGGCAACGCGGTCTCGGGCGCCGTCGCCGACGTCTTCAACGCGCTGATCGGAACGCTGGAGGACACCCGTCTTGAGCCCGACCTCGACGATCTCCTCTGGTCAACCGTCAACGTCTTCCACCGCGCCACCGAGCGGATCGCCCGCGAGCTCGATGACAACGAGCAGGCCCAGAAGCGTTCCCAGCGCGAACAGGACGGCAGCGAGGTGAAGTCGGTCGAGCTGGAGCGCCAGATCGCCGAGGGCATGACGCTGATCGAACGTCAGAACGTCTTCGAGTTGATGCGCGACCAGGCCGCCGAGCACTATGAGCGCCAGGTCGGCAAGGCGTGGCTCCCCCGCAGCGGGTCGAAGGTCAACCACCGCAATCTCACCTCGGCGATGATCGACAGCCGCGACTTCCTCATGGCGAAGAAGCGCGCCGAGCAAGAGGTGCTGCTGCCGCCGGGTCCGAAGATCGTCGTCACCGGCGGGCTGGACTACGACGACCACCGCCTGATCTGGGCCAAGCTCGACCAAGTGCATGAGAAGCACCCGGACATGGTGCTGGTCCACGGCAAGTCGCCGAAGGGCGCCGAAAAAATTGCATCGCTCTGGGCGAAGAACCGCAATGTCCCGCAGATCGGCTTCGCGCCCGACTGGACGAAGCACGGCCGGGCAGCGCCGTTCAAGCGCAATGACGAGATGCTGCAGATCGTGCCGAAGGGCGTGATGCACTTCCCCGGCACGGGCATCAACGACAACCTCGCCGACAAGGCCAAGAAGCTCGGCATCCCGGTCTGGAAGTTCGACGGCGCGTAAGCGCCGCCATCTTTCACGTTCCCGCCCCGACAGACGAAGGCGTTCAAGGCTGCTGGCGCCAAAACTGCGTGCTGTAATTGTTCAGCCCGCGGCTATGAGAATCGACTGTCGCTTGGAAGGTGTCCGGGATCTTGTCCCCCTCACCACCTTCCCTGAAATAATCCCTGACCGAATAGAGCGCGCCTCTCATGAGGTGCTCCCAGGTTTGATAGAGCGTGTTTTGCAGTTCCTGCTCTTGCTTGGCGGCGCTCGGCTTCCGCTTGGGGATCGGCCTCGTATAGTCCGGACGCAGATCGACGTCATGGACGAAGGTTATGTGGCTGAACTTCCACTCGTCGTCGACCGTCCCGCGCCACCGATAGCTCACCCTGACACTCAGATGTTTGCTGAAGCGATGCGGCGGCATGATCTGGTCATCGACTATGAAAAGCTGCGCGTCCTTCTGTTCGGTTTCCAGTCGTCGCTTCATAGCGCCGACGGCGAAGGACAAATCACGTCCTGCGCGTCGAAGTGCGTCTCCTGTTTCCGCCCGCTTTTTCGGCGCCTTAGCCTTGCGGTGTTTCGCCAAGCTCTGATCGAATGAATGAAGCTTCGTTGCGATGTAGGAGCCGCAGTTCGCCAGAGCGAGACGGTGCAAATCACCCGACCGTTCCTCCCGGATCGCCTCCTCGATGAGCCTGTCCACCTCGCTGGCGTCGAGGGCCACGATGGCAACCTGCTGATCTCGGGGGATGTTGATCTCTCCCATGCCGTGTATCCTCGTTCTCCTGCTGACGCGTGGGTCTCCGCCGACCACCTCGGAGCTCAAGTCACAGACGGCGAGTCACCCAGTGCAAGAATAGCCGACACGGAGTGAATTCGCACGGTGAAGCACATGAGGTCTCTGGACTGATTAGTGCCTCCACGTAGAGCAAAGCACCCCCGCTTATCTGCGCTGATCCTTGGTCGGATTGATCGCTTGACGCCATCAACCCGTAAAGGGTCGGCTATGCGAGCACGCCGCCACTTCGGCTGCGCCTGCGCGATGATTGCAGCGCTCACTCCGACACTCCGGGCGCCTGTCAGAGGGGGATGGTCCTCCGCTCGAACAGGAGCCGGATCGATGTCCGTCAACGACGCTCACGCCTTCGCCTTCAGCCTCGCCACCACGTTGATGGCGACCATCATCATCTTCCAGGCTGGTGACGGCACCCTCTCAGTTACGCCCGCCTGCGAGTACGACGGCGACCCCGCCGCCATCGTCCACGAAATCGATCCCTTCGCCCCCTGACCGGGGCGAGCCGGCGCGGCCGAGCGGAGATCACATGCGATTTCCGCTCCCGGCGCAGCCGGTTTTCGACTATATTTCGATCGCGCCGTGGTGGTGGTGGTGGAGGCGCAACCGTCAGACCTTTTCTCACGGAGGCCACCATCATGATCATCCTCGCCATCCTCGTATCGCTGGCCGCCATCGGCCTACTCTGCTGGCTGCTGTTCACGCTGGCCGTGTTCGCGCTGCCGGCGTTCGCCGGCGTGACCACCGGCGCCTGGGCGTATGGCACCGGCGCGGGCATCGTCGGCGCGATCGTCGTCGGCGCCGTCGCCGCCGGCGCCACGCTGGGCATCGGCCAGTTCCTGCTCCTCTTCGTCCGACTGATGTGGCTCAAGCTCGTCGTGGCCATCGCCTTTGTCGCCCCGGCGGCGATCGCCGGATTCCACGCCACCCATGGCATCGTGAAGCACCTGATGCCCTCGGAAGCGTGGCAGATCGCCTTCTCGATCATTGGCGCCATCGCAATCGGCATCACCGCCTTCGTTCGGATCGCTGGCATCGCGGCGGCACCGAGCCCGTCCGACCGGGATCTTGTCCAGGCCTGATCTTCGTCATCACCATCAGAGGGTCAGACTAGCGGTGGGCGTAGCGGCCCTGCCGCCTCATGGCGTTGCGACGGCGGGTGCGGCGCGGATCGAGGCTCGGCCCGGAGAAGCGGTCGTCGTTCGAGCGCTGCAGAGGCAGAGCGATGCCTCGGCGGCGCACCGGACATTCGGCGCGGCGATCACCTTGAGCGCGGTGGAAGGTCAGGATGCAGCAGCGGCAGCCTGACGGGAGGAGACGAAGCGGTGAGCATCGATCGCGGTGTCTTGCCGGTAGCGCAGAGCCGCCATGGTCTCCGTCATCTGGCCGTCCAGAGACCGCTCCACACGGCCTCTTCAATGGCTTGATCTGGCCGAAGGCCGGCTTCGCCTCGATCGCCTATGACGCAACAGCCGCGTCAGACTTTCTTCCCCTGCCGGCTGCGCCGCCATTCCTCGCGAGACAAGAAAGTCCTCCTTAGCTGTCGAGCCCCTTCGGGGTGCGCCGTCGATCGCCTCCGGCCTGCCGATCGCCATCGAGGCCGCAATGGTGCGGGCTCGGGAACGGAGAACGGAGACTTACCATGGCGACCATCGGCACCTTCAAGAAGTCCGGCTCGAACGAGTTCACCGGCGAAATCGTCACCCTCAGCGTCCAGGCCAAAAACGTGCGCATCGTCCCCGACACCCGCGCCACTGGCGAGAACGCCCCCAGCCACCGGGTCCTGGTCGGCCGCGCCGAGATCGGCGCCGCCTGGTCCAAGCGCTCAAACGAGGGCCGCGATTATCTGGGCCTCAAGCTCGACGATCCGAGCTTCAACGCCCCGATCTACGCCAACCTCTTCGACGACGAGGAAGCCGAGACCTTCTCGCTGATCTGGTCCCGCCCCAACGGCCGGCGCGGCGACTGAGACCCATCGCAAGGCCCCGGCCGAAAGGTCGGGGCCTTCGCCCATGAGACGACCGAATCAGTCACAGCAATCAGGAACGAAGTGGCAGCGCATAAGGAGCTTGTGGCTGGATTCGTCGCGCTAAAGCGACTATTATAGTCGTAGTTCTGGCGTACGCGTGGGTCCGAATGGGAGGTGATCATGCATGATCACCGCCCGACAATCGCGGGCCGCACGCGCGTTGCTGGGTTGGACGCAGGAGACGCTCGCTGACAAGGCCCGAGTATCGCTGACCGCGCTCAAGCGCCTTGAATCCGCAAGCGGTCTCGAGGTCTTTGAGAGCACACGCGATGAGGTCCGGCGTGCGTTCGAGCGGGGCGGGATCGTCTTCCTGAACTCCGACCAGGGCGTGGGAGTGATGCTTGTCGACAGGAAGAAGAAGAGCTGACGCATCGGCGCAGGTTCCGACCGCCCGATCGCCCTGCGACGGCATCGCGGATAGCCAACACCTTCAAAACAGCGTTAACAATTCCCTTCAAAATGGATACATCCTTGCTCGGGGGATGCCGTGACCAAGGAAGACTTTCTGGACCAGCCGCCTGGGGGCACCGCCCTCACCGCCTATGATCGGGCGCATCTGAAGCTGTATCTGCGCCTCCTCGACGCGGACGCCGAAGGCGCGGACTGGAAAGAAGTCGTCGAAGTGCTGTTTGGAATCTGTGCCAAAGCCGAACCGGAGCGCGCCGCGCGCGTCCACACCACCCATCTCGCCCGTGCAAAATGGATGACCGAGAACGGCTTCTCCGAGCTGTTGGGGCCCCGTTTGCATTGAGGTGATGCAGAACCTGCATCACGTTGATCCGACTTCGTTCTTCCCAGCCGAAATTCAACTTGGAATCGTGACGCCCGCGCAACTCGCGTTGGATCAACATTACGCAGAGGCGGTGGAGGATGTCGGAGGATGAAAATTGGCGGTCGGAGGCCGCCTACGAGTATATTGATGATCTGACGCCCAGCGAGCTCGCCTGGGAATTCCTGCGGCGGAACCCCGATTACAGACAATCCTATTACCAGCTGTTGTCCAGCGGCCGACTGACGGACGAGACAGCTCGGGACTTTGCGCAGCAATGGGGGTTGCGATTTCGTAGCCGACCCGCAATCCACGGCTCTCGCCCGGCCGATATTCTGGACCCCGCAAGTCGATCCAGCCGCGATCCTGCTCGAAGCCAGCCCCTCGCCGTCCGAAGGCTTTCACCTCACCGCTGATGAACTGCGAGGGCAAGCGAGGCTCGACCGGGATGCCACGCTGATCCAGCTTCAGCTACGTGGCGAGCGCTACGACGTCGGCCTGACCGCGCTTGATGGGAACGAGCCGCTTGCGGCCGTCATCCCGCTGGACGAGCTCACACTAGACCGCCTCACCGCTCTCGGACGGTTCTGGGCGGCCGTGACGGGAAGGCGTGTTCCTCCCGACCCACGCATGACCCCGCAACGCCGCGAGCGAGCCCGCCAGATGCTGCGCGCGGTCGACGCGCGCCAGAGCGGCGCCATTTACCGCGTCGTCGCCGAGTATCTCTTTCCCCAACACAAGATCGACACAGCGTCCTGGGTCGGCGATCCGATCCGCGAGATCACCATCCGTCTCGCCCGCGACGGCATGAAGCTCGTGCGCGGCGGCTACCGCACATTGCTGCGCCGACCACGCCGCGACCGCTGACACCCGCAGCGTGTCGATCTTAGCCGCCTTACTTCGACATCGTCCGAGGCGCCGTCTTCGCGCCACCGTGCTCGCAACCCGCCGCTCGTTCGCAGCGGCCTCCCGCGAGACCACGGAGGTTCGATCATGGCCGAAAAAGCCGCCAACCTACCGCCACGCTACCTGAGAACTCAGGAAGCCGCGCGCTTCCTCGGCCTCTCCGAACGCACCCTCGAGAAGCACCGCACCTACGGCACCGGCCCGATCTACCGCAAGCTCGGCGGTCGCGTCGTCTACTCCGTCGAGGACCTGCAGAGCTGGGCGGATCGCGGCCTCGTCACCTCGACCTCCGATCCTCGCGGCGGCTCTGTGCTGCCGGCCAAGCGCCAGCCCTCGCCCGCTACCGCCGGCGGCCGCTTTCCGCGCTGAGGTGGGCCGTCCATGTCGTCCCGCCATCATCATCGCGACGAGCGCGCGCAGCTCGATCTGTTCCGGGCGCTGCCCGGCGATCTTGCGCCCCGCGATGCGCAGGACCTCATGGCCTATCCGTTCTTCTCGCTCGCCAAGTCGAAGCGCCTGGCGCCGATCGACTTCACGGCGGGCTCGGTGAAGATCCGCGTCGAGGCCGTATCCGAGCATGGCATGGCCACGATCTGGGATGCAGACGTCCTGATCTGGGCCGCCTCGCAGATCGTCGAGGCCCGCGACGTCGGTTTGCGGCCGTCGCGGCTGATGGCCACCACACCCTATGAGATTCTGAACTTCATCGGCCGCGGCGTCAGCTTGCGCGATTACGACCGCCTGAAGGCCGCGCTCGACCGGCTGCAATCGACCACCGTCGCGACCTCGATCCGCCAGCCCACCGAGCGGCGGATGCACCGCTTCTCCTGGATCAACGAATGGAAGGAGCGCGCCGATCACCGCGGCCGTCCGCTCGGCCTGGAGCTGATCGTCCCCGACTGGTTCTACGGCGCCGTTCTCGACGACGCGCTCGTCCTCACGATCGACCGAAACTATTTCGGTCTCACGGGCGGCCTGGAGCGCTGGCTGTATCGCCTCGTGCGCAAGCACGGCGGCAAACAGGAGTTCGGCTGGAGCTTCGACTTCCCGCACCTCCACGCCAAGTCCGGCAGCCTCTCGCCGCTCAAACACTTCGCCTACGACCTGCGCGACATCGTCCGTCGCCAGCCGCTGCCCGGTTACCGGCTCACCATCGAGCAGTGCCTCGCCGGTCCCGAAATCCTGTCCTTCGTACCCACCGATCCCGACGCGCTCGGCATCCCACGCCGCCGTCGCCGCTCGACAACTCGCCCTGGGGATAAGCTGTGAATCGTCTCGTGCTATCAGGGACCGGCACTATCGTGCCATCGGGGACCGGAGTCTCGTGCTATCGGGGACCGAAATCGCCGATTCGTCGCGCTGAATCAGCAGCTTGCGAACCCCGTAACTTATCTAACCTAGATTCCTTCGGAATCTTTCTAACGGACCCGCGCTTTTCCACGCCTGCGGATAACCATCCGCCGGCAAGGAGGAGCGCGCCATGATCGTCGCGCTGCTCAACCAGAAGGGCGGCGTTGGCAAGACCACGCTCGCACTGCATCTCGCCGGCGAATGGGCTCGCCGTGGCAAGCGCGTCACGCTGATCGACGCCGACCCGCAGGGCTCGGCGCTCGACTGGTCGCAGCAGCGCAGCCGGGAGGGGTTGGAGCGGCTGTTCGGAGTCGTGGGGCTCGCCCGCGATACGCTGCATCGCGAAGCGCCGGAGCTCGCCCGCGACGCCGACCACATCGTCATCGATGGGCCGCCGCGCGTCGCGGGGCTGATGCGCTCGGCGCTCCTTGCCGCCGACCTGGTGTTGATCCCCGTGCAGCCGTCACCGCTCGATGGCTGGGCCTCGGCCGAGATGCTGACCTTGCTCGGCGAGGCGCGCATCTATCGCCCTCAGCTCGCTGCCCGCTTCGTGCTGAACCGCTGCGCGGCCCGCACCGTGCTGGCGCGCGAGACGGCCGAAACGCTCGCGGACCACGATCCGCCGCTGCTTGCGACCACCATCGGCCAGCGCATCGTCTTCGCCGACGTCGTGCAGACTGGCCGGCTAGCCGCCGAGCAGGATCAGGATTGTCCTGGCGCGCGCGAGATCGCCGCGCTGGCGGCCGAAGTGGCGAGGATCGGCGGATGAGCGATCGGTCCCCGAAGCGCAGCTTCGCGTCCCGGCCTGCCGATCCCGAGAGCTGGATCAAGGCGCCCGATCGCCAGGCGCAGCGCGTCCACCCTGCCGAGGAGTTCTCGGCCCGGCTGACGATCGACGTCACCGCCGAGATGCGCGGCCGGATCAAGATCGCGGCCTTCCAGCGCGGCCAGACGGTTGCGGACATGCTGCGCGCGCTGTTCGAGCGCGAATTCCCGCCCCCATCAGGAGAAGAATCATGACCGGCCTCGCCGCCGCATCCGCGCGCGTCGGCCGCGCCGCCGCCGCGCCGCCAGACGATCTCACCCAGGTCGAACTCGTCTGGATCGAGAAGCAGATCGAGCACTGGATCCGCTTCGGCCGCGAGGTTTGCGAACAGGATCTCGATCGCCGCCGCCGCATCCTCTTCTTCCCTCCCGGCAGCATCTTCGCGCTCGTACGCTGGGCCGCGAACGAGCACGGCACCGTGCTCTCGCGACTTGACATCCTGCGCGCCGTTCCTTGCGGCGCGTTCTGCCAGACGATCCCGACGGTGACGCCCGGCGGTGACATCCTGCTGCGCGTCGGCGGATGGCCGAAGGTCGACCGCGTGCTCCAGCTCATCGATGCGATCGAGGCGATCGGCATCGATCCAGCGGAGGTCTCGCCCGATCATTGGCGGCACGTCCACAACCGCCTGGCCGCCGGCGAGACGCCGCGCGCGTACACGATGCAGCGCCATCGGGCCTTCCTCCTGCGCCGGGAGATCGACGCATGACCCGGCTCGGCTACGCCATCACCACGACCGCCGCCGTGTCGCTGCTGGGTGTCCTGTCGCTCGTCTCCTTCACGCCGAAGCTGATCTGGAACGCGTCGGCGAGCACGCCGATCGGCCTCTATGCGATCGAGCCCGAGCGCTCCTCGGAGGTCACCGATCTGGTCGCCGTCCGCGCGCCCGAGCCGCTGGCGAGCTTCCTCGCCGAGGGCGGCTACCTGCCACGCGGCGTACCGCTGATGAAGCGCATCGCAGCCCTTCCCGGGCAGCGCGTCTGCCGGACGGGCGTCGCCATCACCGTCGACGCCGTGCCGATGGGTGAAGCGCTCGAGCATGATCGCCGTGGCAATCCGCTGCCGATTTGGCAGGGGTGCCGCGTCGTCGCCGAAGGCGAACTGTTCCTGATGAACTGGCAGGTCCGCGACAGCCTCGACGGCCGCTACGTCGGGCCGCTACCCGCCTCCGCTGTGATCGGCAGGGCGACCCCTCTCTACACCGACGAGGACGGCGATGGCCGCTTCGTCTGGCGCGCGCCGACGCGGTGACGGCGCGCCCATGCCCTTCCTCGCCGCAATCCTACGGAGGCAAATCATGTCCCTGATCGGTCAATTTAGCCGCACCAAGACGGGCTATGCCGGGCGCATCAGAACGCTTGGCCTCGACGCCGAGCTGGTGCTCGTGCCCGCCGAGCACTCCGATGCCGAGAACGCTCCCGACTATCGCGTCCATCTCGGGTCTGACGACGATGGCCCGGAGGTCGGGGCCGGCTGGAAACGGACCGGCGAGAAGGCTGGCGATTACGTCTCGCTGCAGCTCGACGATCCAACGCTCAGTCATCCGATCCGCGCCAACCTGTTCCAGTCGGCCGACGACAAATCCGCCTGGGGCCTGCACTGGACCCGCCCGCCCAAGCGCAGCGAGCGGGACTGAGCGATGCCGGCCCGTCGCCATCGCACTGCCGCCGGACGGTTCACCATCGTCCGGCCCACTGCGCTCCTTCTCCTTTCCGGCCTCACTCTCGTGATACCGGCGGCGGCCCTCGCCCAGGCACAGGATGCGCCGACCGCGCGCCCGTCTCCCGCCGATCCCTACGCCGGCCAGATCGCCGAAGCCGCGCGGCGCTTCGGTATTCCGGAGGCTTGGATCCGAGCCGTCATGCGTGTCGAGAGCCGCGGCAATGTGCGCGCGATCTCGACCAAGGGCGCGATCGGCCTGATGCAGATCATGCCCGCGACCTGGACGGATCTGAGTGCCCGCCACGGTCTCGGCAACGATCCCTATGATCCGCGCGATAACATCCTGGCGGGCGCCGCCTATCTGCGCGAAATGCACGACCGCTACGGCTCGCCGGGTTTCCTGGCGGCGTACAATGCCGGTCCCAGCCGCTATGAGGAATATCGCGACAGCGGCCGCCCGTTGCCGGACGAAACGCGCGCCTATGTTGCCGTCCTCGCACCGATGATCGGCAGCGGCGATGTCGCCGCCTCCGTCACGGTGGCGGCCGCCGATCCGCTCGCCTGGACGCGTGCGCCGCTCTTCATCGCGCAGGCCGACAGCAGCGCGACTGCAGATCAGCGGCCGAGCGCGCACGATCCGACCGCACCGTCACCGCACGCATCCGAGCGCGATCGCACGCCGTCGTCACCACCATCTGACGGGCTCTTCGTGGCGCGCGCAGCCAGTGCGGGGCCGCGATGAGCGCTTTCGCACTCCATGCGGCGTTGTCGGGCTCTGGCGTAGGATTGACCGGAGAGCGGGGCAGCGCAGGCACCACAACCGCACGATGGCAGGATAAAGGGCCGCGACGTGCGGCTCTGTGCGGTTGTGCTTTTTCAACGGGTTATGGCCCGTTTGCGCGAGGTGCGCCTGATCGGCACAGCCTGCGCGCACGGCGCTTTCCCAATGATTTCCTCGGCTTTGCGCGATGTGCGGAGCAGCGGCCATGAGCGCCGAGGACGATTTCCGCATTCGGCCAGGCCGCATCCGCTCGACCCGCGCGCAACAGGTCCGACCCTTCATCGCGCAGGCGCTCGCCGCCGCCCAGAAGGCCGGCGGCGCCGTCTCCCAGCCAGGAAGGATCGGTCCTGGCAACCGCTCGCGCTTCGGCCGCGGCCAGCGCGCGGCGGTGCAGGCCAACCGGGTCCTAACCGCCCGTTCGCGCGGAGCCGTCGTTAAGGCCCGCGTCGTGCGCCACGGCGGACGCAACGCGCCGCTCGGCACGCACCTCAACTATCTGCGTCGAGAGGGCGTGACCCGGGATGGAGAGAAGGCCCGGCTGTTCGGCCCCGGCGGCGATGATGCCGATCCCAAGGCGTTCGCGGAGCGGTGCGAGGATGACCGGCATCATTTCCGCTTCATCGTCTCGCCCGACGACGCGCTGGAGATGGCCGACCTCAAGGGATTCGCCCGAGAGCTGGTCGGCCAGATGGAGAAGGATCTCGGCACCCGGCTCGACTGGGTGGCGGTCGATCACTGGAACACCGAGCATCCTCATGTCCATCTGATCGTGCGCGGCGTCCGCGACGATGGCGAGAACCTCGTCATCTCCCGCGACTACATCAAGGAGGGCATGCGCGACCGCGCGCGCGACCTCATCACCCAGGAGCTCGGACCGCGCACTGACCAAGAGATCCGTCGCACCCTCGAGCGCCAGGTCGAGTCCGAGCGCTGGACCCATCTCGATCGCCAGCTCACGCGCGACGCTTACAGAACCGGGGTCGTTGATCTCGCCCCGCAGCCCGATCGACAGCCCGACGAATTCCACGCCCTGAAGGTCGGGCGCCTGCGCAAGCTGGAAACGATGGGACTCGCCGACCAGGTCGGGCCCGGCCAATGGACGATCTCCGAGAAGGCGGAGGCGACCCTGCGCGAGCTCGGCGAGCGCGGCGACATCATCAAGCGCATGCATCGCGCGCTGACCGACCGTGGGATCGAGCGCGGCGCGGCGGGCTATGTGCTCGCCAGCGAAAGCCTGAACGACCCCGTCGTCGGCCGGCTGGTGACACGAGGCCTCGACGACGAGCTCAAGGGCACGGCCTTCGCCGTGGTCGATGGTGTGGACGGCCGCACCCATCACATCAAGCTGCCCGATCTCGAGGCCGCCGGTGACAGCGCGCCGGGTTCGATCGTCGAGCTGCGCAAGTTCGATGATGCGAAAGGCCAGCGGCGCGTCGCACTCGCCGTGCGCTCCGATCTCGACATTTCTGCCCAGGTCACCGCGACCGGCGCGACCTGGCTCGACCGGCAGGCGATCGCCCGCGAGCCCGTGGCCCTTGGCGGTGGCGGGTTCGGCGCCGAGGTGCGGGACGCGATGGACCGCCGCGCCGAACATCTGATTGAGCAGCGTCTGGCTGAGCGCCATGGCCGCAGCGTCATCTTCTCTCGCAACCTCATCGACACGCTGCGTCAGCGTGAGGTCGAGGCGCTGGGCGAAAAGCTTGCAGCCGAGACCGGGCGTCCCTTCACCAAGGCCGGGATCGGGGAATATGTCGCCGGCGCCTATCGGCAGCGCATCGCCCTCGCTTCCGGCCGCTTCGCGATGATCGACGACGGTCTCGGCTTCCAGCTCGTGCCCTGGTCGCCCTCGCTCGAAAAGCACCTTGGCCAGCACGTCTCCGGCGTCGCCCGCGGCGATGGCGCGGTCGACTGGAGTTTTGGCCGCAAGCGCGGCCTCGGACTGTAGCCCGCAGGAAAGGACCCCGCCATGTCAGCGACCAAAATCCTCTGGGGCCAGATCCTCACCGTCATCATGATCGTGCTCTTCACGACCTGGGCGGCGACAGAGTGGACGGCGTGGCGTCTCGGCTTCCAGGCACAGCTCGGGCCGGCGTGGTTCGAGCTGGCCGGCTGGCCGATCTATTATCCGTGGTGCTTCTTCCCCTGGTGGTACTTCTACGACGCCTATGCGCCACCAATCTTCGTCGAGGGCGCCTACATCGCGGCGTCGGGCGGCTTCATCTCGATCGCCGTGGCCATCGGCATGTCGGTCTGGCGGGCACGTGAAGCGAAGAATGTCGAAACCTATGGATCGGCGCGCTGGGCTCGGGCTGAGGAAGTTCGAGCGGCCGGCTTGCTCGGCGCTGACGGTGTCGTGCTCGGCAAGCTCGATCGCGATTATCTGCGCCATGATGGGCCAGAGCATGTGCTGTGCTTCGCGCCGACCCGCTCCGGCAAGGGCGTTGGCCTCGTCGTGCCCTCGCTGCTGACCTGGCCGGGCTCGGCGATCGTTCATGACATCAAGGGCGAGAACTGGACGCTGACAGCGGGCTTCCGATCGCGGCACGGGCGCGTGCTGCTGTTCGATCCGACCAATCCGAAGTCCGCCGCCTACAATCCGCTGCTGGAGGTCCGCAAAGGGGAATGGGAGGTCCGCGACGTTCAGAACATCGCTGACATTCTGGTCGACCCCGAGGGGAGCCTCGAGAAGCGCAATCACTGGGAAAAAACCAGTCACGCGCTGCTGGTCGGCGCGATCCTCCATGTCCTCTATGCCGAGGCCGACAAGACGCTGGCCGGCGTCGCCGCCTTCCTCTCCGATCCGAAACGGCCGATCGAGTCGACCCTGGCCGCCATGATGAAGACCGCGCATCTCGGCGAAGCCGGGCCGCACCCCGTGATCGCCAGCGCCGCGCGCGAGCTGCTCAACAAATCGGACAACGAACGGTCCGGCGTGCTGTCGACCGCCATGTCGTTCCTCGGCCTCTATCGCGATCCCGTCGTCGCCGAGGTCACGAGGCGCTGCGACTGGCGTATCGCCGACATTGTGGGAGCCAAGCACCCGGCCACGCTCTACCTCGTGGTGCCACCGTCCGACATCAACCGCACCAAGCCGCTGATGCGCCTCATCCTCAACCAGATCGGGCGGCGCCTCACTGAGGACCTACGGGCGAAGGGCGGCCGGCATCGGCTGCTCCTCATGCTGGACGAATTCCCGGCGCTCGGCCGGCTCGACTTTTTCGAAAGCGCTCTGGCGTTCATGGCCGGCTATGGCCTCAAAAGCTTCCTGATCGCCCAGTCGCTCAACCAGATCGAGAAGGCCTATGGGCCGAACAATTCGATCCTCGACAACTGCCATGTGCGGGTGAGCTTCGCCACCAACGACGAGCGCACCGCCAAGCGCGTCTCGGACGCGCTCGGCACCGCCACCGAGATGAAGGCGATGAAGAACTATGCCGGTCACCGGCTCTCCCCGTGGCTCGGCCACATGATGGTGTCGCGTTCGGAGACGGCCCGCCAACTGCTCACGCCCGGCGAGATCATGCAGCTCCCGCCGTCCGACGAAATCGTCATGGTCGCCGGCACGCCGCCGATCCGCGCGAAGAAGGCGCGCTACTATGAGGACCGCCGATTCCAGGAGCGGATCCTTCCGCCGCCCGCGCACGCCAAACCGAAACAGGCGTCGACAGACGACTGGAGCAATCTGGCCCTGCCGCGCATGCCGGAGATCCTGTCGGCGGCGCCGGCAGCCAGCCCAGATGACGAGGACACCACCGAATCCGAGCGTCGCCGCCAGCCCGAGTTGAACCGCGTGCAGCCGATCGAGAAGAAGGCGCCGATCGAGAACGAGTTCGAGATCGATCCGGCCGACGACACCGACGAAGACGTCGCCCGCACCAGCCGCATGCGGGACACGATGCGGCAGGTCGCGCGTCAGGCCTCGCTCGATCCCGGCGACGGCATCGAGCTTTAGGAGAGCCGCGATGACGAAATCCCCGAAGAAGCAGCGGCTCTCCGTCTATCTCGAGCCCGATGTCATGAAAGCTCTCGCTGCGCACGCGGCCCGCCGTGGCCACTCGCTGTCACTGATCGCAGAGGCCGGCATTGCATCCTTCCTGTCGCCCGACGCTGCGGAACGTCAGGAGGCGTCGATCACCAAGCGCCTCGACCAGATCGACCGGCGCATGACCCGCGTGGAGCGCGACGTCGGTATCTCCGTCGAGACGCTGGCGATCTTCGTGCGCTTCTGGCTGACCACGACGCCGGCGTTGCCCGAGCCCGCGGCTCAGGCTGCTCGTGCGAAAGCCGGCGAGCGGTACGAGGCGTTCATCGCGGCTCTGGGTCGTCGACTCGCAAGCGGGCCGAAGCTCAGGCAGGAAATTTCGGAAGACATCGATTCCGCGCGCGTCGCGGAATAATCGTCTGAAAGGATATCACAAGTATAGAGTGGTTCCGCCGTTTCCCTGTCTTTGTACGCCACAGTACGCCGACCACATTTCGGTTGTTGTCATGCCCTGATTTCTGCCTCTTCTACTCATCCCCGATCCAGGGCCGCACTTCGCGGGCCCGCACGAGAACGGGGGCGACGTGGCGGCCACTCACCAGAAATCGGAGGCGATCCTTCGCGGCGCACGCATGCTGCGCACGGCCCTCGGGCCGGCGATCGCCCAATTTCTGGAAGATCCCGCGATCGTCGAGGTGATGCTCAACCCCGATGGGCGGCTCTGGATCGACCGCCTTTCCGAGGGACTCTCCGACACGGGTGAACGGCTGTCGCCAGCCGATGGCGAACGCATCGTTCGCCTCGTCGCGCACCATGTCGGCGCCGAGGTGCATCCAGGCAGCCCGCGCGTCTCCGCCGAGTTGCCCGAAACAGGGGAGCGGTTCGAGGGGCTGCTTCCGCCGGTCGTTGCCGCACCGGCTTTCGCCATCCGCAAACCCGCCGTCGCCGTGTTCACGCTCGATGACTATGTCGCGGCCGGCATCATGGCGGCCGCCCAGGCTGAAGCGCTGCGGGTCGCCGTCGCCGAGCGTCGCAATATCCTGGTCGCCGGCGGCACGTCGACCGGCAAGACCACGCTCACCAACGCACTGCTTGCCGAGGTGTCAAAGACGTCCGATCGCGTGGTCCTGATCGAAGACACGCGCGAGCTCCAATGCGCCGCCCCGAACCTCGTCGCCATGCGGACGAAGGATGGCGTGGTTTCGCTGTCCGAACTCGTCCGATCTTCCCTGCGCCTCCGCCCTGATCGCATCCCGATCGGCGAGGTACGCGGCGCCGAGGCTCTCGACCTTCTGAAAGCGTGGGGCACCGGTCACCCCGGCGGCATCGGCACCATCCATGCCGGCACCGCGATCGGTGCGCTGCGCCGCCTCGAGCAGCTCATCCAGGAAGCTGTCGTCACCGTCCCGCGCGCCCTTATCGCCGAGACGATCGACCTCGTCGCCGTGCTCTCCGGCCGCGGCGCGTCGCGCCGACTCGCCGAGCTCGCCCGCGTCGAAGGGCTCGGTCCCGACGGCGATTATCGCGTCCTTCCCGCCCGCCAGCCCCTCACAGGAGATCTGTTATGATCCATCGCGCCATAGCCATCCGCCGTCACGTCGCGACGGCGGCGTCCGTCACCTTCCTAACCCTTGCGCTCGCGCCGGCGGCCCATGCGTCCGGTTCGTCGATGCCTTGGGAGCAGCCGCTGCAGCAGATCCTGCAGTCGATCGAGGGGCCGGTGGCCAAGATCGTCGCTGTGATCATCATCATCGTGACCGGGCTCACGCTCGCCTTCGGCGACACCTCGGGCGGCTTTCGGCGCCTGATCCAGATCGTCTTCGGCCTGTCGATCGCCTTCGCCGCGTCGAGCTTCTTCCTGTCCTTCTTCTCGTTCGGCGGCGGAGCGCTGGTCTAATGGCGACCTCGGTCGACGCCGCGAGCGAGGTGCCGGGCTTCTCGGTTCCGGTCCATCGCGCGCTGACCGAGCACATCCTGCTCGGCGGCGCGCCGCGCTCGATCGCCATTCTGAACGGGACGCTGGCGGCGGCGCTCGGCCTAGGCCTGCGCCTCTGGCTGGTCGGCCTCGGTCTCTGGGCGATCGGTCACTTCGCCGCCGTCTGGGCCGCCAAGCGCGATCCGCAGTTCGTCGACGTGGTGCGCCGCCATCTGCGCATTCCCGGGCATCTGTCGGTTTGAGGGCTCGCGGCCATGATGAACCTTGCCGAATATCGCAACCGCAACACCCGGCTTGCCGACTTCCTTCCCTGGGTCGCGCTGGTCGGCGAAGGCGTCGTCCTCAACAAGGACGGCAGCCTGCAGCGCACCGCCCGGTTTCGCGGCCCCGACCTCGACAGCGCCGTGCCGGCCGAGTTGATCGCGGTCGCCGGACGGCTCAACAACGCCTTCCGCCGCCTCGGCTCCGGCTGGGCGATCTTCATCGAGGCGCAGCGGCATGGCGCCGCCACCTATCCCGCCAGCGTGTTCGCCGACAGCGCCTCCGCGCTGGTCGACGCCGAACGCAAGGCAGACTTTGAGGAAGCGGGAGCGCATTTCGAGTCGAGCTACTTCCTGACCTTCCTCTACCTTCCGCCGGCCGAGGACGCCGCGCGCGCCGAGAGCTGGCTCTATGAGGGCCGCGATCATGCGGGCATCGACGCCCACGAGATCCTGCGCGGCTTCGTCGATCGCACCGATCGCATCCTCCAGCTCATCGACGCGTTCATGCCGGAATGCGCCTGGCTTGATGACGCTGAGACGCTGACCTTCCTGCATTCGACGGTCTCGACCAAACGCCATCGCGTCCGCGTGCCCGAGACGCCGATGTATCTCGACGCGCTGCTCGCCGACCAGCCGCTCACCGGCGGCCTCGAGCCGCGCCTCGGCGACGCGCATCTGCGTATCCTCACCGTCGTTGGCTTTCCGACGGCGACCACGCCTGGCATTCTCGACGAGCTGAACCGCTTGGCTTTTCCCTACCGCTGGTCGACCAGGGCCGTTCTCCTCGACAAGACCGACGGCATCAAGCTGCTGACCAAGATCCGCCGGCAATGGTTCGCCAAGCGCAAGTCGATCGCCGCCATCCTCAAGGAGGTGATGACCAACGAGGCCAGCGTGCTGGTCGATACCGACGCCGCCAATAAGGCCGCGGACGCCGACATGGCGCTGCAGGAGCTCGGCGCGGACTATGCCGGCCAAGCCTATGTCACGGCGACGATCACCGTCTGGGACGACGATCCGCGCATTGCCGCCGAGAAGCTGCGTCTCGTCGAGAAGGTCATCCAGGGCCGCGACTTCACCGCCATGCCCGAGACCATCAACGCGGTCGACGCCTGGCTCGGCTCGCTGCCGGGCCACGTCTACGCCAATGTCCGCCAGCCCCCAATCAACACGCTCAATCTCGCCCACATGATCCCGCTGTCGGCGGTATGGGCGGGACCGGAGCGGGACGAGCATCTGGCAGGGCCCCCACTGCTCTTCGGCAAGACCGAAGGCTCGACCCCGTTCCGGCTTTCCATTCACGTCGGCGACGTTGGTCACACGCTGATTGTCGGCCCGACCGGCGCCGGAAAATCCGTGCTGCTGGCCCTGATGGCGCTGCAGTTCCGCCGCTACGAGCGGTCTCAGGTCTTCGCCTTCGATTTCGGCGGCTCGATCCGCGCCGCGGCGCTCGCCATGCGCGGCGACTGGCACGATCTCGGCGGCGGGTTCACCGAAGGCGCCGAGGACAGCGTCTCGCTCCAACCGCTGGCCCGGATCGACGATGTCGCGGAGCGCGCCTGGACGGCCGACTGGCTGACAGCGATCCTCGGGCGCGAGAGCGTCACCATCACTCCCGAGGTAAAGGAGCATCTGTGGTCGGCGCTCACCTCGCTCGCCTCAGCGCCGGTCGGCGAACGCACGCTGACCGGCCTATCGGTTCTGCTCCAGTCGAACGACCTCAAACAAGCGATGCAGCCCTTCTGCGTCGGCGGCCCCTACGGCCGGCTGCTCGACGCCGAAACCGAGCATCTCGGCGAAGCCTCAATCCAGGTGTTCGAGACCGAGGGCTTGATCGGGACCGGCGCCGCTGCTGCGGTCCTCGCCTATCTCTTCCACCGCATCGAAGACCGGCTCGACGGCCGGCCCACGCTGCTGATCGTCGATGAAGGCTGGCTCGCACTCGATGACGAGGGCTTCGCGGGTCAGCTCCGCGAATGGCTAAAGACTCTGCGCAAGAAGAACGCCAGCGTGATCTTCGCCACCCAGTCGCTGTCGGACATCGACGGCTCGGCGATCGCGCCGGCCATCATCGAGAGCTGCCTCACTCGCATCCTGTTGCCGAACGAACGCGCGATCGAGCCGCAGATCACCGCGATCTATCGCCGGTTCGGATTGAACGATCGCCAGATCGAGATCCTCGCCCGCGCCATACCGAAGCGCGACTATTACTGCCAATCACGACGCGGCAATCGCCTGTTCGAGTTGGGGCTCTCGGACGTCGCGCTCGCGCTCTGCGCCGCCTCATCGAAGCAGCACCAAGCGCTGATTGCAGAGGTGCATGCCCGCAGCGGCACCGACGGCTTCCTGCGTGAATGGCTCGCCGAAAACCGTCTCGCCTGGGCGGCCGATCTCATCGCCGATCTCACCAACGTCATCCCCCAAACCGACCCGGAGGTACGCTCATGACCCGTTCCGTTCATTCCCGGTCCCGCGCCATGCGCGTCGCCGCAGCTCTGCTCGCCACGCCGGTGGCGCTGTCGCCGATCCTCAGCACCCCGGCCGCGGCGCAGTGGATCGTTTATGACCCGACCAACTACGTTCAGAACGTCCTGTCGGCCGCCCGAGCGCTTCAGCAGATCAACAACCAGATCACTTCGTTGCAGAACGAAGCGACAATGCTGATCAACCAGGCGCGCAATCTCGCAAGCCTGCCCTATTCCTCACTCCAGCAGCTCCAGCAATCGGTCCAGCGCACCCAGCAGCTTCTGAGCCAAGCGCAGCGCATCGCCTATGACGTCCAGAACATCGATCAGGCGTTCCAGACCACCTACGGCAACGCGTCGATGTCGGCCTCCGATCAACAACTCGTCACCCAGGCGCGCGAGCGTTGGCAGAACACGGTTGGCGGGCTTCAGGACGCGATGCGCGTCCAGGCCGGCGTGATCGGCAACATCGACACCAACCGCACCCAAATGTCGGCGCTGGTCGGCCAGAGCCAGGGCGCGCCCGGCGCGCTGCAGGCGATGCAGGCCGGCAACCAGCTCCTCGCGCTTCAGGCGCAGCAGCTTGCTGATCTCACCGCCGTTGTCTCCGCCAATGGCCGCGCGCAGGCGCTAGCCGATGCGGAGCGCGCCGCGGCCGCTGAACAGGGTCGCGAGCAACGCCGCCGCTTCCTGACGCCGGGCTCCGGCTATCAGGCTGGCAACGCCCGCATGTTCTCCAACAGCGGCAATTGAGGGCGCGCCGATGGACGGCAAGATGCTCGCGCGCCTCGGGGCCGTGGTGTTCGCTGGGGTCGCGATCACTGCGACCGCGATCGAGATAACCCGGAAAGAGGAGCCGGCGGAGAGCTGGGCTTCGTCACGGCCGAACACGGCTCCGTTCGACCCGTTGCGCGACGAGCTGTTCCGCTGCCAAGCCCTCGGCGAGGCCGGGCCGCGCGACGCGGCCTGCCTGCGGGCCTGGGCGGAGAACCGGCGTCGCTTTCTCGCCCCCGACGCTCGCCCCGCCGAACGCCTGCCGGACGCCGCGCCGGCTCCGCATCCGCCAGCGGAAGCAGCGGCCCCCGCCGAGCCAGCTCCGGTCCCGCCGACCGAGACGCGGTAGAGTCATGGGCAACACCGGCGTCATCGACCATTTCCTCGAGGTCTTCACCCGCTACATCGATTCCGGCTTCGGCCTGCTCGGCGGCGAAGTCGCGTTCATCGCCACGACGCTGATCGTGATCGATGTGACGCTCGCCGCGCTGTTCTGGTCTTGGGGAGCGGACGACGACATCATCGCGCGGCTGGTGAAGAAGACGCTGTTCGTCGGCGTGTTCGCCTACATCATCGGCAACTGGAATAACCTCGCTCGCATCGTCTTCGAGAGCTTTGCCGGCCTCGGCCTCAAGGCCAGCGGCACCGGCTTCACCACCGCCGACCTGCTTCGCCCGGGCAAGGTGGCGCAAACTGGCCTCGACGCTGGCCGCCCGCTCCTGGATTCGATCTCCGGCCTGATGGGCTACTGGTCCTTCTTCGAGAACTTCATCCAAATCGCCTGCATGTTCCTCGCCTGGGCGCTGGTGCTGCTCGCCTTCTTCATCCTCGCCATCCAGCTCTTCGTTACGCTCATCGAATTCAAGCTGACGACGCTCGCCGGCTTCGTGCTCATTCCGTTCGGCCTGTTCGGCAAGTCCGCCTTCATGGCCGAGCGGGTGCTGGGCAACGTCATCTCCTCGGGCATCAAGGTGCTCGTCCTCGCCGTCATTATCGGCATCGGCTCGACGCTGTTTTCCGAGTTCACCGCGGGCTTCGGCGGCGCAACGCCGTCAATCGACCAAGCCATGGCGATCGTGCTCGCCGCGCTCTCGCTCCTCGGCCTTGGCATCTTCGGCCCTGGCATCGCCAACGGTCTCGTCTCTGGCGGCCCGCAGCTCAGCGCGGGTGCGGCCGTCGGCACGGGTATGGCGGCAGGCGGCATGATCGCCGCCGGCGTCGGAGCGGTTGGCGCGGTCGCGTCCGGCGGCGCCGCACTTGCCGGTGGCGCTGCCGCCGCTGCCCGCGGCGGTGCGGCGGTCGCCGGCGGAGCCTCCACCGCTTACAGCCTCGGCGCAGCCGGGCAGTCGGGCGCGGCTGGCGTGGCGTCGGGCCTTGGAGGTGTGGCCCGCGCGGGCGGTAGCGCCGCCACCTCGCCGCTCCGTCGCGCCGCCTCGCGCGCTGCCGAGAGCATGCGATCGAGCTTCGAGGCGGGCGGCAAGGCCGCGTTCGAAGCGACGGGCGGCTCCTCGACGATGGGCACGACCGGCGGTGAGGCGGCCGCAGACGACGCCGGCGCACCCAACCCCGCGCCGGCCGGCGGGCCACCCGAATGGGCGAAGCGCATGCGCCGTACGCAACGCATGACCCACGCCGTCCAGGCCACCGCGCATGCTGTCCGGTCCGGTGATGCCCATGGCGGCGGCTCCTCCGTCAATCTCTCCGAAGGCGACCGCTGATGTTCAAACGACCCTCCACTCACTATGGCAAAGTCACCGAACCCGAAACGCCCTATCAACGCGCTGCACAGGTCTGGGACGAGCGTATCGGCGCCTCCCGTGTTCAGGCGAAGAACTGGCGGCTGATGGCCTTCGGGTCGCTGATCCTGTCGGCGGGCTTCGCAGCCGCCCTGGTCTGGCAGTCGGCGCGCGGGACGATCGTGCCTTGGGTGGTGCAGGTCGACCGGCTCGGCCAAGCGCAGGCCGTGGCGCCCGCCGTCGCCGACTATCGCCCGACCGACCCGCAGGTCGCCTTCCACCTGGCGCGCTTCATCGAGCAGGTCCGCTCGATTCCGGCCGACGCCATCATCGTGCGGCAGAACTGGCTGCGCGCCTACGACTTCACGACCGACCGTGGCGCGGCGGCGCTCAACGACTATGCGCGGGCCAACGACCCCTTCACCAAGGTCGGCCGCCAGCAGGTCGCCGTCGAGGTCTCCAGCGTCATCCGCGCCTCTCCGGACAGCTTCCGTGTCGCCTGGGTCGAGCGCCGCTACGAGAACGGGCAGCTCGCCACGACCGAGCGCTGGACCGCGATCCTTACGATCGTGGTGCAGGTCCCGCGCAACGCCGACCGGCTCAGGGCGAACCCGCTCGGCATCTACGTCAACGCCATCAACTGGTCACGGGAGCTTGGTCAATGAAGCCGTCTTTCCGTAAAGCCGGAAACCCGGCTTCGCACTTTTCCGCCGTCCCGACATTGCGCAGAGGCGCATTGCCGATTCTGATGCTGGCGACGACGGCGCTCGCCGGCTGCGCCACCACCAATCCGCCGCCGGAAATCTCCTACGACGCCGCCGCGCCTGCCATGCTGACGGTCGACCCGCCCGCGCCGGTCACCGTCGTCGAGGTGCCGCGACCGCTTCCGCTGCCCGGGCAGATGCAGCGCGTCGAGCGCTCCCGATCGACACCCGAGCCGGCCGATCCGACCGCACGTGTCAACCAGGCCAACGCCGCCGCCCGCATGCAGCCCGTGCGAAACGGCTTCATCAACTCGATGCAAGTCTATCCGTTCGTCCAGGGCGCACTCTATCAGGTCTACACCGCTGTCGGTCAGATCACCGACATCGCGCTGCAGCCGGGCGAGCAGCTCGTCGGCTCCGGCCCGGTCGCCGCGGGCGACACGGTGCGCTGGATCATCGGCGACACGCAGAGCGGCGCGGGAGCCACCCAACAGGTCCATATCCTGGTCAAGCCGACCCGCCCGGAGCTGATGACCAATCTCGTCATCAACACCAATCTTCGCACCTATCACATGGAGCTGCGCTCGACGGAGCGCACCTACATGGCTTCGGTCTCCTGGCAATATCCGCAGGACCAGCTCATCGCGTTGCGCAGGCAAAACCAGGAGGCACAGGCCGCACAACCCGTCGCCACCGGGATTGATCTCGCCAACATCAATTTCCGCTACGAGGTGACCGGCGACCGCGCGCCCTGGCGTCCGCTGCGTGCTTATGATGACGGCCGTCAGGTGTTCATCGAATTCCCGCGCGGGATCGCCCAAGGCGAGATGCCGCCGCTGTTCGTGGTCGGGCCCGAGGGCAACACGTCGGAGCTCGTCAACTACCGTGTCCGCGGCAACTACATGATCGTCGACCGGCTCTTCGCCGCCGCCGAACTGCGCTTTGGCTCCGGTGACCACCAGAAGCGCGTCCGGATCGTGCGTACCGACGGGAGGCCGGCGTCGTGAGCGAGACGAATCCCCGGAAAGAAGAGCCGGATGACGATGCCCGGCCGCTGACCGGAGAGCCGGTCAGTCCCGCGGCCATGCGCCTGCGCGCGGAGCCACCCCGGGTCACCCGCCTGTCGCGAAAGGTGCTGGCAGGCCTCGGCCTGGTCGCTAGCGTCGGGATCGGCGGCGCCCTCGTCTACGCGCTTCAGACCCGCGATGGCGGTCGGTCGAACGAGGAACTCTATTCGACCGAGAACCGTCCGACCGCCGACGGCATCGCCGGACTGCCGCGCGACTACTCCGGCGTGCCTCAGCTCGGGCCACCGCTGCCCGGTGATCTCGGCCGGCCGATGCTCGAGGCGCAAAACCGAGGTCAGCCCGTGCCGGCGCCCGGGGCCGCCGCCCCCAATCCTGGCATCAGCGCAGAGGAGCAGCGCCGGCTTCAGGAGCTGGAATCGGCACGAACCGCGCGTCTGTTCGCTCCGACAGAGACCAGAACAGCCAATCAGGCGCCGGCGGCGCCGACCGGCACGGCAACCCCGCCCATACCGGATCTCACCGGCCTCGGTCTGGCGCCGACGCCAGCGACGCCCACAGCTCAGGATCGCCAGAACGCCTTCCTCAACGCCGCCGCTGACCGCCGCACCGTTGCGCCCGATCGCGTCGCAGCGCCGGCCTCGCCAAACATTCTGCAGGCTGGCGCCGTGATTTCCGCCGCGCTGATCACTGGGATCCGCTCCGACCTCCCAGGCCAGATTACCGCTCAGGTGACAGAGAACATCTATGATAGTCCGACCGGCCGCATCCTGCTCGTCCCGCAGGGCACGCGCGTCATCGGCCAATACGACAACAACGTTCAGTTCGGTCAGAGCCGGGTGCTGCTCGTCTGGAACCGGCTCATCATGCCGAACGGACGCTCGATCGTGCTCGAGCGCCAGCCGGGCGCCGACTCCGAAGGCTATGCGGGGCTCCAGGACGGCGTCGACTATCACTGGTGGGATCTCGCCAAGGCGGCGGGCCTGTCGACGCTGCTCAGCGTCGGCGCCGAGCTCGCCACCAATGACGACGATCGCCTGATCCAGGCGATCCGCAATGGCGGTCAGGACACGATCAATGACGCCGGTCAGCAGATCGTCCGCCGCCAGCTCAATGTCGCGCCGACCCTGACGATCCGGCCCGGATTTCCAGTCCGCGTGATCGTCACCAGAGATCTCGTACTCGAACCATATGGAGGCTCGTGATGCCGAAGCTCAGGCTCGGTCCAATCGTCGATGACAAGCCCTTGAAAGTCACGCTCGACCTGCCAGCGTCGCTTCATCGAGACCTTGCCGCCTATGCCGAGGCACTGGGCCGTGAGCAGGGGCGCCCGATCGCGGATCCGGTGAGACTGATCGTGCCGATGCTCGAGCGATTCATCGCATCAGATCGAGGCTTCGCAAAGGCGAAGCGCACACCGTCATAACGCGGCAAGATTCTACCAGTCGACTTCCTGCGGCACGCCGTCGATGCATCCCGCTGTGCCCCTCTGCCCCTTAAACACGGCGCGCAGGGGTCGTGCTCAAATCCAGCAGCCGCTTCAGCACTGGGTTCTGATTATCCGAGGACCAGACAGCGCTCCAGCGAATGCTCTCATTACGCGGGAAGATGGGGACAAACGTAACGCCAGGATAAGTGGCGCCTAATGTTGAACTCGCCGCCAGAGTCAGGCCGTACTTCCTGCCCACCAAGTTGATGAGGTTTTCGCGACCGACACTATGTACCGAAATTTTCGGGTGAAAACCAAGAGCAGAGACGTTCCGTACGATGATGTCATCGACCTCCGGTCCGTGAACATCCGAGCAAATGAGGAACGTCTCGTTGCGAAGGTCATTCCAGGTTACCCCTTCGCGGGTCGCCAGTCGGTGTTGTGTCGACATCGCGACGAACAGCTCTTCGTCCCAGACGTGTTTGGCCTCGCAACCGGGAAGACGAGGCTCGCCTGGAATAAAAGCGATGTCGAGACGACCGCTCAATACGCACGCGGCGTTCGCCTGCGAAGTGGCCTCCTGCAGTCTAACCTCGACTTTCGGGAACTTGCATCGGAAGGCCTCGAGAATATCGCCCAGCCCCCCCTGCGCGAGAGAGGCGACCAAGCCGATTCTCAATTCTCCTGCGTCGCCGCGCTGGACAAGCGCCATTTCGTTGACCGCCTGGCGAAGATGTTCCGCGCCCACCGCAGCGGCCCGCATAAACCTTTCCCCCATCACCGTTGGTTTGGCGCCAGTCCGTTTCCGCTCGAATAGCGGCGCCCCGAGTCTACGTTCGAGCAACTTAATCCGTCGGCTGACGGTCGATTGCGAGAGGCTAAGACTCTCGGCAGCGCGGCGAAAGCTTCCGTGCTCGGCGACGAGCATCGCATATTTCAGATAACGAAGATCGAATGCGAGATCGGGCACTCCGATGTGTCTTTCGAGCGTATTGTTGGTCTGGGTTAGTAATGCGCTGCTCTGCATCTGGTCGCGGAGAACCTGTGGCGGGCTTCCCCTTGCCGCCACAGACGACCACCAGCCGGCATTTCAGACGAGGTCGACGCCGCCGGGGCGCGATCACCGACTTTTCTAGACGGCTGACGCTACGGGCGTCCGCATAGGCCTCAAAGCAAGTGCCCATTTATGCAGCTCACCTAGCAGCGTGTTCGTTCCAGAAGAAATTGCATCATTCGGACCGAAAACACCGTCATCGCCGATGAACTGCGAATAGAACGGGACAGGAACCGGTTGATTTATGGCCACGACGTTCAGGTTGCCAAGGAGCTGACGAAGTTCCTGAGAACCGCGCAGGCCACCTGACACTCCACCGTAGCTGACAATTGCAGCTGGCTTGTATGACCATTCGTGAAAGAGGCACTGAATGGCATTAACGAGAGACGCTGGAACAAAGTAATCATATTCGGGCGTCACAAACAGAAAAGCATCTGCGGAACCCACGCTCTCGCTCCACCGCTTCGTGTGTTCATGCTCATACTTGCGCGCAGCAGGGTGTGCAGGTTCATCGAGGAGCGGAAGTTCAAAATCGACGAGATCTATCAGATCCACGTCAAATGAACTGTTTTCCTTTGCGTATCGGTGGACCCATTCTGCAACCGTCGGACCGCCGCGACCGGGGCGTGTTGAAGCAATGATAATATTTAGTTTCAGCGCCATAACGAGGCCATTTGCTATTGAAAGAAGTTATGCGCTCCTACATGACGCCGGAACGTCCCAGGCCGAATAGGTGAACCGACGAGCCTCCGCCATGATCTCGGCGTCTTCGGGCGAGGCTCCCAAAAACCCGCCGTGAGGACCGGCTTCGATAACGTGGAGTTCGGCCGCCACGCCGGCATTCCTGAGGGCCCGGTGCATGCGCACCGTATCGGACAGAAGCAGGTCGCGTGTTCCCGTCGCCAGAAGCGTCCGTGGCCAGTTTGAATCGATGTTTCCGAACAGCGGCGAGACGTAGGGGTGCTTGAGGTCCTCAGCGCCGGCGTAGCTGCGGATATAGTCGATGCCACCGTAGAGGTTCACGTCGAGGAAGCGGTTGGCCTGGTGGCTGTCGCCTGCGAGCGTGAGATCAAGCGCAGGGGTGAACAGGAACAGGCCCGCGGGAAGCGGCAGGCCCTCGTCGCGGGCGCGCAGCATCAGGGCCGCGGCGAGATTCCCTCCCGCCGAGGTGCCCGCCACGACCAATGCCGACGGCGAATAGCTCTTCAGGATCTCGGCGTAGGCTTCGAGGCAATCGTCCAGGGCAGCCGGATAGGGATATTCGGGGAGCATCCGATAGTCGACCGAGAAGACTTCGGCGCCATAGTCGGCAGCCTTTAGCTTCGCGGCCAGAGCGCACATCTCGCCACCGCCGACGGCGAAGCCGCCGCCATGGATGTCGAAATAGGCCACTTCCCCGAGGCGCCCGGTAGCGCCTTCCGGCTTCGCGCGGTGCAGTTCTGCGCCGCTCGGCAACGTGATCACCGTCGCCGAACCCTGAAACCCGGCTGCGAGCGACCGCATCATGTCGAGCATGGGATCCATAAAATCAGAGAGCGCTTCTGGCTCTACGTGCGTCTGGCCGGAGGCCACCAGCTGAGCCGTTCTCCGCGCCAGATAGGCTTGGGCTTGCGAACTTAAACTCGTCGGCACCGGGATCAGCTGCTCCGGCCTGTTAAGCGCTGTCGTTTCACTTGCCATATGTTCATCCTCCTAGTTCTCTGACCTAATCGGAAGACAGGGCTCATCTCGCTAGCCCTGAGATGCTGGCCCCCTCTGCTTCACGAAATCAGCTGATTGCTTCTCGCCCATCGCTTGATCGCATCTCGGGGCGTCGGCGCGGGTCCGAAGAAGTGCTCTTGCTTAGAGATGTTCGAGACATAGACCCCCGTCCTGAAGAACAGGAACATCTGGATCATGTCGTAGCCAAGCTCGGAAAACAGCTTTACCGGACGTGCGAGCAGGCGGAAAAGCAGCCACGGTATAACCCGCACCTTGAGCGGCTTCTTCGTCACTTGGGATATGAGATCGGCGATCTCTTCCTGGCTTTTCGGGCCTTCGCGCCAGCCGACATCAATCGTTTGATTATCGATCTCACTGCCGGGAAACATGGCGGCCTTGGCGAGATACGAGGCCAGATCATCCGTCAGCACATAGGACCACTTTGTGGTCTTATCGCCCAGCGCCAGGAACCGGCCAGCTTTCACGCCCTTCACAATGAAGTCGGCGCTCTGATCGAGAAACGTGGGCGCGCGTATGAATACGTACGGCACGCCAGAGGCCTTGATCAGGTCCTCCGCCACCTTCTTGGCGTGGAAATGGGGGACTGCTGACGCTGCCTCGCTGCTGACGATGCTGAGGAAGACAAATCTGCCGACATTGGCTCTTGCCGCCGCTTCAACGAGATTCTTGTTGCCCTGAAAGTCGGTGTCGATGCTTCCCTTCATATAGCCGTTCGCCGAACTGACGACGACGTCGACGCCCCTCAGGGCGCGATCCAGCGACGCCGGATCCATCATGTCGCCGCGCACCCATTCGACGCCGGTGCTGTCATTCGGTGGCGCGCCCTTACGCGACATCGCAACGACGTCTGCGTTCGCATCCTGCGCCAGATTGCGGAGGATCTTGGCTCCGAGGAATCCTGTGGCGCCGACGACAAGGACCTTCTTTTTGGCCGTCGAAGGATGGGGTGATTGGGTCAACTTAAGATCTCCCGTCATGAACTGGTGTCGCCTTTGGCGCTCAGGACGGGGTAGTCGATGTAACCCTTCGCAGCTCCGCCGTAGAAGGTTTTGGGGTCTGCCTCGTTCATCGCTGCATTGGTCTTCAGCCGAACGACGAAGTCCGGATTGGCCAGGACCATCTGGCCATATGCCTCAAGATCGGCCAGCCCCGACGCCACATCGGCACCGATCTGGTCACGCGGACGACCTGGCCGGTTGAGGATCAGCGGTTGGCGCCAGAGCTTGCGGATATCGGCCAGTAACGCCTCGTTGCCCTGGTGCATGATGTGCACATAGGCGAGGCCGAGCTTGTCGAGCTCGGCGACGAGATAGCGATAGAGGTCCGGCCCTTCGGGGCCTTCATCGATCCCCCACATTGCCGTTCCGGGAGACAGGCGGACCGCGGTTCGGTCCGTGCCGATCTCCGCGGCGATCGCCGTGAGGACCTCGATGGCGAAGCGGGCGCGGTTCTCGATGGAGCCGCCATATTCGTCCGTGCGCGTGTTTGCGCTCGGCGCGAAGAACTGCTGGACGAGGTAGGCGTTCGCCCCATGAATCTCGATGCCGTCGGCTCCGGCCTCGATCGCCGAACGCGCCGCATGGCGGAAGTCGGTGACGGTCTGGCGGACCTCTTCAGTCGTCAGCGCGCGCGGCGTGGGAATGTCCTGCATCCCTGCCGCCGTGAACATCCCCGTTCCCGGCGCGATCGCGGACGGTGCGACGCCCTGGCGGTGATGCGGCGTATTGTCGGGATGCGACATGCGCCCGACATGCATGAGCTGGATGAAAATGTGGCCGCCCTTTTCGTGTACGACGGAAGTGATCTTCCGCCAGCCGGCGACGTGAGCGGGCGTGTAGATGCCGGGAGTGGTGAGATAGCCCTGCCCGTCGTCGGAGGGCTGAGTGCCCTCTGTGACGACCAGTCCGAGGCCGGCGCGCTGGGAGTAATAGTCGGCGGCCAGCTCGCCCGGCGTGCCGTCGAAGGCGGCACGGCTGCGGGTCATTGGAGCCATGACAAGGCGGTTCGGCAGAGAATAGCGGCCGACGCGGACAGGGGCGAATATTGAAGTCATCAGGTTCTCCATTCGCCCCAATATCGACTATCCCGCTGTCGGGATAAATCCCGTTATGCTGGAATCAGTATTCCACTGGTGGATCAATAGGAGGTCCGTCGGATGGCCGGCGCGATCTGGAGGAAAATGAACCGGCTGCAGGAGACGGAGGCTCTCGACGAACCAAACTCCCCGTGGCGACGTATCTCCGGACTGGAGAAGCGATCGGCTTGAGACTTCTGCTCACCACACGATCGGCACAGTCTCGCCTAGACCGGTCGGCCCGGGCTGTCCGCGCACCAGCGATGGGATAACACCGCCCTGCTCATGTCTCGCGATCGAAGCCCGCCGGAAGCATGGCCACCGTGTCGCGCCCTCACTGATAACGATCAGCGACGGTTCCGACGACCGCCTTCAGCTGTCCGGCGTGAGGGCCTTGGCAACCAGGTTCTTGACCACGGACAGAGGCGGGATGGCGATCGTCGATACCAGATCCTTGATCATCAGCTCCTGTAGCGCGGCGCCGGTCGGCGTAGAGAAGTCATAAATCGCTTCTGCTATCACCGATACTGCTGCTGTGAGCACCACGCCTGCCTTCTCCATGCGGCGACGGGCCATCTCTTCGGAGATGTCGGACCAGGCGCCGGTAGCGTCCATGACCGCATGAACCTGATACCCGGCCTCGGCCATGCTCGTCGCGGCGAAGACAAGGCAGACGTCGGCCGTCAAGCCGGCCATGATGACCTGCTTGCGCCCGATCTTCTCGATGGCGCGCTTGAACTCCGGCTGATGCCAAGCGTTCACGAGGCCGGGCCGCTTGATCCGACGCTCGTACGCCTCGGGAAGAGCCTCTGCCAGTTCCGAGAAGATCCGACCTGTCAGACCGTCTTCCATGCTGGACGATATGACGACTGGTAGCTTCAGGATGTTCGCTGCTTTCGCGAGCGCCAATACCGCACGGCGGACATCAGCCTCGGAGGCCGTCTTGATCTGCCTCACCACGCCATCTTGATGGTCGATCAGAACAAGGACCGATTGGTCGGGTTTGATTTCTAAACTCACGATTTGCCTCCTGCGCAACGTTCATCAACAACGATCAACCAGCCAGAGGCTCGCATCACCTTGTGAACGGTCAGCTCCATGCTGAGCACCTCGAACAGGAGCAGCCGTCCGCGACGAGCGCCGGCCGACAAGAGCGCGCTTGTCGAGCGGGTGCTATCTCAGTCGGCTAAGCCGCTAGCTCGTTGGCTTTATCCTTGGCGGTGCATGCGCGCCGCGACCTGATCAGGGATCACGCGCTGCAGCCGCTCGTCGGTGCGCGCTTGTTTACCACTGCCCACTTTCGGGATAAATACTGCGAAATTGGAATGAGAATTCCACTGGTGGAGCAATCCGTTGAGCCATTTGAACGACATGGCGCTGTTCGTGGAGGTCGCCAAAGCCAGGAGCTTTCGAAAGGCTGCGGAGGCTCTCGGCATGCCCAATTCCACTCTGTCGCGACGTATCGGCGAGCTGGAGAAGGCGATCGGCCTGAGACTGCTGCATCGTACGACGCGCAAGATCGAGCTCACAGAGGCCGGCCAGATCTATTTTGAACGAAGCAAGAGGATCGTAGATGAGGCGCGGCTGGCGCACGAGCAGCTCGGCGCGATGTTAGAGCAGCCGAGCGGTGTCCTGCGGGTTTCGCTCCCTGTCGACTTGGCGACGCTTTATCTCACGCCGATCATCGTCGATTTTGCGCGGCACTACCCCGGCATCACGTTCGAATTCGACCTGACCCCACGCCGTGTCGATCTGGTCACCGAGCCGTTCGATGTGGCGATCCGCATCGGCAAACTGCAGGATTCCACTCTGATCGCCCGACTCATCGGGGGACATTCGCGCCATCTCTATGCCTCGCCTGGATACATCGAGGCGTCAGGCGAGCCCGCCACACCGGCGGAACTGGCGGAGCATGAATGCCTCTGCATGCCACGGACCCCGAGCTGGACTTTGCACCAGGAGATGAACAAGGTCGATGTCGACGTTCACGGCCGCTTCACGCTCAACAGCGTCGGGATGATCCGCACCCTGGCAGTCAACCATCAGGGCATCGGCCTACTTCCTGAGAAGATCGTCGCCGAGGACTTGGCCACCGGCCGGCTCCGCCGTGTCCTGCCCGAATGGCAAGGTTCACCGGTCAGCATTTACGCCGTCACTGAGACTCGCCTTGTTCCAGCCAAAACACAGCGGTTCATCGACTTTCTGTCGTCCACGCTGATGGAAGTTTGAATGGAATGTTTCCAGCAAGCTTGAATATTTTTTGGTCTCTTCGCAGTTATGTCTCTAGATGCTGAATGCACGGAGATCAGTTCGGATTGCCTAGCACCTCCAAATCCCGCGGGCGGGAGTGGCTCGCGCACGTTCCCAGTCTCTGAATGAGCCATCGGCCGGCCGGTCCTGGGGGGTCATCGGCGCGGTAGGCGATGGACATCGGCAGTTTGAGATCGCTGGCGGGGACGCCTTCGATGCGCAGCGAGACCAATCGTCCTTCATCGATATCTGCTCTGACGGCGTGGCCAGGCATACCTCCCCAGCCGAGGCCATTAAGTAGGAACGTCTGCTTGGCGAAGAGATCGGCCAGCCGCCAGGTCTGCGACGACATCACGCCGAACTCCCGCCCCTGCGAAAGATCGGTGCGATCGGTAAGGACAAGCTGGACATGGTTGCTGAGTTCGCTGCGGGGGATTGGTGCGGTGAACGCTGCCAGCGGATGATGCGCAGCTGCCACGATTTCAAAATCCACGGTGCCGAGCGGCTCGGTGCGAATGCCGGGGGGCATTACGGGCAAGGTGCCCACGATGCCGACATTGGCGCGGCGATGAAGAATGGGCTGCACCGTGCCTCCCAGAGCTTCGACGAAGAGCCGAAGCGGCACCGTTGGGAAGTGCTCCCGAAACTCACGTGCGGCCTCGGCGATGACGCTGATGGGGAAGAAGACGTCGATGACGACGGAAAGCTCGGGCTCGAGCCCGGACGCCATGCCTTTCGCATGCGATTTGAACGCATCGACTTTGGCGATCACCTCGCGCGCGCCGGTGAGCAGCATGCTTCCGGCCGGCGTCAGTTGCGGGTAGCGACCGGTCCGGTCGAAGAGTTCCACGCCAAGCTGATGCTCAAGACCGCGCACGAGTTCGCTGACGGCCGACTGGGCGCGGCCGAGCTTGCGCGCGGCAGCGGAAAAACTTCCCTCGTCGACCGCGGCAATGAAGGTGCGGACTTGGTCCAGCGATAAGCCATCCAGCATCAGATACAGCCCATCGCCATTTCAGATGGATTGTATCGTATAATAACGTCTATTCAGATGGCAAGGGGCGCGACAGACTTGAGGAAAGGCGAGTGGCATGTGCTCGCAAATTCGATTGGAGGCCCCCTGTGACGACAATCCTACAAATCGATTCAAGTATTCTCGGCGCGAATTCAGCCAGCCGCGCGCTGACGGCCGACATTGTCGCGCGCCAGCTCAAGCTGCATCCAGGTGCGAACGTCGTTCACCGCGATCTCGCCGCCGATCCGGCCTTCCATTTGTCTGGCCAGCACCTTGCCGCCTTCCAGGGCGCAACACCGGAAAGCTCTGCGCTAGGCGCCGATATTGCACAAGGTGCCGCCTATATCGACGATCTTTTCACGGCCGACGTGATCGTCATCGGCGCTCCGATGTACAACTTCACCATTCCGTCGCAGTTGAAAGGCTGGATCGACCGCGTGCTCGTGGCCGGGCGGACGTTCCGCTACACCGAGAAAGGCCCAGAGGGCCTGCTGCCCGCCGACAAGAAGGTCTATGTCGTTTCGACGCGTGGCGGCATCTACACCGGAGACAGCCCCGCCGCGTCGCTCGATTTCCAGGAAAGCTATCTGAAGGCGGCGCTCGCTTTCATCGGGCTGACCGATGTCAGCATCATCCGTGCGGAAGGCCTCGCGATCAGCGACGAGGCGAAGGCCTCCGCGATCGCGTCCGCGAAGACGGAGATTGAGGCACTGGCGGCCTGATCTGGCGTCGGCTTCGATCGCGTAGAGCTCACGGGTTGCTCACGCCATCCCCCCACCTCGCTCAAACGCCCACGCGACTCGCTTCGGCAAGGGCGGCATCCGCACCGGTGAAGTGCTTCGCCGGAAATCACAGACTTCGAAAACGCGCAAACAAGTCGTCGGGTCGGCCTGCGCACGACCGATATTTCAACGCTCAATTACAAGGTGCTCTATGCAAAATCTCTCGCAGTCCTCTCGAACCGAACACAGCAGAACTATCACCGTTGTCTCATGGACGCTGCGTATCCTTGCTGCCGCCGCCTTTCTGGCCGCCGGGGGCGCCAAGCTTGCGGGTGTGCCGATGATGGTCGCGATCTTCGACCAGATCGGGGCGGGCCAGTGGTTCAGGCTCTTCACCGGCGCCGTCGAGGTCGTCGGGGGTATCGCCATTCTGGTCCCGGTGACAGCGGCGTTCGGCGCCGTCCTGCTGTCCGCAACCATGGTGTGCGCCGTACTGACCCATCTGGCGCTGATCGGCGGAAGCCCGCTTCCGGCTATCGTCCTGCTGGCAATCACCTCGACGGTCGCATGGCTGCACCGCCGCACTCTGTCCGCCTTCGTCCAGAGCTTCGGCTGAAACCGGCTTCGGGTTCATCACGGGCACTTCCTGAATGCCGATGGAAATCGGCACCGCACCTGTCGAGGTTACAGATGATTCGTTTCGCCACCTTCTTCGCTATCTCGCTGGCTCTCGCCGGATGTCATACCACAAAGCTCGGCCAGTCGATCGGCTTCCCCGAACCGCAGCGTAGTTATCCGAGCAATTGACACTAGTGGCGCGAGTTCCTAGCGGCGCGCTTCGAAAGGAATGAGCATTGGAAATCGGTATCGACAGTTTTGCGATGCTTGTGATCGACCCGAAGACCGGCCATCTGCAGTCCGCCACCGATCGCATGACAAGCGTGCTTGCCGAAGTGGAACTGGCTGACAGCGTCGGCCTCGACGTCTTCGGCATGGGAGAGCATCATCGGGAGAATGCGCTCGATTCAGCTCCGGCCGTTATCCTCGCCGCCGCGGCGGCGCGCACGAAGACAATCAGGCTGACAAGCGCTGTGGCGGTTATCAGCGCCGCCGACCCGGTGCGCATCTTTCAGGAGTTCGCGACGCTTGACCTTATCTCCAAAGGTAGGGCGGAACTGGTGGTTGGTCGGGGATCTTTCACCGAAGCCTATCCTCTATTTGGTTACGACCTGCGCGACTATGATGCACTATTCGTCGAAAAGCTCGACCTCCTGCTCAAGCTTAACGACGCGCCTCATATCAAATGGCAAGGCCGTTTCCGCCCGCCGCTGAATGGTGAAGGTGTTTATCCTCGCCCGCATCAGGACCGGTTACCGGTCTGGCTCGGTGTCGGCGGTACGCCGGAATCCTTCGCCCGCGCCGGTACGCTCGGCTTGCCGCTGATGGTCGCTATCATCGGAGGCAGTTTCGATCGCTTCCGGCCTCTTGTGGAACTCTACCGGCGCGCCTGGCAGGTTGCAGGTCATCCACTGGTGAAACAGCGGGTCGGTGTCCACGCCATGGGTTTCGTCGGCGATACCGATGAAGCGGCTCGAGAGGCGTTCTTTCCGGGCTGGCACCAGATGATGTCGGTCGCTGGCAAAGAGCGAGGCTGGCTGCCACCGTCGCGGGCGCAATTCGAAGCGATGTGCGGCCCTGGTGGAGCTTTCCTGATAGGCACCCCGCAGACGGTCGCCGCCAAGATGCTGGCCGCCAGCAAGGCATTGGGCGGCGTGTCCCGCATCACGTTCCAGATGAGCACCGCCGCACTTGAAACGGAGGCCATGCGACGATCAATCGAACTGCTCGGCACGAAAGTCGCCCCCGCCGTCAAGGCGGCGCTTGGCAAGGCATCCCGTCATGGGTGAGCTGATCGCCGGCGCCTGGCGACGAGGCGGCCTCGAGAACGTGCTGGCCGAGGGCGAACTGCGCCGCCCGCCGTCCATCTTCCGCAACTGGATCACCGCGAACGGCGACGGCCCGTTCCAGGCGGAGCGGAACCGCTATCACCTTTATGTTTCGCTCGCCTGCCCCTGGGCGCACCGCACACTAATCATGCGCAACCTGAAGGGCCTTACCGATCTGATCGACATCTCGGTGGTTCATTGGCTGATGGGTGAGGATGGCTGGTCCTTCGATCCCGCCCCCGGCGTGATCCCGGACAGCGTCAACGGCTCCACGTTCCTGCACGAGCTTTACACCATCGCCGATCCGACCTGCACCACCCGCGTCACCGTGCCCGTGCTCTGGGACAAGGCGACCTCCCGGATCGTCTCCAACGAATCCGCCGATATCCTGCGCATGTTCAACACCGCCTTCGATGGCTGCGGCGCGACGGCTGGCGACTATTATCCTGCAGAGCATCGCGACGACATCGATGCCGTCAACGAACGCGTGTACCCCACCCTCAACAATGGCGTCTATCGCTCCGGATTCGCCACGACCCAGGCGGCGTACGAGACGGCCGTGCGCGAGGTATTCGAGGCGCTCGACTGGCTTGAGCAACGCCTGGCGCACCAGCGCTATCTCATCGGTGGAAGGTTGACCGAGGCCGACATCCGGCTGTTCACGACGCTCGTGCGCTTCGACCCAGTCTATTACGGGCACTTCAAGTGCAACCGCCAGGCGCTCGCCGAGTACCCGGCACTCTGGGCTTATACGCGCGATATCTATCAGCATGCCGCTGTCCGCCCGACGGTCGATTTCACTCATATCAAAGGCCATTATTACGGTAGCCATCCTTGGCTCAATCCAAACCGCATCGTCCCCATCGGCCCCGATCGCGATTTTGACCTTCCCCCTGGGCGCGGCGCCCTGCAATAACGCCTGATAAACTGGACTACACCAATCGAGGACGGACGCCTGCGCGCTACGGCGAAAGGTGTCCACAGGGCTGAGATTCCAAGGGCGACAGCGCTTCAATAAGAGCAGAAGGGTCAGCCGGCGCTCCCGACCAGGTTGTTGGTCACATGGCGATTTCCATGGCTGGACCATCAACGTGGCAAGCGCGCGCCCGCCTAATGGCCGAGCGCGCGCTCCTGAAGATTATCTTACTCGACTAGGCCTGGGACAAATCGACCTTGTATGTCTCCCGGGCGAAGATAAGGCTCAACACGAGGCATGCAGCGGCGATCCCGACCGGGTAGTAGAGACCGGAGTAGATGTTGCCTGTGGCCGCGACGATCGCGAACGCCGTCGCTGGCAGGAACCCTCCGAACCACGCCGCGCTCATGTGATAGGGAAACGACATGGCCGTGTAACGAATCCGGGACGGAAACATCTCCATCAGCGAGGTCGTTGTCGGAGCGAACGTCATCGCACCGAAGGTCAACAGGAGCGAAAGCAGCAGCACGATCACGGGTGCGTTGATATCTGCAGCGGCTGCATTACCGAGGGGGTACAGCTTCTCGGTCAGCGCCGCCATCAACTCCCTGTCGAAGCGCGCCTTGTGAGCCGCCGCATCCGGAGCATCGCCGACATAGCCGACAATAACGCGGTCGCCGACCCTAACCTGCGCAATAGCCGCATCGCTCGACCTCATGGTCGAGTAGTTCAGGCCGAGCTTAGCCAGGGAGTCGCTGACGACGTCGCAGGAAGAGGTGAACCTCGACGTTCCGAGCGGATTGAACTGAAGCGAGCAGTCGTTGCTGTTTGCCGAAATCGAGATGGGATGGTTCTGCTGCGCCCGCTCGAGGGCCGGGTTGCCGTAATGCGTCAGGCCCTGAAAGACTGGAATCGTGAGCAGGGCCGCCGCCAAGTAACCTGCAATATAGACCGGCTTTCGCCCTATGCGATCCGACAGGCTTCCGAACACGACGTATAGAGGAACGGTCAGGACTGTGGCGACGATTAGCATGGTATTCGCGGTCAGCGCCTCTATTCGCAGGACCTTGGTCAGAAAGAACAGCGAATAGAACTGGCCCGTGTACCAAATAACGGCCTGGGCAGGCAGAATGCACAAGGCGCCGATGATAATGTACCGGACGTTCTTCCAGTTGCCGAAGGCCTCCGCCAAGGGAGCCTTGGAGGCCTTGCCCTCGGTCTTCATGCGCTTGAACTCGGGCGATTCGTCAAGCTTCAGCCGAATCCAGAGGGAAATACCCAGTAGTGCAATGGAGATCAGGAACGGGACGCGCCATCCCCAGTTAGTAAAGGCATCCGCGCCGATCGACAGCCGAAGCGGGATGATGACGGCAACCGCAAGCAGGAAGCCTAACGCGGCCGTCAGGATGACGTAGGCGGTCCAGGTCGCACGTTTCCCCATGGGCGCATGCTCGGCCACGTAGATCATGGCGCCGCCGAATTCTCCGCCGAGTGCCAACCCCTGCAACATTCGCATCGAGATGAACAGGATGGGCGCTCCCATGCCGATGGTTGCGTAGGCAGGCAACAGACCGATGATGAAGGTCGAAAGTCCCATCAGCAGGATCGTGATGAGGAACGTGTACTTGCGACCGACGAGGTCGCCGAGACGACCGAACACCAGGGCTCCGAACGGGCGCAGCATGAAGCCCGCAGCGAAGCCCAGCAGCGTGAAAATGAACCCGGCCGTTGGGTTGACGCCTGAGAAGAACGCTTTCGCGATCTCGGACGCCAAGAGTCCGATCAGGAAGAAATCATAAAACTCGAAAACCGTCCCGAGAGACGCGGCGACGATGACCTGCTTATCTCTCGCCGATATTCTTCGCTTTGTTGTCACAGCTTCTAAAGCGGTCATGCGTTCCCCCACCTTGTTAAAGAATTACGACGTCATTTTTTTGTGACGTTCGCTGCGATCATTATTTGCTCTGTATTCGCGGATAGCCACGCGATCCCGCCTTTACTGGCAAATCTCGATGGCAACAGCAGTGGCCTCACCTCCACCGATGCAGACCGAAGCGATGCCGCGGCTCAGCTTCGCTTCTCGAAGGGCAGACAAAAGGGTCACCATGATGCGCGCGCCGGAAGCACCGATCGGATGCCCAAGGGCACAGGCACCGCCGTTGACGTTCACACGCTCCGCTTGCAGTCCCAGTTCGCGCATCGCGGCCATCGGAACGACTGCGAAGGCCTCGTTGATCTCAAAGAGATCGACATCGTCGACCTGCCAATCGACCTTCCCGAGAAGGTCGCGAATGGCTTGAACGGGAGCCGTGGGGAAGCGATCGGGAGCGTCGCCATGGGTCGCGTGCCCGACAATGGCGGCCAGCGGCGCCAGCCCGCGTCTGTCGGCCTCGGATCGGCGCATGAGAACCAAAGCGGCCGCTCCGTCCGAAATCGACGATGCGTTGGCGGCGGTGACCGTTCCTCCCGCGCGAAACGCAGGGCGCAACGTCGGGATCTTCTCCAGCCGTGCCTTGCCGGGCTGCTCATCGATCGAGATGACCTGCGAAGCGCTTTTGTCGTCGGGCAGCGTGATCGAAGCGATCTCGGCAGCGAAACGGCCTTCGGCGATCGCGCTCTGAGCCCGGACAAGAGATCGGATCGCGTATTCGTCCTGGTGTTCGCGGCTGAACTGAAATTCCTCGGCGCACTGTTCGGCGAAGACGCCCATGAGGCTGCCTTTCTCGTAGGCGTCCTCGAGGCCGTCTATGAACATATGATCGATGGTCCGACCGTGCCCCATGCGATAGCCGGACCGCGCACGATCGAGCAGGTATGGGGCATTGCTCATGCTTTCCATGCCGCCGGCCACAGCGACATCCACGCTGCCGGCTACGAGCAGATCGTTCGCCAGCATTGCCGCCTTCATGCCGGACCCGCACATCTTGTTCACGGTTGTCGCTCCCGATCGGACGGGGATGTTCGCCTTGATGGCAGCCTGGCGCGCCGGTGCCTGTCCCTGCCCCGCCGTCAGAACGCATCCGAAGACCGTTTCCTCGACGCTCTCTGGGTCGAGGCCGGATCGTGCGATTGCCGCTGCGATGGCGTGAGCACCGAGTTCCGCCGCGGTGAGCTTGCTCAGGCTGCCCTGGAAGGCGCCCATCGGCGTCCTGGCAGCACCGACGATGACGATCGGATCTTTGGACATCGAACCCGCTTTCCTGTGGAACTGCTTACCGAGGGGCCATGCGCAACGCTCCGTCGAGGCGAATGACTTCGCCGTTGAGCATCGCGTTCTCGCAAACGTGGGCGACCAGAGCGGCGTACTCGCCCGGGCGCCCGAGGCGCTTGGGAAACGGCATGTTTGCGCTTAGCGCGGCCTGCACCGTCTCGGGCATCCCGGCCATCATCGGCGTCTCGAAGATGCCGGGTGCGATCGTGACGACCCTGATCCCGAATTGCGCGAGTTCCCTAGCGGCGGGCAGCGTCAGCGCCGCGACCGCTCCTTTCGAAGCGGCATAGGCAGCCTGTCCGATCTGGCCATCGAAGGCGGCGATGGACGCGGTGTTGACGATAACCCCGCGCTCGCCGTCTGCCCCGGCAGGCTCGTTCGTCGCCATCGCCTCCGCAGCCAGGCGCAGCATGTTGAACGTGCCGACGAGGTTGATCTCCACGGCCCGGGCGAAGCTTTCCAGGCGATGAGGCCCGCTCCTCGAGAGGATGCGCTCCCCAGGCGCGACGCCAGCGCAGTTCACAAGCCCATCCAGCCGTCCGAACTGAGCCAGCGTCTCGCTCACGGCACTGGCGGCATCGTCAGCCTTCGCGACGTCGGTGCGGACGAATTTCGCGTTTGCTCCAAGGTCGCGCGCTACGGCGTCGCCAGCCTCGGCGTTTACGTCGGCGGCGACGACCCGCGCCCCTCGCTCGACCAAGGTACGCGCCACAGATTCCCCGAGGCCAGAGCCGGCGCCGGTGACGAGAAAGACGCCGCCATCAATGGTCATCTCGAAAGCCTCTGTTCGCTGGAGGGGCTGATGAATTCACTCGTGAAACTGAGTGAATTGAGAAACCTCGACCCGTTCGCTGATCAGCGAATTCTCGGGAGCGCTCGGATCGGACTTGCCGATCGCCATTCCGGACAGAACGACATGCGTGTCCGGAATATTGAGTTGCTCATGGACAACCCGGCCGTACTCGCACCAGGCCTGCTGGGGGCAAGTCTCCAGGCCGAATGCACGCGCCAGGATCATGACGTTCTGCATGAACATGCCGCAGTCGAGCCATGAGCCATGAAGCAGGCTGTTCTCCATCGTGAAGAACAGGCCCATCGGCGCTCCGAAGAACTCGAAATTCCGGAGCATTGCGCGCTTGCGGCTCTCGTAGTCGGTACGCTCGATGCCGTAGAGATTGTACAGCGCGTATCCGACCTGCCGACGACGCGACAGATAGGGTTCCGGTATGGGCGCCGGTGCGTAGGCATACTCGTCCGACCGCTCACCGGCTTCAGCGGCAGCGATCACGGCCCGTGACAGGCGATCACGGGCCTCGCCGACGACGACATGCACGTTCCAGGGCTGGAAGTTGGTGCCCGACGGAGCCCTGGCCGCAGCGGTCAGGATCCGCGTAATGGTGTCGTTGGAGACCGGATCTGGCAAAAACCGGCGAATGGATCGCCGGCTCTCGACCGCGTCGAGGACCGACAGCCCGGGTTCGCCGACGCCATTCGGCTCGGGCGCTTCCGGGCCCGTCAGGAGCTGAACGGCGAGTCGATTATCTGACATGCCTGGTCACTCCACGGCAGCGACGGACGGCTGCGCGCGGCGCTCCTGCCGCAGGACGAACCGCTGGATCTTGCCGCTCGCGGTTTTCGGCAGTTCACCGACGTAGTGGATGGCGCGTGGGTAAGCGTGCGCCGCGTATCGCACCTTGACCCAGTTCTGAATGTCCTTGGTTTGCTCCGCGGACGGAGCTTGGCCGCTCTTCAGGACGACATAGGCTTCCAGAACTTCGCCGCGGGTCGGATCCGGCACCGCGATGACGGCGCATTCGCTCACCGCCGGATGGGTGACGATGACCGACTCGATTTCGAACGGGCCGATCCGGTAGCCGGCCATGATGATGACGTCGTCATCGCGCGAGGAGAAGAAGTAGTAGCCGTCCTGATCTCTCCGCCCGGCATCACCGGTCAGATACCAGCGCCCGTTTCCGGCGAATTTCTCGGCGCTCTTCTTCGAATCGTTCAGATAGCCGCTGAACCACGCGAGCGGGCTGTCCTTGAGCTCGATCGCGACCCGGCCGAGCTCGCCGATCTCGGCTGGCTCGTCGTCGCGCTCCTTCAGGATGAGGGCGGACCAACCCGGCAAGGGAATGCCCATCGATCCGGGCTTCAGGCTGCATGCGAGATCGGGATGATGGTGGTTGTTGAACAGCATGCCCGCCTCGGTTTGACCGAAGTGGTCGTGGACGGCGACGCCCAGGACGCCGCCGGCCCACTCGTTGACCTCCGGGGTCAGCGGCTCACCTGCGCTGGAAGCACAACGCAGCTTGGTGATCGGAGGAATCGGGCCGGCAAAGGCGCGGAGCGATCGATAGACGGTCGGTGCTGCCGTAAAATTCGTGACGGCGAATTTGGCGAGCACCGCAAACGTCGTGGCAGGATCGAAATTCGCCTGCAGCAGAAGGCTGGGCACGCCGGTCGTGAACGATCCCAGGATGCCGAAATACAGCCCGTATGCCCAACCGGGATCGGCCGCGCACCAGTAGAGATCGTCCTTCGTGAGCCCGAGCCCGTACTCGGCATAAACCTGGAAGCCGGCGAGCGCCTTGGCCGGCACGGCGACGCCCTTCGGCGTGCCTGTCGTGCCCGAGGTGAAAATCTGGATGATCGGCGCGTCACCGCCCAGCGCCGCCGCCTCGAACCCCGGACGCGAGGCGTCGAGAACCGCGGAGAACTTGAGCGCGCCGAGCGGCAGCTTTTCGGCAGGCGCCGTGCTGATCACCTGCCACGGCGCACCGAACGGAACGTCGTCACCCGGCGCCAGCTTCGCCTGCTGTGACTCGTCGCAGATGACGATCTTGGCTTCGCTGCCCCTGAGCCTGAATGCGATCGCCGGCGGGGCGAAGGCGGTGAAGATCGGCACATGAACGGCGCCCAATCTCCAAATCCCCATCAGGGCAACGAGGTATTCGACGCTCTTTCCCATCAGCGTCGCAACGCAGTCACCCGGCCTCACGCCGAGGTCGTAGAGCGACGCCGCGAATTGCTCAGAGCGCTGCCGCAGCTCGCCATAGGTCAAATCGACGGACGTCAGATCGCCGGAGACGACCTTGTAGGCGACGGCCCCCGCCGGTCGCCTGTCGCAAAGCTGTGTCGCGACGCTTAGGTCGGGAGCACTATACAGGTCCACGAGCTGCTGCACGCGCACGAGCGCCGACGCGTATTCAACTGCCATCTCGGTCACTCCCTGTGATCTGTTTTTTTTTGAGAAGCCCACCGCTCAACCGGGCGGAAGAGCGCCGACGTCAGGCCCGCGCACCAAGGCGTGGCGACCCATAAATCTGGCACGATCGAGCTGATAGCATAATCATAATTCTCCCCTAATCGCGCCATCTGCCCAACAAACGGCTGACGTTCGCGCGCTCTTCTCATGTTTGTTGGGCGGCAATGTAGAATCTTGATTCTACTTATGTCAAGCTACCCCAACCCTCGATTCGGGGAGTTGAGGCTCTCTGGGCGCCTGGATTCTGACGGGCACTGCCGATAGAAACGAAATCAGGTTGAGCTCTTCGGACGGAGCTTTGACGCCAAACTGACCGGCGGGCGACAGATGGCTATTTCGCAGACCGAACGAAAAGGTCGGAGCGCGCAGGTCGCGAACGACAGGCGCCTCGCGATACTGCGCGCCGCCCGCGACCTGGTGACGAGGGTCGGGTTTCGAGAGGCGCAGATGAATGCGGTTGCCGAGGAAGCCGGCGTCGCGCTCGCGACGCTCTACCGGAACTTCTCGTCGAAGGCCGAGCTCATGGTCGAGGTCGTCGGCCTCGTATCTCAACGCGAAGTCGACGCGGCCGCCGGAATGGCTGTCAGTGATGGGTCAGCGGCGGACCGTCTCTGGGCCTCGGCGTGGACCTTTGCCAGCCGAGCACTCCGCGGGCGCCGGCTTGCGCATGCTCTGGTGGCAGAGCCTGTTGAACCCGAAATCGAGACAGCGCGCCTAGCCTATCGGCGCAAGCTTGCTCGCGTCTTTGAGACGGTCATCGACCAAGGTATCCGGGACGAGGACTTTCCGCCGCAAGATGCGCAGGCCTCCGCCGCTTGCATCGTCGGTTCGCTTTTCGAGGGACTCGTCGGTCCACTCGCGCTCAATGGTCATCGAACCGATGCCGAACGCGAATCCCATGCGAGGTCCATCGTGGCATTTTGTCTTCGTGGCGTCGGTCATACCGGCGCTATGCCGGGGCTGTGAGCGCGGTCATGCCCTCGGAATTGCGGCTGTCACCCAGCTGAGGCGGTTCGCTGGCTGAGTGCAGTACTCGGCCCGTTCCCCCGAGTCATTCCAACACGCACCGCAGCACATCAACCCTCCGATCTGCACGCTATGCTGCGATATTCCCGCCCGCAGACATCGGAGGTCTTCCATCTTTCCGGACCTATCGCTTTCTATCTCGGGACATCAAAGCGATAGGAGGCAGAGCATGACAGTAGTATCGTCTGACGTCGCAATGCGGCGGACCATTCGACGCCAACAGTTGCGCGAGATGGTCCCGCTGGCCGACAGTACCATTTATGAAATGGAACAGCGCGGTGAATTCCCGCAGCGATTCTATTTGACGACACGTTGCGTCGTTTGGGACTTGGCCGAGGTCGAAGCCTGGCTGGATGCTCGACGGCGTAATTCGCGAGCCAATGTGATCAAGCGTGCTCCCAGCCCCGATGTAAGGCTTCGCCGTTCGCGGCCCGTCAAACACTAGGCTCCAGCTCAAGCAGCTCCATCGTTGGCGGAAGCAACGTCGGTACATACTTTCGTCCGGTGACCCACGCGTCCACCAGATTGGACCACTCCTGCATCATATGGCGGCGTTGATGCTCGTACTCCGCCTTGTTGTAGACACCACGCGATGACCGTCCGCCCTCATGCGCCAAGCACTTCTCGATCCAATCACTGTTGAAGCCGAGCTCATTCAACAGGGTCGAGCCTGTGCGTCGAAGATCGTGAACAGTGAAGGGTTCGAGTGGTAGCCCCTCCTTTTTCGCTCTGACAACGACTGCGGTCGTAATCCGGTTGAACGTCGCCCGCGACATCGGCGCGTCAGCGTCATATCGAGACGGGAGGACATAGCGCGAGTTACCTGCGCAGGTTTTTAGCGCGATGAAGATGTCGACGGCCTGCTGTGACAGATAGACGTTGTGTGCCTTCGACCGCTTCATCCGCTCCTTGGGTATCGACCAGACGGCGTTCTCGAAATCGACTTCATCCCACGTCGCGTCCTGCAGCTCGCTTTTCCTGACCATGGTTAGGAGGAAGAGCTTCATTCCCAGCCGTATAGTCGGCAGGGTCGGTACATGCTCGAGCTGCCCAAGCATAACGCGGATCTCCGCAGGTGACAGCGAACGATCCTTCGGGACGAAGGTCGCGATAGACGCGGGCCCAACTTCATCCGCTGGGTTGGCGACCTTTTCGCCGTGCAAGATCGCGAACGCAAAGATCAGCTTCACGATATCCCGTACATGCACGGCCGTCGCTGGAGCGCCGCGATCCTTCACCTTCCCGCACATCATGCGGAGATCGTCAGGCGTGATCTCCGTCAGAAGCCTATTTCGAAACGTTGGCAGGATGTCGCGCTCATAGATCGAGCGCCGCATGGCGCGCGTGCTGTCGGCCATGCGCGACTCCTGGAACCACTTCTCGCCGAGCTCGCCGAACCTCTTCGCCTCCTTCAATCGTCGCTTGTCGTGCTGCTTCTGTTGAGCAGGCGAACGTCCCTCTGAAATGGCCCGCTTTGCATCGATCAGCTTCTCCCGAGCCCTGGCAAGCGAGAGGCCGTCTGGGCCGTATCGGCCGAGCGTCAGAGTCTCGCGACGTCCGTTGAGGCGGTAGTCGTACCGGAACACGATGGCGCCCGACGGCTGCACCACCACGTACATACCGTCACGATCGCTCACCTTGTACAATTTCTTTTGTGATTTCAGCGCCTTAATCGCCGTGTCAGTAAGCATGGGGGCCTCCAAAGCCGTTTAAAAACAGCAGAGAGGCACCGATTATACCGTCAGGCCAAAACAGGGGGCGCTGGAAGCGAAATTCCCTTTTTTATACAGTCAGTTACGGCCAAAAACGATACCGTCAGCAGCTCTCTTAGCCTTGACGGTATAGCGAAATCGCCGATCGAACAAGTTCCCCCATACCGTCTGCTATACCGTCAAATTGGAGCACTACCCCTCGATAGCCGACGATAGACGCCGATACAGTTATCTTTATATTTCAGTCGGTTATGTCGCACCGGAGCGTACAAACGGATACTGCGGGATAGGCGAAAATCATTCCCACTCGATCGTGCCCGGCGGCTTGCTGGTGATGTCGTAGGTCACGCGGTTGATGCCGCGCACCTCGTTCACGATGCGGTTCGCCACGCGGGTGAGAAAGCTCATCTCGAAGGGATAGACATCCGCCGTCATGCCGTCGGTCGAGGTCACCGCGCGCAGCGCGCAGGCCTGGTCATAGGTGCGGCCATCGCCCATCACGCCGACCGTGCGCACCGGCAGCAGCACCGCGAAGGCCTGCCAGATCTTGTCGTAGAGGCCGGCCTTGCGGATCTCGTCGAGGTAGATGGTGTCCACCAGCCGCAGCAGGTCCGCCTTCTCCCGCGTCACGTCGCCGGGGATGCGGATCGCGAGGCCCGGCCCCGGGAACGGGTGCCGGCCGACGATCGCCTCCGGCATGCCGAGCTCGCGCCCCAGCGCCCGCACCTCGTCCTTGAACAAGTCGCGCAGCGGCTCCACCAGCCGCATCCGCATCTCCTTCGGCAGGCCGCCGACATTGTGGTGCGACTTGATGGTGACCGACGGCCCGCCGGTCGCGGAGACGCTCTCGATCACGTCCGGATAGAGCGTGCCCTGGGCCAGGAAATCGGCGCCGCCGATCTTCCGCTGCTCCTCCTCGAACACCTCAATGAACAACCGCCCGATCGTCTTGCGCTTCACCTCCGGATCGGTCACGCCCGCGAGCTGGCCGAGGAACAGGTCCGACGCATCGCGATGCACGAGGCGGATGTTGAAGCGGTCGCGGAAGGTCGTGACCACCTGGTCGCTCTCGCCGGCGCGCATCAGCCCGTGGTCGACATAGATGCAGGTGAGCTGGTCGCCGATCGCCTCATGCAGCAGCACCGCGACGACAGAGGAATCGACGCCCCCCGACAGCCCGCAGATCACCCGCCCGCTGCCCACCTGGTCGCGGATGCGCTGGATCGCCTCGGCGCGGAAGGCGCCCATGGTCCAGTCGCCGGTGCAGCCGCAGATCCCGTGGGTGAAGTTCTTCAGGAGCGCCGCGCCATGCGGCGTGTGCACCACCTCCGGATGGAACATGGTGCCGTAGTAGCGGCGCTCGTCATTGGCGATCAGCGCGAAGGGCGCACCCTCGCTCTCGGCAACCACGCGGAAGCCCGGCGGCAGCACCGTGATGCGGTCCCCATGGCTCATCCACACCTCTTCGCGGGCACCCTTGGCCCAGACGCCCTGGGTGATCGCGCATTCGGCGGTGACATCGACGAAGGCGCGGCCGAATTCCCGCGCATGCCCGCCCTCGACCGTGCCGCCCAACTGCGCCGCGAGCGTCTGCTGGCCGTAGCAGATGCCGAGGATCGGCAGGCCCATGCCGAAGACCGCGTCCGGCGCGCGGGGCGATGCGCCCTCCGTCACGCTGGCCGGACCACCCGAGAAGATGATGCCCTTGGGGGCGAATGCCGCGATGCGCTGGGCCGAGGCCGTGAACGGCCAGACCTCGCAATAGACCCCGGATTCCCTGAGGCGCCGCGCAATGAGCTGCGTCACCTGGCTGCCGAAGTCGAGAATCAGGATGCGGTCGTGCATGGGCTTGTCCATGCCGGGTGCATCCACCACAGACTGTGGTGCGAAGCAAGCGTAGGAAAGGCAGAACTACCCTGCTGGCTGCGCCACCCTGCCAGCTTCGGCCAATGCAGCCAGACCACGTTGCGTGGCCACCACCTCCACCTCCCCGTCGCCATCCTTGCGGAAGCCGATCAGCCCGCCATCCACCGCATCCTCCCAGATGGTCAGGCGCGGGCAGCTCGTGCGCCAGGCCTCCTGGGCGGGGCCATAGGGGCGCGGCGCATCCGCCACCCATTGCACGAGGTCGAGGATCAAGGCGGTCGTCATGGCGTACCCTCCCATCCCGTCGTCACCAGCATCCAGCCGCCGCGGGCCACATAGACCAGCGCGATCACGGTGATCAGCCGGCCGGCCCAGACCCGGTACTGAAGGTCGCTCATCGCCTCCAACACCCGCTTCGCCAGCGTGGTGCCCAGCATGCTGGCGAGGATCGCGGCGCCGGCGAGCCAGGGGTCCACCACTGCCGCGGCCAAGCCGCTGAAATAGACCAGCTTCAGCAGGTGCCCGAGCACCTGGCAGGCCGCCTTGGTGGCCACGATCTCCCGCCGCTCGAACCCGCCGCCCAGGAAGAAGCGGTCCAGCAAGGGGCCGGCGACGCCGGTCAGCACCATCAGCGACATGCAGGCGGCGCCGTAGCTCGCGGCCTGCAGCGCGCTGTTCGGGTCCGGCCGGAAATCCTTGGGCAGAATCTGCACCAGGAAGGGGCTGATGCCGAGCAACAGCAGCGCGACCGGGGTCGGCGGCACGAAGACGAACACGGACCAGAGGCCGAGCGCCAGGAAGCAGCCGACCGCATAGGCGCCGATCGGCCGCCAGCGGATGTGCCGCCGCCAGAGCAGCGCCCGCCAGCCATTCGACGCCATCTGGGTGATCGCATGCAGCGCCATCGCGTCCGGCAAGGGCATGATGACCAGCAGCACGCCCACCAGGATCAGCCCGCCCGCCATGCCGAAGATCCCGGACAGGAAGGCAGTGCCCACCATGGTGGCGCAGATGGCGAGGAACAGCAGCGGCGGCATGCAGGGTTCTCCTGCGGGATGTCTGCGCCCGTTGCGCACCGCCATCAAACGGCGTTAGCTCAGCCTCAGCCTGAGTTTTCCTGATGCTCCCGAACATGCTCGCGCCCCGCCGCCTGCCCTCGCTGAACGGCATCCGCGCCTTCGAAGCCGCCGCCCGCACCGGCAGCTTCGTCGCGGCGGCGGCCGAGCTGAACGTCACCCCGGCCGCGATCAGCCGGCTGGTGCGGCTCCTGGAACTCCGGCTCGGCATCGCGCTCTTTGCCCGCCACGCCAATCGCCTGGTGCCGACCGCGGCCGGCCTCGCCTACCAGGCGGGGCTCACCCGCATCCTGGACGACGCCGCGCGCCTGACCGGGCAGGTGGTGGCCATGGCCGGCGCCAAGGTGGTGACCGTCGGCGTCGGCCCGACCTTCGCGGTGCGCTGGCTGATCCCGCGCCTGCTGGACCTGCAGCGGCAGGAGCCGGAGATCGAGGTCCGCGTGGTCACCGGCGGCCAGACCGTGCCCTTCAGCGACGGCTGGAGCTGCGGCATCCGCCTGGGAGACGGCAACTGGCCGGGGCTGGAGGCGACGCCCCTCTTCCCCGCGGACCTGCTGCCGGTCTGCGCGCCGGCCATGGCGGCGCGGATCGGCGACATCCCTGCCCTCGCGCGGGAGACGCTGATCCGCGTCGCCCACGCGCCCGATGACTGGTCGCGCTGGCTCGCCGCCATGGGCGCGGCGGGCATCCGCGCCGGCGGCCCGGTCTTCGATTATTACGGCCAGGCCCTGCAGGCGGCGCTCGACGGCATCGGCGTCGCCATGGGCGTCAGGCCCTATATCGACGACGACCTCGCCGCCGGGCGGCTGGTCGCGCCTTTCCCCCGATCGGTCTCCAAGGACATGCGCTGGTACCTGGTGCATCACGCCGGACGGGAGGCGGAGCCCGGCTTCGCCGCCTTCCGGCGCTGGCTGATCGCAGCCTGCAAGTTTCGGGCGAATGGCCTTGATCGTTGATCAAGGCCCCCTCAGACGCCGGGCGGGCGGCATCCGCCGCCCTTGGCTTCGCCGGACTACCGGCGGGCCGCATTCGCGGCCTCGGACCGGCAAGCCGGTCCGTTGGCCTCAGCGCTCCGGCGCCGGCGCGGTCGCGGCCAGCAGCGCCTCGATCGGGTCCCAGAGATAGGCCATCTGCTCCAGCGTCTGGCCCGCGACGCGCACCGTCTCATGCGCCGCCGGGCGGCCGCCCAGCCGCTCGTAGAACCACCGGGTCGGGTTGTCCTTCAGCACCCAGAGCATGGCCGAGCGGCAGCCGACCACCCGGAGATGCGCGCCCATCGCCCGCATCAGCCGGCGCCCGACGCCGCGGTCCCGCCAATCCTCCTGCAGATAGAGGGTCTCTACCTCGCCATCCGCCAGGCCCTTGCGGCGGGCGCGGCCGCCGGAGGCGAAGCCGATCACCTGCTGGCCGGACTCGGTCGCCAGGCTGGAGGGCAGGTCGGGACCGCCCGCGACCGCGACGAAGACCGCATGCCCCTCCCGCCGGTCGAGGATGCTGCGCTCGTAGCCGAGCCCGAGTCGCCAGGAGGAGAGGCCGGCCAGGTAGTCGTCGGGCAGGATGCCGGGATAGGTGCTCCGCCACACCTCGGCATGGACACTGCCGATGGCGCCGGCATCCGAAGGCCGGGCGCGGCGGATGCTGATCATGCTGGCCGTCGCACCAGGACCGCGGCGAAAAAGCCATCGGTGCCGTGCCTGGCCGGGCTGGTGGCGAGCCAGGGTCCCTCGCCCGGCGCCTCGGCACCGGGGCGCAGCGCCGGCCACAGCGTGGCGAGCGGGAGTGGCTCGAAGTCCGGGTGGCGTTCGAGGAAGCGGTCCATCTGGCCCTCATTCTCGGCGCTGAACAGAGAACAGGTAGCGTAGACCAGCCTGCCGCCCGGGCGCACCAGTTCCGCCGCCCTCCCAAGGATTTCAGATTGCAACTGCGTCAACTCGGCAAGGTCGCTCGCCTGGGTGCGCAGCCGCGCATCCGGGTTGCGCCGCCAGGTGCCGCTGCCGGTGCAAGGCGCATCCACCAGCACCCGGTCGAAGCTGCCGGCGCGGCGCTTGGTCCATTTGTCGCCCGGCGCCAGCAAATGCCGCTCGGCATTGTCGACGCCGGCCCGGCGCAGCCGCTTCACCGCGCCCTCGAGCCGCGTGGCGGAGGTGTCGCAGGCGGTGATGCGGCCCTTGTTCTGCATGACCGCGGCGATCGCCAGCGTCTTGCCCGCCGCCCCCGCGCAGTAATCCGCGACCCGCATCCCCGGCTGCGCATCGGTCAGCAGCGCAATGAGCTGGCTGCCCTCGTCCTGCACCTCGATCAGCCCGGCCTTGAAGGCCTCGGTGCCGGTGACCGGCCTGCGGCCCTCGGCGCGCAGGCCCCAGGGCGAGAACGGCATCGGCGCGGTCGCCACCCCCTCGCCCGCCAAGGCGATGGCGGCGGCGTCGCGCGTCGTGCGCAGCAGGTTGGCGCGAAGGTCGAGCGGCGCGGCGCGTTCCATCGCGGCCGCCTCCCGCTCCAGCGCGGCGCCGAAGCGCTCGCGGAACAGCGGCAGCGCCCAGCCGGGGATATTGAGGGCGACATCCTCCGGCATCGCGGGGTCGCGAAGCGGCTTGCCGGTCAGCGCCGCGACCGTCCGCCGCTCCTTCGCGTCCAGCGGCTCCAGCGCGAAGCGGCCGCCGGCGAAGACCTCCTCGATCGCGGGCAGCGTGCGACCCTCGGCGAGCGCCAGGTGGGCGGCCAACAGCAAGCGGGCGGAGGGCGCGGCGCCGGCGTGGCGCAGATGCCAGTCGAGGCGAATCCGCTGGCGGATGATGGCCCAGAGCGTGTCGGCGACCACGCGCCGGTCGCCGCCGCCGATGAAGCGGCGGGCACGGAAGAAATCGTTGGCGGTGGCGTCGGCCGGGCGGCGCGGCGTCTCCTCGATCGCCTGGATCAGCTCGGCGACGGCAGCGAGGCGGGCGGCGGGGGTCATGCCAGCAGCGCCGGCAGGGTCGCGAGGTCGGAAAGCTCGGCCACCAGATGCGGGCGCAGGCCGTATTCGTCGGGATCGCCCTGGCGATTGACCCGCAGCACCGCGAAGCCGTTCGCCAGCGCCGCCTGGCTGTCCCAGGGATTGCCGGAGACAAAGAGGCAGCGGGCGGGCGGGACGCCAAGCGCTTCCTGCACCAGCGCGTAGACCGCCGGCGCCGGCTTGAAGATCCCGGCCTGCTCGACGCTGATCACGGCATCGAGCGCGTCCACGATGCCGCCGGCCGCACAGGCCGCGGCCAGCATCGCCGGCGTGCCGTTCGAGAGGATCGCGAGGCGAAGGTCATGCGCACGCAGCGCCGCCAGCATCGCCCGCACCTCCGGATAGGCATCCAGCCGCTGATAGGCGGCGAGCAGATCGGCGCGCAGGCCGGCGTCGCCGATCGCGTGCCGCGCCAGGACGTAGTCCAGCGCATCGGCGGTGCAGGCGGCGAAGTCCCGCCGCGTGCCCTGCGCGGTCAGGCTGCCGATCCAGGAATACTCGAGCTGCTTCACCCGCCACTCGGCGGCGAGCGCCCGCCAGCCCTCACCGAGGCGCGGCGCGTGCCGGGCCATGGCGGCCTGCACGTCGAGCAGCGTGCCGTAAGCGTCGAAGACGACCGCGTCGAAGCGCGCCTGGGTCATGAAGGCCTCGAGGGAGGAGGGCTGCGCTGTGGCGGCGCGTGAAGCGGGGCGGCGCGGCGCACCGCCCCATTCTCTGATCGCGTGATTCAGACTTTCGGCGGTTCCGCCTCAAGTCATCACACACCGGCAGGCTATTCCTGCCGGTAGTTCGGCGCCTCGCGGGTGATCGCCACGTCATGCACATGGCTCTCGCGCAGGCCCGCATTGGTGATGCGGCGGAAGCGCGCGTTGGTCTGCATCTCCGGGATGGTCGCGTTGCCGGTGTAGCCCATGGCGGCGCGGAGACCGCCCACCATCTGGTGCACCACGGTGCCGACCGGGCCCTTGTAGCCGACCCGGCCTTCGATGCCTTCCGGCACCAGCTTCAGGCTGTCCTGCACCTCGGCCTGGAAGTAGCGGTCGGCCGAACCGCGCGCCATGGCGCCCAGGCTGCCCATGCCGCGATACGACTTGTAGGACCGGCCCTGGTAGAGGAAGACCTCGCCCGGCGCCTCATCGGTGCCGGCGAAGACGCTGCCCATCATGGCGCAATCGGCGCCGGCGGCGATCGCTTTGGCGAGGTCGCCGGAGGCGCGGATGCCGCCATCGGCGATCACCGGCACGCCCTTCTCCTTGGCAGCCAGCGCGCTTTCCATCACCGCGGTGAGCTGCGGCATGCCGACGCCGGCGACGATGCGCGTCGTGCAGATCGAGCCCGGGCCGATGCCGATCTTCACCGCATCGGCGCCGGCCTCGATCAGCGCCAGCGCGCCTTCCGGGGTCGCGACGTTGCCGGCGACCACCTGCACGGAATTCGACAGGCGCTTGATGCGCTCGACCGCCAGCAGCACGCCGCCGGAATGGCCATGCGCGGTATCGACGACGACGACATCGACATCGGCGGCGACCAGCGCCTCCGCCCGCTTCAGCCCGTCATCGCCGACGCCGGTCGCGGCGGCGCAGCGCAGCCGCCCCATCGCATCCTTCACCGCGTTCGGGTTGGTCTCCGCCTTGTCCATGTCCTTGACGGTGACGAGGCCGACGCAGCGATAGGTCTCGTCGACCACCAGCAGCTTCTCGATGCGGTGCTTGTGCAGCAGCGCGCGGGCTTCGTCGGGGCGGACGTCGTCGCCCTTCACGGTGACCAGGTTCTCCCGCGTCATCAGCTCATAGACGCGGAGCGTGGGATCGGTCGCGAAGCGCACGTCGCGGCTGGTGATGATGCCGACCAGGCGGCCGCTGTCGCGCTCCACCACCGGAATGCCGCTGATCCGGTGCTGCTGCTGCAGCATGCGCACATCTGCCAGCGTCTGGTCGGGGTGGATGGTGACGGGGTTCACCACCATGCCGCTTTCGAACTTCTTCACCCGGCGGACCTGGGCGGCCTGCTCCTCGATCGTGAAGTTCTTGTGGATCACGCCGATGCCGCCGGCCTGGGCCATGGCGATCGCCATGTTCGCCTCGGTGACGGTGTCCATGGCCGCCGAGATCAGCGGGATGTTCAGCGCGATCTCCCGCGTCATGCGGGTGCGGGTGTCGGTCGCGTTGGGCAGGACGGTGGAATAGGCGGGGACCAGCAGCACGTCGTCGAAGGTGAAGGCCTCCTCGAAACGGCTGCGCGGATTGGGGGGGGCCAAGTCGGACGGCATGCGGGGGATCCCTTCGCGTCTGCTGTCGCCGTGAGGCGACCTTGGCGCGCCCCCTTAAACCCTTTTGGCGCTGCGCGTCCAGCGCGCAGCTATGTTGTATGTGCAGGCCTCAAGCGCCGGCGCCGAGTCTGTCCTTGGCCTCAATCGCCGGCGCGACCTCCGGTCGCTTGGCTTTCGCGCTGTCGGGGCGCGCCCGACGCGACGGTCGGTCGCGCGCGGGCCGCATTCGCGGCCTCGGCCTGCATCGGCTGGCGCCTCGCAGTCCAGCCTTTCCAGTGGCGGCCTGCGGCCGCGGATCAGCCGGCCTTCCCGCCCCTAAATCCCGTGGCGACCACATACAGCTCCGCCGAGTCCTTCCGGCTCGCGGGGGGCTTGGCGTGGCGGACCACGGCAAAATCGCGCTTCAGCGCGTCCAGCATGGTCTTCTCGGTGCCGCCCTGGAACAGCTTGGCGACGAAGCCGCCGCCGGGCGCCAGAACCTTCTGCGCGAAGTCGAGCGACAACTCCGCGAGGGCCACGATGCGCAGGTGGTCGGTCGCGTTGTGGCCGGTGGTGTTGGGCGCCATGTCCGACAGCACCAGGTCGGCCTGACCGTCGAGCGCGTCCAGCACCGCACGCTCGGCCTCCGGGTCCTGGAAATCGCCCTGCAGCAGGGTCGAGCCCGCGATCGGATCGATCGGCAGCAGGTCGATGCCGACGACATGCGACGCGCCGCGCTCCAGCGCCACCTGGGTCCAGCCGCCGGGCGCGGCGCCGAGGTCGACCACCCGCATCCGCGGCCGGATCAGCTTGAAGCGGTCATCGAGCTCGATCAGCTTGAAGGCGGCGCGGGAACGGAGGCCGCGCTCTCGCGCCGCCTTCACGTAAGGATCATTGAGCTGGCGCTGCAGCCAGAGCTGGCTCGCGGTGGTGCGGCCCTTGGCGGTCTTCAGGCGCGTGGTCAGGGAGCGCCCCGAACCCGGGGGCGTCTTGGTGGCCATGGAAAACTTGGTCCTTCAGGCGTGCGTCGCGTGGTGCTGCCGTGATTCGCGGCGGCGGAGCGCCGTGCGGTCGGCGCGCATCATGCGCAGAAGCATGCCCTCGCGCAGCCCCCGGTCGGCAACGGTCAGCCTCGGCGCCGGCCAGACCCGGCGGATTGCGGCATAGACGGCGCAGCCGGGCAGCACGAAATCCACCCGGTCCGGCCCGACGCAGGGGTGCGCGGCGAGCCCCTCCCGCCCCAGCGCGAACAGGTCACCGAGCGCCGCATCGGCGGTGTGGCAATCGAGCGTCTGGCCATCGACCAGCGGACGGCGGTAGCGCGGCAGGGCGAGTGCGACGCCCGCCAGCGTGGTGACGGTGCCGGAGGTGCCCATAAGCCGCACGCCGCCGAAGCGGATCTCCCGCCCGATGCTGTGCACGGAATCGAAACAAGCGAGCCGGGCCGCGACCTCATCCACCACGGCGGAGAAGCCGGCTTCGGTGAAGCAGTCATCGCCGGCGCGCTCGGCGAGCGTCACGACGCCGAGCGGCAGGGAGGTGTAGCCGATCATCTCCGGCGCCGCGTCCGGCCGGACGCGGATCCACGCGATCTCGGTGCTGCCGCCGCCGATGTCGAAGAGCAGGACGCGCCGGTCCTCGCGCCCGAGCAGCGGGCCGCAGGCCTCCATGGCGAGCTCCGCCTCCTCCCGCGCGGTGATGATGCGGAGCCTGAGGCCGATCTCGGCCTCGACGCGGGCCAGGAAGGCGGCGCCATTGGTGGCGCGGCGGCAGGCCTCGGTGGCGATCGCCTGGACATGGCGCACCGGGCGGCGGGAGAGCTTGTCGGCGCAGGCGCGAAGCGCGCCGAGGGCACGGTCCATGGCGGCATCCGAGAGGTTGCCGGAGCCGGCCAGCCCCTCGCCCAGCCGCACGATGCGGGAGAAGCTGTCGATCACCCGGAAGCCCTGCCCGCAATTGGCGGGCGAGCCGACCAGCAACCGACAGTTGTTGGTGCCGAGATCGAGCGCCGCATAGGTCAGGGATGGCCAATCGCCGCGCGACGACGGCGCGGCGGCGGCGGGGGGGCTGGGCCCCAGGGCGAAGGCGGCATCCTCTGGCATGACGGGTCCGTGCGGCCCAGTCCAAAGGGCCAAAAAAGATGATCCGGTGATCCCTGCCTGGGGGGCAAGGAGATTATCCGCGATCACTCATATGGGAGCGGTTGCCCCGCTTCGCGCGCCATGCTAGCACGCGCCTCCCGCAAGGGTCGCTCTCCGGAGCGCCGGCGCGATGGGGAATAGTTTAACGGTAGAACTCCCGACTCTGACTCGGGCAGTCTTGGTTCGAATCCAGGTTCCCCAGCCAGCGCGCCATCAGGCCGCCAGGCCCATGACAGCAGGTCAGCGGCCTCACGCGGCGGCCTCGGCTGGCCGCCGCGATTCGCGAACTGAACTCAACGCCGATGGCGGTCGTCGTCGCCCCGCCGGCCATCGCCGTGACGGTGGCGCCACTCGGCGCGGCGGCGACGCTCCTCCTCCTCATGCCGGCGACGCTCTTCCGCGCGGTGCCGGCGCTCCTCCCAGCGATGCCGCCGCTCGGCCTCGAGGCGCTGACGCTCCTCCATCCGGATGCGCTCGCGTTCCCGCGCCTCCCAACGGCGACGCTCCTCGGCATTGCGCCACTGGCGCTCTTCACGCCGGTCGTCGCGCCACTGGCGCTCGTCGCGCTGGTCGTCGTCCCGGCGCTGCATCTGGTCCAATGCCTGGCCCACGATCCCTGGCAGGTCCGGGGCCTGTGCCGATGCCGGCAGCGGCACCAGAACGCTCCCGGCGACGAGCAGAGCAGCGGCACCAAGACGCCCGATCCAAAGCGACGTCCGCAACCCGATCATGTTCAACCCTTCCCAGCTTTGCAGGCAGCAAGCGCCCGGTTCGTCAGCCGAAGCTGGCGCCGATCCATCCGCATACGGGGCATGAAGGGCGAATTTGGGCGGATGGCATGTCCCAAAAGGGGCAGGCTGGGGTCCCGAAGGCGGTCAGTAGCCGACCAGCAGGATGTCGAGCGCCCGCGTGATCTCGTCATGCCGGCTGGCGAGCGACGCCACCGGTCGCCGCAGTTCCTTGCCCGGGATGGCGGCGATCGCCTGCGTCAGCATGAGATGCGGCTCGCCGCCGATGTCGAAGACCGGGTTGAGGTCCCTGATCGGCGGCGGGGCCACGGCCTGAGGGATGAGCGGCACCACGACGCGGCTGGCGAGCGGCGCCAGCAGATCCGCCTGCACGTCGAGGACATAGCCGCGCCGGCCCTCGCTGGGCATCGGATGAACGTCGAAGCGCGGCATCAGAACTGACGGAACTCGGACAGCGGCATGCCATGCCGCTCGACATGGTCGTTCCAGGCATCGATGGCGGCGCGGTTCTCCCGCAGCCAGCGCTCGGCCTTCACCTCCGCCACGGCCGAGACCAGGCCGCGCTCGCAAGCCTGGGACAGGTTGATGCCCAGTTCCCTGGCTTCCCGCAGCAGCGCCTCCGGCAGCGTGACATTCGTCGCCCGCCGCGGTGGCGCGGGTGGATCTGGGATGTGGGAAGCTGGGTTCCTGGGCATGTTTATCCCCATTTTAGATGGGGTCATTGATGCGCATTCTCGATGCGCATATCAAGCCAGCCATATCGCTATCGGGGCGCCCTGCCTAGGCTGCGTTGCGGCATGAGGGGAACCGCCATGATCATCCGTCCAGCCAGCGCCGCGGATGCCGGCATCGTTGCCGGCTTCGTCGATGCCCTGCTCGTCGAGCTCAGCGGCGCGCCGTCGCGCCCCGAGGCGCGGCTCCGCATGGCCGCCGAGTTGCTCGCCGGGGATGACCGCGTCTTCGGCTTCCTCGCCTTCGCAGGCGAAGCGCCGGTCGGCGTCATCATGCTGGCGGAGAGTGTCGCGATCTATGCGGGGGGCGCCTTCGGCGTCATCACCGAGCTCTATGTGGTGCCGGAACAGCGCTCCGCCGGCGTCGCCAAGCGCCTGGTCGCGGCGGCGCTGGATTTCGGCCGCAGCCGGTCCTGGGGCCGCGTCGAGGTCGGCGCGCCGCACCAGCCCGCCTGGGAGCGCAGCTTCCGATTCTACCTGCGCGAAGGCTTTACCGAAGTGGGGCCGCGGCTGAAATTCCTGCTCTGACGCCGCCGCCCGCTCAGCCGGCCACCGTTAGAGCATTTTGTTTTGGCGAGCAGATTCACGCCTCCGGGCGATTCCGCCCTCCGGCGATCTGCTCTAGCCCCGCCAGCGGCAACCGGCCGGTATCCTTCAGCCGCTCCAGCACGATCGACGACCGGACGCGGGCGACCGTCGCATGCGCCAGCAGCGTGTCATTCACCAGCCGCGACAGCCCTTTCAGGTCCGGCACCCGGGCCTTGAGCAGGTAATCCGTGTCGCCGGTCATGGCATAGGCTTCCTGGATCGCGTCGACGCCGGCCAGCATTTCCCGGAAACGGCGGGAATTGTCGCCGCTATGCGCGGCCAGCGTGACCTGGATGAAGGCGAGCACGCTGAGGCCAAGCGCCTCCGCCGCCAGCTCCGCTCGGTAGCCGCTGATCAGCCCCGCCGCCTCCAGCGCCGAGCGCCGGCGCGAGCATTGCGAGGCGGAGAGGCCGATGCGGTCCCCGAGCTGCTGATTGGTCAGCCGCCCATCCTCCTGCAGCGCCATGAGCAGGCGCAGGTCGAAGCTGTCGAGCGAAGCTGCATTGTGCATCGAACCGCCACTCCATGCATGGTCCGTGCATCCTAGCCGGAAAACGCGCGCGCTTTGCACACATGCTGCGCCGCACGCCGCCTATCCTGCAGGCCAGAGCAGGAGGATGGCATCCGATGGGACCCTACCCGCATGACGCGCCGCGCGCTGTCATCAGCGACCACAACCCTATGGGCACCGACGGCTTCGGCTTCGTCGAATACGCCCATCCGGAGCCCAAGAAGCTGCACGCGCTGTTCCGGCAGATGGGCTTCACCGCGGTCGCCCGGCATCGCAGCCGCGCCGTCACCCTCTATCGCCAGGGCGACATCAACTACCTGCTGAACGAGGATCCGGAGAGCCAGGCCGTCCGCTTTGCGGAGCGCCACGGGCCGAGCGTGCCCTCGATGGGTTTCCGGGTCGCGGACGCCGCCCATGCCTGGCGCCGCGCGCTGGAACTCGGCGCCGAGCCCGCGGACCCGGCGGAGGGACGCCCGGTGCTCGATATCCCCGCCATCAAGGGCATCGGCGGCAGCCTGCTCTATTTCATCGACCGTTACGGCGAGACCGGTTCGGCCTTCGAGCCGGAGTTCGAGTGGCTTGGCGAGCGCGATCCCGCACCCAAAGGCGCCGGCCTCTTCTACATCGACCACCTGACGCACAACGTGTTCCGCGGCCGCATGGACACCTGGTACGCATTCTACAACAAGATCTTCAACTTCCGGCAGATCCGCTACTTCGACATCAAGGGCGAGTACACGGGCCTGTTCTCCCGCGCGCTGACCAGCCCCGATGGCCGCATCCGCATCCCGCTCAATGAATCCGCTGACGATGAGAGCCAGATCGAGGAATACCTGCGCGCCTACAAGGGCGAGGGCATCCAGCACATCGCCTGCGGCTGCACCGACATCTACGCCACCATCGAAGGCCTGCGCGAAGCCGGCCTCGCCTTCATGCCGGCGCCGCCCGACACCTACTACGCGCGCGTCGATGCCCGCCTGCCCGGCCATGGCGAGGATCTGGCACGGCTGAAGAGGAACGGCATCCTGGTCGATGGCGAAGGCGTGGTGGAGGACCGCAAGGCGCGGCTGCTGCTGCAGATCTTCTCCGGCAACGTCATCGGTCCGGTCTTCTTCGAGTTCATCGAGCGCAAGGGCGATGACGGCTTCGGCGAGGGCAATTTCCGCGCCCTTTTCGAGAGCATCGAGGAAGACCAGCTCCGCCGCGGCGTCATCGGCGGCGCGAAGCAAGGCGCGGCACAGCCGGCGAAATGAGCGTGATGACTTGAGGCCGGCTCGGCCGAAAAGTCTGAATCACGCGATCAGACGTGAGCGCGTCAGCCGCTTGCGTCGTCGCCCTCGGCCATGAGCTCCTGGGTGCGGGCGCCGATCTTCTCGAGGATGGTGGAGAGCTGGCGCTGCTCCGCCTCGCTCAGCGCGCTGGCGAGCGAGGCCTGCAGCGTGCGCGCCAGCGGCACGATCTTCGCGTAGACGTCCCGCCCCTTGCGGGTGAGGCGCAGGATCTGCGCGCGCTGGTCGCGCGGATGCGCGAGACGGTCGAGCAGCCCCTTGTCCGCCAGGCGGATCACCGCGCGGCTGACCCGCACGCGATCCATGCCGGTGCGCTCGATCACCTCCTGCGTCGTGGGCGTGCCCTGCTGTCCCACCACCGCGACCACCCGCCATTCCGGGATGCTGAGGCCGAAGCGTTCCTGGTAGCGCGTGGCGAAGAGGCTGCTGACCCCTTCGGTGACGACGGACAGGCGATAGGGCAGGAACTCCTGCAGGATCAGCGGCGCGGCGTCGGCATCGGGCTTTTTGGGCGGCATGCTCTCTCCCTAGGGCCACGCTGCTCCCCTCGGCAAGCCGCCCCACTCAATCCAGCCGCACGTTCAGCGCCTGGATCAGCGGCACCCAGATCGCCCGCTCCGCCTCGATCAGCCGTTGCATCTCGGCCGGGCTACCGCGGAGCGGCTCCAGCCCGATCTCCTGCATGCGACTGCGCACGGCGGGCTCGCCCATCACCGCGAGCAACTCGGTCGTCAGCCGCTCGGCGACCGGATCGGGCGTCGCCTTCGGTGCCACCAGCCCCTGCCAGGCATAGGCCTCGAAGCCATCGAGGCCGAGCGCCTGCTGCAGGGTCGGCACGTTCGGCAGCGCCTCGAGCCGCGCGGCGGAGAGCACCGCCAGCGGCCGCACCCGGCCGGCGCGGAGGTATTCGGCGCCGGAGGCGAAATCGAGCACCATCGCCTCGACGGTGCCGGCCAGCAGGTCGTTCAGCGCCGGCGCCGCGCCGCGATAGGGCACGTGGCTCATCCGGCCTCCCGCTTCCCGCAGCAGCCGCTCCATCGCGAGGTGATGCGGGGAGCCGACGCCGGGCGAGGCATAATCCACGCTGTCCGGCGCGGCGCGCACGCGCTCGATCAGCGCGCGGGCGGTGGTGAAGGTGGAATTGGCCTTCACCGTCAGCACCAGATGGAAGCGCGCGAAAAGACCCAAGGGGCGGAAGTCGCGATCGGGGTCATAGGGCAGGCGTCGGAACAGCGCGGGATTGAAGACCAGCGTGCCATTATCCGCGGTGAAGACCGTATAGCCATCGGCGGGCGACTTGGCCGCGGCCTCGGCGCCGATATTGGTGGCCGCACCCGGGCGGTTGTCGACCACCACCGGCTGGCCGAGCCGCGCGCCGAGCGAGGCGCCGATCAGCCGCGCCAGGGTGTCGGTGCCGCCGCCCGGCGCATAGGCGACGATCCATTTGATCGGCCGCTCCGGGAAGGCGGCCAGCGCCTTCCCCACGGGCAGGGCCGAGAGGCCGAGTGCGGCCAGCAAGGGTCGCCGCTTCAGGGTGGTGACGGGCATTTCCTGCTTCTCCTGGACGTTCTCTCACTGGCCGCTGGTATCAGCCATGCACCTCGGCGGATTTCATCGGCTGCTGGCCTTCCAGCGCGCGCCACATCGCGAGGTCGCGCTCGGCGGTCCAGATCTGCGGCCGGTCGAGCCCCTTCGCTTCGTCATAGGCGCGAGAGGCGTTGAAGGGCATGCAATGCTCGAAGATGACCCAGTGCCCGTATTTCGGCGCCATCGCGGCCATGGCGTCGCGGTAGAAGGCGCCGAGCTCCTGCCCCTTCGCGACCGCCTGTTTCGCCAGGGCGAAAAGGTCCGAGGTGAAGGCGGCGGTGCCGGCGATGCCGTCCTCCACCTCCTTCGCGTTCACCAGGCTGCGCCCGCGTCCCGGCACCAGCTTCTCGGCACCCAGCGCGCGCAGCGCGTCGAGCGTGCCGGGCCAGTCCGTGAAATGCGCATCGCCGCAATAGGGCGTGGCGCCGAATTCCACGGTGTCACCGGCGAAGAGCACCTTCTCCTTGGGCAGCCAGACCACGGTGTCGCCGGCGCTGTGGCTGCGGCCGATATGGATAATCTGCACCTCGCGGCGGCCGAGCCAGAGCGTCATCCGCTTGTGGAAGACGATATGGGGCCAGGTCAGGCCGGGGATGCTCTCCCTGCCGCGGAACAGGCGCGGGAAGCGGCCGATCTCGCTGTCCATGTCCTGCTGGCCGCGCTCGACGATCAGGTCACGGGTCGCATCGCTCGCGATGATCTCGGCGCCCTCATAGGCGGAGGCGCCGAGCACCCGGACGGCGTGGTAGTGGCTCAGCACGACATGGCGGATCGGCTTGTCGGTCACCGCGCGAATGCGGGCGATGACGTCCTGCGCCATGATCGGCGTGGCCTGTGCATCGACGACGAGGACGCTGTCATCGCCGATGACCACGCCGGAATTCGGATCGCCCTCTGCCGTATAGCCGTAGAGCCCCGGCCCCAGCTCGTCGAAGGAGATCGTCTTCTCCGTGAGATCCTTGGTGCTCGCGAAACCGGACATGCTCTTGTTCTCCGTCGTGATGGGTCAGGCGGCGGCGAGGCCGGCGCGCGCCTGCGCGAGCGCCTCGCGCAGCACGGCGAGGTCGCCGACCTGGTTGGCCAGCAGCAGGATCAGCCGCGCGTTCAGCCGATGGCTCTGCTCGGGCGTCAGGTCGCGATGCGCTTCGATCAGCGCCTCGTAGAAGGCGTCGGGGGCATCGAGGTTCGGCGCGAGATTCAGGGTCGCAGTCATGACGCCATCTCCCAGCCCAGCGCGGTCGCCATGGCGTGGCGGATGCCGGCCAGGCAAGGCGCGCGCCAGCGGGCGCAGACATGCTGGTCGGGGCGCAGCAGGTAGCCAGTGCCGGGGCGCGCGTCGTAGCGCCGGGCGAGCAGGCCCTCACTGTCCTCGATCGCGATGACGCCTTCCGGCACGGCGCCGGCGGGATCGACCAGCAGGGTCCTCGCCTCCTCCGGCACCGCATCCGGCGGCACCCCGAAGCAGAGCAGGGTGAAGCCCTGACCGATCTGCTCCAGCAGCCATCCTGGCGCGCCATCGATGCGGATCGGTGCATCGGTCGCCGGCGCACCGGGCACCATCGATCCTTCGAAGCCATCGGCATCCGGCGTGTTCAGCGCGGAATCCCGCAGCACCGTCGGCGTCGATAGCCGGCCGCTGTTCACCAGCGCCCGGGCGAAGGGCGCCTCGCGCGCGAGGTCCAGCACCGCGTCGCGGAACAGGCGGCTGATCTCGCTCTTCGGCGTGATGAAATCGGTGGCGCGGGTGGAGTTCAGCAGGTTCTCATCCGCCGCCGCTTCCCGTTCCGCGGCGTAGCTGTCGAGCAGCGCCTCCGGCGCCTCGCCGCGCAGCACGGCGGCGAGCTTCCAGGCGAGGTTGTCCGCATCCTGCACGCCGCTATTGGCACCGCGCGCGCCAAAGGGGGAGACGCCATGCGCGGCGTCACCGGCGAACAGCACCCGGCCATGGCGGAAGTGCTCCATGCGCCGGCAGGCGAAGGTGTAGATGCTCACCCATTCCAATTCGAACCGCGCATCCTGGCCGAGCAGCGCACGGATGCGCGGCAGCACGCGCTCCGGCGCCGTCTCCAGTGCCGGATCGGCATCCCAGCCGAGCTGGAAGTCGATGCGCCAGACATTGTCCGGTTGCCGGTGCAGCAGCACCGACTGTCCGGGATGGAAGGGCGGGTCGAACCAGAACCAGCGCTCGGCCGGGAAGTCCGCCGCCATGCGCACATCGGCGATCAGGAAGCGGTCGCGGAAGACGCGGCCCTTGCTCTCCAGCCCCATCATGGCGCGGATCGGGCTGCGCCCGCCATCGGCGGCGATCACCCAGTCCGCCCGCAGCCGATAGCTGCCCTCCGGCGTCTCCACCGCCAGCAGCACCCCGTCGCCTGCCTGTTCGAGGCCGATCACGCGGTTGCTCCAGCGGAGATCGAGACCCCGCAGCGCCAGCGCGCGCTCCGCCAGGTAGCCTTCGACATAATACTGCTGGATGTTCACGAAGGCGGGCCGGTGATGCGCTGGCTCCGGCAGCAGGTCGAACTGGTAGAGCAGCGCGTCCCGCAGGAAGACCTTGCCGAGGTTCCAGCGCACGCCCTTGGCGGCCACCAGCTCGCCGAGGCCCAGCCGGTCGAAAATCTCCAAGGTGCGCTTGGCGAAGCAGATGGCGCGCGATCCCGTGGAGAGGCGGTTGTCGTCATCGAGCAGCACCACGGGAATGCCGCGCTGCGCCAGGTCGATGGCGGCGGCGAGCCCGACCGGCCCCGCGCCCGCGATGACCACGGGATGCCGCGGCGGCTCCGGTGCATCCTGATCCCGGCTGCGGCGATAGGCGAAGTCCAGGCGCTGGTAGTCCGGCTCCATGAGGTCCGCGGATGCTGCGCTCATTCGGCGTCGCCCTGCCGCTCGGGGGCGGCGTCGATGAAGGCCGGCAGTGCCAGGCAGGCGGCCTCCGCCTGTAACAGCCGCGGCACGGCGCCGAGATCCACCCCGAAGCGCCTGGCATTGCCGAGCTGCGGCACCAGGCAGAGATCGGCGAGCGTCGGCGCCGCGCCGAAGCAGAAGGGGCCGGGCGTATCCGCGACCAGGGCCTCGCAGGCCGCCAACCCCTCCTCGATCGCCCAGCGCGCCCAGCCGGTGACCGCCTCTTCCGGCAAGGCGAGTTGGCGCAGCCGCGCCAGCACGCGCAGGTTCTGCACCGGGTGGATGTCGCAGGCGATCGCCTGGGCGAAGCCGCGGATGCGCGCCCGCATCAGCGCATCGCCCGGCAGCAGCGCCGGTGAAGGATACGTCTCCTCCAGCCATTCAATGATGGCCAGCGACTGCGTCAGCACCGCGCCGTCGTCGGTCTCCAAGGTCGGCACCAGGCCCTGCGGGTTGAGGCGGAGATAATCCGGCGCACGCTGCCCGCCATGGCGCAGGTGATGCGGCACGGGATCCGCGGCGACGCCCTTGAGATGGAGCGCGATCCGCACGCGCCAGGCGGCGGAGGAACGGAAATAGCCGTGCAGGCGCATGGACCTCCCCTTCCCTGTTCGTTCAGGCCGCTTCCGCCGGATGCGGCGTCCGCTGCGCGGCGCCGGCCATGTGCCGCGCCGCGATGTAGCCAAAGGTCAGGGCGGGCCCGAGCGTGATGCCGCCGCCGGGATAATTGCCGCCCATGATGCTCGCCGCGTCATTCCCCGCGGCGTAAAGGCCGGGGATCGGCGCGCCCTGCGCGTCCAGCACGCGGGCATGGCCGTCGCAGCGCAGCCCGGCGAAGGTGCCGAGATCGCCCACCACCACCTCGACCGCATAATAGGGCCCCTGCGCGATGGGTGCGAGGCATGGGTTGGGCTGGAACTCCGGGTCGCCGTTGAAGCGGTTATAAGCGGTCGAACCCTTGCCGAAGGCGCGGTCCTCGCCGGCCGCCATGTCGCGGTTCCAGGCCGCGACCGTCTCCTCCAGCCCCCCTGCATCGATGCCGGCGGCATGCGCCAGCGCCGCGAGCGTCTGGCCGCTCTTGAGGTAGCCGGAGCGGATCTGCGGCCCGACCGGCACCGGGAAAGGCTTCACGAAGCCGAGGCCGAAGCGGCGCAGGAAGGGCTGGTCGACCACCAGCCAGGCCTTCGCCGGCTTGCCCTTGCCGGTCGCGGCGAACAGCGCCTGGATGAAGTCGTGATAGGAATTCGCCTCGTTCACGAAGCGCCGGCCATTCTCCAGCACCGCGATCAGGCCGGGCTTGGCGCGGTCGATGAAGTGCGGGAAGACGCCCCAGCTTCCATCCTTGCGCGGCACGCGGGAGACCGGGACCCAGGCCGCGGCATTGGGATAGCCATCCTCCACCGCGGCGCCGACCGCCTCGCCCAGCCGCAGCCCGTCGCCGGTATTGCCGGCGGGTGCGGGCGAGAAATGGCCGGCATTGTCGTGGTCATGCGGGAACATCCGCCGGCGCCGCGCCTTGTCCTGCGGGAAGCCGCCGGCGGCGAGCACCACGCCGCACCGCGCCTGCACCGCGACCTCGCCGGCCCCGGCGCCGAGCATCGCCCCGGTGACCGCGGCGCCGTCCCGCAGCAGCCGCAGCGCCGGCGCTTCGGTGCGGACGTCGACGCCGAGGTCGAGCGCGCTGCGGAACAGCCGCGCGGCGAGGGCATTGCCATTGGTCAGCAGCATGCCGCGCCCGTTCAGCAGCAGGTCGCGCGCATGCGCGGCGAGCCGCCCGGCGACATAGGCGGCTGACGTGACGGAGCGCGTCACGTTGAAGAAATGCTTCAGCTCGGGGCCGGAGCCGATCATCAGCCCGACGAAGGTCAGCTCCGGCAGTGGCGGGCGCAGCCGCTTCAGCTCCGCCCCCAGCCCCTGTGCGCGATAGGGCTGCGCCTTGATCGAGCGGCCGCCGGGCCTGCCGCCCGGCGCATCGGGGTGGTAGTCGGAAAAGGCCGAGGCCGGCTCGAACTGTACGGCGGTCTTCGTCTCGAAGAACTCCACCGCCTCCGGTCCCGCGGCGATGAAGGCCTCGACGGTCTCGGGGTTGTAGTGGTTGCCCGCCTCATGCCGCAGATAGGTGCGCACGGCATCGGCGCTGTCCTCAATGCCGTCGCGGCGGGAGACGGGGTTGTTCGGCACCCAGAGGAAGCCGCCGGAAAGCGCGGTGGTGCCGCCGACATGGCGGTCCTTCTCGGCGACAATGACGGAGAGGCCGCGCGCCGCCGCGGCCACCGCCGCCGCCAGCCCGCCGGCCCCGGATCCCACCACCAGCACGTCGCAGGTCAGGCTCTCGGTCATGCAGGCTGCTCCATCCCGTGCTGTTCAGCGGACCACATGCGGCTCGACCAGGAAGGTCGTGATCTCAGCGATGAAGCGCTGCGCATGCGCCATGGCGGCGACGCCGGCCTCCGAGGCGAAGGCGGCGCCGAGCCCGTCCAGGTCGCGGAACCACATCTCGACGACGCCATCGATCGGCAGCGCCGCATGCGTGGCCGCGGTGCCCGGCGCAGATTCCCGCAGGACGACGTGGTTCTGGGTATAGCCGAGCAGATGCGGGAAGCGCCGCACCAGCGGCCCGTGCACCTCCCGCCATTCGCGGGAGAAATCCTCGGCGGACATGCCGGGCAGCCGCGTCAGGATCGACATGCGCTTGATGCAGGGGCCGGGGTCGGCGGGCAGCGGCACCACCACATGCTGCTCCGCCGCGACCACCCTGGTGTCGGCGACGAAGCCCGGGGAATCCGCCGCCACCGCATCATAGCGGCCGGAGGCGATGGCGGCCCGCATCGCCGCCACATCCGCGAACCAGAGCTGGGAGATGCCGTCGAAGGTCCAGGCGCCGCGCGCATGATCGATGCCGCGCTGCGCGGCATCGACGACAGGGTTCTGGTGATAGGCGAGCAGCCCCGGCAGATCAGCAGCGAGCGGCCCGTGCACCTCGCGCCAATGCGTGCGGAAGGCGGCTTGGGTGAGGTCCGGCCGGCGGGTCAGAAGACCCATGCGGAGGATCATGGCGGTCTCCTCAGAGAGCCAGATAGCCGCCGTCCACCACGAGCGTGGTGCCGGTGACGTAGCTGGACATGGCGGAAGCGAGGAAGACGACCGGCCCGACCAGCTCCTCCGGCTCGCCGTAGCGGCCCATCGGGATGCGGGCGAGGAAGCGCGCCGAGCGCTCGGGGTCGAGCCGCGTCGCCTCGGTCATGGCGGTGGCGAAGGTGCCGGGCGCGATGGCGTTGACCCGCACGCCGTCCTTCGCGAGCTCATGCGCCATGCTCTGGGTCAGCGCGCGCACTCCGGCCTTCGATGTCGGGTAGCTGACCGAGGTCGCGGTCGAGACGAAAGCCGCGATCGAGGCGATGTTGACGATGCTGCCCTTGGTCTCGCGCAGCGCCGGCAGGAAGGCCAGCGAGACGTTCAGCGTGCCGCGCAAGTTGACGTCCATGGCGGCGTCCCAGGCCCGCATCAGATCCGGGCTGTCGATCGTGTGGCGCGGGCAGATGCCGGCATTGTTGACCAGCACCGAGACCGCGCCGGCCTCCGCCGCGATGTCAGCCGCCAGCGCGCGCGTGGCTTCGGCATCGGCGACATCCAGCACATGGGCGAAAGCCTCACCACCCGCCGCACGGATCGCGGCCGCGGTACGCGCCGCGCCGTCCTGCGCGATGTCGGTCGCGACCACCCGTGCGCCTTCCCGCGCCAGGCCGAGCGCGATCGCCGCGCCATTGCCCTGTCCGGCACCGGTGACGAGCGCGAGGCGTCCGTGCAGCAGCATCTGGCGGTCATTCCTCCTGAAGCCCGGGTCACGGGCAGCCCGCTTGGGCGCGGGTCGTCGAATGGCGCGGAGCCAATCATAGGACGAACTCGTTCGCAAGAACCAAATCATCTCCGATGAGACATTTTGCTGATTGCATATCACTTCGTCGAATCCTAGGCTCCGCGCCATCGGCACCCAAGGCCGACAAGAGCCGTAACGGCGACGACTGGGGAGGAGGACAAGGTGCCCAGCATCAGCGACGACATCACACGGCGCGGCTTCGGCCGCGGCACGCTGGCCGCCCTGCTGGCGGCGCCGGCGATCGCCCGCGCGCAACCCCGCGAGGAGATCCGCCTCGGCTTCAACGGCGACCTCGCCGCCTCGCCTTCCGCCCAGTCCGGCCGCGCCGCGGTGGTCGGCATCCGGGCGGCGATCGAGGATCTGAACCGCGAAGGCGGCGTGCTCGGCCGCGCCTTCTCCCTGATCGTGCGGGACGACCTGTCGCAGCCGCCCAAATCCATCCAGAACATGAGCGACCTGATCGACAACGAACGCGTGGTCGCGGTGCTCGGCCCGACCAATTCCGGCAATGCGCTGGCCTGGCGCCATATCCCGAACCAGAAGCGCGTCCCGGTGATGGGCTGCATCGGCTCGGCGACCGACATCACCCGGCCGATCCGCGCCGGCGCCGACAACTACATGTTCCGCGTCGGCAGCGTCGACCGCACCCAGGTCATCGCCCTGATGGCCTATGCGAAGAAGAACCCGCGCAGCGGCCGCATCGGCTTCCTGACCGAGACCACCGGCTATGGCCAGGCCGGGCTGCGCGACCTGCAGGAGGTCGCGCAGGCACAGGGCCTGACGGCCGCGGCCAATGAGCGCTTCAACGTCAATGACACCGACATGACCTCCCAGCTCGCCAAGCTCCGGACCGCCGGCGTCGAGACGGCGCTGGTCTGGGCGCAGGGCACGCCGATCGGCCAGCTCATGCGCAGCATGGACAAGATCGGCTATTTCCCGACCGTGCTGACGAGCTGGGCCGCGGACAATCTCAGCTTCATCAACGCCGCCGGCCCGACCCTCGCCGAACGGCCGATTTTCCTGCGCACCGTCTCGGAAGACCGCACGCCGCGCCAGCAGGCCTTCTTCGACCGCATCCGCCCGCAGCTCGACGCGGATTCCGCCTATTCCTTCGCGGTGCATGGGTATGACGGCACCATGCTGCTCGCGCGCGCCATGCAGCAGGCCGGCAACACCGAAGGGCCCGCGGTGCGCGCGGCGCTCGAGGATCTGCAGGGCCGCCTCGATGGCTATGCCAAGACCTATGAGCGCCCCTTCACCCGCGACCAGCACGAGGCGCTGACCGCGGCGGACCAGCGCTGGACCTGCTGGCGCGGCGGCCGGCTCGCGGCCTTCGACGACGCGGTGGTCGCAGGCCTCCGGCCCGAGGATTTCCGGGGCTGATCCCGGCATCCGCCGGCCCGATCGCGGAGGGAACCAGGTGCTCGCGACCTATCTCCAGGTGCTGGTCAGCGGCCTCGCCATCGGCGGGGTCTATGCGCTGATCGCGCTGAGCTTCAGCATCACCTTCACCACCACGAAGACGCTGAACTTCGCGCAGGGCGAGTTCATCGGCGTCGGCGCCTTTCTCGGCGTCACCGTGCTCTACCTGGTCTCGGGCGAGGGCAGCTTCGCGGCCCTCGCCCCTGCGGCCGCGGGCGGCGCCCGCTATCCGCTGGCGGCCGCCGTGGTCGGCGCGGTGCTCGGCGCACTCGGCATCCTGCTCTTCCTCGCCGCCATCCGCCCCTTCGCCGGCAAGCCCGGCATGTCCTGGGTGATGAGCACGATCGGCTTCGGCATCATCCTGCAGAGCCTCGGCCTCGCGGTCTGGGGGCCGGCGCCGGTCAACATGCCCTCCCCCTTCGGCGACGACGTCATGCGCCTAGCCGGCGCCGGGGTGCGGCCGCAGGAGATCCTGGTGCTGGCGGTGGCGGTCGTGCTGATGGCGGCGCTCGACCTGCTGATGCGCCGCACCCGGCTCGGCAAGGCGATGCGCGCGGTGGCGCACAACCCGCAGGTCGCGGCGCTGATGGGCATCAACGTCGCCGCGGTGATGCTCGGCGCCTTCGCGCTGTCGAGCGCACTCGCCGGGGTCGGCGGGCTGCTGGTGGCGCCGATCGCCTCGGCCTCGCTCTTCATGGGCATGGGCATCGCGCTCAAGGCCTTCTCGGGCGCGATCATGGGCGGGCTCGACAACCCGCGCGGCTGCATCTTCGGCGGCTTCGCGCTCGGACTGCTGGAAGCCGGCGTCGCGCTGTGGGAGGCGCAGTGGCGGGAGATCGTCATCTTCCTGCTCATCATCCTGGTGCTGGCGATCCGGCCCAACGGCCTCTTCGGCGCACGCGCGCTCGACAAGGTCTGACGCCATGCGTCACATGCGCCACGCCCTGATCGCGACCGGCATCGCCCTCGCCGCCGCCCTGCTGGTGCTGGCGGCGGGCAACGACTTCCACCTGCGCATCCTCTTCAACATCTGCGTCTACCTGCTCTGCGCGCAGGGGATGAACGTGCTGCTCGGCTATGCCGGCCAGAAATCGCTGGGCCAGGCCGGGCTCTTCGCGGCCGGCGCCTATGGCGCGGCACTGCTGACCACGCGATGGGACCTCGACCCCTGGCTGGCGCTGATCCTCGCGGTCGGGATCGCCGGCGTCTGCGGCGTGCTGATCGCAGCCCCCTCGCTCCGGGTGCGGGGGCCGAGCCTCGCCATGGTGACGCTCGCCTTCGGCATCGTCGTCGAGAAGCTGGTGACGGAGGCGGAGCCCTTCGGTGGGGCGATGGGGATCTACGCCATCAAGCCGCTCACCATCTGGGGCGAGCCGCTGAGCATGGCGCAATGGGTCTGGCTCGGCATCGCGCTCTGCCTGGTCACGCAGTTGCTGCTCGCCAACCTGCTCACCGGCCGACACGGCCGCGCCTTCCTGTCGCTGCAGGCCGATGAGGTCGCGGCCGGGGCGGTCGGCGTGCCGGTGCTGCGCACCAAGGTGCTGGCCTTCGTCATCGCCGCCGTGACCTGCGGCCTGGCCGGCGCGCTGGTGGCACAGCAGAACCAGTACATCAATTCCGACTTCATCACCTTCCACCTCTCGGTCTTCATCCTGCTGCTGGTGCTGTTCGGCGGCAGCGGATCGCTGGCCGGGCCGCTGCTCGGCGCGGTGACGCTCACCGTCATCTCCGCCCTCGTCGCGCGCTGGACCTGGATCGAGCATTTCGTCAACGGCGCGCTGCTGCTCTTCGCACTCTACGCCATGCCGAAGGGCCTGGCCGGTGCCATCGCCGGCGCGGCCGCCCGGCTCCGGCGCAGGCCGGATCGGCCGCAGGGCGCGGCGCCGGCGGCATCGGCCGCGGTCGCGCTGCCGGTGCGCGAGGGCCAGCCGGGGGAAGCACCGCTGCTGACCGCCGAAGGGGTCTGCAAATCCTATGGCGGCGTGCAGCCGGCGCGCGACGTGGCGGCCCGCCTCGTCCCCGGGCACATCCATGCGCTGATCGGCCCCAACGGCGCCGGCAAGAGCACCTTCATCAACATGCTCTCCGGCATCGTGCGCCCGGATGCCGGCCGCATCGCCTTCCTCGGCGAGGATCTCAGCGGTGCCGCGGTGCACGCGATCTGCGGCAAGGGCATCGCCCGCACCTTCCAGAACCTGCGGCTGTTCCGCGAGCTCTCGGTGCTCGACAACGTGCTGCTCGGCCAGCACGCGCGGATGCGGAACGGCGTCCTCACCTCGCTGCTCGGCCTGCCCGCCGCCCGGCGGGAGGAGCGGAAGGCGCGGCAGCGCGTGGACGCCATCCTCGCCTTCCTCGGCCTGTCGCACCTCGCGGCGCTGCCCGCCGGCAGCCTGGCCTATGGGCTGCAGCGGCGGGTGGAGCTGGCCCGCGCGCTGGCGACCGAGCCGCATCTGCTGCTGCTCGACGAACCCGCGGCGGGCCTCAACCCGCAGGAGACGGCGGAGCTCGGCGGGCTGCTGCGGCGCATCCGCGATCAGGGCATCACCATCCTGCTGGTCGAGCACCACATGGACCTGGTGATGGCGATCTCCGACCACGTCATCGTGCTCGACTACGGCGAGAAGATCGCGGAGGGCGCGCCGGCCGCGATCCAGCGCGACCCGCGCGTCATGACCGCCTATCTCGGCACGGAGCCGGACGCAGCGCCGCGGGCGGCCGGTCTGCCGGCGGCGGCGGGGGGCTGAGGCCATGGCCATGCTGCAGCTCGACGCCGTGCATATCGCCTATGGGCCGATCCAGGCGGTCGCCGATGCCACCATCGCGGTGGAGCCGGGGCAGATCGTCGCCATCGTCGGCGCCAATGGCGCCGGCAAGAGCACGCTGCTGAAAGCCATCGCCGGGCTGGTGCCGCTCGCCGCCGGCGGCATCCGCTTCGAAGGGCGCGACATCGCCGCCCTGCCCGCGCATCGCCGCGTCGCCGCCGGCATCGCCCTCTCACCGGAGGGGCGGCAGGTGTTTCCCGACCAGACCGTGCGCGACAACCTCGAGCTCGGCGCCTATTCGCGGCGGCTGGGCCAGGCCGATCTCGCCCGCGCGATGGCGGCGCAATACGAACTCTTCCCGCGCCTCAGGGAAAGGCAGGACCAGCCCGCGGTCACCCTCTCGGGTGGCGAGCAGCAGATGCTGGCGATCGCCCGCGCCCTGATGGGCGAGCCGCGGCTGCTGCTGCTCGACGAGCCCTCGCTCGGCCTCGCGCCGCTGATCATCCGGGAGATCTTCGGCATCATCACCGCGCTGCGCGCCCGCGGCGTGACCGTGCTGCTGGTCGAGCAGATGGCCAATCTCGCGCTCGGCGTCGCCGACCGCGCCTATGTGCTGGAGACCGGGCGCGTCACGCTCGAAGGCAGCGGCGCCGAGCTGCTGCAGCATCCCCGGGTGCGGGCGGCCTATCTCGGCGGTGGGCATTGATGCCCGGTGGAGAAAGCCCTGGCTTTCGGAGCCGGGCATCAGCGCGCAGGGTTGGTGTGGCGGCTGCGCGCCAAACAAAGCCTCTACCCAACGCGTCAGCCGGCCCGGCTACGCCGCGCGGCGCGGCGGAGCGGCGTGACCGTGCCGGCCGCGGCCGGCGGCGCCTGGTAGCCGAGCTGCGCGGAGACCTTCCGGCCGAAACCCACGACCTGCGCCAGTTGCGCGCTACCCTCGGCGACGTCCAGCGCTTCCGCATGGCCGATCGCCGTCAGCGCGAACTGCAGTTGCCGGCTGTGGTCCAGCACCGGCACGGCGACCGCGTTCACGCCCGGCACCGGCACGCCTTCGGTGGTCGCGTGGCCGAGGCGGCGGACCTCGGCGACGGAGAGGCGATGCGCTTCCAGCGAGGTGCCGCGCCCGATCGCCTGGGACCTGCCGCCGGCGCGCGTCTCGGCCTCGACCAGCGGGCGCACCAGCGCCTCCGGCAGCAGCGCGCCGAAGAGCCGCCCCGTCGCGGTGCCGGTGATCGTGAACACCGCGCCGGCGCGGAGATTGACATGCACCGGCTGCACCGCCTCGGTCACCTGGATCACCGTCGGGCCATGGGTGCCCCAGACGGAGATCGTAACCATCAGCCCCATCTCGAGCGCCAGCTCCATCGCCGCGGCACTCGCGAGCCGCAGCGGGTCGAAGCCGCGCATGCGCGCCAGGCCGAGCTGCAACGCGAAGGGGCCCAGCAGGTAGCGGCCGCTGGCCGCATCCTGCTCCACCAGCCCAAGCTTGCGGAAGCTGACGAGATAGGCATGCGCCTGCGCCGGCGTGACCTTCGCCGCTGCTGCCAGGTCGCGCAGCATGGAAGGCTGCGCCAGCTCCACCATCGCCTGCAGCAGGCGGCCCCCGACCTCGATCGACTGGACCCCACGCCCCTCGATGGTCTTGCGCGTCGCGGGCAGGTGCATGGGCGTCCTTCTCGATTCCCGTTCGATCCTGGCCTGCAGCATAGCCAGCGCGCGCCACGATGTCGTGACGCGAATGGCCGCTGCAAGTCGGTGTCAGTGCCACTTTTCATCTCAGATGAGACGATATATGATCGGCGCGGACGCCCGACGATCCAGAGCCCTCGTCCACGGGAGCACCGCCGATGAACCTCTCCGTCAGACCCGGCCCCGCCGCCGCGCCGGCCGAGGCGCGCAACGCCGCCGCCTATATGTCGGGCTTCGGCAATGGCTTCGAAACGGAGGCCCTGCCCGGCGCCCTGCCGGTCGGGCGCAACTCCCCGCAGCGCTGCGCCTATGGCCTCTATGCCGAACAGCTCAGCGGGTCCCCCTTCACCGCCCCGCGCGCCAGCAACGAACGCTCCTGGCTCTACCGCATCCGCCCGACCGTCGGGCATTGGGGCCGTTTCGAGAAGGTCGATGCCGGGCTCTGGCGCACCGCGCCCGCGGCCGAGGTCGACATGCCGCTGGCGCCGCTGCGCTGGGACCCGATCCCGCTGCCGGAGGCGCCGCTGAGCTTCCTGGACGGCATCCGCACCGTCACCACGGCGGGTGATGCCGGCGCCATGGCCGGCATGGGCTCGCACATCTATCTCGCCACCCGCTCGATGCGCGACGAGTATTTCTACAACGCCGATGCCGAGATGCTCTTCGTGCCGCAGCAGGGCGCGCTCCGGCTCTGGACCGAGTTCGGCATCATCGACATCGAGCCGGGCGAGATCGCGGTCATCCCGCGCGGCGTGAAGCTGCGCGTCGAGCTGCCGGAGGAACAGCCGGCGCGCGGCTATCTCTGCGAGAATTACGGCGGCGCCTTCACCCTGCCGGAGCGCGGCCCGATCGGCGCCAATTGCCTGGCGAACCCGCGCGACTTCCAGACGCCGGTCGCCGCCTACGAAGACCGCGACGCGTCATCGACCCTGACGGTGAAATGGGGCGGCAATCTCTGGCGCGCGGCGATCGGCCATTCGCCGCTCGATGTCGTCGCCTGGCACGGCAATTACGCGCCCTACAAATACGACCTCCGGCGCTACTCACCGGTCGGGCCGGTGCTCTTCGACCATGCGGACCCGTCGATCTTCACGGTGCTGACCGCGCCCTCGGAAACACCCGGCACCGCCAATGTGGATTTCGTGATCTTCCCCGACCGCTGGCTGGTCGCGGAAAACACCTTCCGCCCGCCCTGGTACCACATGAACGTCATGAGCGAGTTCATGGGCCTGATCTACGGCGTCTACGACGCCAAGACCGGCGGCGGCTTCGTGCCCGGCGGCTTCAGCCTGCACAACACCATGCTGCCGCACGGCCCCGACCCCGCTTCCTTCGAAGCCGCAAGCCATGCCGTGCTCAAGCCCCACAAGCTGGAAGGGACTTTGGCCTTCATGTTCGAGACCCGCTTCCCGCAACGCGTCACCCGCTTCGCCGCCGAGGCGCCGCAGCTCCAGGCCGACTACCCCGAATACGGCCAGGGCCTGCGGAAGCATTTCGACCCGTCGCGGCCATGAGCAGGACCGGCACCGACCCGATGACCCAGATCGACGCCACTCATGATCCCGCCCTCCGCTCCTGGGTGCCCGGTGCCGACGGACATCCGGATTTCCCGATCCAGAACCTGCCCTTCGGCATCGTCTCGCCGCCCGGCGGCGATCGGCGCAGCGGCGTCGCGATCGGCGACGGCATCCTCGACCTGAAGGCGGCGCTCGCCGCCGGGCTCTTCGCCGGCGCGGCGGCGGAGGCCGCGGAGGCAGCGGCATCCGACACGCTGAACGGCTTCTTCGCCCTGGGTGCGGGGCCACGCCGGGCACTGCGGGCACGGCTCTCCGCACTGCTCGCGGAGGGCAGCGCCGAGCGCGACGCGGCCGCAGCCTGCCTGCACCCTGCCGCCGGCTGCACCCTGCATCTGCCGGCACGCATCGGCGACTACACCGACTTCTATGTCGGCATCCACCACGCGACCAATGTCGGCCGGGTGTTCCGCCCGGACAATCCGCTGCTGCCGAACTACAAGCACGTGCCGATCGGCTATCACGGCCGTGCGTCCTCGGTGCGCGTGAGTGGCACCGATCTGCGGCGGCCGAAGGGGCAGCTCAAGGCGCCGGACGCCGCGGCGCCGCGCTTCGGCCCCTGCGAGAAGCTCGATTACGAGCTGGAGCTCGGCATCTGGATCGGCCCCGGCAATGCGCTTGGCGAGCCGGTGCCGGTCGGCGCGGCGGAGACGCATGTCGCCGGCTTCTGCCTGCTCAACGACTGGTCGGCGCGCGACATCCAGGCCTGGGAATACCAGCCGCTCGGCCCCTTCCTCTCGAAGAGCTTCGGCAGCACCATCTCCCCCTGGGTGATCACGCCGGAGGCGCTGGCGCCCTTCCGCATCGCGCAGCCGCCGCGGCCGGAAGGCGATCCGGCGCCGCTGCCCTACCTGCTCGACGCTGCCGACCAGCGGGGCGGCGCCTTTGACATCGCGCTCGAGGTGCTGATCGAGACCGCCGCGATGCGGGCGGCAGGGTTGCCGCCGCATCGCCTGTCGCTCTCCGGCACGCGGCACATGTACTGGACCGTGGCGCAGATGGTCGCGCACCACACCAGCGGCGGCTGCGACCTGAACCCCGGCGACCTCCTCGGCTCCGGCACCCTCTCCGCGCCCGATCCGGCGGGCCTCGGCAGCCTCCTGGAGACGACGCGCGGCGGCCAGGCACCGGTGGTGCTGCCGGGTGGCGAGACCCGCCGTTTCCTGGAGGATGGCGACGCGGTGATCCTGCGCGCCCGCGCGGCGCGGCCCGGTGCGGTCAGCATTGGCTTCGGCGAGTGCCGCGCGCAGATCCTGCCCGCCGTGTAGCGGGTCTTTTCCGCCCCTGGCGCGCCGATCTCCTCGCCGATGCCACCAGCATCGGCTGCGTCGACCGACACGCCAGGGACGAAAAAACCCCGCCACACGCCTCCCCGCGCCAAATGCTGGTTCGGCCTAGAATGGCGCCGGCCCGACGGAGGCCACGCCGGGAAGGACACACCGCCGCCATGCCATCGCCGCCGGACTGGGTGACGCTCCGGATCCTGCTCGCGGCCGACGCGCTCGGCAGCCTGTCGCGCGCGGCGGAGCATTGCGGCATCGCGATCTCCGCCGCCGCCAAGCGGATCCAGGATCTGGAGCAGCAGCACGGCGTGCAGCTTCTCGATCGCGGCGCCAAGGGCGTACGCGCGACGGCGGCCGGCGAGCGGCTGATCCGGCACGCACGGGCGCTGTTCGAGCTCGGCAGCCGGATGGAGGACGACCTCCGCGCCTTCGCCGCCGGCGGCACCGGCAGCGTCCGGCTCGGCGCCACCACCTCGGCGCTCAGCGGCCACCGCCTGGCCGAAGCGCTGGCCGGCTTCGCGCAGGCGCAGCCCGGCATCGCCGTGACCCTGCAGGAGGAGACCAGCCTCGCCATCCTGCACGAGGTGCTGGAAGGGCGCGTCGATCTCGGCATCGTCACCAGCGCCGCCGCGCTGCCGACGGAGCTGGAGGCGCATGGCTGGCACGGCGACGCGCTGCTGGCGGTGATGCCGGCCGGCCATCGCCTGGCCGACCGCGCCTCGCTCCGCTATGCGGCGCTGCTCGACGAGCCGCTGATCGGCGTGCAGGCCGGCGGCGCGCTGGCGATCCTGCTCGAGGAAGAGGCGCGGCGCCTCGGCCGCGCGCCGCAGTACCGCTTCCGCGTCGCCACCACCGATTCCGCGCGCCGCCTCGCCGCCGCGGGCCTCGGCGCGACGGTGATGCCGGATGGGGTGGCGCGGCCCTATCTGGCGGCACTCGGCCTCGCGGGTGTGCCGCTCGCCGAGGACTGGGCGCGGCGCCGGCTGCGGATCGTGGCGCGGCCCGCGCCCGGCCTGCCGGCAGCGGCCCGGCTGCTGCTCAACCACCTGCTGGCGCAGCCCGAGGCCGGCTAGATCGGATCGCCGATCCCTCGACAGGCTGCGTGTACCGAACCATAAGGCAGGACGGTGCGCGCCGGAGGCAGCGATGATATGGATCTTCTGGGCGGGCCGCGGCTGGTGCGCGCCTTGCCTGCTGGCGCTCGGCATGTTCCTGCCGATGATCGTCCTTCGCCAGATCGACGGGCCCGAGGTGGACCGGGGCGTCGGCCTGGCCGTGGGGCTCGCGGCTCTCGTCATTGCCTGGCTCGGCCTTCGTTGGAACCGCGGCGGCAAGCCCAGCGAGCCCGCACGGCACTCCTTCTGGGGTCTGCCGTTGCAGTTCTGGGCCATCCCGATGTTGGTCTTCGCCATCCTGCTCGGGACACACGTCATCACGACGGCGGAAGAGCCGCGCGGGCCACGATCCGCGATCCCGACAGGGGCGCTCAAATAGCCCGGCCCCGACCGGCGCTACTCGATGCGGATGGCGCCCCGCCGCGCGACCTCCGCCCATTTGCGGCGCTCGTCGCGGATGAAGCGGCCGAAGGCTTCCGGCCCCTCCGCCAGCGGGATGGTCCCGGCTTCGGTGACGCGGGCCCGCACCGTGGCATCGGCCATGGCCGCGGCGAAGCCCTCATGCAACGCGGCGATGGTGGCGGCCGGGGTGCGCGCCGGCGCCAGCACCCCGCCCGAGCCGTTCACGGCATAGCCCGGCAGCGACGCGGCCTCGGCGACGGTCGGCAGGTCGAGCCCGGGCGTCGGCCGCGCCGAGCTGACCGCGAGCGCGCGCAGCATGCCCGAGGCGACCAGCGGCTGCGCCGCGGCGGCGCTCTCGAAGGCGAAGTCGACGGCGCCGCCCGCCACATCGGTCATGGCCGGGCCGCTGCCGCGATAGGGCACATGCGTCGCCCGCGCGCCGATGCCCTGCAGGAACAGCTCCGTGCTCAGGTGCTGGGTCGTCCCCGGGCCGCTGGAGGCATAGGTCAGCCCGCCCGTCCGCAGCCGCGCCGCCAGGCCCGCGAGGTCCCGGTCCGGTCCGCGCGCCGGCACCACCACCAGCAGCGGCCCTTCGAAGATGCGGGTGACCGGCAGGAAGTCGCGTTCGGGGTCATAGGGCAGGTTCGCCATGATCGCGGGGTTGATGGCGAAGGTCGCCAGGCTGCCGAAGACCAGGGTGTGGCCGTCCGGCGCCGCCTGCGCCACGGCCTGCATGCCGATGGTGCCGCCGGCGCCGGCGCGGTTCTCCACCACCACCCGTTGCTGCGGCCAGCGCAGCTCGCTCGCCTTCTCCGCCAGCAGGCGCGCGAAGATGTCGTTGGCCTGGCCGGGCGTGAAGGGCACCACGATCCGGATCGGGCGCGACGGCGCCCAGCCCTCGGCCGCGCGGCCCCGCCCGGGGCCCGCGAGCAGGGCCGGTGCTGCGAGGATCGCGGCGGTGAAGCCGCGACGGGTCGGCATCGGCGTGGTCATTCTCGGGTTCCTCGCGGTCGTGGCGCCGCCCTCTCGCGGGGCGGTCGTCCGGGGTTCATTCGGCGACGGGCGCATCCCCGGGCAAGGCCAGGGTGCCGTCGGCGATCAACGCGGCGATCTCGGCCTCGGAGAGCCCGGCCTCGCGCGCCACCTCCCGCCCGTGCTCGCCGAGGCGGGGCGGCTGGCGGCGGAGGCCCGGGCGGCCGCCGGGCAGCGCGATCGGCAGGCCGGGCAGCCCGGCATCGCCGCGCACCGGCGCGCCGCCCGCCGCCTCGGCGCCCGAGAGATCGACCGGCAGCAGCCCGCCCGAGGCCAGCAGATGCGGGTCGTCGAGCAGCTCGCCGGGCTTGGCGATCGGCGCGAAGGGGAGGCCCAGCGCCTCGCAGCGCGCCATCAGCACGGGCTTCGGCAGGGCGGCGAAGACGGCGGCGACGCGCGGCAGGATGCGCGCCCGCGCCGCGGCCAGGCGATGCATGCCGGCGAGATCAGGGTCGCTCAGCAGGTCCTCCAGCCCGAAGGCGGCGCAGAAGGCGCGCCACTGGGTCTCGGTGACGACGCCGACGAAGACCTGCTGGCCGGGATCGGCGGTGTCGAAGATGTCGTAGACCGGCCAGGGCTTCCGCATCGCCGGGTCGCCGAAGGGCTCGGGCTCCCGGCCCTCGATCGCGGCGCGGGCCATGTGCTGCGCGGTCAGCACCATGCAGGTCTCGAAGAGGCCGGATTGCACCAGGCCGCCGCGCCCGCTCGCCTCCCGCTCCCGCAGCGCCGCCAGCACGCCGATCGCGGCGAACATGCCGCCCATGATGTCGTTGACCGAGGATCCCGCGCGCAGCGGCCGTCCCGGCGGTCCCGTCATGTAGGCGAGGCCGCCCATCATCTGCACGACCTCGTCGAGCGCCGCGCGGTGCTCGTAAGGCCCGGGCAGGAAGCCCTTGCAGGAGGCGTAGACGAGGCGCGGGTTGATGGCGGCGAGCGCGGCCTGGCCGAGGCCGAGCTTGTCCATCGCGCCGGGGCGGAAATTCTCGACCAGAACGTCGGCGCCGGCGGCGAGCCGCCGCACCAGCGCGAGCCCGGCGGGGCGCTTGAGGTCGATGCAGAGGCTGCGCTTGTTGCGGTTGAAGGCCGGGAAGAAGCCGAGCGCGGGACCGGTCAGGCGGCGGGTGTTGTCGCCGGCGGGTGCGGGCTCGATCTTCACCACCTCGGCGCCGAGATCGCCGAGGATCATGCCGCAGCTCGGCCCCATCACCATGTGGCTGAACTCGATCACCCGGATGCCGCCGAGCGGCGTCGGGGTGGTTGCGGGGCTGTCGTTCGGCATGGCGGCGCGTTCCGGATGTGGGGGCGTCAGGCGGCGGCTTGGTAGGTGCGCGGGATGCCGGCGGCGGCGACCCGGCCATGCAGCGTCTCGCTTGGCAGCCCGGCGGCCAGCACCTGCCGGGCTTCCAGCAGCGCGGCGAGGTCGATGCCGGTCGCGAAGCCTTCGGATTCCAGCAGGTAGACCAGGTCCTCGGTCGCGGCATTGCCGACCGAGCCGGGCGCGAAGGGGCAGCCGCCGAGGCCGCCGAGCGCCGCATCGAAGCCGCGCACGCCTTCCTCCAGCGCCGCCAGGACATTCGCCATCGCCATGCCGAGCGTGTCGTGCAGATGCAGGTTGCCGAAGCGGTCCGCGCCGACCTCCGCGCTGACAGCGCGCACCAGGCGGCGGACCTGCCCCGGCGCCGCATAGCCGAGGGTGTCGGCGAGGGCCACGACATCCGCCCCCGCTTCCGCCAGCACAGCCGCGAGCGCCACGACCTCGGCCTCCGGCACGGCGCCCTGCAGGGAGCAGCCGAAGGCCGTGGAGATGCCGGCCTCGATGCGCGGCCGCCCCTCGCCCAGGCTCCGCGACCAGGACAGGATCCGCCCGAGCTCGGCCACCTGCGCGTCGCGGCTGCGGCGGACATTGGCGCGGCTATGCGCCTCGCTGGCGGAGACCGGCACGATGATGGATTGCGCGCCGGCCGCGGCGGCGTCCTGCGCGCCGCGCAGGTTGGGCGCGAGCGCCACCACGAGCAGCGCGGGATGCGCCGCGCGCGTGGCCGCCGTCACCGCGGCGGCATCGGCCATCTGCGGCATGGCGGCCGGCGGCACGAAGCTCGCGACTTCCATCTCGGAGAGGCCGGCGCCGGCCATGGCGGCGATCCAGGCGCGCTTGGCGGCGGTCGGCATGACGGCTTTCGCCATCTGCAAGCCGTCGCGCGGGCCGACCTCCCGGACGATGACCCGCTCCGCCGCCGTTCTGCGCATGGCGTTCTTCCCTGGCGTTGCCTTCCACCGCGCAGGATGCGGCGGGCGGCGCCGCGGCCAGAAGCCGTCATTGCAGCAAGGGGCTTGCGCCGGCGACGGAAGCCGTCAGCCCGGCCGCGTCGCCCGCAGCACCGGCGGCAGCACAACCGCGGCGACGATGCCGAGCTGCCCTGCCGCCAGCAGCAGCGGCAGGGTCCAGCCGCCGAAGACCGCCACCAGCACCGCGAAACCCGAGGGCGCCAGCACGTAGCCGAGGAAGCAGAGCGTGCTCGATCCCGCCGTCGCCTCGATGACGCGCTCCGGCGGCACCAGGCGCGCGACCTCGGCGTTGTAGATGCCGTTCCAGCTCGCCGCGACGCAGCCGGTCAGCGTGCAGAGCGTGACGAGCAGCCAGAAGGGCGCGCCCGCCGGCAGCAGGGTCAGCGCCGCCACCAGCGCCGCCGCCGCGATCGCCTGCACGGCGAGTGCGAGCGCCGGCCGGCCGGTGCGGTCGGCGAGCCAGCCGAGGCCGATGCGGGCGAGAGCGCCGCCCGCCTGCATGCCGGCGAAGGCAGCGCCGGCCTGGATCAGCGGCAGGCCCCGCGCCTCGGTGAGCCAGGTGACGGTGAAGGCGAAGAGGCTGCCCTGCACGACGGCGAAGGAGAAGGCGAGGAGCGTCAGCGGCGGCAGCAGCCGGTGCAGCCGGAGCGCGGCGAAGGGCCCGGCGAGGCTGCGGCGGCTGAACAGCGCCGCGGGGCCGACCGGCTGGCGCGGGTCGCGCTCGACATCCAGCGCCACGCGCTGCGGCTGCACGACGAGGCAGGCGAGGAGCGCCGCGAC